>JAFEEG010000029.1 GCA_018241225.1 Pseudomonadota bacterium
TCTCGACTCGCGCAAACTTCAAGAGGTTTTTTCGGTTCGTTGCATTAGCTTGTTTTAACAAGCAGGAGGCGCCGCATTCGCTTTGCCTCCCTGCAATCAGTTCACGTTGCCGTGTACTGCCGAGCCCATGATTCTATGCCGGATTTCCCGGTCAGGGAAAGCACCTATGAAAATAATTTTGAGGCCGCTTTGGCGGCCTCTGTGCTGACTGCCCCATCTTAAGAGTGCCGCCCCTGGCGGCCTCCGGATAATCCCGGCATGGCTTTACTTACTCTTCTGGATGCCCAACTGGCCTACGGCCACGTCCCACTGCTTGACCACGCCGAATTCTCCCTGCAGACAAGCGAGCGTGTCGGCCTGATTGGGCGCAATGGCGCCGGCAAGTCCTCCCTGCTGAAGATCCTGGGAGGCCTTGAGACCCCAGATGACGGAACGCTACAGCAGCAACAGGACGTGCGCGTCGCCTATGTCGCCCAGGAGCCCCTGCTTGATCCTCAAGCGACTGTCTTCAACGCAGTGAGCGAGGGACTGGCCCATGCGGCCGCCGCGCGGGATATGTATTTGAACGCGCCCGAGGGCGCCGACCTGAATGCCCTGCAGTCAGAGATCGAGGCGTATGGCGCCTGGAACTGGGAGCAGCGCGTGGAAGAGGCCCTGGACCGCCTCCATCTGGATGCCAATGCCGTCGTCGGCTCCCTGTCGGGCGGAACGAAGAAGCGGGTCGCCTTGGCCCAGGCCCTGGTTACTGCGCCCGACGTCCTATTACTTGACGAACCCACCAACCACCTGGACCTGGACTCCATCGAGTGGCTGGAACAGTTGCTGATCGACTTCAAGGGAAGCGTGGTCACCATTACGCACGACCGGGCATTCCTGGATCGCGTCGCCACCCGCATTGTTGAACTGGACCGGGGCCAGTTGCGCTCGTACCCGGGCAACTTTGCCCAATATCAGCTGCAGAAAGAAGAACAGCTGGCCCAGGAGGAGGTAATCAACGCCAAGGCCGACAAGCTGCTGGCGCAGGAAGAGGTGTGGATCCGCAAGGGCGTCGAAGCGAGACGTACCCGTAGCCAGAGCCGGATCGGCCGGCTCGAGGCGCTCCGTCAGCGTCGGGCCAGCCGGCGAGAGGCACTGGGCAGCGTCAACATGGATGTCGCCAGCGGCCTGCCCAGCGGAAAGATCGTGGCCGAGTTGACCGAGGCCACCAAGGCCTTTGGCGACAAGGTGGTGGTGCGCAAGTTCAGCGCAACCATCCTGCGCGGCGACAAGGTGGGGCTGATCGGCCCCAATGGCGCCGGGAAGACGACGCTGCTCAAGCTCATCCTGGGCGAGCTCGAGCCTGACTCGGGCAAGGTACGGCGCGGCGCGAACCTGCAGGTCGCGTACTTCGACCAGATGCGCGACGCCCTGAACCTCGATGCCACCCTCGAGGACTTCATCAGCCCCGGCAGCGAGTGGATCGAGATCGGCAAGCAGCGCAAGCACGTGAAAAGCTATTTGTCGGACTTCCTGTTCTCGCCGGCACGCGCCGCCTCGCCGGTGCGTTCGCTCAGCGGCGGCGAGCGCAACCGGCTTTTGCTGGCCCGGTTGTTCGCCCGCCCGGCCAATGTCCTCGTGCTGGACGAGCCGACCAACGACCTGGATATCGACACGCTCGAACTCCTGGAAGACCTCCTGCAGAACTACGACGGTACGGTCTTCCTGGTCAGCCACGACCGGACCTTCCTGGACAACGTGGTGACCAGCACCATCGCCTTCGAGGGCGACGGCCGCTGGCGCGAGTACGAAGGTGGCGTGCAGGACTGGCTCACCCAGTCGCAGCGCGCCCGGGACCTGGCCGCGCAGCGGGCACCCGCCCCCAAGCCTGCAGCGAGCGCACCGCCCGCGGCCGCCCCGTCGGCCGACCGGCCCGCGGCTCGCAAGAAGCTGAGCTACAAGGAACAGCGCGAGCTCGAGGGGCTGCCCGACCTCATCGCCCGCCTCGAAGATGAACAGAAGCAGATCGCCGAGGCCCTGGAACAGGATGGCGGCGCTATCTATATGAACGAGGCAGCCCGCGCCGCTGAATTGGGCGAGCGCCACGCGCAGATCGATGACGAACTGATGGCCGCACTTGAGCGCTGGGAGGAGCTGGGCAGCGCTGCGCGCTAGGGCGCGCCCGGAGGCGGCCATGGCGGGCCGGTGCGATGATGCCGCCATGCATGCCATGACCGCGCCTGCATCTGCTTCGATCCTGCGCGTGTGGCGTCGCGGGTTCGCCGCGGTGCTGGCCGCAATCGCGCTTTTCGTCGGCGGCTGCGCGGAGTTGCCGGCGCAAGTCGAGCGACCGCCATCCACGGCCTGGGCCGCGCCCGAGAGCACATCCCTTGGCGCACTGACGCAAGGCGTGAGGCAACGCGCCGCCTCCGGCAATGCCTCGGGCTTCCTGCTCCTCAGCGGCCCGCAGGAAGCCTTTGCAGCTCGCCTGGCCCTCATCGCCGCCGCGCAGAAAACACTCGACCTCCAGTACTACACCATCCATGCCGATGCCAGCTCCGGCAAATTGCTGCGAGCCGTTCGCGAGGCAGCGGGGCGCGGCGTACGGGTGCGCATCCTGCTCGATGACTTCCACAGCACCGGCCGCAATGCGGTGGTGATGCGGCTGGCCTTCGAACCGAATGTCGAAATGCGCATGTTCAATCCGCTGGCCGGCTCCCGGGCTTCGTTCCTGGGCCGCATGCTCAATGCCCTGGACGATGCCAGCACCTTGCAACAGCGCATGCACAACAAACTGTTCATCGCCGACAACGCGATGGGGGTGACCGGCGGGCGCAACCTGGGCGACGCCTATTTCGGCGCTGGCACCGATGCCAACTTCGTCGACATGGACGTGCTGGCCGCCGGGGCGATCGTGAAGGACCTGTCGCGCAGCTTCGACGACTACTGGAACAACGAACGCGCCTACCCGGTGGAATCGCTGGTGACCCGCGAGGAGCTCGACAAGCTCCGCGAGCAGATCAAGCGCACGCAGGCCGAAGAGCAGGAAGCTGCGAAGGCCCGCCCCGCACCGCCTGACGACGTGCCAATGGACCTGCGCAAGGCGCACTTCGTCTGGGCACCGGCCGTGATGCTGGCGGACAAGCCCGAAAAGATCCCGCTGAATGCCAACGGCAAGCGTGGTGGCACCGCGGCCGAACCGGCACGGCCGGGTGTGGTGGTGCGCGGAAACGATCCGGTCGTGCGCCAGGCGGCCGCGGCAGCGGACGACGACAGCGTGGTCGAGGGCTTGCTGAGCCTGTTCGAGCGGGCCCGCTCCGAGATCAACATCGTCTCGCCCTACTTCGTGCCGGGCCAGGACATGAAGCAGGCCCTGGCGGCCGCGGCGGCGCGCGGGGTGAGGGTGCGCGTGCTCACCAACTCGCTGTCGTCGAACGACGCCGCGGCCGCACACGCTGGCTATGCGCGCCATCGCGAGGAGCTTCTGGGCATGGGCGTGCAGCTCTACGAAATGCGCAGCGACCCCGGCGGGGCAGGCACCGGGCTCGACAGTTCGAGCGTGCTGGGCAGCTCGGGCGGCAGTTCGGGCGGCAGCTCGGTGGGCGGCGCATCGCGGGCCATGCTGCACTCCAAGCTGCTCACCATCGACGGGCGCCTGATCATCATCGGCTCGATGAATCTCGATTTGCGCTCCCAGCTCCAGAACACCGAGATTGCGCTGCTGATCCGCAGCGACGAGTTGGCGCGCATAGCCAACCAGCGCATCGAGGAAGGCTTTCGCACCGGCGCGTGGCGGGTCGAGCGGGTCGATGGGCAACTGCACTGGCGCGCCCCCGCAGACAGTGGCCTGAGCGACACCACGACCGAGCCGCAAACCACGCTCGGCCAGCGCTTGATGATCCGCGTGATCGGCCCCCTGGCCCCGGACCGCCTTCTCTAGCGCCCCAGAATTTCGGCGCGCACGCGCGCGAAGGTTTTCCAGAACGCCGCGTCCTGGCCGGTGGCGAAGTTCACCCGCATCAGCGTGCTGGGCGGTCGGCGCGCATGAAAGAGCGAGCCCGGCGCGATGAGAAAGCCCTCGTCCAGCATGCGCTGGGTCATGGCATCGGTGTCCACGCCGGTCTCGACCCAGCCGAACAGGCCCGCCGGCTCCGCCGCGAAGCTGCAGCCGGCAGCCAGCGCCAGCTTGACCGTGCGGCCGCGCGCCGCATCCAGGCGCGCGCGAATGCGCTCGCAATGCCGGCGCAGCTGTCCCTGGTCGATGCACCAGGCCAAGGCCCGCTCGAAGAGGGCTGGCGTGGTCAACGTGGCCATCAGCTTGGTTTCCAGCAAACGGCCAAAAAGCTGGGGCGGTGCCGCCATGTAGCCAATGCGCCAGTTGGGCGCCAGGATCTTGGCGAACCCGCTGACGTAGATGGTGCGTTGCAGGCCATCGAGCGCGCACAGGCGCGTCGCGTGGTCAGGGGCCAGGTGGCTGTAGGTGTCGTCCTCGACGATGTGGAAGTCGTGCTGGTTGGCCAGTTGCAGCAGGCGGTGCGCGCTGCCGGGCGTCAGGCTGTAGCCAGTGGGGTTGTGCAGCACGCTCACACTCACGAAGAGCTTGGGCCGATGGCCTTCACCCGCTTCGCAGTAGCGCGCCATCACGTCCAGGTCGGGGCCGTCGGCTCGGCGGGGCACCGGCAGGATGCGCATGCCCAGCGACTCCAGCCGGGCAAACTCGATGGCCCAGCCCGGCTCTTCCACCATCACCGGATCGCCGGCACGCAGCAGGGTGCGGCTGACGATGTCCAGCGCATGGGTAGCGCCCACGGTGGTGATGATCTGGTCCGGCGAGGCCGGCACATTGATGCCCATGAGCTTTTGCGACAGGCTCTGGCGCAGCGCCAGGTCGCCGGCCGGGTCGCCGTACTGGAGCGACAGCTCTTGCAGCATCGGGCCGCTTGTCACTCGGCGAACAGCCGCCGGCATGAAGGTCGACTCCATCCAGTCCGGCGGAAACACGCCCATGCCGGGCTGCGGCTTGTCGCTTTGCCGGTGGAACATGCCGCGGATGAGCGAGCTGGCGTCCGCTGCCACCGGCGCGGCCACACCGACCAGTTGCTGCGAACTTCCTGATTGGGCTTGCGCCTGCGGCAGCGCGACCACGTCGCGCACGTAAAAGCCCCGCTGGCGGCGGGCCTCGATCAGGCCCTGCGCCAGCAATTGGTCGTAGGCCGCCACCACGGTGTGCGGGCTCACGCCCTGCTGCTTGGCACATTCGCGCACGGACGGCAGCCTTGCGCCGGGCGCAAGAAGGCGCGTGCGGATGCGCTCGGCAAAGCGGGCGGAAAGCTGGTCGGTAAGTGAAAGGCCTGAGGTTCGGGTCAGCATGTCGCCATCTGTGTCTAGCCGTGGACCGATACAGATTTAGTGGTTGTATTAGTATCTGTACTGGTACTGTAATGGTGGCCAAGTTTAAAGTGTGCGCAATGAACTGGCAAGAATTCACTGCGCTGCTGGTACTGGCCACGGCGATGAGCTTCTCGCCCGGCCCCAATACCACCCTGTCGACCACGCTGGCTGCCAACGGAGGCCTTCCGCGCGCCATGCGTTTCATCTTCGCGGTGCCCGTGGGCTGGTCGCTTCTGCTGTGCCTGTGCGCGGCGGGGGTGGGCGCGCTGATCCTGGCGGCACCGATCCTGCGCCTGGCGGTACAGATGCTGGGCATCGGCTACCTGCTGTACCTGGCCTGGAAACTGGCCGGCAGCGGCTCCTTTGCATCGGCCAAGGACGCGCCCCTGCAAGTGGGCTTCTGGCAGGGCGTGGGCCTTCAATTTCTCAACATCAAGGCCTGGCTGCTGGCTCTGACCATCGTGGCCGGCTGGATCGCGGGCCAGGCCGATGCGCTGCATCGCTTTGCCATCGTGGCGCCGGTGATGCTGGTCTTCGCCTTCACCAGCAACTTCACCTACGCCCTGGCAGGCGCGCTGCTGCGCAACTGGCTGGCAAAGGGGCGGCGCCTGCTGTGGTTCAACCGGGTGATGGCCCTGGTGCTGGTGCTCACCGCCTACTGGATGTCACGCGTATGAACGGCGCCGCCACCTCCTCGCAACGCCGGGCCTTGGGCGTCAGCGAAGAAGCGCTGGGCATGTGGCTGGGCGTGCTGGGTGTCGCGATCTTCGCACTCACCCTGCCCATGACCCGCCTGGCCACCGGCACGCAGGCAGCACCGCAGCTCTCGCCCTGGTTCGTGACCCTGGGGCGCGCCGCGCTGGCTGGCGTGTTGTCGCTGGTCTTTCTGCTCGCGACCCGGTCGCCGCTGCCCAAGGCGGCGCACTGGAAGCCGCTCACCATGGCCGTGCTGGGCAACGCGCTGGGCTATCCGCTGCTGCTGGCCTATGCGCTGCGCGTGGTCAGCGCCAGCCATGCCGCGGTGGTGACCGCTCTGCTGCCGCTGGGCACTGCAGCCGTCGCAGCCTGGGTACTGCACCAGCGCGCGCGCCTGGGTTTCTGGGTGTGTGCGGTGGCCGGCAGTTTGCTGGTGGTGGTGTTCTCTCTTCTTCGCGCACACCAAAGTGGCGCGGCCGGCGGTTTCTTCGAATGGGCCGACCTGCTGCTGGTGGCGGCGGTGCTGGCGGCCTCCCTGGGCTATGTGTATGGCGCACAGATCACGCCCGAGCTGGGTGCCGAGCGGGTCATCTGCTGGGTCTGCGTGCTGGCGTTGCCCTTTACCCTGCCCGGCGCAATCTGGCTGTGGCCGCAGCAGGAGGTGGCCACCTCTGCCTGGGTCGGCTTTGCCTATGTGGGCATCTTCTCCATGTGGGTGGGCTTCTTTGCCTGGTACCGCGGCCTGGCCCTGGGCGGCGCATTGCGTGTGAGCCAGACACAACTGCTGCAACCCTTTGTCTCGATCCTGGCGGCCGTGCCGCTGCTGGGCGAATCCATCGATACGCTCACCATCGGCTTTGCAATTGCCGTGGTGGCCACCGTGGTGGCCGGCAAGAAGCTGTCGCAGGGTCGCCCTGCCCCCTCATTCCCGAACGCAACATCCAAGGAAACGACATGAACTGGAAACTCGCCGCGCGCGCCGAAAAGATGAATCCCTCGGTGCTGCGTGAAATCCTCAAGGTCACCGAGCGCCCCGGCATCATCAGCCTGGCCGGCGGCCTGCCCTCGCCCAAGACCTTCCCGATCAAGGCCTTTGCCGATGCCTGCGCCGAGGTGCTGCACAAGGATGGCAACGCCGCCCTGCAATACGCTGCCAGCGAAGGCTACGCGCCGCTGCGCGAAGCCGTGGCGCAGATGCTGCCCTGGGACGTGGACCCGGCACAGGTGCTCATCACCACCGGCTCGCAGCAGGGCCTGGACCTGATCGCCAAGGTGCTGCTCGACCCGGGCAGCCGCGTGCTGGTGGAAACGCCCACCTACCTGGGCGCGCTGCAGGCCTTTTCCCCCATGGAGCCGGTGGCCGTGGGCGTGGCCAGCGACGAGCAGGGCGTGCTGCCCGACGACCTCGAAGCCAAGGCCAAGGATGCGCGCTTCGTCTACCTGCTGCCCAACTTCCAGAACCCAACCGGCCGCACCATGACCGAGGCGCGCCGCGCCGCGGTGACCGCCGCCGCGCAGAAGGCCGGCCTGCCGATCGTGGAAGACAACCCCTATGGCGAACTCTGGTTCGACGAAGAGCCGCCGCTGCCGCTCACGGCGCGCAACCCCGAAGGCTGCATCTACCTGGGCTCCTTCTCCAAGGTGCTGGCACCGGGCCTGCGCCTGGGCTTCATGGTGGCGCCCAAGTCCATCTTCCCCAAGCTGCTGCAGGCCAAGCAGGCGGCCGACCTGCACAGCCCCATCTTCAACCAGCGCATGGTGTACGAGGTGATGAAGGACGGCTTCCTCGGGCGCCATGTGCCGACCATCCGCTCGCTCTACAAGGCCCAGCGCGACGCCATGCTGGCCGCCCTGCGCCGCGAGATGAAGGGCCTGGACGTGGCGTTCAACAGCCCCGCCGGCGGCATGTTCCTGTGGCTGCGCATGCCCGAGGGCATCGACACCGTGAGCCTGCTGCCCAAGGCGGTGGAGCGCGGCGTGGCCTTTGTGCCGGGCGCGCCCTTCTACGCGGGCAGCGGCGATCCGCGCACCATGCGCCTGTCCTTCGTCACGGCCAGCGAGCAGGAGATCGACACCGCCATTGCCGCGCTGGCCGAAACCGTGCGCGAGGCGCTGGCCCATCACATTGCCGCGAAGACGCAACAATCGCTGGCTTCCATGGCCACGCCATGACCCTTTCAACCGAATACGACAGGACATTCAAACCATGCTGAAGATCTGGGGCCGCATCAGTTCGATCAATGTGCGCAAGGTGGTCTGGTGCGCGCAGGAGCTGGGGCTGAGCTTCCAGCGCACCGAGGCCGGCGGCAAGTTCGGCGTGGTGCAGACCGACGAGTACCGGGCGCTCAATCCCAATGCGCTGGTGCCCGCCATCGAGGATGGCGAAGGCGCACAGAAGATGCTGCTGTGGGAATCGAACGTGATCGTGCGCTACCTGTGCGCCAAGTACGCGGCCGGCAACCTCTACCCCAACGAATTGGTCGAGCGCTTCGACGCCGAGCGCTGGATGGACTGGCAGCAGACCACCCTGAACCGCTCCAGCGGCCCAGCCTTCCTGCAACTGGTGCGCACGCCGGCCGACAAGCGCGACGCGACGGTGATCGCCAACTCGATCAACGCCACCGAGCCACTGTTCGCGCTGCTCGATGCGCACCTGGCCAAGAACGAATACATGCTGGGTGAACGCTTCACCATGGCCGACATTCCGCTGGGCTGCGAAGCACACCGCTGGTTCGGCCTGCCGGCCACCGACTACACGCGCCCCTCGTGGCCGAACGTCGAGCGCTGGTTTGGCCAGCTGCGCACGCGGTCGGGCGCGCTCGGCGTGCTCGACCTCACGCTGGAGTGAACGCCATGCCCAAGGCACGCGCCTTCAAGCAACTCGACGTCTTCACCGACACCCCCTTCTTCGGCAACCCGCTGGCCGTGGTGCTGGACGGCACCGACCTGTCCGACGAGGACATGCAGCGCTTTGCGCGCTGGACGAACCTCTCGGAAACCACCTTCGTGCTGCCGCCCACCGACCCGGGCGCCGACTACCGCGTGCGCATCTTCACGCCTGGTGGCGAACTGGGCTTTGCAGGCCATCCCACGCTGGGCACCTGCCACGCGTGGCTTGCCGCCGGGAACCAGCCCAAGCGCAAGGACGTGGTCGTGCAGCAATGCAACGTGGGCCTGGTGCGCATTCGCCGCGATGCCGACCAGCCCGCAAGCCTCGCCTTCGAGGCGCCACCGCTGCGGCGCAGCTCGCCCAGCCCCACCGTGCTGGCCAAGGTGGCAGCCGCGCTGGGCCTGAAGGCGCACCAGGTGCTCGCCGCGCAGATGCTGGACAACGGCACCGTGTGGCTGGGCCTGCTGCTGCAGGATGCCGACACGGTGCTGACCTTGTCGCCGGACCACCGCGCGCTCAAGGAAATCGGACTGAAGATCGGCGTGGCCGGGCTGCCCACGGCCACGGAAGATGCGCCGGCACTCATCGGGCGCTCGAACCGCGAGACACGCGCCTTTGCGGGTGCGGGCCGCAAGGCCGAGTTGCCGCCCTCGTGCACCGCCGACCTGGAAGTGCGCGGCTTCGCTGCCGCCACCGGCATCGACGAAGACCCCGTCACGGGCAGCCTCAACGCCAGCCTGGCCCAGTGGCTGATTGCCGACGACCGCATGCCGCTTCGCTACGAGGCAGCGCAGGGCCAATGCATGGGCCGCAACGGCCGCGTACGCATCGAGCGCGACGACGCCGGCCAGGTCTGGGTGGGTGGCCAGTCGGTCGTCTGCATCGACGGCACGGCCACGCTGTAGCAACCCACATGCGCTTCACCTCCGAAGAAATCGCGCTCGCCCAGCGCACGGTCTACGCCGCAATGCCTGCGACGCCGCAGTACGCGTGGCCCCTGCTGGCCCAGCGGCTGGGCTGCCGCGTCTGGGCCAAGCACGAGAACCACACGCCGGCCGGCGCCTTCAAGGTGCGCGGTGGCCTGACCTACATGGCGGCGCTGCGCCAGGCCCAGCCGCAGGTGCAGCAGGTCATCAGCGCCACGCGCGGCAACCACGGCCAGTCGATCGGCATTGCCGCGGCGCGCCACGGCCTGCAGGCCACCATCGTGGTGCCGCATGGCAACTCGGTGGAAAAGAACGCCGCGATGCGCGCGCTGGGCGTGCAACTGATCGAACACGGAGAAGACTTCCAGGCATCGGCCGAGCATGCGCGCCAGCTCGCCGCGGACGAAGGCATGCACATGATTGCCTCCTTCGCTCGAGACCTGGTGCTGGGCGTGAGCACCTACTGGATCGAGTTCTTCGAGCACCTCCAGAAGCTGGGCGACGTTCCCGAGGTGGTTTTCGTGCCCATCGGCATGGGCTCCGGCTTTGCAGCCGCTGCGGCGGCGCGCGCCCATTGCGGCGTTTCGACGCGCCTGGTGGGCGTGGTGTCGGCCCACGCCACCGCCTATCTCGATTCATGGCGTGAAGGCTGCGTGGTGCAGTCGCCGGCCAATACCGTTCTGGCCGATGGCATGGCCTGCCGCTCGCCGGACGCGCAGGCCCTGGCCATCGTGCAGCGCGAGGCCGAGGACGTGATCGCCGTCACCGACGAGGAAGTGGCCCAGGCCATGCGCGCGCTCTACGCCGACACCCACAACCTCGCCGAAGGTGCCGGCGCCGCCGCGCTGGCCGGCGCATGGCAGCAGCGCGAACGCTGGCAGGGCCGCTCGGTGGGCATCACCGTGAGCGGCGGCAATGTCGATGCCCCGGTATTCGCCAAGGTTCTGCAAGGCGCCTGAGCTCAAGCGGCCGGCGCGCTGACAGAATCGCCGGCATGTCCAAGCCCACCCCGCCCCGCGCCGTGGTCGATCACCTGGTGGTTGCCGGGCGAACGCTCGAAGAATGCGTGCAGTGGTGCGAGGCCACGCTGGGCCTGCCGCCCGGGCCGGGTGGCGCCCATCCCTTGATGGGAACGCACAACCGGCTCGTGCTGTGCTCGGGCAGCGGCTTCGAGCGCTGCTATCTCGAGCTGATCGCCATCGAGCGCGGCAAGCAACCCACGCGCTCGAAAAAGCAGCATCGCTGGTTCGACCTGGACGACGAAGCCCTGCAAGCCACGCTGCAGCGCCGGGGTCCGCGCCTCATCCATTTCGTGGCGCGCGTGCCGGACGCGAACCGTGCGGTGCACGCGCTGGCCGCGGGGTCCCCGGGCATCGACCGCGGCGCGGTCATCGAAGCCTCGCGCGACACGCCTGCCGGCCGGCTCGAATGGCAGATCACGGTGCGCGACGACGGCCAGCGGCTGATGTACGGCGCCCTGCCCACGCTCATCCAGTGGGGCCCGGTGCATCCCACCGACACCATGCCGACAGCCGGGCTCGAACTGGTGTCGCTGACCGTCTCGCATCCTCGGGCCGAATTGCTGCGCGAAGCCTATGCGCGTATCGGACTCGTGGGCGTCGATGTGCTGCAGGGCACACCCGACCTGGTCGCCAGCCTGCGCTCGCCGCGCGGACTGGTCACGCTCGAATCCGAAGGCTACTGACACCTTCGCGACGGTCGCACAAGAGACCGATTTCGCACCGGCGCTTTGCCAGAATTCCACCCATGGGAACCCTCTACCTCGTGCGCCACGGGCAAGCCTCTTTCGGCGCTGACGACTACGACCAGCTCAGCGAATTGGGCCAACGCCAGAGCCAGCGCCTGGGCGAATACTGGCGCGAGCGCGGCATGGAGTTCGACGCGGTCATCACCGGCACGCTCAAGCGCCATCGCCAGACCTGGGAAGGCATCGCCAAGGGCCTGGGGCTCTCGCGGGACGACGTGCTGCCCTGGCCCGGCCTGAACGAGTACGACAGCGAGGCGGTGATTGCAGCCATCCATCCGGAAAAGCTGTCCAAGCCCGACACGCCCGAGATGTACCGGCACCACTTCCGCCTGCTGCGCGATGGCCTGGGTGCCTGGATGCAGGGCCGGACGGCGCCGGTGGGCATGCCCAGCTACCTGGACTTTCTCTCCGGCGTGACCTCGGCGCTGGACCATGTGCGCGACCGGCACCACGGCGCGCGGGTGCTGGTGGTGTCCAGCGGCGGCCCGATCAGCACCGCCGTCGGCCACGTGCTGGGCACGAGCCCCGAAACGACCATCGAGCTCAACCTGCGCATCCGCAACACGGCGGTGACCGAATTCGCCTTCACGCCCAAGCGCCACATGCTGGTGACCTACAACACGCTGCCGCACCTGGACGGCCCCGCGTGGAAAGACTGGGTGACCTACGCCTGACGAGGCTTGGCGCCGCCGGTGGCGGTCGCGTCGAGCAGCCAGCGCAGGTAGTCGGGTGCGCCGCCGGCAACGGGCAATTGCAGGACTTCGGGCAACTCGTAGCTGTGCCGCCCGCGGATGAAGGCCTCGACCTCGGAAAAGCGCGCGCTGCGCGTCTTGATCAGCAGCAGCCATTCGGGCTCGCGCCTGAGCTCGCCCTCCCAGCGATAGAAGCTGCGCACGTGCACGACCTGCACGCAGGCTGCCAGGCCGGCTTCCACCAGCGCGGCCGCCAATGAATCGGCCTCGTCCTCGGTGCCAAGCGCGGTCGTCACCACGCAAGCCTGGTCCGCGCTGGCGCCCGTCATGTCAGCCCGACTTCTTCTTGGCGATCAGGCCCCAGACGAACAGCAGCACGATGGCGCCCACCACCGACGCGATGAAGCCCGCCCCCTGGCCCGCGGCGTACCAGCCCATCGCCTGGCCAAGATAGGAGGCGGCCAGCGCGCCCAGGATGCCGACGACGGTGGTCATGATGATCCCCATCGAGTCGTCACCGGGCTTGATCGCACGGGCAACAAGCCCTGCGACGAAGCCGATCAGGATGGTCCAGACAATGCTCATGACTGCGGCCCTTCTAGATGACGCCAGCCGCGACGCGACCGGTCGAAGGTCATCATAGCGGCGAGGATGGATCGGTCCAGCGGGGCGAATCGACCAGGGTGGACAGCGGCAGGCGCGACACCTCCGCCAACAAGAGCGCGAGTTGCTGCGCCGACGCGTCGACCAGCGCCCGCCCTTGCTGCGGTGTGGCGGCGGCGGCATCGCCCGCTGCACCCTCGGCGTTGTAGTCCTGCATGGCCCAGCCCAGCTTGGCGCTGCGGCCGTTGCCCAGCAAGGGGTAGGTTTGCGCCCGCTCCTGCGAGGTGGAGGCAAAGTTCTTGGCAGCCGACATGTCCACCAGTTGTGGCGCAACGGCCAGCATCATGGCCGTTTCCGACTCGCCCGCATGGACGTCGAAGCGGCCCGGCGCATGCTCGCCCAGCGGCAGGTTGAACCAGCTCACGCTGTAGACGATGAGGTCGTGGGCCTCGCGCAGTTCGCGCGCCACGATGTCCATGGCGCCCGTGTGGCCGCCGTGGGCATTGAACAGCACGAGCTTGCGCACCCCGGCCCGAGCCACGCCGGCGCCGATTTCCTTCCAGACGCGAATCAGCGTTTCGGCCGACAGGGTGAGCGTGCCGGGGAAGCGGGCATGTTCGGGGCTCAGGCCGATCTGCTGCGTTGGCAGGAAAAGCGCCGGAAGCTCGGCCGGCAGCAGCGGCAGCGCGGCCTGCACGATGCCGTCGACGAGCAGGCTGTCCACGCCCAGCGGAAGGTGCGGCCCGTGCTGCTCGGTCGCGCCCAGGGGAAGCACGGCCACGGTCGCCGCCGGATCGAGGGCGGCAAAGTCGCGGGTGCCGAGTTCGGCCCAGAAGCGGCGCAAAGCTGTCATCCCCGCATCTTAGTGAGGGGCGGCCTGCGCCGCGAAGCGCCCGGCCAGAAAGTCGATGAGGGCACGCACGCGCGCCGGCACGAAGCGGCCGCTGGGCAACAGGGCGTGCAGCGGATAGGGCTCGGTGTCCCATTCGGTCAGCAGTTCGACCAGTTCACCTCGCATCACCTCGGGGCGCAGGTCCAGCTCCGACTTGAAGGTGATGCCGGCACCGGCCAATGCCCACAGGCGCGCCAGCGAGGCATCGTCGGCGCTGCGGTCGCCCTGCACGCGCACGTCGACCCACTGGCCCTTGAGGCCGAAGCGCCAGACCTGCTGGCGCCGGCCGCCTCGGTGAAAAGTCAGGCAGTTGTGCGCCAGCAGGTCCTGCGGGGTGCGCGGCGCAGTGTGGTGCGCGAGGTAGGCAGGCGCGGCGAACAGCCGGGGGCGCGACATGGCCAGTGGCCGCGCCACGAGACGTGAATCGGCCAGCGGGCCGTAGCGCAACGCAACGTCGACCTCGTCGCGCAGCACGTCCAGCGGACGGTCGCCCACCGAAAGCGCCAGCTCCACCCCCGGATGCAGCGCCAGGAATTCGTCGAACCACGGCAGCAGGACGTTGCGCGTGAGGTCGGAAGGCGCAGCCACCCGGATGCCGCCCACCAGCGCACCGCGATCGGCCGCCACCAAGGCCTCGCCCTCGGCCAGCAACTCGAAGGCACGGCCGGCGTAGTCGAGCATGGTCTGCCCCTGCGGCGTGAGGCGCATGGCGCGCGTCGATCGCTCGAACAGCCGCGCACCCAGTTGCGCCTCCAGCCGCTTGAGGGCCGCGCTCGCGGCAGCCGGCGTCGTGCCCAGGACGCGCGCTGCGGCGCTCAGGCTGCCGCCACGCGCCGTGTGAAGCAGCACCTGGAGGTCGGCCAGATTTTCAATCTTCATTTGAAGGTAATAGCCATTTTTCCCATCTTATCAATCCCATCTTGCAAAACTACGCTTGCGTTCTTCCAAACCACTTTGTCAAAGGAATGCCCGCCATGAAAGCCATCGGCTACTACCAGTCCCTGCCCATCGAGAACCCGGACGCCCTCCAGGACCTGGAGTTGCCCGAACCCAGCCCCGGCGCGCGCGACCTGCTGGTGCGAGTGAGTGCGGTGTCGGTGAATCCGGTGGACACCAAGGTACGCCGCAACAGCCCGCCCGAGGCCGGCCAGCCCAAGGTGCTGGGCTGGGATGCGGTGGGTATCGTGCAGGCCATTGGCGCCGAGGTAACGGGCTTCGCCACCGGCGATCGCGTGTACTACGCGGGCTCCATCACCCGGCCGGGCGCCAATTCGCAGTTGCATGTGGTGGACGAGCGCATTGCCGCCCGCGCGCCGGCCAGCCTGGACGACGCCCAGGCCGCCGCGTTGCCCCTGACCACGATCACGGCATGGGAGCTGCTGTTCGATCGCCTGCGGGTGCCGCGCGGCGGTGGCGCGGGCCAGACCCTGCTGGTGGTGGGCGGCGCCGGCGGCGTGGGCTCCATCCTGATCCAGCTGGCGCGCCAGCTCACGCAGCTTCGCGTGGTGGCCACCGCCTCGCGGCCACACACGCGCCAGTGGTGCCTGGAGCTGGGCGCGCACATCGTCATCGACCATTCGCAGCCGCTGACCCAGGGGCTGCGCGCGGCCGGCGTCGGCGAGGTGGACCTGGTGGCGGGCCTCACCCAGACCGCAACCCACTACCCGCAGATCATCGAGGCCCTGCGGCCGCAAGGCCACCTGGCCGTGATCGACGACATGCCTTCGCTCGACGCCATGCCGCTCAAGGCCAAGAGCCTTTCGCTGCATTGGGAGATGATGTTTGCGCGCTCGCGCTTCCAGACGCCCGACATGGCCCGGCAGGGCGAGCTCCTGGCCGAGGTGGCCGCGCTGGTGGACGCGGGCCGCATCCGCAGCACCGTGAGCGAGAACTTCGGCCTCATCAATGCGCAAAACCTGCGTCGCGCGCATGCCTTGATCGAAAGCGGCCGGGCGCAAGGCAAGTTGGTGCTGCAGGGCTTCTGACGACCAATGCGGGCCGGGCGGCAGGGCCCTGGCCTGCCTATCGGGCCTTGCCCAGCAACACCAGCGCGATGCCGCCCAGGATGGCCATGCCCGCCAGCACGAGCCGCAGGCTCGGCGACTCGGCCATGAAAAGCACGCCACCCAGCGCCGCGATGAGCGGCACCGACAACTGCACCGTGGCGGCCCGCAGTGCGCCCAACCCCGGCAGCGCGGCATACCAGATCACGTAGCCCAGCCCCGAGGTGATGGCGCCCGAGGCCACGGCGAGCAAGGCGCCCTGGGCGTTGGCGTGCGCATTCAATGCCAGCACCACGCTCAGCACCAGCGCCAGGGGTGCGGCGCGCACGAAGTTGCCCGCCGTGGCCGCCAGCGGATCGGCCACGCCGCGCCCGCGCAGCGAATAGATGCCCCAGGCCACCCCGGCCACCGCCATCAGCGCCGCTCCCGATGGGTCCGGCGCGTTCACGCCAGGCGCCACCAGCCATGCGAAGCCACCGACGGCCAGTGCAAAACCCAGCCACCCGCGCGCGCCGAAAGACTCCCCCGCACGCCAACCGGCGCCAAGCATCGTGATCTGTACCGCTCCGAACAGCACCAGCGCGCCGGTGCCGGCTGGCAGGCTCAGGTAGGCGAAGGAGAAGCACGCCACGTAGGCGAAGAGCATGGCTGCCGCCAGCCAGTCCTTTCGAAGCGCCGCGCCGCCTGGCTGGGCGCGCAGCCGCAGTACCAGCGCGAGCGTGAGGGCGCCCGACACCAGCCGCAGACTCCCGAAGCTCGCCGGGTCGATGCCGCCCCGCGACAGCGCAAGCCGGCACAGGATCGAATTGGCGGCAAAGGCCAGCATGGCCGCCACGGTCAGGGCGATGGTGCGAAATGCGGGCATGGCCCGCTTTATAGGCCGCTTCAGTTCATTTGGCCGGGGTCAGGCGCCAGACGGCATTGCCCACGTCGTCGGCCACCAGCAGCGCGCCGGACTTGTCCAGCGCCACGCCGACCGGGCGACCGCGGGCCTCGCCGCCCTCGGTCAGAAAGCCGGTGAGCACATCCACCGGCTGCCCGGCGGGGCGCCCGCCGCGGAACGGCACGAACACCACCTTGTAGCCGGAGTGCGGGCGCCGGTTCCACGAGCCGTGCTCCCCGATGAAGGCGCCCGAGCCGAAGCCCGGTGGCATGCCCCGCGCATCCGAGAACACCAGGCCCAGCGCAGCCACATGAGCGCCCAGCGCGTAGTCCGGCACCACGGCCTTGGACACCATGTCCGGCCGGGGCGGCTTCACGCGTTCGTCCACATGGGCGCCGTAGTAGCTCCAGGGCCAGCCGTAGAAGGCCCCGTCGCGCACGGCGGCGAGGTAGTCGGGCACGAGGTCGCTGCCGATCTCGTCGCGCTCGTTCACCACGGTCCACAGCGTGGTGCTGGCGGGCTCCCAGGCCATGCCGTTGGGGTTGCGCAGGCCGCTGGCGAAGAGGCGCTTGCTGCCGGTGCGCGTGTCGACCTCCCAGATGGCAGCGCGCCCTTCTTCGGCCGGCAGGCCGCGCTCGCCGACGTTGCTGTTGGAGCCGACAGTCACGTACAGCTTGCGGCCATCGGGGCTGGCGATCACGTTCTTGGTCCAGTGGTGGTTCACGCCCGAAGGCAGCTCGGTCACCTGCACCGGCGCAGCCGCCGCCGCGGTCTGCCCGGCGCGGTAGGGCACCTTCACCAGCGCATCGGCATTGGCGATGAACAACTCGTTGCCCACCAGCGCCATGCCGAAAGGTGAATTCAGGTTCGACAGGAACACCGTGCGCATCTCGGCAACGCCATCGCCGTTCGTATCGCGCAGCAGGGTGATGCGGTTGGCACTGGGAACATCTGCGCCTGCGCGCTTCATCACCATGCCCTGCACCTTGCCCCGGATCTGCTGGTAGAAGGATTCGTCCTCCTCGGGCTTGGGGGGCCTGTTGCTCTCGGCCACCAGCACATCGCCATTGGGCAGGGTGTACAGCCATCGCGGATGCTCGAGCCCGCGCGCAAACGCCGCCACGCTGAAAGGTGCCGCCGGCGTGGGCGCGGCGGTGTCGCCCCAGCCCGTGGCGGTGGCGATGTTCATGGTGGGCAGCAGGGTCTTGTCGGGCGCCGGCAGTTGCGGGGTGGGACCCACGCCGGCCTCGAAGGGCAGCTTGGCGGTTTCGCCGCAACCGGCCAGGGCAGTGAGCAGGCAAAGCAGAACCGGGCCGGCGAATCGGACGGCGCTGGAAGGTGGTGGCACGGCGGACTCCTTCATGCTTGCCCCATCTTGCGCGGCTTGCGGCCCGCCAGCTGTCGGCAAGGGGCCTCTTGGCGCGTCGGCGCAGCCACACAAGGAGGCCGCTACCATCGGCGCATGACCCAGGATTTGTTCCGTTCCGACGCCTACCTGCGCGAATGCGAGGCCAAGGTGCTGCGCATCGACGACGACGGCATCGTGCTGGACCGCACCGTGTTCTATCCGCAAGGCGGTGGACAGGCGGGCGACAGCGGCCACCTGAGCGGGAGCGACGGGATCGCGCTGGCCATCGCCGACGCGCGCAAGGCCAAGGACGAGCAGGGCAGGCCCACTGCCGACATCCTGCACGTTCCGGCGCCGGGCCAGGAAGCCGCGCTGGCTGCGCTGAAGCCCGGCGACACCGTCGTGGCCCGCATCGACTGGGAGCGCCGCCACAAGCTCATGCGCTTTCACACCGCCACCCACCTGCTGTGCCACCTGGTGCCCCAGCCGGTGGACGGCTGCTCCATCACGCCGGAATATGCCCGGCTGGATTTCCACATGACCGATCCGCTGGACAAGGACGCGCTCACCGCCGGCCTGGCCCGGCTGGTGGCCGAGGCCCATGCGCTGGAAGTCGGCGCCATCAGCGACGCCGAACTCGACGCCAACCCGGCCCTGGTCAAGAGCATGAGCGTGCAGCCCCCGCGGGGCAGCGGCCAGGTGCGCACCATCCGCATCGGCGGCGCCAGCGACCAGTCCCACATCGACTACCAGCCTTGCGGCGGCACGCATGTGGCCAATACCCGAGAAATCGGTGCGGTGGTGGTGAGCAAGATCGAGAAGAAAAGCGCCCGCACCCGCCGCGTCGTGCTCGGCTGGGCCGCCTGAGGAGGCCATGGAACTTCGGCCCTTGTGCGAGCTCCGACCGCTGCCATGCTGATTTCGACATTGCGCAAGGGATTTGCGCTCTCCCTGCTCCTGGCCGCCGGTGCGGCCGCCCTGCCGCCGTTGGCCCATGCCCAGTTGCCGACGCAGGCCCAGGCCCAGCCGGTGGTCAGCACCCCGCGCGTGCGGGCCGAGCTCATGGCCTATGCGCCCGACGGCGTGGCGCCCGGCGCCAAGATCTGGGTGGGGCTGCAGCTGCAGCATCAACCCCAGTGGCACACCTATTGGAAGAACGCCGGCGACTCCGGGCTGCCCACCGAGCTGAACTGGACGCTGCCTGCCGGCGTGAGCGCCGGCGACATCGCCTGGCCCACCCCGCACAAGATTCCGGTCGGCACGCTGGCCAATTTCGGCTACGAAAACACGGTGCTGCTGCCGGTGCAGCTGACGGTGTCACCCGAATTCAAGCCGCCCGTGTCCTTCACCGGTGGCAGCGACGTGGACGTGCGGCTGAAGGCCACATGGCTGGTCTGCAAGCAGGAGTGCATCCCCGAAGAGGGCAATTTCTCGCTCAAGTTGCCGGTGCAAGGTGCCACCGCCTTGAACCGCCCGGCTTTCGAAACCGCCTTCGAGGCCGCGCCGGCCGAGCTGTCGCAGCCCGCGCAGATCGCCATCGAAGGCCAGCAACTCAAGCTGCGCGTGGACGGCCTGCCGGCCTCGGTCCAGGGGCGCACACTCGAGCTCTTCCCCGAAACGGGCGAGGTCGTGCACAACGCCGCCGTTTCCGGCCGCGACTGGAAGCAGTCCTGGCAAGGCGACACCTGGACGGCCACCTACCCGCTGGCCGAACAGCGCAGCGCCAGCCCCGACACCATGCCCGTCGTATTGGCGCTGGCCGACCCCAAGGCCGGCGACAAGCCCCTGGCCTGGCGCGCCGAGGCCAAGGTTTCGGGCACCTGGCCGGCCAATGCCGCGCCCGCGGCACGCGCCGAGGTTTCGCCCGCGTTGCAGGCAGCGCTGGCCGAGAACGCCGGCGCACCGGCGCCCACCCCGTTTGCCGCCAGCAGCCTGGCGGTGGCGCTCGTGGGCGCCCTGCTGGGCGGCTTGCTGCTGAACCTGATGCCCTGCGTCTTTCCGGTGCTGGCCATCAAGGTGCTGGGTTTCGCCCGCCAGAGCGGCGACCATGGGAGCCACCGGCGCGCGGCCCTGGCCTACACGGCGGGCGTGATGATTTCGCTTCTGGCACTGGCCGGCGCGATGCTGGCCTTGCGCGCAGCCGGTGCGCAGCTGGGCTGGGGCTTTCAGCTGCAGTCGCCAGTGGTGGTGGCGGGCCTGGCGGCCCTGTTCACACTGATCGGCCTGAACCTGGCTGGCGTCTTCGAGTTCGGCCGCATGGCGCCGGCCTCGCTGGGTGGTGCGCAGTCCCGCAGGCCGCTGGTCAACGACTTTCTTTCGGGCGTGCTGGCGGTGGTCATTGCCTCGCCGTGCACCGCACCGTTCATGGGCGCCTCGCTCGGCTTTGCGATCACGCTGCCGGCGCCCCAGGCCATGCTGCTGTTTGCCGCACTGGGCTTCGGGCTGGCGCTGCCGTACCTGCTGGCCGGCTTCGTTCCGGCCGTGGCGCGCCTGCTGCCCAGGCCCGGCGCCTGGATGCGCACGCTGCAGCGCCTGCTCGCCTTCCCGATGTTCGGCACGGTTGCGTGGCTGGTGTGGGTGCTGGGCCAGCAAAGCGGCATCGATGGCGCCGGCGCACTGCTGGCGCTGCTGGTGTGCCTGGCGGCACTGGCCTGGGCCTTCACGCTGCGCGGCCGCTCGCGCGTGGTCATCGCGTCGATTTTCGCGGTGTGCACCGTGGCACTGGCCAGCAGCATCGGCCCGAACATCGTCCAGGGTGCGCCGGCCGTGGCCAGCGCAGCGAGCCCGCAAGACCGCTGGCAGCCCTGGTCCAGCCAGCGGGTGGCCGAACTGACGGCCGAAGGCCGCCCGGTCTTCGTCGACTTCACCGCCGCCTGGTGCGTCACCTGCCAGTACAACAAGAAGGCCACCCTGGGCGACGCCGAGGTGCTCGCGCAGTTCCAGGCCAAGAACGTGGCACTGCTGCGCGCGGACTGGACCCGGCGCGACCAGGCCATCACGGCCGCGCTCGCGGCACTGGGCCGCAGCGGTGTGCCTGTCTACGTGCTGCATGCACCGGGCAAGGCCCCGGTGGTGCTCAGCGAAATCCTTCGCAAGGACGAACTCGGCGCGGCATTGTCTGGTCTATAAAGAAGGGCGCCTGGCGACGCCTGGGCCTTGACCATGGGCGCTTACGGGTTGTAGCAAGAGCTTCAAAAAACCGGTCTAAGCTCTGGCCGCAGTTGAAATTTTCGAGGAGTCAAATCGACGATGTCGAAGCTTTCCACCTCCGCCGACCGTTCCTTGCGCGCTGCGCGCCAGGCCCGAGCCGCGCTCACCCGTGCGTCGCGCCGCGCCATCATGACGGCGGCCGTGGCGCTGGGCGCCACGCTGCTCATCGGCAGCAACGCCCATGCGGCCCCCGCGGTGGGCCAGCCCGCCCCCGATTTCGTGGCCACCGACACCCGCGGCCAGCAGCACAAGCTGTCCGACTTCGCAGGCAAGTACGTGGTGCTCGAGTGGACCAACCCGGGCTGTCCGTTCGTGCAGAAGCACTACAACAGCGGCAACATGCCGGCCACGCAGAAGCAGGCCACCGACAAGGGCGTGGTCTGGCTGTCCATCAATTCCACCGAGCGCGCGGCGTCCGACTTCATGCAGCCGGCGGCGCTGGACACCTGGCTCAAGGAGCACAAGGCCGCACCCACGGCCGCCTTGATGGACACCGACGGCACCATCGGCCAGGCCTACGGCGCGCGTACCACGCCGCACATGTTCATCATCGACCCCAAGGGCGTGCTCATCTACGCCGGCGGCATCGACAGCGTTGCCTCGGCGCGGCAGGAAGACATCAAGGGCGCCACCAACTACGTGAACCAGGCGCTGGCCGAAACCTTTGGCGGCAAACCTGTTTCGGCCGCGGTGACGCGCGCCTACGGTTGTTCGATCAAGTACAAGGCCGCCTGACCCCGCCTGCGACAATCGGGGGATGGCCTTTGCTCCCCTGAAGAACGACACCTTCCTGCGCGCCTGCTGGCGCCAGGCCACCGACTACACGCCCCTGTGGCTGATGCGCCAGGCAGGCCGCTACCTGCCCGAGTACGTGGCCACGCGGGCCAAGGCCGGCAGCTTCATGGGGCTGGCCACCAACGTCGACTACGCCACCGAGGTCACGCTGCAGCCGCTGGCGCGCTATCCGCTGGATGCGGCCATCCTGTTCTCCGACATCCTCACCGTGCCCGACGCCATGGGCCTGGGGCTGTCGTTTGAAGCGGGCGAAGGTCCGCGCTTTGCCAGCCCGGTGCGCGACGAGGCCGCCGTGGGCGCCCTGGCCGTGCCCGACATGGACAAGCTGCGCTACGTGTTCGACGCGGTTCGCTCGATCCGCCAGGCGCTGGACGGCCGGGTGCCGCTCATCGGCTTTTCCGGCAGCCCCTGGACGCTGGCCTGCTACATGGTCGAGGGCGCGGGCTCCAGCGACTACCGGCTGGTCAAATCGATGCTCTACGGCCGCCCCGACCTGATGCACCGCATGCTGGCAGTCAATGCCGACGCCGTGGCCGCCTACCTCAATGCGCAGATCGACGCCGGTGCCCAGGCGGTGATGGTGTTCGACAGCTGGGGTGGCGTGCTGGCCGATGGCGCGTTCCAGGAGTTCAGCCTGGCCTACACCGCCCGCGTGCTGGGTCAGCTCAAGCGCAACGGCGCCGACGGCCAGCCCGTGCCCCGCATCGTCTTCACCAAGGGCGGTGGCCTGTGGCTGGAGGACATGCGCGCGCTCGATTGCGAAGTGCTCGGCCTGGACTGGACCGTCAACCTGGGCCAGGCGCGCCAGCGCGTGGGCGAAGGCGCCCAAGGCAAGGCGCTGCAGGGCAACATTGACCCGAATGTGTTGTTTGCACCCCCACAGCAGATCGCCGATGAGGTCGGCAAGGTGCTCGCCAGCTTCGGAAAACCGCACGCAGATGTATCGAAAACCGGACCGACGCACATCTTCAACCTGGGCCACGGCATCAGCCAGTACACGCCGCCCGAGCATGTGGCAGCACTGGTGGAAGCGGTGCACAGCCAGTCGCGGGCGCTGCGCGCATAGCGACCACTCACGCGCTAGTTAACAAATGTAAGCACCGAACTCCCCTTTGCGCTTTGTCAAGGCCAAATCAGTAAAGACCGACTGACTTATGCACAAAGATCTTGCTGCGCCGCGCAAACTCGAGGCCCGCCCTCCTGCACGTGCTCCTAAAGCGATAGCGCAGCTAAGTTGTTGATTTATATATGCTTTGAACTTTGCTCTTTTTGCGGGCATTCCAGCGCGGGCCTTGATTTTTCGGGGCTTGGGCGCCAAACGGGGCCCAATATCAACAAAGTTATCCACAAGTTCTCTGGGTAGAGGTGCAAAGCGCAATCAAATCAACGGCTTAGTCCATCTTCTTACAGTTCTATTTAAAAACGTTTCGCATCTTGTCCACTCATGACCTGGCGCCTTGAGATTGCGCTGCAAACCCCCGCGCACAGCGCCCTGGGTGACCTGCTGAGCTACGCCAGCAGCGATCCGCTCGCAGCCGGGACCCTGGTGCGCGTGCCGCTGGGCCGCAGGGAAGTGCTGGGAGTGGTCTGGACATGCGAAGCTGCGGCGCCCGATCCGAAAGCCGAAAAGGTGGCCCTGCGCGAGGTCGCTGGCGCGCTGGACGCCCTGCCCCCGCTGGGCGCTGCCTGGCGGGACCTGGTGAGCTTTTCCGCGCGCTACTACCAGCGCTCGCTGGGCGAGGTGGCACTGGCCGCCCTGCCGCCCCAGTTGCGCGACCTGAGCGCGGTGCAGCTCGCGCGGCGCTTGAAGCGGCAGGACGCGGCAGGTGCGCCGCCGCCCGAGGCCGCCCTGCCCGCACCCACCCCAACCGCCGAGCAAGCCCAGGCCCTGGCCCGCGTGGCCGCGGAGCCCGGCCCCTTCCTGCTGTTCGGCAGCACGGGCAGCGGCAAGACCGAGGTCTACCTGCGCGCCGTCGCCTCACTGCTCGAACGCGACCCGCAGGCCCAGGCGCTGGTGATGGTGCCCGAGATCAATCTCACGCCCCAGCTCGAGGCGCGGTTTGCGCAGCGTTTTGGCGCCGGCGCCGTCGTCTCGCTGCACAGTGGCATGACCAACCCTCAGCGCCTGGCCAGCTGGCTGGCGGCGCACCTGGGCACGGCCCGTATCGTGCTGGGCACGCGCATGGCGGTGTTCGCCTCGATGCCACGCCTGGCGCTGATCGTGGTCGACGAAGAGCACGACCCCAGCTACAAGCAGCAGGAAGGCGCCCGCTACTCCGCGCGTGACCTGGCCGTGTGGCGCGGCCGGCGTGAAGGCGCCAAGGTGCTGCTGGGCTCGGCCACGCCGTCGCTGGAAAGCTGGCAGCAAAGCCGCCCGTCGTCCGAAGGCGACGCGGGAGGGCGCTACGCGCGCCTGGAAATGCCCTCGCGCATCCGCGACCTGGAGGGCGGCGCCGAGGCGGCCCTGCCCGGCGTTCGCCTGGTCGACATGAACCTGCAGCCGCCCAAGACTGTGCTGTCTGCAGCGCTGCTGGACGCCATTGGCCAGCGCATTGCGCGCGGCGAGCAGAGCATGGTGTTTCTCAACCGCCGCGGCTATGCGCCGGTGCTGGCCTGCGGCGACTGCGGCTGGAAGAGCGAATGCCCGCACTGCAGCGCCTACCGCGTCTTCCACAAGATCGACCGCAGCTTGCGCTGCCACCATTGCGGCTTTGCCGAACGGGTGCCGCGCGCCTGCCCGACCTGCGGCAACCTGGACATCGCCCCCATCGGCCGCGGCACCGAACGGCTGGAGGAGCACCTGGCCGAACTCTTCGAGTCGGTGCGCCGGCCCGACGGATCGCCCGTGCGCATTGCGCGCATCGATGCCGACAGCACGCGCAAGCAGGGCGCGCTGGAGCAACAGCTGGCCGCGGTGCACGCCGGCGAGGTGGACATCCTGGTGGGCACGCAGATGATCGCCAAGGGCCACGACTTCAGGCGCATCACGCTGGTGGCGGCGCTCAATCCGGACGGCGCGCTGTTCTCCAGCGACTTCCGCGCGCCCGAGCGGCTGTTCAGCCTGCTGATGCAGGCGGCCGGGCGCGCCGGCCGCGACGCCGCCTACCTGGCGGCACAGGGCAGCACCGCACAGATGTGGATCCAGACCCACCACCCCCAGCACCCGCTGTTTGCCGCGCTGCGCCAGCACGACTACCCCGCCTTCGCAGCCCAGGAGCTGGACGAGCGGCGCGACGCCGGCATGCCGCCCTTTGCCTTCCAGGCGCTGCTGCGCGCCGACGCTCGAACCCAGGAGGCCGCCCAGGCCTTCCTGCAGGCGGCGGCCGAATCAGCCGCCACACTGGAAGAAGCCGCGCACGTGAGCTGCTACCCGGCCGTGCCGCTGGCCATCCAGCGCGTAGCCAACGTGGAGCGCGCCCAGATGCTCATCGAAAGCGGCTCGCGCGCGGCCCTGCAACGCTTCCTGGCGGGAACCCTTCCGGCGCTGCATGCGCTGCGCCAGGCGCCGGTGGGCAAGGGCGTGATCCGCTGGCTAGTGGACGTGGACCCGCAAGCCATCTGAGCACTGGCGCGCCACGAGGCTTCGGACTACGCTGTCGGGCTCCACGACGCACGCCGGGCCCACCATGAAGCACGCGAACCATCCTCTCCTGCGCCTCCTGGGCGCCTGCATGTTGTTTGGCCTGATGCTCGTGCAGGGCGCGCAGGCCCAGGCACCGGCCCCGGCGGCAGCGCCTGCCGAGGCGGCGGATGCCGCGGACGCCGGTGGCGGCGCGGCAGCGCTGCGCTCCAAGTACCAGGCGCTGCAGCCGCAACTGGCCAGCAACCCCTTCAAGCGGCGCATCACGCTCGAATCCACCGAAAACCCGAGCAAGCTCAGCGGCGACATCTACGCGGTGGTGGACCATCCCTTCGAGCGGGTGCGCGACGGCCTCAAGAGCGCGGGCAACTGGTGCGAGGTGCTCATGCTTCACCTCAACACCAAGCAGTGCCTGGTGCAAGGCGACGCGAACGGCCCTGTGCTGGCGGTGGCGCTGGGCCGCAAGTTCGACCAGCCCCTGTCGGAGGCGCAGGTGGTCAAGTTCCAGTACCGCTTGCTGTCCGCCACCGGCGACTACCTGGACGCGCGACTGACGGCCGACCAGGGCCCCCTGTCCACGCGCAACTACCGCATCGAGCTCACCGGCACCCCGATCGAGGGCGGCAAGTCCTTCATCCACCTGAGCTACTCGTATGCGTACGGAACCGCCGCGCGGCTGGCCATGCAGGCATACCTGGCCACGCTGGGCAGCGACAAGGTGGGCTTTACCGCCACCGGCAAGGAAGCGGACGGCAGCCCGCAATACATCGGCGGCGTGCGCGGCGTGGTGGAGCGAAACACCATGCGCTACTACCTGGCGATCGACTCCTTCCTCGACCACCCCACCCCGCCCGAACTCGACAAGCGCTTCGCCTCATGGTTCGACGGCACCGAGCAGTACGCCAAGCAGCTGCACGAAACCGAGCGCAACGACTACCTGGCCATGAAGCGCAACGAATACCGCCGCATGAAGGACGGCGGCAACTGACTTGAGGAACAGCCGGGGCAAAGCCAGGCCCCGAAGTGAAACGCCGGGAGGCTAGCCAATCGGGTGCTTGGTCATCTCGACATAGCGCAGCTCGCCGCCGTGTCGGCGTCTTGCCGAGGAAGCGGGCCATGCGAACAGGGCCAGCCCCAGGACGGCGGCGGTGAGCGCCAAGCCGGTGCTCATCCAGTGCTCCCACCACAGCCAACCCATGGCGCTGCACCAGACCATCCACAACACGAGTCGAAGAGGTGTTGCCATAGAAATCCTCCTTGCTGATTAACACTCTAAAACAATCTGAATACCTAAGCACTAGCTGGAAGCGCTACGCAGACCCGGTCGAAGGTGGGGGCGTTATGACAAGCGCAAGATTCTGAAACAGGCGTTGACGGTCCGGCCGCACACTGAGAGCTTCGGACCACGATTGGTACGCATTTGTCAGCTTGTTGGGGGAAAAGAAGATGAGAGCCCTGCGCAAGATGTACCTGGCTTCTTTGCTGGCTGTGGCCGGCGTGTCGGCCCATGGCGCCGACCTTTACCTGGAGGGCCACCGGCTGGTGGTGTCGGGAATGCTCGACGGCAGCGTCGTCGGGGAATTCGTGGACCTTGTGCGCCGCGGCAACGTGCAGACGGTGGTCTTCGAGGATTCGATGGGCGGCTCGGCCGAGGTGGCGCGCCTGTATGCCAATGCCATCCGGGAAACCGGGGTGAAGACCGAAGTCGTGGGCCAATGCCATGCGGCGTGCGCCTATGCCTTTCTGGCGGGCAAGACACATCGCTTTGGCCCGGGCCCGCAGGTCAACGCCCTGCTGGTTCCGGTGGGCACGCGGCCTCAGGCGAGCGACCTGGCTTCGCGCTGGCGCGGTGACGAAGCCAGCAAGACCCTGGCCGAATTCATCGGCCCCGCCGATGCGGGGCAGGACCTGGTCAGCGCCGCGGACGCGGCGCCAAAGGAAAAGTGGCGCCCCGACCACGGCGTGCTCTTCGTGACCAAGCCATCGCTCTTCGGGCGCATCTACAACACCTACTACTGCGACGGCACGCAGGGGCGCGACTTCACGCGCTGCGAACTGCTGCCTGATGCCGATCCGCGCAAGCTGGGCGTGATCGTCGACTGACGGGCAAGGGAAAAAACGGGCCCCATTTCTGGGGCCCAACCCCTCCGCTGAACGGGCCACCACCCGTTCAGCCAAGCAATTCAAGCAACTCGGCATCATGGTCAACCCCGGTGCTCGCAACGGCATCGAGTTGCGCCTGGAAGTCGGGCACTGGCGCATCCGCATGCGGCCTGCCCGGCGCCCGCATCGGGCGCATCTGCTGCTGCTTCATCTCGCGGCCTTCCACCGCGCGCATCTGCCCCGAGTTGAAGTCCAGCTCGATCACCTGGCTGCGCGTGGCGCCGCGCTCGGGCACCACCGTCACCTTCAGCCGCAGCTGGTCCACGCCCGCGGGCCGGTCGATCACCAGGAAGCCGCGGCTGTCCATGCGCGCCCACCCCGGCAGCGCCTGCCCGTTGGGCAGCGTCGCCCGGATCTCGCGCACGTTGTCCGCGCCGCCCACCGATACCCAGACCTGTTGGCCATCGCCCGTGGCTTGCAGCACCAGGCCGTTGCCGGCGTGCAAGGTGGACACGAAGCCCAGGTGCGTGGAGTCGCCCCGCCCGGCCAGCAACAGCGTGCGCTCCACCGTGCTGCTGGCCAGCCGGTCGTACGAGGCACTGCCGTTGAGCGGGTCGACCCCGTTGACCGCCGCCAGCACCGCGCCATGGGCCGGCAGCGATGGCGTGCCGTCCAGCGAGTCCACCCCGTTGGTCGCCTTGAGCACCACGCCGGACACTTCGCCCAGCGTGGTCGTGCCGTTGAGGAAGCGCGCGAAGTTCACCGCCTGGATCACCGTGGGCTCCACTTCGATGCGTGAGTCCCACTGCTTTGCAGGCGCGCTGTCCTCGGGGTGGAATACCTGCGGGAAATCATCACGCCCGACCGGCGCGACGGTGATGAAGACCGTGGACGCAACAACGCCACCATTGCCGTCGCTGATGAACACCACGAAGCTGTCCTCGCCCACGTAGTGATAGCTGGGGGTGTAGGTGTACGTGCCGTCCGGGTTGACCACCACGGTGCCCTTGGTCGGGGGCGTGTTCAGGGTGTAGGTCAGCGTATCGCCTTCCGGGTCGCTGCCGACCACCCGGCCGCTGACGGCTTGGTCCTGCGGCGTGAAGATGTGGTAGTTGCCCGAGTCGGGGTCGAATGTCTGCCTGGGCACGCCGCCCGGGTCGCGCGGCACCGGCGGATCGTTCACCGGGGTCACATCCAGCCTCACGGTGGCCGTCTCGGTCACGCCGCCGGAACTGACCGTGTAGGTGAAGCTGGTGGGGCCGTTGAAGTCACGGTTGGGCGTGAAGTTCAGCGTGCCGTCGGCATTGAGCGTGACGCTGGAAGATACGCCGGTGGTCATTGACCTGGGCGGCAACGACAATTTCGAGGATCCGGCGCATGTCATCACCCTGATCGACAGCACGGCTGCGACGGTTGGCGCGCCCATTGCCGTTTCCAACGGGACGGTGCTCCTGAATGCGGACGGCACGCTGACCTTCACCCCCACCCCCAACTTCAACGGCCCTACAACCTTCACCTACACGGTCAGCGCTGGTGGCGTGACGGAAACGGCCATGGTGACGGTGGACGTGACACCGGTGGCTGACCCGCCGGTATTTACCACCCCACCCGGCGGCAAGGCGACACGCTCACCTACACGCTGGGCAGCGGTCCGGCCCATGGCACGGTGACGGTGGATGCGGCCACTGGCGCATACGTCTACACCCCCACGGGGGATTTCAACGGCGCCGACAGCTTCGTGATCTCCGTCAGCGACGGCACCACGACGATCCAGGCCACGGTGAAGATGAACGTCACGCCGGTGCCCGACGCCGTGGACGATGCGGTGACGACGCCTGAAGACACGCCGGTGGTGATCAACGTGAACGCCAACGACAGCTTCGAGAACGCGGGCCATGCGCTCAGCGCCATCGACGGCAACGCGGTGAGCGTGGGCACGGCGGTGGCGGTGGCCAACGGCACCGTCACCGCGATGCCTTGTGCATCGCCAACGTCCGGATCCGTCACGCCACCCACCAGGGTGGACACCAGGCTGCCGACCGCACCGACAGGCGGCCCCGGATCCTCCGACTGCGTCATGGTCAGAGCAGTGTCGGCCAGCACCGGCGCGTCGTTCGCGGCCACGACGTTGATGGTGCTGATGGCCACCGCCGAATCGCTCACGCCATCGTTGACCGAGACGGTGATATTGCGCGGTATGGTCGAGGGCGACTCCGAGACGCTGCCAAAGGTCACGGCGCGAATGGCCGCCATGTAGGTGGCCAGGGTGGCGTTCCCGGTCAGCGTCAGGACCACCCGTCCGGGCTGCGACGTGTCGAAGGCGAAATTGATGCCTGCGGGCCCTCCGAGGTAGCCCAGGTTGTCGCCGGCCTGCGCATTGGTCAACACCACCGTGGCCGACACCAGATTGGTGTTGTCGGCATCCGTGATGGTCACGTCCGTGTCGGAAATGGGTGTGCGCGGACCGTTCTCCGTGTAGGTATTGGTGAAGCCCGTGCCGGGCGTGGCATCGGTTGGCAGGGCGTTGACCGTCACGCCCGAGATGTCCATCGGATCGCCCGACGTTCCGGGAGATCGGTAGGTAAAGGTGAGATCGCCGGTCGAGGCCACGCCGTTGGGCAGGTCGATGTTGATGTTGTGCGTGGTTGGTACCACCACGAACGGGCCTGCAGGGCCGCTGGCACCGTTGAAGTACTCGACGGTTGCGTTGGTGCCAGCGTCCGGGCTGCCGGTGAACCGGGCATACAGCACGCCGCCAACAGACACTTCCAGAGTCGCGGTTCCGGCAGGGTTGCCCGCGAAGTTGTTCCAGCGATAAGTGAACGACAGGCGCGCTGCGCCCGAGTCGGCCGTTCCCTGATCCCAGCCGGTGATCGACTGCGAGATCGAGACGAAGGCCGTGGACGAGAAGGAGTAGAAGCCCGTGTTCAGGGGACCTCTGCCCGTGCCCGTCACCGTCCAGCCGTTGGTGTTGCCGGTGGTGCCGCCGAAGGTGCCGTTGACCACCCGGTTGGCGCCAGCGGTGGTGCCCGAGTTCAGGTCTACCGCGGGCAGGTCGTTGACCGGCGTGACCGCGACCACCGCGGTGGCCACGGTCGAGGTGGCCGTGCCGTCGTTGACCGTGACGTCGATGTTGCGCGCGGTGCTGCCGGGGTTCTGCGTGTCCGCGTTGTAGCGAATGGCCTGCAGCGCCGCCTGGTAGGTGGCCGCATCGGCCGCGCCGGTGAGCGTGAGCGTGAAAGTGGTGGGGTTGTAGTTGGAAGTGATGCCCGCCGGCGGCGTGCCGCCGATCGACAGCACATCCCCCGCCTGCCCGTTGGTGATGCGCACCGTCATCGAGGCCATGTTGCCGCCGTCCGCATCGGTGACGGACGCGGTGGGCGCAATGGCCACGGGCGCGTCGCCCTCGCTGTAGCTGGCCGTGCTGCCGGTGCCCGCGCCGGCGCTATCCAGGTCCACCACGGGCGGGGCCATCAGGTTATCCCACTGCGGCGCCTGCACGGCGGCCGTCTCAATGCTGCCCTGGTGCACCTCCAGGGCCCAGTCGCCACCGAAGCGCGCCGCACCGGTGTTGTTGCTCGATGCGGCCACGTCCGCGCCGGTGAGCTGGGCCAGCACCTGCACCGCGCTCAGCCCCGCTGGGCCGGCCGCAAAGTCGCAGCCATACAGCAGGATGTCCGCATCGGCCGACAGCGATTGGCCGATCTGCTTGAGCGTGTCTTTGTACGTCTGGAGCATCGACAGCGCGCTCAGCCGGGCCGTGCCCAGCTCCACCTCGCCCACTTCGCCGTGGCTGAGGATGTGCACCGCATCGATGTTGGTGCGCCCTTGCAGGGTCTGGGCGATGAACTGCACGCCGTCGACGTTGCGCTCGATGAAGTGGATCTCGGCCCCCGGCGGCAGGCTCTGGGCCAGGCCCTGCGCGTCGCTGACCTGTCGGTCGATGAAGTAGACCTGGGTGTGGGCGGCTTCGGCTGCGGGCGCTTGCGGCGCTGCCCTGTCCTGCTGCACCGCCGACAGCGCATCGACCAGGGCGGCATGGTTGTCGGGGGCTTGCGCGGCCGGCTCGGGGGCGGGCGCATGCGCAGCCTCCTGCGCCGTCCTGGCCGCCGCCGCGTCCAGCAGCACGCGCGGCTCCAGGGGCTGCAGATAGAGCCTGGCGCCGAGGGCTTGCGCCTTCAGCGGGGCCGATGCGGGCTTGCTCTTCCTGGACGCGAAAGGCACCTTCAGCTTCATCTTTTTCTCCCTGAACGTTCTCGAATTGGTTGTGGCGCTCGTGCGCTCGTGCATTCAATGCGCTGGCATCAGGCTCCTGCCTCGCGCACCAGCACGTGAGTCACTCTGCGCAACATGCGCAGGCCAAAGCTTTGCGGCCTGCCGCGAATCTGCATCTCGCCGCGGATCTCGGTCAGCGGCAGCACCTCGGACACGCCATCGATGGCGGCCGACACTTCGAAGGCCGCGTGCTCGGCCTGCGCCTTGCCGCCTTGCATGCGGGCAGGCACGGCACCGCCGAACGTCGACGCCAGGACCCAGTTGTCGAGTTGGTCCGCAGCGGCGGCGCTCACGCGCACCACGTCGATGTCGCGCGAATCCTGAAGATGCAGGTCGTCCACGAAGCGGCCCTTGTCGCCCTCTTCGATGCGCCGCAGGTCTTCGGCATCCACATAGCCGCGCGCCTCCAGCGCGCCCGGCTTGGCCACCACCGCCAGGCGCGTCTTCTCGTCGATCCAGCGCCCGGGCGACAACTCGGATGTGAGCTCGGCCACGATGCCATCCATGGGCGCGCGCACGGCCAGGCGAGAACGCTCGCGCTCCAGGCCGTTGATGCGATCGGCTTCAAGGTGCAGTTCCCTGGCCAGCACCAGGCTTTCGGAAAGGTCGCGGCCGTCTGCGCTGCGTCGGCCCAGGCGGTCCTGGATCAGCTGATGCCGCTCCCGCGCGCCCTTGAGCTGCTGCTCGATCTCGGGCGCACTCAACTCGATCAGCACCTGGCCGGCCTTGACCTCCTGGCCCTGCTGCACGCGCACCGCCTCGATCCTGGCCGGTCGCGGTGCGAACGCGGGCGCCTGCTGCGTTGCGGTGAGCACCGCCGGAATGCGCACGATGTACGGGAACGGAACGAACAGCGCCCCGATCAGCCCCAGTACCACCAGCGCCGTGATGACGCCGCGAGAGCCCGAATCGTGCCGGCGCTTGAACCACACCTTGACCTCACGCCACACCGGCATAGCGATGAACCAGCCGACCTCCACCATGAACAGAAAGATGCCCAGCAGCTTGAAGAAGTAGTGATAGACCAGCAGCGCAATGCCCAGGAACAGGAAGAACCGGTAGATCCAGGTGGCATACGCGAAGCCGACCAGCAACGCCTTGCGCTGCCCTTGTGCGGGCTCGGGTTGCGGCTCGCCATAGCCGAAGAGCAGCTCGCGCAGCCACCAGCGCCCCATGGCGAACGAACGCTCCTGCAGGTTGGGAATACCCAGCAGGTCGCTGAACAGGTAGTAGCCGTCGAAACGCATCAACGGGTTCAGGTTGACCGCCAGGCTCAGCACCCAGCCGGTGGTGGCCAGCGCGAATGCGGCGTGCCGCATGCCGCCATCGGGCAGGAACACCCAGGCCAGCGTGGCAAGCACGGCGACCAGCAGCTCCACCACCATGCCCGCGGCATCGATCATCACGCGCTGGCGCCGCTTGGGCAGCCGCCACGCGTCGGTGGTGTCGGTGTAGAGAATGGGCGTCATCACGACGAAGGCGACACCCATGGTGGTCACGCGCGAGCCCATTCGCACCGCCGTGTAGCCGTGCCCGAGTTCGTGCAGCGTCTTGACCAGGGCCAGGCTCAGGCCGAAGCTGACGATGCCCTCCACCGACAGCATGTCCGCAAAGGTGGCCAGGAAGGCCTCCCACTGGCGCGACACCAGGTACAGGCCGAGCAGGCCCAGCAAGGCGACGCCGGCCCAGAAGCCGGGATGGAACAGCGCATCGACGTAGGGCGATGTCCGGCGCAGGAACGCGTCCGGCCGCGCCAGCGGGACCTTGAAGAAAAGGTAGTTGTGCAGCAGCCACTCGCTGGGTGAGCGCTTCATGGCCAGGCGCAGGCGCATCACTCGCGCAAAGGTCTGCTCGGGCACCGGGTGCACCAGTTTCGTTGGCCTGCAGAAATTCGACGAGCCGCTGGACCTGCTCGACCTCCAGCTCCCGGCCGGTACGGCGCAACATGGCGGCGCGCAAGGCCCCCACCGTTCCCAGGCGCCAGAGCGACAACATGTCGACGGCGTCGCGGTCGATGGCGAAGAAGCGCTGCGCCACCGGATCGTGGATGCGCCATTGCGCCGATGCGCCGCCAAAGCCTTCGCCGTCGGCGCCGCCCTCGATCAGCCGCAGGTCCTGGCGCAGTTGCGGCAGCGCAATCGAATCGACATCGATGTCGTCCCCGGCGCCAGCCGGGTCAAGTGTTGCCGTGGCCTGCATGCGTCAGACACCTGTCCATTGCCGCACTGCCGTGATGGGGCGGCGCAGCAGGTAGTAGAAGAGGGAAACGGGCTCGCCGTACACACGGGCCGTGCCGCGCAGGCCCAGCCGCTCGGGGCGCGCATTCGGGTCGGCGAAACGCGCAGTGACGGTGAAGGCGGCCACACCCGCCGCGTCTGCCTCGGCCTTGTAGGCTGCGCGCAGTACGCGCGCCTCGAGCGGCTCGAGCGGCGCGGCGTCCAGGAACACCTTCACGCGCGCACCGTCCTGCAAGTTGACCGCATCGGCCACCGGGACCTTGACCTGGAACTCCACCCGTTTCGGATCGGCCACGCGCATGATGGCTTCGCCCACCGCCACGGGGCGGCCGATCCAGTCGCGCGGATCGCCGAACAAGGCGACACCGCTCTGGCGCGCACGGATGACGGACTTGTCGAGCATGGCGCGGGCATAGTCGCGCTCTGCAATGGCCACGCTCTCTTCGCTCTGGGCAATGGCCAGGTCGCGCTTGGCGGTGGAGTCTTCCACCGACGCCTGCTGCAGCCGCAGCGTCTTGGCGCGCGCCACTTCCACCTTCTGGTCTGCCACCTCGAAGTCGCTGCGAAGCGTGGTGTCCACCAGTTGCACCAGGGGCGCGCCTTCTGCAACCTGCGCGCCCGGCGTGACGAGAATGCGCTCGACCACCGCCGCCACGGGTGCGGCCACGACAAAGGGCTCCTGCGGCGTGACCTCGACGGGCGCCAGCGTGGTCAGCGGAACGCGAACGAAGGCCAGCAAGGCGGCGATGACGATGGCGCCCAGCGCCAGCTTGTGCTGGTGACGGCGCCACGCGGGCGCCGGCTTGGCACGGCCTGCCAGCGCGCTGTCGGCATGCGCGTAGGCGCCGGCCAGGCGGGCCGCGAGCTTGTGGTGGGAATCCTCCCAGGGCGTCGAGCGCGCAAGCAGCCAGCCCGCCTTCACGGGTTGGTCGACATCGGCCAACGGCACCCACAAGAGGTGGCGCAGCGCAGCCTCGGTGGTGCAGGGATCGCTCGGATCGGCGTGCTCGGGAAGCTCGAAGGCATGGATGCCTTGTGCCGCGTCACCGTCGAGCCAAAGCGAGCGCACGATGTTTTCATACCAGCGAACCATCGGTGCGTCGCGGTTCACCCGCGTCAGGCCCGAGACAGCCACGGTGGTCCAGCGCACGCGTGCCGCCGCCCTCTTGCCGCGCCAACCCGCCGGAATCTCGTTGCCATTGCTTTGCAATACAAGCGCCTGCCCGAAGGGCAACAGCGCGACAGGCTCGTTGGCGAGGTGCTGCCACAAGACTTCCCGGGTCTTGCAGCGTCGCACCTCGCCTTCGATGCGAATCAGCTGGATGCCGGCGTTGTTCGCCTCGCCTTCAGCACCCGCTGATACCCCCTTGGCAGCGCCCCCCGCGCTGCCCCCCTCTTGCGCATTTCCAGCTGCCTTTGACCGATGCTCTTGCCTGCCGATTGGCACGGTGGCCGGTTCCGCCGTAGCGGCATCGCTGATGCGCATACATTCCCCCTGATACGCGTGTGACAGATCTGCTTGTTATTTGCTGCGCCGCTCTGTTGACGCTGGCGGCTGCAGTTGTTGTGACTGGGTCGGGCTTGTCCTGGTGGACGTGAGCTGAGCGTCCGCCACAGAAGCCGAGGTGCCCGCCATCGCGGCATCCAGGGTCGCGCGGCCGCTCATGCCCGGGAGCACCCCGGCCGGCGCATTGGGCACCGCCGCGATGACCTTGACCGTCTGGCTCACCGCGTCGACCGCTCCGGAGATTCGCAGCACCTTGGTTTGCAGGGTGCTGCCCGTCTCATCGACCACGAAGGCCAGTTGCGAACCCGGCTTGAGCCAGGTCAGCCACTTGGAGGGAACGACCATGTGCAGTTCCAGCGGACCAGCGCTTACGACCCTGATCAGCTTTTCGTTGGCTGCGGGCGTCTCGTTGACGCGCACCATCGTCTCCACCACGCGGCCGGCAAAGGGCGCAACGAGCCTGCAACCGGTCATGCGTTGGGCGATGGCGTCGGCCTGGGCGACCTTCTCCTTCTCCTTGAACTTCGCGATGTCGGCGTCGGCGCGGCCCGTGGCGTCCATGGACAGCAGTTCGTTCTGCACCACGGAGTTGCGGGATTCGACCTCTGCACCGGCACGCGCAGCACGAAGTTCGGCGGCCATGTGGCTGCAGTCGAAGCTCACCAGGACATCGCCGCGCTTGAAGCTGTCGCCCTCGCGAAATGGCATCTTCACGATCCGCTCGGACACCGAAGACGCAAGCACCGCCTCGCTCTCGGCACGCAGCACGCCCCGGGCCGTGTTCGCATCGGCTGGGGGCCCCGCGGCCCAGACCTGACTCGTTGCCAGCACCGATCCGGCGAGCCAGGGCGCAATCCGGCAGGCAGAAAGGCCGCCCAGTGAACGCATGAACTTGGCCACGATTACCCCGCGCAGGTGGGCGTGGGCTGCCAAGGCGCGCCGCAACGCGGAACGTCGCGCTTGGACACGGCAACGGCGTCATTGCGCTTGGACCACATGGTGCGCAGCCTGCCGGCCAGCTCTGACACCGACTGCGTGGTGCTCATGTCCGCCTCGACCGGGTCGATGCCCAGCGATGCGTAGACGTTGGCATAGGCGTTCTGCAGGTCCGCCAGCGCCAGGTCATAGCGCACGTTGGAGACCAGCGAGTTCATCTGCTCGCGGATCTGCGTCTGCCGGCTGAGCTTCTCGGCCTTGTAGCCGGCGTCGATCTGCTGGCCGATGCGCCCTTGCACATCGTTGTAGCGCTGCGCGGTCTTGAGCTCTTCGAGCCGTAGCGCATAGCGTGCGCGGCTGACCTCGACCTGCGTCGCCACGGCGGTGGTCAGCGCCAGTTGTCGCTGGTCGAGCAGTTGGCCGGCGGCCTTGACCTGCTCCTGGTCAGCCGGGAGGCGGAACACGTTCAGCAGGTTCCAGCTCGCCCGTGCGCCCCAGCCGACCCAGTTGTTGTTCCAGAGGAAGTCGTTGGTGCTGTAGTCGCCGCCAAAGAACAGCTTCAGGCTTGGCAGGTTGCGCAAGTAGGCAGCCGTGCCTTCCTGGTCGTTGCTGCGCAGCTGGTAGGCCACTTCGCGCAGTTCAGGCCGGTTCTCGATGGCGATCTTGAGCAGTGCGGCCGAATCCTTGCCGCCGACCCCCGGAATATCGAGGTCCCGCCATTGGATTTTCTGCGATGGCAGCACGACCTTGTAGGCCGTGTTGGGTGGCAGGTTCATCAGCGCGGCCAGCTGCTGCTTGGCCACGCCCAGCTCGCGGCCCAGCGATTGCGCATCGCGGCGGATGCTCAGGAGCTCTCGCTGATAGCTCAATGGGCCCAGCGGCGCGGTCAGGCCCACTTTTTCCTGGCGTTCGGACTGGTCCAATGCGGCCTGGGTGGCACGCTCGAGTTCCTGGATCTGAGTGAGCAGCCGCTCGGCGCTCACGGCGCGCCAATAGGCGGTACGCACGTCTTCGATCAGTCGGTTGATGACCTTGCGCTTGCGCTCGTCGGCGATGCTGACGCGGTCCGCTGCCTGCTTGGCTCGCACGTACGACAGGCCGAAGTCCAGCACGTCCCAGCTCAGCGTCAGGTCGCTTTGCACCACGTTCTTCTCGGAAGACGTCGATGGCTCCAGCGAGGTCTGCCCGGTGAGCAGCGACTTGCTGATGCCGCCCGAGTAGTTGTCGCGTCCGGCGTAGTCGACGTTGGCCACCAGCTTGGGCAGCATGTCGTAGCGCGACAAGTCCAGTTCGCGCTGCGCCAGAGCCAGGTTCATCAGCTCGACGCGGCCGTCGAGGTTGTACTTGATGGCCCGGGCCATCGCCTCGTAGAGGTCGATCGGGCCGGCAACGGGCTCCTGGTCGGCGTTGGCCCGCACCGCGAGGTCCTCGGAGCGGGCCTGGTTTTCCTTGGCGTCGAATGGCTGCGGTTGTACGGCACATCCCCCCAGCACCAACGCCAGGAGCACTGCTTGCGAAATGCGCGTCGGGCGATGGCTTCTGCCGTTCGAGACCTTCTGCGCGTCGGTTTTGGTTTTGCTCATACTCCTCCTTCGAATTGGACAAAAAATCGAAAACGCCAGCCTCCTGACGCCTGCCTCGAAAATCCAAATCAGCCCATGAGCGATCCGCCGTGAATGCCGCAGGCGGTGCACTTTTTTTTCAACTGCAATCGCAGTGTTTCGGTAACGATAGGACTGCCAATTCAATTTGCGAAATAGTATTTATGTAACCACACGCAACCGATTCTTCGGAGAACGATCCGGAAAATACGAAAATCTTTAGGTTAATCAACAAGTTGTCGCGTTTACACATGTTCACAATTATTTATAGAAAATCAAATTGCGTCTGAAAAACAACACGTGTGGCGCTGCCCTTTATTAGCCGAAAACCGAAAACAAATTTCCCGCCTCATCAATTTTTGGGAGAAAGTCACTTTTGTTAGTATCCGAAAACCGAAAAAGAATTTTGGATATTCGGTCTTTAATCATTGCAATACTTAAAACCAAAGTCTTATTTGTCGATCGTTCGTCGACACGTTTTGCGTACGCGCAGCGCCAAATAAGCCCCGAATCCGCGCAAGCAACTGAAACAGGGGTTGACGCACGAATTGCGTCATGGATGCTTCGACCCAAGGGATAGGTCTGGATTGGTCAGACCTGATGGAGGAAAGATGAACCGGCTACGCAACTTGTGCCTGGCAATGACAGTGAGCTGTACCTGTATCGCGGTGCAGGCGGCCGACCTCTCACTTGAAGGAAATCGCCTGATCGTCTCGGGCATGCTCGACGGCGGCCTGGTGCAGGCCTTTGTGGAAATGGTCACCCGCGCGAAGGTGCAGACCGTGGTCTTCGAGGATTCGCTGGGCGGATCGGCGCAGGTGGCGGGCCTGTATGCAACGGCGATTCGCGGCACGGGCGTCAGCACCGAAGTCATCGGCCAGTGCCATGCGGCCTGCGCCTATGCGTTCCTCGCTGGCAAGACCCATCGCTTTGGCGAAGGCGAGCAGGTAAACGCCTTGCTCATTCCGGTGGGAACCCGCCCCAAGCCCAGCGAACTGGCTTCGCGCTGGCGCGGCCAAGAGGCCCAGAAGACCCTGGCTGAACTCACCGTTCCCGCCGAAGTGCCACGAGCGAACGGGCGAGCCAGCGCGGTGGACGCGTCATTCAAGGAGAAGTGGCGCCCCGAGCACGGGGTGCTGTTCCTGGCCCGCCCCACGCTCTTCGGCCGCACCTACAACACTTATTACTGCGACGGCACGCAGGGGCGCGACTTTGCGCGCTGCGAGTTGCTGCCCGACGCCGACCCGCGCAAGCTGGGCGTGATCGACGACTGACGCTCGCTCAACGCAGATGTTCGGTCCAGCCCACCACCAGCGGGAAGCTGAAGAAGGCGGCGACGGTGGTCCACAGAATGATGCGCGCGATGCGCCCGTTGTCGGCGCCAAAGCGCTCGGCCAGCATCGAGACGTTGCTGGCGCTGGGCAGGGCCGCCATCAGCACGAGCGTCGCGCAGGCGGGCAGGCCCAGCGGCATCCCCATGGCCCGCACCACCAAGGCCGCCGCCAGCACGAGCAGGGGGTGCGCCACCAGTTTCACCAGCACCACGGGCAACACGTCGCCCACCGGGGCCCGTCCGCGTGCTTCGCTGGCCAGCATGGCCGAGCGAGCCAGAACGGCACCGATGGTGAAAAGGGCAACCGGCGAGGCAGCATCGCCCAGCATGGCAACGGTTTTCTCGGCGGGCCCGGGCAGCCTGTAGGCCGCGGCCGAGGCCAGCGCACCCAGCAAGATTGCCCAGGGCATGGGGTTGCGAAGCACACCGGCCAGGGCCTTGCGCATGGCCTGCGCCGCGCCGTGGGAGCCTGCGGCGTCCAGCCGGGACAGGGCAATGCACAGCGATGTGGTGAGCACCATGTCGAAGGTCATGCTGATGATCACCGGCCCCACCGCCTGCGCGCCCAGGATGGCCGTCAGCAGGGGGACGCCCATGAAGCCCGTGTTGGGAAAGGCGGCCACGAGGGCGCCAAAGGACGCGTCGTTCCAGCCGATGCGCTCGTTGCGGCTCAAGGCCACCACCGCGCCCACCGTGACCAGCGCGCACACGCCCCAGACCAGCGCCACGCTCGCATCCAGCAGTTGCGCAATGGGCGTGTTGGCGCCAAAGCGATACAGCATGCACGGCAGCGCAAAGTAAAGAACGAAGGCGTTGAGCCCCGGAATCGCCTCCAGCGGCAGAACCCGGACCCGGGCAGCCACGTAGCCGGCGGCCACCAGGGCGAAAAAGGGGATGGTGACGAGAAAGATTTGAAGCACGAGGTTGCAGATTGTCGCCGCCTGCTCCTTACAACGCGCATCGGCCGGCTTCGTGATGCGAAAAGCACCCCCCGTATCATTGGCCGGCTGCCCTCCCCCGCCCCGCGCGACCTCGTTTCCCCCCCAATGTCCGGTCTCAATCTCGCCCAACAGGAAGCTGTCAACTACATGCACGGGCCCTGCCTCGTGCTGGCCGGCGCCGGCTCGGGCAAGACGCGGGTGATCACGATGAAGATCGCGCGGCTGATCCAGGCCGGGCTGGAGCCTCAACGCATTGCCGCCATTACCTTTACCAACAAGGCAGCGGCAGAAATGCGCGAACGCGCCAAGGGGCTGATCGGCAAGGACGCGCGCAAGGTGGTGGTGTGCACCTTCCACGCCCTGGGGGTGCGCATGATGCGCGAGGACGGCGCGGTGCTGGGCCTCAAGCCCCAGTTCAGCATCCTCGATGCGGACGACGTGACCAAGATCCTGAAGGACGCCGGCGGCACCACCGACGCGGCCACGGCCCGCATCTGGCAGTGGACCATCAGCAAGTGGAAGAACATGGGCCTGAACGCGGCGCAGGCCGAGGCGCAGGCCGCCGACGACAACGAGCGGATCATCGCGCGCATCATGGGCCGCTATGAAGAGCGGCTGACCGCCTACCAGAGCGTGGACTTCGACGACCTGATCGGCATGCCGCTCAAGCTGTTGAAGGACCACGACCAGGTGCGCGCCAAGTGGCAGGCAGCCCTGGGCCACGTGCTGGTGGACGAATACCAGGACACCAACGCGACCCAGTACGAAGTGCTCAAGGCCCTGGTGGGCGAGCGGGGCCGCTTCACTGCCGTGGGCGACGACGACCAGTCCATCTACGGCTGGCGCGGCGCCACGCTGGACAACCTGCGCAAGCTGCCGGTGGACTTTCCCAGCCTCAAGGTGATCAAGCTCGAGCAGAACTACCGCTCCACCAGCGCCATCCTGCGCGCGGCCAACAACGTGATCGGCCCCAACCCCAAGCTCTTTCCGAAGACACTGTTTTCCGAACTGGGCGAAGGCGAGCCGGTGCGCGTGGTCGATTGCGACAACGAGCAGCACGAAGCCGAACGCGCGGTGGCCCGCATCAAGAGCCTGCGCGAGAACAGCGCGCACAAGGAGTTTCGCGATTTCGCGCTGCTTTATCGCGCCAACCACCAGGCCCGCGTATTCGAGCAGGCGCTGCGCAAGGCGCAGATTCCCTACAAGGTATCGGGCGGCCAGAGCTTCTTCGACAAGGCCGAGATCAAGGACCTGTGCGGCTGGTTTCGCCTGTGGGTCAACAACGACGACGACCCCGCTTTCCTGCGCGCCGTCACCACGCCCAAGCGCGGCATTGGCCACACCACGCTGCAAAGCCTGGGTGTGTTTGCCAGCCAGTACAAGCTGAGCCTGTTCGAGGCGCTGTTCAGCTCCTCGCTGCCCAGTGTGATGAGCAAGCGAGCGCTCGATGGCCTGCATGAGTTCGGCCGCTACATCAACGACCTCGAATACCGCGCCCGCCACACCCTGGGTGCCGAGGATGCGCGCGCCTTCCTCAATACCTGGCTCAAGGAAATCGAGTACGAGAAGCACCTGTACGACGGCGAGGACAGCGAGCAGGCCGCGGCCAGCCGCTGGACCAACGTGATGGAGTTCTGCGACTGGATGGCCCAGCGCTGCGGCGGCCAGGTCGACGACGCGTCGGGGGCGAACATGGCTGACGGCGAACGCAAGAGCCTCATGGAAGTGGCGCAGACCATCTCGCTGCTGTCGACCATCAGCGAGCGCGAGCAGGAGCAGAACGTGGTCACGCTCTCGACCCTGCACGCTTCCAAGGGCCTGGAGTGGCCGCACGTGCTGCTGGTGGGCGTGAACGAGGGCCTGCTGCCCTTCAAGCTCGACGACGACGAAGGCCGCCAGGAAAAGGTGGCGGAAAACACGCTCGAGCGCCTGCAGGAAGAGCGCCGCCTGATGTACGTGGGCATTACCCGTGCGCAGCGCAGCCTGGCCGTGAGCTGGACCAAGAGGCGCAAGAAGGGCCGCGAGATGGTGGCCGCGCAGCCCAGCCGCTTCATCGCGGAAATGGCGCTGGACAAGAGCACCGCCAAGGAAGACCCGCGCGAAAAACTCAAGGCCCTGCGCGCCGAATTCGCCAAGCGCGCGGCCGACAACGCAACAGCAGCAGCAGCCGCCGCCGGTGCGGCCCCTACCTCCTCTTCATAATGCAACGTAGCACCCTTGCCGCCGCCTTGCTCGCGGCCTCCTGCCTGATGGCCGCCTGCGCCGACCAGCCCCGCCAGGCCCGCACAGTCCCGAGCTGCCCGGAAAGCGCATCTGAACTGCCCGCCAGCTGGCTCTACGGCTACTGGGTCGCACGCATCGACGGCCAGGAGCCTGCCACCGTGGTGCTCCAGCGCCATCTGGCGTACGACGGCGTCAGCGGCAGCATCTTGCGCACCGGCAAGCAGCCGGCGCAACTGGCGGGCGACATCGACGCCGAGGGGCAGCTTGCGCTGGACGAATCCCAGGACGGCAAGTCGATCAGCGCCAGCTGGTCGGGTACGCTCAAGCCAGGCTCGTGCGCCAAGGAGTTCGTGGGCAGCTGGTACCGGTCATCCGACGACAGCCATCACCCCTTCGTGCTGCGCAAGAGCGACGAATGGAAGTGACCTCTGCCGCGGCGAAGCTGGCCGCAGCCTTGTGCACCTCGCCCCTGCTCTTCACAGTGTTGGCGGTGCATGCGCAAGACAAGCCCAAGCCCTGGCCCGGCAGCGACCTGGGCTGGCAGCAGTGCCAGCGCATGTCGGGCGACAAGGACGCGCGCCTGGCCTGCTTTGACCAGTGGGCGCGCGACCAGCAGGTGCAGCCCCCCATCGTGACCGCGCCGGTTGGCATTGCACCGGCCACTGCCAGCCCTGCCGGCCCCTCCGAAACAAGCCCTGCGGCCAGCGCCGTCGCGCTGCCTCCGGTCAATTCCGCCATTCCAGCCACGCGCGTCATCACCGCCAGCGACGACGCGTGCCGCGACCGCCAGTACTCGACCTTGTCGCGCTTCTGGGAGCTGGAGGACGGCACCAGCTGCGGCACCTTCGGTCTGCGCGGCTACCGGCCCATCGACGTGACCTTTGCCATGGCCACCGACCGGCCGCAGACGCCCACCTCGCCGGCACCCAACCATACCGGCACGCCGACGGACTACCAGCCGGGCGAGATGCGGCTGAACCTGTCGCTGCGTACCAAGCTCGCGCAGGGCCTGCTCACCGGCGCCGACCCCACGCGCAAGGACTCGCTGTGGTTTGGCTACACCCAGCAGTCGACCTGGCAGATCTTCAATTCGGAGTTGTCGCGCCCCTTCCGCACCACCGACCATGAGCCCGAGGTGATGTATGCCTACCCCACCGACATGCAGTTGCCCGGCGGCTGGCGCTGGCGCTACGCGGGCGCCGGCCTGGCACACCAGTCCAACGGCCAGAGCGATCCGTATTCGCGCAGCTGGAACCGCGTGTACCTCATGGGCGGCATCGAGCTGGACAACCGCTTCGTCTTCAACGCCCGCGCCTGGAAGCGCATCAACGAGGACCCGCAGAGCGACGACAACCCCGACATCACCGACTACATCGGCCGCATCGAACTGGCCGGCTGGTGGTACCCCAACAGCAAGAATGCGCTGGGCCTGACAGTACGCGCCTGGGGCAAGGGCTCGCAACGCCTGGAGTGGACGCGCACCATTGGCGACCCGGCCACCAGCAACCTGCGCTTCGTGGCGCAACTGTTCAACGGCTACGGCGACACGCTGGTCGACTACAACCGCAAGCGCACCGTGTTCAGCGTCGGGCTGCGGCTGGTGGACTTCTGACGCGCGCTAGGCGGGCCGCGCCGCCGGCCGCGTGTTCACATAGATCGAATACAGCGACGAGGTGGCGCAGATGAACAGCCGATTGAGCTTGGGTCCGCCAAAGCAGACATTGGCAACCGCCTCGGGCACGCGGATCTTGCCCAGCAGCGTGCCGTCGGGCGCGATGCAATGCACGCCGTCGCCCGCGCCCGCCCACAGGTTGCCATGCTCGTCGACTCGAAAGCCGTCGAACAGGCCGCTCTCGCATTCGGCGAACACCTCGCCGCCCGACAGGCTGACCCCGTCCGCACCCACGCGGTAGCGCCGGATGTGATGCGGGCCGCCCTCGACGTGGGTGGCACCGGTGTCGGCCACGTACAGCAGCCGCTCATCGGGCGAGAAGGCCAGGCCATTGGGCTGCACGAAGCCCTCGGCCACGCAGCGCACTTCGTCAAGGGACGCGGCGATGCGGTAGACGCACTGCGCACCGATCTCGTTGGGGGACTTGTCGCCTTCGTAGTCGCTGTCGATGCCGTAGCTCGGGTCCGTGAACCAGATGCTGCCGTCGGACTTCACCACCACGTCGTTGGGCGAGTTCAAGCGCTTGCCGTCGATGTGCGACGCCAGCACGCGTCGCGAGCCGTCGTGCTCGGTGCGCGAGATGCAGCGGCCGCGGTGCTCGCACGACACGAGCCGGCCTTCGTGGTCCACCGTGTGGCCGTTGGTGTTCAGGGCCGGCTGGCGAAACACCGAAACGGAACCGTCGCACTCGTCCCAACGCAGCATGCGGTCATTGGGAATGTCGGACCACACCAGGTAGCGCCCCGCGGCGAACCACGCCGGCCCCTCCGCCCAGCGCGAGCCGGTGTGGAGCTTTTCGAGAGACACGTGACCGAAGACGAACTTGCGAAAGCGCGCATCGCGCACCTCGAGCGTGGGGAGTTGTGTTTCGACGGACAAAGGCGGGGCCTCCAGGTTTGGGACGCGCGTATGGTGCCCAAATCCTGGCGAACGCCAAAAGGAAAAGCCCCAAGTGCTTGGAACACTTGGGGCTTGTATTTGGTGGCCTGGGGCGGAATCGAACCACCGACACGCGGATTTTCAATCCGCTGCTCTACCAACTGAGCTACCGGGCCATTCTCTTTTCGAGAAAGCTCCCACCCTTAAACGGGTTGGAGCCCACGATTATACAGCGCTTCTGCGCCCTCTCGAAAGATCGACGCCCAACTGCTTCAATTTTCTGTACAGGTGGGTGCGCTCCAGGCCGGTCTTCTCGGCCACGCGGGTCATGGAGCCGTTCTCCATGGCCAAGTGGAATTCGAAGTAGGCCTTCTCGAAGCCGTCGCGCGCATCGCGCAGCGGGCGGTCGAGGTCGAAGCTTTGCGTGGACTGCGGACCCGGGTCGGGCATGGGCGACATCGAGGGCGCAGGCACCAGCGAGCTTTCGCCGGTGGTGGTGACCACGGGCGAGTAGGTGCTGGTGGTGGGCACCACGGCCGCAGCTGCACGCCTTGCGCTCTCGCGGGCGAGCCCCTGCTCCACGGCCTTGAGCAGCTTCTGCATGGTGATCGGCTTCTCGAGGAAGGCGAAGGCACCGATGCGGGTAGCGTCGACGGCCGTGTCGATGGTGGCGTGCCCGCTCATCATGATGACCGGCATGGTCAGCAAGTTGGCGGTGGACCACTCCTTGAGCAAGGTGACGCCGTCAGTATCGGGCATCCAGATATCGAGCAGGACCAGGTCTGGCCGTGCGCGCTGTCGGGCCGCACGCGCCTCGGCGGCATTTTCAGCCAGCTCGACGTTGTGGCCTTCGTCATTGAGGATTTCGAAGAGCAGGTCGCGGATGCCCAGCTCATCGTCGACCACGAGTATGTTTGCCATGAATGCTTATTGGTGCGCGCTCAGGCGACGGTATTTTCTTCGGAAGGCGGGTTGGGGGCGGCAGGCCGTTCTGCCGCCAATGCGAATGATAGCGACACTTGTGCCCCTACCACAGCCCCGTCCTGCATGCGATTGGAAAGTTCGATGCGGGCGCCGTGTTCGTCAGCTATTTTCTTTACAACGGCAAGACCCAGGCCGGTGCCCTTGGACTTGGTGGTGACGTAGGGCTCGAAGGCACGCTTGAGGATGTTCTCGCCAAAGCCGCCACCGCTGTCTTGCACCGTCAGGCGCGCGCGCTCCCCGGAGTCGGACAGGCGCGTGCGCACCAGCACGGGCTGCCGGGGCACCTCGGGGTGCGACGCGGTGGCGGCCTCGGTGGCGTCCTGGGCGTTTTGCAGCAGGTTGTGGATCACCTGGCGCAACTGCTGAGCGTCGCCGCGGATGGGCGGGCAGCGCGGATCGAGCTCGGCATGCACCTTCACGACGTGCCCGGACTCGTTGTCGTACAGATGCAGCACGTCGGACACGAGGGCGTTGAGGTCCACCGGCTTGAGTTCGGCCGCGGGCAGCCGGGCATAGTCGCGGAATTCGTTGACCAGGCGCTTCATGGCATCGACCTGGTCGACGATGGTCTTGACGGACTTGGCCAGCACCGCCTGCTCGCCCGAGGCCAGCTTGCCCGAGAGCTTGTGCTCCAGCCGCTCGGCCGACAGCTGGATGGGCGTGAGCGGGTTCTTGATCTCATGCGCCAGGCGACGAGCCACCTCGCCCCAGGCCTGGGCGCGCTGGGCCGACACGATCTCGGAAATATCGTCGAACACCAGCAGGCGCGTCTGCCCCGGCAGTTCGGCGCCTCGGGCCACGAGGTTGATGGCGGCCTCTTGCGCGCCACCCGGGCCGCCCGGATGCAGTTCGAAGGCGTGCTGCCAATGGTCCAGGCCATGCTGGGCGCGCTCCACCTCGAAGTCGGCAAACTGCTGCTGCACGGCTTGGCCGAACGCTTCCAGGCCGGGTACCTCGGCCAGCTTCTGGCCTTCGAAGGCCGCCAGTGGTGCTCGCAGCACGCGGGTCGCCCCCGGGTTGGTCGACATCACCGTGCCGGATTCGTTGAGCACGATCACGCCCGAAGTGAGGTTGTCCAGGATGGTCTGCAGGTTGGCGCGGGCCGCATCGAGTTCGCCCACGGTCTTCTCGACGGCGCCCCGGGCATCGGCCAGCTGCTGGGTCATCATGGCAAAGGAGCGCGTCAGGCCGCCGAGCTCGTCCTTGCCGGGCAGCACCGCGGTGGGTCGCAAGTCGCCGCCGGCCACCTGCTGCACGCCATCGGCCAGCACCAGCAGGGGCCGGGCGAGCTGGTTGCCGAACAGCACGGCCAGCAGCACGGCACCGAACACTGCCAGGAAAAGGCTCAGGGTCAGGGTGCCGATGTACATGCGCAGGAGCCCGCCACGCGCCAGCGCCCGCTCCTGGTATTCGCGATTGGCCTCCTGCACCGCCAGCGCGTTGGCCACCACCGCCGCCGGCAGGGGCACCGTGACCTCCAGGAAGCGCGCCTCGCCGCCCAGGTCGAAGCCGGGCCTGCGCACCATGGCCAGCGCGCGGATGATGGCGGTCGGCGGCCCCGTGCCAGCCTGCGAGCCTTCGGCTTCGTCCAGGCCCTCGATGTGCGCCACGGAACGCTCGGTACGCGCCTGCCTCAATTGCTGGGCGCTGGGCCGTGCCGGACTCAATTGAAAGCGTGCCGTGCCGGTGCCGGCAATCTGCTGGCCGTTGCCGCCCCACAGGACCACCTCGCTGGCACCCAGTTGCTCGCGCACCCGCTCCAGCGTCAGGCCGGCGGTGGCATCGGGCACGTTTTCGAGCTGCGAGCTGGCCGCGCGCGTCTTGTTGGAAAGGTCTTGTGCGAGCGAGTCGAGCGTGGCGCGGCCCAGGTTGAGGCCTGCGTCCAGCGCGCCCTCCACCTTCACGTCGAACCAGCTTTCGATGGAGCGCGACACGAACTGGTAGGACACCACGTAGATCAGCCCCCCCGGCACCACCCCCACCAACGCGAAGATGGCCGCCAGCTTGATGAGCAGGCGGCTGCCGAACTTGCCGCGCCGCAGCCGCTGGATGAGCCGGAAGGCGACCCACCCGATGACCAGCATCAACAGCACCGCCACCACCACGTTGATGCCGAACAGGCGTGCGTAGTTGCGCTCATACAGGGCCCGGTTGTTGGTGGCCTGTGCCAGCAGGAACATCAGCACCAGGCCGATGGCGGTAACCAGCGCGGCGCCCACGCCGATCGCCCAGCGCATGGCCTTGGCGCGCCGCGCTGCCGGCGTTGCCGGTGCGCGCGCGCGACCGCGCGGCTGTTCAGTCACCTGCTTTTCTCCATGGGAAGCTTCACGCTGCGCTCGACGGCGATGTTCCAGTCGGACTGGCCGACCACGCCGATCTGGAATGGCCGAGGCAGCTGTGAAGTATCCAGCCGGAAGCGAAACACCACGGGCTGCACGGGATCGTCGTTGATCTCCGAATTGTCGGCCAGGCGCAGGCGCCCGATGCGCTTGACCGCCTCCAGCGCGTCGCCGAGGGAATCGAAGTTCTGGGCCACCGAGGCACCGAAGCCGGCGTTGGTGATGGGCACGGGCGAAACGTTCAGCCGCCAGCGCCGGGTCAATGGCTGGTAGGCCAGGCGCATGTGGCGGGCCACCTGGGCGACCCGGGTGTCCATCCAGTACCAGCGCTCGCGGTAGATCTCGGCTTCGGCCACGAAATAGACGGCAATGCCCTTGTCCAGCACGTCTTCGACCAGCTCGGGCAGGTCGAACTGGACAGCCGCGCTCAGGTAGACGCCGTCGTCGCTGCGCTCCAGGCGCAGCTGGGTGACCTCGATATTCGCGTTGTTCGCGTGGGCGCGCGGCAGCCAGAGGGAAAGAAGGGCAAACAGCAGGACCAGGGTCAGCGCCCGCGGCCCCCAGGCCGGGCGGCGGGCCTCAGCCAGGGCGCTTTTCCAGCAGGGCGTAGAAGAAACCGTCGTGCTCACCTAAGGGATTGTCCGGGAGGCCATGGGCATTCCGCCCGCTTTGCGGCAGCAAATGGCCCGGGGAGGGCAGCAATCCGGCGTCGGTGTTGTGCGCAAGAAACGCATCAATCTGGTGCACGCCCTCGTCGAGGAAGACTGAACAGGTGCAATAGAGCAGTCGGCCGCCCGGCTTGACGAGCGGCCACAGGCTGGCCAGCAAGGTGGCCTGCTGGACCGCGAGCTGTTCGATATCGCTTTCCCGGCGCAGCCAGCGCACGTCCGGATGCCGGCGCACGATGCCCGAGGCGGTACAGGGAGCGTCCAGCAGGATGGCGTCGAAGGGCGTGCCGTCCCACCACTGTTCGGGCCGACCCGCATCAGCCACCACGACCTGGGCCGTGAGCCCCAGGCGATCGAGCGTCTCGCCGATGCGCAGGCTTCGCTGCGCGTCCACCTCCAGCGCGGTGACTTGCACCGGCTGCTGGCCGGAGTGTTCGAGCAGATGCGCAGTCTTGCCGCCCGGCGCGGCACATGCGTCAAGCAGGCGCAGCGGTCGATCGGCAGGCCACGCCAAGCCATCCAGGAGCAGCGGTGCAGCCAACTGGGCTGCGGCGTCTTGCACCGAGAACTCGCCCTGCTCGAACCCGGGCAGTTGGCGCACCGGGCGCGCGCGGTCCAGTTGCACGCCGGTGCTGGCGACCGCATGGGCCTTCATTCCTGCCAACTCAAGGGCGTGCAAGTACTCACCCACACCCGTCTTGAGCTGGTTGACCCGCAACGTCATGGGCGCGTGCGAATTGTTGGCCTCCAGCACGTTCTGCCAGGAGCGAGGGTGGTCGCGCTTGAGCCGCTCGACCCACCAGCGCGGATGATTCCACTGGGCCACCGGCTCGCGATCGGTTGCCGCCACCAGTTCTGTGCGCTCGCGCAGAAAGCGGCGCAGGCATGCATTGATGAAGCTCGCCTGGGCTCGCGTGGCGCTGTCGCGCTTGGCAGCCTCCACCGTCTGGTCGACGAGGGTGAATGGCTCGTAGGGCGCCCCCTCGGGTTGCCAGGCCAGTGCCAGGGCGCTGCATAACAGCGCATCGGCGGCCGGGGGCGGTGTGCGGCGCGCCAGGTGGCGGCGCAATGCCTCGGCCCGCCCCAGCCAGCGCAGGACATGAAAGCCCAGGGCCTGAACGCCCGGACGCAGCGCTGGGTCCACGGCGTCAAAGGCGGCAGCACCGGAAGTGCCGGCACGCACAGCGGCAAGCACGGCAGCGCACAGCTGCAACTGGCGCCACAACGGCGGCTGCGCCTGCGGCGCCGCTTGTGCACCGGAAGAAGAAGGGAGATCGGATGAAGAAGCCAACTTGCAGTCGATGGTAAAGGCCGGCGCCGTCGGCGGCCGGCAGGCATGCATGAAAAGTCAGACGAGCGGGGAAGCCCGACGCAAGCGGAATGCCCACGCCACGATGAGCGCCGGAAACTGGCCGATGGCGCGGTTGTAGGCATGCACCGCATCGTTGAAGTGCCCGCGTGCGATTTCCGCCGCGGCCGAGGGCTCCGGCCACGCAAAAGGCGAGGCTTGGGGCGCTGCGAGCTCACCGGAAAGCGGAGCGGGCATCGAGAGCGTGCCCTCGGCATCGAAACGCAGCACTTCGCCCGGGTACATGCGCTCCCAGGCATTGAGCATGACATGCAGCGCAGTGCCCAGCGACGCAATGCGCGAGGGCTCGAGCGGTCGCAGCCGGGTGACGGCCAGCATGGCCGACATCTGCGCCACCGACGAGAGCAACGAGCTCTCGACATTGACGTCCAGCTTGGCGACGCCGCTGACAGCCAGGGCCCGGGTACTGCGGCTGTGGACATAGTCCAGCTGCTTGACCAGCGCCGCATCCATGGTCGTGTAGGCGACCAGCGCGGCCGAGCGCAGGCGCATCAACCGGTTGTTCGCACCCACGAACCAGAACAGCAGCACGGCGGCACCGACCCACCAATAGATCGAATCAGGCAAGGCACTCATGTAGCGGCATTATTTGCTGCGCAAGCTGCACCAACGAAAAAGCGCCCCCCGGCCGCTTTGGGCAGGGGGGCGCTCGGGCCGGTCATGGCAGCCTGCGGTGCCTTACTCGGTTGCCGCGCCTTCGCTGGCGTCAGCCGCGCTGGCGCCTTCAACGGCGGGCTCTTCGCTTGCCGCTGCGGCAGCGCTGAGCTCGGCGGCTTCGGCGTCGGCGATGGCGCGGCGCTCGGCCTCGTCCATCTGGTCCTTGGCCTTGCGCGCCTGGTGGTAGGCCATGCCGGTACCCGCCGGAATCAGGCGGCCGACGATGACGTTTTCCTTCAGGCCGCGCAGCTCGTCGCGCTTGCCCATGATCGCCGCCTCGGTCAGCACGCGGGTCGTTTCCTGGAAGGAAGCGGCCGAGATGAACGAGTCGGTCGACAGCGAGGCCTTGGTAATGCCCAGCAGCAGGTTGGTGAAGGTCGCGGGGATCTTGCCGTCGGCGCGCAGTGCGTCGTTGGTGTTGAGCATCTCCGAACGCTCGACCTGCTCGCCCACGATGTAGGTCGACTCGCCGGCGCTTTCGACCACGACGCGGCGCAGCATCTGGCGAACGATCACCTCGATGTGCTTGTCGTTGATCTTCACGCCTTGCAAGCGGTACACGTCCTGCACTTCGTCGACGATGTAGCGAGCCAGCTCTTCGGAACCCAGCAGGCGCAGGATGTCCTGCGGATCGGCCGGGCCGTCCACCACGGATTCGCCCTTGTTCACCACCTGGCCTTCGTGCACCAGGATGTTCTTTTCCTTGGGCACGAGTTCTTCCCAGACCTTGCCTTCCGGGTCGGTGATCTGCAGGCGGATCTTGCCCTTGGTCTCCTTGCCGAAGGAAATGGTGCCGGTCATCTCGGCCAGCAGGCCCTTGTCCTTGGGCGAGCGGGCTTCGAAGAGCTCGGCGACGCGCGGCAGACCGCCGGTAATGTCGCGGGTCTTCTGGCCTTCGACCGGGATACGGGCCAGCACTTCGCCGGGGCCCACGTCCTGGCCGTCACGCACCTGGATCAGGGCGCCGATCGGGAAGCCGATGGTCACCGAGTGGTCGGTGCCGGGGATCTTCACTTCGTGGCCCGAAGCGTCGATCAGCTTCACCTGCGGACGCACCACCTTGGCGGCGCCGCGGCGCTTGGGGTCGATGACCACCAGCGTCGACAGACCCGTGACGTCGTCCACCTGCTTGGCAACCGTGAGGCCTTCCTCGACGTTCTCGAACACCGTCTTGCCGGCGAACTCGGTAATGATCGGGCGGGTCAGCGGGTCCCAGTTGGCCAGGATGGTGCCGGCCTTGACCTGCTGGTCGGCCTTGACCGTCAGCGTGGCACCGTAGGGCACCTTGTGGCGCTCGCGCTCGCGGCCGTGCTCGTCATGAATGACGATCTCGCCCGAACGCGCAATCACCACCAGCTCGCCCTTGGAGTTGGTCACGTAGCGCATCGTGGCGTTGAAGCCGATCACGCCGTTGCTCTTGGCTTCCACGCTCGAGGCGATGGCAGCGCGCGAAGCGGCGCCACCGATGTGGAAGGTACGCATGGTCAGCTGCGTGCCCGGCTCGCCGATCGACTGGGCGGCGATCACACCAACGGCTTCGCCGATGTTGATCAGGCCACCGCGGCCGAGGTCGCGGCCATAGCACTTGGCGCAGATGCCGTAGCGGGTTTCGCAGGTCAGCGCGGTGCGCACGCGGACTTCGTCGACGCCCTGGGCTTCCAGTTCCTCGATGTTGTCTTCGTCGAACATCTCGCCGGCCTTGAGCAGCACGGCGCGCGTTTCGGGGTGCAGCACGTCGTCGGCAGCAGAGCGGCCGAGGATTCGGTCGCGCAGCGATTCGATGACTTCACCGCCTTCGACGATGGCGCGCATGGTCGAGCCGTTGTGCGTTTCGCAGTCCTGCTCGGTCACGACCAAGTCTTGCGTCACGTCCACCAGACGACGCGTCAGGTAACCCGAGTTCGCGGTCTTCAGCGCGGTGTCGGCCAGACCCTTGCGGGCACCGTGGGTGGAGATGAAGTACTCCAGCACGTTCAGGCCTTCGCGGAAGTTCGCGGTAATGGGCGTTTCAATGATGGAGCCGTCCGGCTTGGCCATCAGGCCCCGCATGCCGGCCACCTGGCGAATCTGCGCGGCGGAACCGCGAGCGCCCGAGTCGGCCATCATGTAGATGGAGTTGAAGGACTCCTGGTCCACTTCCTTGCCGTTGCGGTCGACGACCTTCTGCTTGGACAGCTTGGCCATCATCACCTTGGACACGGCGTCACCCGCCTTGCCCCAGATGTCCACCACCTTGTTGTAGCGCTCGCCGGCCGTCACCAGGCCGGAGACGTACTGCTGCTCGATCTCCTTCACTTCCTTGGAAGCGGATTCGATGATGTCGTGCTTCTCCGAAGGCACCAGCATGTCGTCGATGGCGATCGAGATGCCGGCCTTGGTCGCCAGACGGAAGCCGTTTTGCAGCAGCTTGTCGGCGAACACCACCGTTTCCTTCAGGCCGCACTTGCGGAAGGACGCGTTGATGAGCTTGGAGATTTCCTTCTTCTTCAGCGCCTTGTTGATGTTCGAGAAAGCCAGGCCCTTGGGCAGGATCTCGGACAGCAGGGCACGGCCCACGGTGGTGTCCACGAGCGAGGTCGACGCAGCGAATTCGCCCGTTTCCTTGTTCTTGTTCCACTCGGTGATGCGCACGGCCACCTTGGAGGTGAGCTCGACCACGCCGGCGTCCAGCGCGCGCTGCACTTCGCCGATGTCGGAGAACACCAGGCCTTCACCCTTGCCGTTGATGCGATCGCGGGTGGTGTAGTACAGGCCCAGCACCACGTCTTGCGACGGCACGATGGACGGTTCGCCCGAAGCGGGGAACAGCACGTTGTTGGAGGCCAGCATCAGCGTGCGGGCTTCCATCTGCGCTTCCACCGACAGCGGCACGTGGACAGCCATCTGGTCGCCGTCGAAGTCGGCGTTGAAGGCCGCGCAAACGAGCGGGTGCAACTGGATGGCCTTGCCTTCGATCAGGATCGGCTCGAAGGCCTGGATGCCCAGGCGGTGCAGCGTCGGAGCACGGTTCAGCATGACCGGGTGCTCCTTGATGACCTCTTCCAGGATGTCCCAGACCACCGGCGTGCCGGATTCGACTTCCTTCTTGGCAGCCTTGATCGTCGTCGCGATGCCCATGGCTTCGAGGCGCGAGAAGATGAAAGGCTTGAACAGCTCGAGCGCCATCAGCTTGGGCAGGCCGCACTGATGCAGCTTGAGCGTCGGGCCCACCACGATGACCGAACGGCCCGAGTAGTCCACGCGCTTGCCCAGCAGGTTCTGGCGGAAGCGACCGCTCTTGCCCTTGATCATGTCGGCCAGCGACTTCAGGGCGCGCTTGTTCGCGCCCGTCATGGCCTTGCCACGGCGGCCGTTGTCCAGCAGCGAATCGACGGCTTCCTGCAGCATCCGCTTCTCGTTGCGCGCGATGATTTCCGGAGCCTTGAGCTCCAGCAGGCGGCGCAGACGCGAGTTGCGGTTGATGACGCGGCGATACAGGTCGTTCAGGTCGGAGGTGGCAAAGCGGCCACCGTCCAGCGGCACCAGCGGACGCAGGTCCGGCGGCAGCACGGGCAGAACGTCCAGCACCATCCAGCTGGGCTTGATGCCCGACTTGCGGAAGGCTTCCAGCACCTTCAGGCGCTTGGAGTTCTTCTTGACCTTGACTTCGGAGCCGGTCAGGTCGCCGCGCAGCTTTTCGATCTCGGTGTCGAGCTCGATGCCTTCCAGCAGATCCTTGATGCCCTCGGCGCCCATCTTGGCGACGAACTCGTCACCGTATTCCTTGCGCTTTGCGTCGTAGTCGTCCTCGGACATGATGCTGAACTTCTTCAGCGGGGTCATGCCGGGGTCGGTGACCACGTAGGCTTCGAAGTACAGCACGCGCTCGATATCGCGCAGCGTCATGTCGAGCACCAGGCCCAGACGCGACGGCAGCGACTTCAGGAACCAGATGTGGGCGCAAGGCGCGGCCAGGTCGATGTGACCCATGCGCTCGCGACGCACCTTGGTCTGCGTGACTTCAACGCCGCACTTCTCGCAGATCACGCCGCGGTGCTTCAGACGCTTGTACTTGCCGCACAGGCATTCGTAGTCCTTGATGGGGCCGAAGATCTTCGCGCAGAAGAGGCCGTCACGCTCGGGCTTGAAAGTGCGGTAGTTGATCGTCTCTGGCTTCTTCACCTCGCCGAAAGACCACGAGCGGATCTTTTCGGGCGAGGCCATGCCGATCTTGATGGCATCGAAATGCTCATCAGGCGTGAATTGCTTGAACAGGTCGAGTAGTGACTTCATAGAACCTATCCCCTTGAATTAAGAACGTTCCAGTTCGATGTCCAGGCCCAGGGAACGGATTTCCTTGACCAGCACATTGAACGATTCCGGCATGCCGGCCTCGATGGCGTGTTCGCCCTTGACGATGGACTCGTACACCTTGGTACGGCCCTGCACGTCGTCGGACTTCACGGTGAGCATTTCCTGCAGCACGTAGGAAGCGCCGTAGGCTTCCAGCGCCCACACTTCCATTTCACCGAAGCGCTGGCCACCGAACTGCGCCTTGCCGCCCAGCGGCTGCTGGGTAACGAGCGAGTACGGACCGGTCGAGCGGGCGTGCATCTTGTCGTCCACCAGGTGGTGCAGCTTCAGGAAGTGCATGTAGCCGACGGTGACCGGACGTTCGAACTGCTCGCCGGTGCGGCCGTCGAACAGGTAGGCCTGCGTACGGGTATCGGTCAGGCCCTTGGCCTTGGCGATGTCGTCCGGGAAGGCCAGCTTCAGCATGGCGCGGATTTCCTCTTCCGAGGCACCGTCGAACACCGGGGTCGCGAAGGGCACGCCGCTGCTCAGGTTCTGCGCCATCTCGACGATGTCGCCGTCGCTGAACTTCGACAGGTCTTCCTTGCGGCCGGTGCTGTTGTAGAACTCCTCGAAGAACTTGCGCAGCTCGGCCGCCTTGGCCTCTTGCTGCAGGATGTCGCCGATGCGCTGGCCGATGCCCTTCCCGGCCCAGCCCAGGTGCACTTCGAGAACCTGGCCCACGTTCATCCGCGAGGGCACGCCCAGGGGGTTCAGGCAGATGTCGCACGGCGTGCCGTCGGCCATGTGGGGCATGTCTTCGACCGGAACGATCTTGGACACCACACCCTTGTTGCCGTGACGGCCGGCCATCTTGTCGCCAGGCTGCAGGCGGCGCTTGACGGCCAGGTACACCTTGACCATCTTGAGCACGCCCGCAGGCAGCTCGTCGCCTTGCGTGAGCTTCTTGCGCTTTTCTTCAAAAGCCAGGTCGAAGCTGTGGCGCGTCTGCTCCAGCGAGTTCTTGATCGACTCCAGCTGCGAAGCCACGTCGTCTTCGGCCGGGCGGATGTCGAACCAGTGGAACTTCTCGATGGACGACAGGTAGGCCTTGTCCAGCTTGGTGCCCTTGGCCAGCTTGTTCGGGCCGCCGTTGGCAACCTTGCCGATCAGCAGCTTCTCGATACGGTCGAAGGCGTCGGCCTCGACGATGCGCAGCTGGTCGTTCAGGTCCAGGCGGAAGCGCTTGAGTTCATCATCGATGATCTGCTGGGCGCGCTTGTCGCGCTGGATGCCTTCGCGGGTGAACACCTGCACGTCGATCACGGTGCCTTGCGAGCCCTGGTCGACACGCAGCGAGGTGTCCTTCACGTCCGAAGCCTTCTCGCCGAAGATGGCGCGCAAGAGCTTTTCTTCCGGCGTGAGCGTGGTCTCGCCCTTGGGCGTGACCTTGCCCACCAGCGTGTCGCCGGGCATGACTTCGGCGCCCACGTAGATGATGCCGGACTCGTCCAGGCGGTTGAGTTGCTGCTCGGCCAGGTTCGGGATGTCGCGCGTGATTTCTTCGGCGCCCAGCTTGGTGTCGCGGGCCATCACCACCAGTTCCTCGATGTGGATCGAGGTGTAGCGGTCGTCGGCCACCACGCGTTCGGAGATCAGGATCGAGTCTTCGAAGTTGTAGCCGTTCCAGGGCATGAAGCCGATGAGCATGTTCTGGCCCAGGGCGAGTTCGCCCAGGTCGGTCGATGCGCCGTCGGCCACCACGTCACCCTTGGCGATCTTGTCGCCGCGCTTGACGATGGGACGCTGGTGGATGTTGGTGTTCTGGTTCGAACGCTGGTACTTGATGAGGTTGTAGATGTCCACACCCACTTCACCGGCTTGCGCTTCGGCGTCGTTCACGCGCACCACGATGCGGGTGGCATCGACATAGTCGACCACGCCGCCGCGCATGGCGGTCACCACGGTGCCCGAGTCCACGGCCGAGACGCGCTCGATGCCGGTGCCCACGAAAGGCTTCTCGGGACGCAGCACGGGCACAGCCTGACGCTGCATGTTGGCGCCCATCAGTGCGCGGTTCGCGTCGTCGTGCTCCAGGAACGGAACCAGCGAGGCAGCCACCGACACGATCTGCGCGGGCGACACGTCCATGTACTGGATGCGCTCGGCGCCCACCAGGATCGATTCGCCCTTTTCACGTGCCGACACCAGGTCGCCCGTCAGGTGGCCGTCCTTGTCCAGGGCCGCGTTGGCCTGGGCGATGACGTACTTGCCTTCCTCGATGGCCGAGAGGTAGTCGATGTCGTTGGTGACCTTGCCGTCTGCCACGCGGCGATACGGCGTCTCGATGAAGCCGTACTCGTTCAGGCGGGCGTACAGGGCCAGCGAGTTGATCAGGCCGATGTTCGGACCTTCAGGCGTTTCGATCGGGCACACGCGGCCGTAGTGCGTGACGTGCACGTCGCGCACTTCGAAGCCGGCACGCTCGCGCGTCAGGCCGCCCGGGCCCAGGGCCGAGACGCGACGCTTGTGCGTGATTTCCGACAGCGGGTTCGTCTGGTCCATGAACTGCGACAGCTGCGAGGCGCCGAAGAATTCCTTCAGGGCGGCCGAGATCGGCTTGCTGTTGATCAGGTCATGCGGCATGAGCGGCTCTTGCTCGGCCTGGCCCAGACGCTCCTTCACGGCCTTCTCGATACGTGCCAGGCCGGTGCGGTACTGGTTTTCGGCCAGTTCGCCCACGCAGCGCACGCGACGGTTGCCCAGGTGGTCGATGTCGTCGACTTCGCCACGGCCATTGCGCAGGTCCACCAGGATCTTGACCACGGCGAGGATGTCCTCGTTGGTCAGGACCATGGGGCCGTTGGGTTCGTCGCGGCCGACCTTGGCGTTGAACTTCATGCGGCCCACGCGCGACAGGTCGTACGTGTCCGGGTTGTAGAACAGGCGCTGGAACAGGGCCTGCACGGCGTCTTCCGTCGGCGGCTCGCCGGGGCGCATCATGCGGTAGATGGCCACGCGGGCGGCAAACTCGTCCACGGTTTCGTCGATGCGCAGGGTCTGCGAGATGTACGCGCCCTGGTCCAGTTCATTCGTGTAGATGCACTGGATGTCGTGCACGCCGGCGGCGCGCAGCTTCTTGAGCAGCGCTTCGGTCAGCTCGTCGTTGGCCTTGGCCAGGATCTCACCCGAATCGGGGTCGACGATGTTGCGGGCCAGCACGCGGCCCACCAGGAAGTCTTCCGGCACGCTGATGTGCGTGGTGCCCGACTGCTCCAGCTCGCGGGTGTGGCGGGCGGTGACGCGCTTGTCCTTGGCCACCACGACCTTGCCGGCCTTGTCGGTGATGTCGAAGCGCGCGACTTCGCCGCGCAGACGCTCGGAGACCAGCTCCAGCTGCGCGCCGCTGTCCATCAGGCGGAAGTTGTCGTTGACGAAGAAGTTCGCCAGGATCGATTCCGGGTTCAGGCCGATGGCCTTGAGCAGGATCGTGACCGGCATCTTGCGGCGACGGTCGACGCGGAAGTACAGCATGTCCTTCGGGTCGAACTCGAAGTCCAGCCAGGAGCCGCGGTAAGGAATGACGCGCGCCGAGAACAGCAGCTTGCCGGAGCTGTGCGTCTTGCCCTTGTCGTGCTCGAAGAACACGCCAGGCGAACGGTGCAGCTGCGACACGATGACGCGCTCGGTACCGTTGATGATGAACGAGCCCTTGTCCGTCATGAGCGGCACTTCGCCCATGTAGACCTCTTGCTCCTTCACTTCCTTGACCACCTTGGACTGCGGCGTGGAAGACTCGCGGTCGTAGATGATGAGCTGCACCTTGGCGCGCACGGCCGAGGCGAAGGTCAGGCCACGGGTCTGGCACTCGCGCACATCGAAGGCCGGCTTGGCCAGGTTGTACTCGAGGAACTTCATCTCCACAAAACCGTTGTGGGAGACGATCGGGAAAGCGGCGTCAAACGCGGCTTGCAGACCTTCGACGGTACGCTTTTGCGGGGCGACGCCTGCTTGCAGGAACGCGGTGTACGCGTCTTTCTGCATCTGCAGCAGGTAGGGGATTTCAACGACGCTGTCGCGGCTGCCGAAACTTTTTCGGATGCGCTTGCGTTCGGTGTAACTGTACGTGGACGTTTGGGCCATGAGAGCTCCGGGCTTGAGGTCTAGCGCGACTTGTCATCAGCGCTCGCGCGCTGCTCCTTGGCGGCTGGCCACTACCAGCCGATGGCGGACGGTGACGCGTTGCACGTCACCCGAACCAAGGGGCCTTCTGCAGTCGGGATCAGAAGACACTTAAAAACCGCAACAAACTTGCGGCTTTTAGGTGCGCTCTGAAAGCGGCAAAGGCTGGAGGGCCTTTTGAGGCACCTCCAGCCCTGGCGGACAACCTGAATTACTTCAGTTCGACCTTGGCGCCGGCTTCTTCCAGCTTCTTCTTGGCGGCTTCAGCGTCAGCCTTCGACAGGCCTTCCTTGACGGCCTTGGGAGCGGCTTCCACCAGGTCCTTGGCTTCCTTGAGGCCCAGGCCGGTGATTTCACGCACGGCCTTGATGGCGCCAACCTTGTTCGCGCCAGCTTCCATCAGCATGACGTTGAACTCGGTCTTCTCTTCCACCACGGCGGCAGCGGCGCCACCACCAGCGGCCGGAGCGGCCATTGCAGCGGCGCTCACGCCGAACTTTTCTTCAATGGCCTTGACCAGGTCATTGAGTTCCAGGACCGTCATGCTGTCCAGGGCGGTCAGAAATGCGTCTTTATCGAATGCCATTTTGGATTCCTAACAATTGGGATGAAATTTCTAAACTCAAGCCTCAAGCGGCTTGGGCCTCGGCCGGTGCGGCCTCTTGTGCTTCGCCGCCACCGCGCTTTTCCGCCAGTGCCGCGAGAACGCGGGCGGTGCGGGAAATGGGGGACTGCATCAAGCCCAGCAGCTGAGCCAGCAGCACTTCCTTGGAGGGAATGCTGGCCAGTTGCTTCACGCCTTCGACGTCCAGGGCCTTGCCACCGAATGCGCCGCCGCGAATGACCAACTTGTCGTTGGTCTTGGCGAAGTCAGCCACCACTTTCGCGGCAGCCACGGCGTCTTCGGAGAAGCCATAGATCAGCGGGCCGGTCATCTGGTCGCCGACGACTTCGAATCCGCTACCTGCCACAGCACGGCGGGCCAGGGTGTTCTTCAGAACACTCAGGCTCACGCCTTGCGCACGGGCTTGGTTGCGCAGACGGGTCATGTCAGCCACCGTGATGCCACGGTATTCCGCCATCACGAGCGTTTGAGCTTTTGCGGCGAGGCTGGTCACTTCAGAAATGACCGCTTCTTTCTCACTGCGATTCAGACTCAAGGTCTACTCCTTTAAATGCACTCTTGGGGCCAAAGCCTTCCGAGCGCGCTTCCAGTGCAGCGACCAACTGTTTCGAAACCCAAAAAAGATCTCTTCGCAGTGGGCGCCATCTGCGCTGGCCGTCGGATGACGATTAAGTGCGCCCCTCGCAAAGGGTGCCGCACGCCAGCGGTCTTGGATGGCCCGTCGCGCATTGCATGCCGCGACGACCCACCACATCACCGCCCCTTTTCAGGTGCGGTGCATTCTTCCAATCAGGCCTGTGCGATCGACTGGGTGTCGACGCGAACGCCAACGCCCATCGTCGAGGACACAGCCACCTTGCGCAGGTACACGCCCTTGCTCGAGGCCGGCTTGGCCTTGACCAGTGCGTCGATCAGTGCGGCCAGGTTGCCTTGCAGCTTGTCGGTGTCGAACGAGCGACGGCCGATGGTGCCGTGCACGATACCGGCCTTGTCGACGCGGAACTGGACCTGGCCAGCCTTGGCGTTCTTCACGGCGGTGGCCACATCGGGCGTCACGGTGCCGACCTTGGGGTTCGGCATCAGGCCGCGCGGGCCCAGGATCTGACCCAGGGTACCGACGACGCGCATGGCATCGGGGGCAGCGATCACGACGTCGAAGGGCATGTCGCCAGCCTTGACCATGGCAGCCAGGTCGTCCATGCCGACGATGTCGGCGCCGGCGGCCTTGGCTTCTTCAGCCTTGGCGCCTTGGGCGAACACTGCAACGCGCTTGGTCTTGCCGGTGCCGTTGGGCAGCACCACGGCGCCACGCACGACCTGGTCCGACTTCTTGGCGTCGATGCCCAGCTGCACGGCCACGTCGATCGATTCGTCGAACTTGGCTGTAGCGGCTTCCTTGACGATGCCCAGGGCATCAGCCAGGGCGTACAGCTTGGTGCTGTCGACCTTGCCGACCTGCGCCTTTTGCTTCTTGGTGATCTTGGCCATTTACACGCCCTCCACATTCACGCCCATCGAGCGGGCCGTACCGGCGATGGTGCGAACAGCGGCGTCCATGTCGGCAGCCGTCAGGTCCTTCATCTTGGTCTTGGCGATCTCTTCGAGCTGAGCGCGGGTGATCTTGCCGACCTTGTCGGTGTGCGGACGGGCCGAGCCCTTGTCCAGCTTGATGGCCTTCTTGATCAGCACGCCAGCCGGGGGCGACTTGATGATGAAGGTGAAGCTCTTGTCGGCAAAAGCGGTGATGACCACCGGCAGTGCCAGACCCGGCTCGTAGCTCTGCGTTTGCGCGTTGAACGCCTTGCAGAACTCCATGATGTTCAGACCGCGCTGGCCCAGAGCGGGACCAATCGGCGGCGAGGGGTTGGCCTTACCAGCTGGCACTTGCAGCTTGATGAAGCCGACGATTTTTTTCGCCATGCTTTTCTCCTTGCGGGTTTTAGCGCCGCGGCGTCGTGCCGCGGCTCCCCGGGGGTTGAGGCTCTTGCTGACTACGCCACGCGCCGAGCCGAGAAAGCGCGCGGACAGATTTGATTGGCTATCAGCCTCAGGTCTTTTCGACCTGAGCGAATTCGAGTTCGACCGGGGTGGCGCGACCGAAGATCATCACGGACACACGCACCTTGTTCTTCTCGTAGTTGACCTCTTCGACCGTGCCGTTGAAGTCGGTGAACGGGCCTTCCTTGACGCGCACGAATTCGCCCACGACGAACTCCACCTTGTGGCGGGGCTTTTCGGTGCCCTGCTGCATCTGGCTGACGATGTCCTCGACTTCCTTCTGCGAGATGGGCGCCGGACGGTTCTTGGCACCACCCACGAAACCCGTCACCTTGTTGGTGTGCTTCACCAGGTGCCAGGACTCGTCATCCATGATCATCTCGACCAGCACGTAGCCCGGGAAGAAGCGGCGCTCGGTGGTGCGCTTCTGACCGTTCTTGATCTCGACGACTTCTTCGGTCGGGACCAGGATGCGGCCGAACTTGTCTTGCATGCCGGCGCGGTTGATGCGCTCCAGGATGTTGCGCTCCACGGCCTTTTCCATGCCCGAGTAGGCATGCACCACGTACCAACGCAGATCCGGATTTGCCGGAGGCGCCAGCACAGGGGTCGTTTCAACAGCGTCGCTCATTACTTTCTCCAGCCCAGGATGAGGTCAAAGAACACCCATTCCAGCGTCTTGTCCGTGAGCCAAAGGAAGATCGACATGATGACGACGAAGGCGAACACATAGCCCGTCATCTGGATGGCTTCCTTGCGGGTGGGCCACACGACCTTCTTGACTTCGCGCCACGCGTCGCGACCGAACGCCACCAACTGGCGACCGTGCTCGGACGCAGCAAAAACACCCACCGCCGCGGCCAGGCCAACGAGCAAGGCGATCCACTGCACAACCGCACCCTGGCGTGCCAGCAGATAGAACGCCACGATGGCGCCCACCGCCAGCACCACAGCCCCGGCCAGCTTGGCCTTGTCTGCGGTGGTGCTCACGGTTTCGATTTGAGTAGTGGCCATCTTGGGCAAATATTCCTGCGGCCTGCTCGGCCTTGAATTCCACGCGCCTTCTTACAGACGCCGAAGCCCGTCACGCGTGACGGGCTTGTTCGGGGCCACCTTCAGGTGGCAGGGGCAGTAGGAATCGAACCTACAACCTTCGGTTTTGGAGACCGACGCTCTGCCAATTGAGCTATACCCCTCCGACTCTTGATCAGATGAGGTCAGGACACGTTCGTGGCCCGACCTGCAAAATCACTCGAGGATCTTGGCCACGACGCCCGAACCCACGGTCCGGCCGCCTTCGCGGATAGCGAAGCGCAGACCTTCTTCCATGGCGATGGGGGCGATCAGCTTGACGGTGATCGACACGTTGTCGCCAGGCATGACCATTTCCTTGTCCTTGGGCAGCTCGATGGAGCCCGTGACGTCGGTCGTGCGGAAGTAGAACTGCGGACGATAGTTGTTGAAGAACGGCGTGTGACGGCCACCTTCGTCCTTGCTCAGCACATACACCTCAGCGGTGAAGTGCGTGTGCGGCTTGATCGAGCCAGGCTTGCACAGCACTTGGCCGCGCTCGACTTCTTCGCGCTTGGTGCCGCGCAGCAGCACGCCCACGTTGTCGCCAGCTTGACCTTGGTCCAGCAGCTTGCGGAACATTTC
>JAFEEG010000002.1 GCA_018241225.1 Pseudomonadota bacterium
GTGTTCCCCACCGGGCGCGGCACGCCCTACGGCCTGGCCGAGGTGCCGGTGATCAAGGTGGCCACGCGCAGCGACCTGGCGCGCCGCTGGCACGACCTGATGGAGATCAACGCCGGGCGCATTGCCGACGGCCAGGCCAGCATCGAGGAGGTGGGCTGGGAGATGTTTCGCCTGATGCTCGACGTGGCCAGCGGGCGCAAGAAGACCTGGGCCGAGCAATGGAAGCTTCACAACGCGCTGGTACTTTTCAATCCGGCGCCCGTGACCTGACGACGCCCTGACCCATCGCCGCGCGCACCCGCTGCGGCCAGCCCCTCCGAAAGGAACACGCAAATGGAAGACCTCAAGGGAAAGACAGCGCTCGTCACCGGCGCCAGCACCGGCATCGGCGCCGCCGTGGCCAAGGCCTTCGCGGCACGCGGCATGCACGTGGCCGTGCACTACAACAGCTCCGCGGGCCCGGCCAGCGACGTGGTCGACGCCATCACGGCGGCGGGCGGCAAGGCCTTTGCATTGCGGGCCGACGTGCGCGACACCGGTGCCATCCGCCAGGCCGTGCAGCAGGCGCAGCAGACGCTGGGCGGCATCGACGTGCTGGTGAACAACGCTGGCGGGCTGGTGCAGCGCGTGCCCATTGCCGACATGCCCGACGAGTTGTTCGACGAGGTGCTGCACCTGAACGCACGCTCGGTGCTGGCCTTCTGCCGCGAGGTGGTGCCGCTGATGCGCGCCGCGGGCCGGGGCGGCAGCATCATCAACGTGAGCTCGGTGGCCGCGCGACATGGCGGCGGTCCGGGCGCCTACCTGTATGCCGGCGCCAAGGGCTTTGTCAGCACCGCCACACGCGGCCTGGCCAAGGAACTTGCGCTGGAGAACATCCGCGTGAATGCCGTGGCGCCGGGGGTGATCCAGACGCCGTTTCACGACCGCTTCTCCACGCCGCAGATGCTGGAGTCCTTCCGCGGCACCATTCCCATGGGCCGCATCGGCGAGCCCGACGAATGCGTGGGCGCCTTCCTGTACCTGGCTTCGGCGCAGCTCTCGGGCTACGTCACCGGGCAGATCCTCGAAGTCAACGGCGGGCAGTACATGCCCTGATCAACAAGAAGAAAAAACACAACGCATGAACAAGACCCGAAACACCTTCGCCCGCCTGCGGCTCTGCAGCGCATTCGCCGCACTGCTGGCCCTGGGCGCCGCACCAGCCGGCGCCGCCACCTGGGTCTACGTGGCCAACGCCGACAGCCAGGAAATCTCGGTGCTGTCGCTGGACCGCCAGAGCGGCAAGCTGGAGCCGGTGCAAACGCTGCCGGTGGGCGGCACCGTCATGCCCATGGCCGTGAGCGCCGACAAGAAGATGCTGTACGCCGCACTGCGCTCGCAGCCCTTTCGCGTGGTGAGCATGCGCATCGACCCGGCTACCGGCAAGCTCGAGAAAAAAGCAGAGGCGTCGCTGGCCGAAAGCATGGCCAACATCGACCTGGACGGCAGCGGGCGCTGGCTGTTTGCCGCGTCCTACGGCGGCGGCAAGATCTCGGTCAACGCCATGAACAAGGACGGCACCGTGGGCGCGGTGCAGCAGCTCATCCAGACCGGGCCCAACGCCCACGCCATTCATGCCGATGCTGCTAACCGTTACGTGCTGGCCACCAGCCTGGGCGCCGACCAGGTCTCGGTCTGGCGCTTCGATGCGGACAAGGGGCTGCTCTCTCCCAACGATCCGCCGCTGACCCAGGCCGCCGCCAAGAGCGGGCCGCGCCACTTCGTATGGGACAAGGGCCAGCGCCACGTCTACCTGCTCGACGAACTGGACGCGGGCCTGCATGTGTTCGACTGGGATGCTTCGCGCGGCACGCTCAAGCCGGTGCAGAGCACCACCACGCTGCCGGCCGGCTTCACCGGCAAGCCCTGGGCGGCGGACCTGCACCTGACGCCCGATGGGCGCTACCTGTATGCATCCGAGCGCACGTCCAGCACGATCTCGGCCTTCAAGGTCGATGCGGCCACGGGGCAGCTTGCGCCCCTGGGCCAGACACCCACCGAGAAAACACCGCGCGGCTTTGCGATCGACCCCAGCGGGCGCTACTTGATCGCTGCGGGCCAGGAGTCGCACCATGTGGCCCTCTACCCGATCGACCCTGCCACCGGCGCGCTCGGCACGCCCCAGCGCCTGGCGGTGGGGCAGAACCCCAACTGGATCGAGATCGTCGAGCAGCCCTGAGGCCCGCCCGATTCCATTGAACAAGAAACCATCCCAGGAGACATGAGCATGCAACGCCGAACCTTCGTCCATCGCACCGTGGCCGCCGCGGCCCTCGCCGCCACGGGCCTGCCCGCCTTTGCGCAGCAGCAGGGCAACTGGCCGACCGGCAAGACCATCACCTACATGGTGCCCTTCCCCGCCGGCGGCACCACCGACGTGCTGGGCCGGCTCATCGGCGCCAAGCTGGGCCCCGTGCTCGGAACCACGGTGGTGGTCGACAACCGCGGCGGCGCCGGCGGCAGCGTGGGTTCGGAAATCGCCTCGCGTGCGGCCCCCGACGGCTACATGCTGCTGGGCGGCACGGTGAGCTCGCACGCCATCAACGTGAGCCTGTACCCCAAGATCGGCTACGACCCCATCAAGTCCTTCTCGCCGGTGACGCTGATCGGCACCAACCCCACCGTGCTGGTGGTGCCTGCCAGCAGCCCGTACAAGACGCTCAAGGACGTGGTGGAGGCCAGCAAGGCCAAGCCGGGCGGCCTGGCGTCGGCCTCGGCGGGCATCGGCACTTCGCAGCACCTGTCGCTCGAGCTGCTGGCCTACAAGTCGGGCGTGAAGTTCAACCACGTTCCGTACAAGGGCAGCGGCCCGGCCATTCAGGACGTGATCGGCGGCCAGGTCGACATGATGTTCGACACCACCGTGGTGGCCGCGCCGCACATCCAGAGCGGCAAGCTGCGCGCCATTGCCGTGACCTCGCCCAAGCGGATCGATTCGCTGCCCGACGTGCCCTCCGTGGCCGAATCAGGCATCAAGGGGCTGCAGGACTACTCGGTGTTGTCCTGGCAGGCCGTGTTCGTGCCGGCCGGCACGCCCGCGCCCATCATCGAGCGCCTGCACACCGAGATCCGCAAGATCCTGGCCGAGCCGGAGATGCAGGACAAGCTCAAGGCCTTCGGCATGCAGCCGGCCGACATGAGCACCACGCAGATCGCCGCCTTCCAGAAGGCGGAGGTCGAGAAGTGGGCGCAGGTGATCAAGGCGGCCAACATCAAGGCGGAGTAGGCAAGGCCGGGCCGGCGGCGCACCGGCCTGCCCGGGCCCGGGAGAAACGCTCACAGGCCGGCGCCCGGGCGCTGGCTAGAATCGCGCACCCTGCATCTCCTGCATGCCCTTGCGGCCCCGCTGACTTTTGCCCTCCGATCGCCTTTCCGTCCTCCCGCAATACCTGCTGCCCAAGCAGGCCCTGACCTCGTTCGCCGGCTGGGTGGCGGGCAAGGAACGCGGCGCGGTCACCACCTGGATCATCAATCGCTTCGTGCGCAAGTACGGCGTGAACATGGGCGAGGCGCTGAACCCGGACACGGCCAGCTACGCGAGCTTCAACGAATTCTTCACCCGCCCGCTCAAGCCGGGCGTGCGGCCCATTGCCAATGCAACGCTGGTTTCGCCGGTGGACGGTGCCATCAGCCAGTTCGGCGCCGTCGAGGGCGGGCAGATCTTCCAGGCCAAGGGCCACGACTACTCCGCCACGGCACTGGTCGGCGGGGATGAGCAACTGGCAGCAACCTTTGCAAATGGCAGTTTCGCCACGCTGTACCTGAGCCCGCGCGACTATCACCGCATCCACATGCCCTGCGACGGGCGGCTCACCCGCATGATCTACGTGCCGGGCGACCTGTTCTCGGTCAACCCCACCACGGCGCGGGGCGTGCCGGGGCTCTTTGCGCGCAACGAGCGGGTGGTGTGCGTGTTCGAATCGGCGCTCGGCCCATTCGTGCTGGTGCTGGTGGGGGCGACCATCGTGGGCAGCATGGCCACCGTGTGGCACGGCGTGGTCAACCCGCCGCGGCCGGGCACGGTGCGCGAGTGGACCTACGCCGACCAGCGCATCGAGCTGAAGAAGGGCGAGGAAATGGGCCGCTTCCTGCTGGGCTCGACCGTCGTCATGCTCTTTCCGGCGCCACGCGTGGATTTCAATCCGGCCTGGAAGCCCGGCGGCCCCATCCGCCTGGGCGAGGCCATGGCCCGGTAGCCCGCCAGCCTACGCGCTAGAATCCGCGCCCCTTCCCCTGATCACACCCTGACCCGGCCCGCGCCTGCGGCATGCCGGGCGCCTGTGCCATGACCCGCATCCAATCTGCCGCGGCGCCCCGCGCGTCCTCGACCGAACCTGCCGGCGCACCGTTTTGCGCCATCGACTTCGGCACCTCCAACTCGGCCATTGCGCTGTGCGGGCCGGACGGCCGCATGGGCCTGGTCGAGGTCGAGCCCGACCAGCGCACCATGCCCACCGCGGTCTTCTACCAGACCGAAGACCTGGCCCCGCACGAGGAGCCGCATCGCATCTACGGACGCCCCGCCCTGGCGGCCTACGTGCAGGGCCACGAAGGCCGGCTGATGCGCTCGATGAAGAGCATCCTCGGCTCCGCGCTGGCCGATCAGGCGACCGATGTCGGCGCGGGCCGATCGGTGCGCTACCTCGATGTGGTCTCTGGCTACCTGCACCACCTGAAGCAACTGGCCGAGCGCGACGCCGGCGCCCCGCTGGAACACGCCGTGCTCGGCCGCCCGGTGTACTTCGTCGACGAGGACCCGGCGCGCGACGCCAAGGCGCAGCAGGCGCTGGAAAACGCGGCTCGAGCCGTGGGCTTTCGGGAACTGAGCTTCCAGTACGAGCCCATTGCCGCAGCACTCGACTACGAGCAGACCGTGGAGCAGGAAGAGCTGGTGCTGGTGGCCGACATCGGCGGCGGCACGTCCGACTTCTCGCTGGTTCGCGTGGGCCCCAAGCGCCGCCAGCGGCTGGAGCGCAAGGACGACATCCTGGCCAACCACGGGGTGCACGTGGCCGGCACCGACTTCGACCGGCATGTAGAACTTGCGAGCATCCTGCCCCTGTGCGGCTATCGCGGCAAGGGCCCGCAGCGCCCGGGCGAGGCACCGCGCGAGGTGCCCTGCCGCGTGTACTTCGACCTGGCGACCTGGCACCTCATCAACACCGTCTACAGCCAGCCGCGCGTGGCCGAACTGCGCCGCATGCGCGATTTCTACGGCGACCCGCTTCAGTACGCACGCCTGATGCGCGTGCTGGACGAACGCCTGGGCCACGCGCTCATCGGCCAGGCCGAGGCCGCCAAGATCGCCGTCGCCCTGGGCGGCTCGACCCACATCGCGCTCGATCGGCTGGAAGACGGGCTGTCGGTGGAACTGGACGAGGCCCAGGCCGTGCAGGCACTCGACACCGACCTGGACCGCGTTGTGAACGCGGCGAGCGAAACACTGCAGGCCGCCGGCGTGCGTCCCGAATCGGTCGATGTGGTCTATTTCACTGGCGGCTCGACCGGCTTCAAGCCCTTGACCGACCGCATCGCCCAGCGCCTTCCCGCCGCCCGGGCCCTGCGCGGCGACCGCTTCGCCAGCGTGGCGCAGGGGCTGGGCGTGCATGCGCAGCGCCTGTTTGGCTGACCTTCCGGGCGCGTTTACGCTGCACTGCCGCAAGCCGCGCCCAGCTTGTCTTTTTCGCTACAAAAGTAGTAGCATGGCGGCATTTCTTGCGCTATAGTCGCCGGCCCGATTCAGGCAGACACACCGACGATGAGCACGAAGGAAACCGCGGCCATCAACCAGTTGCTGGCCCTGCTGGAGGCGCGCTATGCCATGCGCGTGCTGTGGGCCCTGCGCGACGGCCATGCCCAGACGTTCCGGCTGCTGCAAGACAGCGTCGGCGGCATCACCCCCAACACGCTCAACACCCGCATCAAGGAGTTGCGCGAGGCCGGCATCGTCAGCCACGGCAGCGAGGGCTACTGCCTCACGCTCACCGGGCAGGACCTGCTCAAGCGCCTGTCCGACCTGCAGGCCTTTGCCGCACGATGGCAGGTCGGACAGGTGCGCAAGACCACGCCCGCGGTGGCGCCGCCCCCTCGTTAAACTTGCGCCCTTTACTTTTTCAGCAACATTCGAGAGGAGCCACCCATGCCCACCACCCCTTCCGGCCTGCAATACGAAGACACCACCGTCGGCAGCGGCGACGAAGCCAAGGCCGGCCAGCATGTGCACGTGCACTACACGGGCTGGCTCTACAACAACGGCGTGCAAGGCGCCAAGTTCGACTCCAGCCGCGACCGCAACGACCCCTTTGCCTTCTCGCTGGGCGCTGGCCAGGTCATCAAGGGCTGGGATGAAGGCGTGGCCGGCATGAAGATCGGCGGCCACCGCACCCTGATCATTCCGCCCGAGCTGGGCTATGGCGCGCGTGGCGCCGGCGGCGTGATCCCGCCCAACGCCACCTTGAAGTTCGACGTCGAACTGCTGGACGCGCACTAAGCAGTTGAATTCGGCGCTCCTGGCGCCTAAGTACAAAAGGCGGCCACGAGCCGCCTTTTTGCCGCCAGGAAAAGTTGCAGGTCTCCACCCTTGAATTGCGGGAGATCGACCCCATTTATGGCGGAATTGTTTTCATATTCCCCTTTGGCCGACATTCTGGCCACTCTTGACGATGTCTGAAGCACCCAAATCCGAACAGTTCACCCCTCAGGACGACATGAGCCCGGAGGAACTCGAGGCCGCCCAGGCCGCCAACGAGGCCGATGCGCTGCAGGCCCTGGCCCAGCTGCAAGGCGAGCTGGCCGCACTGCAAGGCAAGAACGCCGAGCTGGCCGACCAGTACCTGCGTGCCCAGGCCGACGTGCAGAACGCCCGCCGCCGCGCCGACGATGAAGTCTCCAAGGCCCGCAAGTTCGCGGTCGAGGCCTTTGCCGAAAGCCTGCTGCCGGTCACCGACAGCCTGGAAGCCGGCCTGGCCATCCAGGACGCCACGCCCGAGCAGATCCGCGAAGGCGCCGAGGCCACGTTGCGCCAGCTCAAGAGCGCGCTGGAGCGCAACAAGGTGGTCGAGATCGCCCCCACGCAAGGCACCAAGTTCGACCCGCACCAGCACCAGGCCATCTCGATGGTGCCGGCGCCGGGGCAGGAGCCCAACACGGTGGTGGGCCTGCTGCAAAAGGGCTACACCATTGCCGACCGCGTGCTGCGACCGGCACTGGTTACCGTCAGCGCGCCCAACTGAAAAACCGCGCAATACACACAAGATATCCCCGCCTCATCCCTTGAATCCGGCCGGGTTATCCACAAGTTCAACACAACAAATTCTTTAGAGATTCCAGGAGCAATCACATGGCCAAAATCATCGGCATCGACCTCGGCACCACGAACTCGTGCGTCTCGATCATGGAGGGCAACAACACCCGCGTGATCGAAAACTCCGAAGGCGCGCGCACCACGCCTTCGATCGTTGCCTATCAAGAAGACGGCGAAGTGCTGGTCGGTGCCTCGGCCAAGCGCCAGGCTGTTACCAACCCCAAGAACACCATCTACGCCGTCAAGCGCCTGATCGGCCGCAAGTTCGACGAGAAGGAAGTGCAGAAGGACATCGACCTGATGCCCTACAGCATCGTCAAGGCCGACAACGGCGACGCCTGGGTCGAAGTGCGCGGCAAGAAGCTGGCTGCCCAGCAGATCAGCGCCGAAATCCTGCGCAAGATGAAGAAGACCGCCGAGGACTACCTGGGCGAGCCCGTTACCGAGGCCGTCATTACCGTGCCCGCGTACTTCAACGACAGCCAGCGCCAGGCCACCAAGGACGCCGGCCGCATCGCGGGCCTGGACGTCAAGCGCATCATCAACGAACCCACCGCTGCAGCCCTGGCCTTCGGCCTGGACAAGCAGGACAAGGCCGACCGCAAGATCGCCGTGTATGACCTGGGCGGCGGCACCTTCGACATCTCGATCATCGAGATCGCCGACGTCGATGGCGAAAAGCAGTTCGAAGTGCTGTCCACCAACGGCGACACCTTCCTGGGCGGCGAAGACTTCGACCAGCGCGTGATCGACTACATCATCAGCGAGTTCAAGAAGGAACAGGGCGTGGACCTGTCCAAGGACGTGCTCGCGCTGCAGCGCCTGAAGGAAGCGGCCGAGAAGGCCAAGATCGAGCTGTCCAACAGCGCGGCCACCGACATCAACCTGCCCTACATCACGGCTGACGCCTCGGGCCCGAAGCACCTGAACATCAAGCTCACCCGCGCCAAGCTGGAAAGCCTGGTCGAAGAGCTGATCGAGCGCACCATCGCCCCCTGCCGCACCGCCATCAAGGATGCCGGCGTGTCGGTCAACGACATCAGCGACGTGATCCTGGTGGGCGGAATGACCCGCATGCCCAAGGTGCAGGAAAAGGTCAAGGAGTTCTTCGGCAAGGAGCCGCGCAAGGACGTGAACCCCGACGAAGCCGTGGCCGTTGGCGCCGCCATCCAGGGCCAGGTGCTCTCGGGCGACCGCAAGGACGTGCTGCTGCTGGACGTGACCCCGCTGAGCCTGGGCATCGAGACCATGGGCGGCGTCATGACCAAGATGATCGCCAAGAACACGACCATCCCGACCAAGTTCGCGCAGACCTTCTCCACCGCCGACGACAACCAGCCGGCCGTGACCATCAAGGTGTTCCAGGGCGAGCGTGAAGTGGCCGCGGGCAACAAGCTCCTGGGCGAGTTCAACCTGGAAGGCATTCCGCCGGCCGCACGCGGCACGCCGCAGATCGAGGTGAGCTTCGACATCGACGCCAACGGCATCCTGCATGTGGGCGCCAAGGACAAGGGCACCGGCAAGGAAAACAAGATCACCATCAAGGCCAACACGGGCCTGTCGGAAGAAGAAATCCAGAAGATGGTGAAGGACGCCGAGCTCAACGCCGCCGAGGACAAGAAGAAGGTCGAACTGGCCCAGGTCCGCAACCAGGGCGAAGCCATGGTTCACAGCGTGAAGAAGTCGCTGGGCGAATTCGGCGACAAGCTGGACGCCGGCGAAAAGGAAAAGATCGAGGCGGCCATCAAGGAGCTGGAAGAAGTCGTCAAGGGCGAGGACAAGTCCGCCATTGAAGACAAGACCAACGCCCTGATGACGGCCAGCCAGAAGCTGGGCGAGAAGATGTACGCCGACCAGGCGGCAGCCGCCGGTGCCGCAGGCGCTGCGCCGGGCGGCGATGCAGGCGCTGCCCAAGGCGGCGCGCAGGCAGCCGACGACAACGTGGTCGATGCCGAAGTCAAGGAAGTGAAGAAGGGCTGATTTCAGCGCCCAACCAAGGCTGGACAACCTCCTGAGGTGGTCCAGCCTTTTTCCGTTTTCAGACTGCGCACCACACGCACACCATGGCCACCAAACGCGATTACTACGAGATCCTCGGCGTTCCCAAGAACGCGAGCGAGGATGAACTGAAGAAGGCTTATCGCAAGCTTGCGATGAAGTACCACCCCGACCGCAACCATGGCGACACCGCCAAGGAGTCGGAAGCCAAGTTCAAGGAGGTCAAAGAGGCCTACGAGATGCTGTCCGACGGACAGAAGCGCGCGGCCTACGACCAGTACGGCCACGCGGGTGTGGACCCCAACATGCGCGGCCCGGGCGCTGAAGGCTTCGGCGGCTTTGCCGAGGCATTCGGCGACATCTTCGGTGACGTGTTCGGCGGTGGCGGCCGTGGGCGCGGCGGGCGCCAGGTGTATCGCGGCAACGACCTGAGCTATGCCATGGAGATCACGCTGGAAGAAGCGGCCGATGGCAAGGACGCGCAGATCCGCATCCCCAGCTGGGACGAGTGCGGTACCTGCCATGGCTCGGGTGCCAAGCCCGGCACCAAGCCCATCACCTGCACCACCTGCCACGGCCAGGGCGCGGTGCAGATGCGCCAGGGCTTCTTCAGCGTGCAGCAGACATGCCCGCAGTGCCGCGGCACCGGCAAGATCATTCCCGAGCCGTGCACCACCTGCCACGGCCAGGGCAAGATCAAGAACAACAAGACGCTGGAAGTGAAGATCCCGGCGGGCATCGACGACGGCATGCGCATCCGCAGCACCGGCAACGGCGAGCCCGGCACCAACGGCGGGCCACCCGGCGACCTGTACATCGAGATCCGCCTGAAGAAGCACGAGATCTTCGAGCGCGACGGCGACGACCTGCACTGCGTGGTGCCCGTGAGCATCACCACCGCGGCGCTGGGCGGCGAGATCGAGGTGCCCACGCTCAAGGGCGCGGCGGCCATCGACATTCCCGACGGCACGCAAAGCGGCAAGCAGTTCCGCCTGCGCGGCAAGGGCATCAAGGGCGTGCGCTCGAGCTACCCCGGCGACCTGTACTGCCACGTGCGGGTGGAAACGCCGGTCAAGCTCACCGAGCACCAGCGCAAGCTGATGAAGGAGCTGGACGAGTCGCTCAAGAAGGGCGGCAACAAGCACAGCCCCACCGACAAGGGCTGGTTCGACAAGGCCAAGGAGTTCTTCTCCTGAAATGAAGCCTCCCGGCTTCTCACTGCGCTTCGCTTCGTGTAGTTCGCCACCTCCCGGGGAGGGGACCCCACCTGCGGCCCGGCAAAGCCGGTTCCGCGGTGCGTGGCCGGAATAGGGGAAACAACGCGCCCCGCCTCACGCCCAGATGACTCGGGGCGGTTGCGCTTTTCGCAATCGCTGGGAAAGAATCGGGCATGCATTTCGAAAAATCCGAGACGCGCCGCTCCAGGGGGACGGCGCCTCGCTGGCGGCAGGGTGCACTGGTGCTGGCATGGGCTGCAGCCGCCGCAGCGCATGCGCAACAGCAGCAGCAGCCACCGTCGCCGGCGCCTTCTTCACTTCGCAGCTACAGCTTCAATGCCGCCCAGGAGCGCCTGGCGGCCACCTCCAGCGGCCTGACGGCCGCGCGCGCGGGCGTCGATGCCTCGCGCAATTCCGCCGAGGCAGTCAGCGGGCTGAACCTGCCGATCCTGTCGGTCGATGCCCAGGTCTTTCGCTACCAGAAGACCATCGAGATCTCGCTGGCGGCCGGCCGCAACCTGGTCGAGCAGGCCATCAACGGCTTTCTCGCCTCCTCGCCTGTTGGGCAGGCGGTGGCGCCCATCATCAGCGGGCCGGTCAACAGCGCGCTGGGTCGCATTCCCGATTCGGTCTCGGGCACCATCACCGACAACATCTGGCGCCCTACCCTGACCCTGCTGTGGCCGCTCTACACCGGCGGCATGTCCGACGCCACGCAGGATGCAGCCCAGGCCCAGACGCGACAGGCCGAGGCGGAGCTGGCCAGCTTTACCGACACGCTGGGGCTGCAACTGGTGGGCGCCTATTTCGGGCAGCAGCTCGCCGCCCAGGTGGTGGCCACCAGCCGCCAGAACCTGGAGCGCTTCGCCCAGCACTACGACAACGCGCTCAAGATGGAGCGCCAGGGCGTGCTGGCCAAGGCCCAGCGCCTGCAGGTGGAAGTGGCACGAAACGCTGCAGAGCGCCAACTGCTGCGCGCGCAGAACGAGTACGAGACGGCCCAGGCGGTGCTGACGCGGCTGCTCAAGGAAGGCGGCATGGTGCAGCCGGTGACGCCCCTGTTTGCACAGTCGCAGCCGCTGGAGCCGGTACAGGCCTTCATCGATTCGAGCCGAGACAACTCCCCCACCCTGGCCCGACTGGCCGCATTGCGCGACGTCAGCCGCAGCGGCGTGAAAGCCGCGCAGTCGCTGGCACTGCCCAAGGTGTACGGCTTTGGCTCCTACAACTTCAACTCCAAGAACGCGGTGCTGCCCGACCCCGACTGGATCGTGGGCGTGGGCCTGCACTACACGCTGTTCTCCAACGTCGACCGCAAGAGTGCCGAGGGCGCGGCGCGGGCGCGCGAGCAGCAGGCCGACGCCGCAATGGAACAGGCCGGCAGCGACATCGAGACCCTGATCGTGCGCAGCTGGCAAGGCGTGGAGACCTCGCGCAAGCAGTTCATGCTGCTGGGCACCAATATCGTGGCGGCCGAGGAAAACGTGCGTGTGCATGCGCTGGGCTTTCGCGAAGGCCAGGCCACGGCCACCGAGCTGATCGACTCCCAGGTGGCCCTGAGCGTGGCGCAGACCCAGCGCGCAGCTGCCGCCTACGAATACGACCTGGCGCTGGCCCAGTTGCTGGCCGCCAGCGGACGCATGAACGACTACGCGCAGCACATCGCGCGGGCAGACCAACGCATGAGCGCACCATGAGCGAAACAACCAAGCCGAACCCAGACGCAGACAAGAAGGCGGGTGCCCTGCGCTGGCTGGTGGCCGCCGCCGGCGTGGTGGTCGTCGTGTTCATCGGCATCGGCCTGTGGCTGGCCTACAAGCCGGTGCCGGACCAGCTCCAGGGCATGGTCGATGCGGAGCAGTTCACCGTTGCCACCAAGGTGCCGCTTTCGCGCGTGGAAAAGCTGCTGGTCGAATCCGGCCAACGGGTGAAGGCCGGGCAGGAGCTGGTGCTGCTGACCAGCCCCGAACTCGATGCGCGGCGCGACCAGGCCGCCGGTGTGCTGGCAGGCGCCGAGGCGGTGCAGGCCCGCACGCTCGCCGGTTCGCGCCCCGAAAACGTCGAGACCTTGCGCGCCACCTCGGGCAGCGCGCAGGCGGCGTTGCTGCTGGCAGAGAAGACCTATGCGCGCATCCGCAACCTGCACGACGAGGGCGTGGTGTCGACCCAGCGCCTGGACGAGGCCCGCGCAGCGCGCGACGCGGCCGCGGGCCAGGCGCGCGCCGCAGAGCAGCAGTACCTGCGCGCGGTGCGCGGCGTTCCGCAGGAAGACAAGGACGCGGTGGCCGCGCAGGTCGAGGTGGCCAAGGCCGGGCTGCAGGCGGTCGAAGACCTGCAGCGCGAGACCACGCTGAGCGCGCCGGTCGACGGCGAGGTGTCGCACGCCATGGTCCGCCCCGGCGAGGTGGTGGCGCTGGGCTTTCCGATCCTCACGCTGGTGGCGGTCGACCATCCGTGGGTCTCGCTCAACGTGCGCGAGAACCAGTTGCACGGCATGGCCGCCGGCAAGGAGCTCACCGGACGCGTGCCGGCGCTGGACAACCGCAAGCTGCAATTCAAGGTGCACACCATCAGCGCCCAGGGCGAATTCGCCACCTGGCGCGCCACGCGGCAGTCCACCGGTTTCGACGTGCGCAGCTTCGAGGTGCGCCTGCATCCCGCCGAACCGGTGAAGGAGCTGCGCCCGGGCATGAGCGTGCTGTTCGACTGGCCCCAGTCATGAGTGCTGCGCGGCCGCACGCAAGCGCCGATACCCTGGCCCACCCGGGCACAGGCGCTTCGGGCCGCTTCAGCACGGCATGGCTGCGCGAGTTGGACTGGCTCGCGCGCAGCCGCTGGGACCTCGCGCTGGTCACGCTGGCGCCGCTGGTCACGCTCGTGGTGCTGGGCCTGATGTTCGTGCAGAGCACGGCACGGCTGCTGCCCATTGCCGTGGTGGATGCCGACCACTCGCCGCTGTCGCGCCAGCTGGTGCGCAACCTGCGCGCCTCGGCCCAGGTGGCGGTGGTGGCCGAACCGGTGCAGCAAAGCGAAGCCTGGGCGCTGGCCCGGCGCACCGACGTGTGGGCAGTGGTGATCATTCCCGAGGGCCTGCAGCGCGATGCACTGTCGGGCGCGCAGGCATCGGTGCTGCTCTATCGCAATGCGGCCTTCTATTCGGTGGGCGCGCTGGCCAGCCGCGGCGTGAGCGATGCCGTGGCAGCGCTGAACGCGCAATTGCGACCGCAGCTCATGCGCGCGCACAACGTACCGGCGGTGCGCCTGGAAGCGCCACGCATCCAGGCCACCATCCTGTTCAACCCGCAACTGAGCTACGAATGGTTCCTGGAGGCGCTGCTGCAGCCGGGCATCCTGCATGTGCTGCTCAGCTGTGCGGTGGTGGTAGCGCTGGGGCGCGAGATGCAGCAGGGCTCGCTGCACCAGTGGCTCCATGCCGGGGGCGGCGCCGCACCGGCGCTGGCGGCCAAGCTGGCGCCCTACGTGCTCATCTTCACGGCCTGGCAACTTGCCGGCACCGCCTGGCTGTGCGGCTGGCGCGGCTGGGGGGTGCACGGCAGCCTGGCCCTGCTGGCCGCCGGGCAACTGGCGCTGTACGCCTGCTACGCGGCCATTGCCGCCTTCGTGGCGCTGCTGGTGCGCGACACCTACACCGCACTGTCGGCCGTGGCCCTGTATGGCGGGCCGGCCTTGACCTTTTCCGATGCCACGCTGCCGGTGATCGGCGCGCCGCTGTTCACGCAGGTCTGGAGCCACGTACTGCCTTTTTCAGCCTACGTGAAGCTGCAGATGGAGCAGATGTTCATGGGCTCGCCCGCATCCGCGTCCCTGCCCTGGCTGGCGCTGATGTCGGGCGTCGCCCTGGCGATGTTCCTGCTGGCCAGCCTGCTGCTGCGACGCGCCGCACGGCACGAACCGGCACCGGCCCCCGCATGACGAAGGCGCTCGTGCAAGGCCTGCGCGACACGCTGCATGCCATCTTCACCACGCGGCCCGCGCTGATGATCCTGGTGCTGGCCGGCTTTCTCTACGGCTTCTACTATCCCGCCGCCTATCAGCACCAGGTGGCCACGAGCCTACCCATTGCCATGGTCGATCTCGACCAGAGCCCGGCCAGCCGCAAGATTACCGAACGCCTGCTGGCGTCGCCGCAACTGCGGCTGGTCGGGCAGCTTCAGGATTTCGAGGCCGGCCGCGCCATGCTGGAGCGGCGCGAGATCGACGGGCTGGTGCTCATTCCCGCCAACTTCGAACGTGGCGTGCTCTCGGGCACGCGGCCCGACGCCGTGGCCTTCTACCTCAACGGAGCGTACCTGGTGCGCACCAGCGCCATCGGCGAAGGCCTGCAGTCGGCACTGGCAGACGCGGTGGAACAGGCGCTCGAAGGCCCGGCGCGCGCATTGGGCATTCGCAACCTCACGGCCGTGAAGACGATTGCCCATCCCTTGTTCAACACGCGCGAGGGCTATGGCAGCTACGTCGTGCCGGGCGTGGCGGTGGTCATCGTGCACCAGACGCTGTTCATGGGCATCGTGCTGCTCATGGGCGAGCGCAAGCGCCTGGGCCGGCGATTCGGCAGCGCGGCCGAACTGCTGGGCAGCGGCCTGGCCTTCATGGCCATCGGGCTGATGACGGCGCTGTTCTACTTCGGCTTCGTGTTCTGGTTCCAGGACTATCCACGTGCCGGTGGCTTTGGCGCCATGCTGCTCACCACGGTGCTGTTCGTGGCGTGCACCGTGGCCTTTGCCCTTTTCATCGGCAGCTTCTTCGACCGCGGGGAGCGCTCGGCGCAGTTTCTGGCAGCCTCGTCGGCGCTCATCTTCTTCCTGAGCGGCGTGCCCTGGCCCTTTGCCGCCATGCCGGCGCCGCTGGCCGCACTGGCGCAATTGCTGCCGTCCACGGCCGGCGTGCAGGGCCTGGTGAAGATCAACCAGATGGACGCACAGCTCACCGACGTGCTGCCCGAGCTCGGCACGCTGGCGGTGCTGCTCGCGCTATACGGTTCGCTGGCGCTGTGGCGCTACCTGAAGAAGCCCCACCTGCGCGCGACCGCTTCTCCGCCTGCCTGAGGCTGCACGACGCTGCCCGCGTCGCCCGCCTGTTGCTGGTTGCACTCGGCGGCCCGGCATTCCGCTTCGGGCACGGCCTCGAATCCGACCTGCGTGCGCATGACGCGCGTTCGCGCGCCGGTCAGCAGGTCGATGAAGCGCTGCGCCTTGTCGGGCTGCACAGCGCGAGCGCTGAGCGCGGCGCTGTAGACCATGGCCAGCTCGAACTGCGGCGGCAGGCTGCCCGCCAGGTTGATGCCCGGCGTGTAGCGGATCTGGGTGGTCTGCGCACAACCGATGGCGCCTGGCCGGCCATCGGCCGCCAGTTCGCGCATGGCCTCGCCGCCGTTGGCCAGGCTGCGAAGGCGCGGCTTGACCTGGTCGTAGATGCCCAGCTCGCGCAGCATCGCCCCGAAGTGCTTGCTCGAGGTGCAGCGTTGCATGTCCGCGCAGTACAGGGCTGGCGCGGCCAGGAGCGCCGCCTTCAGCGCTTCGGAAGTGGACACGTCCAGCCGGGGTGCATCGCCGCGCGTGGCAAGCGCTGTGTGCACCCGTCCCAGCACGCCTTGCGATTCGGCCAGGCGGCCGTTGGCCTGCAGCTCGCCCACCACCGGGGCGGTGACGATGAGCACATCGCACTCGGCACCCGCCAGGAACGAGTCCCGCAACTGCCCGATGGAGCCGAAGCTGCCGTGAATGCGCGCGCCGGTGAATTCGAGAAACACACCCTGCAGCGCCCGAACCAGGCCCTGCGCCGCGCTGGCACAAAGAACGTTCATGGAGCCGCCCGCCTTTCGATCCGGCGCGTCGCGCCAGTGGCTTGCAAGGGGTCCAGGCGCATGTCGTCTCCATCCATGGGCATGTCAGGCTCCAGGTTCTTATTGGTATTACTTGGCCTTCAACGAAGACCAAATACTGAGCCAATATAGCCGCCGGAGCCGGGGCGGGTCAACGATGGCCCACCGCGGCGCTCTGGCAGCGGTGGCTCAGTAGCCCAGGAGGTTCTGGCGCACGTGGGTCAGGTGGTCCAGGCACAACTCGGCGGCCCGGGCACCGTCGCGGTCGCGCAGGGCCGCCACCAGCGCGCGATGCTCGCGCTCGTAGGTCTTGCGCCGCTCGGGGGTGGCTGTGCGGCGCTTGAGCATGCCCCACTCGCTTTGCGCGCGAACCTCGTTCATGCGCTGGAAGACCATGGCGATGAACGCGTTGTGCGCCGCGTCGGCAATGACCTCGTGCAGCTTGCCGTCCCACAACTCGAAGTCCTCGATGGTGGTGGCGTCTTCGCCCTTCTCGCAGCATTCGTCCATGCGCTCGAAATCGGCCGCGGTGGCGTTGCCCACGACCATGGCGATGATGGCTGGCTCGAGAACCATGCGCGCACTCATGAGTTCGGCCGGACTGGTGGCCAGCGGCGAGGCGTTGCTGGCAATCTGCGCCAGCGCAACGCCCACTTCCTCGCTCACATAGGTGCCGCTGCCCACGGTCTGGGTGATGAGGCCCTTGCCCTTGAGTTCTGCCAGCACGCGCCGCACGGTGGAACGGCTCAGTCCGTACTGCTCGCTCAACTCGCGCTCGGTGGGCAGGCGGTGCCCGGCGCGCCAGTGGCGTGCCCGCAGATTCTCGAGAATGTTCTGCTTCAGGGTGACGGCGCTGTGCACTTTTGATGGACTCCCTCAAACGCATCCGCGGGAAAACCGCGATGCCATGGGCCTGCGATTCTATGGCTCAATTGGTACCCGATTGGTAGCATTTGTCCCAATCAGGAGACCACTTTGCGCATTGCGACCTTCCAGTATCAAGGCCGCCGCCAGGTCGGCATCGTGTCCGATGACCTTCGCAGCGTTGCCCCTTTCCAGTGGACCGAGGCACGTGCCAGGCGCGGTGCCCAGGCGCTGATCGAAGACGACGTGATCGGTCACGAAAGCATGGCGCTCACCAGCGCCCCGGTGCCCATGGAGCAGCTGCAACTGGAGGCGCCCTTGCCGCTGCCAAGGCGCAACATCTTCTGCGTGGGGCGCAACTACCACGCACATGCCAGGGAGCTGGCTGCCTCCGTCTTCAAGGAAAACACGCCCAAGGCCGATGGCTGGCCGATCGTGTTCACCAAGGTGCCCGAGTCGGTAACCGGCCCGCACGATGCGGTGCGGCTGCCCGGCGCGCAGGTGTCGACGCACATCGACTACGAGGCCGAACTCGCCGTCGTCATCGGCAAGGGCGGGCGCAACATCGCGCGGGCCGACGCCATGGCGCACGTATTCGGCTACACCATCATCAACGACGTGACGGCGCGCGACGTGCAGATGCGCCACCAGCAATGGGACCTGGGAAAGAGCTTCGACACCTTCTGCCCCATGGGCCCCTGGATCGTGAGCGCCGACGCGCTCGACGGCAGCAACACGCGGGTGCGCTGCTGGGTCAATGGCGAACTGCGCCAGGACGCGCAGACCACCGACCTCATCTTCGACATTCCCAGCCTGATCGAAACCTGCTCGCGCGGCATCACGCTGCACCCGGGCGATGTGATCGCCACCGGCACCGCGGCCGGTGTCGGCCAGGGCTTCACGCCGCCGCGCTACCTGAAGGCGGGCGACGTGGTGCGCATCGAGATCGACGGGCTGGGCGTCATCGAGAACCGCTTCGTCGACTGAGCTTCATCCCCTTTCTGAGGTTGATTTCATGACCTGCACTCGCCGCAGCCTGATGCGCCGCGCCGCGCTCGCCACCCTGGCCCTGGGCACCGCCTGGGCGCCGGCCGCGTGGGCCCAGTCCGCCTGGCCCGCCAAGTCGGTGACCATGATCGTGCCCTTTCCCCCGGGTGGCGTGGCCGATACGGTGGCGCGCCCGGTGGCCGAGGCGCTGTCTCGCGAGCTCAAGCAGCCGGTGGTCGTCGAGAACCGCGCGGGCGCCGGCGGCGCGGTGGGCATCGGCGCGGTGGCGCGCGCACCGGCCGACGGCTACACCGTGCTGCTGTCGCTGTCGTCCATCTCCATCCTGCCCGAAGCCGACCTGATCCTGGATCGCAAGCCCGCCTATCAGATGAACCAGTTCAAGCCGATTGCGCGCTTCACTGCCGACCCGACGGTGTTCGTGGTGCGTGCCGACGCACCATGGAAGAGCATGGCCGAGTTCATCGCCGACGCGAAGGCCAGGCCGGGCACCTACAACTACGGCAGCTCGGGCAACTACGGCACCATGCATGTGCCGATGGAAATGCTGAAGAACGAGGCCGGCTTTCGCATGACCCACATCCCCTACACAGGCGCCGGCCCGGCCATCGTGGCCCTGCTGGCGGGCCAGGTCGATGCGCTGGCCACCGGGCCGTCGACGGTGGCGCAGCAGATCAAGGCCGGCCGCCTGCGCGCCCTGGCTCACTGGGGCGACCAGCCGCTGGCCGCGCTGCCCGAGGTGCCCAGCCTGACGCAGCTGGGCTATCCGGTGAAGTTCGCGCAGTGGTCGGGCCTGTTCGTGCCGGCCGCAACGCCCGAGGACGTGGTCCAGCGCCTGCGCACCGCAGCGGCCAAGGTGGCGGTCGACCCGATGGTGGTGCAGGTCATCGAGAAGGCCGGCAGCCCCATCGCCTACCTCGACGCACCCGATTTCCAGGCCTATTGGGACCAGGATGCCCGCACCATGACGGGCGCCGTCAAGCGAATCGGCAAAGTCGAGTAATCGGCTGACAGACAACAAAAAAGGCAGCGTTTAGCTGCCTTTCTTATTTACCGACCAACGGCTGCTCGCAATGATGCGTGCAGTCCTCAACTCTAATTCTGAATGCAACATCTTCGGAAATAGTTTTCCTCTCAATCCGGTTTATTTCCTATAGATTATGAGAATCGCCCCAAACCCCTGACCAAGGGTGTCGCCTCTCTGGTACAGGCCGTGTTTTCCCGAGGGGCCAGCATGGTTTTTCGACAGCCGCCGCACAGGTCTTCGCGATCTATCGATATTCCTGTCATCTCGTGCAAATGTTGTTGCGTTCAGTGGGAACTTATGCGCTCAAACCGCGTTCTTAATTCGAAAAAGAATTCCACGATTTGGTTTTGTTGATTACGATGCACAGCAGGAATGGGCCTTAATGAGGGATTTTCCGAAGGGCATGCAAACGGCGCTGAGCACATTTCTTGCGGATGCATCGGCAGCGTGCAGCACGGAGGTCCCGGGCAGCGCCCACCCTTGATCGTCGTTGGAGGTGTGAACATGGATGTCATCAGCAACTTCGCGGCCCGTTACGAGCGGACTCGGGAAGAGGTTCTTTCACTCCAGGAATACCTGGAAGTCTGCAAGCGAGACCCCAGCGCCTACGCGACTGCGGCCGAGCGAATGCTGCAGGCCATCGGCGAGCCGGAACTGGTCGATACGCGCAACGACCCGCGCCTGTCGCGCATCTTCTCGAACAAGGTCATCAAGCTCTACCCGGCGTTCAAGGAGTTCTATGGCATGGAGGACGCCATCGAGCAGGTGGTTTCCTACTTCCGCCACGCCGCGCAGGGGCTGGAAGAGAAAAAGCAGATCCTCTATCTGCTGGGCCCCGTGGGCGGCGGCAAGAGCTCCATCGCCGAGCGGCTCAAGCAACTCATGGAGCACGTGCCCTTCTATTCGCTGAAGGATTCGCCGGTGAACGAATCGCCCCTGGGCTTGTTCAACACCGACGAAGATGGCGAGATCCTCGAGAAGGAATACGGCATTCCGCGCCGCTACCTGCAGCGCATCCTCTCGCCCTGGGCCGTCAAGCGGCTGGAGGAATACGGCGGCGACATCCGCCAGTTCCAGATCGTCAAGCGCTACCCCTCGGTGCTGCGTCAAGTGGCCGTGGCCAAGACCGAGCCGGGCGACGAGAACAACCAAGACATTTCCTCGCTGGTCGGCAAGATCGACATCCGCAAGCTCGAGACCTATGCGCAGAGCGACCCGGACGCGTATGCCTACTCCGGCGGCCTGTGCCTGGCCAACCAGGGCCTGCTCGAATTCGTGGAAATGTTCAAGGCGCCCATCAAGGTGCTGCACCCGCTGCTGACGGCCACGCAAGAGGGCAACTACAAGGGCACCGAGGGCTTCGGCGCCATTCCCTTCGACGGCATCGTGCTGGCGCACAGCAACGAGAGCGAATGGAAGGCCTTCCGCAACAACAAGAACAACGAAGCCTTCCTGGACCGCATCTACATCGTGAAGGTGCCCTACTGCCTGCGCGTGTCCGAGGAAATCAAGATCTACGACAAGCTGGTGCGCAATTCCTCGCTGGCGCATGCGCCCTGCGCACCCGGAACCTTGCGCATGATGTCGCAGTTCGCGGTGCTCACGCGGCTGAAGGAGCCCGAGAACTCCAGCATCTTCAGCAAGATGCTGGTGTACGACGGAGACAACCTGAAGGACACCGACCCCAAGGCCAAGTCCATCCAGGAGTACCGCGATTACGCAGGCGTGGACGAAGGCATGGCCGGCACGTCGACGCGCTTCTCGTTCAAGATCATCTCGAAGGTGTTCAACTTCGACAGCTCCGAGATCGCCGCCAACCCGGTGCACCTGATGTATGTGCTGGAGCAGCAGATCGAGCGCGAGCAGTTCCCGCCCGAGACCGAGCAGAAGTACCTCAGCTACATCAAGGAGCTGATCGCGCCGCGCTATGCCGAGTTCATCGGCAAGGAGATCCAGACCGCGTACCTGGAAAGCTACTCCGAGTACGGCCAGAACATCTTCGACCGCTACGTGACCTACGCCGACTACTGGATCCAGGACCAGGAGTACCGCGACCCCGACACGGGCGAGGTGTTCGACCGTGGCTCGCTCAACACCGAGCTGGAAAAGATCGAGAAGCCCGCGGGAATCAGCAACCCCAAGGACTTCCGCAACGAGATCGTCAACTTCGTGCTGCGGGCGCGCGCCGGCAATGCGGGCAAGAACCCGCTGTGGACCAGCTACGAGAAGCTGCGCACCGTGATCGAGAAGAAGATGTTCTCCAACACCGAAGAGCTGCTGCCGGTGATCAGCTTCAACGCCAAGAGCAGCGCCGACGAGATGAAGAAGCACGAAGACTTCGTCAACCGCATGGTCAAGAAAGGCTATACGGCCAAGCAGGTTCGCCTGCTGTGCGAGTGGTACCTGCGCGTTCGCAAGAGTTCATGAAGAATGAGGGGGTAGCGCCGCACGCGCGGGCGCTGCCCACTTGAGGAGAACGATCCTTGTCCGTGCTGCAGCAGATCATCGATCGCCGGTTGTCCGGAAAGAACAAGTCCATCGGCAATCGGGAGCGATTCCTGCGCCGATACCGCGAGCAGATCGGCGAAGCGGTGAAACGCGCTGTCAGCGGACGAGGCATTCGTGACCTGGAACAGGGCGAAGACGTCACGCTGCCCCGCCACGACGTGTCCGAGCCGGTGTTCGGCCACGGCGAAGGCGGCAACCGCGAATACGTCCACCCCGGCAATCGCGAGTACGTCAAGGGTGACCGCATCGAGCGGCCGCAAGGCGGCGGCGGCAGTGGCAGCGGCTCGCAGGCTTCCGACAGCGGCGAAGGCGAAGACGATTTCGTCTTTCGACTGACCAAGGAAGAGTTCATGCGGGTGTTCTTCGAGGACCTGGCGCTGCCCCACCTCATCCGCACCCAGCTGGCCGAAGTGCCCGAGTGGAAGAGCCACCGCGCCGGCTTCGTCACCGATGGCATGCCCAGCAACCTGCACGTGGTGCGCTCGATGCGCGGGGCACTGTCGCGCCGCATTGCGCTGGGCGGCGAGCCGCGGCGCGAGCTTCGGCTGCTCGAAGAGCATCTTCTCAAGCTCAAGCGCAACCCGCGCGCCGAAGAAGACGAGCTGATCATTCGCGAGATCAAGGAGACCGAGCTCAAGATCGAGGAGATGAAGAAGAATGCCAAGCGCATTCCCTTCCTCGACCCGATCGATCTGCGCTACCGCAACCGGGTGCGCGTTCCGGTGCCTTCGGCCAAGGCCGTCATGTTCTGCCTGATGGACGTCTCGGGCTCGATGGACGAAGCGCGCAAGGACATGTCCAAGCGCTTCTTCATGCTGCTGTACCTGTTTCTCACTCGGCACTACGACAAGATCGAGCTGGTGTTCATCCGCCACCACACGCAGGCCACCGAAGTGACCGAAGACGAGTTCTTCCACACCACCGAAACCGGCGGCACGGTGGTGAGCAGCGCGCTCAAGCTCATGCACGAGATCGTGCGGGCGCGCTACCCGAGCAACGAGTGGAACATCTATGGTGCCCAGGCCAGCGACGGCGACAACTGGCACCAGGACAGCGGCCAGTGCCGCAAGATCCTCGACGAGCAGCTGCTGCCGCTGGTGCGCTACTACGCTTACGTGCAGGTGGCGGACGCCGAGCAGAACCTGTGGGAAGAATATGCGCAGCTGGCCGAGGCGCATCCCAACTTCGCCATGCGCAAGGTCTCGGACGCGGCGGACATCTACCCCGTGTTCCGCGAGCTGTTCAAGAAGGAGGGAACGCCAACATGAGCAGTGACAACGATTCGGTCGTCGCCCGGCCCAAGGCACGCGAGCCGCTGCCCAGCCCCTCGGACTGGACCTTCGAGCTCATCGAGCAGTACCACGGCGAAATCGCCCGGGTGGCGCGCGGCTACAAGCTCGACACCTACGCCAACCAGCTGGAGATCATCACCGCCGAGCAGATGATGGATGCCTACGCCTCGGTGGGCATGCCGGTCATCTACCGCCACTGGTCGTACGGCAAGCAGTTCATCGCCACCGAGAAGAACTACCGGCGCGGGCACATGGGGCTGGCCTACGAGATCGTCATCAACTCCGACCCCTGCATTGCCTACCTGATGGAAGAGAACACCATGGCCATGCAGGCCCTGGTGATTGCCCATGCGGCCTACGGCCACAACAGCTTCTTCAAGGGCAACTACCTTTTCAAGATGTGGACCGACGCCTCGTCCATCATCGATTACCTGGTGTATGCCCGCAACTACATCGCCGAGTGCGAGGAAAAGCATGGCCTGGCGGCGGTGGAAGACCTGCTCGACTCGTGCCACGCGCTGATGAACCACGGCGTGGACCGCTACCGCCGGCCGCAGAAACTCTCGCTGGCGCAGGAACATGCGCGCCGCGAAGAGCGCGAGCACTACCTGCAGCAGCAGGTCAACGACCTGTGGCGCACGCTGCCGCGCAAGTCCGGCAGCGACGCGGCCGAGGAAACTTCGCGCCGCTTTCCAGCCGAGCCGCAGGAAAACCTGCTGTACTTCATCGAGAAGAACGCGCCCTTGCTCGAGCCGTGGCAGCGCGAGGTGGTGCGCATCGTGCGTAAGGTGGCGCAGTATTTCTACCCGCAGCGCCAGACGCAGGTAATGAACGAGGGCTGGGCCACCTTCTGGCACTACACGCTGCTCAACACCATGTATGACGAAGGCCTGCTGGCCGACGGCTTCATGATGGAATGGCTGCAGTCGCACACCAACGTGGTGTTCCAGCCGCCCGTGGGGCACAGGGCCTACAGCGGCATCAACCCGTATGCGCTGGGCTTTTCGATGTACACCGACCTGCGGCGCATCTGCGAGAAGCCCACCGACGAGGACAAGCGCTGGTTCCCGGACCTGGCCGGCAGCGACTGGCTGACGACGCTGGACTACGCCATGCGCAACTTCAAGGACGAGAGCTTCATCGGTCAGTTCCTCTCGCCCAAGCTGATGCGCGACTTCCGCTTCTTCGCGGTGGCCGACATCGAGGACGAGCCCGAACTGGAAGTCTCGGCCATTCACGACGACAGCGGCTACCGGGCGTTGCGCGAATCGCTTTCGCGCCAGTACGACCTGAACCACCGCGAGCCCAACATCCAGGTCTGGAGCGTGAACCTGCGCGGCGACCGCTCGCTCACGCTGCGCCACACGCAGCACAACGACCGGCCCCTCAACAAGGAGGCCAACGAGGTGATCAAGCACGTGGCGCGCCTGTGGGGCTTCGACGTCGTGCTCGAAAGCGTGGACAGCCGCGGCCACGTCACCCGCTACAAGGCCGCGGCCCCGCAGGGCTGAAGCCTCATCAAGCCGGCAAGACTCAGCTGCTGACGCGCACCAGCGCCTCGATGGCCAGCGCGTAGCCCTTCACGCCCAGGCCGACGATGATGCCGCGCGCGGCCGGCGAGATGTACGAGTGGTGGCGGAACTCCTCGCGCGCATGCACGTTGGAGATGTGCAGCTCGATGAGCGGGACGCTCGCGCCCTTGATCGCGTCGTGCAGCGCAATCGAGGTGTGGGTGTAGGCGCCGGGGTTCATCACCACGCCCAGCATGCGGCCCGCGGCAATCTCGCGGCCTGCCTCGTGGATCCAGTCGATGAGCTGGCCCTCGTGGTTCGACTGCCGGCAGTCCACCTCCACGCCCAGGCTCTTGCCCGTTTCCTTGCAAAGTTGCTCCACGTCGGCCAGGGTTTCGTGGCCGTAGGTGGCGGGCTCGCGGGTGCCGAGCAGGTTGAGGTTGGGGCCGTTGAGGACGAGGATCTTTTTCATGATGCGGTTCGGGGTGCGGGGAGTGGGACCAGTACTGTAGCCGCGCGGCGAAGCCGCAAATACCTGCCGAAGCCCCTGGACCATTGCGCACCGTCACGATGGCAAACAGGTGCGCGCCGTATAGTGCGCGCCACACTAATCAACGATTGAGCCCGACATGAAGACACGCGCCGCCGTCGCCTGGAAAGCCGCCAGCCCCCTGACCATTGAAACCGTCGACCTCGAAGGCCCGCGCGAAGGCGAAGTACTGGTGGAAATCAAGGCCACCGGCATCTGCCACACCGACTACTACACCCTCTCGGGGGCCGACCCCGAAGGCATCTTCCCCGCCATCCTGGGCCATGAAGGCGCCGGCATCGTGGTGGACGTGGGCCCGGGCGTGACCACGCTGAAAAAGGGCGACCACGTGATTCCGCTGTACACGCCCGAGTGCCGCACCTGCAAGTTCTGCCTCTCGCGCAAGACCAACCTGTGCCAGAAGATCCGCGGCACGCAGGGCAAGGGCCTGATGCCCGACGGCAGCAGCCGCTTCAGCATCGACGGCAAGCCCATCTTCCACTACATGGGCACCTCCACCTTCAGCAACTACACCGTGGCGCCCGAGATCTCGCTGACCAAGATCCGCGAGGACGCGCCCTTCGACAAGGTCTGCTACATCGGCTGCGGCGTGACCACCGGCATCGGCGCGGTGATCTTCACCGCCAAGGTCGAAGCCGGCGCCAACGTGGTGGTGTTCGGCCTGGGCGGCATCGGCCTGAACGTGATCCAGGGCGCCAAGATGGTGGGCGCCGACAAGATCATCGGCGTGGACATCAACCCCGCGCGCCAGGAAATGGCCCGCAAGTTCGGCATGACGCACTTCATCAACCCCAAGGAAGTGCCCAACGTGGTGGACGCCATCGTGCAGCTCACCGACGGCGGCGCCGACTACAGCTTCGAGTGCATCGGCAACACCCAGGTCATGCGCCAGGCACTGGAGTGCACGCACAAGGGCTGGGGCCGCAGCATCATCATCGGCGTGGCCGAGGCCGGTGCCGAGATCAGCACCCGCCCCTTCCAGCTGGTGACCGGGCGCAAGTGGGAGGGCTCGGCCTTCGGCGGCGCGCGCGGGCGCACCGACGTGCCCAAGATCGTCGACTGGTACATGGAAAACAAGATCAACATCGACGACCTCATCACCCACACCATGCCGCTGGAGAAGATCAACGAAGGCTTCGACCTGATGAAGCGCGGCGAGTCGATCCGCGGCGTGGTCATCTACTAGAAGCAGCGGCGCAGCCATGCAAGCCACGCACAGCGTCCGGGCCGGCGTGCTCGAGGTGGCCTACCACGAGGCGGGCCCGGCCGATGGACCGCCGGTGGTGCTGGTGCATGGCTTTCCCTACGACATCCACGCCTATGCCGAAGTGGCGCCGCTGCTGGCGGCGCGCGGCTGCCGAGTCATCGTGCCGTACATGCGCGGCTACGGCGGCACGCGCTTCCTGGATGCGGCCACGCCCCGCTCGGGCGAGCAGGCGGCCTTCGGTGCCGACCTGCTGGCCTTGCTCGATGCGCTGGCCATTCCGCGCGCCGTGCTCGCCGGCTACGACTGGGGCGGGCGTGCCTGCTGCGTGGTGGCTGCGCTGTGGCCGCAGCGTTGTGCCGGGCTGGTGTCACTGAACAGCTACAACATCCAGAACATCGCGCGAGCCATGGTGCCCGACACGCCGCAGAACGAGCACAGCCTCTGGTACCAGTACTACTTCCACAGCGAGCGTGGCCGCGCAGGCCTCGAGAACGACCGGCGTGGCATCGCCCGGCTGTTGTGGCGCACCTGGTCGCCCACCTGGCGGTTCGACGATGCCGCCTTCGAACGCAGCGCCGCCGCGTTCGACCACCCGGACTTCGTGGACGTGGTGATCCATTCCTACCGGCATCGCTTCGGCCTGGTGCCGGGCGATCCGGCCTATGCGGACATCGAGGCCCGACTGGCACGCCAGCCCACCATTGGCGCACCCAGCATCACTTTCGACGGCGAGGACGACGGCGTGCGCCCACCGGCGGATGCCGCCCAGCACGCCAGCCGATTCACCGGCCCGCGCTCGCACCGCATCGTGCCCGGCGCCGGCCACAACCTGCCGCAGGAAAAGCCGCAGCTCTTTGCCGATGCGGTGATGGAGCTGGTGGCCCATCGAATTTCATGACGCTCCAGAACCTCAAGACCCTGTCTTCCCACCGCTGCTTCGGCGGCACGGTGAGCTTTCTCGAACACGACTCGCGCGAAATCGGCCTGCCGATGCGCTTCTCGGTCTTCATGCCGCCCCAGGCCCAAGGCGGGCAGCGCGTGCCCGCCCTGCTCTACCTCGCGGGGCTGACCTGTACCGAAGAGACCTTCATGATCAAGGCCGGTGCGCAGCGGCTGGCCGCCGAACTCGGCCTGGCCCTGATCGCGCCGGACACCAGCCCCCGCGGCAGCGCTGCCCAGAACGTGCCGGGCGCCACGGCAAGCTGGGATTTCGGCATCGGCGCCGGCTTCTACCTGGACGCGACACAGGCGCCCTGGTCCACCCATTGGCGCATGGAAAGCTGGCTCATGGCCGAGCTCCTGCCCGGCCTGCCCGAGCACCTTGCACTGGACGCCTCGCGCATGGGCATCTTCGGCCACTCGATGGGCGGGCACGGCGCGCTGACGCTGGCGCTGCGGCATCCGGGGCGCTTCCGTTCGCTCTCTGCCTTCGCGCCGATCTGCGCGCCCACCGAGTGTCCCTGGGGCGTCAAGGCCTTCAGCGGTTACCTGGGCGAGGACCGGGGCAGCTGGCTGGCGCACGATGCCAGTGCACTGATGCGGTCGCAGGCTGCGGCGCCCTATCCCGACGGCATCCTTGTCGACCAGGGCCTTGCCGACTCGTTCCTGGCCGAGCAACTGCATCCGGACAAGCTGGAAGCCGCCTGCCGCGCGGTGGGCCAGCCGCTCACCTTGCGCCGGCACGCCGACTACGACCATGGCTACTACTTCATCCAGAGCATGATGGCCGAGCACCTCGGCCATCACGCCCGCGCGCTGGATTGCGGGATTCCCCTGCCCCATTGCCTATAAAGAAAAGTAAAGCATTCGGCGGCACCAAGCTTGCTTGCCCATCTCTACCTATGATGGCGCGCTCACCCGAAGGTAACTTTTCGTGTCAATGGTCAGTCTGGCGCTGAAGCGTCCGTACACCTTCATCGTCATGGCGATGCTCATCGTCCTGGCGACGCCATTCGTGCTGATGCGCATGGCGACCGACATCTTCCCGGAAATCAACATTCCGGTGATCAGCATCATCTGGAACTACGGCGGCCTGCCGGCCCAGGAGATGGGCCAGCGCATCTCGGGCCAGTCCGAGCGCGGGCTGACGACCACGGTGAGCGACATCGAGCACATCGAGTCGCAGTCGCTGGCGGGCATCAGCATCATCAAGGTCTTCTTCCAGCCCAACGCCAACATCGAGACGGCGCTGGCGCAGGTGGTGGCCTCGATGCAGGTGCAGGTGCGCCAGCTGCCGCCGGGCATCACGCCGCCGCTGGTGATCAAGTACTCGGCCTCCAGCATTCCGGTGGTGCAGCTGGCGCTCTCGAGCCCCACGCGGGCAGAGAACTCGCTGTTCGACGCGGCGGTGAACCAGCTGCGGCCGCAACTCATCACCGTGCCCGGCGCGGCGGTGCCCTTTCCCTATGGCGGCAAGAACCGGCTCATTTCGGTGGACCTGGACGTGCAGGCGCTGCAGGCGCGCGGACTCTCACCGGCCGACGTGGTCAACGCCATCAATGCGCAGAACCTGATCCTGCCCTCGGGCACGGCCAAGATGGGCGCGCTGGAATACAACGTGCGCATGAACGGCTCGCCCGACGAGCTGGCCGGCCTGAACGACCTGCCGGTGCGCACGGTGAACGGCGCCACCGTGTACCTGCGCGACGTGGCCTATGTGCGCGACGGCTTCTCGCCGCAGACCAACATCGTCCGGCAGGACGGCGTGCGCGGCGTGCTCATCTCGGTGCTCAAGAACGGCGGCGCCTCCACGCTGGACATCGTCTCGAACATTCTGGACCTGCTGCCGCGCGCCTCGCAGTCGATGCCGCAGGACATCAAGATCACGCCGCTGTTCGACCAGTCGGTGTTCGTGAAGGCGGCCGTCAAGGGCGTGGTGCTCGAGGCCATCATTGCAGCGGCGCTGACGGCCGCGATGGTGCTGCTGTTTCTGGGCAACTGGCGCAGCACGCTGATCATCGGGCTGACCATCCCGCTGTCGATCCTGGCCTCGATCCTGGCGCTGTACTCGCTGGGCGAGACGCTCAACCTCATGACGCTGGGCGGGCTGGCGCTCTCGGTGGGCATATTGGTCGACCAGGCCATCGTGACCATCGAGAACATCGAGCGGCACCTGCACATGGGCACGCCGCTGGAAGAAGCCATCATGGTGGGCGCGGGCGAGATCGGCCCGGCTGCATTTGTCTCCACGCTGTGCATCTGCATCGTGTTCGTTCCGATGCTGTTCCTGTCGGGCGTGGCGCGCTTCCTGTTCGTGCCCATGGCCGAGGCGGTGATCTTCGCCATGCTGGCCTCCTACATCCTGTCGCGCACCCTGGTGCCCACGCTGGTGATGCTGCTGATGCGCAAGGACCCGCATGCGCAGCAAGACCCCGATGCCAAGCCGAGCGCGCTGCAACGGCTGTATCGCAGCTTCGACCGTCGCTTCGAGCGCGTGCGCCGTGCCTACACGCTTCTGCTGTCGGCGCTGCTGGCGCGCCGCGGGCCTTTCATCGGCTTCTTCCTGGGCTTTTGCCTGCTCTCGTGCCTGCTGTACCCGATGCTCGGGCGCGACTTCTTCCCCAACGTGGACGCCGGCCAGATAAGACTGCACATGCGCGCGGCCACCGGCACCCGCATCGAGGAAACGGCGCGCCTGGCCGACCAGGTGGAGGCCGCCATCCGACAGCTCATTCCCAAGGAAGAGCTGGAGACCATCCTCGACAACCTGGGCGTGCCCAACAGCGGCATCAACCTGTCGTACAGCAACGCGGGCACCATCGGCACGCTCGACGGCGAGATACTGATGTCGCTGAAAGACGGCCACCGGCCCACCGAAGAACTGGTGGCCATGCTGCGCACCGAGCTGCCCAAGCGCTTTCCAGGCGTGGAGTTCTTCTTCCAGCCGGCGGACATCGTCACGCAGATCCTCAACTTCGGGCTGCCCGCGGCCATCGATGTGCAGTTCGCGGGCAACGACATCCAGGGCAATGCGGACGCGGCGGCCGAGCTGGCCAAGGCGGTGCGCAAGATTCCGGGTGCGGTCGACGTGCACGTGCACCAGCGCCTGGACGGGCCCACGGTGAACCTCAACATGGACCGCACGCGCATCCAGCAGCTGGGCCTGTCGGCGCAGAACGTGGGGCAGAACGTGCTGATTGCGCTGTCGGGCAGCTCGCAGACGCAGCCGGCCTTCTGGCTCAACCCGGCCAATGGCGTGGTCTACAGCATTGCGGTGCAGACGCCGCAGTACCGGGTCGATTCGCTCGATTCCCTGCTGGGCATTCCGGTGGGCGCTGGCGGTGCCGCCGCCACGGCGCCTTCGCCGCAGCTGCTGGGCAACCTGGTGGAAGCCAACGCGGGCCGGCTGCCGCAAGTGGTGTCGCGCTACAACATCCAGCCGGTGATCGACGTGTACGTGAGCGTGCACGGCACCGACCTGGCCAGCGTAGCCTCGCAGGTGCGCAAGGAAGTGCAGTCCATCCAGTCCAAGCTCAAGCGCGGCAACACCGTGACGCTGCGCGGGCAGGTGGAGACCATGCAGTCGTCCTTCGTCGGCCTGGGCGTGGGGCTGGCAATGGCGATCGTGCTGGTGTACCTGCTCATCGTCGTGACCTTCCAGTCGTGGCTCGATGCCGCCATCATCATCACCGCCCTGCCGGCGGCACTGGCTGGCATTGCGTGGATGCTGTTCCTGACCGGCACCACGCTGAGCGTGCCGGCGCTCACCGGCTCGATCATGACCATGGGCGTGGCCACGGCCAACTCCATCCTGCTGGTGTCCTTTGCGCGCGAGCGGCTGCATGCCGGCGCGCCGCCGCTGTCGGCCGCGCTCGAAGGCGGCGCCACCCGCATCCGACCGGTGCTGATGACGGCGCTGGCCATGATCATCGGCATGATCCCCATGGCGCTGGGCCTGGGCGAAGGCGCGGAGCAGAACGCGCCGCTGGGCCGCGCCGTGATCGGCGGGCTGATCTTCGCCACCGTATCCACCCTGCTGTTCGTGCCCGCGGTGTTCGCCGGCATCCATAGCTGGCTCGCGCGCCGGCATGCGGCGCGCGCTGCGCATCCTTCTTCGGCCGGCGGCGCTGCCGCGGTTCTTTCCCAGGAGAGTTGAAAGCCATGTCAGAGCGCCATCAGGCCCTGGGCATCCACCCCATCAGCGGCACCGGCGCCGACGGCGAGGTGCCCGCCGAAGAACTGCTGCGCCGCCGCCAGATCGTGCGCCGCTCGCGCATTGCGGTGGTCGTGGTGCTGGTGCTGCTGGCGCTGGGCAGCGCGCGCATCGTGGTGCAGCGCATGGCCAACGCGCGCACGCTCGACGCCGCCTCGGCCGAACACGCGGTGCTCTATGTTCGCGTGGCCACGCCGCAGGCACCCAAGGCGGGTCAGACGCTGACCCTGCCCGGCACGCTGCAGGGCTACGTGCAGTCGCCCATTGCGGCGCGCGCCAGCGGCTACCTCAAGCGCTGGACCAAGGACATCGGCAGCCGCGTGCAAAAGGGCGAGTTGCTGGCCGAGATCGAGACGCCCGAAATCGACGAGCAGCTCTCGCAGGCCGTGGCCGCGCGCAACCAGGCCGCCGCCACGCTGGAGCTGGCCAAGAGCACCGTGGCCCGCTGGGAAGCGCTGCGCAAGAAAGACGTGGTCTCGCAGCAGGAACTGGACGAGCGCCGCAGCGCCGTCGCATCGGCCACCGCCAACCTCGCGGCGGCCGACGCCAACGTGCAGCGCCTGCGCCAGACCGAAGCCTTCAAGCGCGTGGTGGCGCCGTTCTCGGGCGTGATCACGCGGCGCAACGTGGATGTGGGCGACCTCATCGACGCCGGCTCGGGCGGCGGCGGGCGCGCGCTGTTCCAGCTGGCGCAGACCGACCCGCTGCGGGTCTACATCAACGTGCCGCAGGCTTACGCGCAGCTGGTGAAGCCGGGCCAGGAGGTGGTGGTGACGCAGGCCGAGCTGCGCGGCCAGACCTTCCAGGGCCAGGTGGCGCGCACCTCGGGCGCCATCGACACCACCACCCGCATGATGCAGGTGGAAGTGAGCCTGCCCAACAAGGAAGGCACGCTGCTGCCGGGCGCCTACGTGCAGGTCTCGCTGCCGCTGGCGGCGAGCAGCACGCTCACCGTGCCGGGCAATGCCCTGATCTTTCGCGCCGAAGGCACGCGCGTGGCGCTGGTCGATGCGCAAGGCCGCGTGAAGCTGCGTGCCGTCACCCTGGGCCGCTACCTGGGCGAAAGCGTGGAAGTGCTGGACGGCCTGGCCCCCACCGACCGCGTGGTGCTCAACCCGCCCGACTCGCTGGCCGACGGCGACACGGTGAGCATTGCCAAGGAGTCTGCGTGAGGCCTGGCATCCGCATGCCGCGCAAGGTGCTGGGCACCCTGGCCGCCTGCGCGCTGCTGGCCGCCTGCGCGGTCGGCCCCGACTACAGCAAGCCCGCGCCCCCGGCCGACCTGCCGGTGAGCTGGCAGCTCGAAGCCCCGTGGCGCACCGGCACCCCGCGCGACGCCGACGACAAGAGCGCCTGGTGGCAACGCTACGGCGACACCCGGCTCGACGGCCTGATGCAGCAGGCGCTGGCTGACAACGCAACCCTCGCCATTGCGTCCGCTCGCGTTGCGCAGGCGCGCGCCGCGCTCGATGCGACCGGCGCCGCGCAGTACCCGCAGGTGGGCGTTGGCGCCCGCGCCGCGCGCCAGAAGATCTCGGCCAACCGCCCGCTGACCAACTACGCGGTGGCCAACCAGTCGACGGTGCAGAACGACTTTGCCCTCACGCTTGTCGCCAGCTACGAGATCGACCTGGTGGGCCGCGTACGCCGCAGCGTCGAGGCCGCCACAGCGTCGTCGCAACAGGCGCAGGCCGACTACCAGAACACCCGGCTGCTGCTCACCGCCGACCTGGCCAGCGCCTACTTCAACCTGCGCGCCACCGACGTGGAGCTGGACGTGGTCACGCGCTCCATCGCCCTGCAGCAGCGCGCCCTGGAATTGGTCAGCGCGCGCCATGACCTGGGCGCGGTGTCGGGCCTGGACGTGGCGCAGCAGCAGGCGCTGCTTGAAAACACGCTCACCCAGGTGGATGTGCTCAAGCGCCAGCGCGGCCTCTACCAGGACGCCATTGCCACGCTGGTGGGCACGCCCGCACCGGCGTTCAGCCTGGCGCCCGACATCTCGCCGCTGGTGCCGCCGCCCATTCCGCTGGGCGTGCCATCGGACCTGCTGGAGCGGCGACCCGACGTGGCCGCCGCCGAGCGCGCCATGGCGGCCGCCAATGCGCAGATCGGCGTGGCCACCGCGGCCTTCTTCCCCAGCGTGTCGCTGCTGCCCACTGTGGGCCTGGACAGCAACCGCACCGGCTCGGTCTTTGATGCCAGCAGCGTGCTGTGGTCGCTGGGCGTATCGGCCACGCAGGTGCTGTTCGACGGCGGACGCATCCGTGCGGGGGTGGATTTCAGCAAGGCTGGCTACGAGGCCACGGTGGCCAACTATCGGCGCGTGGTACTGCTGGCCATGCAGGAAGCGCAGGACGGCATCACCGGCCTGGCCGCGCTGGACCGCGCCACTGCGCAATCGGATACCGCTGTGGCGGCTGCGCGCCGCGTGCTCGAAATGTCCGCCGCGCGCTACCAAGGCGGCGCGGCCAATTTCCTGGACGTGATCACCGCGCAGCAGGCGTTGCTCAACATCGAGCGGCAATCGGCGCAACTGCGCGGCCAGCAACTGTCGGTGTCGGTGTTCCTGACCAAGGCGCTGGGCGGCGACTGGTGCGGCAGCGACGCCGACGCATCGGCTAGGGCCTGTTAACGCCATGCAAGGGGTCGCGAAGCTCATCGCAGCCCGCCCATCAAGGCGCGCGACGCCGTGCGTGCGTCCGCACGCACAAGGAGCGCAACGCCGAGGGGCGGGCTGCGATGAGCTTCCCTTCGGGTTGCCCCGCAAAGGGGCCGCCTGCGGCGTTGCCCGCGCTTGCAAGGCTTCAGCCTTGCTGCGCGCGGGCGCCTTGCATCCAGCCCCTTTGCGGAGCAACGCGATCCCCTTGCATGGCGTGAACAGGCCCTAGAACAGGCTGCCCTGCCCCTGCACCCCAGGTGGTCGGAACGCGCTGAGGTCCATCGCGATGCGCTCGCGGTTGAAGCCGATGCGGCGCGTGGCCTTCTCGAAGCGCTGGGCAAGCAGCGCAGACCAGGGGCCGGTGCCTTTCATGCGCGTGGCGAAGTCGGCGTCGTAGTCCTTGCCGCCACGCATGTCGTGGATGCGCGCCATGACCCGGTCGGCGCGCTGCGGGTAGTGCACCTGCAGCCACTCCTTGAACAGCGGCGCCACCTCCCACGGCAGGCGCACCACGTTGTAGAAGGCGCTGCGCGCGCCCGCATCCCACGCGGCTTCGAGCACCTGCTCCATGTCCTCGGTGATGAAGGGAATCTGCGGCGATGCGCTCACGCCCACGGGCACGCCCGCCTCGGCCAGCGTGCGGATGATGCGCAGGCGCCGGTGCGGGGCGGCGGCGCGTGGCTCGAGCTTGCGCGCCAGCTCGCCGTCGAGCGTGGTGATGGTGACGTACACCGCCGCCAGGCGCTGCGCCGCCATGGGCGCGATCAGGTCGAGGTCGTGCTCCACCGCGCTGGACTTGGTGACCAGCGCAAAGGGATGACGGCATTCGCCGAGCAAGTCGATGACCGAGCGCGTGAGCCGCAGTTCGCGCTCGATGGGCTGGTAGCAGTCGGTGGCGGTGCCGATGGCGATCTGGCTGGGCCGGTAGTTCCTCCGGCTCAGCTCCTGGCGCAGCACCGGCACGATGTTGCGCTTGGCAATGAGCTTGGTCTCGAAGTCCAGCCCCGGCGACAGGTTCAGGTAGCTGTGCGTGGGCCGGGCAAAGCAGTAGATGCAGCCGTGCTCGCAGCCGCGATAGGGGTTGAGCGAGCGGTCGAAGGGCACATCGGGTGAGTCGTTGCCGCCCAGCACCGACTTCACGTCCTCGAAGCGCACCTCGGTCTGCAGGGGCGGCGCCTCGGCGGCCTCGGCCTGCGAGTCGTCCAGCGTGCCCCAGCCATCGTCGTAACTGCCCCGCTGCTCGCTCTCGAAGCGGTGCGGCAGGCGCGAGGCCGCGCCGCGGCCCTTGATGGCGTGCAGGGGAATGTTGAATTCGGGGGGCATGGCGAACACTGGTTATTCATACAGTATCATGCCACGCCATCGCTTGCCATCGATATTTTAATTTCTCTGTTGACAGAAATAACTGAATCCATAGACTTCGAGCCATGGAACTGACCGACATTCAACGCAGATTCGTTCTTCATTGGGGCGAAATGGGCTCCATGTGGGGCGTCAACCGCACCGTGTCGCAAATCCACGCACTGCTCTTCACCCAGGGACGGCCCATGAATGCCGAGCAGTTGTCCGAGACGCTGGGCGTGGCCCGCTCCAACGTGAGCAACAGCCTCAAGGAACTGCAGGCCTGGAACCTGGTGCGCGTCACGCACGTCATGGGCGACCGGCGCGACTACTTCGAGACCAGCGTCGACGTGTGGGAGCTGTTTCGCACCGTGGTGCGCGAGCGCAAGGAGCGCGAGTTCGACCCCACCATCCGCATGCTGCGCGAGATCATCGCCAGCCCCGATTTCGCTCGCGAGCCGGCCGACGCGCAAGACCGCATCCGCGCCACCCTGGAGCTGATGGAAAAGCTCGGCGCCTGGGCAGAAGAGATGCTGCGCCTGTCGCCCGGCACGCTCGACAAGGTGCTCAGCCTGGGCGCCAGCGTGCAGCGCTTCGTGCGCGGCGCAAGCGCCGACAAGGGCAAGGGCGACGACGTACCCACCTTGCCGATGCTGTGAAGGGTTCTCTTTTTTTGCTCATTCATTTCTGTTTTGACTGAAATATCAGAAGCAACAGCCATGACATCCATCCACCATCCCGCCTATCCGCTGACCCTGTACTACGACGGCAGCTGTCGCTTGTGCAGCGCCGAGATCCACAACCTGAAGGCGCGCGACACCACCGGCAGGCTGGCGCTGGTCGACTGCTCGCCGGAAGGCTTCACAGACGGACCGGCGCCGCGCGAAGCACTGATGAATGCCATCCATGCCGTGGACGCAGCCGGCCGGGTCTACGTGGGCATCGACACCTTTCGCGCCGCCTATGCCGCCGCCGGCCTGCCCTGGGTGCGCACGATGCTGGGCCTGCCCCTGCTGTCCGGCATGGCGCGCCGCGCCTACCCGGTGCTGGTGCGCCACCGCTACCGGCTGCCGGGCTGGCTGATCGGTCCGCTTTTCGAGCGCGCTGCCCGCCGCGCGCAGCGGCAAAGCGCCGCATGCCGCGACGGCGCCTGCAGCCTGGACCACCGGCCCGAGGAGCACTGAGATGCGCGTCCTGCTCACTGGCGCCAGCGGATTCATCGGCGCGGCCGTCTCGAAGGCATTGACCCGTGCGGGGCACCAGGTCGTTGCATTGGGCCGGCGCTCGGCGCCCGCACTGGACTTCACACTCGCCACCCACCCTGACGCATGGCGACCTCAGCTCGCGGGCATCGATGCCGTGGTCAACGCGGTGGGCATCCTGCGCGACTCGGCCCGCACGCCCATGGACAGCATCCACGCCAGCGCACCAGCAGCACTGTTCGAGGCCTGCGCGCAAGCCGGCGTGCGGCGCGTCATCCACATCTCGGCCCTGGGCATCGAGCGCAACCCGACGCGCTACGCGCAAACCAAGCGGGCCGCTGACGAGGCGCTGCTGGCGCTCACCCAGGCCGCACGGCTGGACGGCCTGGTGCTGCGCCCCAGCGTGGTCTTCGGCAAGGACGGCGCCAGCAGCCAGCTCTTCCTCGCCCTCTCGCGCCTGCCTTTTCTGATGTTGCCGCGCCCGGTGCTGCGTGCCCGCGTGCAGCCCCTGGCCGTTGCAGAACTGGCCGAGGCCATCGCTGCGCTGCTACCTCGGCAAGATAGCCTAGGCCTGATGGAGCTTGCCGGCCCCGAGGCGCTGACGCTCGCCGATTTCATCGCGAGCCTGCGTGCGCAGCGCGGCAATTCGCCGGCCCGCACCTGGCCCCTGCCCCACTGGGCCACGCACGCCAGCGCATGGCTTGGCGACCAGGTGCCGATCTCGCCGTGGTGCAGCGAAACACTGGCCCTGCTGGCCACCGACAACGTCGCGGCGCCGGCAAGGCTGTCGCAATTGCTCGGGCGAGCCGCCACGCCGCCTTCGCGCCTGCTGGCCACGCTGGATGCCTCATGGTGAACAAGCCCGCGCTGTAGAAACAGGGCGAGCTGCGCGATTGCCCTTGCGCTGGGCAGACGACAGCCACGCGATCACAATCGCCCCATGCCCCGCCGACCGGAAAACATCTATCCGCGCTACCACGCGCATGTTTACTTCGGACCTGCCACGGTGGAGCAGGCCCGCGCCCTGCGCGAGCTCGCCTTGGTCGAATTGCCTCCCGCCGCAACCGTCGGCCGCTTTCATGAAAAGCCGGTGGGGCCGCATCCGCACTGGAGTTTCCAGTTGGCCTTTGGCGCCGACGGCTTCGAACGCATCATCGGTTGGCTCGAATCGAGGCGCGCGGGCCTGGATGTTCTGGTGCATGGCGAAACCGGCGACGACTACGCCGACCACACTGCGCATGCGATGTGGCTGGGCAACGATGCACCGCTCGACCTGAGCATGTTCGTGCGCAAGGACGCCTGAGGCGCCCGTCGCGGCAGCACCACCGGCCGCGCAAGACACCAGGGCTCTTCAGCCCTTGAAGCCCCTCCCAACAGGCCCGGCGGCCCATCGCCGCGCGCTTCTCCGCGCGCTCGGCACCCCCGGCAAATGCACCTTCCAACAGGTGTAATTTTTTGTCGACAATAGTGTTAACACTTAATCCGAGACGGACATTGTTGACCATCATGTCGACACTTTAGTTGCCAGCATAGGCAACATTGGCCCGAAGCTTGCAACAGGCGTTCCGTACCGGGAACGCTGGCCAGTTTGCACCGCTGCGGGGCATCCCGGATGGATCAACACATTGTCAACAGTCATGTCGAACACAATGCACAAACCTGGTGCCGACAGGAGCCTTCCATGAAGGCTCTGGAGCTGGTGCTTCGCAATGCCCGCGTGGCCACGGCGGCCGACGTCTTCGAGGCCGACATCGGCATCGCGGGCGGTCGCATCGTGCAGATCGGCCAGCAGCTGCCGGCCGGCGTGCGCGAGTTCGACGTGGCCGGCCGCGTGGTCACGCCGGGTGGCGTGGACGCGCATTGCCACCTCGACCAGCCCATGACGCCACCGGTGCGCATGGCCGACGACTTCGACACCGGCACCCGCGCCGCCGCCTGCGGCGGCACCACCACGGTGATTCCCTTTGCCGCGCAGGAAAAAGGCCAGTCGCTGCGCGCCGCGGTGCAGGACTACCACCAGCGCGCCGAAGGCAAGGCCCATGTGGACTACGCCTTCCACCTGATCGTGAGCGACCCGACGCCCAAGGTGCTGAACGAGGAGCTGCCCGCGCTGATCCGCGAGGGCTACACCTCCTTCAAGATCTACATGACCTATGACGATCTGAAGCTGGGCGACGGCCAGATCCTCGACGTGCTGGCGGTGGCGCGCCGGCACGGGGCCATGGCCATGATCCATGCCGAGAACGCCGACTGCATCGAGTGGCTGAGCAAGCGGCTCGAGGCAGCTGGCCGCACCGCGCCGCGCTTTCATGCGCACTCTCGGCCCATGCTGGTGGAGCGCGAAGCCACCCATCGCGCCATTGCGCTGGCCGAGCTGGTGGACGTGCCCATCCTCATCGTGCATGTCTCGGGCCGCGAAGCGGTCGAGCAGATCCGCTGGGCGCGCGCGCACGGCCTGAGCGTGTTTGCAGAGACCTGCCCGCAGTACCTGTTCCTCACGGCCGAAGACCTTGGCATCGACGATAGCTACCACGGCGCCAAATGCGTGTGCAGCCCGCCACCGCGCGACAAGTCCAACCAGGAAGTGATCTGGGCAGGACTCAACGATGGCCTGTTCACCGTCTTCAGCTCCGACCACGCGCCCTTCAAGTACGACGCGCCCGAGGGCAAGAAGCCCGGTGGCGAAGAAGTGGCTTTTCGCCACATCCCCAACGGCATTCCCGGCATCGAGACGCGCCTGCCGCTGCTCTATTCGGAAGGCGTGCTGGGCGGGCGCATGACGCTGAACAAGTTTGTCGAGCTCACTGCCACCAACCCGGCCAAGGCCTATGGCCTGCACCCGCGCAAGGGAACGATCGCCGTGGGCAGCGACGCCGACCTGGTGGTGTGGGAAGAGCGCGAGTTCGTGCTGTCCAACAGCCACCTGCACCACGCGGGGGACTACACGCCCTATGCCGGCCAGCGCCTGCGTGCCTGGCCAGCCCTGACCTTGTGCGGCGGCGAGGTGGTGTGGGACGGCGCCTTCCACGCCCGCGCAGGGCGCGGCCGCTTCCTGGCTTGCGCAACGCCCAGCCTGCTGCCGCAGCGCCAGCTTTCCAACTGATCTTCCCTTCCACGACCTACAGGAGCAAAGCAACATGAAAACACTGCTTCCACCCGGCCCCGCAAGCCGCGTGCTCGGCACCATTGCCGATGCCAGCGTCATTGCCTGCGGCTGGTGGCTCATCGCCCTGAGCGCCATCACCTGCGTCGAGATGCTGGGGCGCAAGCTGTTCGGCTTCAGCCTGCAGGGCGTCGACGAGATCGGCTCCTACACCTACGGCATCGTCGGTGCATTCGGCTTTTCCTACACGCTGATCACGCGCAGCCACACCCGCGTGGACTTCCTGCTTTCGCGCTTCTCGCCGCGCTTGCAGGCGGTGCTCAACCTGACGGCCATGCTGTCGCTCACCGCGCTGGCTGTGCTGTGCCTGTGGCGCGGGCTGAACGTGGTGCTCGAGAGCGTGGACATGAAGTCCACCGCCGCCACGCCGCTGGCCACGCCCATGTGGATTCCGCAAACGATCTGGCTGGTGGGCTACGCGCTGTTCGCGGCCGTTGCGCTGCTGGCCGCCTGGCATGCGCTGAAGCTGTTCGTGACCGGGCGCCAGGCGCAGCTGAACGACCAGTTCGGCCCGCAGACCCTGGACGAGGAAATCGAGGCCGAGACCGAAGTGCGCATGCCTTCGCAAGAAGCCACGGGCACCACCGCCACTGCCATGGAAGGAGCACGCGCATGATCAGCCCCATCGAGATCCTGCTGGGCCTGGCGCTGATGCTGGGCCTGATGTTCTTCGGCGTGCACGTGGCCACCACCATGCTGGTGGTCGGCCTGCTGGGCGCCATGGCGCACTTCGGCATGCCGGCCTTCAACGCGCTGGGCGAGCAGTTGTGGGCCGCCGGCGAAGACTACCTGCTGCTGTCGATCCCGCTGTACATCCTGCTGGGCGAGATCCTGATGCGCGGCGGGGCCACCGACAAGATGTACCAGTCGCTGGCCGACTGGCTCAAGCGCCTGCCGGGCGGGCTGCTGCACACCAACATCGGCGCATCGGCGCTGTTCTCGGCGGTGTCGGGCTCGTCGGTGGCCACGGCCGCCACCATCTCGACGGTGGCGTTGCCGTCGTTTCGCAACCGCGGCTACGACCAGCGCCTGGTGCTGGGCTCCATCGCAGCCGGCGCCAGCCTGGGCAACCTCATTCCGCCGGGCGTGGCCTTCATCATCTACGGGTCGATGACCAACACCTCGGCCTCGCGCCTGTACATGGCCGGCGTGCTGCCCGGCGCGATCATGACGGTGCTGTTCCTCATCACCATCCTGGCCATCGCCGTGTGGCGGCCCAGCGTGGCGGGCAAGCCCGAAGGCAGCGTGAGCTGGGGCGAGCGCCTGAAGAACTCGATCCACCTGGGCGGGCCGCTGCTGGTGTTCGGCGTGGTCATGGGCGGCATCTACAGCGGCTGGGCCACCGTTACCGAAAGCGCTGCGCTGGGCGTGATCGTGTGCCTGCCCATTGCCTGGGGCTACGGCAAGCTGAGCATCCCGATGCTGCACGAGTGCTTCCGCTCGACCATGCGCCTGACGGCCATGACCGCGCTGATCCTGGTGGCCGCGCTGTACCTGAACTTCGTGCTGTCGATGCTGGGCGTGCCGCAGTCGCTGTCCAGCCTGATCAAGTCGCTCGACGTGTCGCCGCTGGCGCTGCTGTGGGTACTGGCCATCATGTACGTGATCCTGGGCGTGGCACTGGAGACCATGCCGATGATGGTGGGCACGCTGCCCGTGGTGTTTCCCATCATCCAGGCCGCCGGCATCGACCCGGTGTTCTTCGGCGTGTTCATGGTGCTGATGTGCGAGCTGTCGCTGCTCAGCCCGCCCATCGGCATGACGCTGTACGTGATCCAGGGCGTGCGCGGCGAAGGAAGCATCAACGAGGTGTTCCAGGGAACGCTGCCATTCCTGGCCGCAATGATCGTGATGACGGCGGTGCTCATCCACTTCCCGGCCATTGCCACCTACCTGCCCAACCTCTTCTACGGAGCACGCTGACGCGATGCGTGCACGCGTCTGCCGCCAGGCCGCACCCGCGGCATCCACTTCACCACTGCACCATCACCACCACCAGGAAAGACCCACCATGAAGCTGTTCAAGTTTGCCCTTTCCGCTGCCGCGCTGGCCCTGGGCCTGTCCGCGGCCCATGCCGACAACCTGAAGCTGCGCGCAGCGGGCAACCTGGTGGCCACCGGCCTCATCCAGCAGAACAAGGAGCAGCCCTTCTTCGAGAACTTCGCGAAGAACACCGGCACACCCATCGACGTGGACTACAAGCCGATGGACGTGCTGGGCGTGAAGGACGCCGACGGCCTGCGCACGCTCAAGTCGGGCCTGTTCGACATCGTGGCACTGCGCCTGGCGCAGGTCTCGCGCGACGAGCCCTTCTTCCTGGGCCCCGACATCGTGGGCCTGTCGACCGACTACGACACCGCCCGCAAGGTGGTGGACGCGTACCGCGAGGCCTTCGACAAGCGCCTGCAGGAGCGCTACGGCGGCAAGCTGCTGGGCATCTACTCCTTCGGCCCGCAGGTGCTGTTCTGCAAGGTGCCGGTCACCGGCCTGGCCGACCTCAAGGGCAAGAAGGTGCGCGTGTACGACGCGTCGCTGGCCAAGTTCATCGAGAAGCTCGGCGGCATTCCGGTCACCATTTCCTTCGGCGAAACGCAGCAGGCGCTTGAGCGCGGCGTGACCGACTGCGCCATCACCGGCCCGAGCTCGGCCAACTCGGCCGGCTGGCCCGAGGTGACGACGCACTTCATGCCCATCGGCTTCCAGATTTCGCTCAATGCCTGGACGATGAACCTGAACAAGTGGAACGCCCTGCCGGCAGACCAGCGCGCCAAGATCACCGAGGCCTTCAAGAAGTTCGAGGACGAGGTCTGGGTCTATTCGCGCGACCTGTACGAAGACGCGGTGCGCTGCAACGTGGGCAAGGACCCATGCAAGACGGTCAAGAAGTTCGCGATGAAGGAAGTGCCGGTCAAGCCCGCGGACCAGCAGATCATTCGCGATGCGCTGACCACCGTTTCGCTGCCCATCTGGAGCGAACAATGCGACAAGTCCTACGACAAGTGCTCGGCCATCTGGAAGCAGGTGGTGGGCCCGATCGTGGGGCTCAAATAGACAGATATGACACAGCACGAACCACTCTGGAAACTCCCGGCCACCGAACTGGCGCGCCGCTATCGTGAACTCAGCCTGACGCCGCTGGCCGTCGCCTACGACGTGCTGGCGCGCATCGACGAGGTCAACGGCAAGCTCAACGCCGTCGTCTCGCGCCGCGACAAGGCGGTGCTGGCCGAGGCGCAGGCCGCCGGCGAGCGCTTTGCGCGCGGCACGCCGCTGTCGATGCTCGACGGCATTCCGCTCACGGTGAAGGACAGCCTCTACCTGGACGGCCTGCCCACCACCTGCGGCACGCCGGCATTGAAGGCGCACGTGCCCGGCTTCGACGAGCTCGCGGCAGCGCGTGCGCGCGAAGCCGGCGCGCTGATCCTGGGCAAGACCAACGTGCCCGAATTTGCCAACGACGGCTACACCGGCAATCCGGTGTTCGGCGTCACCGGCAACCCCTGGGCCCCCGAGCTCACGCCCGGTGGCTCCAGCGGCGGCGCGGTGGCGGCGGTGGCCGCAGGCATGGGCCCGCTGGCCATTGCGCAGGACGGCGGCGGCTCGATCCGCCGGCCGGCCTCGCACACCGGCCTGGTGGGCCTGAAGCCATCGCTGAGCGCCTGGCCGCGTGTTCGCCAGTTGCCGGGCCTGCTGCTGGACTTCGACTGCATCGGCCCGGTGGGCCGCACCGTGGCCGACGTGCGCATGCTGTTCGAACTGCTGCGCGGGCCCGACGCGGCCGATCGCTCGTCGCTATCGGCATGGGCGGCGCAGCAGCGCATGCGGCCGGCCACCGGGCCGCTGCGCGTGCTCTATGTCGAGCACCTCAACGCCAACCCGCTGGACCGGCAGATTGCCGCCAACTGCCGCACGGCCGTGCAGCGCCTTGCCGCGCTGGGCCACCACGTGGAAGAAGGCGAGCTGCCGGTGGACATCGGCTACCTGATGCAGGCCTGGCCCGAGATCGGGCAGGTGGGCCTGGCCGCAATGTTCGAGGAACACCCCGACTGGGAAGCACAAGCCAGCGCCAAGTACCGCGAAGGCGCCGAAGCGGGCCGCCGCGTGTCGGGCGCACGGGTGTGGCAGATCATGGAGCGCGTGCGCCAGTTGCGCCGCGACGTGGTGGGCATGTTCGAGCAATTCGACGTCATTGCCATGCCCTCGGCTGCCGCCCTGCCGTGGCCGGCGCACGAGGCGTTCCCGCCCCGCATCGACGGCAAGGAAGTGGGCCCGCGCGGGCACGCCGCCTACACCGGCTGGGTCAATGCCGCAGGCCTGCCTGGGCTGTCGGTGCCCACCGACCCTTCGCGCGAAGGATTGCCCATCGGCCTGCAACTCATCGGCCCTTATGGCTGCGATGATCTGCTGCTGGACCTGGGCGCTGCCTACGAGGCCGTCGCTCCCTGGGCCCATCGCTGGCCCGCGCTTTGAACGAGAGACAAAAAAGAGAGAACCAACTGGACATGAGCATCATCGACGACACCGCCAACAGCCTGCTGACCGCACGCCGCCTGGGACAAACCGCATCCGCCGCCGCCACGCCGCTGCCCGATGCCGCCGCCGCCTATGCGGTGCAAGCGGGCGTGGGCCAGGCACTGGGCTGGTTCGCCGGCCTGCCAGCGGGCAGCGCGCCGCACCACTGGAAATCGGGCGGCCCGTCGCGCCAGGCCACCCTCACCCATGCGCCGCTGCCGCCGCACGGCATCTGGGCCAGCCCGGCCGACGCACGCAAGTGGCCGTTTCACCTGCGCGGCATCGAAGCCGAAGTGGCACTGCGCATCTCGAAGGACGTGGACGCGCAGCTCGCTGCCGAACTCGATGTAGCCGCGGCAACGCGGCTGGTGGATGGCATGTGCGTATCCATCGAGCTGGTCGATTCGCGCTGGACCGAGGCGCTGGAGGCACCCGCGCTGGCCAAGCTGGCCGACCTGCAATCGCACGGCGCCCTGGTGCTGGGCGAATGGCAACCATTTGCGCCGCGCGACTGGTCGGCGCAGCACTGCATCGTGAACATCGGCAAGCAGCCGACCATGGAGTTTGTCGGCACCCACTCGTGCAGCGACCCGGCCTTCGTGCTGCCGGCCTGGTTGCGTCATGCAACCCGGGACGGCGCCGTGGTGCGCGCCGGCACGGTGGTCACCACCGGCACCTGGTGCGGCCTGCCGCTGGCGCAGGCCGGCGACCTGGTGACGGCGGAGTTTCCGGGCATCGGCCGGGCCGAAGTGCAGCTCTGATCGTTTGAGCGCCGGGGGCTACGACGGCGCCTTGCGCCTGCCCGGCCTCTTCTTCGCGGCAACCTCCTTGGCAGGCGCACCCGGCACCAGCGGCAGCCGCTTGCGAAGAAAGGCAATGAGCTCGCTCGCCGCTTCGTTGCGCGTGGGCCCGGCCGGGTACACCAGCACCACGCGCCGCTCGATGCGCGGCCGCGCCAGCGGCAGCACCACCAGTTGCGGATCGCGCAGCGAGGCGGTGTACAGGCGCGGCATCAGACCCAGCGCCAGCCCGCCGCGCACCAGCGCATAGAGCGTTTCGGAATAGCTCACCCGGTAGGGCTCGGCGCCCTGCGCGAACTGGGCGCGCGCCGGGTTGCCCAGCGCCGGCATGCTGCCGCTTTCGAACAGCACCAGCCGCTCGCTGCCGATGGCCTCCCAGCCCACCTCCTGCTGGCTGGCCAGCGCGTGGTCGCGCCGCAGCACCAGCATCAGCGGATCGCGGAACAGCTCCACGCTGGCCAGGCCGCCGCCGGGTGCCTCGGTGATGGCAGCCACGGCAAAGTCCAGCTGGCCGCTGCGCACCTCGGCCAGCAAGGTGGTGGAGGGGGCGTCGCGCCAGGCCAGCTCGAGTTCGCGCCCGCCTTCGCGCAGGAACTCGCCCACGGCTTCGGCAACCGCACCGCTGGCCGAAGGAATGACGCCGATGTGCACGAAGGCGCGGCCACGTCGCACCGTGCTTTCGATGTCGCGCAGCGCCATGTCCACCGTGTTGACCAGGAAGTCGGTGCGCGCCAGCACCTCGGCCCCGACGGGCGTGAGGGCCAGGCTATGGGTGGTGCGCGAAAGCAGTTCGGCGCCCAGCAGCTTTTCCATCTGCTTGATGGCATTGCTCAGCGCCGGCTGCGTGATCGCCAGGCGCTGCGCCGCCCGGCCGAAGTGCCCTTCTTCCACCAGCACCGAAAAGCACTGCAGCTGCCGCAACGTCAGGGCACGCAAGGGCTGGGTGGACATGCGATGGGCCGCCTGGTTATCAGTTGAATGAATGAAATTATAGAAATTCAGAACTTCTCTTGAAGGCTGGCGCTGCCTAGACTTTGAGCATGTCCACCACGCCTCTCGACGACTTCCTGCGCGCCATTCCCAAGGTGGAACTGCACTGCCACCTGTTCGGCACGGTGCGCCAGGCCACCTTCGAAGCCCTCAACGCCCGGGCCGGCTCGCCCCTGGCCGCCGAGGAGATCCAGGGCTTCTACACCCGCGGCGAGAAACCGGTGGGCGTGCTGCGGGTGCTGCGCGCCCTGGACGCAGAACTGGTGCGCACCCCCGACGACTTGCACCAGCTGACCTACGAATACCTGCAGGACGCCGCCAGCCACAACGTGCGGCATGCCGAGTTCTTCTGGAACCCGACCGGCACGGTGCACGAATCGGGCATTGGCTACGCAGCGGCGCAGGATGCGGTCGTGCAGGCCATTCGCGATGCGCGCAAGGACCTGGGCATCGCAGGGCGCCTGATTGCCGCCATCGACCGCGAAGCCAGCCCCGAGGCCGCGGTGGAAATGGTCGATTGGGTGCTGGCCCACAGGGCCGAAGAGGAAGTGATCGGCATCGGCATCGACTACCGCGAGGTGGACCGCCCGCCCGAGATGTTCCTGCAAGCCTATCGCCGTGCGCGCGAAGGCGGCCTCAAGACCACCGCTCATGCCGGCGAGTTCGGCATGCCCTGGACCAATGTGCGCACCGCGGTGGAGCTGCTGCAGGTGGACCGCATCGACCACGGCTACACCGTGGTCGACCAGCCCGACTTTGCACGCCAATGCGCCGAGCGCGGCCTGATCTTCACCGTGGTGCCCACCAATTCCTACTACCTGCGCACCCTGCCGCCCGAGCGCTGGGCGCTGGACCACCCGATCCGAAAGATGCCGGGCCTGGGCCTGCGCATACACCCCAACACGGACGACCCGACGCTGCACAAGGTCACGCCCACGCAGGCCTGGGCCATGATGGTGCGCGACTTCGGCTTCGGCATCGACGACCTGCGCGGCTTCATGCTCAATGGCCTGGACGGCGCCTGGATCGACGAGAGCCAGCGCCGCGACTGGCGCACGCAGTGGAGCGCCGAGTTCGACGCACTGCGCGCACGCTTTTCGCTCTGACTTCGCTCCTACCCCCTGACACTCCCGAGAACCCACCATGCCCTCCATCAAGAAGCCCATCGCCCTGGCCGCCCTGCTGGCCGCCGCACTGCCCGGCATCGCACTTGCCCAAGCGACCTGGCCTACCAAGCCGATCACGCTGGTGGTGCCCTACACGGCCGGCGGCAGCGTGGACTTCAACGCCCGCCTCGTGGCCACCAAGCTGGGCGAGCGGCTCAAGCAGACGGTGGTCATCGAGAACGTGGCCGGCGCAGGCGGCGTCATCGGCGTGAGCAAGGTGGTGAACGCACAACCCGACGGCTACACCCTGGTGGCCGGCCCCGACAGCGTGATTGCCATCGGCAAGCTCATCAACCCGGCCGCCTTCAAGTTCGACCCGCTCAAGGACCTGGCCCCGGTGGGCATGCTCAACACCGCGCCGATGGTGCTGGTGGCGCGCCCGGGCCTGCCGGTAGAGAGCTACCAGGACCTGGTCAAGCTCGCCAAGGCCTCGCCCGGCAAGTACAACTACGCCACCTCCGGCGTGGGCACGGTGCTGCAACTGGCCATGGAACTGCTCAAAGAAAAGAGCGGCATCTACGTCACCCACATTCCCTACCGCGGTGGCGCGCAGATCGCATCCGACGTGATCGGCAACCAGGTGGACCTGGCCATGCTGGTGAGCACCAGCGCCATCCCGCACATCACCGGCGGCCGGCTCAAGGCCCTGGGCGTGACCGGCGACAAGCGCCTGGAAGCCCTGCCCAAGGTTCCGACCTTCAGCGAGATGCCGGGCCTGAAGGATTATTCGATGGTGAGCTGGACCGGCATCTTCGCGCCCGCAGCCACGCCGCCAGCCGTCGTCAAGCGGCTCAACGAGGAACTCAATGCGGTGTTGAAGGACCCCGAGATTCGCGCCAAGCTGCAGGAGCAAGGCGCGGTGCCGGGCAGCGGCTCGGCGGAGGACCTGGGCAAGTTCGTGCGGACCGAATACGCCCGCAACCAGAAGATCGTTCAGTCGGCCAACATCAAGGAATGACGGGCCGCCACGGCTGCCCCCCACAGGTGCCGGGGGCGGCAGCCGTTGCCGTGATCAGTTCTTTTCGTCTTCTTCTTCCGCGGGCCAGTCGCGGATGTAGGCCTTGAGCATCTTGTTCTCGAAATTCTGGCTGTCCACCACGGCCTTGGCCACGTCGTAGAAGCTCACCACGCCCATCAGCATGCGCTTGTCCATCACGGGCATATAGCGCGCATGGCGGTCGAGCATGATCCGGCGGATCTCGTCGAGATCGGTTTCCAGCGTGCAGGTGACGGGGTGGTCGTCCATGGCCTTGCGCACCTGCGTGGTGCCGACCGAGCCGCCGTTGCCCACCACCGCCACGATCACCTCGCGGAAGGTGAGCATGCCAACCAGGTCGCCGTGCTCCATCACCACCAGCGAGCCGATGTCCTTGTCGGCCATGATGTTGACGGCATCCGCCAGGGGTTCGTCGGGCGTGATGGTGAAGAGCGCGTTGCCCTTCAGGCGGAGGATGTCGCTGACTTTCATGGGGGGTGCTCCTCTCTTGTGGGCTAAGTACCGATTCAAATATAGCCCACAAATCACACACAATGACCCACCGTTGGCACGTCCACGACACTGGTGCTGTCTTGCAGACGTAACGGGTCGTTCGCGCTTTCCCCTTTTTGATTCCTCTGAAAGGCTCCCATGCCCGGTTATTCCGATCCTGGCTTCGACACGCTCGCGCTGCACGCGGGCGCGGCCCCCGACCCCACCACCGGGGCGCGGGCGGTGCCGATCCACCTGAGCACCTCCTTCGTCTTCGAATCCAGTGACCATGCGGCCTCGCTGTTCAACCTCGAGCGCGCCGGGCACGTCTACTCGCGCATCAGCAACCCTACCAACGCGGTACTGGAGCAGCGCGTGTCGGCGCTCGAGGGCGGCATCGGCGCCATCACCACCGCCAGCGGACAGGCGGCGCTGCACCTGTCGGTGGCCACGCTCATGGGCGCGGGCTCGCACATCGTGGCCAGCACTGCGCTGTACGGCGGCTCGCAGAACCTGCTGCACTACACGATGCGGCGCTTCGGCATCGACACCACCTTCGTCAAGCCCGGCGACCTGGACGGCTGGCGCGCGGCCATCCGTCCCAACACCAAGCTGCTGTTCGGCGAGACGGTGGGCAACCCGGGGCTGGACGTGCTGGACATTGCGGCGGTGAGCGACATCGCCCACCAGGCGGGCGTGCCGCTGCTGGTGGACTCGACCTTCACCACGCCCTACCTGCTCAAGCCCTTCGACTGGGGTGCCGACCTGGTCTACCACTCGGCCACCAAGTTCCTCTCGGGCCACGGTACCGTCATCGGCGGCATCGTGGTGGACAGCGGCAGCTTCGACTGGGAGCGATCGGGCAAGTTTGCCGAGCTGACGCAGGCCTACGACGGCTTTCACAACATGGTGTTCTCCGACGAAAGCACGGTGGGCGCCTTCCTGCTGCGCGCACGGCGCGAGGGATTGCGCGACTTCGGCGCGAGCATGAGCCCGCACACGGCCTGGCTGATCCTGCAGGGCGTGGAGACGCTGCCGCTGCGCATGGAGCGGCACATCGACAACACGCAGAAGGTGGTGGAGTTTCTGGCCACGCATCCTTTCGTGGAGCATGTGGGCCACCCGCTGCTGCCTTCGCACCCCAGCCATGCACTGGCCAACAAGATGCTGCGCCATGGGGCCAAGGGCGCGGGCTCGGTGTTCAGCTTCAACCTCAAGGGCAACCGCGAACAGGGCAAGAAGTTCATCGAGACGCTGCGGCTGTTCAGCCACCTGGCCAACGTGGGCGACTGCCGCAGCCTGGTGATCCACCCGGCGTCCACCACGCACTTCCGCATGTCCGACGAAGCGCTGGCCGGCGCCGGCATCACGCAGGGCACGATTCGCCTTTCCATCGGGCTGGAAGATCCGGCTGACCTGATCGACGACCTCAAGCGCGCACTGAAGGCGGCAGAAAAGGCGGCAGCATGAACATCACCGTCAACGGCCACAGCCTGTATGCCTACACGGGCGGCAAGCCCTTCGACGCGGCAAAGCCGACGGTCGTGTTCATTCACGGCGTGCTCAACGACCACAGCGTGTGGATTCTGCAAAGCCGCTGGTTCGCACACCACGGCTGGAACGTGCTGGCCATCGACCTGCCGGGCCACTGCAAGAGCGGCGGCAAGCCGCCTGCGAGCGTGGAAGAAGCAGCGCAGACGGTGATCGCCCTGCTGGATGCGGCGGGCGTCGAGCGCGCAGCGCTGGTGGGCCACAGCTTCGGTTCACTCATTGCGCTGGAGACGGCGGCGCGCGCGCCGCAGCGGGTGAGTCATCTGTCGATGGTGGGCACGGCCTATCCGATGAAGGTGTCGCCTGCGCTGCTGGATGCGTCGCTGAACGAGCCGCAAAAGGCCATTGCCATGGTCAACACCTTTTCGCACTCGACGCTGGCACCGCCGCCTTCGTCGCTGGGGCCCGGCACCTGGCTCTATGGTGGCTCGCGCGCCCTGATGCGCCGCGTGCTGGCCAGCAACACCGAAGCGAACGTGTTCCACATCGGCTTCAACGCCTGCAACAACTATGCAAACGGCGAGGCGGCCATCGAGGCGGTGAAGTGCCCGGTGCTCTTCCTGCTCGGCAAAGGGGACCAGATGACGCAGGTGTCTGCGGCACAGGCGCTGATCAAGCGGGCCCCCAACGCCAAGGTGGTAACGGTGCAGGCCGGCCACGCGCTGATGAGCGAGGCGCCCGACGATGTGCTGTTTGCGCTGGCTGGCTTCTTGGGGGCTCGCTAGCCGCCCCCGACCTACCCACCCATCTTGCGCATCGCCCCACCCAGCGCCGCACGGGCCCGCTCCATCTCCACCCAGGGGCCGTTGCCCACCGGTATGCGCTCGTGCACATCCGCCAGTGTCCAGTGCGCGCCACTGTGCAGCTTGGGCAACTCGTCCCACTCCACCGGCACCGACACGCCCATGCCCGGCCGCGCACGCACCGACCATGCGGCCGCCGTCGTGGCGCCAAAGCCATTGCGCAGGTAGTCGACAAAGATCTTTCCCACGCGATTCTTCGGCCCGCTCTTGGCCACGAAGCGCGTCGGAATCGTCTGCGCCAGATGCTCCACCACCGCGCGCGAAAAGTCCTTCACCTCGTCCCAGCCGTAGTGCCGCTTGATCGGCACGATCACGTGCAGCCCCTTGCCCCCGCTGGTCTTCAGGAAGGCCGGCAACCCAAGCTCGTCGAGCAAGACCCGCAGCAGCATCGCCGCCTCCTGCACGCGCGACCAGGCCACGCCTTCGCCCGGGTCCAGGTCGAAGCAGATGCGGTCAGGCTTGGCGATCGCGCTCGACGTTGCATTCCACGTGTGCAGCTCCACCGTGTTCATCTGCGCGGCCGACACCAGCGCGGTGTCGGTGTCGATTTGCAGCAGCGGCTCGTGGTCGCGATCGAGTTCCGGGTCCAGCAGCGTCATCCCGGGTATCTCGCGCTTTTGCGCATGCTTCTGGAAGAACAGCTCGCCGCTCACGCCTTCGGGCGCACGCACCAGTGACACGGGCCGGCCCTTCAAGTGCGGCAGCATGAGCGGCGCAATGCGCTGGTAGTAGGCCACCAGCTCGCCCTTGGTGATGCCGCTGGCCTTGTCGATGACGCGATCGGCATGCGTCACGCGCACACGTGGCGGCGCTGCTTCAGCTTGTTGCTCATCACCGTCTGGCGAGCGGTTGCGGCTCTTCTTTCCAGACGGCGCCTGCCTGGCCTCTTCGCGCGCGATCTGCCGCGCCGGCTTGTCGATGCGCAGCCCCTGGAACACCGAGTGGCGTATGCGGCCTTCACGCGTCCACTCGCCGAACGACACCTCGGCCACCAGGCTCGGCTTGAGCCACTGCGCCACCTTCACGGTCGGCGGCACCGGGCCGGCAAACGGGGACGCCTTGGCAGCCACCGCATCCATCTTTTCCTTCAGGTTGCCCAGCAGCGCCTCGTCAAAGCCCGTGCCCACGTTGCCACAGTACTGCAGCTTGCCCGCGTCATCGTGCACCCCCAGCAGCAACGAGCCGAAGCCGGTGCGCGAGCCGCCGGGCGCGGTGTAGCCGCCAATGACGAACTCCTGGCGCTGTCCGCTCTTGAGCTTGACCCAGTAGGGCGAGCGCCGCGACATATAGGCCGAGTCGCGCTTCTTGCCGACGATGCCCTCGAAGCCCAGGCGCGTGGCGGCCGCCAGCAGGTCGCGTGCAGGCGCGTCGAAGGTCTCGCTCACGCGCAGTTGGTGTGGCGTCTTCTCGTCGACCAGGCTGCGCAGCAGCACCGTGCGCTCCTCGAATGGTGTCTCGCGCAGGTCGTGCCCGTCGAAGTACGGCAGGTCGAACATCCAGTACACGATCTTCGACGTCGAACTGCGCTCGAACGCGTTCTGCAGCGCCTGGAAATCGGGCGCCCCCTTCTCGCCTTCGACCACGATCTCGCCATCGATCCAGGCCGAGCGCAGCTTCAGGGCACGCAGCGCCTTCACCAGCTCGGGCAGCTTGTCGCTCCAGTCGTGGCCGTTGCGGGTGAAGCAACGCACGTCCTTGCCGTCGATGCGGGCCAGCAGGCGATAGCCGTCGTACTTCAGTTCGTACAGCCAGTCGGCGGGTGGCTGCGGCGGTGCATTGGCCAGGGTGGCGAGTTGCGGCGCAAGTGCGGCGGGCAGCTCGGCCTTGGGCGGCATCCTCGCTGGCGTCCTTGCGGCGGCAGGTTTCTTGTCCACTTTCTCGGGCAAACCGGCCACGCTGTCGGGCATGGCCTCGAGCACGTCGTATTCCGCCTCGGGCCGCACATGCGAATCGCGCTCCTTGATCAGCAGCCACGGCTGCTGCTTTTCGCCGCCCCGGCCCTTGATGCGCACCAGCACCCAGCGCCCCTGCAGCTTGTGGCCGTAGAGGTTGAACTTCAGGTCTCCCTTGGCCAGCCCCTCGTGCGGATCGCCCACCGGCTCCCACTCGCCACGGTCCCACAGGATGACGCGGCCGGCCCCGTAGTTTCCGGCCGGAATGGTGCCTTCGAAGCCGCCGTAGGACAGCGGGTGGTCTTCCACCTCCACCGCCATGCGCTTGACCAAAGGGTCCAGGCTCGGGCCCTTGGGCACGGCCCAGCTCTTGAGCGTGCCGTCCAGCTCCAGGCGGAAGTCGTAGTGCAGCCGCGTGGCATGGTGCTTCTGGATGACGAAAGACAGGCGCGTGGCCGAGGAAGACGCATTGGCGCGCCCGCCGGTGGAGGGCTCGGGCGTGCGCGAGAAATCGCGCTTGCGGTGATAGGGGGCCAGTGCGTCGCGGGTCTTGTCCATGCGGGGCGGTGCTCCTGTCCGGTTCGGCGATTCAGGCGCGCTTGCGTGCTGCCTTCTTGCGCGGGGCGCTCCTGCCTGCACCCTGGCGCAGGCTGCGCTGCAGCAGCTCGGTCAGGTCGACGACGTTGGCGCGGGCCGTGTCCTGGCCCTGCCCGCCATCTTGCTCCAGTGGTTCCAGATGCGCCACCGATTCGGTCTTTCCGGCCTTCACCTTGCGCTGCACCAACTTCATGATCTCCTCGGTGAAGGAGTCGTGATACGCCGTGGGGTCGAAGTCGGATTTCATGTCCTCGATGAGCGCCTGCGCCATCTTCACCTCGCGCTCGGTCACGCCGGCCGCCTTCAGGCCTTCAGGCGGCAGCGGCAAGGCCTTCCATGGCCGCAGGTCTTCGCTCCAGCGCAACAGATGCAGCACCATGCCCGGGCCCGAGGCCATCAGCATCGCCAGGTGCTGGCGGCTCTGGATCACCACGCGCGCCAGCCCCACCTGGCCGCTGCGCTGCAGCGTCTCGCGCAGCAGCGCATAGACCTTTGCGCCCCGGTTGATGGGGGCCAGGTAGTAGGGCCGCTCGAAGAACACCAGCGGAATGCTCGCGGCCGGTACGAAGCTCTCGATCTCGATGGTCTGCGTGGTGCGCGGGTAGGCGTCGGCAATTTCCTTGTCGCTGAGCACGACGTAGTGGCCATGTTCGTACTCGACGCCCTTGACGATCTGCTCCTTGGCCACCTCGCGGCCGGTGCGCTTGTTGATGCGCTTGTAGCCAACCGGGTCCATCGAGCGCTTGTCGAGCCAGTCGAAGTCGATGCCATGGGGACGCGTGGCGGTGTACAGGCCCACCGGGATGTGCACCAGCCCGAAACTGATGGCGCCTTTCCAGAGCACGCGCGGCGCACCCTTGGCCGTCATGTGGGCGGCGGGCTTGCGCTTGCGCGCAGCGGCTGTCTTGGCGGAAGCGGCCATGTCGGAAGCACCTCCAGACAAGCACTCTAAGGGCAGGCATGCGCCCTCGCGTGTAGGAAGTGCGCACCGCCGCTCGTGCGTGCCGGTCGCTTCGACGGACCAGTCGAGCCCAGGCCGCTTGTCAGGCCAGGCGGCGCTCGCTCTCCCGGGCGAAGTAGAACCATTCGGTGCCTGGCAGCGCTTCTTCATTCGGGAAGACGATGTAGCCGTCGTCCGGCGCCTGCACCACGCTGCCGTCGGCCCGCTGGCCGATGGGCTCGCCCCGTGCCACTGCGTCGAAGGTGGCCCAGTCGCGCACGAACTGGTCGTCGGCATGCAGCCGGTCGGTCACGCTGGCCAGGCGCAGCAGTTGCGGTGCGGGCGGCGGTGGCTCGTTGGGCTCGGGCGGCAACATCTGCAGCAGGCGCAGGGTGGACAAGATGGCCTGGTAGGCCACCTCGGGCGCGGCCGGGTCGTCGTGCTGGCCGCATTCCAGCGTCACGCCGTAGCCGCCGCGGGTGCGCATGTATTCGTTGGTGCCGCGGCCGAAGTCGATGGCGCCTTCTTCCACCGCAATGCCGGCGCGCTCGCGCTGGGCCAGGCCGGCGGCATAGATGTCGAGCCAGCCTTCCACCACGCGCGGCGTGCGCAGGTGCAACGCCAGCCGCCCCTCTTCAGCGGCACGGGCAAAGGGCTCCAGCGTGCCGGTGTTGTCGCGCGGCCCGATCATGGCGAAGGCCTCGCCGGCACTTTGAAAGGAATGCAGGTCCAGCAGCACCTCGTGCCGGTCAAGCAGCGGGCACAGCAGGTCGGTGATGCGCGCCTCGTAGTCGGCCGGCGCCTGGCCTTCAGAGCTCGGGCGGAAGTTTCGGTTGAGGTTGCGCTCGCCTTCGCGCGTGAGCTGCCTGCGCGCCTGCGGGTTGGCCACCGGCACCATCGTGAGCTGGCCGCGCAGCAGGGTCAGCTCGCCCGCGTCGAACTGCGCCGCCACGCGCTCGATGCCCACGCTGCCGCAGGTCTCGTTGCCGTGCACGCCGCCCAGCACCATCAGGCGCGGGCCCGGCTGCAATGCGGCAAAGCCGTGCACGCGCAGCATGTCGGGCAGCTTTGCCCAGCGCGAGGTGTTGTTGCTGCTGCCGGTCACCCCCGCCCCTTGCACGCTCAACGCGCGGCCAGGTTGGTGCGCATCTTGTCGATCACACCCTTGTAATCCGGCGCATTGAAGATGGCGCTGCCCGCCACGAAGGTGTCGGCACCGGCGCTGGCCACGCGGGCAATGTTGTCGGCCTTGATGCCGCCATCCACTTCCAGGCGAATATCGCGGCCGCTTTGCTCGATGCGCTTGCGCGCCTGCTCGATCTTGCGCAGCGCCGAGTCGATGAAGCTCTGGCCGCCGAAACCGGGGTTGACGCTCATGATGAGGATCAGGTCGATGTCGTCGATGGCCCAGTCCAGCGCCTCCAGGCCCAGGCCCGGGTTGAACACCAGGCCGGGCTTGGCGCCGGCGGCGCGAATGGCCTGGATGCTGCGGTGCGTGTGCGGCGAGGCGTCGGGGTGGAAGCTGATGTAGTCGGCACCGGCCTGTGCAAAGGCCGCGGCCAGCGCGTCCACGGGCTGGATCATCAGGTGCACGTCGATGGGCACGGCCTGGCCATCCGGCGTCTTGGCATGCGGCTTGAGCGCCTGGCACACCATGGGGCCGAAGGTGAGGTTGGGCACGTAATGGTTGTCCATCACGTCGAAATGGATCCAGTCGGCGCCGGCGGCGATGACATCCGAGACTTCCGCGCCCAGGCGCGCGAAGTCGGCCGACAGAATGGAGGGGGCGATGCGGTACGTGGGGGTAGGACTCGTCATGACCCGGGATTGTCGCAGGGCCGCGGCGCGAGGTGTCCGGTAGGATGGGGGGATGACTACCAGCAGCAGCAGCACGATCGGCATCCTGGTCGAACCTCGCTACCTGCACGAGCAGTCGTCGCCTGGGGATCGGATCTATACCTTCGCTTACACCATCACCGTGACCAACAACGGCACGGTGCCGGTCCAGCTCATTTCGAGGCACTGGGTCATCGACGACGCTGCAGGGCATCGGCAAGAGGTCAAGGGGCTGGGCGTGATCGGGCAACAGCCGCTGATTCCGCCGGGCGAATCTTTTCGTTACACGAGCGGCTGCAGGCTGCAGGCCTCGACCGGGACGATGCACGGCAGTTACTTCTTCGTAACGGAAGGTGGCGAGCGTTTCGACGTGCCCATTCCGATGTTCGTGCTCGATTCGAGCACGGGCGACATTCCCGCCTCGCGCGTCCTCCACTGAGTCCGGCGCGAGCCGGGCCCTCCACACGGCACGCGGCCTGGCTGGCGGCGCGCCGCAAGAACAATACGCATGACAGCTTTCTTCAATGATCTGATGGGGTTCTGGTCCGAGTGGGTGCGCCCCTCGGCCGGCTTCCCCACCGTGGTCTGGTCCCTGCTGCTGGCCGCGGCCGCGGCAGCCGGGCACCTGGTACAGCGCTATACCGGCATGCCCAAGCTGGTGGGCTACACCATCGTGGGCACCATTGCAGGCTTTGCCGGCTTCGAAGGGGCCATGTGGCCGCTGCAAGGCATCGGGCTGTTCCTGCTCGAGCTGGGCGTGGCCATCGTGCTCTTCGAAGCAGGTGGGCGGCTGCCGCTGCGCTGGTTCCGGCACAACCCGATGGTGCTGGTCCAGAGCATTCTCGAAGCCACGCTGACGTACTTCGCGGTGTTCTGGACCATGCAATGGCTGGGCATGGCCGATGTGGTGGCCGGTCCTCTGGCGTTGATTGCCGTGGTGGCCTCGCCGGCGGTACTCAGCCGCGTGGCACTGGACGCCAACGCCTCGGGGCCGGTGATCGAACGGGCCCTGGCGCTGGCCACGCTCAACACGCTGTATGCACTCACGCTGGGCTACGCGCATGCGGGCCTGCTCGAGCGCGCGCCCGCGAGCCTGCTGCAAAAGCTCTATCCGGTGGCGGTGGTGCTGGGGCTGTCCTTCGTGGTGGGTGCGCTGATGGCGCTGGCCTTGCGCTCGGCCCTGCGCGTGATGAGCCCCACCAGCGAGAACACCTCCATCTTCCTGCTGGCCATCATTGCTGCCGGCGCTGCGGTGGCGGCGCACCTGGGCGGCTCGGCTGCGCTGGCGGCGCTCATCGGCGGTGTGCTGCTCAAGCAGCTCAACCCCAAGCCCTGGACCTGGCCGCGCCAGCTGGGCACGGCCTCGTCGCTGCTCACCATGCTGATGTTCGTGCTGGTCTCGATGGTGGCGGCGCAGGCCGACTGGAGCGCGCCCGTCGCCAGCACGGTGCTCATCCTGCTGGGCGTGCGCCTGCTGGCCAAGATCGCCGGCGTGGCCATTGCCAACCCGGGCAGCGGCGCCAGCTGGAAGCAGGCGTTCTGGCTCGGTGTGGCCATGTCGCCGCTGTCGGCAGTGGCGCTGCTCATCGCGTCCAATTTCGTGACCGCGTCGCCCCTGCTCGGGAACATGATCACGCAGATCGCCCTGCCCGCCATCCTCTTGATGGAGGTGCTGGGCGCGGTGCTGGCCACGGTGGCCATCCACGCGGCGGGCGAGAGTTCGCAACCCTGGCTGGCCCAGGCCTTCAGCAAGAGCGGGGAGACCATCCGATGAAGTCGGCACATTCCGAACGCGTGGTGGGGCTGGAGCCTTTTGCCCACTCCGAAGCGCTGTCGCTCGGCGTGGAGCTGGAGCTGCAGCTGGTCAACACCCACGACTACGACCTCACGCCCTATGCCGAGGACATGCTGCGGCTGATGGCACAGACGCCGCTGCCCGGCAGCGTGGTGCCGGAGATGACCTCGAGCATGATCGAGATCTCCACCGGCGTATGCCATTCGTCGCGCGACGTGCTGGCGCAGCTCACGCCCATTCGCGATGCGCTGGTGAAGAACGCGGACAAGCTCAACATCGCGGTGCTGGGCGGCGGCACGCATGCCTTCCAGCAGTGGCACGAGCAGCGCATCTACGACAAGCCGCGCTTTCGGCAACTGTCGGAGCTGTACGGCTACCTGAGCAAGCAGTTCACCATCTTCGGTCAGCACGTGCACATCGGCTGCCCCGATGCGGATGCGGCCCTGCTCATGCTGCACCGCATGTCGCGCTACATCCCGCACTTCATTGCGCTGTCGGCATCCAGCCCGTACGTGCAGGGACAGGACACCCAGTTCGACTCGGCGCGGCTGAACTCGGTGTTCGCCTTCCCGCTGTCGGGCCGCGCGCCCTTTGCGCTGACGTGGAAGGAGTTCGAGGCCTACTTCACCCGCATGACGCGCACCGGCGTGGTCAGCAGCATGAAGGACTTCTACTGGGACATCCGCCCCAAGCCCGAGTACGGCACCATCGAGATCCGCGTGTTCGACACGCCGCTCACGGTGGAGCGTGCCGCGGCGCTGGCAGGCTACGTGCAGTCGCTGGCCGCATGGTTCCTGCAGGAGCAGCCCTTCATGCCCAGCGAGGACGACTACCTGGTCTACACCTACAACCGATTCCAGGCCTGCCGCTTCGGCCTGGACGCGGTGTACGTGGACCCGGCCACGGGCGACCACATGTCCTTGCGCGAGCACATCCTGATGACCATGACGCAGCTCGAGTGGCACGCCGAGGCGCTGGACGCCACCCAGGGCATGGCGCAGTTGCGCTCGAGCGTGGAGGCCAGCCAGAACGATGCGCGCTGGCTGCGCGAGCGCCAGGGCCGCGAACGGCTTCTGGGCGAAGTGGTGCGGCAGGCGGCGCTGCGCTTCCGGGGCGCCGCATGACGCACATGGGCGAGTTCGACCTCATCAAGCGCTACTTCACCCGCCCCGTGCAGCGCTCGCCGCTGGGCGTCGGCGACGACTGCGCGCTGCTGGCCCCGGTACCGGGCATGCAGCTGGCGGTGTCTTCCGACATGCTGGTCGAGGGCCGCCATTTCCTCTCGACGGTCGATGCGGCCCGGCTCGGCCACAAGTCGCTGGCGGTCAACCTGAGCGACCTGGCGGCCTGCGGGGCCAGGCCCCTGGCCTTCACGCTCGCACTGTCGCTGCCCGGCGTGGACGAAGCATGGCTGCAGGGCTTTGCCCAGGGCCTGCTGGCATTGGCCGACACGCACGGCTGCGAGCTCGTGGGCGGCGACACGACCCGCGGGCCGCTGAACATCTGCATCACGGTGTTCGGCGAAGTGCCGGCCGGCGCGGCGCTGCTGCGCTCGGGCGCCAGGGTGGGCGACGACATCTGGATCAGCGGCAACGTGGGCGATGCCCGCCTGGCGCTGGAAGTGTTTCGCGGCAAGCTCGCCTTGCCGCCGGGGCTCATGCAACTGGCGCGCGACCGCATGGAGCTGCCCACGCCGCGTGTGGCGCTCGGTCTTGCGCTGCGCGGCATTGCCACCAGCGCCATCGACCTGAGCGACGGGCTGGCGGGCGACCTGTCGCATGTGCTGAAGCAAAGCGGCGTAGGCGCCACGCTGGATGCAGACGCCGTGGCATCGCGGCTGGCCGCGGCTCGGCACCCCGATGGCCACGCGCTGCAACTGGGCATCGAGGCCCGGCACGCCGTGACCCTGGCCGGCGGCGACGACTACGAGCTTGCCTTTACCGCACCGCCAGCTGCCCGCGAGCAGGTGGAGCATGCCGGCCGCGCCGCCACCACGCCAGTCACGCGCATCGGCCGGATCGAGGCAGAGGCCGGCCTTCGCCTGGTCGACGCCAGCGGCCAGCCGCTGGCGCGCCAGCAGTTCGCGTCCTTCGACCACTTCGGCTAGCTGGCGCTGTTACAAAAAAGCTGGCGCAATCCTGTCGATTTGCGCCGGCCTGCTTCGACGTGCATGCGAAGACCGGAAAACCAGGCCGGCTTCTCTTTCATCCATCCGTCAATTCAAGGAGCAAGAGATGCGATTCATGGTCATTGTCAAAGCCACCCCCGCCAGCGAAGCCGGGCAGATGCCCGACGAGAAGCTGCTGGCTGCCATGGGCAAATTCAACGAGGAACTGGTGAACGCCGGCGTGATGAAGGCCGGCGAGGGCCTGCACCCCAGCTCGAAGGGCGCGCGCGTGAAGTTCTCGGGCGCCAGCCGCACGGTGGTGGACGGCCCCTTTGCCGAATCCAAGGAGCTGATTGCGGGCTTCTGGATCTGGAACGTGAACTCGCTCGAGGAAGCGGTGGCGTGGGTCAAGCGCTGCCCCAATCCGCATCACGAAGACTCGGAAATCGAGATTCGCCAGATCTTCGAGGCCGAAGATTTTGGCGCGGAGTTCACGCCTGAATTGCGGGAGCAGGAAGATCGGCTGCGCGAGCGCATCGCCGGAGCCTAAAGAGGCCCTCAGCCGTCGATCGAGAATTCGCCAGGCGAGCGCTCGACGGCAGCCAGCAACTGCTCCACCTGCGCCGAAGAAGGCTGCACAGGCAAGGCAGAAGAAAGCATGCGCGACAAAGTCTCGGCATGCGGCAGCATCGGCCCCAGGAAACGCGTGCCGTCACGCCCCGCCACCAGGATCGTCGGGAACGTCTCCACGTCGAACTCGTCGGCAATGTCCGAATGGTCCTCCACGTCGACCCAGGCAAAGCGCATCTGGGGATGGGACCGGGCCACTTCCTCGATCAGCGGGCGGTAATCGCGGCAGGTTCCGCACCATTCGGCGCACAAGCAGACCACCCACAGGGCGTCGTCGGCAGGGAGGGCGGTACCAGGGTTGGTGGGCAATGCACTCACGGGGCGGATGGATGAAATGGGCAGGGTTTGCAGGATTGGCGCGGGGTTGGCCGCCTCACTATTATGGGCAAAGGCCTCGCACGCCACAGGAGACAACAATGAATACCGCCACGACCGCGCCCAACACCGACACGCAGGCCGTCGATCCGCGCAGCTTCACCAGCTTTGCGCAGTTCTATCCGTTCTACCTGCAAGAACACAGCAACCGCACCTGCCGGCAACTGCATTTCGTGGGTTCGTCGCTCTCGCTGGTGTGCCTGGCCACCCTCATCGTCACGGGCAACTTGTGGTGGCTGCTACCCACCATCGTGGTGGGTTACGCCTTTGCCTGGATCGGCCATTTCGGCTTCGAGAAGAACAAGCCGGCCTCGTTCAAGCGCCCGCTCTACAGCTTCATGGGCGACTGGGCCATGTACCGCGACATCCTGCGCGGCCGGATCAAGATCTAGCAGTCGTACCCGAAGGCGCCGGCAGCAGGGCACGCGGCGCCGACAGCACCTCGCCCAGGAACAGCTTGCCCAGGGGCGCCATGTCCCACAACGGGGCCAGCGCGTCGGACCGCACCAGCAGCATCTCGCGCAGCAAGGGCTCCATGGGCGTGGTGGTGGGGTTCACCAGCAGCACCAGCCGCGGGTCTTCGTCGACCCGCTCCTCGGCCATGCGACCCACCCAGTCCATCCGCACCAGCGTCTCGATCACCGGCGCAAGTTGCAGCGCATCGACCCGCATGCGCTCGCCCAGGTGCGCCATGCCCATGCCCTTTTCCGGCATGTCGCGCTCGTCCGACAGAAGTTGCAGTACTTCCACCGCCAGTTGCAGCGGCCAGCCCGGCGTACCGCCGCGTCGCGCCACGCCGGCCAGCAGGCTGGGCAGGTAGGCCGCGATGACCGCACCGAAGAGCACGATCAGCCAGGCGATGTAGATCCACACCAGCAAAATCGGAAAGGCCGCAAAGGCGCCATAGAGCACCGAGTAGGTCGGCACCATGCTGAAGTAGATGGCCAGCAGTTTCTTGGCGATCTCGATGGCCACCGCCACGAACAGGCCGCCGGCCCACGCATGCGACCACCTGACCTCGGTGTTGGGCACGTAGTGGTACAGGCCCGCCATGCCACCGGCCAGCAGCAGGAATTCGGCCGTGTCGAACACCAGCTTCAGGCCTGCGTCATCGACCAGGCCGCGCGAGGCCGCGAACACATAGGAGGTGGTGGACAGGCTCAGCGCCAGCACCATGGGCCCCAGGGTGGCGGCGGCCCAGTACACCAGCACGCGCTGGGCCAGCGGCCTGGGCTCGCGCACGCGCCAGATGTTGTTGAGCGTGCGGTCGATGGTCAGGATCAGCGCAAAGGCAGTGAGCAGCAGCACTGCCAGGCCGAGCACGCCCAAACCCCCGGCCTTGCTGGCGAACTGGGTCAGGTAGCCCAGCACCTGGCGGGCGATGTTTTCCGGGATGAGGCTTTCCACCAGCCAGCGCTGCACCCGGCCCTGCATCTTCGCGAACATGGGAAAGGCCGTGAACAAGGCCAATGCCACGGTGAAGAAGGGCACCAGCGCAATGGTGGTGGTGAAGGTCAGGCTGCTGGCCGACAGGCCCAGGCGGTCTTCGCGAAAGCGCTCACCCAGGACGGCGGCGGTGTTGCGCCACGGAAAATGGGACAGCTCCCTCCATAGCGAGTGGCGATTCATGGGTCGCTATCATGCCATCGGGTTTTTCACCGCCATGCCTCCCCTGCCCGCTGCCCCCCTTCCCCATTCGTCGTCCGCCGCTTCCAACGCCGGCGCCAACCCTGGCGACCGCGCTGTCGCGGCCACGCGCGCGCTCGCCGTCGCCAGCCTGGCCGGGCTGATCGTGCTGGGCCTGGCCTGGGAGCTGTGGCTCGCGCCGGTGCGCCCGGGCGGCTCGCTGCTGGCGCTGAAGGTGCTGCCGCTGGTGCTGCCGCTGGCAGGCCTTCTGAAGCGGCGCATGTACACCTACCGCTGGGTGAGCCTGCTGATCTGGATCTACTTCACAGAAGGCGTGGTGCGCGCCTGGAGCGACACCCAGGTCATGGGCCGGGTGCTGGCGGGCATCGAGATCGTGCTGTGCCTGCTGCTGTTCATTGCCTGCGCCTGGCACGTGCGAACCCGCCTGGCGCGCGCCGATGCAATGCGCGCGGAAGCCAATACATGACCACCACCACCGAACTCATCGAGCAACTGCGCCGCGTCGTCGGCGAACACAACGTGCTGACCGAAGGTGATCTCACCGCCTGGGAACAGGACTGGCGCAAGCGCGAGCGGGGCAAGGCACTGGCCGTGGTGCGACCTGCCAGCACGCCGCAGGTGGCGCAGGTGGTCAAGGCCTGCGTGGCCGCGGGTGTTTCGATCGTGCCGCAGGGCGGCAATACCGGTCTGGCCGTGGGCTCCATTCCCGACGCGAGCGGCCGGCAGGTGCTGCTGAGCCTCACGCGCATGAACGCGGTGCGAAACATCGACGCGGCCAACCTCACGGTGACGGTGGAAGCCGGCTGCGTGCTGCAGAGCCTGCAGGAAGCCGCGCGAAGCGCCGGGTTCCTGTTTCCCCTGAGCCTGGCGGCCGAGGGCAGTTGCACCATCGGCGGCAACCTGGCCACCAACGCCGGCGGCACCCAGGTTCTGCGATACGGCAATGCGCGCGAGCTGTGCCTGGGCCTGGAAGTGGTCACGCCCCAGGGCGAGACCTGGGAAGGCACCAGCGGCCTGCGCAAGGACAACACTGGCTACGACCTGCGCGACCTCATCGTCGGCAGCGAAGGCACGCTGGGCATCATCACCGCCGCCACCATGAAGCTGTATCCGCTGCCGGCGGCCCGGCTCACGGCCTGGGCGGCCGTTCCTTCGCTGGAACATGCGGTGCGGCTGCTGGGCCTGGCGCACCAGCACCTGGGCGCGGGCCTTACCGGCTTCGAGGTGATGGGCCGCTTCGCGCTCAGCCTGGTGCCCAAGCACTTTCCGGCGCAGCGCGTGCCCTTCATCGCCGACAGCGAAGGCGCCTCGCCCTGGTGCGTGCTGCTGGAGAACTCCGACAACGAATCCGAGGACCATGCGCGCCAACGCTTCGAAGCCCTTCTGGAAAAGGCCTTCGAAGACGGCTGCGTGAGCGACGCGGTGGTGGCCGAGAACCTCTCGCAGGCCAAGGCCCTGTGGCATGTGCGCGAGAGCATTCCGCTGGCACAGGCCGAGGAAGGCCTGAACATCAAGCACGACATCTCCATTGCCGTCTCGCGCATTCCGGCCTTCGTGGCCGAGACCGATGCGCTGCTCGAGAAGGAAATTCCCGGCGTGCGGCTGGTCAACTTCGGCCACCTGGGCGACGGCAACCTGCACTACAACGTGCAGGCCCCGGCGGACGGCGACGCGCGTGCCTTCCTCGTCAACGAGGAAGAACGCGTGAACACGCTGGTGTACGACGCGGTGCAGCGCTATGGCGGCTCCATCTCGGCCGAGCACGGCATCGGCTCGCTCAAGGCGCACAAGCTGGAAAAGCACAAGTCGCCGGTGGCGCTGGGCATGATGCGGGCCATCAAGGGTGCACTGGACCCGAAGAACACGCTGAATCCTGGTCGAGTGCTGCGCGGTTGAGCGCGCATATGGCATGCGCCTAAAATATGCGCATATTCTTTGCTCACACAAAGGGATGCCGCCATGCTCAATTTCAGCGATGCGCCCAAGAAGGCGACCAACCTCAGTCTAAACAGCAAGGTGCTGGAGATGGCGCGCGAGATGGGCATGAACGTCTCGCAGACCGTAGACGCGCTGCTGGCCGCCGAGGTGCAGCGCCGCTACTGGGAGAAGTGGAACGAGGAGAGCAAGGAAGCGGTGGCGGCCTACAACGCGCGCATTGCCAAGGAAGGCCTGCCGCTGGCCAAGTACCGCAGCTTCTGATCGCGTCATGGCTCGCTACGACGTCTACCGCCATCCGGATCCCGTCCTGCGCAAGACCACTCCCTTCCTGCTCGACGTGCAAAACGACTACATCAGCAGTGTCGACACCCGCGTGGTGCTTCCCATGCGCGCTGCCAAGCACTGCGGCCCACCCATGCGCGACCTCAACCCGTCCTTCGACATCGGCGGCACTCCGGTCGTGCTCGATACGCCTGCCATTGCCGCGTTCCCCGCGGCGGAACTGCGCGATCCCGTGCTCAGCCTGCGAACTCAGTCGACGTTGATCGCCGATGCGCTCCACTCCCTCTTCGGTGCCTACTGAAATGACCCCCCACCCCATCCGCCACCAATACGAAGACTTCATGCGCCACGTCGACGAGACGGGCGTGTTCAAGTCCGACCGCACCGGCACCGGCACCAAGAGCGTGTTCGGACACCAGATGCGCTTCGACCTGAACGAGGGCTTTCCGCTGGTCACCACCAAGAAGGTGCACCTGAAGTCCATCATCATCGAGCTGCTGTGGTTTCTCACCGGCTCGTCCGACAACAACTGGCTCAAGGAGCGCGGCGTCACCATCTGGGACGAATGGGCGCGCGAGGACGGCGACCTGGGCCCCGTGTACGGCGTGCAGTGGCGCAGCTGGCCCACGCCCGACGGCGGGCACATCGACCAGATCAAGCAGGTCATCGACACCCTCAAGAGCAATCCGGACTCGCGCCGCATCATCGTCAGTGCCTGGAACGTGGCCGATCTTTCCAGGATGGCGCTCATGCCCTGCCATGCGTTCTTCCAGTTCTACGTGGCGCCGCCGCAGGCGCCCGGCGAGCGCGGCAAGCTCAGCTGCCAGCTCTACCAGCGCAGCGCCGACATCTTCCTGGGCGTGCCCTTCAACATCGCCAGCTACGCGCTGCTCACGCACATGATTGCGCAGCAGTGCGACCTGGATGTGGGCGACTTCATCTGGACCGGCGGCGACTGCCACATCTACAGCAACCACGCCGAGCAGGTGGCGCTGCAGCTATCGCGCGAGGCGCGCCCCTACCCCACGCTTCGCATCAAGCGCCGCCCCGCGTCCATCTTCGACTACGCGTACGAAGACTTCGAGATCGAAGGCTACGACCCGCATCCTGGCATCAAGGCACCCGTGGCGGTGTGAGCACCGTGGCACGCATCAACATCATCTTCGCCCGCGCTCGCAACGGCGTCATCGGCAAGGACGGGCAGATGCCCTGGCACCTGCCCGAAGACCTGGCGCACTTCAAGCAGCAGACCGGCGGTGCGCCGGTACTGATGGGCCGCAAGACCTGGGACTCGTTGCCGCCGCGCTTTCGGCCGCTGCCGGGCCGGCGCAACGTGGTCATCACGCGCCAGGCCGACTGGCAGGCACCGGGTGCCGAGCGGGCGGCCAACCTGCAGGACGCGATCGCGCTGTGCGCCGAGGCCGCCGATATCTGGGTGATCGGCGGTGGAGAAATCTACGCGCAGGCCGTGCCGCTGGCGCAGCGCGCCGTCATCACCGAGATCGAACGCGACTTCGAAGGCGACACCTATGCGCCACGGCTCGACGCCGCCTGGCACGAAACCGCGCGCAGCGCGCACACCGCGGCCAAGGACGGACTGCCCTTCAGCTTCGTCACCTATGAGCGCAGCACCAAGGCCGCCTGATCACGCAGCCGCCCCAGCGCAAGTCAATCTCCGCCGCCGGCAACTGCTGGCCACCTGGCCGCTGGCTGCGCTGCTGGCCAGCGCCACCACCTCCACCAACGTTCTTGCCAAGGCAGAGCCGCTGGAGCCAGATGAAGACGTGCTGTTCATGCCCAGCACGGCGCGCGATCTGGGCAATGGCCAGATCGAGGTGGACGTACAGATCTGGATCCACGAGAAGAACCGCTACAAGGTGCTGGACGCGGGCCTGGCCCGATACCTGGGCCTGAAGCTGGGCAGCATGTCCCCAGCAGCGCGCCTGCGCTTTGCTCAGCGCACCATGCTGTTCCATGCCGAGCCGGAAGAAGGCACGGTGCTGGAGATCGACTTCGGCCACGGCGCGCCACTGGTGCCAATGCCGGCAAGCGACGGCAGTGGCCGCACCAAGCTGCGCGCAACGGTGGACGTGAAGCCCGATGCACGCACGGCGCCATGGATCGTCTTCCACGCCCGCCTGCCCGGCCCGCGGCCCGGCGTCGAGGGACGCGCGCTGCTGGTACCGCCCACCGGCCTGTCGGTCATCTCCGATATCGACGACACCATCAAGGTGACCCAGGTGCTCGAGCAGCAGCAGATGCTGCTCAACACCTTTGCCCGCCCCTTCAAGGCGGTGCCGGGCATGGCGCAGCACTACGGCGCCCTCGCGCGCAATCCGCAAACCCGCTTTCACTACTTGTCGTCAAGCCCGATCCAGTTGCTGCCGCCCTTGCTGGGCTTCCTGCAGGATGCGGGCTTTCCGCCGGGCAGCATGCACCTGCGCGAATCGACCACGCTGCGCACGCTCATTCCGGGCGAGGGCGAATCCCGCGCCCACAAGCTCGCCGGCATCGCAAGGCTGATGGAGGACTTTCCCGAGCGCCGCTTCCTGCTGGTTGGCGACTCGGGCGAACTCGACCCTGAAATCTACGGCGAGGTGGCGCGCAAGCAAGGCAGCCGCATCGAAGGCATCGTGATCCGCGACGTGACCGCACAAGGGCGCGATGCGGCCCGGTACGCCGCCGCATTCGAAGGGGTCGATCCGGCAACCTGGCACATCCTGCGCGACGGCCAGCCCTGGCCGATTCGCTAGGCCGCTCAAAACAGACAACAAGAAAAGACCGCATCGCGCCCTGTGAAGCGCGATGCGGCCCTTGTTCATCATCGGCAACGCAGTGCCGATGATGGCGAGCGACGAGACTTAGGCGTCCTGCGGCAGGATCACCTTGTCGCACACGTGCAGAACACCGTTGGTGTTGAGCACGTCAGGCGTGGTCAGGTTGCAGATGCGACCGCGAACGTCGACGATCTGGTAGCTGGAATTGACCTTGATGGTGGTGCCCTGCACGGTCGTGACGGGCTTGTCGACTTCGAATTCCTTCTTGCACTTGCGTTGCGGAATCTGGTGGCATTGCATGATCTTCTTGCAGCGCGGAATGTCGGCCAGCAGGATATCGATCGTGATGTTCAGCTCGATGAACACCGCCTGGAAGGCCGCGTCGGTCGGGCAGATGAAGGTCATGCCCGTGCCAGGCTGCTTGAGCGAATCGGTCAGGCCGCATGCCTCGATGCACTTGACTGCGATGTCGCACTGCGGCTTGATTTCGGGCTTCTCTTCGCAAGTCACGATGATGTCCATGTTGGCCGGCAGCATCGTCTTGTCGATCGTGTGCAGGACGCCGTTGAGCGCCACCACGTCGGTGCTGAGCAGCTTGCACTGGCGGTTGCGGCCGTCAGTGGCCGTGAACACGTTGTTGGCCTTGTCGATCTTGAAGAAGCCGCCGCCGATGGTGTCGAGCGTGTGGCCTTCCACGATGGCCTCGGTGAACTGCGCCTTGCTCATGATGTGGCACTTCACGATCGCCGTCAGCGTGGTCTTGTCGGCAAAGAGCTGGTCCTTGCTCACGTTCAATTCGCCCAGCGTGGCGTTGAAGCCGTCGTTGGTAAAGCCGAAGGCCGTCCAGGTGCCGCCACCGTCCAGGCTCGAATCCAGGCCGCAGGCCTTGACCGCTTCCACGAAGATGCTGAGCTCAGGCTTGGACTGGGCCTGGTTCATGATGCTCTTGCGCTCGTCCAGTTGGGTGCCCACGGTCTTGTCGCTGTTTCCGCCGCCGCCACAGGCAGACAGCAGCAGCGAGCCGCCAAGCGTGGCCGCGCCATACGTGATGAGCTGGCGTCGTTGTTTCATCATCAAGTTCTGTTGCATGAGATTGCTCCTGGAGGTGGTGAATAGGTGCTGCAAGCATGGGCCCCCGATAGCCCCAACCCCGCAAGTGACATTCGCACAGGCAGGTAGGACATGCCTGCGTGCATCTGCCGGTGCTTGTAGGCGCCCTCCGATACTCATCAGCGCAGTCTTCACTAACTAGAGGCTTCCTCCTGCACGCCTCCCACGGATAATCTGCGCTCCCCAACGACAGCCACGCCAAGCAGTGCCATGAAGATCGCCACCTGGAACGTCAACTCACTTACCGCGCGCCTGCAGCACGTGCTCGACTGGCTGGCCGCCAACCCGGTCGATGTGCTGTGCCTGCAGGAGCTCAAGCTCACCGACGACAAGTTCCCGCTCATGGAGCTGCAGGCCGCGGGCTACCAGGCGGCTGTGTTCGGGCAGAAGACGTACAACGGCGTGGCCATCCTCAGCCGCACGCCGGCGCGAGACGTGCTGCGCAACATCGGCGGCTTCACCGACGAGCATTCGCGCGTGATCAGCGCCACCGTCGACACGCCCACCGAGTCGGTGCGGGTGGTCAACGGCTATTTCGTCAACGGCCAGGAGCCGGGCAGCGACAAGTTCGCCTACAAGATGCGCTGGCTCGACGCCCTGCGCGACTGGCTGCGCACCGAGCTGACCACGCATTCGCGCCTGGTGCTGCTGGGCGACTTCAACATCACGCCCGAGGACCGCGACAGCTACGACCCCGAGGGCCTGCGCGAAACCATCCACCACACGACCGAAGAGCGCCAGCACTTCAAGGCGCTGCTCGAGCTGGGCCTGGTCGACAGCTTCCGCCTCTTCGAGCAACCCGAGAAGAGCTACTCGTGGTGGGACTACCGCATGCTGGGCTATCAGAAGAACCGCGGCCTGCGCATCGACCACATCCTGGTGAGCCAGGCACTGGTGCCCGAGGTCAAGAGCTGCGTCATCGACCGGGTGCCGCGCAAGTGGGCCAAGCCGAGCGACCACGCGCCGGTGATCCTGGAGCTCTGAAGCAGATCCGGTGTTCAAGCGGCAGCGCTCGGCGCAGAATGGTTGCACGATGAAGCGAACCGAGAACCGCTACCTTCTTCTTCCCTGCGCCCTGGCGCTGGCAATCGGCCTTTCGGCCTGCGAAGCAATCAAGCCGGGTGCGGGTGATGCGGGCACGCCGGCTGGCAAGGCCGATGAAGCGCCCAGTGCCGAGGTCGAGACCATCAGCTTCCAGACACCGGCCATCAAGGCCTACCGCAAGGTGGGCGCGAACGCGATCTACAAGAAGTACCCCTCGCGCATCTACCCCGGCAAGATCCCGCCGCTCGTGTATGCGGTGGTGGTGGTCGAGACGCACGTGAACGCCGACGGCACGGTCAAGAAGGTGAGCTTCAGCCGCATTCCGTCGCACGCGCCCGAGGTGCCGCCGATGATCGCGAAGCTGGTCATGGACGCATCACCGCTGCCGGCACCGCCACCAGGCGTGGGCGCGCATACCTACGTCGACACCTGGCTGTGGGACCGCAGCGGCAAGTTCCAGCTCGACACGCTGACCAAGGGCCAGCGCAGCCGCTAGGCTTGTTCAGTCGGTCGCGTCCCGATCGAGGTGCAGCTCCGCGATCTTGCGGGTGATGGTGTTGCGGCCAATGCCCAGCTTCTGAGCCGCCTCGATGCGGCGGCCACGCGTGTTGGCCAGCGCAGTCAGGATCAGGCGCGACTCGAATCGGCGCGTAAGCGCATCCCATACGTCATGCCGTCCGGCTGCCAGCAGCGCCTGCGCTTCCTGCTCCAGGCCGCTTTCCCACGAGGATGAAGAAGAACCCGGCGACGCGGGCAGCGACGGGCTCGCGCCCTGGCCCATCGGAACGGGCGCTGCGCCTGAAGCGGGCGCGTGCGGTTCGCCGCCACCTGCTTCGCGCTCGAACGCGCCCGGCGCATGGCCATTGCCAACCGGGGGCGACGCAGGCATCGATGCTTCGCCGCCAGCACCAGCACCCACCAGCACTTCGGGCGGCAGGTCCTTGGGCTCGATCAACTGCGCCGGCGCCATCACCGTGAGCCAGTGGCAGATGTTCTCCAGCTGCCGCACGTTGCCCGGGAAGCCGAAGGCCGACAGCTGCGCCAGTGCGGCATCGGAAATGCGCTTGGGGTCCACGCCCAGCTGCTTGGCGCTTTGCTGCAGGAAGTGGCGGGTGAGCGCAGGCACGTCTTCGCGCCGCTCGCGCAGCGCAGGCAGGCGCAGGCGAATGACGTTGAGACGATGGAACAGGTCTTCGCGAAAGCCGCCGACCTTCACGCGCTGCTCCAGGTCCTGGTGGGTTGCGGCAATCACGCGCACGTTGGCCTTCACGGCGTTGTGTCCACCCACACGATAGAAGTGGCCGTCCGACAGCACGCGCAGCAGCCGCGTCTGCAAATCAAAAGGCATGTCGCCGATTTCGTCCAGGAACAGCGTGCCGCCCTCGGCCTGCTCGAAGCGCCCGCGCCGCATGGTCTGCGCGCCGGTGAAGGCACCGCGTTCGTGGCCGAACAGCTCCGACTCCAGCAGGTCCTTCGGAATGGCCGCGGTATTGATGGCCACGAACGGGCCGTTGGCACGGGGCGAATGCTTGTGCAGTGCGCGCGCCACCAGTTCCTTGCCCGAACCGGACTCGCCGGTAATGAGCACCGTGACGTTGCTTTGCGACAGCCTGCCGATGGCGCGGAACACGTCCTGCATGGCCGGTGCCTGGCCCAGCATTTCGGGCGCATCGACCATGCGCTCTTCCGAGACCTCTTCGCGCTGGCTCTCGTCTACCGCGCGGCGAATGAGCTCCACGGCGCGCGGCAGGTCGAAGGGCTTGGGCAGGTATTCGAAGGCGCCGCCCTGGAAGGCCGACACCGCGCTATCCAGGTCGGAGTAGGCGGTCATGATGATGACCGGCAGGCCCGGGTGCTTCTGCTTGATCTTCTCCAGCAGGTCCAGGCCGGAGCCGCCTGGCATGCGGATGTCGCTCACCAGGACCTGCGGGCCCTGGCTGTCGTCGTCGGCGGCGGATTCCAGCGCGGCCAGCACCTCGCGCGTGTTGGTGAAGCTGCGGGTGGGCAGCTCTTCGCGCAGCAGCGCTTTCTCTAGAACGAAGCGGATCGATTGGTCGTCGTCAACTATCCAGATCGGCTTCATTGGGTTCCTTGTCGGCTTTGCCGCCAGGCCATTAGGTCAAGGCAGCGGTATCAATATCTTGAAATCGGTTCGGCCCGGAACGCTGTCGCACTCGATCACCCCATGGTGCTGTTGCACGAAAGTCTGTGCCAGTGTCAGTCCAAGTCCGGTTCCGCCTTCCCGTCCGGAGACAAGCGGAAGAAAGATCCGGTCCTTGATGGCATCCGGCACACCCGGTCCATTGTCGATGACATGCAATTCCAGTGCCAATCGATACCACTGCTTGTTGAAGATCACCTGCCGGGCCACCCGCGTCTTGAAAGTGATCTGCGCATCGCCCGCGGCGCGGCGCTCGGCCAAGGCCTGCGCCGCGTTGTGGGCGATGTTGAGCGTGGCCTGGATGAGCTGCTCGCGGTCGCCCCGGAACTCGGGAATGGAAGGGTCGAAGTCGCGCTCGATGTGCAGGTCGCGCGGAAACTCCGCCAGGATGACCGAACGCACCCGCTCGCACACCTCGTGGATGTTCACGTCGCCCACCACGTGCGGCTTGCGGTGCGGCGCCAGCAGGCGGTCGACCAGGGTCTGCAGCCGGTCGGCCTCATGGATGATGACCTGGGTGTACTCCACCAGGTCGCGCGCCTGCACTTCCATCTGCAGCAGCTGCGCGGCCCCGCGGATGCCGCCCAGCGGGTTCTTGATCTCGTGGGCCAGGTTGCGGATGAGCTCCTTGTTGGCCTTGGCCTGGTCCAGCAGGCGCTCCTCGCGGTCCTGGCGAACCTGCTGCTCCAGCGCCGACATCTCCACGATCAGCTCGCCGGCCTTGTCCGACTGGGCCAGCGTGACCAGCACGGGCAGCAACTCGTGGTTCACCCGGCGCAGGAAGGCCTCGTAGCGCAGGGTGGCGAAATCGTTGACGCGGGCGCCCTCGATGGCGGTGCGCAGCACATTGGGCTCGTTGAAGCAGGCGCCGAACTGCGAGCCCTCGAGGGTTCGGCGCGAGGTACCCAGCGCGTCTTCGAGGGCGGCGTTGGCAAAGAGCACCGAGCCGTCGGTCTTGACCACGGCGATCAGCGTCGCGAGCAGGTCGAAAGCCTGGAAGCGCCTGGCAGGCGCGGAAGTCTTGCCGAACGCCATGTCAGGGCCTCGGCTTGCGGCACAGCGCGAATGCCATCAGTTCTGCGTGGGCGGCGCCATGCGACCGAGTTCGCGGCGAATGCCCGCGATGTCGCTTTCGTTACGGTCGATCTGCGCCTTCATCTCGCCCACGCGGTCGAGGTACTTCTGGTAGTTCTTGGCCTCGCTGCCCTGCTTTTCGGGCTGGCCGTTGTTGTATTCCTTGAGCAGCTCGGTCTGCTTGGACTCGGCCTTGCGCAGCTCCGACTCGAGCACGGCGCGCGCGTCGTTGTCGCGGGCACGCTGGTCGGAGGTTTCCACGCGCGGGCTTCCGGCCGGCGACTTCGCCCCGCTGCTGCTACTGCTGCTGTTGTTGTTGGACGCCACGTACGGGCGCGACGACTGCACCACCGTGACGTTGCCGCCTTCCATCACCTTGCAGCCGCGCTGCTGCGCGACGGTGGCGTTGTTGGTGTATTCGTTGCCGCAGCGCCAGACCTTGCCGCTTTGCGCATGAACGGGTGCAACGGCCAGTGTGGCGAGCGAGGCAGCCAGCAGGAGCGTGTAGTGACGTGTCTTCATGATCTTGGGTCGAGCGTACGGCAATCGACGCATTTTGATGCAATTCGGTTCCCGCGCCAGAGGCAATGCCCCCACAAAAAACAAAGGACGGCCGAGGCCGTCCTTCTTTCTTCTTACGAAGAGTGCTCGCTTATTACAGCGAGTAGTACATATCAAACTCGACCGGGTGCGGCGCCATGCGGAAACGCGTGACTTCCTGCATCTTCAGGTCGATGTAGGCATCGATGAAGGCGTCGGTGAACACGCCGCCCTTGGTCAGGAACGAACGGCCCTTGTCGAGGTACTCCAGCGCCTGGTCGAGGCTGTGGCACACGGTGGGCACCAGCGCGTCTTCTTCCGGCGGCAGGTGGTACAGGTCCTTGGTGGCGGCTTCGCCCGGGTGGATCTTGTTCTCGATGCCGTCCAGGCCGGCCATCAGCAGGGCCGAGAAGCACAGGTAGGGGTTGGCCAGCGGATCGGGGAAGCGCGCTTCGATGCGGCGGCCCTTGGGGTTGGCCACGAACGGGATGCGGATCGAGGCCGAACGGTTCTTGGCCGAGTAGGCCAGCTTCACCGGGGCTTCGAAGCCGGGCACCAGGCGCTTGTAGCTGTTGGTGCCGGGGTTCGTGATGGCGTTCAGGGCGCGGGCGTGCTTGATGATGCCGCCGATGTAGTACAGGGCGGTGTCGGACAGGCCTGCGTAGCCGTCGCCGGCGAACAGGTTCTTGCCGTCCTTCCAGATCGACTGGTGCACGTGCATGCCCGAGCCGTTGTCGCCCTGGATGGGCTTGGGCATGAAGGTGGCGGTCTTGCCGTAGGCGTGGCAGACGTTCCAGATGACGTACTTCATCTTCTGGGTCCAGTCGGCGCGCTCGACCAGCGTGCTGAACTTGGTGCCGATTTCGTTCTGGCCGGCGCCGGCCACTTCGTGGTGGAACACTTCGACCGGAATGCCCAGCGATTCGAGCACCAGCGAGATTTCAGCGCGGATGTCTTGCGTGCTGTCGACCGGGGGAACCGGGAAGTAGCCGCCCTTGACGGTGGGACGGTGGCCGGAGTTGCCGCTTTCGTACTTCTTGCCGGTGTTCCAGGGGGCTTCGTCAACGTCGATTTCCACGAAGCTGCCCGACATGTCGGCCTTCCAGCGCACGTCGTCGAAGATGAAGAATTCGGGTTCGGGACCGAAGAAGGCGGTGTCGCCCAGGCCCGAAGCCTTCAGGTAGGCCTCGGCCTTCTTGGCGATGGAGCGGGGGTCGCGGTCGTAGGGCTTGCCGTCGGCCGGCTCCAGCACGTCGCAGGTCAGGTTGAGGGTGGTTTCCTCGAAGAAGGGATCGATGACGGCCGTGTTCGGGTCGGGCATCAGCAGCATGTCGGAGGCTTCGATGCCCTTCCAGCCGGCGATGGACGAACCGTCGAAGGCGTGGCCAGCCGAGAACTTGTCTTCGTCAAAGTGCGACACCGGCACGGTCACGTGCTGTTCCTTGCCGCGGGTGTCGGTGAAGCGGAAGTCGACGAACTTGACCTCGTTTTCCTTGACGAGTTTGAGTACATCGGCGACGGTCTTGGCCATCAAATTCTCCTGGTTGGATGGGTGGTGAGGAAACGTTGAGGCAAGGAATGCAGGTTCTGTGCCACAGGATTGGGAGGGTTGCCGGGCAGGCGCGCAGACTCAATGCACCAACTTAGTGCTATTAGTCACCAATCTGGTGCTTGACGGGTTAACGCACCATTTCGGGACCCAGCTTCGCGTCAAAGCCGTGCAAACCTTCGAGCAGCAGAGTGTAGGCCGCTTCGATCTGATGCGGATCACCTTTGACGCCCAGTTCGATGTGCCGGCCGTAAACCGGATGGTCGACGCTGGGAAGGCTGAACACCTTGATGCCCGCGAAGCGCTCCTCGATGGACAGCATCAACGGAGTCAGGGTGGCCTCCATGGCGCCAAAGACGATGACGGATTTTTCGGTCAATCCCACCGCCGCAAAAAGGTGCGCGTAGCAGTCTTCGAGCACGGACTCGATCATCGGCCAGGCCATGACCGGAAAGCCGGGCACGAAGTGCACCTTTTTGACGCTGAAGCCGGGGATCTTGTTGTAGGGGTTGCGGATGATCGTAGCGCCCTGCGGAAACACCCCCATGTTCAGCCGATGGATGTTGTCCGGCCGATCGGGCTCGTAGGGCACGCCCTGCTCGCGAGCCGTGTCCTGCATGCGCTCGCGGATGAGCACTTCGGCCTGAGGATGCAGCGCCAGCGGCACGCCCAGCGCGGCGGCGGCGCACTGGCGGGTGTGGTCGTCCGGCGTGGCGCCGATGCCGCCGGTGGAGAACACCACGTCGCCCGACGCGAAGGCCCGCACCAGCGCGGCCGTGATTCGCTGCGGGTCGTCGCCCACGTACTCGGCCCAGCTCAGCGCCAGGCCGCGCGCGGCCAGCAGCTCGATCACCTTGGGCATGTGCTTGTCGATGCGCTTGCCCGAGAGGATCTCGTCGCCAATGACGATCAGGCCGAAGCGTTGCCGAGAACTGGAAATGTTGTCTTGACTCATCAGGGGGCTCCCCATTGGGCGGCGGCAGCCGGGTCGATTTCGATGGCGGGCAAGCTGCCCGCTGGCGGTTCGGCCGCCGCACGGGCCGCGCGCAGCTTGGCCAGGGCGTCCAGGCAATAGTGGGCAAACCACAGGGCCGAGAAGGCGAACACCAGCGTGTAGATCCAGATGGCCAGTGGCACCAGCACGAAGAACGCCGCCGCAAAAAGGAGGCCCGAGGCCCAGACCACGCTGGGCGCCGCGCCCAGCAGGCCGCACAGGATGCCGATGCCGAACAGCGGCCAGCGATGGGCGCGCAGCAAGGTCTTGCGCTCCTCGGCATTGGCATGCTCGGCCAACGCATCGAAGCTCATCACCTGGTAGGTCAGCCAGCCCCAGATGATCGGCGGCAGCACCAGCACCAGCGGCGGCACCAGCCACAGCGGCACGGAAACGATGAGCGCCAGCAGCGCCAGCGCAGTCATGCCCAGCGAACGGAACACGCTGAGGATGAAGGAGGCGCCCTTCTTTTCTTCGAGCGCCGGAAAGCGCCGCTGCGCCACCAGGCGCGTCAGGGCCGGCGCCATCAGGCCCGAGACGATCAGCAGCGACATCACCACGATCACCGGCGTGGCGGCAAACACCACCGCCAGGGGCGCCAGCACGGCCTTCACGTCGCTGGCACCGGCCCGCTCGATCCAGCCCCACAGGCTCGACAGGATCGGCCACGCATCCAGCGCCTCGCGCATCCAGGCCACGGCCGGGCCCCAGTAGAAATAGCCCAGCCCTGCCGCAATGGCGGCCATCAGCACCAGCGGCGCCGCCGACAGCACGATCACGCGCGGATGCAGGCAGTAGGCAACGGCCCGCCAGAAGGAATCGAGAAGAAGACGCATCGGCGCCGAGGATAGCGCGTGCCGAACTCGCCCCGGGGAAAAGTCAGGCCCGTCCGGCCAGGCGCATCAGCCCCAGCCACTGCTGGGACCAGAAGCCTCGCCCGTAGTCGCGCACGCGCCCTTTCGCATCGGGCTCGACCTGGTCGCGGATGCCGGTGGGGTCGTAGCGGTTCTCGAAGTTCGCGGTGCGAAAGAGCATGTCCCACCACGGCAGCAGCACGCCGAAGTTGTGGCCGCCCAGGGGCGCCGGCTTGCTTGGCTGCGGCGCCTGCGACTCGTGACCGATGCCGATGCTGTGGTGCAGGCGGTGAAAGCGCGGGCTGATCCACAAGCGCTCGCCCAGGGTGCCGAAGGACAGGCGCAGGTTCGCGTGCTGCAGGCTCTCGGACAGCTGGGTGATGGCCACCAGCGCAATGAACTGCCCCGGTGCCACGCCGATGAGCTGCGCCACCAGCACGATGATGGCGTCGCGCAGGACGTCGTCCAGCAGGTGGTTGCGGTTGTCGGACCACATGGTCATCTGCCGCTGCGAATGGTGCAGCGCGTGCAGGCTCCACCACCAGTGAAAGCCGTGCTGGCCACGATGGACCCAGTAGTCGACGAAATCGAGCACCACGAGGTACATCAGGAACGACACCCACGGAATGTCGGTGACGCCGGGCCAGGCGGCATCGAGCTGCCAGCCGGCCCACCCTGCCGTGCGCATGGGCCCCACCACGCCGTCGAAGAAGGGCTGCAGCGCAAAGAACATGACCAGGCGGAACAGGCCCAGCCGGTGTACCAGCGTGTAGAGGATGTCGGTGCGGATGGCCGCCCGGTCGGTCACCGGATCGACCGGCCGCCAGCGCTGCAGCGGCCCGATGACGGCCACGAGCACCGCGATCTGGATCAGGCCCACCAGCAGCCAGCCGGTAGCGTCGAAGGCGTCTTCCACGTAGCCGCCCAGGCCGATGTTGAACACGACCGGCTCCACCACGTGCTCGAACAGCCAGCCCTGTGCGGCCGAAAACTCGTCGGTGAACATGTCCAGCAGCATGACTCTTCTTCTTCCCTGTGGCCCGAGCTCAGTTGACGGTGTGGCTCGCGATCCAATCCTTGTAGGCCGGGTGTTGGCGCAGGGTCTGGAAGCAGAAGCCTTCCTGCTTCAGGCCCACGATGAGCGGCTCCAGCACAGCCGGTGCCCACGGGTCCTGGCGCGACCAGATGCCCAGGTGAGCCAGCAGGATGTCGCCGCTGCGGATGTTCTGCAAGGCCTCGTGCAGCAGCTTTTCGTTGCTGTGGGTCTCGCTGGGCAGCTCGTCGCCCAGGAAGCCGGCCGGCGACCAGCCCACGTGTTCGTAGCCGCACTTCTTCATTTCCGCCAGGAAGCGCGGCGAGGTCTTGCCACCCGGCGCGCGAAACAGCGGCAAGGGCTTCCTGCCCGTGAGGTACTCGATGCGCTCGGACGCCTTGGTGATGTTCTCGCAGTACTGCGCCGCCGTCCAGGTGAACTCGCGGTTGGCCAGGCCGCCGGCCGTGGGGCGCACCCGGAAGCGCGGCTCCACGCCCTTGACGTCGCCGCGCCAGTAGACATGGTCGTAGGTGTGCGAGGCAAATTCGTCGCCTTCGGCCGCACGCGCCGCCCACCAGGCTTTCCAGCTGTTGTCCAGGCTGTCGCCACCCGTGGTGGTTTTTTCGGCGGCCACGAAGAAGGTCACCTTGACGTCCTGGCGCTTGAGCACGTCGGCTACCAGCGGCGCCACACCCATGTGGCCGGTGTCGAAGGTGAGGTAGACAGGCTTGGCGCAGGTGGCCGGGGCCGGTGCCTGGGCATGTGCCAGCACCGAGCCCGCGCACAGCAGCGCGGTGGCGATGGTTTTCAGGCGCTTGCTAGCGACGCGCATGGTCCAGCGTCCAGACGCCGTGCGGCGACCGGCCCACGTTGACCTGCCGGACGACTTCGCGGCTGGCGACGTCGACCACGCTGAGCTTCTTGGCCCAGCGCGAGGTGACGTAGATGGTCTTGCCGTCGGCCGATACGTCCATGCAGTCGGGTCCCCCCGGCACTTTGAAGGTGTCCACCACCTTCAGGCTGGCAATGTCGATGCGGCTGATGGTGTTGGCCACCCGGTTGCTCACCAGCACGGTCTTGCCGTCGCCCATGGAGCGGAAGGCGTGCGCGCCCTTGCCGGTGGGGATGATGCCCACGGCCTTGGGCTCGGCGCCTGCCACGTCGAACACCTGCACGCCTTCGCCGCCCGTCAGGCCCACCAAGAGGGTCTTGTCCTGGTGGACGCCGAAGATGTCGGCCGGCATGGGGCCGGTGTGCACGCGCCAGCGGACGGTCTGGGTGGCCAGGTCGACGGCGATGAGCTCGTCGCTGTCCTGCATGGTGACGTAGGCCGTGGTGCTCTTGCTGTCGATCCAGATGTGGCTGGGCGTCTTGCCGCTGGCAATGCGCTTGACCAGCTTCACGTCCTTGCCGTCCCAGCTGTAGATGTCCACGTGGTTGAGGCGGTTGCCGGCGGTAACGAACCACTTCATGTCCGGCGAGAAGCGCAGGTGGTAGGGGTCGATGATGCCGGTGACCACCCGCTGGACTTCGGCCGTGCGGGGATTGAAGAAGGTGAGCGAGTCGCTGGCGGAGTTGGCCACGATCACCGAACGCTCGTCGGGCGTCAGGTAGAGGTGGTGCGGCTCCTTGCCAGTGCCGATGCGCTGGGTTTCGCTCCAGCGGACGGGGTCGATGACGCTGACGGAGGCGTCCAGCGAATTCAGCACGAAGATGGGCGCTGGGGGCTGGTCGGACGGGACGGCGGCCCAGGCGCCGGTAGCGGCTGCGGCAGACAGTAAAAAGGCCGCAAAGCGGCCTTTCAGGTGAACGGGAAAGCGCACAGGGGATTCCGAAAAGGATGGCGAGAAGTCTAACGTTCCAGACTTAGCTTCCGATGACTCGCCCCCCGGAAACAGCGCTATTTGCGCGCTATTTGCCGCCGCGCAACGCCTGCACCTCGGCCGGCGCCAGCCAGCGCCACTGGCCGGGCGCCAGGTCTTGCGACAGGGCGAGTTCGCCAATGCGCGAGCGGTGCAGCCCCTCCACCCGGTTGCCCACCGCCGCCAGCATGCGCTTGACCTGGTGGTACTTGCCTTCGGTGAGGGTCAGGCGCAGCGTGTGCTCGCCGGTGGCCTCGCAGGCGGCGGCCCGCACCGGCTTGGGATCGTCGTCCAGCACCACGCCGGCCAGCAGCTTTTGCACCTGGGCCGCATCCACCGGGTGCTTGGCCGTCACCTCGTACACCTTGGGCACATGGTGCTTGGGCGAGCCCATGCGGTGGATGAACTGGCCGTCGTCGGTCAACAACAGCAGGCCGGTCGTGTCCTGGTCGAGCCGGCCGATGGCCTGCACGCCCTGCACCGCGCCCTTGTTGGGGCGCTGGCGCAGGGGCGCTGGCAGCAGGGTGTAGATGCTGGGGTAGGTCGAGGGCTTTTGCGAACACTCGGTGCCGGCCGGCTTGTGCAGCATCACGTAGGCCTTGGCCTGGTAGATCCACGGCGTGCCCTGCACGGTGAATGCCAGGCCGTCGGTGGCCTCGAACTCGGCAAAGGCGTCGTCTTCCGCCCTGCCCTCCACAGTCACGTAGCCCTGCTGGACGAGCCCGGCGCATACGCGCCGGGTGCCAAAGCCCTGCGAATACAAGATCTCCTGAAGCTGCATCGATCAATAGCCCAGCGCCAGCCCCGTGTTGCGGCGCGGGTCGTTGGCGCCGTAGAAGCGGTTGTTGGCCACCGGCTTGCCGCCCAGCGAAGGCGCGCCGACGATGATGGCCGCCAGGTGGTTGGCCGGCTGCGGCACGCCCAGGTTGTGGCCCATGTCGGTCAGCAGCTTGGTGGTGTCGGGCGAGAACGCGTAGGTCTCGACGTTGGTCACGTCGGGCAGCCACTGCTGGTGGAAGCGCGGCGCGTCCACGGCCTCCTGCACGTTCATGCCGTAGTCGATGGCATTGATCATGGTCAGCATCACCGCGGTGATGATGCGGCTGCCGCCAGGCGTGCCCACCACCATGACCGGCTTGCCGTCCTTGGTGACGATGGTCGGGCTCATCGACGACAGCGGGCGCTTGCCGGGCTCGATCTTGTTGGCCTCGCCCTGCACCAGCCCGTACAGGTTGGGCACGCCCACCTTCGAGGTGAAGTCGTCCATCTCGTCGTTGAGCAGCACGCCTGTCTTGGGGGCCATGACCTTGGCACCGAACCAGTCATTGAGCGTATAGGTGACCGACACCGCATTGCCCCACTTGTCGGCAATCGAGTAGTGCGTGGTGTTGCTGCCTTCATGCGGCGCCACGCCGGGCTTGATGTCCTTGGAGACGCCCGCCTTCTTCGGATCGATGACCGCACGGATCTTCTCGGCATAACCCTTGTCGAGCAGCCGATCCAGCGGGTTCTTCACGAAGTCGGGATCGCCCAGGTAGCTGTTGCGATCCACGTAGGCGTGGCGCATGGCCTCGATCTGGTAGTGCACCGCCTGCGCCGAGTGGTAGCCCAGGTCCTTGAGCGGGTAGCCCTCGAGGATGTTGAGCATCTCGCAGATGATCACGCCGCCAGAGCTGGGCGGGGGCGCCGACACCACGTGGTAGCCACGGTAGTCGCATTCCACAGGCGCCATTTCGCGCGTCTTGTACTGCTCCAGGTCGGCCATCGTGATGATGCCGTTGCCGGCCTTGCTCGAATCGGCGATCGACTTGGCCACCCAGCCCTTGTAGAAGCCGTCGGTGCCCTTGGTGCTGACTTCGCGCAGCGTGCGCGCCAGGTCCTTTTGCACCAGGCGGTCGCCGGCCTTGTAGGGCTGGCCGGCCTTGTTCAGGAAGATGGCCGCGCTGGCCGGGTCTTCGCCGAAATCCTTGGTCGCGGTCAGCAGCAGGTCGATGTCGCCCTGCTCCAGTACGAAGCCCTTTTCGGCCAGTTGCACCGACGGAGCGATGAGCTGGGCGCGCTTCATGGTGCCGTACTTCTCGCGGGCGTACTCCATGCCCGAGACGCTGCCGGGCACACCCACCGCCAGGTGCCCCTTGGTGGAGGCGCCCTTGATGACGTTGCCGTCCTTGTCCAGGTACATGTTGGCCGTGGCTGCCAGCGGCGCCTTCTCGCGGAAGTCGAGGAAGGTCTTGCGGCCATCGGCCAGCTGGATGGTCATGAAACCGCCGCCGCCCAGGTTGCCGGCTGCGGGATACACCACCGCCAGCGCGTAGCCCACGGCCACGGCGGCATCCACCGCATTGCCGCCGCGCTTGAGCACGTCGACGCCGACCTGGCTGGCCAGGTGCTGCGCACTGACCACCATGCCGTTCTCGGCGGCGACCGGGGCCACGGAAGCGGCCTGCGCAGCGCCAAGGCTGCCCAGGGCCAGAACTGCGCCCAGTACGGCGCTCAGTCGGGGTTGCATCGCTTTCATCGTCTCTCTCCTGGATGTCGTTATTGACGAGTAGGAAGTGCCGCCCGAGGGGAATCAGGCAGCGGTCAACAAGCCCTTTCGCCTCAAGTCCTTGAGAGCCAGGGCCACCTGTTGTCGGGTGAAATCGCGCAGCGCCTCATCGTCCGTGAGGGGCTGCTCGTCCTTGATGAATCGCAGGCGCTCGGCGCGCGCCTCGTCGGCGAGAAAGTCGGCCAGTGCCTGATGCGAATGGCCGCCGTCGAGCAGCGGCAGCAGGCAGCGCTCGATCACCGACAGCGGAACCTGTTCGTGCCACTGGTTGCATGCCTGCGCCTGCGGCCCCGCGGCCAGGGCCAGATCGGGCGCGCTGCGCACACTGGCCAACGCGCGGGGGAACTCCGCCACGTGCGCGGCCGCATTGACCGGCGCGCGGCGAATCCGCACCGCACCCAGGATCAGCAGTTCTTCGAGCATGGCCATGACGAAGGCATCGACCTGCGCGCGCGGCTCGCCGGCGCGATCGGCCACCGCGGTGATCAGCGCCTCGACACCCACCGACGCCGGATAGCGCTCGTCCAGCACCAGCGCCACCGCCTTGTGCACGGGCAGGCGCAGCGTGACCTTGAGGTTGCGCAGCGCGTGGCATGGCTGCTCGCGTGCGTCCAGGGTGAGCGGCCCGCCGTCTTCGGTGAAGAAGACGCCCGCATAGTCGAGTTGGCGCAGGCGCTGCGGATCGAGCCGATAGCGGATCTGGCTCGCGCGCTCCTGGCGCACCAGCAGGCTCTGCCGGAACGAGCGGTTGACCAGGAAGTCCAGGTACTGCTCCATCATCACCTGGCTGCCGCCGCATTCGCGCAGCAGCGGCGCACGCACCTGCTCGCCGTAGTTCTGCACGAACATGGTGGAAGGCTCGGCATCGCCCAGGTAGGCAAGGCCCGCGTTGTTGGCGCGCGCGACGAACTCCTTGAAGTAGCACGGCGAGTTGCAGGGCTCCAGGAACTCATGCATGAGATAGGAAGGGCTGGCGCTGCGCACCACCGGCATCATCTCGTCCAGCGTGGCCTTGAGCACGCTGCCCGGCCTGGCAGACTGGTCCAGGAACTCGAGCATGCCTCGCGCATACGAGAGCTTTTCGCCGGGCTCGTCGCGCGGCGCGCCCCGCAGGATCATGGCGTCGCGCACGATCTCGCGCGACTTCCATCCGGGGTGGACGTTGTAGCTGATATAGGCCACACCATGAGGCGCCAGGTTGCGCGCGCAGGCGCGCAGGATGGCCTCTTGCACCGCGCCCGGCACCCAGCTGTAGACGCCGTGGCAGATGATGTAGTCGAACTGGCCGAAGGCCTCGTCGATCTCGGAAATGTCGAAGTGGCGCAGCCGCAGGTTGGCAAGACCGGCACGGTCGACCGCCGCCTGGCCCTGGCGGGTCTGCACTGCGGACAGGTCCACTCCTACGAAGGTGGCATCTGGAAAACGCGCCGCCAACGGGATCAGGTTGCCGCCCGAAGCGCATCCGAGCTCCAGTACGCGCGCCTTACCGGGCGGCGGAACATCCAGCCCGAACAGAAAGGCGACAGCCTCCAGGTGCTCTGCCGCCGTCTGCGGAAACGGGTGCGAGTCATAAGGCACCTCGTCGTAGTAGTTGCTCAGCTGGCTGGTGACGGAATCCGGCATGGTGGCGAGGCCTTCGGGCGCTTGGCGGATGGATCGGAGCGTGATCGCTCGTGCCCGCCACTATACGTGCACCAATGGCCGCTCCTACCGCACATGCCCGGGCTCGAACCAAAGAAAAATGCCCGGCAGCAAGGCCGCCGGGTATCGGAGTGAATGTGGTGGAGCTGGGGGGATTCGAACCCCCGTCCGCAAGCCTTCTTCGCGCAGTTCTACATGTTTAGCGATCTGTTTTGGATCTCGCCACCGGTGTCGCGCAGTCGCACGCTACACCGGCCGCCAGTGCCCTATTGTCTTGCCCCGACCCAAGGCACCCGGATCGAAGCCAGCCTATGTGAATAACCTTGCAGCCGGGAGGCGCCAGATTGCTCTAGTGCCCCCTTGCCCAGCCCATAGGCCAACTGTTGCAAGGCTCACTGGTGTTTAAGCAGCGAGTGCGAAACGTTCGTCGTTTGCAGTTAGTTTGTTTGAATCTGTTTAACGAGCGCATTCAGCTCGACATGCCCCGCTGCGATTCCGAACCCACGTCGAAACCAATGCAGCCCCAGGAACTGACTATTTTAGGGCTTGGCGCACTATTTAAAGAGCAGCTCGCCCGAATTTGCCGACGCGATCAGGGTCAACAGCGCCGCAGGGGTCGAAATGCTCGCATCCGCCTTCCACAACTGCGTATCCGCGCGGTCGCCGAGGTAGCCGTAGGTGGCCGCCACGGTGCGCATGCCCGCTGCCCGGCCCGCCATGACGTCGCGCTCGTCGTCGCCCACGAAGAAGCATCGACCGGGCTGCACGCCCAAGCGACGCGCAGCCTCGAACAAGGGCTCGGGATGCGGCTTCGCATACGGCGTCGTGTCGCCACACACCAGCGCACCCGAGGTCGCAAACAGCGGCATGGCAGCGGTAAGTGGCGCCGCAAAACGGACCGACTTGTTGGTCACAACGCCCCAGCGAAGACCCTGCCGCGACAGTTGCTCGATCAGCTCCGCCACACCGTCGAAGGCGCGTGTGCGCACTGTCATCGCGCGCTCGTAGTTGACGAAGAACTCTTCGCGCAACTGCGGGAAGTCCGGGTGGTCCGGCGTGATGCTGAACGCCACGCCCAGCATGCCACGCGCACCGGAGCCGGCCATGGGGCGGTAGTTTTCCAGAGGCAAGGAAGCCATCCCCCGGTCGGTACGCATCTTGTCGGCCGCGGCGCCCAGGTCGGGTGCGCTGTCGATCAGCGTGCCGTCGAGGTCGAACAGCACGGCATCGAAGGATCGCTCGCTCATTGGCCCAACGCCTCCGGCCTTTGGGTTGCAAACATGTAGTTCACGCTCGTGTTGTCGCTGAGCCAGTAGCGGCGCGTGAGCGGGTTGTATTCCATGCCGCGGGTGTGTTGCAGTTCGAGGCCGGCGGCGCGGCAATAGGAGGCCAGCTCGCTCGGTCGGATGAGTTTTCTGTACTCATGGGTGCCCTTGGGAAGCATGCCCAGCACGTACTCCGCACCCACGATGGCCAGCAAGAAGGACTTGAAGTTGCGGTGAATGGTCGAGAAGAACACCCAGCCGCCCGGCTTGACCAGTTCCGCACAGGCCTTGACCACCGAGGCCGGTTCGGGCACGTGTTCGAGCATCTCCATGCAGGTCACGACGTCGAAACTCGCGGGCTGCTCTTGCGCCAGCTCCTCGACTGCCACATGGCGGTACTTGATGTTGGGTGTTCCGGCCTCCAACGCATGCAACTGCGCGACCTTGAGGGCCTTGTCGGCCAGGTCGATGCCCAGCACCTGGGCACCTTTTCGCGCCATGGAATCGGCCAGGATGCCGCCGCCGCAACCCACGTCCAGCGCACGATGACCGGACAGCGGTGCCATGCCATCAATCCACTCCAGCCGCAGCGGATTGATTTCGTGCAATGGCCGAAACTCGCTTTCCATATCCCACCAGCGATGCGCCAGCTCGGAAAATTTGGCCAATTCGGCCGGATCGGCGTTCACGTTATTGCTGCTCATTCTTCAGATTATGAATGGGGCGCAGTTCCCCGGAAAACCATGAAAAAGCCCCGCACAAGCGGGGCCTGAAGTAAAAAACCCCGCCGAAGCGGGGTTAGTTGTAAATCCTTTCGGATTACTTGGTGGCTTGCGTGCCGACCACTTCGATTTCCACGCGACGGTTCTTGGCGCGGCCTTCCTTGGTGCGGTTGTCCGCAACAGGCTGCTTCTCGCCCTTGCCTTCGGTGTAGACGCGGTTGCGTTCGATGCCCTTCGAGACCAGGTAGGCCTTGACGGCTTCAGCGCGGCGGACCGACAGCTTCTGGTTGTAGGCGTCCGTACCGATCGAGTCGGTGTGGCCCACGGCGATGATCACTTCCAGGTTCACGCCACGGATCTTGTTGACCAGGTCGTCCAGCTTGGCGCGGCCTTCGGGCTTCAGGACAGACTTGTCGAAGTCGAAGAAGGCGTCAGCGGCGAAGGTCACCTTCGAAGCGACGGGAGCGGGAGCGGGAGCCGGAGCGGCAGGTGCAGCCGGAGCGGGAGCAGCGGCGGGAACCAGAGCGCCGTCGCAACCCACAGCAGCCGTAGCAGGCGTCCAGCTCGAATCGCGCCAGCACAGTTCGTTGGTGCCGTTCTTCCAGACCAGTTCGCCCGTACCGTTTTGCCAGTTGTCGACGGTGGTACCGCCATCCGCGGCGGTGACACGGGTCTGCGCGCCGGCGGCAGTGGCGAGCGCAGCGACTGCAAACATCATCGCCACTTTATTCAGTTTCTTCATGGTTCTCCTCTTGGGGAAAAAGCCGCAGCCGCGCTGCGAAACAAGGACGCTTTAAGTGACCACCACCCAAAACGCTGGAACGATTGTGCCATAGGGTCTTTAGCAAACAGGTCGGATCCGGGGGCCCAAACGCCCCTCAAAGGCCGAATACAGCCCCATCTGTTGCTGCGCTGCTACACCTCGGAGGGCGTAAAATTTCGGGTCCTTGCCTGCTGGCCCTCCCCTTCATGACCTCGTTCGCCAAAGAAACTCTACCCATCAGCCTCGAAGAGGAGATGCGCCGCAGCTATCTCGATTACGCGATGAGCGTGATCGTCGGGCGCGCACTTCCCGACGCCCGAGACGGCCTCAAGCCGGTGCACCGGCGCGTGCTGTACGCCATGCACGAGCTCAACAACGACTGGAACCGCCCATATAAGAAGTCGGCTCGTATCGTTGGCGACGTCATCGGTAAGTACCACCCCCACGGCGATCAATCCGTATACGACACGATCGTGCGCATGGCCCAGGATTTCTCCATGCGGCATATGCTGGTTGACGGCCAAGGCAATTTCGGCTCGGTCGACGGCGACAACGCAGCGGCGATGCGTTACACCGAAATCCGATTGGCCAAGATTGCGCATGAAATGTTGGCTGATATTGACAAGGAAACTGTCGATTTCGGCCCCAATTACGACGGTAGCGAAAAAGAGCCGCTGGTATTGCCCAGCCGCCTTCCCAATCTGCTGGTCAATGGCTCCGGCGGTATTGCAGTGGGTATGGCCACCAATATTCCGCCGCACAACCTGGGCGAAGTGGTGGATGCCTGCCTCCATTTGTTGGCCAACCCCGGCGCGAGCATCGACGAGCTGATGGAAATCGTGCCCGCGCCCGATTTCCCCACGGCCGGCATCATCTACGGCATCAACGGCATCAAGGACGGCTACCGCACCGGTCGCGGCAAGGTGATCATGCGCGCCAAGGTGCACTTCGAGGACATCGACCGCGGCCAGCGCCAGGCCATCGTGGTCGACGAGCTGCCCTACCAGGTCAACAAGAAGACGCTGCAAGAGCGCATGGCCGAGCTGTGGCGCGAGAAGAAGCTCGAGGGCATCAGCCACATCCAGGACGAATCCGACAAGTCGGGCATGCGCCTGGTGATCGAGCTCAAGCGCGGCGAAGTGCCCGAGGTGGTGCTCAACAACCTGTACAAGCAGACGCAGATGCAGGACACCTTCGGCATCAACATGGTCGCCCTGGTGGACGGCCAGCCGAAGCTGTGCAACCTCAAGGACCTGGTCGAGGTCTTCCTGCAGCACCGCCGCGAAGTGGTTACCCGCCGCACGGTGTTCAACCTGCGCAAGGCGCGCGACCGCGGCCACGTGCTCGAAGGCCTGGCGGTGGCACTGGCCAACATCGACGACTTCATCTCCATCATCCGCAACGCGCCCACGCCCCCGGTGGCCAAGGCCGAGCTGATGGCGCGCAGCTGGGACAGCAAGCTGGTGCGCGAGATGCTCACCCGCACCCGTGCCGACGGCGGCACGGTCAATGCCGACGACTACCGTCCCGAAGGCCTGGAAAAGGAATTCGGCATGGGCAACGACGGGCTTTATCGCCTGTCGGACACGCAGGCCCAGGAAATCCTGCAGATGCGCCTGCAGCGCCTCACGGGCCTGGAGCAGGACAAGATCGTGGCCGAGTACAAGGAAGTCATGGCCGAGATCGAGGACCTGCTCGACATCCTGGCCAAGCCGGCGCGCGTGTCGACCATCATCGGCGAGGAACTCGCTGCGGTGAAGCAGGAGTTCGGCAACACCAAGCTGGGCGCTCGCCGCAGCCACGTGGAGCACAGCGCCTACGACCTGTCCACCGAAGACCTCATCACGCCCACCGACATGGTGGTCACGCTCTCGCACAGCGGCTACATCAAGAGCCAGCCGCTGGGCGAGTACCGCGCGCAAAAGCGCGGTGGGCGCGGCAAGCAGGCCACAGCGACCAAGGAAGACGACTGGATCGACCAGCTCTTCATCGCCAATACGCACGACTACATCCTGTGCTTCTCCAACCGCGGACGCCTGTACTGGCTCAAGGTGTGGGAAGTGCCGGCTGGTTCGCGCGGCTCGCGCGGTCGCCCCATCGTCAACATGTTCCCGCTGCAAGAGGGCGAGAAGATCAACGTGGTGCTGCCGCTCACGGGCGACAAGCGCACCTTCCCGGCCGACCAGTTCGTCTTCATGGCCACCTCGATGGGCACGGTCAAGAAGACGGCGCTCGACGAATTCAGCAATCCGCGCAAGGCCGGCATCATTGCCGTGGACCTGGACGATGGCGACTTCCTCATCGGCGCGGCGCTGACCGACGGCAAGCACGACGTGATGCTGTTCTCCGACGGTGGCAAGGCAGTGCGCTTCGACGAGAACGACGTGCGCCCCATGGGCCGCAATGCGCGCGGCGTGAAGGGCATGACGCTGGAAGAAACCCAGCGCGTGATCGCCATGCTGGTGGCCGAGGACGAGCAGCAAAGCGTGCTCACGGCCACCGAGAACGGATTTGGAAAACGTACAAATATTACCGAGTACACCCGTCATGGCCGCGGAACCAAGGGCATGATTGCGATTCAGCAGAGTGAGCGCAACGGCAAGGTCGTTGCGGCCACCCTGGTGCACGCGGACGACGAGATCATGCTGATCACCGACAAGGGCGTGCTCGTGCGTACACGCGTCGCGGAAATCCGCGAACTCGGACGAGCCACCCAAGGCGTGACACTGATCGGCCTGGACGAAGGCTCCAAGCTCAGTGGTCTGCAACGCATCGTCGAGAACGACGCGAACGGCGACACCGAAACAGGTGCCGACGACACTTCAACTTCTACGGAGAACCCTCAGTGAACAAGATCAAACTTGCCGTGCTGGCTGCTGCCCTCACCGCTTCTTCCTTCAGCTGGGCACAAGACGGCAAGGCCGCGCTGATCAAGCAATTCCTCGACCTGCAAAAGCCCGGCATCGAAGCGCTGTCGCGCGCCCTGGTCCAACAGGCCAGCGACCCGATCGCGCAGGCAGGCTCGGGCTACCTGCAGACGCAGGTTCCCGCCGAAAAGCGTGAAGCCGCTGCCAAGGCGGCAGATGCCGAGCTCAAGAAGTACTTCGACGAGTCCTACCCGATCGTTCGCGACAAGGCCCTGCAGGCCGCGCCCGTCACGCTGGGCCCGATCCTCGAGCAGAACTTCTCCGAAGAAGAACTCAAGCAGCTGGTGGCCTGGATCAGCTCGCCCCTGGCCAAGAAGTACCAGGACCTGAACCCGCAGATGCAGACCGCCCTGACCAAGAAGGTGGTCGAGGACACCCGCGCCACCATCGAGCCGAAGATCCGCGCGCTGGACTCCAGCGTGGCCAAGGCGCTCGGCGCGCCGACGCAACCCGCGTCCGGCGGCAGCGCCCCGGCCAAGGCGCCGGCCAAGAAGTGAGCACCCCCAAGGGCCCGCGCCCGTACAACTTCTCGGCCGGGCCGGCGGCCATGCCGGAGGCGGTGCTCGAGCGCGCCGCCGCCGAAATGCTCGACTGGCATGGCAGCGGCATGGGCGTGATGGAAATGAGCCATCGCGGCAAGGAGTTCGGCACCATCCTGGCCCAGGCCGAGGCCGACCTGCGCACGCTGCTGGCCATTCCCCAGCACTTTCACGTGCTCTTCATGCAGGGCGGTGGCCTGGGCGAGAACGCCATCGTTCCGCTCAACCTCTCGCGCGGCAAGACGGTCGATTTCGTCGTCACCGGCTCGTGGAGCCAGAAGTCGGTCAAGGAAGCACAGCGCTACTGCAGCGCGCACATTGCAGCCAGCAATGCCGACAACGGCCACACGCGCATTCCCGATGCGGCCGGCTGGCAGCTGAGCGACGGCGCGTCGTACGTGCACCTGTGCTCCAACGAGACGATTCACGGCGTCGAGTTCCAGCAGCTGCCTGACCTCGCTGCGCTGGGCAGCACTGCTCCGTTGGTCATCGACTTCTCCTCGCACGTTGCCTCGCGCAGCGTCGACTGGAGCCGCGTGGGCCTGGCCTTCGGCGGCGCCCAGAAGAACATCGGCCCCGCAGGCCTGACGATGGTGGTGGTGCGCGACGACCTGCTGGGGCATGCCCTGGAAATCTGCCCGAGCGCGTTCAACTACCGCACAGTGGCCGACAACCAGTCCATGTACAACACGCCGCCCACCTGGGGCATCTATGTGGCGGGGCTCACCTTCCAGTGGCTGCTCGAGCAGACCGAAGGCGAACTCACCGGCGTGGCTGCCATGGAGGCGCGAAACATCGCCAAGGCCAAGCTGCTGTACGGCTTCATCGACGGTTCGGCCTTCTACTCGAACAAGGTGGCGCCCGAGTGCCGCTCGCGCATGAACGTGCCCTTCTTCCTGGCCGACGAAAGCCGCAACGAGGCCTTCCTGGCCGGTGCGCGCGAGGCAGGGCTGCTTCAGCTCAAGGGCCACAAGTCCGTGGGCGGCATGCGCGCGAGCATCTACAACGCCATGCCATTGGCCGGCGTGCAAGCGCTTGTGGGCTACATGCGAGAATTCGAGCGACTCCACGCTTGATTCGCATGACATCCCCCGCTGCGCCAACCCCTCCTTCCGACCCTTCCTCCAGCCTGGCCGATCTGCGCGTGCAGATCGACTCGCTGGACCAGCAGCTGCTGCAGTTGCTGAACCAGCGCGCGCACGTCGCCGAACAGGTGGGCGAAGTGAAGAAGCGCGAGGGCACGCCTTACTTCCGTCCCGACCGGGTGGCCCAGGTCATCGAGAAGATGATCAAGAGCAACCCCGGGCCGCTCAAGGGCTCTCATGTCGCGGCCATCTGGCGCGAGATCATGTCGGCCTGCCTGGCGCTCGAATCGCCCCAGCGCGTGGCGGTGCTCGGCCCCGAAGGCACGTTCTGCGAGCAGGCGGCCATCGAGTATTTCGGCGGTGCCGCCGACCTCATCTACTGCGCCAGCTTCGACGAGGTGTTCCATGCCACGGCCAGCGGCAGCGCCCAGTACGGCGTGGTGGGCGTCGAGAACTCCAACGAAGGCGTGGTCACGCGTTCGCTCGACATGTTCCTGCACTCGCCCACGCACGTGGTGGGCGAAGTCAGCCTGCTGATCCGGCACAACCTGCTGCGCAAGGAAAACTCGCTCGAAGGCATCGAGGCGGTGCTAGCTCATCCGCAGGCGCTGGCGCAGTGCCAGGCCTGGCTGGCCAAGCACCTGCCGCATGCCGAGCGCCGCGCGGTCTCCAGCAATGCCGAAGGTGCCCGCCTGGCTGCCACCAACCCGGCCTGGGCGGGCCTGGCCAGCGAACGCGCGGCCACCCAATACGGCTTGCACATCGTCGCCCATGCCATCCAGGACGACGCGTACAACCGCACCCGCTTTGCCATCATCACCCTGCCCAGCACCCTGGCCATGCCCCCAGCCTCGGGCCATGACTGCACCAGCCTGGTGGTCTCGGTTCCCAACCAGCCCGGCGCGGTGCACGACCTGCTCGTGCCGCTGAAGACGAACAACGTCTCCATGACGCGCTTCGAGTCGCGTCCCGCGCGCACGGGCCAGTGGGAGTACTACTTCTACATCGACCTCGACGGCCATCCTTCGCAGCCGCACGTGGCCGCTGCACTGGCCGAGCTGCGCCAGCTCTGCGCCTTCTACAAGGTGCTGGGCGCCTACCCCGTCAAAGCCTAGGGCCGGAGAATGTTCGAGCAACTGGGACTTATCGGCTGCGGCCTGATGGGCGGCTCTTTCGCGCTGGCGCTCAAGCGAGCCAAGCTCGTCAAGAAGGTGGTGGGCTACAGCAAGTCGCCCTCCACCACCGAGCGCGCCAGGCAACTGGGCGTGATCGACGTGGCGGCGCCCTCCGCCCTGCTGGCCGTTTCCGGCGCCGACCTGGTGCTGCTGGCGGTGCCGGTGGCGGCCACCGAATCCACCTTCCGGGCCATTCGCCACGGCATCGGCGCCGAAACGCTGGTCATGGATGTGGGCTCGACCAAGAGCGACGTCATCGAGGCTGCACTGCAAAGCCTCGAAGGCAAGCTCAAGTGCTTCGTGCCCGCGCACCCCATTGCCGGCAAGGAAGTGGCAGGCATCGAGCATGCCGACGCCGACCTGTTCACCGGCCGCCAGGTGGTGCTGACCCCGATCAAGGCCACGCTGCGCTCTAACGTGCAGCGCGCTGCCCAGGTGTGGACGAGCGTCGGCGCCCAGGTCAGCCAGATGACCCACCAGGCCCACGACAGCGCGTTTGCCGCCGTGAGCCACCTGCCGCACCTGCTGGCCTTTGCCTACATGAACGGGCTGGCCTCCCAGCCCGACGGCGACACATTCCTCAAGCTGGCCGGTCCCGGATTCCGCGACTTCACCCGCATCGCCGCCGGCGAGCCGACCCTATGGCGCGACGTGCTCCTGGCCAATCGCGAGCAGGTGCTTCGCCAATCGCAGTTGTTCCGTCATGCGCTGGACGATCTCGAGACCATGATGCGCACCGGCAACGTCACCGACCTGGAGCAGGCCATCACCGAAGCCAGCCAGGTGCGCGGCGAATGGCGCCTGGGCAGCAGCACCGAATCGACGGACGCCTGATGTACGACATCGCCTTTCTCGATCTTCCCGCGCTGCGCGCCGCTGGCGGCACCGTGTGCCTGCCCGGCTCCAAGAGCATCTCGAACCGCGTGCTGCTGCTGGCGGCCCTGGCCCAGGGCACGACTGAAGTGCACGACCTGCTCGATTCCGACGACACCCGGGTCATGCTGGCCGCGCTGGCGCAACTGGGCTGCGGTGTGGAGCAACGCGCCGGCACCACCCGCATCACCGGGCTGGGCGGCCAGCTCAAGGACGGCGCCCGCAAGGCCGATCTGTTCCTCGGCAACGCAGGCACCGCCATGCGCCCCCTCACCGCGGCTTTGGCCCTGCTGGGCGGCGAGTTCAAGCTCAGTGGCGTGCCGCGCATGCACGAGCGGCCCATCGGAGACCTGGTGGATGCCCTCACCGGCCTGGGCTGCCGGGTCGACTACCTGGGCAACCCCGGCTTTCCTCCGTTGCAGATCCACCCCGTGGACCTGAGCGAGTTGAACCTGTCGCAGCCCATCCGGGTCCGCGGCGACGTCTCCAGCCAGTTCCTCACCGCGCTGCTGCTCGCGCTGCCGTTGGCCAGTGCCCGCCAGGACATTTCGATCGACGTGGTCGGCGAGCTGATCTCCAAGCCCTACATCGAGATCACGCTGAACCTGCTGGCGCGCTTCGGCATCCAGGTGCGGCGCGACGGCTGGAGCCGCTTCGTCATTCCGGCGGGCAGCCACTACCGCACGCCAGGCAGCATCCACATCGAGTCGGACGCCTCCTCGGCCAGCTACTTCATCGCGCTGGGCGCCATCGCCACGCCGGTCGCGGGCCAGGCCGGCATCCGCATCGAAGGCGTGGGGGCCGACTCCATCCAGGGCGACATCCGCTTTGTCGAGGCCGCACGCGCCATGGGCGCCAAGATCGACAGCGGACCCAACTGGCTGCACATCTCGCGCGGCGCCTGGCCGCTCAAGGCCATCGACCTGGACGCCAACCACATTCCGGACGCCGCGATGACGCTGGCCGTGATGGCCCTGTATGCCGACGGCCCCACCGTCCTGCGCAACATCGCCAGCTGGCGCGTGAAGGAAACCGACCGCATCGACGCGATGGCCAACGAGCTGCGCAAGCTGGGCGCGCAGGTGGAGTCGGGCACCGACTTCATCCGCATCGATCCATTGCCCGCGGGGCAATGGAAGGCAGCGAGCATTCACACCTACGACGACCACCGCGTGGCCATGTGCTTCTCGCTGGCGGCCTTCAACCCCGACCGGGTAGCGGTGCGCATCCTCGACCCCAAGTGCGTGGCCAAGACCTTCCCCGAGTACTTCGAGACCCTGTTCTCGGTGAGCGAGCCGGTGACGGTGCCCGTGATCTGCGTCGACGGCCCGACGGCTTCGGGCAAGGGCACCCTGGCGCTGGAAGTGGCCAACGAACTGGGCTACCACTACCTCGATTCCGGCGCCCTGTACCGCGTGACCGGCCTGGCCATGAGCCGCGCCGGCCTGGCCGCAACGCCCGAAGACGAAGCCCGCATTGCCGAAATCGCCCGCACCCTGCCCCTGGATTTCTCCACCGGCCGGGTCATGCTGGGCGACGAAGACGTCACCGAAGCCATCCGCACCGAGGCTGCCGGCATGGACGCCTCGCGCGTCTCGGCCCTGCCCGCCGTGCGCCAGGCCCTGGTCGAGCTGCAAAAGCACCTGCGCCGCCTGCCCGGGCTGGTGGCCGACGGGCGCGACATGGGCACCGTCATCTTCCCCGACGCGCAGCTCAAGGTCTTCCTGACCGCCAGCGCCGGCCACCGGGCCGAGCGGCGGTATAAGCAATTGATTTCAAAGGGTATTTCCGTTACACTCGACAGTCTTCGCCAGGATCTGGAGGCGCGTGATGCCCGGGACACATCCCGCAGCACCGCCCCCCTGAAACCGGCGCAGGATGCTCGCCTCCTGGACAACTCCGATCAATCGGTTTCGCAATCGGTCGATCAGGTGCTGGACTGGTGGCAGCAAGTGCAGCCTTTCGGGGCGGCGTCGGCTACCAGGCGGTAGCCGAGCCATCTCGAGAAGCTGGCCCTCGGCCTCGAGCCGGGAGCCTACCGTCCATCGGGTCCCCACCGCGCGACAGCGCATTGGCCCAGATGGGTTGTTCAACCAACCGGGCTCACGCCCAAACCGCCGTCTCCAGCCATAGAAACAGCCGCCCGCAATATTGCATTTGCGGCTGGAAACCTGAGTGACGGAAGGAACCTCAATGTCTGAATCTTTTGCCGCCCTCTTTGAAGAATCCCTGAAGCGCTCCGAAATGCGCTCCGGCGAAGTCATCACCGCCGAAGTCGTGCGCGTGGAACACAACCACGTCGTGGTCAACGCAGGCCTCAAGTCCGAAGCCTACGTGCCAATCGAGGAATTCAAGAACGACAAGGGTGAACTCGAAGTCCAGGCCGGCGATTTCGTTTCCGTGGCCATCGGCTCGGTCGAAAACGGCTACGGCGACACCATCCTGTCGCGCGACACCGCCAAGCGCCTCGCTTCGTGGATGAGCCTGGAAAAGGCCCTGGAATCCGGCGAATTCGTCACCGGCACCACCAGCGGCAAGGTCAAGGGCGGCCTCACGGTGCTCGTCAACGGCATCCGCGCCTTCCTGCCCGGTTCGCTGATCGACACGCGTCCGATCAAGGACCTGACCCCCTACGAGAACAAGACCCTCGAATTCAAGGTCATCAAGCTCGACCGCAAGCGCAACAACGTCGTGCTGTCGCGCCGTGCCGTGGTGGAAGCCAGCATGGGCGAAGAGCGCGCCAAGCTGATGGAAACGCTGAAGGAAGGCGCCGTGGTTCGCGGCGTCGTCAAGAACATCACCGAATACGGTGCGTTCGTTGACCTCGGCGGCATCGACGGCCTGCTGCACATCACCGACATGGCATGGCGCCGCGTCCGCCACCCGAGCGAAGTCGTTCAGGCCGGCCAGGAAATCACCGCCAAGATCCTCAAGTTCGACACCGAGAAGAACCGCGTGTCGCTGGGTCTCAAGCAAATGGGCGACGACCCGTGGATGGGCGTTTCGCGCCGCTACCCGCAAGGCACCCGCCTGTTCGGCAAGGTCACGAACATTGCCGACTACGGCGCGTTCGTCGAACTCGAGCCGGGCATCGAAGGCCTGGTGCACGTCTCCGAAATGGACTGGACCAACAAGAACATCGCTCCGAACAAGATCGTCTCGCTGGGCGACGAAGTCGAAGTCATGGTCCTGGAAATCGACGAAGACAAGCGCCGCATCAGCCTGGGCATGAAGCAGTGCAAGGCCAACCCGTGGCAAGAGTTCGCGCAAAACACCAAGCGCGGCGACCGCGTCAAGGGCCCAATCAAGTCGATCACCGACTTCGGCGTGTTCGTGGGCCTGGCTGCCGGCATCGACGGCCTGGTGCACCTGTCCGACCTCTCGTGGAACGAGCCCGGCGAAACCGCCGTGCGCAACTACAAGAAGGGCCAGGAAGTCGAAGCAATCGTGCTGGCCGTCGACGTCGACCGCGAGCGCATCAGCCTGGGCATCAAGCAGCTGGACAGCGACCCCTTCACCACCTTCACCTCGGTGAACGACAAGGGCCAGATCGTGACCGGCAAGGTCAAGACCGTGGACGCCCGCGGCGCTGAAATCGACCTGGGCAGCGACATCGTCGGCTACCTGCGCGCTTCGGAAATCTCCCGCGACCGCGTGGAAGACGCCCGCAACGTGCTCAAGGAAGGCGACGAAGTGACGGCCGTGGTGGTCAACGTGGATCGCAAGACCCGCAACATCCAGCTGTCGGTCAAGCAGAAGGACATGGTCGACGAGCAAGGCGCCATGGCCAGCCTGGCCCAGCAGTCGGCTCGCGAAAACGCCGGCACCACCAGCCTGGGCGCACTGCTGCGCGCCAAGCTGGACAACAACGGCGACAAGTAAGCCAAGCCAACGGGACAGGAGGCCTTTGCGGGCCCCTGTCCCTTTTTTTTGTATCCTCCCCGCCGACATGACCCGTTCCGATCTCGTCGAAGAACTCGCAGCCCGCTTCGCGCAGCTCACGCACCGCGATGCCGAATCCGCCGTCAAGACCATCCTCGATGCGATGGGCGATGCGCTGGTTCGCGGGAACCGGATCGAGATCCGCGGCTTCGGCAGTTTTTCGGTGAGCCGCCGCCCGCCGCGCATCGGGCGCAATCCGCGCTCGGGCGAAAGCGTGGCGGTACCCGAAAAGCGCGTTCCCCACTTCAAGCCGGGCAAGGCCCTGCGCGAAGCGGTGGATGAGCGCAGTGCGCAGCTGGACGAGCCGACCGCTCGCAAGGGCTGAGCAAACGTAGAATCTTTCCGGTCACCGGAAAGCGCCCATGAAATACCTGCTGTGGCTGCTCAAGGCAGCCATTTTTTTTACCCTCTTCGCCTTCGCGCTGAACAACCAGCACGACGCAACGGTCAACTTCTTCTTCGGCACCTACTGGCGCGCGCCACTGGTGCTGGTGGTGCTGGTCGCCTTTGCCGGCGGCATGGTGGTCGGCGCCCTGGGCATGTTGCCCGGCTGGTGGAAGCACCGCAGCAATGCCGCCAGGCCGACGACGCCATCGGGCGCGCCGTCATCCCCGGCGCCCGCGGGCAACGGCGGCAATGGCAGCGACACCCTCGTCATCAACAACAACAACAGCAGCGGCACCGACCTGACGGTGGCGCGCCACCATGGACTTTGATCTCAGCTGGCTCCTCCTGGGGCTGCCCCTGGCCTTCGTGCTGGGCTGGCTGGCCTCGCGCTTCGACCTGCGCCAGCTGCGCCTGGAAAATCGCCAGGCGCCCAAGGCCTACTTTCGCGGCCTGAACTTCCTGCTCAACGAACAGCAGGACCAGGCCATCGACGCATTCATCGAGGCGGTGCAGAACGACCCCGACACGCAGGAGCTGCACTTTGCGCTAGGCAACCTGTTTCGCCGCCGCGGCGAATACCAGCGGGCCGTGCGCGTGCACGAGCACCTGCTCTCGCGCGGCGACTTGAGCCGCGCCGACCGCGACCGCGCACAGCATGCGTTGGCGCAGGACTTCCTTCGCGCGGGCCTGCTCGATCGCGCAGAGGCCGCGCTGCAAAAGCTCGAAGGCACCCACTACGAGAACGAGGCGCGACTGGCGCTGCTGGCCATCTACGAGCGCTCGCGCGAATGGACGCAAGCCTCCGAAGTGGCCCGCAAGCTCGACGAGTCCGACCAGGCCAGCTACGGAACGCGCCGCGCGCATTACCTGTGCGAGCAAGCGGCCGAGCAGGTTTCGCGCGGCGAACTCGACGAAGCGCAAAAGCTGCTGCAGCAGGCCACCGAGATCGCACCCAGCGCACCGCGCCCGGCCATCGAGACGGCCACGCTGCAACTGCGCAATGGCGAGGCGGGCAAAGCCTTCGACACACTCGTCGCTCTTTCTGAAACGGCCCCGCTGGCACTGCCGCTGTACGCATCGCTGCTGCAGCAGAGCGCCTCCGCCGCGCAACGCTCGGGCGAAGCCCTGGCCCTGCTGCAGCGCCGATATGCGGCAGCGCCCTCCATCGACGTGGTCGATGCCATCGTGGCGCTGGGCGGCACCACGCTGAGCGACACCGAAGCGCCGGCCGATGCCGCCGTAACGCCGCGCGACAGCTACGTGGCACACCTGCAGCACCAGCCGTCGCTGGCTGCGGCGAGCCGCTGGCTGGCCGGCGAGCGCTTCGAGCGCGAGGCACTACATCCGCCGGTTCAGCGCGCGCTCGACCAGGCCGTGCGTCCCTTGATGCGCTATCGCTGCGCGGCCTGCGGCTTCGAGGCGCATCAGTACTTCTGGCATTGCCCGGGCTGCCAGGCCTGGGACAGCTATCCGCCGCGGCGCGTCGAAGAACTCTGATCGGCTGGTGCCTTCTTCCTGCTGGTGAATATTCACCAGCAAGCCCGGTGCAGTGCTGTCAACGCCCGGGCCAACGATGTCGTTGGACACGAGCCGGCTGCATTCGGTGGCCGGTGGAGCAACGCAATGTTGCCTCCATTCAAAGAAGATATCAGGGAGAAATCAATGTTGAAAAAACTACTGGCCGGCTTGGCCATGCTGGCTGCTGCCAGCGCCTTTGCCGCGGTCGACGCGAACAAGGCCACGCCCGCCGATCTCGATGGCATCAAGGGCGTGGGCCCGGCCATGTCGCAGCGAATCGTCGATGCACGCAAGCAGGGCGAATTCAAGAGCTGGGATGACTTCATGGCCCGCGTGAAGGGCGTCAAGGAAAAGAAGGCCGAGAAGCTCTCGAGCGAAGGCCTGACGGTCAACGGCCAGTCGTTCAAGAGCGCTGCTGCGCCGGCTGCTGCCGCTGCAGCACCAGCTGCTGCAGCCAAGCCAGCAGCCGCGACCAAGGGCAGCGCGAAGCAGTAATCCCTTCGCAAACCCACTGACCGCCAAACGGGCCGCACCAACATGCGGCCCGTTTTTGCATGTGGCGCCTGCACCCCGCCCACGGGAATGCCCCACCTCGTGGCCCACAACTTGCACGTAAGCTCGCTTCTTCATTTTTTCCGCCTCGTTTGTTGTTGGAGAACACATGAATCGCAAGCTTCGCGTCGCACTCGCCGGCATCGGCATGAGCCTTGGCCTGGGTACTGCTGCCCTGGCGCAAACCAAGTGGGACCTGCCCACCGCCTACCCCGCCACCAACTACCACACGGAGAACATCGCGCAGTTCGCCAAGGACGTGGAGGCGGCCACCGGCGGCAAGCTCAAGATCACGGTGCACGCCAACGCATCGCTGTTCAAGGCCACCGAGATCAAGCGTGCGGTCCAGAGCAGCCAGGCGCAGGCCGGCGAGATCTTGCTGGCCAACTTTGCCAACGAGAACCCCATCTACGCACTGGACGGTGTGCCCTTCCTGGCCACCACCTATCCCGAGGCCAAGAAGCTCTACGACGTCTCCAAGCCGTCAATGGACAAGCTGCTGGGCGCCCAGGGCATCAAGGTGCTCTTCATGGTGCCGTGGGCGCCGCAGGGCATCTACGTGAAGAAGGAAATCGGCTCGGTGGCCGACCTGCGCGGCATCAAGTGGCGCGCCTACAGCCCCGCCACGGCCAAGATCGCCGAGCTCATCGGCGCACAGCCCGTGCAGATCCAGCAGGCCGAACTGGCACAGGCCATGGCCACCGGCGTGATCGAGAGCTACATGAGTTCGGGCTCCACCGGCTTCGACACCAAGACCTACGAGCACATCAAGAACTTCTACGACACTCAGGCCTGGATTCCCAAGAATGCGGTGCTGGTGAACGCCAAGGCCTTCGATGCGCTCGACGCCACCACCAAGGCGGCGGTGACCAAGGCCGCCAGCGATGCAGAAGCCCGCGGCTGGAAGGTGGCGCAGGAAAAGAACGACGAGTACAAGCGCCTGCTGTCCGAGCGCGGCATGAAGATCCACAAGCCATCGCCCAAGCTCGACGCAGACATGCGCCAGGTGGGCGGCATCATGCAGGCCGACTGGCTCAAGGTCGCCGGCGCGGATGGCCAGGCGATCGTCGACGCCTACAAGAAGAAGTGATACGAAAGGCCTGACAACGTGCGGCGACTGCTCGACGGCCTCTACAACGGCGCGGGCGCCCTGGGCGCCTTCTGCGTGTTCCTCATCTTCGTGCTGATGATCGTCGCCGGCGTAGGCCGGCAGATGAACTGGCATGTCAGCGGCCTGAATGACGCGGTGGCCTGGCTGTGCGCGGCCGCCGCGTTCTTCGCCATGGCGCATGCCTTCCGCCATGGCGACTTCGTGCGCGTGACGCTGCTGCTGGACGTTGCCTCACCCAGGCTGCGGCGCGCGCTCGACGTGATCTGCCTGCTGGTGGCGGCGGTGTCGGTGGCCTACCTCACCTACTGGGCCACCAGCTTCACCTGGGAAAGCTACGAGTTCGCCGAAATGGCCACGGGCCTGCTCGTGATTCCCATCTGGATCCCGCAGTCGAGCTTCGTCATCGGCTGCTGGCTGCTGCTCATTGCCATGGTCGACGAACTGGTGGGCGTGGTGCGCGGCGGAAAGCCCAGCTACCAGCGCGCCGTGGAAGAGCGGCACGCGGCCGGCGACTTCTCGTCCGACGTCTAGGGAGGGCCCATGCTCGAAACTCTGCTCATGGGCGCGCTTTTGCTCGTCATCATGCTGGTGCTGCTGGCCGGTGGCGTGTGGATCGCGATGACGCTGGCCATCGTCGGCTGGGTCGGCCAGGCCTTCTTCACCAGCACGCAGCCCGGCAAGAACCTGTTCTCGGCCTTCTGGGAAAGCAACGCCAGCTGGGAGCTGGCCGCCCTGCCCCTGTTCATCTGGATGGGCGAGATCCTGTTTCGCACCCGGCTGTCCGAAGAAATGTTCGAAGGCCTGCGGCCCTGGCTCAACCGGGTTCCGGGCCGGCTGATGCACACCACCATCCTGGGCTGCGGCGTGTTCGGCTCGGTGTCGGGCTCCTCGGCGGCCACCTGCGCCACCATTGCCAAGGTGGCCCTGCCCGAGCTCAAGCGGCGCGGCTACAACGAGCGCCTGGCCATCGGCTCGCTGGCCACGGCCGGCACGCTGGGCATCCTGATTCCGCCTTCGATCACCATGGTGGTGTATGCCGTGGCGGCCGACGCGTCCATCATCCGCATCTTCCTGGCCGGCTTCCTGCCGGGCTTCCTGCTGATGCTGCTCTTCTCGGGCTACATCGGCTGGTGGAGCCTGCGCAATCCCGACCAGGTGCCGCCGGCGGACCCGCCCACCAGCTTCATGGAAAAGATCAGGCTGTCGGGCAACCTCATTCCCTGCGCGCTGCTCATCGTCTTCATCGTGTGGGTGCTGGTGGCCGGCTGGGCCACGGCCACCGAGTGCGCAGCCTTCGGCGTGCTGGGTTCGCTGGCCATCGCGGCCTGGGGGCGCAGCCTGACGTGGCAGAACTTCAAGGACGGGCTGATGGGTGCCACGCGCACCAGCTGCATGATCATGTTCATCCTGGCCGGCGCCGCCTTCCTGACCAAGACCATGGCCTTCACCGGCATTCCGCGCGAGCTGGCCGAGTGGGTCGACGGCATGCACCTGTCGCCCTATGCGCTCATCTCCGCGCTGGTGCTGGTGTACCTGGTGCTGGGCACGGCGCTGGACGGCATCTCCATGATCGTGCTCACCAGCGCGGTGGTGCTGCCCATGGTGCAGAAGGCCGGCTTCGATCTGGTGTGGTTCGGCATCTTCATCGTGCTGCTGGTCGAGATCGCCGAGGTCACGCCGCCGGTGGGCTTCAACCTCTTCGTGCTGCAGAACATGACGGGCAAGGACAGCAACGTGATCGCCCGGGCCGCCATTCCGTTCTTCTTCTGCCTGGTGGCCTGCATCGCGCTCATCACCATCTTCCCCAGCATCGTGACGGTGCTGCCGAACGTGGTGATGGGCGTGGAAAAATAGCGGCATGTTCTTCGCGATCGTTGCCATCAGCATTGGCGCTGCCCTGGGCGCCCTGGCGCGCTGGGGCCTGACCCTGTGGCTGGGCGTGGGTACCGTCCCCCTGGGCACGCTGGCCGCCAATCTCATCGGGGGCTACCTGATCGGCGTCGTGGTGGCGTCACTGGCCCTCATGCCCGAGATCTCGCCGGTCTGGCGCCTGGCAATGGTCACGGGCTTCCTGGGCGGGCTGACCACCTTCTCGAGTTTTTCGATGGAAGTGGTGACCATGCTCATGGAGGGCGAACTGGTCACGGCCCTGTTCACTGCCTGCGTGCACCTGTGCGGCTCGCTGGCGCTGACCTGGCTCGGGGTGAAGACGGTGCGCGCCTTCACGGCGTGAGAAGCGCCTGAGTCGGCGCGGTACCCCTTCGCTGCGCTGAGCCACCGCGGAAAAGACAAGGCCGGTCGATAGAATCGACCGCGATGTCGCTGGTCCTCGTTGTTGCGCTGCCCTTCATCGCCAGCATTCTTGCGGCCCTGTTGCCCTCTGACGCACGCAACCGGGAATCAACGCTGGCGGGTCTTGTCGCGCTCGGATGCGCCAGCTACATCGCCTGGTTCTTTCCGCGAATCGCCAGGGGCGAGGTCATCACCGAGCACATCAGCTGGGTGCCCGAGCTGGGGCTGGATTTCGTACTTCGGCTGGACGGCTTCTCGTGGCTCTTCGCCATGCTGGTGCTGGGCATCGGGGCACTGGTGGTGCTCTATGCGCGCTACTACATGTCCTCGTCGGACCCGGTGCCGCGCTTCTTCTGCTTCTTCCTGGCCTTCATGGGCGCGATGCTGGGCGTGGTGCTTTCGGGCAACCTGATCCAGCTGGTGATCTTCTGGGAGCTCACCAGCCTCTTTTCCTTCCTGCTCATCGGCTACTGGCACCACCGGCGCGACGCCCGACGCGGTGCCCGCATGGCGCTGACCATCACCGGCGCGGGCGGGCTGTGCCTGCTGGCCGGGGTGCTGGTGATCGGGCGCATCGTGGGCAGCTACGAGCTCGACGTGGTCCTGGCCGCGGGCGACAAGGTTCGCGCCAGCCCGCTGTACCTGCCGGCGCTGCTGCTGGTGCTGCTGGGCGCCTTCACCAAGAGCGCGCAGTTTCCCTTCCACTTCTGGCTGCCGCGCGCCATGGCGGCGCCCACGCCCGTGTCGGCCTACCTGCATTCGGCCACCATGGTGAAGCTGGGCGTGTTCCTGCTCGCGCGCCTGTGGCCGGTACTCTCGGGCACCGAGACCTGGTTCTGGCTGGTGAGCTTCACCGGCGCGACCACGCTGCTTCTGGGCGGCTACGTGGCCATGTTCCAGCGCGACCTGAAGGCGCTGCTGGCCTACTCCACCATCTCGCACCTGGGCCTGATCGTGCTGCTGCTGGGCCTGGGCAGTCCCATGGCCGCGGTGGCGGCGGTGTTCCACGTCATGAACCACGCCACCTTCAAGGCGTCGCTGTTCATGGCCGCTGGCATCATCGACCACGAAAGCGGCACGCGCGACATCCGCAAGCTCAGCGGCCTGCTCAAGCTGATGCCCATCACCGGCACGCTGGCCATCATTGCCAGCGCGGCCATGGCGGGCGTGCCGCTGCTCAACGGCTTCCTGTCCAAGGAAATGTTCTTCGCCGAAACGGTGTACGTCGAGGCCGCGCCGTGGGCCAGCACCGCGCTGCCGCTCATCGCCACGCTGGCGGGCATGTTCAGCGTGGCCTATTCGCTGCGCTTCGTGGCCGACGTGTTCTTCGGCCCGCCCTGCACGATTGCCGACGTGCCCAAGGTGCCGCACGAGCCGCCCCGCTGGATGCGCGTGCCCGGCGAGGTGCTGGTGGTGATCTGCCTGGTGGTGGGCATTGCGCCGGCCTGGTCGGTGGGGCCCTTGCTGGCCACGGCGGCAAGGCCGGTGGTGGGCGGCCAGCTCCCCGAATACACGCTGGCCCTGTGGCACGGATTCAACCTGCCGCTGCTCATGAGCTTCGTTGCCATGGCCGGCGGCGTGATCATCTACCTCATTCACCGCCGGCTGCGCGCACGCGGGGGCCTGCCCCATACGCCCTTGCTGCATCGCTTCGACGGCCAGCGCTTCTTCGAGAACTCGCTGGCCCGGCTGAGCGAAGCTGGCCGGCGCGGGCGCCGCATTCTCGGCACGCGCCGCCTGCAGACGCAACTGCTCTTCATGGCGGCCCTGGCCGTGGGCGGTGCGTCGGCCGCACTGTATTTCCAGCCGACCAGCCACCAGCCCTCCGGCCTGCTGCCCTTCTCGACCATGTTCGCCATGATCTGGCTGCTGGGCTGCATCTGCGCCGTCAGCGCCGTGTGGCAGGCCAAGTACCACCGGCTGGCGGCGCTCATGCTCAGCGCGGCTGCGGGGCTGGTGTGCTGCATCACCTTCATCTGGTTCTCGGCCCCCGACCTGGCGCTCACGCAGCTCATTGCAGAAACGGTCACCACCGTCCTCATGCTCCTGGGCCTGCGCTGGCTGCCGCTGCGCAAGCGGGCCGAGCTGCCCGTGGGCTCCAGGCTGCGCCGCTGGAGCCGGCGCGCGCGCGACCTGTTCATTGCCGGCGCGGCCGGCTGCGGCATGGCGGCGCTGGCCTGGATGCTGATGACGCGGCCGTTTCCGCAAAGCATCTCCGGCTTCTTCCTGGACCATGCCCTGAGCGACGGCGGCGGCACCAATGTGGTGAACGTGATGCTGGTGGACTTCCGCGGCTTCGACACTTTCGGCGAGATCACGGTGCTGGGCGCGGTGGCGCTCACGGTGTATGCGCTGCTGCGGCGTTTCCGCCCCGCGGTCGAGTCGATGGCACTGCCGCCGCAGCAACTGGCCAAGCAGCAGGAAGGCGACAGCGACCTGGTCAACCCGCGCCTGGCGCACGACACCGCCGTCGGCTACCTCATGGTGCCGGCCGTGCTGGTGCGCCTGCTGCTGCCGCTGTCGGTGCTGGTGTCGGTCTACTTCTTCATGCGCGGCCACAACCAGCCCGGCGGCGGCTTCGTGGCCGGGCTGGTGATGTCGGTGGCGCTGGTGCTGCAATACATCGTCTCTGGCACCGAGTGGGTGGAAGAGCACCTGCGCATCTACCCGCGCCGCTGGATCGCCACCGGGCTGCTGCTGGCGCTGGCCACCGGCCTGGGTGCGGTGGTGCTCGACTTCCCCTTCCTCACCACGCACACCGCGCACCTGCATCTGCCGGTGCTGGGCGAAGTGCATGTGCCCAGCGCGCTGTTCTTCGACATGGGCGTGTTCACGCTGGTGCTGGGCTCCACAATGCTCATCCTCACCGCCCTGGCCCACCAGTCCGTGCGCAGCCACCGCTGGGCCGACGAGCAGCGCGAGCGCGCGGCAGAAGAAGAAACCGCCGCGCGCGAAGCGGCAAGCGCCACCGGAGGCCCCGCCTGATGCAAGCCGTGCTCGCCATTGCCATCGGCGTCCTCACCGCATCGGGCGTGTACCTGCTGCTGCGCCCGCGCAGCTTCCAGGTGATCATGGGGCTGACCCTGCTGTCGTATGCGGTCAACCTCTTCATCTTCAGCATGGGCCGGCTCAAGGTCGACAGCGAGCCCATCCTGATCCCGGGCCTGGCCTCCACCATGGCCAACACGGCCGACCCGATGCCCCAGGCCCTGGTGCTGACGGCCATCGTCATCGGCTTTGCCATGACTGCGCTCTTCCTGGTGGTGCTGCTGGCCTCGCGCGGCCTGCATGGCACCGACCACGTGGACGGTGAAGAGGACGAGCCATGACGTCCTTCTTCGTCCTGATCGACCACCTGCTCGAAGCCACCATGCCGCACCTGGTGGCGGCGCCGATCCTGCTGCCGCTGCTCACCGCCGGGCTGATGCTCACGCTGGAAGAGCGCCACCGGCGAATCAAGTCGGTGCTGACCGTGATCTCCGGGCTCATGGGCCTGCTGGTGGCGCTGGCGCTGCTGCGCTGGGTCAACGCGCCCAGCACCGGCGGCGGCCCGGGCTCCATCGGCGTGTACCTGCCGGGCAACTGGCGCGCGCCCTTCGGCATCGTGCTGGTGGCCGACCGGCTCTCGACCATGATGGTGGCGCTCACCGGGGTGATCGCCTTCGCCGTGTCGATCTACTCCACCTCGCGCTGGGACCGCGCCGGCGTCCACTTCCACCCGCTGCTACAACTGCAGCTGATGGGGCTCAACGGCGCCTTCCTCACCGGCGACCTGTTCAACCTCTTCGTGTTCTTCGAGGTGATGCTGGCCGCCTCGTACGGGCTGCTGCTGCACGGCTCGGGCAAGCTGCGCGCGCGTGCCGGGCTGCACTACATCGCAATCAACCTTGCCGCATCGGCGCTCTTTCTCATCGGCGCGGCCATGATGTATGGCGCCACCGGCACGCTGAACATGGCGGACCTGGGCGTGCGCATTGCGCAGTTGCAGCCGGCCGACCGCGGCCTGGTGCATGCGGCCGGCGCCATCCTGGCCGTTGCCTTCTTCGCCAAGGCCGGTGCCTGGCCCCTGAACTTCTGGCTGGTGCCGGCCTACAGCGCGGCCGTGCAGCCGGTCAGCGCCGTCTTCACGCTGCTGACCAAGCTGGGCGTGTACACGGTGCTGCGGCTGTGGACGCTGTTCTTCGTGGCCGACTCCACCGTGTCCAGCGGCTACTTCGGGCAGAACGTGCTCATTGCCGTCGGGTTGTTCACGCTCTTCGTGGCGGCACTTGGCACCATCGGCACGCAGCGCCTGGCCAACCTGGCAAGCTTTGGCGTGCTCATGTCGGCCGGCACGCTGCTGACCGCCATCGGGTTGGCGCAGCCGGGCGTGTGGGCTGGTGCGTTCTACTACCTGCTCAGCTCCACGCTGGCGGCCGCCGGCTTCTTCCTGCTCATCGACATGATCGAGCGCTGGCGCAATGCCGGCTCCAGCATCGCGGCCTTCGAGACCGCAGGCGCCGCGCCCTTCCTGGCAGAAGACCTCAAGCCCCTGAGCGACGTCAACCTGGACGATGACGAGCAGGCCCTCTACGGGCGCGCCATTCCTGCCGGCGTCGCCTTCCTGGGCCTGGCCTTCGTGTTCTGCACGCTGCTGCTGGCCGGGTTGCCGCCGCTGTCGGGCTTCGTGGGCAAGTTCGCCATGCTGTCGGGGGTGATGAAGTCGCCAACGCTCACCGCCGCGGGCTGGACCTTCCTGGTGCTGATGCTGGTCTCCGGCTTCTTCACGCTGGTGGCCTTCAGCCGTGCGGGCATCCGGCATTTCTGGACCACGCCCGAGGGCGGCCAGCCCACCTTGCGCGCACTGGAGGTCCTGCCGGTGGCGGCGCTGCTGGGCGCCAGCCTGGCCCTGACCATCGGGGCCGGCCCGGTGATGCACCATGCACAGGCCACGGCGCAGGAGTTGCGCTCACCGCAGGACTACCGGCGCGCCGTCATGACGGCGCGCCAGAAGCCCTCGCCCACGCCCTCCCCCAGCGCACCGGCCGGAGGCCAGCCGCCATGAAGCGCTGGTTGCCCTCGCCCATTCTTTCGCTGGCGTTGTTCGCCGTGTGGGTGCTGCTGAACCAGTCGCTGCACCCGGCCACGCTGCTGCTTGCCGCCGTGCTGGCGGTGGGCGTGCCGCTGCTCACCCAAAGCCTGCGGCCCAAGGAGACCTCGGTCAAGCGCCCGCTGGTGGCGCTCAGGCTCACGGGCCATGTCATGCAAGACCTGCTGCAGTCGGCCTGGGACGTGGCCCGGCTGCTGCTCACCCGGCGCACGGCCAACATCGCCTCGCACTTCATCCACATTCCGCTGGACATGCGCGACCCCAGCGGCCTGGCGGTGCTGGCGATGATCTTCTGCCTGACGCCCGGCACCGCCTGGGCCGAGCTGTCGCTGGACCGCGCCACGCTCATCATCCACGTGTTCGACCTGCAGGACGACGCGGCCTTCATCGAGCTCATCAAGACGCGCTACGAGCGTCCCCTCATGGAGATCTTCGAGTCATGACCCCCGTTCTCTTCTGGTGCCTGAAGCTCGCGCTGCTGCTCCTGGCGGTGGCCATGCTGTGCGCGCTGTACCGGCTTCTGGCGGGCCCCGCCGCGCAAGATCGCATCACCGCGCTGGACTGCCTCTACATCAACGGCATGCTGATGATGCTGGTGCTGGGCATCAACTATTCGAGCAACGTGTACTTCGAGGCGGCGATGCTCATCGCGCTGTTCGGCTTCGTGGGTTCCACATCGCTGGCCAAGTTCCTCTTGCGCGGGGAGGTCATCGAATGACCGAAGACTTCATCCTCGGCCCGCTGCCCCTGTGGGCCGAGATCGTCACCGGCGTGTTCGCCGTGCTGGGCGCCGCGTTCGCGGCCATCGGCTCCTTCGGGCTGGTGCGCCTGCCCACCTTCTTCCGCCGCATTCATGCGCCGACGCTGGGCGCCACGGTGGGCGTGTGGAGCCTGACGATCGCGACCATCGTGTACTTCTCGGTGCAGGGCCACAGCCTGTTCGTGCATGCGATCCTGATCGCGGTGTTCGTGGCGCTCACAGCCCCGGTCACCACCATCTTCCTGGTGCGCGCCGCGCTGTTTCGCGCGCGCACCACCGATGTGGGCCAGAAGAAGGTGCCGCCGCCCTCCACATCCAGGCCGCGCGACAGCAACCCACCGGCCTGAACGAGCGCGGCAACGCGGCAGCATGAACCTCACCCTGCGCCAGCTGCGCGCCTTCATCGCGGTGGCCGACTGCGCCAGCTTCACCGAGGCGGCCAAGCAGCTGCACCTGACGCAGGCGGCCATGAGCGTGCTGGTGCGCGAGCTGGAATCCGAGCTGGGCGTGCGCCTGCTGGACCGCAACACGCGGCGCGTGGAGCTGTCGGAGGCCGGCCGCGACCTCTACCCCTTTGCCCAGCGCATGCTCAGCGAACTCGACGATGCCGTGCACAGCGTGGGCGAGCTGCGCGACAAGAAGAAGGGCCTGCTGCGCGTGGCCGCGCCGCAGATGATGGCCTGCACGCTGATGCCGCAGGTGATTGCCGCTTACCGCGAACGCTATCCGGACGTGGAAGTCCGGCTCCTGGACACGGTGCCCGAGCAGATGCTGGAGCGGGTGCTGGCCGGCCAGTCGGAACTGGCCATCGGCCCCGACGTGGTGGCGCCACCCGAGGTGCAGCGCCGGCCGCTGCTGCGCGACCGCCATCACTTTATCTGCAAGCCCGATCATCCCTTGGCGCGCAAGAAGCAGGTGCGCTGGCGCGAGCTGGCGGGGCTGCCCTTCATCGCGCCCACGCACGACTTCATGCGCCGGCTGGAGCCTGAACTGGCGGCGGCGGGCCTTGCCACGCCCCTGATGCTGTTGCCGGTGCACCAGGTGTCCTACATGACGACCGCCCTGGGCCTGGTGGCGGCCGGGCTGGGCGTGACGGCGTGCCCCTCGTATTCCGCACCGCTGGTGCAGGGTCACGGCCTGGTGATGCGGCCGCTGGCCGAACCGGTGTTCTACCGCGAGGTGTGCATCTTCAACGCAGCCGCCAGGTCGTTGTCGCCGGCGGCGCAGAGCTTTGTCGAGTTCATCACTGCGTTCGTGATGACGACGACAGCGACGAAGAAGACCGGCAAGCCCTAGCCGGCCTTCTTGCGCGGGCCCGTCTTACTCGATGGTGGCGCCCGAGGCCTGCACGATGCCCTTCCACTTCTCGTAGTCGGTCTTGAGCAGGCTGCCGAACTGTTCAGGCGTCATCGTCTGCGGCTCGGCGCCCTGGTCATGGATGGCCTGCTTCACGTCGGGCATTGCCAGCAGCTTGTTCACCTCGGCATTGACCTTGGCCACGATCTCGGGCGAAGTGCCGGCCGGCAGGAACAGGCCATACCAGGTGCTCACGTCGAAGTCCTTGTAGCCCTGCTCCGCCACGGTGGGCACGTCGGGCAGCGTGGTGCTGCGCTTGGCCGAGGTCACGGCCAGCGGACGCAGCTTGCCCGACTTGATCTGCGCCATGGCCGAGGGCAGCGAGGACACCATCAGGTCCACGTTGCCGGCCAGCACGTCCATCATCGCGGCGTTGGAGCCCTTGTACGGTACGTGGCGGATCTTGATATTGGCCGCGCTCTTGAAGATCTCGCCGGCCAGGTGGATGGTGGTGCCGTTGCCGGGCGAGCCGAAGGTGATGGCATCGGGCTGGGCGCGCGCGGCGTCGACCACGTCCTTCAGGGTCTTGAACTTCGATTCGGTGCGCGTGACGATCACCACCGGGGTGTAGGCCACGTGGGCCACGGCGACGAAGTCCTTGACGGGGTTGAAGCTCAGGTTCTTGTAGAGCCAGGGCGCAACGACCATGTTGTCCTTCTGGCCCATGACCATGTCGTAGCCGGTGGGCGCGGCGCGCGCGGCTTCGGCAATGCCGATGGTGCCGCCGGCGCCGGCACGGTTGTCGGGCACGACGTTCCACTTGCTCACTTCGTTGAGCTTGGTGGCCACCAGGCGCGACAGGATGTCGGTGCCGCCTCCGGGCGGGAAAGGCACGATCAGGCGAACGGGCTTGGTGGGGTAGTTGGCGGCGGCGCCTTGCTGGGCATGGGCGGGCGCCACGGAAAGGGCCAGCGCGAAGCCGGCCGCGGAGAGCAGCAATCTGCGGGTGGTGTTCATGGGGATGTCTCTTGTCTGGGGGAGGTGGCGCCGCAGTTTGCAGGAGACAGGGGGCCCACCTCTTCTCGATTCGAGATTGGCCCCATAGCCAAACGAGATATCAGGAACTCGGGCTGGGAACGAGATGGCCGTCCCTGGCCGGGCTGGCGGCCGGTGCGGGCGTGGCGGGTTTGCCGGTGGCCGCGGCCACTGGCACCGCGGCGTCGCGCCTGGTCAGCTTGCCGTCGACCGTCGCGCCGCAATCCATGCGCAGTTGCGAATACTCGATGTTGCCCGTGACATGGGCGTTGGCCTGCAGGTCGACGAAATGATCGGCGATCACGTCACCGACGATGGTGCCGTTGACGATCAGGTCGTAGCCGCGCACGTTGCCGGTGATCTTGCCGTGCTCGCTCACCACCAGCAGCGCCTGGCTGTCGGCCTTGCCGGTCACGTTGCCCTTGATGTGGCCGTCCATGCGCAGGCCTTCGGCGAATTCGAGGTCGCCAGCGATCACGACGTCGCGCGCGATCAGGGTGGTGAACTTGGTCCGGCGGACATCGGGCGAGATTTTCTTGCTTCCAAACATGAGGTTTCTTCTTCTCTGAATTCTTTTGAAGAGCGTCGTCAGCGGCGCGGCTGCGGCGTCTGGCCGCGCAGGAAGCGCAGTTCCTCGCTCAACCGCCGGACTTCGGCCGCCGATGCGTCGGCAGTCTCCTGCACGGCCGTTCGCGCCGCCACCTCCTGCTGCAGCGCGAGACGGGTGCGCGTCAGCTCCAGCTGGGCCTGATCGTCTTGCGGCGCTGTCGTGCAAGGCACGCATGCCGGGCCCGGCGCCCGCGCATAGCCGATGGCGGCTGCGGCGCCCAGCGCAAGACAGGCCGCGCAGCAAACCATCCATCTGCCAAGGCCTGCAATGCGCGAGCGGCGTGGCTGGGGGGCGTACGCGCCGCGGGTGAGATGGTCGAAGCTGCGCTCAGCCATCGATGGGATCGGCGAACAGGGCCATGTAGCCGGCCGGGTTGATGGGCGAGCCGTTCTCCAGCACCTCCATGTGCAGGTGCGGCCCGGTCGAACGACCCGTCGATCCGACGTCGGCAATGTGCTGGCGCGGCAAGACCAGGTCGCCTTCGCGCACGGCCAGGCGCGATGCGTGCGCGTAGCGCGTCACGAGTCCGTTGCCGTGGTCGATTTCCACCACGTGTCCGTAGCCAGCCTTTTCGCCTGCGTAGATCACCCGGCCACCAGCCGTGGCAAGAATGGGCGTGCCGGTCGGCGCGGCCAGGTCGATGCCCGAATGAAAGCCCAGCCGGCTATTGAACGGGTCCATGCGGTTGCCAAACGACGAGCTGAAGCGAGCACCGTCGATGGGCGCACGCCCCGGAATCGATGCCCAGGCATTGGCGTGTGCAACGGCCTCGCGCTCGAGCACCGTCAGCAGCGTGCCGATGCAGTCGATCTGCTCTTGCATGAGCCTGGCATCGGCCTGTGCCTGCGACACAGGCGCTTGCGGGCAGTTGCGGGGCGGCAGCATCGGGCCGCCTTCTCCGTCGCGCTTGCTGACGTCGTCTGCCTTTCGCGGCGCGGCCTTCTTGTCGGCCAGGCGAGACTGCAGATGGCGCAGCTCGCCGAGCTGCTTGGCCAGATACGCGATGCGCGGCTCGAACTGCGCAACCGATGCATTGAGCTTGCCGATTTCGCCCACCACGTAGTCGCGCGTTGCGCTGCGATGTGCGCTGCGGTCATCGCCCGGGGTGCCGCCAGGCACAGAAGACAGATGCATGCCGATGGCAACGCCAGCCGCAAGCGCAATCACTGAAAAGACAACGGCGGCGGTGCCCGCCATCGCCACTGCACTGCGGTGCGTGACGAAGCGAACCGAGCCGCTGCTCAAGCGACTCCTCGCGTCACCGAAGAATGAGAAAAACTGCTTCATCAACAAGAAAAAGAACACGAGGTCAATGCCTCGTGTTCTATTTTCCGTTGACTCGGTGACTATTTCCGCGCAAACGGGCCAGCGTTACACGGCCTAGTGGCTTGCAGGAGACGCACGCACCGCGCGCCTATTGCTAAAGGGCTACCCGGCCTTCACTCCTGTAGTGATTTCGCATGCGCCACTTCCATCTCGCGAGGCAGTGGCACACCGTTCTTCACCGCAAGAATTTCCGCCATCACGCTCACCGCGATCTCCGGAGGGGTCTTGCTGCCGATGTAGATGCCGATGGGTCCGCGCAAGCGCGCGAGCGAACTTTCGGTTTGCTCGAAGTGCTCGATCATGCGATCGCGCCGGGCATGCGCATTGCGGCGCGAGCCGATGGCGCCCACGTAGAACGCATCGGTCTCCAGCGCCTCCAGCAGGGCCAGGTCGTCGAGCTTGGGGTCGTGCGTCAACGCCACCACGCAACTGCGCCGGTCGGGGTTGAAGGTGCGCACCGCGTCGTCGGGCATTTCGGTGCTGATGGCAACACCGGGCACGTCCCACACGGTGCGGTATTCGGTGCGCGGGTCGCACAGCGTCACGGCAAAGCCGGAGAAGCGGGCCATCGTCGCCAGGTACTCGGCCAGCTGGCCGGCACCGATCAGCAGCATGCGGTACTCGGGGCCGAAGGTGTTGACCAGTTCGTCGTCGGTCACCTTCAACTCGGCCGGTGCCAGCGAGGGCGCCAGGCGCACGCTGCCATCTTTGAGCGAGACGGTGCGCTGCATCATGTGGCCTTGCTCCAGCTCGGCCACCAGCGCCTGCAGTGCCTGCGCGTCGGGGTCGTATTCCAGCAGCAGCTCCAGCGTGCCGCCGCACGGCAGGCCGAAGCGATGCGCCTCGTCGGCCGTGATGCCGTACTTGACCATCGACGGCGCGCCGCTGGGCATGGCGTTGTCGGCGCCGTGGGCACGGCTGTAGCGGGCGATCAGGTCGTCCTCGATGCAGCCACCCGAGACCGAGCCCACCACCGCGCCGTCTTCGGCCAGCGCCATGATCGAGCCCACGGGGCGCGGCGACGAGCCCCAGGTGCGCACCACCGTGGTCAGCAAGGCGCGCCGGCCGGCCAGGCGCCAATCGCGCAGGGTGCGCAGCACCATCACATCCAGGTTTTCCATATCTCGAATATCTCGCGCTGCGAAAGAGCAGGTACTCAGTCAGTCCTTTTTGCCGCCCAGGCCCAGGCGCTCCCGCCAGCTGCGCTTGGCGGGTTCTTCGTCCCCTTCGCCGGCCACGGCGTCGGTCGCTTCGGCGGCGGCCGGTGCATGCAGTGCCTGCAGCTCCTGGTCGAAGCGCTTGAAGAAATCGTCGGCCATCGACTTGGCCGCGCCGTCGATGAGGCGCTGGCCCAACTGCGCCACCTTGCCGCCCACCTGCGCCTGCACCGTGTAGCCCAGCTCGCAACCGGCGTCGTTGGGTGCCAGGCTCACTTCAGACGCACCCTTGCCGAAGCCGGCCACGCCACCCTGGCCTTCGAAGGCCAGCTTGTAGCTGGCCGGCGGCTGCACTTCGCTGAGCGTGACCTTGCCGTTGAACTTGGCCGACACCGGGCCGACCTTCACCGCCATGGAGACGGCGTACTGCCCGTCGCCGGTGCTCTCGAACTTGTCGCATCCGGGAAGGCATTTCTTGAGCATCTCGGGATCGTTGAGCGCGTCCCATGCCTGCTGCTGCGTGACAGCCAGTTGCCGCGTGCCTTGCATGTCCATGCTGGTACTTCCTTGCTTGTGATGTGTGATGGATCGGGGGGAATGGTCAGCGCGCGCCGCTCGTCTTCATGAGTGCGGCCAGGCTGCGGGCGAGTTGTTCCAGCGCGCTCAGATTGTGGACCGCGAGCATCGCGTCTGCATGGCGGTGCAACATGGCCGCACCGCGCGCAAGGGGTGCATAACCCTCGAAGCGCAGCAGCGGGTTGAGCCACAGCACGCGCCGTGCGTGGCGCTTGAGCCAGCGCAACTGCTCCTCGAGCACTTCGGGCTCGCCGGTATCCAGTCCGTCGCTGATGAGCAGCACCAGGCTGCGCCGCCCGGTGAGGCGGCGCGCGTGCCCGGTACGCAGTTGCACCAGCGATTCGCCAAGCCGCGTGCCGCCCGCGAAGTCGTCGATGGCCGCACTGGCGGCCAGGAGCATGTCGTCCGTATCGGCCAGGCGGAAGGCCGGTGTCAGGTCGGTCAGGTGCGTGCCGAAGGCGAACACGTCGCGCCGGCCGGCCCGACGGGTGGACGCATGCAGGAACGCCAGCAGCAGGCGTGCGTAACGCTCCATGGAGCCCGACACATCCACCAGCACCAGTAGCGGCAGGGGCTGCTCGCGCCGCACGAGCCTGGGCAGCCACACCAGCTCGCCGCCGGTGCGCCCGGCCTCGTGCAGCACGCCGGGCCAGTGCATGCGCGAATGGGCGCGGCCCGCTCCAGCATGACGAAGTCGCCGCGCAGGCAGCGTGGGCACGGGCAGCGCAATTTCGCGGGCCAGGCGCTCGACCAGCCGGTACTCCTCGGCGCCCAGGGCGTTGAAGTCGGCATGGTGCAGCCGGGCGCGTTCGCTGGCCGTCATGGCGGCATCGAACTGCACTTCCTTGTCGTTCTGCGCGGCCGGCTTGGGCACGCTGGGGGCGGCCAGTGCCTCGCGCACGCGCGGTCGGCGGCGCGGCGGCTCGGCCTTGCCCTCTGCGCTGGGAAGCATCTGGGCCAGCAGCTTGTTGGCCAGCTCCGGGTCCTGGAACCAGGCCTCGAACAGTTCTCGAAATACCAGGCGGTCCTGCTCGCGGCTGACCATGACGGCCTCCATGGCCGCGCTCAGGTCGTTCTTGGCCGAGATGCCGACGAGCGTTGCAGCCTGCGCGGCCAGCGCGATGCGCGCCGCATCCATGGGAACGCCCGCGCGGCGCAGGGCACGGCCGAAGGCGGCGATGTTGCCCGCCAGCTTGCCGCGACGGGCATCGCCGAGCTGCTGTACCTGGTTCATCGAAACGCTCGCTCTTGCTGCTGCGTGAAGTGCGTGTGTACGCGTCAGGCGTCGACCGGCTTGAGCAGTTCGCTGGCCAGCGCGGTGTCGAGCGCGGCCACGTCGTCGCGCTGCTTGAACAGGATGCCAGCGGTGTCGACCACCACTTCGGGGTCGAGTTCCAGCGTGTCGAGCGCCACCAAGGCACGCGCCCATTCCACGCTTTCGGCAATGCCCGGGACGCGCTGGAAGGCGGTGGACTGCGGCATGGAGCGCAGCCGCCCCACGAAGTCGGCCACCTGCTGCGACAGCTGCTCGCCGGCCTGCGGCACCTGGGCCCGCACGATGGCCAGCTCGCGCTCGCGCTCGGGGTAGTCGAGCCAGTGGTAGAGGCAGCGGCGCTTCACGGCGTCGTTCAGGTCGCGCGTGCGGTTGCTGGTGAGAATGGTCACCGGCGGCACGATGGCGCGCACCGTGCCCAGCTCCGGAATGCTCACCTGGTATTCGCCCAGGTATTCCAGCAGGAAGGCCTCGAAGGGCTCGTCGGCGCGGTCCACCTCGTCGATGAGGAGCACCGCGCCGGGCTGCAGGGTTTCGAGCGCCTGCAGCAGGGGCCGCCGCACCAGGTAGCGCGGCTGGTAGACCTCGGATTCGATGTCGTGGGTGATGCCTTGGGCCTCGGCCGCGCGCATGTGCAGCAGCTGGGCGGCGTAGTTCCACTCGTACAGCGCCTCGCGCTGCTCCAGGCCGTCGTAGCACTGCAGGCGCAGCAACTCGCGGCCCAGGGCCTGCGCCAGCGCCTTGGCCAGCTCGGTCTTGCCCACGCCGGGCTCACCCTCCAGCAGCAGCGGGCGCTGCAGCTTCAGGGCGAGGAACACCGCCGTGGCCAGCCGCCGGTCGGCGTAGTAGCCGGCACCTTGCAGCGCCTGCACCACCGCGTCGATGGAGGACCAGGGAGCGGTGGCGTCAGGCGTGGCGGTCATCGAGCGAGGTTAACCGAGGGCCTTGGCGACGGCGCGCTGGGCCAGGACGCTGATCAGGTTGGCGCGGTAGGCCGCCGACGCATGCAGGTCGCTGTTCAGGTCGCTGGCATCGATCTTCACCGCGGCCGCTGCCTGCGGCGTGAAGCTCTTGTTCAGCGCATCTTCCAGGCCGGCATGGCGGAACACGCCGTTGCCAGCACCCGTGATGGCCACGCGCACGCCGCCATCGAACTGCGCCAGGAACACGCCCACCAGCGGGAAGTGCGAGGCCTGCTGCAGGTGCTTCTCGTACACCGCGCGCTTGGGAACGGGAAAGCGCACCGCCGTGATGAGCTCGCCGTCCTTCAGTGCGGTGGTGAACAGCCCCTGGAAGAAGTCGTCCGCCGCGATCTCGCGCTGCGTGGTGACCACCGTGGCGCCCGTGGCCAGCACGGCGCTGGGGTAGCAGGCCGCCGGGTCGTTGTTGGCCAGCGAGCCGCCGATGGTGCCCATGGTGCGCACCTGACGGTCGCCGATGTGGTCGGCCAGCCAGGCCAGCGCCGGGAAGGCCGACTTCACGTCGGCATTGCGCGCCACGTCGGCATGCCGGGTCATGGCCCCGATCACGATCTGGTTGCCGTCCTTCTTGACGCCGGCCAACTCGGCGATGCCGCCCAGGTCGACCAGTTGCTCGGGCGCGGACAGGCGCAGCTTCATCGAGGCCAGCAGGGTCTGGCCACCGGCCAGCGGCTTGCCGCCCGCGGTGGCCAGCTTGACCGCATCGGCCAGCGAGGCGGGACGTTCGAAGGTGAATGCATACATGGTGATGTTCCTTCTCTGCGTTGTTCTTCAGGCTGCGCCGGCGGCGTGCATGGCTTCCCACACGCGGTTGGGCGATGCGGGCATGTCCAGGTCCTTCACGCCCAGCGGGCCCAGTGCGTCGAGCACCGCGTTGATCACCGCCGGCGGCGAGCCGATGGCGCCGGCCTCGCCGCAGCCCTTGGTGCCCAGCGGGTTGTGGGTGCAGGGCGTGCAGGTGGTGTCCAGCTTGAAGTTGGGGAAGTTGCGTGCGCGCGGCATGGCGTAGTCCATGAAGCTGCCGGTGAGCAGCTGGCCGCTCTCGTTGTCGTACACGCAGTTTTCCAGCAGCGCCTGGCCGATGCCCTGCACGATGCCACCTTGCACCTGCCCTTCCACGATCATCGGGTTGATGATGGTGCCGAAGTCGTCCACCGCGGTGAAGCGATCGACCGTGACTTCGCCGGTGCCCTTGTCGATCTCCACCTCGCAGATGTAGGTGCCGCCCGGGAAGGTGAAGTTGGTCGGGTCGTAGAAGGCGGTTTCGTTCAGGCCCGGCTCGAGCTTGTCGAGCGGGTAGTTGTGCGGCACGTAGGCCGTGAGCGCCACCTGGCCGAAGGGGATCTTCTTGTCGGTGCCCTTCACGCTGAACTCGCCGCCCGCGAAGTCGATGTCGGCATCGCTGGCTTCCATGAGGTGCGCCGCGATCTTCTTGGCCTTGGCCTCGATCTTGTCCAGCGCCTTCATGATGGCCGCGCCGCCCACCGAGATGGAGCGCGAGCCATAGGTGCCCATGCCGAAGGGCACACGGCCGGTGTCGCCATGCACCACGTCCACGTTCTCCACCGGAATGCCCAGGCGAGCGGCCACCACCTGCGCAAAGGTGGTTTCGTGGCCCTGGCCGTGGCTGTGCGAGCCGGTGAACACCGTCACGCTGCCGGTGGGGTGCACGCGGATCTCGCCGCATTCGAACAGGCCCGCGCGTGCGCCGAGCGCCCCTGCGATGTTCGACGGCGCGATGCCGCAGGCCTCGATGTAGCTGGAATAGCCCACGCCGCGCAGCTTGCCCTTGGCCTCGCTGGCAGCCTTGCGGGCCGCGTAGCCGGCCACGTCCGCCAGTTGCTGGGCCTTGTTCATCGAGGCATGGAAGTCACCTGTGTCGTACTGCAGCGCCACCGGCGTCTGGTAGGGGAACTGGGTGATGAAGTTGCGCTTGCGGATCTCGTCCTGGCCCAGCTTCATGTCCCAGGCGCAGCGCGTGACCAGGCGCTCCAGCAGGTAGGTGGCCTCGGGCCGCCCGGCTCCGCGGTACGCATCCACCGGCGCGGTGTTGGTGAACCAGGCGTCCACCTCCACGTAGATCTGCGGGGTGGTGTACTGGCCGGCCAGCAGCGTGGCGTACAGGATGGTAGGCACCGCCGTCGAGAAGGTCGACAGGTAGGCACCCAGGTTGGCGTCGGTGTGCGCGCGCATGGCCAGGAACTTGCCGTCCTTGTCCATGGCCATCTCGGCGTGGCTCACGTGGTCGCGGCCATGCGCGTCCGACAGGAACGACTCGGACCGGTCGGCCACCCACTTGATGCTGCGGTTGAGCTGCTTGCTGGCCCAGGTGAGGGCCACGTCTTCCGCATACAGGAAGATCTTGGAGCCGAAGCCACCGCCCACGTCGGGCGCGATGACCCGCACCTTGTGCTCGGGCAGGCCCAGCACGAAGGCCGTCATCAACAGGCGCTCCACGTGCGGGTTCTGGTTGGCCACGTACAGCGTGTATTCCTCGTTGGCACGGTTGTAGGCAGCCACGGCCACGCGCGGCTCGATGGCGTTGGGAATGAGCCGGTTGTTGACCAGGTCCAGCTTGGTGATGTGCGCGGCGCTGGCAAACACGGCATCGACCGCCGCCTTGTCGCCCAGCGTCCACTTGTAGCACTGGTTGTCGGGCGCCTGCTCGTGGATGGCGACGCCGCTGCTCTTCTTGGCGGCGTCGGCCACGCTCACCAGCGCGGGCAGCACGTCGTAGTCGACCTGCACCGCCTCGGCCGCATTGCGCGCCTGCTCCAGCGTCTCGGCCACCACCAGTGCTACGTGGTCGCCCACGTAGCGCACCTTGCCGATGGCCAGGATGGGGTGCGGCGGCTCCTTCATGGGCGTGCCGTCGGGGTTGTTGATGAGCCAGCCGCAGGGCAGCCCGCCCATCTTTCCGTCGATGTCCTTGCCGCTGAAGATGCCGATCACGCCGGGCATGTCCTTGGCGGCGGAAATGTCGATGCTCTTGATGGCAGCGTGCGCATGCGGCGACCGCACGAACACGGCATGGGACTGGCGCTCCATGAACACGTCGGAGGTGTACTGGCCCGCACCGGTCAGGAAGCGAACGTCTTCCTTGCGCTTGTAGGCCTCGCCGATGTGCGGGAGGCTGGCGAAATCGTTGGCACCCATGGTTGTCTCCTCGGGTTCAGCTGCTGGGGGTGTTCATGGCCTTGCCGCCCATGACCACTGCCTTGACGATGTTCTGGTAGCCCGTGCAGCGGCACAGGTTGCCGTCGAGCAGCTCGCGCACCTCGGTCTCGCTGGCATTGGGGTGGTTGTTGCACAGGTCGATGGCGCTCATCACCATGCCCGGAGTGCAGAAGCCGCACTGCAGGCCGTGGCACTCCTTGAAGGCCGCCTGCATGGGGTGCAGGGTGCCGTCGGCCTGGGCGATGCCCTCGATGGTGGTGATGTCCGCGCCCTGCATCTGGGCCAGCAGCACGTTGCACGACTTGAGCGCCCGCCCGTTCACGTGCACGGTGCAGGCACCGCACTGGGCGGTGTCGCAACCCACGTGGGTGCCGGTGAGGCGTAGGTGTTCGCGGATGGCCTGGACCAACAGGGTGTTGGGCGGCGCGTCGAGCGTGACGGCCTGGCCGTTGACTTTGAGTTTGACCTGCATTTGGCTGTCTCCAAAGTTTGGTGATGGCTGGTGTGCTGTCCCACAATCCGTGCGCGTTCATGCACAGTGGTGCACAGGCGGTTCGGGATATTGGACGCCGCTCCACAAGCGCACGCTAGGCAAAAACCCTAGACGCATTGCGCATGGCGCATGAAATTCTCAAAATGAAACAGGCTGGCCCCGCTACGGTGCGCGCACCGCGTTCCACTCCAAAGCAAATGCTCACCTCAACCCCTTCGCTGCCCCGCCCCGAACGCGGCACCCTCATCGCGCAGGCGCGCCGCGACTGGTTCGCGGGCACCGTTGCCGACACCGGCGTGCAGCCGCGCATCGAGCCATGGATCACCCGCTCGTGGCAGCGCTGCCTGGGCGCCGGCCAGCGGCCGCAGCATGCGGTCAGCTTCGATGCCGTCTCGCGTGCCAGGGCGCGCGAAGTGGCCGAGCGCAACCGGCCGCTGGCCATGGCGGCACGCCCGGTCATCGAGCGGCTGTCGCGCACCCTGGCCGACACGCGCTATTTCCCGATCCTCACCGACGCCCAGGGCATCGTGGTGGAGGTGGGCGCCCTGCCCCGGCTGGGTGAGCGCGACGAGCAGCGCGCGCTCGACCTCGCACGCGTCGGCGTGGATTTGTCCGAGGCGGCGGTGGGCACCACCGCCATTGGCGCCGTGCTGGCCGAGCAGGAGCCCGTGTGGCTGCACCGAGGCGAGCATTTCTTCGACGCCACCAGCATCTACAGCTGCGCGGGCGCCCCGCTGTTCAACCCCCAGGGCCATTGCGTGGGCATGCTCGACCTGACCGGCGTGAACGAGCAGGAGCGGCCCGAGCTCAAGCACCTGGCCGCCACCTCGGCCCGCGCCATCGAGAACGCGCTGATGCTGCAGCACTCTTGCGCGCTGCTGCTGCACCTGGCCTGGCCTGGCTACAGCGTGGGCCCCGAAGCCATGGGCCTGCTGGCGCTGGACGAGGAAGGCTTCGTCACCGGCGCCAATGCCTGCGCCCGCCAGATGCTGCACCAGCCCCTGCTGGCGGGCAGCCCGGGCGACCTGCATGCCACCGACCTGTTCGCCCTGCCGCATTCGATGCTGCTCGACGCCGCGCGGCGCGAAGACGTGGCGCTGGAAGTGCCCCTGTGGTCGGGCCTGCGCGTGCGGGCCCGGGTGCAGCGACCCGGCCGCCAGACGCCCGTCACCGAGGCGGGCACCAGCAAGCCACGCCTGCGCGAAGTCGAGGGCGAGCTGATTCGCCGCGCCGTCGACGAAGCGCGCGGCAATGTCGCCGAGGCGGCGCGCGCATTGGGCATCAGCCGGGCCACGGTCTATCGCAAGCTGTGGCAGGCGCGGCGGCCCAGTTCTTCCTGACGCGGCCCGCGCGCCGGTCTCAACTGCCCAGCGCCACCACCACCGACGATTCGTCCACCCACGCCACCACGCGCTGGCGAACGCGCAGGGCGTCGGCGGGCGCCGCGAAGCCAACCAGGTGCAGGCCGGGCGCGAGCGCCAGGGTGATCTCGTCGCCGCTGTCTCCGCGCGCCACGCGGGTCACGCTTCCTTCGAGGCGGTTGGTGCTTGCCTCGGTGCCAGGTGCCGGCGCAGCGCGGGCCACCTTCACCGCGGTGGCCTTGCACAGCGCGATCACCGGCATGCCCGGCGCCAGGCCCAGCAGCTGCACGCTTTCCAGGGTCACGCGGGCAGCAATGCGCCCCTTGTCCCCCAGGCCCAGCCACACGCGTGCCGCGGGCCCGTCGCCTTCCAGTTGCTCGACACGCGCGGGCATCTGGTTGCGCATGCTGGTGCGCAGGGCCAGCCAGCCCAGCGCCGGCCCGGCGCCCTGCAGCGCCACGGGCGCCTGCGCCGGGGTGGACGCACCGGCCGCAAACCGGGCCTGCACCTCGCGCCGCGCTGTCTCCATGGCGTCGGCCAGGGCGAGCAGCTCGTTGCCCTGCGGCGTCAGCGTGGCCCCGCCACCACCGGCGCCACCCACGGCGCGTTCGAGCAAGGCCACGCCCGCCAGGTTGCCCAGCGTGTCGATGGCCTGCCAGGCCGCCTTGTAGCTCACGCCCGCATCGCGCGCCGCCTGCGAGATGCTGCCGGTGCGGCCTATGCCGCGCAGGATGTCGATGCGCTTGTCGGAGGGCCCGTGGCCCAGGGCGTCGATGTAGCGGTGGGTGGTGGTCATGGGCCGATTGTGCGGTGGGGCCTTTCGCCGGCCCGCTAAACTAGCGCTATTCCAATTTTGAATAGCGATTGCAACCATGCGTCAAACTGCCTTGCGCCTGTTCGCCCGCCTGCTCCCACCTCTGGCCGCCCTGGCCATGGCGCTGCCCTCCCAGGCGCAGGACCTCGTGGTCTCGGCCGCCGCCAGCCTGACCCAGGCCTTCCGTGACGTGGGCGAGCAATACGAGAAGGCGCACCCGGGCCGCAAGGTGGTGTTCAACTTTGCCGCCTCGGGCGCGCTGCTGGCGCAGATGCAGCAGGGCGCACCGGTGGACGTGTTCGCCTCGGCCGACCAGCCCACCATGGACCGCGCCGCCAGCGCCAAGCTGCTGGCCGATGGCACGCGCGCCGACTTCGCACGCAACACGCTGGTGGTGGTGCTGCCGTCGTCCAGCAAGCTCGAGCCCAAGGCGCTCAAGGACCTGGCCGCGCCTGAATTTGCGCGCCTGGCCTCGGGCACGCCGGCTTCCGTGCCGGCAGGCAAGTACACCGCCGATGCCGTGGCCGCCGCCGGCCTGACCGAGTCGTTGCAGCCGCGCTGGGTGTTCGGCGAGAGCGTGCGGCAGGTGCTCAACTACGTGGCGCGCGCCGAGGTGGACGGTGGCTTTGTCTACCGTACCGACGCACTCATCGAGGCCGACAAGACCCGCATCGCCTTCACGGTGCCTACGTCCAACCCGGTGACCTACCCCATCGCCCAGGTCGCGGCCAGCACCAACGCACAAGCAGCCAAGGACTTCATCGCCTTCGTGCGCGGTGCCTCGGGCCAGGCCATCCTGCAGCGCTACGGCTTCTCGCCACCCTGAGTCCATCTTGGGTTCGTTCACACCCGCCATGCTTCAGCCGCTGTTCCTCACGCTGAAGGTGGCACTTCTGGCCACGCTCATCGCCGGAGCCCTGGGCATCGCGGCGGGGCATTGGATGGCACGGCATCGCTTTGCCGGCCAGAACGCGCTCGACGCGGTGCTGGTGCTGCCCATGGTGCTGCCACCCACCGTGCTGGGGTACTACCTCATCGTGCTGATCGGCCGCAACGGCGCGATTGGCGGGTGGCTGGAGCGCTGGTTTGGCATCCGGCTTCTCTTCACCTGGCAGGGCGCGGTGCTGGCCGCGGCGGTGGTGGCGTTTCCGCTCATCTACAAGGCGGCGCGCGCGGCCTTTGAAGACATCGACGTGCGCTTCCAGCTGGCCGCGCGCACGCTGGGCGCCAGCGAGTGGGAGCTGTTCTGGCGCGTGAGCCTGCCGCTGGCCACGCGCGGCATCGCCGCCGGCCTGGCCCTGACCTTTGCGCGCGCCATGGGCGAGTTCGGCGCCACGCTCATGGTGGCGGGCAACCTGCCGGGGCGCACGCAGACGCTGTCGGTGGCGGTGTACAGCGCGGTGCAGGCAGGGGACGACCCCCTGGCCCTGAGCCTCACGCTGGTGATTTCGGTGCTGTGCATCGTGCTGCTGGTGATTGCCGGCCGGCTGTTGCAGGCCAAGCATTGAAGGCAAGGACATGATCGATCTGCACCTGCGCCTGTCGCTGCATTCCGAAGACCGCCATTTCGACCTCGACGTGGCGCTGCGCTCCGACAGCCCGCGCACTGCCCTGCTGGGCCCGTCGGGCGCCGGCAAATCCACCGTGCTGCTGGCCATTGCCGGCCTCATCCCCCATGCGCAGGGGCACTTGCGGGTGGGCGGCAGCACCCTGCTGGATACCGCCCGCGGCATCGACCTGCCGGCGCGCGAGCGCGGCGTAGGCTTCGTGTTCCAGGACTACGCGCTGTTTCCGCACCTGAACGTGGAGCAGAACCTGATGTTCGGTGTGCGCCGCATGGGACATGCCATGCCGTCCGGCGCCAAGGAACGCGTGTCGGCGCTGCTCGCGCAGTTCGGTCTCGAAGCGGTGCGCAGCGCGCTGCCGCGTCATCTCTCCGGCGGCCAGAGGCAGCGCGTGGCGCTGGCAAGGGCGCTGGCCACTCAGCCGCGCCTGCTGCTCCTGGACGAGCCGCTGTCCGCGCTCGACCAGGACTTGCGCTCGCGCCTGCGCGACGAAATGGCCCAGATGCTCGAGCGCGTGCAGGTGCCCACGCTGCTGGTCAGCCACGACCCCGAAGACGTCCGGGTGCTGGCCCAGTCGGTGGTGCGCATCGCGGGCGGCCGCGTGGCCGGCGCGCAGGCGGTGTCGGCGCCGCCGGCCTGAAAAAGCGCGCGCCTCCCGCCTGCGACGGGCGGGCCGTCAGGCAGCGGCCGGCACCTTGTCCAGGAAGCCGGTGACCGCGTGCAGGCGGCCGTCGGCCAGCCGCGCGAAATCGGTGCCCTGGATCAGGTCCTCGCTGGCCTCGGGGCCCAGCGTCCACGAGAAGCGCAGGTGCTCGCCGTGCGCATCGGGCTTGCCCAGCAGCTTGAAGCGAAAGCCCGGAAAGCGCGCCTGCACCGCCGCGATCAGCGCGCTGATGCCTTCGGCGCCGGCGGCATTGGCAATCGGGTCGATGTAGCAGGCGTCCGCCGTCCAGTCGTCGGCCAGCAGTTGCAGGCGGCGCGACGCATCGGTTTCGTTCCACAGCGCGATGTAGCGCTGCGCAACATGGTCGGCCAGCTGGGCATGGGAAGTGGTGTTCATGGCGATTCCTTTCCTTCGGTTGTTGCCGCCGAGTGGCGGGGTGAAGGAATGGTCGCCGCGAGGGCGCCGCAAAGCCATGACGTGGGAGGTCATGGCTGCGGCGGAGGCCTTACTTGGCCGTTGCGTTGGGGAAGAACAGCTGCTCGCCACCGATCTTGTAGGCCGCGATGCTGGCCTGCCCCTGCGGCGAGATCACCCAGTCGACGAACTTCTGTGCACCGGCGGTATTGCGACTCGGAAACTTGGCCGGGTTCACCACCATCACGCCGTACTGGTTGAACAGGCGCTTGTCGCCTTCCACCACCACCGCCAGGTCGGCCTTGTTCTTGAACGAGAGCCAGGTGCCGCGGTCCGACAGCACATACGCGCCGGTGGATGCGGCGATGTTCAGCGCCGGGCCCATGCCGCAACCGCACTCCTTGTAGCCGCTGCCCTTCTTGTCGTTGGCCACGGGCTGGCCCGCTTCGCCCAGGCCCGTCTGCGCCCACAGGCGGCGCTCGGCCGCATCGGTGCCGCTCTTGTCGCCGCGCGACACGAAGGGCGCGTTGGCCGCTGCAACCTTCTTGAGTGCGGCCACGATGTCGTTGCCCTTCACGCCCACCGGGTCCTTGGCCGGGCCGATGAGCACGAAGTCGTTGTACATGACCGGAAAGCGCTTGACCGCATTGCCTTCGGCCACGAACTTCTCCTCGGCCGCCGTGTCGTGCACGAAGAGCACGTCGGCATCGCCACGGCGCGCCATGTCGATGGCCTGGCCGGTGCCCACGGCCACCACCTTCACGTCGACCTGCGTGGCCTTCTTGAAGTCCGGCAGCAGGTGCGAGAACAGGCCCGACTGCTCGGTGGAGGTGGTCGAGGCCATCGTGATTTCCTCGGCGCGCACATGGTTGGCCAAGCCAGCCATGAGCAGGCCGCCCAGCAGCACCCCGTGTACCGACCATTGCGTGCTCCAGCGCATCCAGGCCGCTCGCTTCTTCGACATCATGCAAGTTCTCCTTTTACAAACAACATGGCTTCCTTGGGCAAGGCGCCGTAGAAAAATTCGTAGACCGGCAGGTCCGCCAGCACGTGGCCGTGTTCCAGGTAGACCACGCGGGTGGCCAGGCGCTTGACCTGTCCCAGGTTGTGGCTGGCGAAGACCACGGTGCGCCCGTCGGCCACTTCGCCGATGAGCGACTCCACCTCGCGCTTGGCGGTCGGGTCCAGGCTGGCGGTGGGCTCGTCGAGCAGCAGCACCGCCGGCGGCAGGGCCCAGGCCCGCGCCAATGCCAGCCGCTGCTGCTGGCCGCCGGACAGGGTGCGCGCATTGCGATGCGCCACCTCTCCCAGGCCCACGCGGTTGAGGGCTGCGAAGCCCCAACGCTGCGCATCGGCCCAGCGCGCGCCGCGCAGCCACATCGCCAGTGCGATGTTCGACAGTGCGGTGGCCCGCAGCATGTGCGGGCGCTGGAACAGCATGGCCTGCATGCGAGCCGGCGCGAGACTGGCGAACTCGCCGGTGGCTGCAGGCACCAGCCCATGCAACAGGCGCAGCAAGGTGCTCTTGCCGCTGCCGTTGGCACCCACCAGCGCCACGCGCTCGCCTGCATGGATGGTGAGCGTCACGTTGGCCAGGGCATCGACGCCGCCGTAGCGCACGCCGGCATTGCGCAGCATGAACAAGGGAGCGGATGGCGCGCGCGTCATCGGTGCTGCCTCATGCCAGGGCTCCTCGCCGGGCCGCCTGCACGGTGCCGCCATCCGCACGCTCGCGCCATTCGCGCAGCAGCGAGATGGCCAGGTTGAGCACCAGCACCATCAGCAGCAGCACCGCGCCCAGCGCCAGGGCCAGCGGCAGGTCGCCCTTGCTGGTCTCCAGCGCGATGGCGGTGGTCATCACACGCGTGAAACCATCGATGTTGCCGCCCACCACCATCACCGCGCCCACCTCGGACACGGCGCGGCCAAAGGCGGCGATGAGAACGGTGACCAGCGCATAGCGTTCGTCCCACATCAGCAGCACCGCGCGCATGAAGGCCCGCGCGCCCAGCGAGCAAAGCTGCTCGCCATGGGCACGCTCCGCATCCTCGATCACCTGGCGCGTGAGCGCGGTGACCACCGGCAGCACCAGCACCGCCTGCGCCAGCACCATCGCCTTGAAGGAAAAGAGCCACCCCAGGAAGCCCAGCGGCCCGGAGTTGGAAAGCAGCAGGTACACGACCAGGCCCACCACCACCGAAGGCAGCGCCAGCATGGTGTTGAGCACGGTGAGCAAGGCGCCGCGACCAGGAAAGCGGGCCACCCCCAGCCACGCACCGGCCAGCAGCCCCAGGCTGCAGGCCAGGGCACAGGCACAGGCGCTGACCAGCAGCGAACGCCCCACGATCGACCACAGCACGGCGTCGCCCGACACCAGCAGATGCCAGGCGGCTGCGAAGCTTTCGGCAAAGGTGTTCATGGCGTGCTTGTGTCCTCCGGGGTCGCCTCAAATCGACGTCGCGAGTATTGATCTGTGACAATTTGGACCTATGCAATTTAGTTCATAGGTTGTGCAGCCTCTGCATAATCCGCCCGTGCAGCCCCAGCAAATCGAACTCTCCTACGCCATCGCAGCCCGCAGTGCGGGCGCGCCCCGCATCCGCAACGCATTGATGGAGATGCTGCAGGCCGTGCGCGACAGCGGCTCCATCTCCGGGGCGGCGCGAGTGCTCGGCCTGTCCTACCGCCATGTGTGGGGCGAGCTCAAGCGCTGGGAAGGGCTGCTGGGCCATCGGCTCGTGGCCGGCGATGCAGGCCAGGCGGCGCAGCTTTCCGAATTTGGCGACAAGCTGCTGTGGGCCGAGCGGCAGGCCCAGGCTCGGCTGGCCGCGCAGATCGAGGCCTTGCACGCCGACCTGGAACGCGCCTTTGCGCTGGCCTTCGACGACAGCACCCACGTGTTGAGCCTGCATGCCAGCCACGACGATGCGCTGGTGGCCCTGCGCGCGCATGCCGCGGCCACCGCACAGGTGCACCTGGACATCCAGTTCAGCGGCAGCGTGGACGCCATCCGCGCCCTCAACCAGGGCCGCTGCGTGATGGCCGGCTTTCATGCGCGCGAGCGCCCGCCCATGGGCTCGCTCGCGCAGCGCACCTACAAGCCGCTGCTCAAGCCAGGGCAGCACAAGCTGATCGGATTTGCACGCCGCGTGCAGGGGTTGATCGTGGCGCCGGGCAATCCGCTGGGCCTGCGCAGCCTGAGCGACGTGGCGCAGCGCAAGGCGCAATTCGTGAACCGGGCGCTGGGCACTGGCACCCGCGTGCTGATGGACGAGTTGCTGTCCGACGAAGGCCTGTTGCCGCGCGCGATTGCCGGCTACGACCAGTGCGAGCCCTCGCATGCGGCCGTGGCGCTTGCCATCCAGTCAGGGCAGGCCGACGTGGGCCTGGGGCTGGAGTCGGCAGCGCGCGGCGCAGACCTGGACTTCGTGCCGCTGGTGCAGGAGCGCTATCACCTCGCATGCCTGAAGACGGCGCTGGACCAGCCCGCAACGCAAGCACTGCTGGCTGTCTTGCGCAGCGCGGCCTGGCAACACCGGCTGGGCACCCTGCCGGGCTACCGGGCCGTGGCAAGCGGCGAGGTGCAGTCGCTGCGCGCGCTGCTGCCGTGGTGGACCTTCAAGGCCGACAAGACGGTGACTGAGGAAGCGCGGGCCGCCTAGATCGCGCAGGTGCGAAAGCCCACGAACATCTCGTCGCGCGCGGGCAGTGCAAAGCCGCGCCAGCGCATCGAACGCAAGCGGGCCCGCGTGGCAAAGGACGCGCCGCGCAGCACCCGCGCCTTGCCCCATGCCGGCTGCGGATCGAACTCGCCGCCGGCGCTCCACGGATCGGCCGCAAAGCCCGGCCAGGCGCGCAATGTGCCGGCCGTCCACTCCTGGACTTCGCCCCAGCGAAAGCCCCGGCGCGCCGCACCATGCGCGGCAATTTCCCACTCGGCCTCGGTGGCCAGCCGCCGGCCGGCCCAGCGCGCCCAGGCATCGGCTTCCCACCAGCTCACATGCATGGCGCTTTGCTGGCCGGCCGCGCGCATGGCCACGCCAAAGCGGCGTTGCAGCACCGAGCCGCCAGTGCCCTGGTGGGCCGCGCCGACCTGGTCCACATGCCGCGGCGCGCGGCGCCCGTCGGCCTGCAGCCAGGCCCAGCCTTCGCGCGACCAGAACGACTCGCGGTCGTAGCCTCCGTCGTCCACGAATTCGACGAATTGCTGCCACGTGACGGGCTGTGCATCGATCTCGAATTCAGGAACGTCTTCTTCCTGCGCGCCGCATTCCTGCGCGAATGCGAAACCGCTGCCCTCGCCAGTGGGCAAGCCCAGTCGCCAGCGTGTGGCGGGCATCAGCAAGGGCTCGCGCGTGGCGCCGGCCGGTGGCAGCTGCGCGCCCAGCGACAGGCCCAGCGTCTGCGCCATGACGATGAGCTGCTCGCCGCGCAGGTCTTCATGAAAGAGCGCCAGCCGGTAGAAGTACAGGCCGGCATCGGTCTCAGCCGCGCGCTCGAGCAGCTCCAGCGTGCTCTCCAGCGTTTCGAGCAGGTAGGCCTTGGTGGTGGCCAGGCTGGGCAGCTCGGGCGACCAGCGCTGGCTTTCGGGGCGCTGCAGCGGGTTCCACCAGCCGTCGGCCATGGGCTCGATGGCTGCCAGCCGCGTGGGCCGCGCCGGGCATTCGACGCCAAAGGCGCGCTGCGTGTTGCGGGCGATCCACCATTCGGCAAACCAGCCGATGTGGCCGGCCAGCCAGGCAGGCGGCACCACGTCGGGGCCCTGCGGCACTTGCACCAGGCCAGCCTTTTGCATCGCCTGCTCGAACAGGCCCAGAAGATGCAGCGTGTGGTTGCGCGCGTCGATCAACGCGAGAGACAGCAACTCGCGGCCGGCACGGCGCATGTCGGGCGAATCGATGGAGTGCGGCAGGCCAGGCGCAGGCAGCATCGGCGTGGTCGAAGGCATGGCCGGCCATTATGGCCAGCGTGCTGCCGGCAAGGGAGCAGGTGAGGCACGCCTCGATCCAGTTCTCAGGGAAAGCCCCGCTGCCGCACCCCAGGAGCGGCGCATACAGAGAGTTACCATTGTGGGCTTTGTGCGCTGCGGTCAGCCAGCGCCCTTTTTTTGCCTTCACCAGACCGGAGACGACACCTTGTCCGTGCTTCTCAAATTCTCTTACTGGATGGACTGGATCAGCACCCAGCTCGGCAAGTTTGCCGCCTGGACCGTGCTGGCCGCAGCTCTCATTTCGGCCGGCAACGCCTTCGTGCGCTTTGGCCTGAACACCAGCTCGAACGCCTGGCTGGAGATCCAGTGGTACCTGTTCTCGGTCACGGTGATGCTGGGCGCGCCGGTGGTGCTCAAGCTCAACGAGCACGTTCGCGTGGACATCTTCTACGGCAAGCTCAAGCGCAACGGCCCGGTCCTGGTGGACCTGTTCGGCCTGCTGTTCTTCCTGCTGCCAGTGATGGGCGTCATCGCCTGGCTGTGCTGGCCCCTGTTCGTGAACATGTACGTCACCAAGGAAATGTCGGGCAACGCCGGCGGCCTGATCCGCTGGCCGGCCATGATGCTGCTGCCGCTGGGCTTCGCACTCATGTTCCTGCAAGGTATTTCGGAGGTGATCAAGCGCGTGGCCTACCTGCGCGGGCTCATCAGCATGGATACGCACTACGAGAAGCCGGTGCAGTGATTCGGCTGCAATAAGGACAACAACATATGCAGATGGAAAATTTCGCGCCGATCATGTTCGCCGGGCTGGTGGTGATCATGCTCATCGGCTTCCCGGTGGCCTTCTCGCTGGCCGCGCTGGGCATGGCCTCGGGTTTCTTCGCCATCCAGATGGGCTGGTTCCCGGCGGTGTTCATGGAGAACCTGCCGATCAACATCTTCGGCATCCTGTCGAACGAGTTGCTGCTGGCCATCCCGTTCTTCACCTTCATGGGCGCCATCCTGGAGAAGTGCGGCCTGGCCGAGGACATGCTCGACTCCATGGGCCAGCTCTTCGGCACGGTGCGCGGCGGCCTGGGCTACTCGGTGATCATCGTGGGCTTCATCCTCGGTGCCATCACCGGCACGGTGGCCGGCCAGGTGATCGCCATGGCGCTGATCTCGCTGCCGGTGATGATCCGCTACGGCTACAACATGCGCTACGCCACCGGCGTGCTGGCGGCCTCGGGCACCATCACGCAACTGGTGCCGCCTTCGCTGGTGCTGATCGTGATGGCCGACCAGCTGGGCCGCTCGGTGGGCGACATGTACCGCGGCGCCTGGGGCCCCTCGATCCTGCAGGTGGCGATCTTCGCGCTCTACACCTTCCTGCTGGGCGTGTTCAGGCCCAGCCACATCCCGGGCATCCCGAAGGAAGCGCGGACCATGTCCGGTTTCGCGCTGTGGATGAAGTGCCTGCGCGGCATCATTCCCTCGGCGGTGCTGATCTTCGCGGTGCTGGGCTCCATGGGCGGCCTGCCGGGCATCGACACCGCCATTGCAACGCCGACGGAAGCCGGCGCCATGGGCGTGGTGGGTGCACTGGCGCTGGCCGCGATGCACAAGCGCCTGACCAGGGGCCTGCTATGGGAAGCCATGGTGGGCACCATGCGCCTGACGGCCATGGTGGTGTTCATCCTGATCGGCGCGCGCGTGTTCTCGATGGTGTTCCAGGGCGTGGACGGTGCCAAGTGGGTCGAGCACATGCTCACCGGCCTGCCGGGCGGCCAGGTCGGCTTCCTGATCGCGGTCAACCTGTTCATCTTCTTCCTGGCCTTCTTCCTCGACTTCTTCGAGATCGCCTTCATCATCCTGCCCATGCTGGGCCCGGTGGCCCACAAGCTGGGCATCGACCTGGTGTGGTTCGGCGTGCTGCTGTGCGTGAACATGCAGACCAGCTTCATGCATCCGCCCTTCGGCTTCGCGCTGTTCTACCTGCGCGGCATTGCCGATACGCTGTTCAAGGAAAAGCGGATCGACAAGCCCATCGCCTCCAGCGACATCTACCTGGGCTCGATCCCGTGGGTGGCGATGCAGCTGATCCTGGTGGCCATCGTGATCTTCGTGCCCGAGACGGTGACGATGTTCCTGCCCAAGGAAGAAGTGGTCGACACCGACAAGATCCAGATCGTGGTGCCCGACGCCGGCGGCGAGTCGCAGCAACCGGAGTCCGAAGGCGGCGAGAACCCCTTCGGCCCGTCCAAGGATGGCGCATCCGACAGCGGCGCCAGCGCGGGCGAAAACCCGTTCGGCGAAGCGCCCAAGTCCGAAGATCAACCCAAGAACTGATCCTGCGCCTTGGGTCCCGCTCCGTTCCGATTCGCGCCCTCCTCGCCCGAGGGCTTCATGGAAGGCCCGGCCTTCTCGCGCTTCTTCAAGCTGCTGGCCACCGCCATCGTCGGCGGCTGTGCCTTCTGGCTGGCGCAGCTGTGGTCTGCCGGCGCGCTGGGCAGTGCCAGGTCCAGCGGCCTGGGCTGGTTCGTCGCCGGCCTGGCGCTCATGATGTGGACCTGGTTCGCCATCGTGACCAGCCGCACACGCCTGGATGACAAGGGCCTGCACCAGCGCTGGATCTGGGACAAGCACATGGCGCTGGACGACCTGGCCTACGGCAAGCTCATCCGCGTGCGCGGGCTCGACTGGCTCATTGCACCGCGGCTGTACGTGCGCACGCTGATGGGCAAGTTCGCGGTGTTCTATGCCGCCTCGCCGCAGATGCTGGCCGAGTTCGAGCGACTGGTGCGGGAGTTGCGCGACGCGCGCGCGCTGTAGTCCTGCAAGGCACAAAGAAAAAAGCCGCGCAGTGCGCGGCTTTCTTGTTGGGCAGCGGTCAGCTCAGAGCTTGACGCTTTGCATGTAGCTGTCGAAGCGGCCTTCGGCCACGCGGAACCAGGCCACCTGGTCGCGCTGGAAAGCCTGGAAGTCGGTGAAGATCTTCTTCCACTCGGGGCTCTTGGCGCTGTTCTCGGCATACACCTCTTGCGAAGCCTTGTACGAAGCGTCCAGGATTTCCTTGCTGAAGGGCAGCAGCTTGGCCTTGGCGCCGATGAGCTGCTTCAGGGCGGTCGGGTTGCGCGCGTCGTACTTGGCCAGCATGTCGACCGAAGCCTGTGCGGCCGCGGCGGTGACGATGGCCTTGTTCTCGGGCGTCAGCGCGTCGAAGGCCTTCTTGTTGATGAAGAAGTCCACCTCGGGGCCGCCTTCCCACCAGCCGGGGTAGTAGTAGTTGGGCGCGACCTTGTTGAAGCCCAGCTTCTGGTCGTCGTACGGGCCCACCCATTCGGCGGCGTCGATGGTGCCCTTTTCCAGGGCTTGGTAGATTTCGCCGCCCGGCAGGCTTTGCGGCACCACGCCCATCTTGGTCATGACGTCGCCCACCAGGCCGCCGCCCAGGCGCATCTTCAGGCCCTTGAGGTCGGCAGCGGTCTTGATTTCCTTGCGGAACCAGCCGCCCATCTGCGTGCCGGTGTTGCCGCCGGCCAGGCTGATCATGCCGTAGCCGCCGTAGAACTCGTCCATCAGCTTGCGGCCGTTGCCGTGCATCATCCAGGCGTTCATCTGGCGGGCGTTCATGCCGAAGGGAATGGCCGAGCCGATGGCGAAGGCGGGGTTCTTGCCGTAGAAGTAGTAAGGCACCGAGTGGGCCATTTCCACCGAACCTTGCTGCACGCCGTCCACCACGCCAAAGGCGGGCATCAGTTCACCGGCGGCATGCACCGAGATCTCGAACTTGCCGCCCGACATGGCCTTGACCGCGTTGGCAAAGACTTCGGCACCACCATAGATCGTGTCCAGCGGCTTCGGGAAGCTCGAAGCCAGGCGCCAGCGAACAGCGGCTTGCGCGTGGACGGCGGGCGCAATGCCGGCGGCCAGGACACCGGCGATGCCAGCGTTCTTGATAAGGGAACGACGATCCATTGAGTTCACTCCGAAGGGGGTAGGGAAAAAAAGAAAACGCGGCTCGTGGCCGCGCTGACGACTGATTTCAGCCGGATGATTGTAAAAAACGCTTACAGCGCGCTGGCTCGGGACTTTCCCCCGGCATAACCCTGATCCAGCAGGTGGCCGAAGCGCTCGCGGATCGACTGCTCGATGCCCGGCGCGTCCAGGCCGATGCCCGCGAGCAGCTTGGCCGGATCGCCATGCTCGATGAAGCGGTCGGGCAGACCCAGCTGCAGCATCGGGCGGATCAGCCCGGCTTCCTGCAGCGCCTCGGACACCGCGCTGCCGGCGCCACCCATGATGGCGCCCTCTTCCACCGTGACCAGGCCGTCGTGCGTGCGCGCAATTTCAAGCAGCAGTTCGCGATCGAGTGGCTTGGCCCAGCGCATGTTCACCACCGTGGCATTCACCGCCTCGCCGGCCGCGAGCGCGGGGTACAGCAGGGTGCCGAAGGCCAGCACGGCTATGCGCGAACCCTGGCGGCGCACTTCGCCCTTGCCCAGCGGCAACGCATCGAGCGTGGCATGCGGCACCTTGCCCACACCGGCCCCGCGCGGATAGCGCACCGCCACCGGGTGGTCCTGCTCGTAGGCGCTGGTGAGCAACTGGCGGCATTCGGCCTCGTCGGCCGGGCAGGCGATGCTCATGTTGGGAACGCAGCGCAGGAACGGAATGTCGTAGGCGCCGGCATGCGTTGCGCCATCGGCCCCCACCAGGCCCGCGCGGTCGAGCGCGAAAACCACCGGCAGGTTCTGGATGGCCACGTCGTGCACCAACTGGTCGTAGGCGCGCTGCAGGAAGGTGGAGTAGATCGCCACCACCGGCTTGAGCCCCTCGCAGGCCAGGCCGGCAGCGAAGGTCACGGCATGCTGCTCGGCAATGCCCACGTCGTAGTAGCGCTCGGGAAAGCGCTTCTCGAACTCCACCAGGCCCGAACCCTCTCGCATGGCCGGCGTGATGCCCACCAGGCGCGCATCCTGCGCTGCCATGTCGCAAAGCCACTGGCCGAAGACCTGGGTGAAGGTGGTCTTGGGCGCGGTGGCCGGCTTGACCAGGCCCACGGATGGATCGAACTTGCCCGGCCCGTGATAGGCCACCGGGTCGGCCTCGGCCAGCTTGTAGCCCTGGCCCTTCTTGGTCACCACATGCAGGAACTGCGGGCCATCGAGGTGCTTGAGGTTTTCCAGTGTCGGAATGAGCGACTCGAGGTCGTGCCCGTCGATGGGGCCCACATAGTTGAAGCCGAACTTCTCGAACAGCGTGGCCGGCACCACCATGCCCTTGGCGTGCTCTTCCAGCCGCTTGGCCAGCTCGAACAGCGGCGGCGCCTTGGACAGCACGTTTTTGCCCACGATCTTGGCCTTGGCATAGAACTGTCCGCTCATCAGCTGCGCCAGGTAGCGGTTGAGCGCACCCACCGGCGGGCTGATCGACATGTCGTTGTCGTTCAGGATGACCAGCAGCTTGCAGTCTTCGTACACGCCTGCGTTGTTCAGCGCCTCGAAGGCCATGCCCGCGGTCATGGCGCCGTCGCCGATCACGGCAATGGCGTGGCGGTTCTCGCCCTTTTGCCTGGCGGCCAGGGCCATGCCCAGCGCGGCGGAAATGCTGGTGGACGAATGCGCTGTGCCGAAGGTGTCGTACTCGCTCTCGGTGCGCTGCGGAAAGCCCGACAGGCCGCCGAGCTGGCGCAGCGTGGGCATGCGCTCGCGCCGGCCGGTGAGGATCTTGTGCGGGTAGGTCTGGTGGCCCACGTCCCACACGATGCGGTCGTGCGGCGTGTTGAAGACGTGATGCAGTGCAACCGTGAGCTCCACCGTGCCAAGGTTGGAGCTGAGGTGGCCGCCAGTGCGCGAGACGTTGTCGAGCACGCAGGCGCGCACCTCGTCGGCCAGCTGCTTGAGCTGTGCGCGATCGAGGCCCCGCAGCTGCGAGGGGTCGGAAATCGTGGGAAGAAGCGGAGCCATGGAAGGTTTTCTTGTTATCGGTCGCGCTCGACGACCATGCTGGCCAGGGCACGCAACGCGCCGGTTTGCGCCAGGCCGCTGCGCTCGAGCGCGGCGAGCGCCTCGCGGTGCAGTTGCGCCGCCTCGGCACGCGCGCCATCGAGGCCCAGCAGGGACACGTAGGTGGGTTTGTCGCTGGCGGCGTCCTTGCCGGCCGTCTTGCCCAGGGTTTGCGAGTCGGCAGTCACGTCCAGGATGTCGTCGACGATCTGGAAGGCCAGGCCCAGCGCCGCGCCGTAGTCGCGCAGCCCGGCCAGGGCCTGGGCCGGCACGTTCTCGGCGCAGGCCGCGCCCATTTCAACGCTGCCCTGCAAGAGCGCGCCGGTCTTGAGCCGGTGCATGCGGCGCAGGCTGGCTTCGTCCAGGGCAACGCCGACGCTGGCCAGGTCGATGGCCTGGCCGCCAGCCATGCCTTCGCTGCCGGCGGCACGCGCCAGCAGGCGGCACAGGCGGGCCTGCACGGCCGGCGCGAAGCCGGCGTCATCGGGCGTGAGCAGCTCGAAGGCCAGGGCCTGCAGGGCGTCGCCCGCGAGCAGGGCGTCGGCTTCGCCGAACTTGACGTGCACCGTGGGCTTGCCACGGCGAAGCACGTCGTTGTCCATGCACGGAAGGTCGTCGTGCACCAGCGAATAGGCGTGGATGAGCTCGGTGGCACAAGCGGCACGCAGGGCCGCTTCGGCATGGCCGCCAACGGCCTCGCTGGCGGCCAGCACCAGCAGGGGCCGCAGCCGCTTGCCGCCGTCGAGCACGGCATAGCGCATGGCGTCGCCCAGCAGCACGGGCGCGTTCACGCCCACCCAGCCCGACAGCGCCGATTCGACGCGCGCCAGTTGCGGCTCGCTCCAGGCGGCCAACCGGGCAGCGTCCCAGAGTTCTTTTTCTTCGATGACTGCAGCCATTATTCGGGTGCCCAGGTCTTGAGATTGCCAGCGTCGAGCACCTTGATCTGGTCTTCGACCGCCTGCAGCTTGTCGCGGCAGAACGCCAGCAGGGCCGCCCCACGCTGGTAGCTGGCCAGCAGTTGGTCAAGCGGAAGCTGGCCCGATTCCAGGGCCGAAACCAGCTGCTCGAGCTCGGCCAGGCCGGCCTCGTAGGTGGCCGGCAGCGCGCTCGCGTCGAAAAGGGAGGATGAGGACGCCTTGGGCATGCAATCTCGTATGAAACCAGGGATTTTAGGGCTGGGGCGCAAATGCGGGCGCCGGGTACAATCGGCGCTCTTTTTTCGTGCAATGGCGCGGGCTTGCTCCTTTGGCAAGACACGTGCAGCACGAGTGCCGCGCGGCAGGGCTTACCAACTGCGTTCCCCTGCCTTTTCGTTTGCGTCGTTCTCCGTTCTCCCTGATGTGGGGACTGTGGGGAGCTTGGTCAGGTCACCCATGTCTGATTTAAGTCTTCAACTGCAGCAGGCTTCGAGCCAACTTCACGTTTCTGCGTACTTCGACGAGGCGCTCTACGCCCGCGAGATGCAGACATTGTTCGCCAAAGGGCCACGTTACGTTGGCCATCGCCTGGCCGTGCCCGAGGCGGGCAACTTCCATACCCTGCCCCAGGAACACGAGGGCCGGGCCCTGGTGCACACACCCAAGGGCGTGGAGCTTATTTCCAACGTGTGCCGCCACCGGCAGGCCGTCATCCTGCAGGGACGCGGCAGCCTGGAGGCGCAGGGCGGTGGCAACATCGTGTGCCCGCTGCACCGCTGGACCTATGCCGCGGCCGATGCGCGCACCACCGGCACGCTCATCGGCGCCCCGCATTTCGCGCAGGACCCTTGCCTGAACCTGCACAACTATCCGCTCACCGAATGGAACGGCCTCCTGTTCGAGGCCAACGGGCGCGACGTGGCGGCCGACCTGGCCCAGCTGGGCCCGCGCGCCGACCTCGATTTCGCGGGCTATGCGCTGGACCACGTCGAGCTGCACGAGTGCAACTACAACTGGAAGACCTTCATCGAGGTCTACCTCGAGGACTACCACGTGGGGCCCTTCCATCCGGGCCTGGGCAGCTTCGTGACCTGCGACGACCTGCGCTGGGAGTTCAACAAGAATTTCTCGGTGCAGACCGTGGGCGTTGCCAACCGCCTGGGCCGCGCCGGCAGCCCGGTGTACCAGCGCTGGCAGGAGCAGTTGCTCAAGTACCGCGACGGCAAGCCGCCGAAGTTCGGCGCCATCTGGCTGACCTACTACCCGCACGTGATGATCGAGTGGTATCCGCACGTGCTCACCGTCTCCACGCTGCATCCGGTGGGGCCGCAGAAGACGCTGAACATGGTGGAGTTCTTCTACCCCGAGGAGATCGCCCTCTTCGAGCGCGAGTTCGTCGAGGCACAGCGTGCCGCCTACATGGAGACCTGCGTGGAAGACGACGAGATCGCCGAGCGCATGGATGCCGGCCGCCGCGCGCTCATGCTGCGCGGCGACGACGAGTCCGGCCCCTACCAGAGCCCCATGGAAGACGGCATGCAGCAGTTCCACGAGTGGTACCGTGCGCAGATGAGCGCGGCCGATAGCGCCACCTGACATTTCCTTTCTCGTCCAGCGCCTGCTTGCGGTGCCGGAAGTCTTCTTCATAGGACGCACATGCAAGCACTCTGGATGGTCTTGGCCGCACTCTTCTTTGCCTCGATGGGGGTGTGCGTCAAGCTGGCCTCGGCCTGGTTCACCAGCGCCGAGCTGGTGTTCTGGCGCGGCGTCATCGGCATCGTCTTCCTGTGGCTGCTGGCTCGTCGCCAAGGCGTGTCGCTGGCCACCCGCTACCCGGGCATGCACGCCTGGCGCAGCCTGATCGGCGTGTTCTCGCTGGGCGCCTGGTTCTATGCCATTGCCGGCATGCCGCTGGCCGCGGCCATGACGTTGAATTACATGAGCAGCGTCTGGATCGCCGCCTTCCTGGTCGGCGGCACCCTGTTGGCCTGGATGCCCATGCCCGGGCGCGATGGCCGCGTGCCCCGGCCGCCATTGCAAGGCGCCCTGATACTGACCGTGCTGGCAGGCTTCGGCGGCGTGGTGATGATGCTGCGCCCCACCGTGGGCGCCAACGAAGGTTTTGCCGGGCTGATGGGCCTGCTGTCGGGGCTCACGGCCGCCTTTGCGTACATGCAGGTGATCGCGCTGTCACGCATCGGCGAGCCCGAGACGCGCACGGTCTTCTATTTCGCCTTGGGGTCGATGGTGGCCGGCGGGGTGGCCACGCTCATGACGGGCATCTCGCCCTGGGACTGGCGCCACAGCGCGTGGCTGATTCCGGTGGGTGTGCTGGCCGCACTTGGGCAGCTGTGCATGACGCGCGCCTACGCCACCGCCAAGACCCCGGCGGCCACGTTGATGGTGGCCAACCTGCAATATTCGGGGATTGTGTTCGCCGCGATCTACAGCCTGATCATCTTCAACGACCATCTCGATGCCATGGGCTGGGGCGGCATGGCATTGATCGTTGCCAGCGGCATCGCAGCCACCGTGCTGCGCCAGCGCGCCGTACCGCGCGCGCCTGCCGAAGAGCATTGATAGAGAAGAAAATACACCTGCGAAAGAAGCGCTGCCATGGCCTACACCACCCTGATTTCCGCCGACGAACTGCAGGCGCTGCTGCAGAGCAAGGCGCCGCTCATGATCTTCGACTGCACCTTCGACCTGATGCAGCCCGAGGCCGGCGAGCGCCAGTACCGCCAGGCGCATATTCCAGGCGCCGTCTACGCCAACCTCGATACCGACCTGAGTGCCAAGCATGGCGCACCCGGCAAGGGCGGCGTGGTCATTGCGCAGAAGGAAGCCGGTGCACCCGCGTCGGGCGGGCGCCACCCCCTGCCCAACCGCGAGACCTTCGCGGCCTGGCTGTCCAGCATCGGCTTTGCCAACGACATGCAGGCCGTGGTCTACGACCGCAACGGCGCCAACTACTGCGGCCGCCTGTGGTGGATGCTCAAGTGGGTTGGCCATGACGCCGTGGCCGTGCTCGACGGCGGTCTCGGCGCCTGGCAGGCAGCCGGCGGCGCCACGAGCAACGCCGAGGAAGCCACGCATTTCCGGACCAACTTCGTGCCCGGCGACGCCCTGGCAACCCTGGTGGATACACGCCAGGTCGCCGAGCGCCTGGACAACCCGGCCCAGACCGTGCTCGACGCCCGCGCGGCACCGCGCTACCGCGGCGAAGTCGAGCCGCTGGACCCCATTGCCGGCCACATTCCCGGCGCCCTGAATCGCCCCTTTGTCGAGAACATCGGTCCAGACGGCAAGTTCAAGCCCGCGGCCCAACTGCGCGCCGAATTCGAAGCCGTCCTGGCCGGCCGTGATCCGTCCACCGTGGTCCACCAATGCGGCAGCGGTGTCAGCGCCATCCCCAACCTGCTGGCCATGCGGATTGCCGGCCTGGGCACCACCGCCCTCTACGCCGGCAGCTGGAGCGAATGGAGCAACACGCCGGGCCTGCCAACACGGCAAGGCTCCGAGCCCTAAGCCCCATCTCCAAAAGCAAGGGCCGGCCGCAGGACAGGCCAATACCAGCCACGCACCAGGGAACCGGCTTCAGTCCGGTGCTTGCATCACCCGATCGAATTCCTCGTCCGCCAGCACGTTGTCCGCATCCAGCTCGCTTGCATCGGTCAGGTCCAGGCCGGTTTCTTCTTCCAGCTCGTCGTCAGGCACGTCGGAGTCGTCCTCGATCTCGGTCTCTGGTGGATCGAAGACTTCGCCATCGCCGGGCAGCTGCTTGCGGCCCTTGGCTTCCGGGGCGGTGGTGGCGTTGGCCGCGGCCTTTGCAGGCTGGCCTTTGGATTCCTGGCGCTTCATGATCGGACTTCCTCGGCGGACAGGCCCCCATGTTGCGCGCGTTCGCGCCATTTCGCTAGGGCCAGAGCGTGTCAGAAAGTTTGTGCGCCGGCCGTGGCAGCGAGTCAGTGACGGTGCGAATCGCCGCCCTGCCCGGCCTCGTCGTGGTGCTCATGGTCATGACGATCGGCGCCGTGCCCGTGGTCGTGGCCGCCATGCACCGCCAGGCTCACCAGCGTCACCATGGCGATGCCGCCCAGCAACCAGGCAATCTGGGCCCCGGTCTGCCGTGCGCTCAACCGCTTTTGCAGCTGAGGAATCAGGTCGGCCAGCGCCACGTAGATGAAGCTGCTGCTGGCCAGCACGAGGAAGTAAGGCAGCAGGCCCTGCAACTGGTCCACCAGCCACCAGCCGGCCAGACCGCCCAGTGCGGTCATGGTGCCTGCCAGCGACACCTTGACCAGCGCCACCCGTGCATCGGACGAGCTCTGGCGCAGCACCACCAGGTCGCCAATGTGGTGCGGCACCTCGTGCGCCAGCACCGCCAGCGCCGCCACCGCGCCCAGCCGCAGGTCGGCCATGAAGGCCGAGGCGATCAGGATGCCGTCGCCAAAGCAATGCACGCTGTCGCCGGTGAGCACGGCCCAGCCGCCGCCGGAGCGCGGGGCGTGGTGGTGGTGGTGATGATGGCTGTGGTTGTGGTGGTCGTGCGCGTGCCCGTCGTGGTGCTGGCGCGGCTCCTGCGGCTCGTGGTGGTGCTCGTGGCCGTGGTGCCAGAGCTCGGCCTTGTCCAGCAGGAAGAACAGCACCAGCCCGCCCAATAGCGTGGCAAACAACGCGCCGGGCGCCAGCCCGCTTTCGAAGGCCTCGGGCAACAGGTGCATGAAGGCGGTGGCCAGCAACGCGCCGGCGGCCAGGCTCAGCAAGGACTGCGCGCTGGATGCGGCATCAGCCGCAGACCCGCCCGCGCCGCGCAGGCGCATCAAGAAGGCGGCGATCCACACGCTGCCGATTCCCGCGACCAGGGTCGCCACAAGGATGGCTAGAAGATTCATGACAAGGCAGAAAAAGGGAAAGCCGGCACAGGCCGGCTTTTCACCTCAGGCAAGAAAATGACCTGCGCTGCCAGGGCTCCGGCAGCCGTCCGGTCATCTTAGCAATGCTGTCAAGTGCTCAGATCCGCCATGTCATCAAGTGGCCGGCTTGTCGCTGGGCGCCTTGATGTTCTCGCGCAGTTGCGGGCTCATGGGCAGGCCCAGGGGCGCGTTCTTGGGCGGAATGGGCGACATGAACCACTTGGTGTACATCTTCTCGAACTCGCCGCTCTTCATCAGCCCGGTGATGGTGTCGTCCACCACCTGCTTGAAGGCCGCGTCGTCCTTGGGCAGCATGCAGGCATAGGGCTCGACCTGCAGCGCCTCGCCGACCACCTCGAAGTCCGCGGGGGTCTTGGCGTTGCTCATCAAGCCGTAAAGCAGGATGTCGTCCATGGCAAAGGCCACGGCCCGGCCCGACTCCACCAGCAGGAAGGCATCGGCATGGTCCTTGGCCAGCACGATGTCCATGTCCAGGCCCTTGTCGTTGTTGTACTTGCGCATGACCTGGGCATTGGTGGTGCCGGTGGTGGAAGACACCGTCTTCTTCGCCAGGTCGGCGTAGTCCTTGATGTTCGAGCTCTTCTTCACCAGCAGGCGCGTGCCGGTGTAGAAGTGGTTGATGGCGAAGCTCACTTCCTTGCCGCGGGCGGTGTTGTTGGTGGTGGAGCCGCACTCCAGGTCGATGGTGCCGTTGGTCAGGAGCGGAATGCGGTTCTGCGAGGTCACCGGCATCCACGCCACTTCGAGGTTGGGCTTGTTCAGCTTCTTCTTGACCGACTCGACCACCGCGTTGGACAGCTCGACGGAAAAGCCGATGGGCTGGTTCGGCCCGTTCAGGTAGCTGAAAGGCACCGACGACTCGCGGTAGGCCAGCGTGATCTTTCCGCTCTGGGCGATCTTGCCCAGCGTGTCGGCGGCGTGCGCGCCCGTGGCGGCCAGCAAGAGGGCAGCGAACAGGATGGAGAACTTCTTCTTCATTCGAACCTTTCGATTGACAACAGGTGGAAGTGGCCATGCGTTAGCAAGAGCGGGGCCAGTGTAGGAAGGAGCGTCGCGCCAACGCAATGGCGGCAGCCCCAATGTGGCGCCGAACCTTGATGCCGCCGGATTTGCCGCCACACAATCGAGGTTCTGATGACGAATCCAAAGCACGTTTGCGTTCTGGGCGCCGGCATCGTCGGGCTGGCGACGGCCTGGCAGCTGCACCGCGAGGGCTACCGCGTCAGCGTGATCGAGCGAGACGCGCCGGGCCACGGGGCCAGCGGCGGCAACGGCGCGCAGTTGAGCTACTCCTACGTGCAACCGCTGGCCGACCCGTCGATCTGGCATCAGCTGCCCAAGCTGCTGCTGTCGCCCCAGTCGCCGCTGAAACTGCGCCCCAGGCTCGATCCACTCCAATGGCGTTGGGGGCTGGCCTTCCTGGCCGCCTGCAATGCGGACACCTCACGCGAGACGACGGCGCAATTGCTGGCACTGGCCGCGCAAAGCCGTGCCGCTTTCGAAGAGCTGATGGCCGAGCTGGAGCCGGCCTGCGATTTCTCGGCCACGGGCAAGCTGGTGCTCTACAGCAGCGCCGCCGCGCTGGACGGCGCACGGCGCCAGCTCGAACTGCAGCGCACGCTGGGCAGCGGCAGCCAGCGGCTGCTGACGCCCGACGAGTGCATTGCCATCGAGCCTGCGCTGGCCTACTACCGGGACCGCATGGCGGGAGCCATTCACACGCCAAGCGAGTGCTCGGCCGACTGCCTCAAGCTGTGCACCGAACTCGAGGCTGCGTTGGCGCAGCGCGGTGTGAACTTTCAGTTGGGGGTGGAGGTCCAGGGCTTTGTGCAGTCGGGCGGGCGAGTCGCCGCGGCGCTGACGAGTGCCGGTCCGATCGAGGCGGACGCGTATGTGCTGGCATTGGGCAGCGCATCGACGCGGCTGGGGCGCGAACTGGGCGCCTACCTGCCGGTGTATCCGCTCAAGGGCTACAGCATCACGGTGGATGTGGACGATTCGCCAGGCGCGGCGCCGCATGTGAACGTGACGGACAGCGCGCGCAAGGTGGTGTTCGCACGCATCGGCTCGCGCTTGCGCGTGGCGGGCATGGCGGAGCTGGTGGGTCACGATGCCAGCATTCCGGCCGAGCGGGTCGAGTCGCTGGTGGCTGCAACGCGGGCGCTGTTTCCGCACTGCAGTCGATTCGACGATCTCCATCCCTGGACGGGCATGCGGCCCGCGACCCCGACGGGCCGGCCGATCATCGGGCGGCTGGCGAATGCGCCGAGTAACCTGCTGTTCAACACGGGGCACGGGGCGCTGGGCTTCACGCTGGCGTTCGGCTCTGCGCTTCGGATTGGGCACGCGTTGGCTTCTGGCTAGGTCTGTCGGGGAGTGGCGTTCGGGGCGGGCGAGGCGCGGCAGGCGGTGCGGGCCGGGGGCTCATACCGGAGCGGTCGATGCCTGCGGCATCGACTTCGTTGCGGTGCTCGCGCTGGGCTTGTGCGGCAGAACTCACTTCGCGACTTCGTCGCTACGTTCAAACAGCTGCCGCAAGTCAGTCAAGGCCGCTTGCCTGTCCTGCGGCAGGCAAGCTCAAGCCCAGCGCTGCGCTCCTCACCACCCCGGAAATCGCCCCCGGCCCGCGCCGCCTGCCGCGCCCCGCCTGGAAACGGTGTGACGGTTTCAATGAAAACGGTGGGCCGCGCCGGGAGAACAACAACAGCGCGTCCCGGCAACGGCCTGCGTGCCTCTGGGCTGTGGCGCGCCCTCTCGGGCGCCGAGCAGCGCAGGGAAGTCGGCGCCAAAGGCGCCGACCGCCCGAGTGGGTGCGCCGCAGCCCAGAGGCACGCAGGCCTTTGCCCGCCAACACATCAAACCCCAGGCACCTGCCCCCGAGAGATGTCCATGATCAAGCGCGTCGCCAAGTACAAGCGAGGCTCGATCGAATCGATGAGCACGTACTCCGCGTCCGCCGAGTGCGCCCCGAAGCCTTGCAAGCCAAAGCGCTCCACGACCGCGCCCTTGGCCTGCAAGGCAGCAAAGGCGGCATCCGTGCCACCGCCGGCAGCCACTGCATCTGCCCCCAGAGGACGATCCAGCTCCTTGTAGATGCCCTGCGCATACGACGCCATGGCGCGCGAGGCGCCGTTGGCCTCCAGCGGCGGGCGGCGCCGCTCGAAGCGCATCTCGACCTTGGCTTGCGGCACCAGCTGCTTCTTGACGCGCTCGTTCACCTGCTGCTCGATGCGGTCGTAGTCGCTCACCTTCAGAACGCGCACGTCCGCACCTGCAGAGGCCGTTGCCGGAATCACATTGCGGTTGGTGCCGGCCTTGGCAATCGTCCAGTTCATCTTCAGGCCCGTGGCCGGGTCCGACAGGTCGCGCATCTGCAGGATCTGGTGCGACAGCTCGTACAGCGCGTTCACGCCAGCCTCGGGCGCCGAGCCCGCATGCGAGGCCTTGCCCGTGACATTGAGCGTGACCGACGCGATGCCTGCCGTGGCCAGCGACAGCTTGTCGTCCTTCACCGATGCGCCCTCGAAGGACAGCACCGCGTCATGCTCGCTGCCCAGCTTTGTGATGAGCGAGCGCGAACCCGGCGAGCTGATTTCCTCGTCGCCGTTGATCAGCACCGTGAGGGTGCCGTAGTCCTTGAACTGAAGCGCCTGCAACAGCGCCACCGTGTGCAGGATGACGGCCACGCCCTGCTTGTCATCGGAGATGCCCAGGCCGTAGGCCTTGTCGCCCTCGATGCGAAATGGCTGCTTTTCCAGCATGCCGCGCTGGTACACCGTGTCCATGTGGGCAATCAGCATGACCTTCTTGGTGCCCGTGCCCTTGAAGGTGGCGCGTACCGCGCCGCCGATCTTCTCGGGCGTGTCCTCCATGCGATAGGCATGGGCGTTGGTGTCGACCAGCTCGACCTCGCCGCCCATGGCCTTGAGCTTGCCGGCGATCAGGTCAGCGAGCCTGGCAAGTCCCTCGAGGTCACGGCTGCCGGACTCGATGCCCACCAGTTGCGACAGCGAATCGAGCAGCGGCTGCTTCTGCTCGGCAGCCAGGGTGGCAATGCGCGCGTCGGGCGCGGCCAGAACGCTTTGGCAGGCCGCGGCCAACAGGACGGCACCACCCAGGTGGCGCCACGATCGAGAGGGGAATCGCTTCATCAATGTCTTCCTTGTGTTCTTCTGGAGCGCGCGGGCGACGGCTCGCGGGCCTGGCATTCTTCCATGCACTCGGGCACGGCAGCGACCAGCGCATCGACAGCGCAGCGCGTCTTCGCCGGCATGTGGCGCGCACGCGGCCAGATCACATGGATGGGCATCGGCTCGGCGCGATGGTCGCCCAGCACTGCTTCGAGTTGCCCCGAACGCGTATAGCGCGCCAGCAGCCAGTTCGGCAGCCAGCCGATGCCGGCGCCGGCGATGGCCGCGTCCGCCACCGCCTGCAGGTCGCTGAATCGGGCGCGCCAGGGCAGCCGGACGGTGTGCGTGCGGCCCTGCGGATCACGCAATTCGCGCTGCGCCCGATCGGGGCAGCTGTAGTCGATGCCGCGGTGCTGCGCCAGCGCGGCCACGTTGGCAGGCCGGCCGAAGCGCGCCAGGTAGGACGGCGCAGCCGCGAGCATCATCGTCTGCTCGCCCAGGCGGCGCGCCACCAGGCGGTCGCTGTCGGGCAGCTCGCCGATGCGCACCGCCAGGTCGTAGCCCTCCTGCACCAGGTCGACGAAGCGGTCGTTGATCGAGACCTCCACGTGCAGTTGCGGATGGCGATCGATCAGGCCCAGCAGCGCGGGTGCCGCATAGTGGTGGCCGAAGGCCAGCGGCAGGCTCGCGCGCAGCCGCCCGCGCGGCTCGCGCCGGCCGCTCTCGAGGCCCGACTCCGCGGCCTCGAGTTCGGCCTGCGCGCGCAGGCAGTGCTCGTAGTAGGCCTGCCCTTCCTCGGTCAGGCTCTGGCTGCGCGTGGTGCGCTGGAGCAGCCGCACGCCAAGCCGCGCCTCCAGCCTCGCAAGCGCCTTGCCGACAGCCGAGCGCGTGAGGTTCAAGCGCTCGGCCGCGAGCGTGAGGTTGCCGCTTTCCACCACTTCGAGAAAGGTCTGGATGCCATCGAATCGGTCGGTCATAGGGCGGCGATTGTGCCTTTGCATTCCCGAATCCGCTTCGCAGATATCGCCAATGAGGAAGTCATTTCCCAACAAGATGGGCGGATGAACAAGACCTCCCCGACTTCACCCGCGCGCCGCGATGGCGCTGCGCTCACAGCCATCTGCCTCGTCGCCCTCATGTTCGGGCTCGAGATCTCCAGCGTGCCCGTGATCCTGCCCGCACTCGAGGAAGTGCTGCACGCCGACTTCCAGGACGCGCAATGGATCATGAATGCCTACACCCTGGCCTGCACCTCGGTGCTGATGGCTGCGGGCACGCTGGCCGACCGCTACGGCCGGCGCCGCGTGCTCGTGGCAAGCCTGTGGCTGTTCGGGCTCGCCTCGCTGGCCTGCGGACTCGCGCCGAGTGCTGCGCTACTGATCGCCGCGCGCTTTGTGCAGGGCGTGGGTGCCGGGGCGATGATGATCTGCCAGTTCGCCATCCTGTCGCAGCAGTTCCGCGAGCCGGCCGCTCGCTCGCGTGCCTTTGCGGTCTGGGGCGTGGTGGCAGGCATCGGCTTGGGCTTCGGCCCGCTGGTGGGCGCCGCGATCGTGGCGCTGGCCGATTGGCGCTGGGTGTTCCTGGTCCACGCGCCGCTCACGCTGCTGACGCTCGGGCTGGTGCATGCGAGCGTGCAGGAGTCACGCGACCCCGAAGCGAACCGGCTCGACATTGCCGGCATGCTCACGATGACGCTGACGGTGTTCGCGCTGGTCTACTTCATCACTCTCGGCACGGTGCAGGGCTTCGCGAGCGGGCCGGGGCTCGTGCTGCTCGCCGTGGCCGCAGTCGGCCTGGCGCTCTTCATCGCGGCCGAGCGCCGCAGCACGCATCCGATGTTCGACTTCTCGGTGCTGCGCATCCACCGCTTCAACGGCGCGATGATGGGCTCGATGGGCATGAACTTCAGCTTCTGGCCCTTCATGATCTACCTGCCGATCTACTTCCAGGCAGCCCTGGGCTACGACGTGATGCACGCGGGCTGGGCGCTGCTGGCCTACACGCTGCCCACGCTGGCGGTGCCGCCGGTGGCCGAGCGGCTTGCGCTGCGGCATGGCGCCGAGCGCGTCATTCCCGCGGGCCTCGGGCTCATGGCGGCGGCCTTCCTGCTCATGGCGGCGGGCAATGCGCGCGGCAGCGACTCAGCGGTGATCGCCGCCTGTCTCGTGGCCGGCATCGGCCTGGGCCTGACGAACTCGCCGGTCACCAACACCAGCACCGGCGCGGTGTCGGCGGCACGCTCCGGCATGGCCTCGGGCATCGACTTCAGCGCGCGGCTGATCACGCTGGCTTTCAACATCGCGCTGATGGGCTTCGTGCTCGTGAGCGGCATCGCGCGCCACCTCGGCCAGGCCGCGCTGGGTGCAACACCGCAAGCGCTGCTGCAACTCGCGCAGGACGTCGCCGCGGGCAAGCTCGACACGCTGCCCGCCACAGGCACCACCACGCTTGCGCAGGCGGCGCTGCGCCAGGGCTTCGGCGACGTGATGCTGTATGCCGGCCTGGGCGTTGGCACGCTCGCGCTCGTGAGCCACGCCTTCTTCCGCCGCAGCCAGACAGGCGCAGACTCAGTGCGCCTTGTCCCAGTTGGGTCCGACGCCGACCTCTGCAAGTAGCGGCACCTTGAGCTGCGCCACGCCAGCCATGAGGCGCGGCATCTCGACCTTCACCCAGTCGGTCTCGGCGTCGGGCACCTCGAACACCAGTTCGTCGTGCACCTGCATGATCATCTTGGTGCCGCGCTTTTCCGAATCGAGCACGTCCTGGATCTTGACCATGCTCATCTTGATCAGGTCGGCCGCCGTGCCCTGCATCGGCGCGTTGATGGCCGCGCGCTCGGCCGCGCCGCGGCGCGGGCCGTTGGGCGACTTGATCTCGGGCAGGTACAGCCGCCTGCCGAACACCGTCTCCACGAAGCCCCGGTCCTTGGCCGACTGGCGCGTATCGTCCATGTAGGCCTTCACGCCCGGGTAGCGCGCAAAGTAGCGGTCGATGTAGCTCTTGGCCGCCGCGTTGTCGATGCCCAGGTTGCGCGCCAGGCCGAAGCTGCTCATGCCGTAGATCAGGCCGAAGTTGATCACCTTGGCATAGCGGCGCTGCTCGCTGCTGACCTGCTCGGGCGTCACGCCGAACACCTCGGAGGCGGTGGCGCGATGCACGTCCAGCCCCTCGGTAAACGCGCGCAGCAGCGCCTCGTCCCCGCTGATGTGGGCCATGATGCGCAGCTCGATCTGCGAATAGTCGCAGCTCACGATCTGGCTGCCTGCGGGCGCCACAAATGCCTCGCGCACGCGCCGGCCTTCGGGCGTGCGGATCGGGATGTTCTGCAGATTGGGGTCGTTGCTCGACAGCCGCCCCGTCACCGCCACGGCTTGTGCATAGTGGGTGTGGACGCGGCCGCTGCGTGGATGGGCCAGCTGACCCAGCTTGTCGGTGTAGGTGCTCTTGAGCTTGGACAGGCCCCGGTGTTCCAGGATCTTGGCCGGCAGCGGGAAGTCTTCCGCGAGTTTCTCCAGTACTTCCTCGTCCGTGCTGGGCGCGCCGCTGGGCGTCTTCTTGACCACCGGCAGGCCCAGCTTGTTGAAGAAGATGTCGCCGATCTGCTTGGGACTGCCCAGGTTGAAGGGCTGGCCGGCCAGGCTGTAGGCCTCCTGCTCCAGCGCCATGATGCGGGTGCCCAGTTCGTGGCTCTGCGCGGCCAGCGTGGGTGCATCGATCAGCACGCCGTTGCGCTCGATTCGATAGAGCGTCTCGCTGCTGTCCATCTCCAACTGGTAGACAAATCCCAGTTGCTGGTTGGCCTGCAACTGCGGCCACAGGGTGCGGTGCACGTCCAGCGTCAGGTCCGAGTCTTCGCAGGCATATTCGGCCGCCTTGGCAATGTCCACCTGCGAGAAGGGAATCTGGTGCGCACCCTTGCCGCACAGGTCTTCGTAGTCGATGCCGGTGCGGCCCAGGTGGCGCTCGGCCAGGCTGGTCAGCCCGTGCGGCTTGTGCACTTCGAGCACGTAGCTTTGCAGCATGGTGTCGTGCGCATAGCCCTGCACCTCGATCCCGTGATTGGCAAACACATGGCGGTCGTACTTGATGTGCTGGCCCAGCTTCTTCTTGCTGCCGTCTTCCAGCCAGGGCTTCAGGCGCGCCAGCACCTCGTCGATGGGCAGCTGGGCGGGCGCATCCGGATAGTTGTGCGTCAGCGGCACATAGGCGGCCTCGCCAGGCGTCACGCTGAAGGAGATGCCGACGATCTGCGCCACCATCTCGTCCAGCGAGCTGGTCTCGGTGTCGATGGCGGTGAGCTCGGCGGCCTGCAGCCTGGCCAGCCATGCGTCAAACGCCTCCCAGGTCAGCACCGTGTCGTAGACCAGGTTGCTGGCCGGTGCCGCCGCGGCAACCGCGGGTTCGTCGAATAGCCCAGGGCTGCCTGCGTTGCTGGAAGAGGCCGTCGCCTCGCCCACCAGTTCGGGCGGCACCTCCTGCGCCTCCAGCGCCTTGACCAGGCTCTTGAAGCCGAAGCGGTCGTAGAACACCTTGAGCGCATCGACCTGCTGCGGGCCGATGGCGATGCCATCCAACGACGGCAAACCTTGTATGTGCCCGGTCAGATCGCAGTCTGTGCGGATGGTCACCAGGCGGCGTCCCTGGGGCAACCAGTCGAGCGCCTTGCGAAGGTTCTCGCCGGCCGCGCCTTTCACCTCGGCCGCGCTGGCGATCAGCGCATCGAGCGAGCCGTACTGCAGCAGCCATTTGGCCGCCGTCTTGGGCCCCACCTTCTCGACGCCTGGAACGTTGTCCACGCTGTCGCCCACCAGCGTCTGGTAGTCGATCATCAGGCCGGGGGGCACGCCGAACTCGGCCGTGACACCCGCTACGTCGCGCTTCTTGCCGTTCATCGTGTCGATGATGGTGATGTGCTCGTTCACCAGTTGGCTCAGGTCCTTGTCGCCGCTGGAGACGATGACCTGCATGCCCTGCTGCGCGCCGGCGCGCGCCAGCGTGCCGATGACATCGTCGGCCTCCACGTCGGGCACGCTGAGCACCGGCCAGCCCAGCAGGCGCACCACTTCGTGGATGGGCTCGATCTGGCTGCGCAGGTCATCGGGCATGGGCGAGCGGTTGGCCTTGTAGTCTGGATACCACTCGTCGCGGAAGGTCTTTCCGGGCGCATCAAATATGCAGGCGGCGTAGTCGGCACGAACCTCCCGGCGCAGCGCCGTCATCATGTTGATCATTCCGCGAATGGCACCGGTCGCGGGGCTGGTGCTGTCGCCCGGAACCGCGCGAAGGTCGGGCATGGCGTGGAAGGCGCGGTAGAGGTAGCTCGAGCCGTCCACGAGCAGCAGGGTCTTGTTCTCGGTCATCCGGGCATTTTGCCTGTCGATGCGAGGGCTGGCGGCGACCGCAAAATGGGCAGCAACCGCCCTTGGCGCCACCTACAATATCTTCATCATGGCCGCCTCACATTCTTCCTTCGTCCGCAGCACGCTGCTGTCTTTTGCTTGCCTTGCCCTCGCCGGCATCGCGCAGGCCCAGACCGCTCCCGACGCCGCCCCGGCCGCAGCGCCGGCACCGGCCGATGGCCTGACCCGGGCCGAGAAGCGCGAGGAAGGCCGCCGCAACCAGAAGATCGAACGCATCCACGTGGACGACGGCGGCGCCAAGGTCGACGAACTGCGCTATGGCGGCCAGACGCAGAGCATTACCGTGACCCCCAAGAACGACCGCATGCCCCAGTACGAGGTCGTGCCCAACAACAACAATGCCCGGACCGGCCAGCAAGGCGGCGGCGATGCCGGCACCGGCAACGGCCCCACGCTCTGGAACGTCCTGAAGTTCTGAGCACCGCGTGGCAGTTTTCACCGAAGTCGGGCTGGACGAAGCCCGCGAGTTGATGGCGCGCCTGGGCCTGGGTGAGCTGCAGGCTCTCAAAGGCATCGAAGGCGGCATCGAAAACACCAACTACTTCGCCACGACCGACCAGGGCGAGTTCGTGCTCACGCTGTTCGAGCGCCTGCGCGCCGAGCAACTGCCTTACTACCTGTGCCTGATGAAGCACCTGGCGGCCAAGGGCCTGCCGGTGCCCGAGCCCTTTGCCGATCCGGCCATTGCGCCGCAGGCCGGCCATGCGCTCGAGATTCCGGCCAACGCGCCCTGCGAGTTCCTGCACACCGTGGCCGGCAAGCCTGCCGCAGTAGTGCATCGGCTGGCGGGCAAGAGCGAGCTGGCTCCCGGCCCCGACCATTGCGCCGAGCTGGGCCGCATGCTGGCCCGCATGCACCTGGCCGGGCGCGACTTTGCGCGCATCCAGCCCAACCTGCGCGGCCTGCCCTGGTGGAACGAAACCGCGCCAGTGGTCATGCCCCATCTGGACGAATCGCAGGCGGCACTGCTGGCCAGCGAGCTGGCCTACCAGAACCACGTCGCCGAATCGCCCGCCTACGCCGCCCTGCCCCGTGGGCCGGTGCATGCCGACCTGTTTCGCGACAACGTCATGTTCGCCGTTCGCGACGACGAGGCGGGCCACCCGCCGCACCTGTCGGGTGTTTTCGACTTCTACTTTGCCGGCACCGACAGCTGGCTGTTCGACCTGTCGGTGTGCCTGAACGACTGGGCCGTCGACCTGCCCACGGGCGTCGACCACCCCGAACGCGCCGCCGCCCTGCTCGAGGCCTACCAATCGGTGCGCCCGCTGGGCGCGGCCGAGCGCCACCTGCTGCCGGCCATGCTGCGCGCGGCGGCGCTGCGTTTCTGGATCTCCCGCCTGTGGGACTTCCACCTGCCGCGCGAGGCTTCCATGCTCAAGCCGCACGACCCGCGTCATTTCGAACGCGTGCTGCGGCATCGGGCGCGGGCCTTGCAAACGGCAGACATCTATCCGCAAGAGCCGGCCGAGCTGACGGCCTGAGCCAGGCGCCCCCCCCGACATGAAGCTCAACATCGTCCCCGCCCGCAACGGCTCCCTCTGGGTTCGCCAGGGCCTGCACACCTTTTTCCGGCAGCCGCTGGCCTTCATCTCGCTGTTCTTCTTCTTCATGGCGATGATCTCCATCGCCTCGCAGTTGCCTGTCATTGGCGGCACGCTGGCACTGGTGCTGCTGCCGACCATGACGCTGGGCCTGATGGTGGCCAGTGCCAGCACCGAGACCGCGCCGGGCACGCGAGCGCCGGCGGGCAGCGTGTTCATGGCCGCGCTGCGCGCCGTGCGCCAGGACCTGCGTCCGTTGCTGGTGCTCGGCGCCTTCTATGCCGTGGGCTTCCTGCTGGTGATGGCCGTGTCGGCCCTGGCCGACGGCGGCAAGTTTGCGGGTGTCTACCTGCTGGGCCGCCCACTCACGCGCGAAGCGGCGCAAGAAACCGACTTCCAGGTCGCGCTGTGGATCGCGATGGCGCTGTACCTGCCGCTTTCGCTGGCCTTCTGGCATGCGCCGGCGCTCATGCACTGGCACCGCGTACCGCCGGTCAAGAGCATCTTCTTCAGCCTGGTGGCCTGCTTTCGCAACATCGGCGCGCTGACCCTGTTCGGCATCGTGTGGCTGGGCGTTTTCATCGGCGTCGGCATCGTGATCAGCCTGGTGACCGGCCTCATGATGGCCATGGGCGCCATGGGCGGCGGCGACGCAGGCTCGGCCGTCGCCAGCGTGCTGATGGTGGGCGGCGCGCTGGTCATGGCGGCGATGTTCTTCTGCTCGATCTGGTTCAGCTTTCGCGATACGTTCGAGTAGCCTCCCGGCTTATCACTCCGCTTCGCTGCGTGTAGTTCGCCACCTCCCGAGGAGGGGACCCCACCAGAGGCCCGGCAAAGCCGGTTCCTCGGTGCGGGACTGGCTTTGCGTGGCGCCCGTTTGGGGCGCTGGGCCTAGATCGGGGTGAGCTTGGCCACGCTCAGGGCGAGCCACTTGACGCCGTGGCGGGAGAACTTGACCTGGGCGCGGGCGTCGTCGCCGGAGCCTTCCAGGGCGAGCACGGTGCCTTCGCCGAACTTGTTGTGAAAGACCTGCATGCCTGAGCGCAGGCCGTGCGACGGGGCCGCCTTTTGTGGCGGTACGGGCGGGCTGGCAAAGGTCTCGCGGTTGGCGCCCCCGCCGTAGCCACCACTGCCGCCCCCACCACCATAGTTGCCGCCACCGCCGCTGTAGCTGCGGGTGCTTGCGTAACCGCCGCCATAGCCGAAGGCCGAGGGCGTGAAGCCCTGGTTCTTGGGCGTGAGCCACTTGAGCGCCTCTTCGGGCAGCTCATCGAAGAAGCGGCTCTTGACGTTGTAGCGGGTCTGTCCATGCAGCATGCGCGTCTGCGAATGGCTCAGGTACAGGCGCTTGCGGGCACGGGTGATGGCCACGTACATCAGGCGGCGCTCTTCCTCCAGGCTCTCGCGGTCGCTCATGGAGTTCTCGTGCGGGAAGATGCCGTCTTCCAGCCCTGTGATGAACACGCAGTCGAACTCCAGGCCCTTGGCGGCATGCACCGTCATGAGCTGCACCGCGTCCTGCCCGGCCTGGGCCTGGTTGTCGCCGGCTTCGAGCGAGGCGTGGGTGAGGAAGGCAACCAGGGGGCTCACCGTTTCGCCGGTATCGGCGTCGGGCGGCGGCGGCAGGACCTCGTCGAGCATCGGACGCGAGGTATCGATGCCCTGGCTGGCGGGCGACTGGCGCAGCTCGTCCAGCGGCAAGGCCACGGCGTCGCGGCCAAAGCCCTCCTGCGTGACGAAGCTCTCGGCGGCATTCACCAGTTCTTCCAGGTTCTCCACCCGATCGGCGCCTTCGCGATCGGTACGGTAGTGCTCGACCAGGCCGCTGTGCTGCAGCACCAATTCGATGATCTCGCGCAGGGTGATGCCCTGGGTCTGCTCGCGCAGCACGTCGAGCTTGGCGACGAAGGCCGAAAGGTTGGCCCCCGCCTTGCCGCTGAGGGTGCTCACGGCCGCATGCAACGAGGTGCCGGCGGCGCGCGCAGCATCTTGCAGTTGCTCCAGCGTGCGTGCGCCAATTCCGCGCGGCGGGAAATTGACCACGCGCAGGAAGCTCGTGTCGTCGTCCTTGTTTTCCAGGAGCCGCAGGTAGGCCAGCGCATGCTTGATTTCGGCCCGCTCGAAAAAGCGCAGTCCGCCATACACGCGATAGGGCACGCCGGCGTTGAAGAGCGCGGTTTCCAGCACGCGGCTTTGCGCATTGCTGCGGTAGAGCACCGCCATTTCCTTGCGCTCGAAATCGTCGCGCACGAGCTGGCGCATCTCCTCCACCATCCACTGCGCTTCGGCAAAGTCGGTGGGCGCCTCGTACACCCGCACCGGCTCGCCGGGGCCCTGGTCGGTGCGCAGGTTCTTGCCCAGGCGCTGGCTGTTGTGGCTGATGAGCTGGTTGGCCGAGTCGAGGATGTTGCTGAAGCTGCGGTAGTTCTGCTCGAGCTTGATCTGGTGCTGCACGTCGAACTCGCGCACGAAGTCGGCCATGTTGCCCACCCGCGCACCACGGAAGGCGTAGATGCTCTGGTCGTCGTCGCCCACGGCCAGCACGCTGCTATCGCCGGACACGAAGCGGCCTTCCACCGTGTTGCCGGCCAGCATCTTGATCCAGGCGTACTGCAGGCGATTGGTGTCCTGGAACTCGTCGATCAGGATGTGGCGAAAGCGCCGCTGGTAGTGCTCGCGCACGGAGTCGTTGTCGCGCAGCAGCTCGTAGCTGCGCAGCATGAGTTCGCCGAAGTCGACCACGCCCTCGCGCTGGCACTGCTCCTCGTAGAGCTGGTAGATCTCGATCTTCTTGCGGTCGTCGCTGCTGCGCGCCTCGATGTCGCGCGGACGCAGGCCGTCTTCCTTGGCACCGGCAATGAACCACTGGGTCTGCTTGGCGGGAAAGCGCTCTTCGTCGACGTTGAACTGCTTCATCAGCCGCTTGATGGCCGAGAGCTGGTCCTGCGTGTCCAGGATCTGGAACGTGGACGGCAGGCCCGCCAGCTTCCAGTGCGCGCGCAGCAAGCGATTGCACAAGCCATGGAAGGTGCCGATCCACATGCCGCGCACGTTCACCGGCAGCATGGCGGACAGGCGCGTGAGCATCTCCTTGGCCGCCTTGTTGGTAAAGGTGACGGCCAGGATGCCGCCGGGCGAGACCTGGCCGGTCTGCAAAAGCCATGCAATGCGCGTGGTCAACACGCGGGTCTTGCCCGAGCCTGCGCCGGCAAGGATCAGGGCGTGCCCCTGGGGCAGCGTCACGGCGGCACGCTGCTCGGCGTTCAGATTCTGGAGCAGCGGGGATTGGGCGGCGGCCGCCTCGAAGTCAGTCAGCATCTACAGATTGTAGAAAGCGCCGCGTATGGGCTCCATACGAATTCCCGTGTCTGCGCCATCCCGGCCGATGGCGTAGAATCAGTCACCGGGCCCAAGTTTCTTGCGCCCGGTTTTTTGTGGCCGAATCCTTCGGGAAGGCGCCGCGAAAGCCGGCCGGACCAAGCGCTCACTCGTTCCTTCAACGATTTCCTTCACGGAGCCTGGTTCATGCAAATCTTCGACTACGACAACATCCTTCTTCTTCCGCGCAAGTGCCGCGTGGAAAGCCGTTCCGAATGCGACGCCAGCGTCGAGCTGGGCGGCCGCAAGTTCCGCATCCCGGTCGTGCCGGCCAACATGAAGACGGTGGTGGACGAATCCATCTGCGTCTGGCTGGCCAAGAACGGCTACTTCTACGTGATGCACCGCTTCGACATCGACAACGTGAAGTTCGTGCACGACATGCACGCCCAAGGCGTGTTCGCATCGATCTCGCTGGGCGTGAAGAAGCCCGACTACGACACGGTCGACCGCCTGGTGGCCCAAAAGCTGGTGCCCGAATACATCACCATCGACATCGCCCACGGCCATGCCGACACGGTGAAGAACATGATCGGCTACCTCAAGGAAAAGCTGCCGAAGTCCTTCATCATCGCCGGCAACGTGGGCACGCCAGAGGCGGTGATCGACCTGGAGAACTGGGGCGCCGACGCCACCAAGGTGGGCATCGGCCCGGGCAAGGTGTGCATCACCCGCCTGAAGACCGGCTTTGGCACTGGCGGCTGGCAGCTGTCGGCGCTCAAGTGGTGCGCGCGCGTGGCCACCAAGCCCATCATTGCCGACGGCGGCATCCGCGACCATGGCGACATCGCCAAGAGCATCCGCTTCGGCGCCTCGATGGTCATGATCGGTTCGCTCTTTGCAGGCCACGAGGAATCGCCCGGCAAGACGGTGGAAGTGGACGGCCAGCTCTTCAAGGAGTACTACGGCTCGGCCAGCGACTTCAACAAGGGCGAATACAAGCACGTCGAAGGCAAGCGCATCCTCGAGCCGATCAAGGGCAAGCTGGCCGAGACGCTCGTCGAGATGGAACAGGACGTGCAAAGCTCCATCAGCTACTCGGGCGGCAAGAAGCTGATGGACATCCGCAAGGTCAACTACGTCACCCTGGGCGGGGACAACGCCGGCGAACACCTCCTGATGTGATCGCCCGCGCCGCGGCGACCCTGGGTCAGTCGCGGCGCTCCAGCAGTTCCAGCGCCAGTTCGTGCAGCCGGTGCGCCGGGTCTGCCAGCGCATCGACGATGCTGAAGTGGTCGAGTCCCGGCGCCAGTTCGCATACGGGCACCTTGCGCGGGCCCCAGGCCTTGGCAATGGCCTCGTTCTGGCGAATGAACTCCTCGCTTTCCAGCCCGCCGGCAACGGCGTAGAGCGGGCCTGCCGCGGGCGCCGGCCACAGGGCTGGGCTGGTCCGCAGGACTTCCTCGGGCGATATGCGAAGCGACGCCTGGAAAGACGGCGTACGGCGTATCGGCTCGAGCTCGAACAAGCCGGAGATGGCCAGTGCGTTTCGCACCACCTGCTTGGGCAGATCGGGTGCGAACTGCTTCCAGTGGGCCGCCAGAAGCATGGCAACGAGGTGCCCGCCTGCCGAATGACCTGCCACCGTGATGCGGGAAGGATCGCCGCCGTAGCGGGCAATATTGCGCCAGGTCCACGCCAGGGCGCGCGCCATTTGCAGGGCGATGTGCGAGATGGTGACCGGCGCCGCATCCGTGCCCGGGCACAGGGCGTAGTTCGGCATCACCACGCACATGCCGCGCCTGGTGAAGGCCGGCGCGATGAACGAGTGTTCATGCTTGTCGAGGGAACGCCAATACCCGCCATGGATGAAAACCAACACAGGCGCTCGATCGCCCGCCCCCTGCGCAGGAAAGACATCCAGCGCCTCATTCACCCCGCTGCCATAAGGCACGTCGATGCTGCATGGCTGGGAGTTGCGCACCTGGGCGGAATCCGCCGCCCACCGCGCGAAGTACTCGCCGTGCTCGGGCACCCGGGCCCGGTTGTTGTACATGCGCTCCAGCCAATCGGGATCGTCAAGCTGCATCGGTCGAGGCTCCTGGGGGGTGTGAGGTTGGAAGGCCGCGATCTTGACACGGCGCCGACACGCGGCCCACGCTGTTTGGCGTTAGACTTGATTCGTTGCGATGTGGGGGGGTAGCTCAGCTGGGAGAGCGCCGCGTTCGCAATGCGGAGGTCGGGAGTTCGATCCTCCTCCTCTCCACCACCATCCTTTCGGCCCGCGCCAGCATTCTAAGTTGTTGATTTCATGTAGCTTTTTTCAAAACTGCTACAGAGAGACGCTACAAAGAGCGCTGAAAATTTGGGCATCAAGCATCCGTATCTTCAACGACGCGGTCATCGGTTTTTCTTTCGCATTGCGGTCCCAGAAGCAATACGGCCGGTCGTCGGCCTGCGCGAGTTCACGCTCGCTCTGAAGACCGGCGAGCGCGTAGCTGCGGTGCCTCTTGCGCTTGAGCTAGGCGCTACCGCACACCGCCTTTTTCGCAGTCTCACCACGTCCATGAGCAGAACCGACATGCTGAAGGTCCTGGCAGAAGCCAAGGCAAAGTTGCGCGTGGACCAGGCGTTGGCCGAGATGTCCGACCAGGTCGATGAAGCCCACCGGCTCCGCCTTGCATCGCTTCAGCGCGCCGATGCCGATCGGAATGCCGAGCGACGCGTGATGCAGGCTCAGATCCAGACCCTCAAAGAAGCGCTGGGACAAGCTATAGGCGTCCGCAACGGTGCGGCCCCACCTCCCCCTTTGCAGACCACGAGCGACACGCCGGCAGTCGCTCCGGCGTCCACGCCGCGGCTCCGCGCTGTCATTCAAGACTTTCTGGACTCCTATCCCAAGGACCGTAAGCCAGAAATGTTTGCCAAGCATCAGGCAGCCCTCGCGCCCCTCGAAGCGCTATTGGGCGACAAAGCTGTGGCTGACCTCAAGCAGCGAGATTTGATCGATTTCTTCGATCTTGTGCAGGCCCTGCCTCGTCGTTGGGCAGAGAAGTGCAAAAGGCGAGGCGTGAGCATCCGCGCGCTCGCCGCCGAGGAGCACGATCAACGCCTGGGCAGAAAGACGTTCACGGACAACTACCTGAACCCAATCTCAATCTTCATCGAAAAGGCCCAGACTAACTGGCAGGATCAGGGCTTTCCTATGGCCCTCACGACCAGGGCTATCGAGTTCAAAGGTGAAGACGACGAGGGGAAGAACAAGCAACGGGCGATGACGACGGCCGAGCTCCGGCGTCTGTTCGGCGAGGTGCTCGCACCGTTCCGGGACGAACCCGCTCAAGCTCACCGGTGGTGGCTACCGGTGCTGGCGTTCTATACGGGAGCGCGCGTGAACGAGCTGTGTCAGATCAATCCGCAGATCGACGTTCGCACCAGCCCTGAAGGCATCGAGCACCTTCTCATCACCGAAGATACCGAGGGCGACCCGGGAATCAAGAAATCGGTGAAGACCAAGGTACAGCGCCATGTACCGTTGCACCCAGACTTGATCGAAGCCGGATTTCTCGAGTACGTTCGGACCGTGCGTGCCACCGGCGCCAAGCTCCTGTTCCCAGCCTGGCGTCCCACAAATGGTCGCGCTAGCACCCAGGCTGAGCGCTGGTTTCGTGATCTGCTCAGGGATGAAAAATTACGGGATGACACGCCGGGTGCTCGGGTGGTTGGCTTTCATGCATTCCGGCACACGCTGCTCGCCATGGCGCTCAACTCGAATCCAGCCGTCGATGCTGGCCCGATCACGGGGCACGTGGACACGACGAAGAGCGGGACGCAGCGGGGCTACGAAGGGGAGTTGAATCTGCCGAACAAGCTCAAGCTATTGAGCTCGATCCAGTTCACGTTCAAGCCCTGAAATTCCCAGTACTGCTGCACTATTCGATTCGCCAGCACTCGCTCGATAAGGCTTTCGGCTGTGATTCCCAGATGAACTGCAACGCGACCATCAAGTCATCTTGCCAGTTCCGCGGCCTCGCGGCATCCAGCGCACCTCGCAGTTCGCCCGCGCTCGCACGAAAGTGATCCCAAGCCTCGTGGCCCTTGTAGGCGTGCCCGTCGGCCGCTTGGCGGTCCGCATACCTGAGGAGGTCAACGGCGAAATAGGCGATGCCTGACAGCGCGCGCAGCCGTTGGTATTCGGCGGCGTCCACGCGGATGGACTTGTTGTTCATGGCGTACCTTTCGGAGGAATTCAAAGTCCGCGCGGCATGGGCGAGCAGACCTGCTCACCCCACATGTGGGGCAAGATCCTTGGCCGTAGCCCTGTCGCCCTTATCAGCCAGTCTGTAGATTGTCCGACGGCTCGTCTGGAAGTTTCGGGCCACCGCGGACACGGTCTCACCGGTAGCCAGCAGCCGGAGGGCTTCTTCGGCTTGCTTGGCTCCAAGGCTCGATGGCCTGCCGAACTTGGTGCCTTGTGCCCGCGCTCGGGCTTGGCCACTCAACGTTCTCTCGATGAGCAGGTCACGCTCGAACTCCGCCACGGCGGCGATCACGCCCATGGTCATCTTGCCGGCTGGGCTTGTCAGGTCGACTCCCCCAAGCGCGAGGCAATGCACTCGCACCCCCGCCCCGGCGAGGCTTTCCACGGTGGCCCGAACATCCATGGCATTGCGACCGAGCCGGTCCAGCTTCGTGACGATGAGCACATCACCCTCCTCCAGCTTGTCCACTAGCTTCGCGAAGCCACGCCGCTCCATAGCAGCCACACTGCCTGAAACGACCTCCTGAACAATGCGTCGAGGTTCGATCTTGAAGCCTGCTGCTTCGACTTCCCGGAGCTGATTGACCGTGTCCTGGTCAGCGGTCGAAACACGAGCGTATAGAAAGATTCTGGGACTCGGCATGGATTGGGGATCATTTGCGCGAAAGTGGTGTGCGAATCCTAGCATGCGCGCGAAACTTGAAGACCTATATTTCGCACATCAAATGGCGGTCTGGGCGGAACTGGTCACTTTCGCACATGCGCCTCAAGGAAATCACCACATCCTTTCTTGAAGTTAGTTTAGCAGTAAGCGCTCACATTCACTATAATGTGAATGTCGCCACTTGTGAGCTATCGGCATTCAGACGTTCGTAGCAAGTGCCCCGTGAAAGCCGGGACTTTCCCAGAAGGGAACCAGCATACGGATAACGCCAAACGGCAGAGGGGAACCTCAAGCGCTGCGGGCGTGCTGGTGAGCCAAGTGAGTTCGGCCGGACCCATCGGAACTCGCATGGCAATACATAGCGCAGCCAACGATTCGGGACGAGATACTCCACACGGATGACGGTGGGGTGAGGCAAGCCCCTCCTGCATTCAGTTGCGGGTAAGGGGAACGTTTGACCTCACTCCTCCGGATGCTCTAAAAAACAGACAACGTTTTCATGTAAGAGTCCTGAACTCGTGCCCCGCCTAGGCTGTTCTGGATCTACAGCAATGCCAACGCTTCGCGCGAAGGTATCCAAGCATTGAGGGAAACCATTCATGTACTGCGCGATTGCAGACATGAAAGGGAACCTCAATGAATAAAACCTCTACCGAAACCGCTACCGGCACCGCGCTCGGGGACTTGATTCAAGCACGCCAGATCTCCTTGGGTGTCAGTGATGCGGAGTTGGCGGCCATGCTGGGCTTCAAGAAAGATTCGGTCATCAAGATGATGAAGTCCGGCCGCATGCAACTGCCATTGACCAAAGCCCCAGAACTGGCGTCAGCGCTGGGTTTGGAGCTGTGGGAGGTCGTCCGGCTCGCGGCACACGCCTCTGTTGTCGATCTGATCGAATCATTCGGTGCGCCAGGAAACAATATTGCTCAGCCGCATCGCGACAGGGCAGCCTAACCTTCGCTTCAATAGGACCTTCGGCCCCTACAATGAAAATTGGAGGGGCTCAAGAATGCAATTACGTGAAGTGCCAGGTATGGCGCGGGTACGCGCCGCGGCCGCGGGTTTTGAGAATGACCCGATATGGGAGTGTGAGCACGACGCCATGTCCGCGGACAGTATTCAACTGTTTTACGCCCGCGCCGGCCTCAAAGGCCAACGTGAGCGTGCAATCAACCTGGTCGACCTGGCGCAAGGCGCAGTTATCCACGCGCTATTCTTTGGCAAGCTCGACGAGGGCAGCTTTGCCGCCCTGGTGCTGCACGAGCCGCCGCCCGAGCCCTACATGGCCGACGAGTTCGTTGACGGCCTGGTCAAGCTCTCGCCGGCGCGGCGCACGGCTTGCATCTTCATGCTGGAGAACCGCATGCCCCACGAGCGGGTCACCGAGTTGACCTGGGACATGATCGACGGCATGCGCCTGCGCGGGGCCGTTGCGGAAGTGATTGCGGCAATGCGCCAGACCCGACACGAGCGACTGCCCTACGTGTTCTGGGAGTGGGCCACCCAGAGCATTGCTGCCCCGCTATTGCACCTGGGCCCTGGCATCGAGCGCGCGTTTGGCTGCAAGCTGCCTGAGTTGGCAGCCAGGTACTCCCGGATGGTCATGATCGACCGCAACGCCGAGAGCGCGAGCTTCATGCAGCTGGCACGCCAGCACGGCGGGGTATGAGCGTGGCTGAGAAAACGCCTTTCGTTAGGGTCTACGGCGGCGGCAATTTGCCGTTCAAGGTCGACCTTGAGGGCCTCCACCCTGCGGCGGATGCCGCCCGCGCTGTTGTAGAGACCGTCACCAGCACCGGCCACTATGTGCCGAAGGAGTCGATCTATGGCCTCAAAGAGACCGCAGAGGCCGTGTTGCACCAATTAGGCACCAGCGAGACCCCGCCCGACACACGACAAGCCGCCCAGGAGGATAATCAGACCATGGCAGCCGATTTGACCCGGGAAGAAATGAATGCGTCCATCAAGGCGTCGCAGGGTGAGATGCGCGCCGAGTGGGCCGAGTTTCGCGCGGAGATGGCTGACTTCCGATCGGAGATGAAGACCGGCCTGGCCGACCTGCGCGCGGAGATGCACAAGGGTTTCGCCGACAACATCAAGTGGACCGTGACCGCCATCGTGGCGGTGGGCGTCGCGATGATCGCGGTGGCCAACTTCTTCAAGCCCGCGCCGGTGCCCGCAGCACCCCTGCAGGCGCCGGTGACGATCAACATGCCGGCCCAGGCGGTGCAGCCTGCGCCTACGCCGCCAAAGACGAACTGAGCAGCCAAAAGAAAGCCACCCTCGGGTGGCTTTTTCAATGGGGCAGGTCACTTGCTACGCGGCCTTGCGCGGGGCAGGGTCCGGCTTGTAGTTTCGCTTCATCGCCTCGACGCTGGCGGCGTGCAGAGCAAGCATGCAGTGACGATCGCTACCAGCTGAGGCTAGTCGAGTGACGGGTCAATTAGATCGGTCGCTCGTAAGTGCGCGTTGTACGGAACAAGTTCGTTTTCCTCGGGCGACGACCAATGCACGCGCGCCATGGGGGCTGTCTGAATTTTTGTGTGCAAAGCGCTGCGTAGCCTTGTCCACGGCGGCGGGCGTCGCTTGCGACGCACGACCGACCCGGTGGGCAAGTCGGTTTCATGCTACACGTCGGCTAGCGTGAAGCGATCGCC
>JAFEEG010000030.1 GCA_018241225.1 Pseudomonadota bacterium
GGGCGCGGTTAATTGACGGCTTACAGTTCATGTATTCATATGAAGATCGAATTCGAGCGGTCGAGCTGTACATCAAGCTCGGAAAACGCATCAAGGCGACCATTCGCCAACTGGGGTACCCAACCAAGAATTCATTGAAGGATTGGCACCGGGAGTACGAGCTGAGACTCGATCTTCCAAAGGCCTACTCGCCTGACAACGCGGCATGCGAAGGATTCTTCGGTCGACTCAAGACGGAGCTGTTCTATCCTCGCAACTGGCAGTCCACCACCATCGAACAGTTCATGCAGGCGCTGGACTCTTACATCCGTTGGTACAACGAGAAGCGCATCAAGATCTCGCTGGGCTCTCTGAGTCCTGTTGAGTGCCGAAGAAGCATTGGAATCACGGCTTAGTCAGTCCAAGATTTTTGCCGCATCCCCGCCGGGTCAGGATTCCATGGAAATCAACATTGAGGCCTTGGAGGAGGCCGGGAAAGCCGTGTGCACGGCCCGCAACGGCTACCCTACCCGCTACACAGTCAGGGCCGCGGACATACTGCCATTGCTGCGTAGTACGCAGCCCCCGAGACACTCCGGGTTCGAAGTCATCGGAGACGATTACGTGACGCCCGCAGGGTGGGTCGGCAAGATGCAAACCTTCCCGGAGCGGATGACCAAGTGTGACCCCGAGGAGCAATTGCAGGTTTGCGCTTGGGACCAATCCTAAAGATTCTTGGCGCTGTCGGTGGGACTCGAACCAGCAACGCAAGCCTTATAAGGGACTCCGCTCTACCGTTGAGCTACGCCCGCCCGAGTACAGGCAAGCGAGCGCCAGCCTGTACCTAGCGCGAGGCGCGTATCGGCGCGAGCCCTCTCAACCTTGGGGGATTCGAACGGGACTTGACGTAATCCCCGTTGCCCCACTGCCGACTTCGAATCACACGAGCCGCGCTCGGATCGCTGCACCCACAAGCGCCAAGAGAGCCCGTCACATGCCTAGATTTGGCGCGATCGGCCTTACGACATACGCTTCATCGGGGCGATTCGTCGCTCAGTCCAGGTAGCGGTACCTTGCGCTCAGCACCACATCTGTTGCGCGAACTTCGCAGACGTGTCGCGAGAATGGCGGGGCTCCCGTAAAAATCGCCAGCAGCTGGCGCTCATCTGTTGTGCGGTACTTATCCGACAGTGAGATCCACTTCGCGAATGCCTTCTCAGCGCCAGCCGCTTGCGCCTTTTCAGGAATGCCTTCCGCGGGTTCGCCAAGCTTGATGAAGCGCAGAAGCGCCTTGCATCCGCCTCGGCTATCGGTTCGCGGTAACGCCCATAGACGACATAGATGACCAAGAAGACGGCGTAGCCAGCGACGACCCAAAGACCAATCTTGACGGCCCTGAACAATCCTCGTTTGACCCCTTGAAATCGAGAGTTCAGCGAGGCTTCTGTGGTCTGATGATCTTTGCCAGTCTTGTTGTGCATTTGGTGTTCGGGCAACTCACCCGCGCGGGACGTGAGATCACTTCTGATTGCCTGACAAGCACGTATGTCGGCCACGCGTGAACTGGTCACACCAATCCCTGGTCGAGGTGATCCAACTATCCATGAGATGCCGCATCTTTCAACCGGCCGCGACGCTGCGCCGTAGTTCCGCAACGAGGCCATCCAACAAGGCGTTGCGACCACAGATTTCTGAAACGTTGACATAGAAACCTGCCATCACGGCCTTCTCTACGCCCTTTAGTCTGACCTTGATCGACTGGCCTGCGCGATCCTGAACCGATTGAAGGCAGATCGCCCATCCCACTTTGTCCCGCCAAAGAAGGTCGCCCTTCCTGTGGGTGATCGCGCGCGCGCCTTGGTCGCGCATCTCCGACTCCCACACCGTCCGCAGGGTGTATTCGATTTCACCTAAGAGCCTGTTCGCCATCGGGGCGACATCGGCGACGTACGCCTTGGCATCCTGAATGTCGATCTTGCCGAGTAGGCCAGCAACGCGTCCAGACGTGGCGGACGCAAGTAGCTGGGGTGCGGAAAACACTTCTCTGAGAGCGATCGCCTTGTCGATGTCGGCTCCGACTCCATGCCAGCTTGCGCTACCAAGCGTAGCGACCAAGACAAGCCACACCGTTCCATCGCCGACCACATCTTCAAAGATTTCCGTCCGGCCGCTCTCGACATACCGGTGTTCCACGGCACGAAGGAGTCCACCAGGCCCCGCGCCCCGGCCGCGGAACAGGATCGAAAAAACCTTGAGCGCCCACCCCTCGGCGACCTCATCGGTGACCCAGCCCTTTCGACGTCCCCGCAATGCGACGGCCAATGGGAAAGCGATCGCTTGCACCATCTGCGTGGCGGTGCAGCGCCCAGCGAACCCGTCTGCCGACATTTCCGTCAAGAACGTCTCGATCTGCATCGCCAGTCGCTCACGGAATCGCGCTTCAATGACCGCACCGTCGGCGCCGGCCTGATCTATTTGGTCGGTTGACTTCGGCAGTGGCGGCGTGTCCGGCATCTGCCCTTCATCGATCTCTTCGTCCCCGGCGGCAGCGGGCCTTTGACCTTCGTCGCTCTCAGACTCAAACAGAAGGCGAAGGATCCCCGTCAGCGATAGCGACCCCGGCTGCGCATCCGCTAGGGAAGGCAACCCTTCGCTCGACTCACCGAGGTGAACGAGCAGGTCGGTCGGATTCACCGGATCAGAAGGCGCGTCGCGCTTCTTCTTGCGATCACCCGCGCCGAACCCCGGGTCACGGAAGGAGGCTGGGTCGTTGAAGAGCGTCTGCGCTACTTCTTGCAGTTCATCGAGCATTTGGCGTTGCTCGGCCGAGCTCGTGCGGCGTCCCAGCGCTTTGAACGGCTCCAACAACCTCGCCGAGTGACTGGCATGTTCGAGCGCGGCAAGGTCGTCGATCCATCGGGAGCCTGTCGTCCAGGAGTCGGCCCCCAAGGTGACGATGACCGACGCAAACATGGTTGCTGTGTCCAGACCATCGGTGATCTCGCACACCCAGAGAGCCTCAGGCTCGTGCATCCGCACCATCGGCAACACGCGGTCGACGAGCTGGAGGCCAACCTGAGCGCCAGGATCAGGAGACGGGAGGATGTCGGCAACAAGTCGTCCCGACGCCCTGTCCCACTGCAGGCACTTGATTCTGAACGCCGCTTGCTGGGATTTCGGTGCCTGGTCGTGAATGGTGCGTGGAACTAGTACGTCGGCGGGCACCTTTCCGGGCACCGTGAACGGCCGCAATGCGGAGTCGAAGTCTTTAGCGCCTGGTCGGTCGTACACGACGATGGACTCAACATTGCCAGCGCTTTGCGGTGCGAGTAGCCACGCGGCGGCAGAACAGTTCGGGGAACCCATCACCGCAGCTGGACCGTCAGGTCCTTCAAACCAATAGAACTTGGCGTGCAGCGGACGGTCCGGTGTTGCCTCGATCAAGCGGACCTCCAGTGGCAGGCCAGCCAACTTTTCCGCCACGAAACTCGCTGATGCAGGCGTCAACGCAATGGTCGCGCGGGTGACGCCGAACGTCGCGTGAGCCCAGCGCAGGAAGGCACCGGACTCGTCGGTCGAGCCAGTTAGGATCTTGACTTCATCGAATCGTCGGCCTGACCAGCGTTGGCCCAACTCGTTGGCGAGGGATGTTGCTCCGCGGCTATGCAGTACGGGTCTGGTTTCGCTGGTGCTGGCTTGGGTCAAACTCAGCCACGGGACATCCTTGAATCTACGAACGGCGTCACGCTCCAGGTTCCCCTCGCACCACGTCAGCACATCGTCGAAGAATGGGTGCAGCCAGCCCCCTTTGTCGACGTGGCTTGGGCCAACCATCCACGCAGCGCCCAATTCCTGGTTACCGCCCCATCCGGAACTCGTGACGTTCCCGCTGCCAACAATGACGAGACCCTCCTGCGGTCCCAGCCTTACAAAGACCTTCGGATGAAATGCTCCGGAGACTCCAGCCCCAGCAAGCAGGTAGTGCTTGCCGAGATTCCAAAGCTGTCCGGCGGCAGACTGGACGGAGGTGTCGATCTCACCTTTGTCGCCGAGAACCAGAATGTCGCTGGAACGACCAGCCCAGAGATCGGGAAGGACAACCTGTTCGAAGAAGATCGGATCAAACGAATAGGTCAGCAGCAGTGTCTTGTGATAAGCGCGCTCGCGACAGAACAGGCGGGGATTCATGTCGCGCCCCCTTTAGCCAGAGTGGTCAGTGCGCGTTGCAGAACGACTGAACCGTCTGCGGTGATCCCGTTGGCGTCGATCAACCTGAGCTGATGGAGCCACCCTAGCGCTTGCTGGATGCGAGACGCAGTGCGTCCGGCGACGAAGCTTTTTCGGCGCGCGAACCACTTGTTTCCCTCCGCGGTCAGCAGCGCGACGTCGCGCCTCAGGTCAACCTGCAGTCGAGACCACGTGATCTGTAGATGCTGTTGAACCGTACGGACCGCCATTTCCGCGGCGACCTCGCGCAATGGGCGATCCTCACGGTGGAATCGCGCCAACTCCGGGAGCACGACCTCCCGCATTCCCTGCCGTCGCCGACCCTGGTGCGACAAACTGAGGTACCCATGCTTGTCCTCGCGCACGGCATCGCCGACGCGTAGGGCTGCCATGACCCAGGCGACGACTGCTAGCGTCAGGGCGCCTGCGCCAGACTTCAGCGCGCGCCGGTACAGCAGGGGCTCGACGAGTCTGTCAGACCATCGCACCACGCCGGACGCAGCACCAGGGACGAAGAGCCGCAAGCGCAAGCGCTCCTCCAACGCCCTAAACGTCAGATCTGCCACGGATTCCCCAGACGACAGCAGGTTGAGGTCGCGCAGCGCTGAGTCGTGCTCTTCGATGCGCTCCATGAGCGCTTCGATAACGACAGTCATGTCCACGCCAGAGAGACCACCATCGGGTTGGGCCAGGATCTCGCCCATTACTCCGGCGAGGACGCCCTCCTGAGTGACCGCAATGGCATCGCGCACGCAATACGTCGCCCAACCATCTGCAACTTGGTCAACGAGAGGCTCGCCGAAACGGTTGGCTGAACTCGCCGCGTCGAAGAATTGCCCTTCACTCGGTGCCGACTTCAGCTGGGTTGCCAGCGCTAACAGCGCTGCGTAGGTACTTATCCGGTTCCGCTCTATTGGTCGGGGAGCGGACGGCATGATCGCTGCGAGTAGAAGCTCTCTCTCGTCGTCTGGAATTCGATCGATCCTCACTTCGCTACCAATTTCGCGTAGTTCGTCAAGCGAAGCCTCGCGAAGGTCATCGTCACGAACAAGGCGCTCGATGAGGGGGATAGCTGTGAGTCGTTGATCCAAGGCATTGGCGAGTGGAAGACCGCGCTCCATGACAAGCGCAGGTACTGCGTTATCCCGGCTCTTGCTAATGCCAAGTTGGTCGGATGGGCCCGTGTAGATCGTGGAGGCGGGCGATTTGACCAAGCTCGCGATCGGGATGGTGGTATTTCCCAGCGCGAGACGCTCGAGTGCCTGATCGGATCCGATCAATCCGCCGATCGACGGATTTTCGAGGAGGTTTCCGAGGACCAGCGCAGACTCAACACGTGCGGCGAAATCAGTGAACGCATCCAAGCTATCCGCGCCGCCGCGTTGGCCGTAACGGCGAATCAGCCAAGCTCGAAACGCGAGGTAGCGGACCGAGGGGGTCACGGTCGTGACGCCGTCGAGTAATGTGCCGCCGATCGCCTGTACGGGAAGCCTTAGACCGAGTAGGTCCAGACCACCAGTGATTGTCGCGCCGCTGCTGACCCACTCTGGAGCTTGAAGGGCCGCTGAGATCGTCATTGATTCGTTGCCCAAAACAGTGCAATCAGAAATGCGAACATAGTCAAGCTCGCGATGAGCGCCAGGCACGTGACCATCGCCCCATTGTCCAGCCATGAGCGAGAGGCGCCCAACAAGCGGCCGGCCTCTGAATCCACATCCATTTCAGACATCGGATCGACACTCGAAATGGACGATCATGGGCGCATGACCGGAGCGAGAAACTCCAGCGTTCTGATTGCGTTGGTGTGTTCAGTATCGATAGTCACGCAATGCCATTCTCGATGGATTGCCCGTGTCCGCGACTGCAAGTTTTTCGCGAAATCGTGGGATTGAATCTCATCCAGGTTGATGAGGAATGGCTCGCCCAACTTACGCCAACTGCTTCACGAACCGGGCCTGTTACAGGACCTATGACAAGCGCGAGTGACTGGCAAAAACTAAAATGGAACCTGTCAGTGAGCGTCACTCACAGCCTCTCGGGGGTGCTGCATTCGATAACGTGACGCCCTGCGACTTGCACGCCTCGGTGGCCGCTGCTTGGATCCTCAAATCTCCCCGCCATTGCACATTTCCTCCCCTCAGCGCGAAGTCGCCGAGCCCACGGATTCGCGCATCCTGAATACGCCTGATCTGAACAGATGAACCTAACAACGGAAACAGTCGCAGTTCTCGACTTTGAGACGACCGGACTATCGCCGGCTTGCGGGGATCGTCCTACGGAAATCGCCATCGCGCTCGTTCGCAACGGCGAGGTCGTCGACAGATTTCAAAGCCTGATGAACGCGGGGCGTTCCATACCAGCCGACGTTGTGCAGCTCACGGGCATTACCAACGAGATGCGGTCCTCGGCGCCGCCGGCATCCAAAGTGATGCGAGAGGCAGCATTGTTTGTGGGCAATACTCCATTGGTGGCACACAACGCGAGCTTCGACAGGAAGTTTTGGGAGGCTGAGCTCAGCATCCTGTCAACGCCGTGTGCTAGTGCCTTCGCATGCACGATGCTACTAGCCAGACGCATCTACCCCGAATCGTCCAATCACCAGCTAGGAACCCTGGTTCGACACCTGGCATTGCCCACGACAGGTCGTGCCCATCGTGCGATGGCCGATGCTGAAGTCACTGCCAAGCTTTGGGACCGCCTGTGTTCGGAAATTTGCCGCACTTATGGCCTCGAGACGGTTCCGCACGATCTGATGCTTCGTTTGCAGCGAACTGCGCGCGCTGACGTCTCGAAGGTGCTCCGCTCGCACGCTGGGACTTCCATCGCCGCGCAACGCCCGCGTATGCCCTCTCCCAACCCCGTTGCGCCCGCCCCTGTGCCACTCCCGCACGCCCCTACACCAGTGGCTGCGCCAGTTTCGTCCCAGCCGACGCCACCGCAAAGTGCGCGCCCACTCGCTCAGCCGACTAAACCCGTACCGATCTCGAGCCCAGCGCGGGCGCCTTTGCCCCAAGGGTTGCCGCCGTCTGCCGTTCGCCACGAGCCAGTACCGCCAGCTAAACCGGCCGGCTTCTTCGCAAGGATCTTCGCGCGATGGCGTTCAAGCGCCCCCGCGAAAACTGCCTGAAGACAGCACCGTCTCAGGAACTTGTGCAGCACTCAACTGCTGGATGAGCCCCTAGAAGCTGAAGCCCTTTTTTGCCGATAGCACCTTGATCGAATCGGCTTGTTGGGTCACAACTTGACCAATCGCCCCGACGTCGTTGCGCAGGGCAACGATCTGCCGCAGGACTTCGGAATGATGCTCACCTGCACTTCGGATCGCGCTCGTGGTCTGGTTAAATGCGTTGGCGGTGGCCGCGCCTGCGCCTTCCCACATACCGGCGACCTTTTCGATGCGATTCGACAAGGCGCTCATCCCTTCGAGCACCTCTGCCCGCAGTGAGCCGATAGCGCCGATGGTCCGTTCCTGGGCCTCCACGGCCTTAGAGACTTCCGCCGCCATCAAGGTGCGCGCTGCCTCGCCGGCTGATTTCATTTGCTCGACAACCATCTCAAAGTCAGCGGCGGCGCTTCTGAAACCTCGAAGCTCCTCCCGACTCGCCGCAATGTGAGTGGTCAACGAGTCGATGGATCGCCCCACGTCCGAAGACTCGAAGCGTGAAATGATGGCTGGCACTGAATCCTTGAGTGCCTGGACCTGTTCGACGGCGACTTGGAGCCTTTTCTCAGCACTCTCGGCGCGGCCCAAAACTGCGGAGAGGCCCTGAGGCACGCGACCGATCTCGTTGGCCACTTTGTCTACGGCATCCACCAAGGCGCGAAGCCGCGCACTCGCATTGCCTTGATCGACCAACGTAGCTTTCAGGTGCTCAAGCTGCTCGGCGGCCTCCACGAACATTTCCAGTTCTTTCTCCATTGCTTCTTCTCCGAGTTAAGTGAACAAAGTAGGTAATCCGCGCTGAGCGTTAGCGACCATATCTTTAAAGATTCCCAACCTGGCCCCCACGTCCTCGCCCACGCGCTCCAGGGCAAAGCGAGGCCCAAAGAATGACAGGCTCCATGCGCCGTACAGCGCACTGAGCTGGCGGACAAGAGTCGTGTCGAATCCCCGACACAGTTCAAGCGCCATCTCGGCTGCGTCAGCTGCTGCATCGGCGTCGGTCTCCGCCAGAGTCTTCATAGCCGCCTGAAATTCCTCTTTGGATCGATCCAGTTCCGCGGCAGACGGAGTGCGCCGAGTGATTGCGCTGAGAAACAGTAGTGCAGGGTGCGTTGGATAGCTTTCGAGAACGCGGGTGGCCGCCCCCCGCAACTCATCTACTTCAACAGGGGAAGTGGCAGATTGCGCGAGCTTCGCCCAGCCCATAGAAGCCGTCTCCTCGCGGGCGACCTGTTCCAGCGCGTGTGTGAACTTTTCGCTTGCCTGCAGATAGAAAAGGAGCAGCTGCCGCGCCTTGGCTGGGTCACCGACCCCCTCGCGAGCGATCTCCAGCATTTCCCGGGTGGATGTTCGTCGGCGCCGTTCTATCTGTGAGTAGAGATACTGAACAATGGCTCTTAGCGCGGCTTCCTCCACGGCATTGAAGGTCTTAGCGGCTTCGATCGGCTGAAGCAGCGCACCCGCCCGTCGGGTCTCATAGCGTCGAACGTATGTGTCCATGCTTGCGACATGGCGTTCGCGATAGGCGTCGAAGTCGCTTCTTACAGACAACCAGCCTGGCTCCAAGGTGACCTCAAGCGTCCTTGCGTTGAAATTCTTCGTGTAGTCAAGCACGACGCCCAGGTGGATAAGGCGAACCAACGCGTACTCCAGATGAGCCTCCGAGTTCCAGGACATGTCCTTTCTGCTCGAGGTGTACGGCAGCACGATGGACAGCCCGGCGTCTACTTTGTGCTTGATGGCTTCCAGCGCCCGGACCGCATTGGCGGTTTCCTCCTCGACGCCGGTAAATCGATTGGCGTGAAAGAAGAATGTGGTGAAAAAATCCCCGACCGGCACGCCCCATTTGACGGCCTTATGTTGCCGACGCGCCTCATCAATATCAGTCTCTGGTGACAGCAGCGAATCGGTGAGTTGTGCCGCCTCGTCAGAAAACAGCAGCAGCGCCTCGGCGGGTTCGCCATCGCGCCCCGCGCGCCCCACTTCCTGGTAGTACGCCTCGGGGGACTGAGGGGCCAAGTAGTGGATGACCTTGCGAATCGTGGGCTTGTCGATCCCCATCCCGAAGGCGGAGGTTGCGACCAGAACCTGAAACGTGTCACCCCGGGGATTAATGAAATCGCGCTGCGTCTGCGCTTTCTCCACCTCCCAGCCAGCCGACGAGATCGAGTCCGTCAGCGCCTTGGGACGCTCGCCCGAGTAAATGCGGATGTCCTTTCCGGGCAGCATCGAAAGACTGCGAACAGCTTCGTTGGCGATTTCATAAACACCGAGTGGCCCGTTGACGTGTTGGGTGAACAGCAAGAGGCCACCCGACTGCCCCCGATGGATCTCCAAAAAAGAGTTCACCGCATGAACCATGGCGGGCTTCTTCCCTGTGCCCGGCAGTTTTTCGAACTGCAGCGACAGCTCTGGACGATCCAGTCTTCTTGCTCTGATAACTGCTCCGGTGTCCAGGATGCCGAGCTCTCGTCGGACATCCTCAAGGACAACGCTGGATGCGGTCCCCGTGAGAGCGACGACCACAGCCGAGCTGTCGAGCCTGACCGTCCGGTCTCGAACGATGCGGCTGAGACTGAGATATGCGGGTCGGAAATCGTGCCCCCACTCGCTGACACAGTGGCACTCATCGACTACCACTTGGCTGACAGGGCCGAACTGTGACTGATAGTCGCTGAGTAGTTGCCTGAAACTGTCCATTAGGAAGCGCTCAGGAGCGACTTGCAGCAATCGCATTCGTCCCGCACGAAAGCGCCGTTCTTGCTCAAGCCGTTGATCGGTTCGTAGCGCGCTGGAGATAAAGCCACAACAGTCGATGCCATCGACCATCATCCGCTCATATTGGTCCTGAAGTAGCGATTTCAGGGGGGCGACGTACAAGGTGACGCCACCCAGCAGCATGGTGGCAAGTTGATAGGTTAGGCTCTTGCCTCCTCCTGTGGGCAACAGTCCGACCACGTCTCTTCCTTGCAGAATCCTGCAAAGGATTTCGTACTGTCCTTCGCGCAAGTGGGCTTTGCGAAAGAGATCTCTGCCAAAGGACTCCAGCAACTCCTTCGTGGGGGCGCTGGTCAAGTACTCCCGTTGAGAAAAGCGTAACGTTGCTTCGTCCGCCATCCAATTGGCGGGTCGAGAACACGCAATTGCACAATGCCACGGCTGTGGTGCAAAGTGAGGATTGGTCGCGCTGATTTCGATCACAAGATCGATCTCATCCTCGGTCGCGCTGGCAAGGCGGATGTCGGGCGGTTGGGTCAGGCCGTAAAGATTGCGCAATCGTCCAAACCAATCGCAAAAGTCCGCGATGGCCAATGCAGCGACATCTGTGTCGTCTTCGATGACGCGCAGTGACCAGGCTCGTTCGGGGAGTAGCAGCCCACGCTTCATGGCAACAAGCACCAAGAATTGGATGCGCGCCACGACCGTCGCACCCCAAGCGGCGTTCATGACTTCCAACGATCGCGCGGGCGCCGTTTGAACACCCAATCCCCACTTGCCCCCTCTCGTTCGCGCGAGCAAATCCAAAAGCTCTGCCTGCCGTGCCTTGGGATCGCTGAGATCCGCTACAGGCACGCGCCAGATCTGCCAGCCACTCTTGCGAAGCGAATCGTCGCGGCTTCGATCTAGATGCTGCTGTGCGGCGACTTCGTGGTGTTGTCTGCCGTCCACCTCGATGACCAAGCGCAGCCCACGGCCGGTGTCAATCGAGAAGTCAGTGCGCTGCCGATGAAAGCCTATCGGATTGACGCCAAGCAGTTCCTCGAGAGGCGGCTGAAACCGCAGATAGTCCAAAAGCGGAAACCCGAGGGCCGGGACCAGCACTTCGTCGAAAAATTGGCGCTCAGCCTCACTTCCAGCAAAGCCACTGTCTTGGCAAGCTGAATCCCACAGCGCATCTGCGCAATCCGGCGACGCTTCGCTACGCAGGCGCCCCGCTACGAGGGCGCTTTTGAGATCAGCATGGGACGTGGGAACGGCATCAAAGCCCAGCAAGCCAGACTTGGCCCCATATGCTTGCAGCGTCACCAGCCCGGCGTTCGCCATCGCTTCCCCGAGTGATTGCTCCACCAGCCAAGTACAGGGCGTCCAGGCTCCGCGTTGCAGGATCCCAAGTGCTAGCTCGACAACGGTCAACGCCGTCCCGCTGGGTGCTTCAAACGACGCCTCTTTGAGATCCAAGCTCCATTGATGCGCGGATGAGAACTCACGCAGGTGTCCAAAACGAGCTCGATCGTCGATGGACGTTCTGGGGTCAAGTGCGCCACTCCAAAAGGCCGGTGATTTCAGGAAGCAAGGCAGCGCGGATAGGCGGCCGACTGAAAATTGCATGGCACTAGCCCACAAGTGTGTCTAACTAAATAGTAGTAGCAATGCCCGGATCTTCAGCGGAACACGTCCCGCATATCTGGCATGCATCACCTAGCCGCGCGTTTGACCACCTTGCCTTGGGGTGAGGCGCCACGGGCTGATGGACTCCCCTGCACAAATGGAGATCGGGTATTCCGGCCGAGTGGCTTTTGAATGAAGCACCCATAGCCCGAGATCAGAGCGGAACGATCCTCTTTGCCATTTCTGCAAACCGACAGAACCCGTTTGCCCACCCCATCTGCTGCGGCGTCCGGCAATCGGGTTCGAAAAGTAGCGGGCTGGCCACGACAATCACTGTGCCGCGAGCGCGGCTGGTGGCAACATTGAATCGATGCGGGTCGTAGAGGAACGCCATGCCACGCGGCGCGTCTTCCGGTGATGAACTGGTGCAGGAGTAGATAACCACCGGTGCTTCCTGTCCCTGAAACTTGTCAACGGTGCCAACGCGGGTCACTCCGAACTCACTCAGCGCACGCTTCAGTGCGCTCACCTGCGCGTTGTAGGGCGCAACGACTAGGATGTCGTTCGGAACCAGCGGGCGAGCTTGGCCACCTACATTGGTCCAAGTGATACCGGGCTGCAGCAGCGATCGTGCGATCGCGACAACGGCTTCCACCTCCTCTGGAGCCTGTGCCTGGTTGCCCCGGTGTGTCACTTCTACCAGAAACAGTCCCGAACCGGCGAAGGGCGTGGCACCGTCAGTGCTCTGGCGTTCGCGCCCTGGAGCCGACAGCAGTCGACCCTCGTAGTACGCATCGGACGTGAACGCGCATATTGAAGGGTGCAGTCGATACGTCCGGTCGAGGAATAGTCCCCGCTCGGCACCTAGTGTGACCTGATCGGGACCGAGCAGGTGAACAAGCGCTGCAACGTCGGCACCGTCCTCGTGCGCTCCGCGCGTGGGTTGCTCGAGTTGCTGAGGGTCGCCCAGTAGTAGGAGGTTGCGCGCTGCGCGACCCGCGGCCAGCGCTTGGGCCAGCGCCATTTGCCCCGCCTCGTCGATGATGAGCACGTCGAGAGATCCGACAGCGCCGGGATGAGACCATAGCCACGCTGTGCCGCCTACGATTGTGCCGGGTGCGACGCGGCCGAGCGCTGCGGCTGTCGAGTCGACGAACTCGATGCCGTCCACGTCTTCCCGCTGGACGTCCTTGTGCACCAGTTTTAGGTGTTGGGGGCGGTTGGCGGCTTCGTCGGCGCTGCGCACTCCCATCAGCAAGTTGTCGATCACCTTGTGACTCACGGCGGTGATGCCGATCCTCTTGCCGGCGGCCGCGAGTGCGACGATTGCTCGCGCGCCTTGCGTGGTCTTGCCGGCACCAGGCGGCCCTTGCACCGGAAGCACACCGCCATCGAGTTGGCTGCAAAGGCGCACGAGCGCCTGGCCAGCATCTTCGTCGGGGCGGCGCAGCACTTCGCCGTTGCCGTCGGCGCCAGCCAAGCGAGGTGGATGCGCGCGGAGCAGCTCGCTCGCGGCCGCGTAGGGACTCGTATGTTCAAACCCGTTGTCACGCACGTGCTCCGCGAATTCGAGCAAGGCGTCTTCCAGTGGTTTCGCACTGACCACAGGATCGCGAAAAATGGCCGTCGGCAGCGCCTGCATGGCGTTGCTGGCGATGCTGAGCACGATCGTCCTTTCATCGAGGTCAAGCTCCTGGACCGTGCTTCGCGCCGTCTCGGGTTGTAGTCCCGGACCCGGGAAAACCGGCCACACGACGCCGGCTCCGACGTCGATGGCCGTCTCTTGGGCGGGAAAACGAAAACGGCAGCGAGAGTTACGCTCACGCCCCCGTTTGGGAAGTTGTTCAACGAACTCGAGTCCACCGAGCATCTCGCGTTCGTCGAGGTGTTCATCTTTCGGCAGATCGCGAAGTCGGAAGAACTCCCACCAGGCGTTCTTGCTCTCCTGTCTGTAATAGCCGAGCATCGCCGCTAGTAGGGAGCGTGCCCTGTCGTCAGGGGTGCGGGCGTCGGGGTCTGAAGGCACGTCGCGCACCAATGCTTCCCGCAGAGCCTCGATTCGCTGGTCGCGCGCGCTGACCTCTTTGCTCGGCGCGAGTTCACCGGGAACGGGGCGATCGATGGTTTCGCCGCGCGCCACGATCTCGTCGCGCTGACGCTCCAGCCAAGCGCGCAGCGATTCCGTGGACAAGCAGTCATCGCCGTTGTAAACGGCGACGCGCTCACGGCTTTCTTCGCTGATTGCCTCTGCGCCGCCGCCCAGTTCGAGGGCCAGTTCGAGTTCGCGCCGCGCAAGTGCAGCGTCGCGAAGATCTAGTCGCCTGTTGAAGCCGTGCAGCGGTTCTAGCTCCTTGAGGCCGTAGCGCTCTACACCGATGCGGAAAGCTTCACGCACCACGGCGTGCAAGTCTACAAATCGGTTGCCGCGCAGCAGTTGATCCAGTTCGGGACCGCGCGTCGCGTGGCGAGCCATCAGCCGTTTGAGCGCCGCCGGCTCGTAGGCGCCAAAGTGGTAGACGTGGGCGCCAGGGTGCGCTTGAACGCGGGCAAGCGCGAAGTCGATGAAGCTCTCAAATGCGGCCTTCTCTTCGGCTGCGTTCAGCGCCCATTGCTGTTTAAATTCGATCTCGCCGCCTTCGCCTCGCGTGCATATGCCGGTCAGATATTCCAGGCCATGGGGAGAAATGAACGGGTCGCCCTCGAAGTCCAGAAAAATGTCGCCTGCGGAGGGTTCCGGCAGCCTTGTCAGTCCGCAGGAGGCGGCGAGCGCGAGCGCCTCGACTTTCGGTAACACGGCGCCGCGGCTTTCCACCTGAAGCCGCGCCTGCTGGCCCAGGCGCAAGTATGTGTCTGCGGCTCCGCGTTTAGGCTTGGCCGCGAGCCGGCCCTCGTCCGCCGCTATCACGGCAACTGTTGGCAATCCCTGCTGTTGAAACTCGCGCACCTGAGCAGTTCTGATGCCGGCGATGAGCGAAGGATGGTCGTCCACTCGCCGCTGCCGGTCGCAATGGCGCCAGTAGATGCAGGTATCGCATTGCGAAACTGGGTTTGGATAGGTGCTTGGCGCCGGCGTCGCGGTCACCGCCGCGTGCAAACGGGAGCGCGCGAGCCGGTAGTACGCATCGAACTGTGTCGTGCGATAGGACTCCTGGCCGAGCGGGGTAACAACGTGAACGTGTTCGGGTGCTACGCCCTGCACAGACTCAAGCAGTTCGGCGTAAGTGCAAAGCTGCAATATCGTGCCGGCCTTGGTCTCGAGAGATAGCTTGGTGTCGGCGGGCTCATAAGCGTACCCCGGAAGCGACGAGTTCGGGTTGTCCACCCGCAGCAGCACGTCGGCAATGCCGCTGAACATGTCGTTGCGCAGGGTTGCCTGCACGATAGCGTCGAATCCTGCTTCCATTGCACGCCGGGTTGCGGCCGGGTCACGCTCCTCGCGCAAGTCGCAGATGGAACGCCCCTCGCTGCGCAGTGCTTCGATGTAGGCCTGCTCATGCTGCAGGCCCCGCTCTCGCATCGCGTCGAGTCGAGGGTCAGGGCTGAAGGCAATCTCCAACTGCCCCTCGCGACGCTGGCGCTCGAGCTGCGTCAGGTGGTTGCATGCGAGGTGGTTGGCGACTTGAGTCGGAGTGGTGTGCATCGGCTTGGCCTGGCGGACGTCTTCGTGCGGCTTGGTTGTGCTTCGCGCGCGTTGATTCTGATGTAGGCCGTGCGGTGCGATCTACGCAAAATGGGGGGCGTGCCGGCTTCGGGAGCTGGAAAACTTCACGAAAAGGACGCCTTGGACGTGCCGAAGTCAGCCGGATGGGGCTCGCCGTCAACGTTCCGCAGGCGCCCGCCCGCCGTTTGATCGTGGGTGCCAGAGCGGTCCGCGCCTTTGTTACGGGACCATCTGCGCCAGGGCGGGCGATCGTTCAGGTGTCGAGCCCATAGTGAGCCGCTGCGCTTCATTGAACAGCCTCGGCTGGTGTGCTTGTCGCCTGCAGATGCGCTCGCCAGATCTCGCACCGCGCCGTCGCAGTTGCTTGCCGCTATCACCCAGAACCTCCTCGACTCAGTGCGGGCACAACCAAAGATGCTCTTTGGCAAAGATGCTCTTTGGAATAGTCAGCCCAGCAGCGATAGGCGAAGCGCCGGCCGGGCGGATAGGAGCCACCCCTCAGAAAATGCTCGCAGGAATTAGCAATGCGCCTGCAAGCGTGTGCTTTTGGAGAATGCGCTTGGGCCAGTTCATCCAGCTTCCTCGACGTCCAGGCTTGCTTCTCTTTGTCCTACTCCCGGAGTAGTCGCTCGCTGGTCAAAGCGAAACTCCAATGCCTCGGCCTTGTCGACACCGGTAGGAGGCAACTCCCCGCGGACCCAGACGTCCAAGTTTGTCAAGGAATCGAAGATGAAGCGGACGCGTAGTTGCCCTGCGCCGTCCTCGATGCCGCTGACGATAGCCAGGAAGAAGTCCTCGTTGATCCGCGTGGCCTCAACTTCGCTGGAGGTCAAAGTCGCGTCGCTCGGCATGCCGGCGCCTGAACTCATCTTGATCTCGTGGCATCGGTCTGAGTTCATCGATCGCATCGACGACTCAGAGCCCGTTGTCGTCCTCTGTCGGCAATACGATTTCGCCGGAGAAGGTCCAGTAGGCGGTGGGCAACTGCACGAGGTCGGGTCGCGCGGGAGGAGCCAAAATGCTCCAAGCAGCATTGTTGCTCCCGATCACGGCAGCGCTTTCGCTTGTCTTGGGCGAAATGGTTGGGGTCGTCATAAGTTTCACTGAAATCGAGCGGATGGAGTGCCGACGAGCACTAGGGATCAACCTGAGAATGCGAGATTCGCACGCGTCTCTCACCAGCCCTGCGCCTGAGCTTGCGTTCAGCTGCGGTACGTGCGTCGACGGTTTCGAGAGATGCTAGAAGCGGTCTAGGAGGCTTCGTTGCGCTGTCGATAGCGCGGCTGCGGCCTATCAGGGGGCGCGACGTCCGTGTTCCACACGGCGCCGAAGCTCGCCATATACGCGACGACGCGTTCAAGCTCTGCGTCACCTAGCACCTGAAAGGCAGCCATGAAGAATGCCCTGGTCACGCTGATCTCGCGCGGGCTCTGTCCCCCCGTGTGCTTGCGCCATTGCTCAGGCTGCACCGCGAATAGGCGCGCCATTTCATAGGCGGTCAGACCAAAGTGCTCTTTGAGCCCTTGCAGATCGCGGGGGCTGGGTGCACGATAGTCAGTGACCGGTGGGGTCATCCGCATGGGAGATCCCGTCACGTCGTCGCCGGAGCCCGTCATGTGGGCCTAGCTGCTGCTGGAGTGGCCGGATTCATGGGTGTACGTCCTTGAAGGGTTGAGGGTGCTGCGCTGATCGCCGCGCCACGCTTGGAATTCTATCGACCTTTAAGGTCGGTAGAAATCTTGACCAAGTCGCTTCGTGAGCTATTCCACGCACGCCGATGCGTCGCTTGCCGAGCCATGGTCAAGCCACGCTCAGTTCAGCGATCGCACCGCGACCCCCATATCGCGCCAATCCTGAGGGTGACAGGTGAACAACAGCACTTGGTGACGCTGGGCCGCGTCGAACAACACACGTTTCATCTGAGCCAAGCGACTGGAGTCGCTGTGAACAAGCGCGTCATCAAGGATGAGCAGCGTTGGACGACCAGCTTGCTGCAACAAGTCCGCGTAGGCGAAGCGACTGATCAACCCGAATTGTTCCCGCGCTCCGAAACTCAAATCCTGAACGGGCCCCGACTCGATCACCCCGTTGGCTTGCGTGCGCGCGAGCGTGCTCATGGCAAGGTCCGCGTCCATCTGTACCGTTGCGCCCGGCGCGAGCAGGGGTAGATAGTGTTGGAGCCGCTCCTGTAGTGGCGCTTGCAGCCTGGCGAGCGTTGCCTGACGCTTTTCCTCGAGCATGCTGCAAAGGAGATCAAGCGCATTGGCACGGCGCAGTAGGTCGTCATGGCGTCGTTGGGCATGCGCAAGCTTCCCGGCCAGAGCGTCCCGTTGCTCTTCCAAGCCATGAGCTCCCGCTTGCTCCAAAGCGCTTTCCAGCACGAGGATCTGCTCGCGACGTTGTTGGTGGCTGCGTGTCATCTGCTCGATGCTGCGCTGCAACCGTTCGATGTCCTGCGCGACCAACTCGGGCTGCGCTGCGCGCAGTTCCACACTGGCCTGCGATATTCGCGTGGACAGCGCCTCGTGCTCCTCACCGTTGGTCAATAACTTCTGCTGCGCCTGAGCATGACGCTGGGCGCGAGCCGGGTCTGTAAGTGCCGCCTGGGCCGTGGCGTGTTCGCGTTGAGCCGCGTCATGGAGGCTCTTTCCACCGGCTTGCAGTTGTTGCGCGCGGGCCAGTGCAGCAAGTGCCACCTGCTCGGCACCGGCTGCCGCCTCAATCTCAGCTTCGACCTGCTCAAACGGTGGAAGGCTTCGGTCCGGGACCTCAGGCAAGCGCCCGAGTGCCTCCTGAGCTGTCTTGATACGCGATTGAGCATCGGCAAGTGCCTTACGTAGCGGTTCGAGGCCCTGAGGTGCGAGGATGGTTAAGGCCTGCTCGCCGAGTTTGATCTGTGCATCGCTGTCGTTGACGAAAGCCAAGCGTGCTTGTGCTTCCGCCACATCCGACACACCGAGTACCTGCAATGCCGCATTCAGTTCTTCTCGTGTCTCGCTTTGCACGCGCGCCAGGTCGGCTAAATCCACCCCGCCAGGGGTGATGACCAGAGCACCACCACCTGGCAATTGCATCGTGGTGGGCGCGTCAAGAAGTTGCTCGCCTTGGCCGTGCAGACTCTGGCTGGCGCCGCGCGTCAGCAATTCAACGCGCTGGCCCTCCGGAAGGCTGAACTGCAGACGCGTCGCGACGGCTTGGTGGCGCAGGTCCGCATCGCGTGCGGACCGGTCCAGCCTGAGAACATGCTGGACCTGTGTCTTGCTAATGGTGGGAGCTGCGGCAGCGCTCGCGCGTAGCGCGATCAACCGCTGTTGAGAGTCCTCCGCACGTTGCAAGTTCACCGCGCAGGCGTCGGCATCTACTTGCGCCTGGCTCAGCTGCTGCTGAAGAGTTGCTCGGCTGGCCCCCTGGCTGGCGATTCGCCACACGTCGCGTGCTGCATTGGCGCGACGGCTCGCCTTCTCTGCGTTCTCGAGGGCATTCTGCGCATTCAAGTCTGAATCGTGCAAATCCTGCGCGGCCTTTATCAAGGCCTGTGCGCGGGCTTCCGCATTGGATTGTTGCTGCGACAGTCCTTCCAACTCTTTCACCAGCAGCTCCCGCATGCCCTCCAATTGAGCGAGTCGGGCGTTGTCGCTCTGGAGTCGATCCTGTGTGGATCGGATCACTTCCTGGCGCTTCCGGGCGACCAACAGGTCCGCCCCCAGAACGTCCCAGGGTTTCGATTCTTCGTCCGAATGGTGTTGCCCGCGTAGCGCTGCGAGCTGATCGACCTGCTGGCGATAGGTGCCGATCTGGGCGTCAGCAGCATTGATTTCTGCCTCTAGGGTGCCGATCAGCTCCGCCGCTTCCGCGTACGCTGCACGGGGCCGACCGGTGCTGGTCAGCAATTCTCCTCGGTGGGAGCGCAGTTGCCCCAGGATCTCGTCACCGCCGGTAGCAGCAAGCGCGCGTGTGGCGCCCCCCAGCTGATCCTTCAGCGCATCGTGAAGATGGTCCCGAGCGTGTTGGACGTCGAGTTCCTGACCGGTACCTTGCTCCACCCAGAGTAGACCCGGAATTCCCCAATGCTCGGGCTTGGTGGCACCCCTGCCGGCAAACGAGAAACCGAACACCTGAGCGAGGTGATCTTCGGCATCAGTGCCGTCCAACGTACGTGCGCCAATCTGGAGCGTGCAACGCTTCTTGCCGAGAAAGCTCTTGATCAGGTGGTGCTGCTGCCCGTCTAGCGAGAAATCCAACTCGATGTGCGGCGCACAGCTGCTGCCTTCGCCCCAGGGCCGCAAATCATCGACAGAGGTGGAGCGATGGCGCTCAAAAAAGGCCGCGCGGATGGCACGCACCAAGGTGCTCTTGCCAGCCTCGTTGGGTGCCGACAGGATATTGAGCCCGGCTTCAAAGCCGTCCAATTCCAGCGGTTGGCGGAAGCGTCTGAATTGCTCCACACGCAGGCGGGTAACTTGCAGTGCCATGATCACGCGGCCTCCATCACTGACTCAGCAGTGCGCGCTGAGTAGTCGGGAACTCGCTTGGCAAGGAGGGTGGTCAATAGCGTCAGCGCATCGTGTGCCGTCCGTGCATGCCCACGATCGTGATGGCCTTGCGCGTCGCGCAATTCGGCGATCACTTCGCCCAAATAGCCGTCGGCCTGCAATCCAGCGATGTCTTCGTCCGTCGGCACAAGTTGCAGGTTCGAGAAGTCAGCTTGCAGATGGCGCGCCTGCGCTTCTGCGCGCCCAATCGCGTCCTGCAGGCGTTGCATGCCTACCAGGTCAATGTGGCCCTGGACTCGCAGATCCGCTACGTCCTGCGAACTCAGATCGGCAAGTTGGGCCAACACTTGGTCTAGGTCGCTCTCAACACGAAGCACGACGTTCATGGTTTGCCATTGAAACTCGGCTACCAGCAAAGGCGTAACACGCGGCTCTGCGCCAGGTGTGGCGATCTCGACCAACAACGCCTGACCGGAATCATTGGCCTTGAATCGGTCCGGCTCAGGGGTCCCCGAATACCAGGTTCGTGCATCGATGCGCTTGCAGCCGTGCCAGTCGCCTAGCGCGAGGTAGTCAAGGCGTGCGTTCGCTGCGCGATTCGGAGCAATTGGATTGGTCGAGTCGATGTCTTCGGCCAAGATCCCCTGCACGCTCCCATGGGCCAAGCCGATACGCAAAAGGTCGGCCGGTGTTTCGGCTCCATCGAACCAGGAGGTTAAGTCTCCGTAGGTGTGTCGCTGGGCCAGCGGAGCTGGCAGCACTGAAAAGCCTTGGTCCTTGAACAATCGGACCTCGGCCGTGAGCATCAGGTGGACGTTTGGCGGGACCGCTCGGAGGCGTTGCGCGCGCGTCCAGACGCTTTCGGCGAGCGCTGCATCGTGGTTGCCGGGGAGCATGAGCCATGGCCCCGCAAAGCCGGCCAGGGCATTGAACAAGCGGCGAATCGTTCGATCCGAAACAGTCTGCGCGTCGAACACGTCGCCGGCGACCAGAACCGCGTCTACTTTGTGCTGAGATGCAAGCCCGGCGAGGCGCTCGACTGCGGTGATGCGCGCTTCGGCCAGGATTGGCGCGTGCTCGGGATCGAAAGTTGCGAACTGGCGACCGATTTGCCAATCTGCAGTGTGAAGTAATCTGATCATGAGTGGTTCGAACGACGGAGCGCGGGTTGCGAGTTTGACCAGCCAACGTGCGCGGTCGCTAGCGATGGCCTTGAGGAAGTTTCAAGCGAATAGCTAAGCTACCCAACCGGTAGCTCACGGAACGAGCCAGTCTCGATGGAAACGGACTCGACGCCGGGTGAGCATGAGACATCAGTCTCCGCCTGGTACTGACCGGGACCAGGTTAAAACGGGGCCTGGTGTCGAGGTGAGGCAGGAAGTCTAGGGTGATTCATTGAGCAGGTTTGGGTTCTGCACGGTCGACTGCAGGTTCGAAACGTGAGCCTCGGTGGATCTCCACTGGTTCAAAAGCCTTGAGCACCGCTCCCGTGAGCAGCAGTGCCGAGTTCCAACTGCACCCCGTGCCTGGCAGAACGACGCCAGTCCCATGGCGCGATCGGTTCTTTTTCGACCCAGAGACCACGCCGAGCAGAGCGAGCGTCATCCTCAGCGAGCGAGTACGCGGCCTGGTTAGCTGGTGACTGCTCGCGTGCGTAGGCCCGGTACCACCAGGCCATGCCCCGTTCCAGTTGCGTTCGATTGACATCGACGCCGGAGGCGAAGACCACGCCGACCGACCTGCCGTAGCGGTCGATCTTGTCCGTTTCTACCCTGACCGACTGACCGGCCACCAACTGTGCAAGGCTCAGGCGCGACGCATTGCCAAACGCCTGCTTCTTTTCGGGCGCATCGATGCCCGCCAATCGGATCTTGTGCGGCGTGTTGGCTGAGTCCAAAACGGTGATGGTGTCGCCGTCCGCCACTTTGACCACCCGCCCCGCGATCACCTCGGCATGGGCCGGGAGCACCGCGAGTTGCGATGCGGCGCAGAGGGCCAGTACACCAAGGCACTTCAATGCCTTCTTCATTCCGACAGAACGCATCAAGAACACGCCAGGATCAGTTTCTCAGACTCGTACGTGGGCGAGGTCATCAGGTCGTGGTGCGACTTCGCCTTGTGAAGCGTGATGGCCTCCTTCAGACGTTCGACCTTTTCGTCAATCGTTTCCCTACCGAACGCCCACTTCGTCACGACAACCATGAGCTCAAGCAGCACCATGAACGCAAAGAAGACGACCCAGGTAATGAGAGCCAGCGGCTTGCCTGCCAGGAAGGCATGCAGCGCCTCCAGACGCTCGAGCAAGCCTGCGCCTTCGGTGGCCCTCGCCTCTGCCAGTTCAATTGCTTTGGTCATCTCGGAGTCCAACACTGGCAGGCGCGCTTCCGCCGCGAGGTAGGCTTGGCGTCTTAGCGCTTCCTGCCGCTTCAATTCCGCGTAGATGGGGCCGGTGCTGGCCCTTTTGCTGCCACAAGTCCCGTTCGCCTCGCAGTTCGCCTGCGCTACCGAACGCTCCCAGCCGTCCTTCTTTTCTGCGATCAGGGCAACCTGCTCGCTCTTCTTCGCGGCGAACTCGTTGGTGGTTCGTTGGATCGCGCCCTTCTGGAGCTGTTGGTTGATCTCCTTGTCGAACAGCACCAGGTCCACAGCCGACGCACCAATAAGTGCAATCACCAGCCCCATGGCGATGCGAAAAAGTGACACCTTCCACGTGGCGGGCGCGGCCAGGATCAGGCGCTCCACGAGGTAGATGACGAAGGCACACCCCAGTGCGACGCAAGCGCTGGACAAAGGAGCGAGGTGGAAAACCGTCGATGCCAGAAGATAACCAGTCAGCAACCACAGCAGCACAGGGATGTGGATTGCGATGCCGAACGCCGTCAATCGGCGCTGACTCGATTGCTGCCACGCTCGCACGCGTTGTGGCCGCTCACCCGCCATCGACCACAGATATGTCGAGATATACATGATCCCCTCAAGCGACGAGCAGATCGAAGTCCAACGCGTCGGTCACCCCGCGATCGAAACCCAGTTGGTATCGATTCAATGCGGTGAGCACCCATCCCTGACCTTCTTCGGTCAGCTTGAACTGTTCCTGGAGCAAGGCGATCTGTCGGTCCAGGTGTTCGCTCGTCAGTCGTAGACGCCCAGCAAGCTCGGCGCTGAAGTCCTGCATTTTGAGGATTTCACTCTGGACTCGATCCCGCTTGGCATGCCGTTGGTCCATCAGGGAGCTGAGCAGCAACTGGAAGTCTGTGATGATTTCCCGCTTGCCAAGTTCTAGCGCTTGCTGGGTCTTGTAGCGTCCACCGTGGTAGCGCCCCGATTGAAAGTGTCCCCTCGAGAAGAAGGCTCGAAGTTCGGCCGAACCCATGACCCCCACGGCGCGCGTGGGCGGCGGCGAAGCAGACAACTCGCCGTCCGGCCCGGCCTCCGAAACCTCACCAAAGGCACTTTCGAACCGAGGATCGCCCGCAAGACCGAGTGATGATGGCAACGTGAAGACGTTGGTACCCCCGACCGCCATGGTGGTTGCGGGTGCGACTTCCGGCGAGATCGGTTCGTTGTTCTGCGCTGGCCCGGATGACCGGGGACGTCTAGTGAAGATGCGCTTCAGATTCATAAGAGATCCTGGAGTCAAAAAAAATACACAAGCAGAGCGTTTCGTCTTTGGGCCTTCTGCGCCGTGTCACCTGACCAAACGTCCTCAACGTACATATCGAGCGCTGGTCTATGGCCAGCATCTAAGAGCCGCGCTGAGAAAGGAACCCTCCGACCGAGACCCCAACCGAGGCCCGCTTGCTGGCGAAACACGCTTCGTTGCGTTGGCGAAAGCGCGGCTGATACCACGGCAAGCTCCGCGTTCCAAGTGCAGTCACCAAAGATCGGTGGAAGCTGGCGTCGAGCTGCTCTGCGCGGCGTCAGTTGCCACTCAGTTCGTGCAGCTGCTCGGTTGTATTGCAAACAATCGAGTCAACTCAAAGGCGGGCGCCCCTACATGCTCTTTGAGTTTGTGCAGATCACGGAGCGTTGTGCCTGTCGGCCAACGACCGACGGCGACATCCGCACTCGCGGATTCGTCGCAAGCCCGTCACGTGGGCTTGGCTGCTACGGCGGTCGGATTCATTTGTGTGCGTCCTTGAAGGGTTGAGGGTGCTGCGGTGTTCGCTGCGCCACGCTACGGATTATAGCGACCTTTTAGGTCGTCTTGAGAGGTTGATAAATTCACTTCGTGAACTACTTCACAAGTTCAGATGCGTCGAATGACGGCAGGCGGTAGCGGGTTGTTCGTCGCTTGGTTGGCATGTTGTGGACCGATTTCGAAGTCCCAATGGTCCTGTACTCGAGTATCACGAAGTGAGCCACCAGCACTGATCGTTCATCCAGCCTTCGCATCGGCGTCGGCGGAGACGATGCCAACAAACAAGCTCGTCAGGACTCGCCCTAGGATTGTTCGTTGAATAGCGCAATGAGCCTTGCTCGCGCCGGCGGCATTGCCCTAAGCTTGCTGCCTCATGGCAAGGCTGTTAACTCCCCTTCCAAGACACTCGATTTCGCCCGGCCAGTACGGCGAGTTGCAGGTTCTCCTCACGCTTGAGGACGGTCTTTCAGACGCCTATGCGCTGTTCCACAGCGTTGAATTCCAGCGCCTCGGCGCCGAGGGTGAACAACACGGCGAGTTGGACATCGTGCTCGTCAATCAGTCCGGGGACGTCCTGCTGATGGAAGTGAAGTGCGGCGCGGTGGACGTTCGCGCCGAGGGGATCTTCAAGACCTACAAAGGGGCGACGCGCAATGTCGTCGGCCAAGTCAGCCTTCAATACGGCGCTTTGCGTTCACGCTTGAGCGGTGCGGGCCTGCCGGTGCAGGTTAGCCATCTGCTGGTGTTGCCCGACGCGCAGGCTGCCACGACTACGGTGCAATGGCCGCGCGAGCGCATCGTAGACAGCACGCAGATCGAAAATTTGCTGGGGTGTATCCGCGAGATACTCGGGCCCGGTCTTCCCGGTGGGGATACGCAGCAAAGAGTGCTCGAATTCTTTGCCAATCGTCTGCGCATCGTGCCCGACGTCTCCGCCTTGGCTGGTCGACTGGAGACCGTGCATACCAAGCTTTCCGCCGGGCTGGCCACCTGGGTCCCCCGCGTTACGTCGCCCTCTGGCGTGATCCGGGTGGTGGCAACGGCCGGGTCGGGCAAGACGCAACTAGCGCTGCGCCTGCTTCGCCAGGCTGATGCCCTGCAACGGCGTGCGGCCTACTTCTGCTTCAACCGGGCGCTCGCCGACCACATGGGGCGTATTGCACCCGTACGCACTATCGCACAGACCTGGCACGAATATGCTCTCGGCGTAGGGCGAAGCAAGAACTTGGCGGTGGATCTTGATCAACCGGGTGCATTCGAGCAGATTTCCTCGTACTGCATCGCCGCCCTTCAGGAGTGCACCGCCGATCTGGATCTGATCGTTTTGGATGAGATGCAGGATCTGCAGGCCGACTGGGTACAAGCCCTTCTCTCACGCTTGCGCCCTGATGGACAAGCTGTGCTGCTAGAGGATCCATCGCAGCGCCTGTACACCGACCGAGAGGAATTTGACATTCCTGGCGCGGTGACGGTCGCCACCATGGAGAATTTCAGATCGCCACGCGTCTTGGTTCAGCTGATCAACGCGTTACGCCTGACCGACTCGGAAGTCGAGCCGATGTCCGTCCATGATGGCGTCTTGAGTGATCCCATCGTTTACCGCTCCACGGACGAGATCGCACCATGTACGGCGCAGGGGATTCGCCGCTGTATTGAGCGAGGTTTCGCCATTGGCGACATTGCCGTGATCTCGATGCGTGGACGGGAGCGATCGGAGCTGCTCAACCTTGAGCGGCTTGGTGACTGGTCCCTGCGTCGATTCACCGGAACGTTCGGCGAGGGAGGAGAGGCAATCTGGCATCCAGGCGAACTGCTGATCGATTCGGTTCGCCGATTCAAGGGTCAGGCAGCACCGGCCATCGTGCTTACCGAATGCGACTTGGCCGGTTGGGACGCACTGACTCGCCACTTACTCTTTGTCGGGTTGACCCGTGCACGCATGCACTTGGAATGGGTCATCTCCGAAAGCTCGGAGCGGCTACTGCAGAAGACGTTCGTCGCTCCGGATTCGGCCTGAGCCAGCGGCCACGTAGCGCCACTTGCCGTAAGCCCTCAAGCCTCATAACCTTCCGCTGGCTCAAATGGTGAGCTGGTGCCCGGAGGTGAGGCATGAGCAAGACTGACCGTGTCTACAAGATCGAAGCCCTAATCCGCAACCGCGGACATGTCAGCTTCCAAGTGCTGCTCGACGAATTGGAGGTCTCCCGCGCCACGCTCAAGCGCGATCTCGAGTACTTGCGTGATCGGCTCGGGGCCCCGATTGAGTACGACCGCTACCTCAACGCATACCGATTCGCCGAAGGCGCTCGGGATCGGCGGCACGAACTACCCGGACTATGGTTCAACGAGCGGGAGCTCTATTCGCTGCTCATGGCCAACCAACTGCTCAGCGACTTGGACACCGAGGGCGCGATCAGCCGACACCTGAAGCCCTTGTTTGATCGTATCCACCAGATGCTGGGCACGACCGAAGCGCAGGCCCAGGCGCTGCTGACGCGAGTGCGCATCGTCAGCTCGGGAAAGCGGCCCGTGGCTACCGAATACTTCGAGTTGGTCGCGCAGGCGCTGTTAGAGCGGAAGTGCATCGAGATGAACTACCTCTCCCGTGGGCGCGGTGCCATGACCGAGCGGACCGTCTCGCCCCAGCGCCTCATGCACTATCGCAACACTTGGTACCTTGATGCTTGGTGTCACACTCGCGAGCGCATGTTGCGCTTCGCCCTCGACGCCATCGATAGCGCATCGATCCTTGACCAGGCGGTCCACGAAGTTGACCTTGCACAGGTAGCCGCCGAGATGGATGCAGGCTACGGAATCTACGCGGGCTCTCGCCGCCACTGGGCGACCTTGCACTTCAGTCGGGAAGCTGCCCAGTGGGTCAGCAAAGAGAAGTGGCATCCGGAACAAGAAGGCCGTCTGCAACCCGACGGTTCCTATCTGCTCGAGCTGCCCTATGCCGAAGAGACTGAGCTGGTCATGGACGTGCTGCGCCATGGCGACCAGGTCAAGGTTCTGGGGCCCAAGCCGTTGGCCCGCAAGGTCGCGGAAAAGCTGAGACAGGGTGCCGCGCAGTACACCTAGCCTGCAGGGATAGAGATTTCTTCTAAGTGGTTATCAGGTGGATCGGTATTTGAGCCAGCCGGCCCGTACGCTCGTTCCACGTACCCGAAGTCCCCCTGCGATACCGCACTGTCCCGCCCGTCCTGCACCCATGACCACCACGAACCCCACGCCCCTCACCCCTGAGATTTCTGTCATTCCCTTGCGTCATGGCGTCAGCAGCGCCGGCGGTGCGCACGAAGTGATGGTCCGCATCCGCGCGCCTGAAAGGCGAGGCGTAGCCCCGAAACGGACCCCACTGCGTCTCGCCCTGGTGATCGACCGATCCGGCAGCATGGATGGAGCGCCCCTGCAAGAGGCCAAGCGCTGCGTTGAGCACATCGTCACTCGGTTGCAGCCAGTCGACAGCGTTGCGGTACTGGCCTACGACAACGCCATTCAAGTTCCTGTACCACTGCAGCCGGCACACAGCCACCAAGCGATACTGGCCGCTATTCGCGAAATTGAAAGCGGCGGTAGCACAGACTTGTTCTCGGGGTGGGAAGAGGGAGCCAAGCAGCTAGAGGGTGGGCATGCACAGGCGATTTCGCGCGTCATTCTGCTCTCCGACGGTCAAGCCAACCATGGCTTGGTGGACGCACAGCAGATCTTCAAGCATTGCGCGTCGTGGCTTGCCAAGGGCATCACCACAAGCACTGTGGGATTGGGCCGTGGATTCAACGAGGATCTGATGGTGGGCATGGCGAGCGCCAGTGGTGGCCAGCACTACTACGGCAAGTCCGCGCAGGATCTCTACGACGGGTTCGACGAGGAGCTCTCTTTGCTGAACTCGTTGTTCCTTCGCAGGCTGCGGGTCAAGCCTGTCACAGCGCCTGGAGTGATCGCCGAGCCGCTTGGGCTGATCAAGCCCGACGCCAACGGCTGGGTGCCTTTGAGCGATCTCGCCTGGGGATCCGAAGCATTCTTGATGCTGCGCCTGCATGTTGCAGCTCAAGCAGGGGGGACTCTAGCCAGCCTTCTCGCTGTCAACCTGGAGGCCCAAAGCGATGAGGGCCAAAGCATCGTCCTGAGTATCCCGCCGCTTGCCGTACCAGTGCTGTCACCGCAAGACTGGCAAGCCTTGCATATTGACGCGACAGTGGCTTCCCGCTTGAGCGAAGCGGAGTTCGCCGAACTTTCCGATCGCGCACGTCGCTTGGTGCGGCAACGCCAGGTGGAGGAGGCGCGGGCATTGCTGGCTCAGGCACGAGAGCGCTTCAAGGACCAGCCGTGGATCGTCGGAAAATTGGAACGCCTCGAGGCGCTGCTCGAGCAAGACACTGTCCTTGCATCGAAGGAGATGCTTTACAGCGCCATGAAAATGAGCCGGCGACTTGCGGCGGCAAGCGAGGCTAGTTTCTGTGCCGACGAGATGGAATCCACAGAGATGCCGGCATTTCTGCGCCGCAAGTTGGAAGAAGGCCGTGGGCGTCGCCGTTCATGAAGCGCTTCAAGCCGTGGTGGGGTGCGCGTCTTGCGGCCTTGGCAATGCTGCTTTGCATGCCCTTGGAATCGGCGCTGGGTGGGGGGATGAATGGTCCGCCGTCCTTTGACGGCGTATTGTTCGGTTCAAGCGCGACGCCGGCCGACTTGGCCAGCATGCCGCAGCGCTTTACTTGCAGGCCGCAAGACCCGGCGGGGCGCTACCAAATCTGTGTGCCGGTCGTGTCGACCGATGACAACAACACTTCGGTCATGCTGCTCGACGGGCGAGTGGAAGGCATTTTGCGGAGCTTCACCCCGGACGAAGCCGACGCCGCAACTCTCTGGGCGATTGCCGCGTTAGGCAGGCCGACCCTGCGCGAGATGAAGGATGGTCAACTCCGTCTTCAATGGAAGGAGTACGACTCTGCGTTGGTTCTTTTGGTCACCCAGGTGCGGGAAATGAACCTGAACGGCGGGCTTCTGATCCTGAGTGCGACCCTAGAGCGATACCAGGACGAGCTCCCATCGACTGAGAACGCTGTCCCCGCCATCACACATCCAAGCGGGATGAACCCAGATAGGTGCCTAGCAATGCCGTACCTTTGCCCCAATGCATGAGTGGTGCCATACTGATTTGAGCCAAGTTTCTTGGGATGGTGCGAAGCCCCGCAACAAGGCGATCTCTAGATGGGAGACTGGCGCGATGATCTTGCCCGATGCCCAACAATTGGTGGAGTTCGTGCGGCGTACCGGCTCCGTTCAGTTGAATACGCCGTCACGAAATCTCCCGTTCTCCGTCCAGGCGGCCGGACAGCACGGGCTGGTGGTCATGAATTCGAAAGGGAACGCGCGGAACATTTCTCTGGCGGAGGTCGAGAACTTTCTGGTGCTCTCGTCAGATGTACGGCACGATCGCGAGCGTAGGAAACGAAGCTTCAATTCCTCGTACCTCATCGCAATTGTCAATGCATACGAGAACCACAGCTGATCGCAGGCTTTCCGCTGATCCAACATGTCCACGCGATTCGTCGACACCTGGTGGCAGAAGGGTGTTCCTAGCGCTCGTCGCCGCCAACGGGCGTCCCAAGCACCTGAGGGGCGAGTCAATTTGACGGCGCTCAGTCGGGAGCACAAGCTCGAGGCGCCTGGGTTGGTCGTCGCTGAGCGCTGGGTTGCCGCGGCTCAGTCGGCGGCAATGTTGCCCTGGCTGACACTTTCGCTTCATTCTGGGTGGGCGCGTGACCTCCTGGGGGTATTGACCGAGCCAAGGAAATCTCGGCGATCACTTTCTAGAAGGGGCTTTTGTTTGGCTGAGCACATATAGCTTTGCGAGGGCGGCATGAGTCGATGGGCGAACAACGAATGTCCTGCTACTCCTGCGGAGCGCAAGTTGCTGCACGAATTGCTCGTCGACTACGCGAGGAACGCGGCCCTTGGCATCGACCCCAAGGGTCTGAAAGCGCTAGTTGATTCGATTCGAAATGACGATGTCCGTTGGCAAGTAATCGGGTGGTTGAATCGATACTCGCCAATACGAAGGCATGTGCACGGCGATGGAAGACGGGTCCAGTATGTTGTCAAGAAGGATCCGTCTTTCGACCTCGGGCCTGCAAGACTAAACCCTTTCTATGGCGAGCGCTCGCTCATAGAAGGTCGTGCATCGCAATCCGAGCGAGAGTTGGAAAGGAAGCGACTGAAGGCCGCATTGGAAAAATTCATGAAGGATCCGTGCAAGGAATCTATGTCCGAAATGCACTCTCTGATGGAAACGTACATCGATGCCTCTCGGCAAGGCAAGAGAAATGGCATGTTTGTTAGCGGCGGTCTGCCTAGCCTCGGCAAGGGGAGGTAGCCCCACGGACCCATGTGCAGTCCCGGCGCAATCTTCAGAAGTTCCAGGTCGAAAGTTCAGTCGTCTCACGACTTGGGAATACGCGAAGAGGTTGTTCTGCTTCTCCACTGTTCGAAGAAGTCCCTTGCCCTATCAGACCGACTCTCACGATTCATCTGAAATGCTGTGACATTGGACCTCAGGATGTGAGGAAGCCTCGCCGCTATTCCTTCGCCTAGCCGAATGGGTTCCCAGGTCAAACCCGCATCGACCGACTTGGCCGATGCAGCTTCGAGCACTCCTGGCGATGCGAGCCACTGGAGAAATGACGTGACAATGGTGTGTTCGGCCTCGCCACGTGCGAACCCCCTCTGCCGCGCAGGCCGTTTCTATGCGGCATCCCCGAAGAGCGAATCTTGATTTCGCGAAGAACCGCAGTTTTCAGGCTACGTCTCGCCGCCAGTAGAAGCTCTTTCCAGTACCTGGCCATGTCAGATGCGAGACCAGACCAAAGTCCACCAACTGTCGGGCTGATTGCCGCTGATCCATTGGGTCAGAGGCAATGAGCTCTAGGGAGCTAGCCCACCGCTCGACGGTGGTCGCGTAGTGCAAGTTGCGGATGGCTGCATTCCCGGACCCCACGAGTTTCATTGTGCGTAGTTTGGCGAGCACACTTAGGAACTTCTTTGAATGCGGCGAACCGCCAACTGCGGCGCTGACACAGAGGCCACCCAACTGAAATCGCTTGAGTAGCGCGAATTGTTCGTCGAGTACTTCTGTGAAAACACGCCAACCTGCACCACTGGCGCAGACCGGCTGCGCCTTCTTCAAGACTTCGAGCCAATCCATCCGCTCTTCGTACCGCCTGGTGAACTCGCGGGCCAGCTTCATATTGGGTCTAAGCCACAAGCCCGCCGGCGTCAGATGTGCATCGGCGTTATCGGCAGCGAACGCAAGGAGTGAAAGCTCGTCCGAAACCATCACCACCACGGCGTTGGAGGCGGGCGAGTCTGGACGGCGCAATGAAAGACTCCGGTTGCGTGTCCGATTGAGCGAGACATCGCGAGCCCGTGTCCGACGCCAAATGGCATCACGCGACACGCCTGCCGACACGGCCAGGTCGTTGGCCGAGAAGATTTCAAGTTCGCGCCGCCCTCCGACAAGGTGCAAATAGCGGTCAATCCGCTGCATTGCTTCGTCGGAGATCTTGGATGGACGTCCCGAACGAGGCTCATCCAACAGCCCTGGAGGCCCCATCAACCTGTAGTTCTTGACCAACTGCACGGTCGTTGAGCTTCTACGACCTGTTGCCTTGCCCAGGTCACGCTCAAGGCTCCCGTCCTCGGCTGCCGTAACGATCCAAGCGCGACGGGCCAACTTGACATCGCTTTGGCGTTGCCAGTCTTCAAGAACCTCTCGTGCGCCCGGATAGATCATGGGGTATTGCGCAATGCAAGTGGCAAGACTTATGCAATTAAGGTTTGGAAGTTCTCCATACTAGGACAACAACTTGAAATTTCCGACATGACTCACCTGAACCACGAACGTTTGAAGAGCCGGCGGTACGAGGGCGACTACTGCGGTGACGACTTGCCACCGACGGGCTCCATGGCCGATCGGATTCGGTTTGGGGTGGCCCCTGAGCGATCGAGAGGCCCCCGCCCGCCAGCGCCTGGTGATCGCAATCGAGACCGGGCGTACTTCGGGGTAGCGCTTGAGGCCAATTGGCTTGCCGAGCAGCTCAACGCATACGTCCTGCATGCGGAGCACCGAGACTTCAGGCGCAAATTGCACGCGCAGAGATTGGAAGTGTTGGGCGCGATCCGCCTTCTAAGAGCAAGGCTGACTGCAGTAGCGCAGGTCGATGGGCCACACAAAGATGTGCTGGCCAGGAGCCAGGCCGTCACTTCGCAACATCTCAATTGAGGTCGGGCTTTCCCAGACCGCCAGCGAAGCGCCCGAAGGGCTACGTGGCCCACCCAACGCATCGCAGCTGGACCCGAGGGTCCCAGCTGCCAGCCCTAGCGCCATCCATCCTCATCGATTCACTACGTTTGCAGGTAACGAATGACCTCCTATGTCCTCCAAGTTCTAAAGTGCACGGCTTGTGAAACCGAGTTCGTGAGCACGGAAGTGGCTTCCTGCAATACATTTGATGCGGTCTGCTACACAGACGGCTTCATCGAGGGACCGATGTATGACGAGGGAAGTCGCCTATTGGAGTGTCCCGCTTGCGCGAAATGCCTGTGGCGTGGGAATCTGCCCGCGATGCGCTACGTATCGGAGTCAGAATACTCGCGGGATGCCGCGTGCAAAGCGCTACCTTGGGCGATTCCGGTCAGGCGTTTCGCAGGAATTGTGGACGCCGCCCCTTGGACAAACAACGCGCAGGAAAGTTATGTCCGCATTCGTGCGTGGTGGGAGGCAAATGATGGCTGTCGGCACAATCAATCCGTCTCTTCCAATATCAGTTGTAGCGAGGTCGCTAACCTCGACAGGCTACTAGTGATACTCGATCCCAGTGATCCCCAGGAAGCGCTGATCAAGGCAGAAATACTTCGGGAACTGGGCAGAATGGATGAATGCCTTCACCACCTGGATCGACGCTTCGATAACGATCTGGATGCAGTGGCAAGCCAAATCCGCATACTTGCTCAAGATGGAGTACGTCGGGTGGCGAGGCTGTCGCCCCACACTGGCGAACGGCCCGCCAGGGAGTCGATACTCTAAGGCTGCGCTCCGGCGGGAATGTGTCGGACTCAAGAGGAGGCGTAGGAACTTTGGCCCATTCATCGCTGCGTACGTGGCTGTGTCCTGGCCGAGACTAGACTAGGCCGCAAAGTAGCTTCAACTTGCACGCGTTGCTGGTTCGAGGCCCGCCGAAGAAACACCCTCTAGCTTCGCTCGAGCCGACTGGCGATCCTTGCTTGCAGATCAGAGCCTACGCGGCGAAATCCCATCAGCCTTGCGGCAGTTCGAATCAAGTCGGCGTCTTCGCCTCCCGCGTTATCGGTGCGCGCGATCTGAAGAGCTGCATCTATCTCGAGCGTTGAAATGGAGTCTGCCTTTAGGGTCGCGCCACTTTCCGCCCCTCGATCGCGAACCGGTGGTGCATCCGCCTGTGCGTTTGTAAACCAGAAGGGACCGTCGGTGCGAAGATCGGTGCTCCCTGTCAGGGCGTACCTCAATGCGGTGCGTGTCGCATCGAGGATTCTCGAGCCCGCTCGCTCCTTGCCAAAACAGGCGGCAACTCGTCTTGCAATTTCCTCGTCGTGGATCGGACCTTCGGCATCTACGATTTTCTGCACAATCTTGGCGAGCGTTGGCGCAGAGACCTCATGGGGCTCCTGGCGGCTATCCAACGGGATCACGCATCGTTGGTAAACCGGCATTTGGCGTTCGACTACTTCCGGTATCTGCAACTGCATCGGAGCGGTCGAAGGCGTTTGCAAGGACTTCGATGGGTGCCGATTGGCGCCTTGGAGATGCAGCGGTTCATCGGCGACATCGCGCGCGGCGTTAAGCGCCGCGCGAAGTCGCGCGATCTCCGCCTGCCGGGTGTAGAACCAATCGGTACTCCAGATGCGGTGAAAGCGCCAGCCCAAGTGCTCTAGAACCTCCTGTCGCAACCTGTCACGCTCCCGTGCCCAAAGAGCACTGTGGTAGGTTGCACCGTCACACTCCACAGCAAGCAGATAGGTCGAGGGCTTGTCGGAATGCCGCACGCCGATGTCGATGCGAAAGCCCGCCGAGCCCACTTGATGGTCAGCGAGGAAGCCGCAGTCACGGATGACGTCGGCAACGTCCTGCTCGAACGGCGTGTCAGCGTCTAGACCCGACGGAGCGTACTCGTCCATGCGACCACTCTTCGCAAACTCAAGAAATCGCTTGAGGATTCGGGGGCCGGACTTTGCGGTCCTGCTCAAGTCGATGTCGCCTGGATCGAATGAGGCAAAGACCTCGCAACGGACTCGAGCTCGGGTGAAGAGAACGTTCAGACGACGTTCGCCACCTTCACCATTCACTGGTCCGAAGGACATGCTGGCGAGCCTGCCACCTGGCGTCGCCGGACCGTAACCAACGCTGACCAGCATGACGTCGCGTTCGTCACCTTGCACGTTCTCAATGTTCTTGACGAACACATCCTCGTGCTGCCCTTCCCGCAAGAAGGCGTCAAGAGTCTGATCTCCTCGCCGCGCCAGCTCAAGCAACTCGGTAATCAGATTTCGCTGCGCAAAGGAAAAGGTGGCGATGCCCAGGGACAGGGTCGGATTGACACGCGCATGCTCAGCTACTCGAGCCACAACCGCTTCGCCCTCCTTCCGGTTGTCGCGCTTGCCGCCCTTGTCGTACACGCCGGCCACGCGGGAGAAGCAGAGACCGTAGGCGGGATCTTTCTGCAATGGTGAGGGCGGCAGGACGAGCTTGTCGTCGTAGAACTCGCTATTTGAAACGGCGATCAGCGAAGGATCGCGAGACCGATAGTGCCACTGCAGCATGCGAGAGGCGAGACCTCGCGCCTCGCACAGCGTCAGAATGCTTTCCAGCGTGCCGAGCTGGGCTGCGCCCTCAAGCAGATCGGGTCCGAGATCCTCGTCGTCGCCCTCGTGTTCATCTTCCTCATCAGCCACAACTCGGTCGAAGAAGGAGGTTGGCGGCAGCTGCTTCTTGTCGCCGACCACGACAATCTGCTGAGCGCGAGCGATCGCACCGAGGGCTTCCTCGGGACGCACTTGCGAGGCCTCGTCGATGACGAGCAGGTCGAAGGAGAACTTGCCACGTGTCAGGAACTGCGCGACCGAGATCGGGCTCATCAACAAGACAGGCTTGATGCGCTGTATTGCAGTACCTGCCTTCTCAAACAAGCGCCGGATCGCCATGTGGCCGCGCTTTTTCCCGATCTCCCCGCGAATGACCTTCATCTCCCCCAGGGCGCCTTGCGGTACCTGCGCGAAATGTCCAGCGAGGATGGTGGTTACATTCTCGGAAAGACGTTGGCGCTCAAGGTCGGCAAAGGTGCCAACGAGATCGTGGCGATTCGTCGTGCCCATGTCGCGGAGGGTCGGTGAACTCTCAAGTGCGAGCCTCCAGAGGCGCTCCGCCCGCGCGAATTGCAGTTCCACAGCTGCGCCGTCACCGTCCAATTCTCCCGCGTGCATCCTGTCGGCAAGCGCCGTCAGCCCAGCCGCCTCGATCGAGCGCCGAAGGCGGGCCATCTGCGCCCAAGAGGAGTAGCGGCCTGGCGCCTCTGCCATCTGTCCAAAGCGATGCGCGATAGTGCTCAGATCGACTGCGTCGATGTCGGCGCCGTCCAGCACCGCAAGGTCGAGGTCGAGGAGGCCGACAACCGCCTGGAGAGCCGAGCGACAGCTCGGTTCTGCTTCACGCAATGCTTCGCGCATGGCGGCAACAGCTCCCGGTTGCCGTGCCAGTGCCAACATCGCTTCCGTCGAACTGGAAATCCGGGCCCCTCGAAGCCGCTCGCACCACTGGGCGACGGCATGGAGCCGCACGAAGTCCGTCTTCTCACCTCGCCAAGCATCCCCGAGGATTCGACTGCAGTACTCGCGATCCGACTCCCAGTTAGCCTTTGCTGACGAGATTGCGCTCAACGTGTCTACCAGCACGATTCTTTCGGGGGCGGATTTCGGAAGCGGTCCACGCAAAAGGCCGCCGAGTTCGCGAGATGCTCCGCGGTACGCACCGCCCCATCGCGCAAGAAGTGACTGCGCGCCCGCACTGAGCGGGCCTCGAAGTGCTGCGAGCGAATGCTGAAAGGCAGTCTCGACAAACACTGACTCCGCGGCGTCATACTTCGTCCGCCAATCGGCCCCGGCTTGGAGCGCGTCTTGCAGGCGGGAGAGATCGGACGAGGAGAGCATGGCAAGCGCTACGTCCGCAGTGCCGGAAGGCAGCCCATCCAATCGCTCAAGGAGATCGGCGAGTGGAGCTGCAGTCGACAGGGCGGAGGCAGCCTTCGTCTCAAGCGCCTCGATGGGCGTGCGTAGCGCAGTCGCCATTGCCGATGCCGCACGTTGGGCCTGTAGCAGCGTCGCAGGAAGTCGTGCTAGATCTACTGGCTGCAGATTGAGATTCCGCGTGCCAACGAAAGGGTGCTGAATCGCCAGACAGTCGGCAGCGACCTTCTCCTGATACCGCGCTATCACGACGAGCAGCTCGTCCTCATCCTTACGGGTCATGGTGACGAGGGCCTCTGCGTCGAGCCGCGGTGGAGGATGCCCGGCCCCTACGAACCGGGACTGCCGGCCGATGACGCTGTAGGGTGTTTCTCCGGTGGCGCCGATCGGCCGATGGAGCACCTCAGCAAGTTCGTTCAAGCGATCGCGCGCCTGCCGCAGCTCGGCGGGATCACCAGGTAGGTCCGGAACGGCGCTCGCTTGCGCAAGGGTCCGCGCAAGCTCCGCCAGCACGGTCTTCTTGTTGGCGCTTCGGGAATGCAGCTCGAGACAGATGTCACCTAGACCAACTTTCACCAACCGGTCGTGCACGACCGAAAGGGCCGCCATCTTCTCGGCCAGAAATAGCACACGCTTTCCCTCCCTGGACGCAGCAGCGATGATGTTGGTAATGGTCTGGCTCTTACCCGTACCCGGCGGCCCTTGTACGACCAGGCTTCTTCCCGAACGCACCTCCTCAATCACCTTCGCCTGAGACGCGTCGGCATCGACGACATGGAAGAGGCGCTCGGGCGTAAGTACCTCGTCTAGGCGATCGCCTGGTTGAAAGACTGGCGCTTCGTTCTCGAAGCCCTCGAAGAGTAGCCCCTGGGTAAGCTCATGACTAGCCAGCCCATCATTCGGCCAGGCATCGACCGCGAGGTCCAGATACATGAGGAGCTTGCTGAAGCTGAAGAACCCGAGCTGCATCGCGTCCGGATCGATCTTCCAGCGATTGCAATGGGCTGTGACGGCTTCGACCTCAGCAAAATAGTCGCTGGGCTTCCATTCTTCACCGATCTCGAGCTCAGGTAGGTTGATCCCGAAGTCGTCCCTCAAGCGATGAAGGAGAGGCAAATTCGTCATCACGTCCTCATCGCGCATCTTTACGTCGTAGGTCGACGTTCGCGCGTCTCGGACGAGCTCGACCGGAAGCAGCACGAGGGGCGCCTCTCTCGGCACGCTCGAGGCGTCGTCCTCGAACCACGTCAGGAAGCCCATGGCGATGTACAGGATGTTGACGCCGGATTCCTCCTCCACAGTCTTCGCCTCTCGCGCAATATTCAGCAGCTTCCTCTGCAGGGCGTCGGAGCCGAGCCGAGTATGTAGCTTCGTCTCAGAAGAGCGCTCGTCGTCGAAACTTCCTCGGCTGGTATTCGCGAAGGCGGTAATGCCGCGCTCTTCACTAGCGTCGCGACCGGCAAGAAACTCCAGAATCTCATCGGACGACAACATGGCATAGGCACCGTCGGAGCGACAGTCGACTATGTTCAGCACGTTTCCGCGCGTGTTTGCCCGATTTACGTGAACGAGACGATTCCTCGTCCCCGTCTCGACCAGCCTTTGTCGAGTGTCTTCGAGGAGCCTCGATATTGCGGCTCTTGCCGCCTGATCTTTGGGCCCTTGCCCATTCGCTGGTGTCGCCATCTTGCTGTGCCTCCTCAGCCTAGCAGCCGATCGCCGCGTTTGCGAGGCTACTATTGTTCGCTTTTCGATGCTTGTTTGGCGAGGCCGAGACGAACCGGAGCGGACTCTGTCTAGCGGTCAATCTTGTAGTGCCTCATGTCGTGAGGTCGGATACCTACGCGGTCCTCCTCAAATTTGAGGAGGAGACGCGAGTGGTGCGGCGCTAGTTTGACAGCCATATCCTGCGGACGGACAACGAAGCAATGGGATGTTCGTGATTGGCGGTTTACCTGGTCCCCCCAAGAGGAGGTAGGACCTGTTGGCCCCAGGAGGGCCAGTCGCTACCTGGCGTGCTGCGTTGATGTCCCGGGACGTGGTGT
>JAFEEG010000031.1 GCA_018241225.1 Pseudomonadota bacterium
TGGTGGTTTCCTCTGGGATGTTCTGAAGCTTTGTAACTCCAGTCTCTCAGCCTCCTCCGGGTGAACAACTTATCGCAACACCAAGCCTAGCCCGTCACGACTGCGAGCAGTTGCTGCTTGCCGCGCCGCCCTTGAAACGCTCTTGCGCCCAGGCCGGGAAGCGCTTGGCCGCCTCGGGCACCACCGTCTCGTGGTCCAGGCCCGCGAATTCCTGGTAGTCCACCGCGGCGCCGGCCTTGCACAGCGCCGCGCGCTCGGCCTGGGTCAGGCTGGGCGGCACCGTCGTGTCCTGCGAGCCCTGGTAGATGGCAAAGGGCATGCTTCCCTTGGGCGCGAGGTTGTCCACCGCGGTCATCGCGTTCCACCAGGTGCTGCCCGGCACCAGCGCACCGGGCTTGTAGGGATCCTTCACGCTCGACGCCGTGAACCACACGTCGAAGCAGCCGTCGGCCATGGCCGGGAACTGCTCAAGCCCCTCGGTGGTGAGGAAGTCGCCGTACTTGAGCTCGGGGTACGCGGCGTGAATGCCCGGCAGCGTGGAGATGACGTAGCCGGCCAGGTCGGTGCTCTTCATCGAATTGAGCGTCAGTTCGCGGATGCGCACCGCCGGCGCAATCAGCGCAGCGCCCAGGCCGGTGAACTCCGGCGCGTAGGTGCTGGCGATGGCCTCGGTCCACATCGTCGTCTGGCCGCCCTGCGACCAGCCGTACATGACATAGCGCTTGGTCGCGTTCGCATCGGGGAAGTTCTGCACCGCCCGCAGCATGTCGAGCGAGGCACGGGCGTTGGGCTGCCCTGCCATGTAGTACGCGGGCCCCGGCAGGCCCTGGCCGGGGTAGTCGCTCATGGCGACGACGTAGCCCTGGGACAGCAGGTCCTGGATGGCGGGCACACGGCTCACGCCATCCACCACCAGGCTGCGGCGCGAAGGCGCGCACGCGTCGGCCACGCCGGTGGTTTCGTGGTTCCACAGCACCACGTCGCGCTGCTGGCCATTGCGGGTTGCGGGCACGTAGATCTCGCCCGACACGTACTTCTTCACGCCGGGCTGGATCTCCGAGACGTAGATGACGTTCCAGGCGTTGGCACCATCGGGCGCGTCGCTGCGCGGCTGGGCCCAGTAGATGTCGCCCGCCTGTGCATCCGCACGCGGGGCGCCATAGATGTCCCAGAAGCCCGTGGTCCCCGGGCCCGCCGCATAGGCCGGCGGCTTGGCGGCGTTCGCGTCCCATCCCGAGAAGCCCGATCCGCTGGATGTGCCGCTGCTGCCGCCGCAGCCGGCCAGTGCAATCACGGCGCCGGCCATCGCGGCGGCCAGTTGCAGGATGCCGGCCCGACGGCCGGACGCTTGGATATGCCTTTCACGCATGCGAAGTCTCCTTTGGTGTTGTTGATGGATCTGCACGAAGCGAGGTGTTTGTTTCCCTGGGGTGCCCTGTCCGCGACAGCCCAATTTAATTATGAAAGATAAACATATTTGGAGATGAGTGAAAGCACGGATGGATGGCATCTACTTATGTGTAGTAACTATTTGACGAAAGGAATAGTGCGTAAGAAGGCCCCCCCTGGCTTGAAAGCCAGTCCCCCCTGCTCGTCCTCCCAGTGAGGGACGAATTGCCGCCATGCAGGTGGCAGTCTCTTGACCCAGGCGCTGGGAAAGAGCGCAAAGGAGGCACGCCATGTTCCACACGTCATCGGCCATCCACCCACTTGCCGCAGGCTGGGAACTGCGCTTCGAGCCCCTCTTCGCCGGTCACCGCGGCTTCGTCTTTCCGTGCGACGCGCAAGGCCAGGTGGACATGAACAGCCTGAGCGAAAAGGCACTGCAGAACTACCTCTACGCACGCGCCATGATGGGCCGCGAAACAGCCTGGCCGCGAGTGCAGCCCAGCCTGATGCACTGAGCCGGCGCGCCCTCGCCGGCCCCCGCCTGTCCGTCCAGACTGCGGTTCGACCGCATTGATCGAATTTCGTGTGGGCGGCCGGGAATTCGCAGCCGCCTGGCGCAATCCAAGCGGCATGGCCCGCGCGTTCATGCCGCCGCCCCTGCTGCTGTCCTTGTCCCTGGCCAGTGCCACCGTGCTGGCCGGTTGGGGTGGCGTGCAACCCGCCTGGGCGCAGCACCAGCACGCGGCCGCCAAGATGGCCCGGCCGGCCCCGTCCCCCCGGCAAGGCGGCGGATTCGCCGCCCTGGTGGCCAGCCGCAGCGCGGCGGTGGTCGAGATCCACACCCTGCGCGGCTGGCGCGGCACCAGCGACGCGGATGCGGACAGCGGCGCCGAGTTCATGCCCGACGGCGAATTTGCCGACCGCCTGGCCTGGCCGCTGCCCACTGCGTCACCCTACGCGCAAGCGCCGCAGGCGCGCGACCTGGCCTCGGGCTTCATCGTCGCCGCCGACGGCCTGGTCATGACCAGCGCGCACGCGCTGACCAATGCCGAGCAGGCGCAGATCCGCCTGGCCGACGGCCGCCTCTTCGACGCGCGACTGGTGGGAAGCGACCCGCGCACCGACGTCGCGCTGCTGCGCATCGACGCACGCGGCCTGCCAACGGCCCCCATCGGCAGTTCGGCGCGGCTGCGCACGGGCGACCGCGTGGCGGCCATCGGCTCGCCCTTCGGTTTTGCCGGCAGCGTGACCAGCGGCGTGGTCAGCGCCAAGGACCGCTTCATCGGCGGCGCCGGCGAGGTGCCCTTCATCCAGACCGACGTGCCCATCAACCCCGGCAGCTCGGGCAGCCCGCTGTTCGACGGCCGCGGCGAGGTGGTGGCGCTGAACTCGATGATCTACACCGGCTCGGGTGGCTACATGGGGGTCTCCTTTGCCGTGCCGATCGACCTGGCCATGCGTTCCATGTCGCGCATCCTGGCATCGGGCGGGAGCGTCCAGCGGGTGCACCTGGGCGCGCAACTGCAGGCGCTGACGCCACCGCTGGCACGCTCGTTCGGTCTGGCGGATGCCACCGGTGCGCTGGTGGCCAAGGTGGAGCCCGGCAGCGCAGCGGACGATGCCGGGCTGGCCATGGGCGACGTGCTGACCACGATGGACGGGCGGCCCGTTGCCGGACTGCCTCAACTGCTGCGGCAGATTTCGGAGCACGCGCCGGGCAGCACAAGCCTCATCAGCTATTGGCGCCAGGGCGCCCTGCGCAGCACACGCGTCCTGTGGCCGCGCGAGCCCGAGCGCGCCGGCGCCAGGCCCGCGCCGGTGCTGGACGAAATGGCACAGCAGGACGGCCTGGGCCTGCGCCTGGCCGAACTGTCTGTGCAGCGCCGCCAGCAACTGGGCGTGGATGGCGGCCTGCTGGTGCAGGAATCGGGCGGCACCGCCCGCAGCGAAGGCATTCGCGCCGGCGACGTGGTCATGGCCGTGAACGACCGGCCGGTGGCCCGCGTGGAAGACTTCCGGGCCGCGCTGGCCGACTTGCCCGCGGGGCGGCCGGTCGCGCTGCTGATGATTCGCGATCGCCGGTTGACCTACGTGGCAGTGCGCACCGAGCCGCCAACGCCGCTGCGACCCTGACGGCTTCGGGGCTCAGCGCCTTTGGTTGTCACGCAGCATCAAGGCGCCCTGGTAGCGCAGCGCGTGCGGATATTCCGCCTTGGCCAGGCCCGCGTCGATGGCGGCCTGCTTCTGCACGCTCTGCTGCACCTTGGTTTGCAGCCCCATCGGCAGCTTGAGCACGCCCTTGATCTGGTCGTACTGCTCCTGCGTAATGCGGCCTGCAGTGCGCAGGCGCGAAGCGTCGCGCTCGATGTTCAGCAGCAAGGGCGCATTGCCGGCAAAGTTCTGCACCTTGGCCAGCAGGTCGCTCCACGACGCCGGGCTGTAGTTGGTCACGTAGTAGTCCTGCCCCGTGGGCCCGGCCAGCACCGCGGAGCAGCCGGGCAGCTCCACCTGGGTGGTGCTGGTGTTCATCACCACCGTCTTGCGCTTTTCCATCGCATCGCCATAGGCCAGGGTGACCGGAATGGTCCACAACGAAGCCGGAAACCGGTTCTGGTTGGGAAACGCCTCCTGCGTGATGCCCACCCAGGTGCTGTTGCCCACGCATTGCGCGTCCACCGTGAGCAGCGGAACGCCCGTCTGGCGGATGAAGCTGTCGCCGATGTCCGCCAGCTTCTTGCCGCCGCTGGCCCTTTCCAGCGAACTCCACAGGCGCGAAGGCGTGGCATTGCCGAACGAATAGTCCTTCAGGTAGATGCGCAAGCCCTTTTGCATGGCCTCTTCGCCGATGTAATTCTGCAGCGTCTCCAGCACGTGGCTGCCCTTGTTGTAGACGAAGATCGCCGGGTCGATGAACGCAAATGAGCCCGCGTCGCCCAGGTTGCGTTGCACCGGCACGGCCGTGCTGCGCAGGTCCGCCGAGATCACGCCGTGCTTGTCCAGCACGAAGTCGGAGAAGGTGTAGTACTCGGGGTGGAACTGGATGGTGGTGCGCCACTCGAACCAGCGCGCGAACGACTCGTTGAGCCACACGTTGTCCCACCAGTCGAGCGTGACCAGGTCGCCGAACCACTGGTGCGCCACCTCGTGCGTGACCACCAGCATGGAATAGAGCTCTGGCGTGTCGCCCGGCTTGGTGAGCACCGAGTCGGCAAACTCGAAGATGGCGCCCCAGTTCTCCATGCCGCCGAAGCCCGTGTTGGGCTTGTTGTCGTAGCTGTCGTTGGCCGCCACGGTGTCGAACTTCTTGAAGGGCAGCGGGATGCCGGTGTACTTGTAGTAGTAGTCCATCGACACCTTGGTCCACTCCATGGCGCCGCGCGCCCAGTCGGCGCGGCCCGGCGGCGTGAACCAGCGCAGCGGCATGTCTTCGCCGGTCAGCGGGTTCCTGAAGTTGTCCGCGAGCACGTCGAACTTTCCCCCGCCGAAGAAGGTGAGGTACATGGGCATCGAGGGCGTCTTCTCGAAGGCCACGCGCTGGTAGCCGTCGGGCAGTTTCACCGACTCGGTCTGCGCGCCGTTGGACACGGTCTTCCAGTCGCCCGGCACCTCGGCCGATATCTCGAAGGTATGGCGAAAGGCCGGCTCGTCCCAGCCCGGGAACCACTGGCGCGCGAAGTTGGTTTCGCCCTGCGTGACGATGGCGTCGCTGCTCTCGCCTTCGGGGCTGGCCAGGCCCAGCTTGAACAGGCCGCTGGCTGCCGAGCAGTACGGGTTGCGGGCCAGCTCGTCCGGCGGACAGTACTCGTCGTCCGAGAACTGGATCTTGCCGTCCCATTCCATGTGCAGCAGGTACTTGCCCTTGGCGATCTGGCCGTCGTTCAGGCGAAGCTGCACGAAGTCGCCCAGCGACTGCGGCGTGGGAACAAGCGGCACGGCTTCGCCGGGGTTCGACACCTTGCGCAGCGTGGTGCGGCCCTTGGCAAAGTTGAGGTTGTGCGCAGCCACCACGACGGCATCGACGGGTTCGAGCACCTCGATTTCCACGTCGCCGCGGCCCACGAAGGTCTTGAGCGCCGCGTCCGGGCGGAACCACAGCTTGTAGTTGATGGGCTGGACCGTGCCCGGCAACTCCATGGGCTTGGCCGTGCGGTCGATTGCCGCCGGTGCGGCGCCGGTCGGGGCGTCGCTGGGCGTGCCGGTCGTCGGGGCGCTGCCCGGGCTGCCGTCGTTGCTGCCACTGCCGCCACCGCAGGCGGTCAGGACGGCAAGGCCCAGGGCGGTGATGGCGGCACGCCGTGCCGCCCACGAATCGGATCTTTTCATGATTTCCTCCACTGACTGTTATTTCTTGCGAGAACGAAGGTGCAACGCGCGCTCGAAAGCGGCGGACCCAGGATGCGCGGCGCAGGGGCTTTCATCCCGACAAGGCGCGGGAAAGCAGGCAAGCGAGGCGAACGAATCGGGTGGGGGAGAGACTCAGCAGCCCGGAATGGGCACCGAGCATTTCGGCGCAAGGCCGCAGGCATGAGGCCGCCAGGCCAGCGCGTGCCGCGTTGCGGCCAACGTGGTGGTGTTCATTGCGCTCCCCTTTTCCTTCTTGGTGTGCGCAAGGTTGTAGCTGATCGCCCTCTTCTGCTCAACCAGTTGGGGCGCCTTTTTCCTCTCAAGATGTTTGCGTCGGCTGCACACCCAGCGCCTTGGTTACCGCCACCAGCCCCAGCGCAAGCCGCGCATTGCTGTCGGCACGCGCGCGCTGCGCCTGCAGCAAGCTGCGCTGCGCATCGAGCGCCACCAGGAAGTCGGTCATGCCGTGCTCGTAGCGCACGCGGGCCAGCTCCCAGGCATCGCGGCTGGCGGCCTCCATGGCGGCCAGCTGCGCATTGCGCTGGCGCTCGGCCGAGTAGCTGCTGAGCGCGTCGTCGATTTCGTGCCAGGCCTTCAGCACGGTCTGCTGGTAGGCCACCGCCGCCTCCTGCTCCTGCAGTTTGCGCAGCGTGACGGTGGCGCGGCGCCGCCCGCCGTCGAAGATGGGCAGTTGGATGCTGGGGCCGATCGACCATTCACGGCTGCCCCATTCGCCAAAGGTGCTCGCATTCACCGACTGGAAGCCGAAGCTCGCGCCGATGGTGATGCGCGGGTACAGGTCGGCCACCGCCACGCCGATGCCGGCAGTGGCCGCATGCAGCTGGGCCTGCGCGCGCTGGATGTCGGGGCGGCGCAGAGCCACCTCCGATGGCAGGCCCAGCGACAGGTCGGGCAAGGCCCTGGCCTGCGCGGGCGGCAGCGGCGCCAGTTCGGCCACCAGCGCGCCGGGCCGCTCGCCGAGCAGCAAGGTGATCTGGTTGGTGGCCTGGGCCTCCTGGGCCAGCAGTTGCGGCAGGCGCGCGCGCACATCGGCCAGTTGCGCGTCCTGGCGGCTGAGGTCCAGGCCGTTGGTCAGACCCTTGTCGGTTCGCACCTTCACCAGCGAACGCGTCTCTTCGCCGGCCTGGATGTCGGCGCGCGCAATGCGGATCTGCTCTTGCGCGGACCGCAGCTCGAAATAGCGGCGCGCCACCTCGGCCTGCACGCTCAGCTGCACCTGCGCGAGCAGGGCCTGCGAAGCGGCCTCATCCGCATCCGAGGCTTCGATGGAGCGGCGCACGCGGCCCCACAGGTCCAACTCCCACGAGGCATCGAAGCCCAGCTGGTACATGTTGTGCACCTCGCTGAGCACCTTGACGATCTGGTCCTTCTGCGCCGGATTGATCGCCCCGATGACGCGGGCGAAGTCGCCGTCCTCGCTTTCGCGCAGGCGCACGGCCGAGCCGCTCATGCCCACCTGCGGCAGCCCTTGCGAGCGCACCGCCGTGCCTTGCGCGCGGCTCTGGGCAAAGCGCAGCGCTGCCGTCTGCAGGTCGGGGTTGGCCTTCAGGGCGCGGGCCTGCAACTGGTCGAGCACCGGGTCACCGAAGGACTGCCAGTTGATGGGCGATGCGGCAATGCCTGCCGAGCCGGAGGCCAGCTCGTTCGCACCGCCATGCCAGGCGCCGAAGTCTGCCGGCGCCTCGTTGGCCGGCGGCTGGAAATCGGGGCCGACGGCGCAACCGGCCAGCGCGGCGCACACGGCGAAGGCCGCCAGGGCCTGGGGACGAAGATGCAGTAGTGAAGCCATGGCAAACCTCTTCTCGATTTCCCGGTTCAGACAAGACGGTGGCGAAACAGCCACGTGGCCAGCGGCAGCGTGACGGCCGCGATGACGGTGAGCGGCACCAGGTTGAGCCACACCGTGCCAAAGCCCACGCCTTCGAGGTACACGCGCTGCACCAGGTCGATGGCAAAGCGCAGCGGGTTGATCCAGGTGGCGATCTGCAGCGCCTGCGGCATGTTGCTCACCGGCGTGGTCAGGCCCGAGAGCAGCATCATCGGCATGATCAGGACGAAGGTGTAGAGCATGGCCTGCTGCATGTTGGCCGACACCGCCGAGATCGACAGGCCGATGCCCACGCTGGCCACGGTGAAGAACACCAGCCCCGCATACAGCGTAAAGAGCGACCCCGCCATCGGAATGCGGAACCACAGCGTGCACACCAGCAATATGAGCGTGGATTGCACCAGCCCCACCAGCACTGGCGGAATGGCCTTGCCGATCATGATCTGCGTGGGCGTGAGCGGCGTCACCAGCAACTGGTCGAAGGTGCCCTGCTCCCGCTCGCGCGCCACCGACAAGGCGGTGAGCAGCAGGGTCTGCAGCATGCTCAGCGCCGCCACCAGGCCGGGCATGAAGTTCCAGCGCGTCTCCAGGTTGGGGTTGAACCAGGCGCGCGACTCCACCCGCAGGGGCGGCGCGGCGGCGCCGCCATGGCGTGCGCTCCACTGCGCGTTGAATCCGTTCACCACCTCGGTCACGTAGCCGACGGCCGCACCGGCCGTGGTGGAGTTGCGCGCATCCACGATCACCTGCAGCGGCGCGGCCTCGCCGGCCATCAGCTGCTGCTCGAAGCGCGCTCCGATGTGCAGCACCAGCAGGACCTCCTGCGTGTCGATGGGCGCGGCAATGTCGGCCGGCGAGCGCAGCGTCATGGCGCGGCGGAACACGCCGCCGCCCTCGAGCTTGGCCACCAGTTCGCGCGCGGCACCGCCATGGCTCTGGTCGAGCAGGGCGTAATCCACCCGCTGCAGGTCGTAGGTGGCCGCGTAGCCGAAGATCAGGCTCTGCATGATGGCCGGCGCCACCAGGATCACGCGGCTGGCCGGGTCCTTGAGGATGGCCAACAGCTCCTTGCGGCACAGTTGCAGCACGCGCAGCAGGTAGTCGGTGATGGCGGTCATGTCAGTGCCCGCCCGGCCGCCCGTAGGGCACTGAGCGCCCCCTCGGGGGGCAGCGATACACGAAGTGATGAGCGTGGGGGTACTTCATTTCAGTCCAGGCGCTTGCGGGTCACGAAGCGCGCCACGCACAGCAGCCCCACCGCATAACCCATGAGGATCAGGCAGCTCCTGATGACCAGCGGCCAGATGTTGCCCGCCAGGAACAGCGCGCGGATCAGCTCCATGAAGTACGTGGCCGGCAGGATGTGTCCGATGATGCTCACCACCCAAGGCACGTTGCGCAGGTCGAACAGGAAGCCCGACAGCAGCATCGCCGGCAGGAAGCTCGACAGCAGCGCCACCTGGCTGGCCAGGAACTGGTTGCGGGTGACGGACGAGATCACCAGCCCGATGCCCACCGCAACGATCAGGTACAGCATGGACGCGAACACCAGCAGGAACAGCGAGCCGACCATGGGCACCTCGAAGAGCCAGCGCGCGGCCACCAGGCACAGCCCCAGGCCCACCATGCCGATGCCGAAGTACGGAATGATCTTGGCGATGAGAATCTCCGCGGGCCGCACCGGGGTGACGAACAGCGCCTCCAGCGTGCCGCGCTCCCATTCGCGCGCCATGACCAGCGCGGTCAGAAAGGCCCCCACCAGCGTCATGATCAGCACCACCAGGCCGGGCACCAGGTACCAGGTGCTGTTGTTGGCGCTGTTGAACCACAGGCGCGGCTCCAGGCTCACCGAGCCCACGCTGCCGGCAACGGTCGCGACCGGCGCACCGCCTCCCCGGTCGGCCAGGCGCTGCGCGCTGGTGCCCAGCGCCGCGCCGGCATAGCGCAAGATGGTGTTGGCCTTGTTCGCGTCGGCGCCGTTCACCACGATCTGGATGCGCGCGTCGCCTGCCGCCAGCCGGCTGGAAAAATCGCCCGGCACGCGCACGATGCCGTCCACCTTGTGCTCGCGCAGCAGCGCCTCGGCGTCCTTCATCGAGACCATCGGCACCGGCGAGATGTAGGGCGTGAGCGACAGCCCCGCCACCGCCTGCGTGGCCGTGGGCGAGCTGTCTTCCATCACCAGCGCCAGCGGCGCGTTCTTCACGTCCAGCGACAGGCCGAAGCCGAACAGCAGGATGAGCAGGATGGGCAGCAGGATGCCGATGGCCAGGCTGCTCGGGTCGCGCAGCAGCTGCCGCGTTTCCTTGCGGGTGAGCGCCACCAGCCGGGCCAGCGCATGCGAGCGGGTGGCGGGGGCCGCGTCGCCTGTGCTCATGCCGCCGCTCCCTGCCCTGCGGCCTGCGCCCGCGCCTGGCTCACGATGCCGATGAAGGCGTCTTCCATGTTGGGCCGCCGCCCCGGCGTGGGCTGGGCCTTGGCGCGCACTTCCTGCGGCGTGCCGATGGCCAGCAGCTTGCCCGCGTCCTGGATCACGATGCGGTCGCAGTACTCCGCCTCTTCCATGAAGTGCGTGGTGATGATGACGGTGACGCCTGCGGCGGCCAGCGCGGTGATGCGCCGCCAGAATTCGCGCCGCGCCAGTGCGTCGGTGCCGCTGGTGGGTTCGTCAAGGAACAGGATCTCCGGCTCGTGCAGCAGGCCGGTGGCCATGGCCAGGCGCTGCTTGAAGCCACCGGGCAGCTGGCCGCTGGTGGCTTCTTCCTGGCCGGCCAGGTCGAACTCGTCGACCACCGCGCGCATGCGCTTGCGAAGCTTGTCGCCGCGCAGGCCGTAGGCACCACCGAAGAAGGACAGGTTCTCGGCCACCGTGAGGTTGCCGTACAGCGCGAACTTCTGCGACACGTAGCCGATGCGGCTGCGCGCCTGCGCCCGCGCATGCCGCAGGTTCACGCCCGCCACCTGCAGGAAGCCGCTGCTGGCCGGCAGCAGGCCGCACAGCATGCGAAAGGTGGTGGTCTTGCCCGCGCCGTTGGGGCCCAGCAGCCCGAAGATCTCGCCGCGCCGCACCTGGAAGCTGGTGCTGGCCACGGCGGTGAAGTCGCCGAAGCGGCGCACCAGGTCGCGCACCTCGATCACGACTTCGCCGGGTTCCGCGGCGTGGGCTTGCTCTGCAACCGCAGGGGGCGATTGCGCGGCGCCCGCCTGCCCCCGCAGCAACACCATGAAGCCGTCTTCCAGGCGCGCCGGCACCGGCTCGGCAGTTGCCCCCTGCAGCAGCACATCGAGTGCGGCGGCATCGCCCTTGGGCTGGCGGATGAAGCGCACGTCGCCGCCTTCGGGCACCGCGTCGACCACCGCCGAAGGATCGTCCAGCAGCCGTGCCTGCAGCGTGCGCGCCGGCGTGCCTTCGGGCGCCCTGGCCACGAAGCACAGGCCGTCGGCACGCGCGCGAAGGTCTTCGGGCGGGCCCTGCGAGAGCAGCTGGCCGTCGTGCATCACGAACACCTGCGCGCATCGCTCGGCCTCGTCGAGGTAGGCGGTGCTGACCACGACGCTCAGCCGCTCCTGCTGCACCAGTTGCTCCACGATCTGCCACAGCTCGCGGCGCGACAGCGGATCGACGCCCACCGTGGGCTCGTCCAGCAGCAGCAGTTGCGGCGAGCGCACCAGCGTGCAAGCCAGCCCGAGCTTCTGCTTCATGCCGCCCGAGAGCTTGCCCGCCGGCCGCGATGTGAAGCGGCCGAGGTCGGTCATTTCGAGCAGGCGGGCATAGCGCTCGCGCCGCATGTCGGCCGGAACGCCGTGCAGGTCGGCGTACAGGTCGAGGTTTTCCTGCACGCTCAGGTCTTCGTACAGGCCAAAGCGCTGCGGCATGTAGCTGATGCGGTCCTGCACGGCCTGGGGCTCTCGCGCCACGTCGATGCCCAGCACCTGCAGCGAGCCTTCGTCCGGCCGAAGGAGGCCGGCGGCCAGGCGCAGCAGCGTGGTCTTGCCAGCGCCGTCTGGCCCCACGAAAGCGCTGAGCGCGCCCGATGGCACCGCCAGGCTCACGTCCTGCAGCGCCACCACCGGCGCCGCCTTGCCCTTGACCGCAAAGCGCTTGTGCAGGCCCTGGGCGACGAGCGCGGGCGAATCGCTCATGGCTTGTGCTGATCGAGCGCGATGCGCACGGTGGCCGGCATGCCCAGGCGCAACCGGTCGTCGCTGTCGTCGGCCAGCACGCGCACTTCGTAGACCAGGCTGCTGCGCAGGTCTTCGGTCTGCACCGTCTTGGGCGTGAACTCGGCCACCGACGAGATGTAGCCGATGCGGCCGTTCAGCGGCTGGTCGGGATGGCTGTCGGTGACCAGCCTTGCCGCCATGCCCGATCGGATGCGGCCCAGGTCCGGCTCGGACACGTACGCCCGCACCCACTTGGGGTTGGTCACCGCCAAGGTGAAGACCGGACGCTGGGGCGAGGCCATGTCGCCCGGCTCCATGAGGCGCGCGCGCACCACGGCGTCGATGGGCGCCTTGAGGGTGGACTCGGCCACCTGGTGCTCCAGCACGGCCAGCGCCGCGCGGGCCGATTCGAGCTGGGCCTGCGCCTGGGCGATGTCTTCCTTGCGCGGGCCGGTAACCACCAGCTGCGCCGCCTTGCGGGCGTTGTCCAGCTGCGCCTGCGCCACCTTGCGCCGGGCCTGGGCCGCGTCCATGTCCTGCTGGCTCACGCCTCGCCCGCCGGTGCTCTGGCCGATGCCCTGCAGGCGCTCGACCTGCTGCTGGGCCAGCCGGGCATCTGCCTCTGCGGCAGCCACCTGGGCGCGGGCCTGGCCGATTTCTTCGGGGCGGCTGCCGGTCTGCAGGCGTTCGAGCGCCTGCTGCGCCACGGCGATCTGCGCGCGCGACTGGTCCGCGCGCAGCTGCAGCGTCTTGACGTCGAGCTCGCCCAGCACCTGGCCGGCCTTGACGTGGTCGCCCTCTTCCACCGCCAGCCTGGCGATGCGCTCGCTGCCGTTGAAGGCCAGCGACACCTGGCGCAGGTCGACGTTGCCGTACAACACCAGCTCGCTGCGCGATGCCGGCTCGCGCTGCAGCCACCAGGCCAGCGCGGCGCCCCCCACGAGCAGGACGACGGCAGCGGCGATCAAGGGCTTCTTGTTCATGGCGAAGAAGAGAAAGAGCGGTTGTGGGCAGCCTTGCGACCTTGTAGACTGCATGATATTAAATTTGAATTCAAATTCAAACAAATTTCTGCGCCACACCGGATGAACCGAACGGCCCCACGCAAGACCCAGGTGCGCACCGCCAGGCAAGGCGGCAGCGCCCTGCCCGCACGCACGCCCAGGCCCAGCGGCCAGGCCACCCGTCAACTGCTGCTGGAAACCGCGGGCCAGCTCTTTGCCGAGCGCGGCCTGGCCGAAGGCACCACCAAGGAAATCGCGCAGCGCGCCGGCACGCCCATGGCGTCCATCAACTACCACTTCGGAAGCCGCGAGGGCCTGTACGAGGCGGTGCTGATCGAGGCACACAAGCAGATCGTCGACCTGGACGAACTGCTGGCCGTCACCACCGATTCGAACGCCAGCCCGCAAGAACGGCTGCAAATGGTGCTGGGCAACGTGCTGCACCTGTCGTCCAGGGGCGATGCGCCCTGGGGCTTTCGGGTGATGGTGCGCGAGGTGCTCTCGCCCTCGGCCATGCTGCCGGCCATGGTGGAGAAGGCCGTGCTCCCCAAGGCCGCTGCCATGCGAGCACTCATGGGCCAGGTACTCCAGCTGCCCCAGGACCACCCCGCCGTGCAGCGCGCGGTGGCCTTTGTCGTGCTACCCGCCATCGTGCTGATGGTGGCGCCGCGTGAGGCGCCTGCGCGGGTGCTGCCGGCAGTGGTTCAAGACCCGGCCGGCCTGCAGGAAGACCTGGTGCGCTACGTGATGGGCGGCCTGGCCGCCCTGGCGGCGGCGCACGGCGCGAAGACAAGGGCCAAGGCGCCTGCCAAGAGCAGCAGGAAATCTCCCGCAAAGACCACGCGGCGCGGCACCCGCCACGCCTGAAGACATCGCGACTTCCAAGGCCGGTTGCGTCCCGGTTTGCGGTACCTGACAACAGCCACAATCGATGGCTGCTTCGAAATATCCGCTCATGCCGTCCCTCGTCGATTTCGCGCCCGCCCCTGCCGCCCTCTTCCCTTGCCGCAAGGGCTGCGCGTGAGCGGCGCCGCCAGCGCTCATCGCGGCGCATCTTCTCCGCTGGCCGGCATCGACCTGGCTTCCGCCCTGGGCGTGGTGGTCATCTGGGGACTGAACTTCGTGGCCATGAAGTTGTCGCTGCGCGACTTCACGCCCTTTCAGCTGGGCGCCGCGCGCTACGTGTTCGCGGCCTTTCCGCTGGTGCTGTTCATCAAGCGCCCGAAGCTGCCCATGCGCTGGCTCGTGTACTACGGCCTGGCGCAAGGCGTGGGCCAGTTCGGGCTGCTGTTCACCGCGCTGCAGGCTGGCATGACGGCGGCCCTGGCCTCGGTGGTCATGCAGACCCAGGTCTTCTTCACCGCGCTGCTGGGCATGGCCTTGCTGGGCGAGCGCATCAGCGGCCCCTTGCGCATGGGCCTCGCATTGGCGGCGCTGGGCCTGGGCTGCTTTGCGCTGAACTACGTGGTGGGTGGCAGCGGCGCCACCACGGCGGTGGGGCTGGCGCTCAACCTGGGTGCAGCGGCCATGTGGGCCAGCTCGAACATCATCGCCCGCAAGGCACAGCAGGCACACCCGGGCTTCGATGCGCTGCAGTTCGTGGTGTGGAGCAGCCTGGTGCCCATCGTTCCCTTCATTGCGCTCAGCCTGCTGTTCGATGCGCCCGAACTGCGCTGGCAATGGCTGCATGCCAGCGCCGGCGCCTGGGCCGGCGTGGGCTACCTGGCCTGGCTGGCCACCTTGCTGGCCTATGCGATGTGGACCGGCCTGTTCCAGCGCCACCCGGCCAACCGGGTCGCCCCCTTCAGCCTGGGCGTGCCCCTGGTGGGGCTGGCGGCCGGCATGGGCCTGCTGGGCGAGCGCATCGGCACCTGGCAATGGGCCGGCATCGGCTTCGTGGTGGCAGCCCTGCTGGCGGTGATGTTCGGCGGGCGCTGGCTCAAGCGCGGCTGAGGTAGCCGCCGCGGGCGCTCAGCGCACGATCAGGACCGGCACCTTGCAGGCGGCCAGCACCTGGGTGGCCACCGAACCCAGCACCAGGTTCTTGAGCGCGTTGTGCCCGTGCGAGCCCATCACCACCAGGTCGAATTGCTCGCCCTCGGCCATCGTGGCGATCTCGCTGGCCGGCTGGCCCACGCGGTAGACGCACTCGGCCTGCACGCCATGGCCGGTCAGCAGCTCGCGAATGGGGCCGAGCACCACCTCGGCTTCCTCGGCGTAGTAGTCGCGCGCTGCGTCCACGCCCACCAGCGCAATGGCGCGAAGCGACACCTGCGGCACGGTGTAGGCCGCCGTGAAGGTGCTGTTGCCAAAGCTCTTCGAATGGCTGGTGATGTAGTCCAGCATGCGGCGGCTGTATTCGCTGCCGTCCACGGCAAGGAGGATTTTCATGACGCGAATGTTAAGCGCCTGGAGACAAGTCTGGCGCTTCCCGACGGATCGCCTCCAGCCCCTGCCGGCAGGTCGTCACCTCGAACTCGGGAAACCGACGCTTGAGCTTGGGCGTTCTAGCTCGCCCGTGTAGTTGTGACACGAAGGCAGATTGCCGCATGTCGGCGGATGGAGACCACTCGTCCTTTTCCGCTCTGAGCCGCAGTCCGGCCAGCGCGCTGCCGGCCTATATTGGTCGCCGCGAACAGGCCAGCATGCACGACCACCTCGTCCCCATCTCCGCCAACGAGCTCGTCAAGGTTCCATTGAACGTGGAGCGAGTCAGCAATGCCTGGATCCTGGTGTTGAGTTCGGAGTTCTTCGTGTTTGCCGATGCCGCCTACGGTGGCCCCCGCTTCGCGCTCATTGCCACGCGCGGCGGCCCCAAACCCAGGCGGGGCAGCCCCGCTCCGGCGTGTTGGCATCGAGCCGTCGTGGATGCCCATGGCAACCTGGGGCTGCTCCCCAGGGCAATCATCAGACGCTCTGGCGAATGGGTGGTCCAGACGGCCGGAGCCCGGGATTTTCGGGTTGCCGATTGCGACCAGCCTGGCGAGATGCTCGCGGGCCTGGCGCAAGCAAAGCAGGAACTGGCGCTTCGGCTCGGGGCGCGATTCGTCGACATCTCCGGACCGAATCGGGCCGCGACCTCGGTATCCGCAGGCTAGTCCGGCTCCCCTAGCGGACGTTCATCGGACTCGCCCAGAGCAGAGGAGCGATGTCTCAAATTCGAAAACGCATGTCTCAATTTGGCAAACCGAAACACACCTCGATTCGGATACTGACGCCAACAAGTACGACATTGCTCGAAAGAGAGATTGGAGACAGAGATGAATCTGCAGCAACGTGTAAGGCTCTGTGCCTTGGGCCTGGTCGGATGGTCGCTCTCGCTCAGCGTCTGGGCGATTGGTGAGAAGCCCTTGAGGATCATCGTTCCGGCACCGGCGGGCGGAACCGTCGATGTGGCCGCGCGCGTGGTCGGGCAACGGATCTCCGAGGACATCGGTCGGCCGGTCATTGTCGAAAACAAGCCCGGTGCCAGCGGCGCCATCGGACTGAGTGCCATGCTCAAGGCCGAGCTCGACGGCAACACCATCGCCATGGGCCCCAGCAACATGCTGGTCGAAGCGCCCCTGGTGATGAAGGTGCCCTACGACCCGCTCAAGGACATCACGTCCATTGCACGGGTGGCCTTCACCAGCTACGTCCTCGTGTCCTCTGCCAATTACCCGGCCAAGGATTTTCAGGGCCTCGTCGCACAACTGAAGACGCGCAAGGGAAAGTCGTCCTTTGCCAGCTACGGCACCGGCACCGTGTCGCAATACTCCGGACTGATTTTCAGCAGCCGGGAGAACCTGGACATGCAGCATGTGGCCTATTCCGGCTCGCCGCCAGCACTTCAGGACGTGATCGGCGGCCAGGTCGACATCATGTTCGACGGCATGGTGGCCTCCCTGCCCATGATCAAGAGCGGCATGCTTCGCGCCTACGCCGTTTCCGGGAAGAACCGCTCCAGGTACCTGCCCGACTTGCCGACCATGACCGAGCTTGGCTATCCGGAGATTCAGTTCCAGGGACAGGTCTGCTTCTACGGCTCCAGCAAGTTGCCGCCTGAAGTCCTGGCCAAGCTCCAGGCAGTCATCAAGAAGGCAGCGAGCGTGCCGGCGGTGCAGCAAAGGCTGCTCGACGTCGGACTGGAGCCCGATGTCAGCGTTGATTCATCGGCGCTGCTGGCCGAGCACAAGCTGATCTCCCAACGCAACGCCGCCATCGTCAAGAAGTTCGACATCCGGGCGAACTGACCCCCTTCCCCTTTTCGAAAAACCGCGATCTGTGCATCAGCGAGCCGGCTTGCGCCGGTCTCGCAGGGGAGAAGGCTTTCCTCTCGCTTTCGACGTTCCCGACATTTCTCTCAACCCCAAGGACCAACACCATGAACTTCCTCGACGGACATCTCTATCCCGAGAACCAGCAACCCTTGATCATCACCGCCGCGCCCTATGCGCCGGGCTGGATTCCCTCGGACTTCCCGGAAGACATTCCCGTCACCATGGAAGACCAGATCCAGAAGGCGGTGGACTGCTACGAGGCCGGCGCCACCGTGCTGCACCTGCATGTGCGCGAAGCCGACGGCAAAGGCAGCAAGCGCCTGTCCATGTTCAACGAGTTGATCGCCGGCGTGCGCGCCCGCGTGCCGGAAATGATCATCCAGGTGGGCGGCTCCATCAGCTTCGCACCCGAGGAGGGGCAATCCGCCAAGTGGCTCAGCGACGACACGCGCCACATGCTCGCCGAGCTCGACCCGAAGCCCGACCAGGTGACGGTGACCGTCAACACGACCCAGATGAACGTGACCGAGCACGCGGGCGTAGACGACTTCAGGGGGGTCTCGCGAGGCTTCCCCGAGTACTACGAGGCCTACAGGAACATGATCGTGCCCTCGAATCCAAGCTGGGTCGAGGAACACATTCGCCGTCTGACGGCCGCGGGCATCCAGAGCGAGTTCCAGTGCTACAACATCAACAGCTTCGAGACGATCGAGCGCATGATCCGCCGGGGCGTCTACAAGGGGCCGCTGGTGATGAACTGGGTGGCCATCAGCGGCGGGATGGACCAGGCCAACATCTACAACCTGGCCAACATGCTGCGCGCGGTGCCGGACGGCGCAGTGCTCACGGTCGAAAGCTCGGTGCTCAACGTGCTGCCCATCAACATGATCGGCATGGCCCTGGGCCTGCACGTGCGCTGCGGCACCGAGGACGTGCTGTGGAACCAGCAGCGCACCGGCAAGATGAGCTCGGTCGAGCAGATCAAGCAACTGGTGCGCATCGCAGGCGAATTCGGCCGCCCGATCGCGACTGCGCAGCAGGCACGAGAGATCCTGAAGATCGGTGTCTTCTACGACACCGTGGAAGTGACGCTCGCGGCAAACGGGTTCGCACCCAATCGAAACGGTGGCAACCAGGGCTTCCTGCGCAAGCCCACGTTCGCAGAGGCTTGATCGCCTGACCCTGCGCCGCGACGGCAGAGGTCGCACCGACCCTGCTGCCGCGGCACCGGTTCGCCAACGGCGGCGCCGCACCCGCCACGCACATCGGTCCGGTCAGCCCGTCTTGCGCGAGCCCACCGTACCGCTCGCTTCCTTCTTCCATTGCGAGGCGCTACGGCCGAATAGATGATGGAACCAATAGCTGAAGCTGCTGAGTCTTGCGAAGCCAAGAAGCTGGGCAATGTCGCTGAGCGGGAGGTCACTCTCCCTCAAGTACCGAACAACAAGATCCGAGCGCACGCTGTCGAGGAGGCGAACGAAGGTCAGGCCCTCCGCTTCGAGGCGACGATGCAATGTCCGGCGATCGATCTGGAGCAACCGCGCCACCTCGCTCGACGTACACGCACCGTTGGGCAGCAGCGCGAGAATGATCTGGCGGCATCCCTCATGCCCGCTGAGACTGCGGTCGGCGAGGACCGATTCCAGGTACTTTCTCGCAAACCCACCTGCCGCCTCGTCCCCGACCTCGCGCGGCGTGGACAAGTCGCTGGCCGCGCAGACAAGGCCGTCGAACTCCTGATTGAACTTGACGTTCTGCTTGAAGAACGCCCGGTGCGCAGCAACGTCGCTGGGCGGTCGATGGGTGAAGCAGACTTCAAGAGGCCGCCAGCGCGGACCGATCAGTTCGGTGAGCGCGCGGAAGATGGTGCCCACCGCAAGCTCGACGGACTGGCGCATCGGCAACCCGGGCGTAGGCCGCAGGTCTTCCCGGACGATGACCGCACTGCCAGCGTCCTCGACATGGATCGTCAGCGAGGCGTTCACCAGTTTCAAATACCGACGAAGGGTCTCGAGCGCGGCCCTTGGGGTGGGGTCTTCCCTCAGCACCAGGCTGACGGGCCCGAGCGCGGAAAGCTTGCGCTGTGCCGCGAGGCGCAATGCCAGGTCTTCGGTCTGCGTCTTGCGGGCGGTGAGTTCCAGCAACTCACGCACGGCATCGCGCGGTATCAGCATCTCCGAGTCCTCGAGAAGCTTGGCCTTCATCCCCACGGAACGAATCAGCCTGTAGGGATCCCCGCCAAGCGACTGGACCAGCTCGACATATCCGTTCAGGACGCCACTGCGCACGAATTCAGAGGTAGCTCTCATGCGACGGTCCGTGTGAATGCATGCCCCATGTCATGATGAATACCGCAATCCAATCGATTGTCGCACCCGCGCCAATCGCGCGAACCTACGGAACGTTCTGCAGCGAACTGCGGCGGGCCGGCTTTCTCGGCGAGATCGCAAGCACCTACGCCGAGCGAACGGTGCTTTCCACGGACAACTCGATCTACCAGCGCCTACCGCAGGCGGCCGTCTACCCTTGCAGCGCAGCCGACGTCCAGTGCCTTGCACGGCTGGCGGCTCAACCTGAATTTCGCAAGATCGTCTTGACGCCTCGCGGCGGCGGAACCGGCACGAACGGGCAATCGTTGACCGACGGCATCGTCGTTGACGTTTCACGCCACATGAACCGAATCCTCGAGATCGACGTCGCGGCGCGCAAGGTTCGCGTCCAGGCAGGCGTCGTGAAGGACCAGCTCAACGCGGCACTGCGGCCCCATGGCCTCTTCTTCGCTCCCGAACTGTCCACCTCCAATCGCGCGACGATCGGGGGCATGGTCAGCACGGATGCCAGTGGGCAAGGCAGCTGCACCTACGGGAAGACGCGAGACCACGTCCTGAGCCTGGATTGCGTCTACCTCGGCGGCGCCAGGCATGAGAGCAAGTCCGTCACTGCCGAGGAGCTGGCTCGCCTGTGCGCGCTGGGCGGCCCCGTCGGCGCAGGCTATAGGACCGCCCTGAACATCCACGAATCGCGCTCGAAACTCATCGCCGATCGCTTTCCCAAGCTCAATCGGTGCCTGACGGGCTATGACCTGGCGCACCTGGGGGACGAGCGGGGCCGCTTCAACCTGAACAGCATCCTGTGTGGCTCAGAGGGCTCGCTGGGCTTCCTGGTCGAGGCGACCCTGTCCGTCCTGCCGATACCCAAGCACTCGACACTGGTCAACATCCGCTATGCAAGCTTCATGGAGGCGCTGCGCGATGCCCAGGCACTCATGCAGCACAAGCCGCTGTCCATCGAGACCGTCGATTCGAAGGTCCTGGCCTTGGCCATGAACGACATCGTCTGGCACCGGGTCGCCCCCTACTTTCCCGCCAGTCCTCGTGGCCAGGCGATGGGCATCAACCTGGTCGAGTTCTCCAGCGACGACCAGCAAGAGCTGGAAGCACGCGTGCATGCCTTCTGCGAGCACCTGCGTTCCGACGGCAGTGTCGATCGCCTCGGGCACACGCTCGCAATTGGTGCATCCGCCGTGGAATCCGTCTACGCGATGCGCAAGCGGGCGGTGGGCCTGCTCGGCAACATCGATGGCGAAGCGCGCCCGCAGCCCTTCGTGGAGGACACCGCCGTGCCGCCCGAGCGCCTGGCGGACTACATCGCCGAGTTTCGCGCGCTCCTCGACAGTCACGGTTTTCAGTACGGAATGTTTGGCCACGTGGACGCCGGGGTGCTGCACGTGCGGCCCGCCCTGGACATGAAGAATCCGCGCGATGCCGCGCTGATTCCGCTCATCACGCAAGGCGTTGCAGACCTCACCCGGAAATACGGCGGACTCCTTTGGGGAGAGCATGGCAAGGGCTTGCGATCCGAGTACGCACCCAAGTTCTTCGGTGAGCTCTACCCTGCCCTTCAGGAGCTCAAGGCGGCCTTTGATCCATTCAACCAACTCAATCCGGGCAAGATCGCCACACCGACAGCATCGAAGCAGCCATTGACGCGCGTCGACGAGGTCCCGATGCGCGGTGATTCGGATCGGCAGATTGACGAACGGGTCTGGCAAAGCTATGGGACCGCCATGCACTGCAACGGAAACGGTGCGTGCTACAACTTCGATCCTGACGACGCCATGTGTCCGTCCTGGAAGGCCACGCGCGAGAGAATTCACTCGCCCAAGGGACGCGCGTCGCTGGTTCGGGAATGGCTTCGACTCCAGGGCGCCGCGAATGTCGACGTCCTCGCGGTCGAGCGAGAGGCGCCATCGTTCTTCAAGAGCCTGGGTTTTCGTTGGCGCAACACCCGGGCTCGCGATCGCGGCGAAGCCGCAGACTTTTCCAACGAAGTCCATGACGCCATGGCAGGTTGCCTGGCCTGCAAATCCTGCGCGGGCCAATGCCCCGTCAAGGTCAGTGTCCCTGAATTGCGCTCCAGGTTCCTGGCGCTGTACCACACGCGCTATCTGCGCCCCCTCAAGGACTATCTGATCGGCTCCCTGGAGTACACCATTCCCTACCTTGCGCGCCTGCCCGCGGTCTACAACGCCGTCATGTCGTCGGCCTGCGTCAAGCGCTGGCTTGAAACGAAGGCCGGCATGGTCGACAGCCCCCTGATCAGCCGGTTCGACTGGTTGCACGCCATGCGGCGCTGGAACGTCAAGGTCGCATCGAGGCGGCAACTGGACGCCCTGACGCCACACGAGAGAGGGCGCGCCGTGGTGTTCGTGCAGGACGCCTTCACGCGCTATTTCGAATCCACGGTCGCGGCCAGCTTCATCGAACTCGCCGCCCGGCTCGGCTTCACCGTGTACCTGGCGCCGTTGCGCCCCAATGGCAAGCCACTTCACGTCCAGGGCTTCCTGAAGGCCTTCAGCAAGGCTGCCCGGAACAACGCCGCGCAACTTCACGAGCTTTCCCGCTGCGGGGTCGCGCTGGTCGGCCTGGACCCAGCAATAACCTTGGTCTATCGCCAGGAGTATCGAAAGGCTCCTGGGCTCGACAAGGTCCCCGAGGTCCTCCTGCCGCAGGAATGGTTGATGAGCGTCTTTCCCAGGCTGCAGCCTTCCGCTGCGGCGGCCGCACCCTATCACTCATGGCGCACTGCACCGAGAAGACCAACGTTCCTTCCAGCACCGGCGACTGGGTGAGCCTGTTCGAGCGCGCGGGCTTGCAGCTTCACCCGCGGCCTTCCGGCTGCTGCGGCATGTCGGGCACCTATGGTCATGAGACGAGAAACGTCGCGACCTCCAAGCTCATCTTCGAGCAGTCGTGGGCCAAGGTCGTCGACGCTCCACTGCCAGAAGAGGTCCTGGCCACCGGCTACTCGTGCCGCAGCCAGGTTTCGCGCCTCAGATCCAAGACTTTGCGTCATCCCGTCGAGGTCCTTCTGGAGCGTCTTGTCGATCAAGGGCATTCCTGAGCGGGTCCTGCGCTGCCGGTGCCGGCCCAGTGGAGGAAATGCACGCCGTCCTTCTCCTGCACCGCATGGACCTGGATGCGCATGCCCGCGTTGCCGGGCATCGCGCCGGTTCGCAGGTCGAAGCGAAGGCCGTGGGCCGGGCACTGGATGAGGTGCCCGTCGAGCCGGCCGGTGCACAGGGCCGATCCCGCGTGCGGGCATTCGTCCTCGATCGCATGCAGTTGGCCATCCACGTTGAAGATGACCACGCTATGCCCGTCACGTCGCACCAGCGTGCGCTGGCCGGGCTGCGGGATCTTGTGGGGTTCCAGTTGCAACGATGACATGTCGGCTCCGCTCACCGGGTTCAAGTTGATGTCAGCACGCAACAGGTTCAAGGGTGGTGCCTGTCGGCGCGTTGCGCCGGATTCTCCTGCAGCTTTCATCAAATTGGTGCGCCACACGTCCCACCGATCGGGCGCCAATCTATTGCCAGCGCGGCTGCGCGCGGCGATCATCTCCAGCAAGAGGATTGCGAGGAGTGACGCCATATGAGCCAGGATCCTGTCTCTGCGAATTCGGACCGTGAACCGGTTCTCGATCCGGTGGACCGGGTCTCCGAACTGATCTTCGGCCTGTTGATGGCGCTGAGCTTCACCGGCGCGATCTCGGTGGCCGAGGCCGGGCACACCGAGATCCGCGAGATGTTCATAGCCGCCATAGGCTGCAACCTGGCGTGGGGGCTGGTGGATGCCGTCATGTACCTGGTGCGCACGGCAACGGCCCGGGGCAAGTCGCTGTCCCTGGTGCACGGGGTGCGTGCCGCCGGCACCGACCCCACGACCGGGCGCGGCCTGATCGAGCAGTCGCTGACACGCGTGATCCCGGGACTGGTCTCGCCAGAGGAGCTGGAGGCCGTGCGCAAGCGCATCGTCGCACTGCCCTCGGTGCCCTCGCGCGCCACGCTGGGCTGGAACGACGCACTCGCGGCGCTGGGGGTATTCCTGCTGGTGGTGCTCTCGACCTTTCCAGTCGTCATCCCCTTCGCGGTGATGGACGATGTCGCAACCGCGAAGAACCTCTCGCGCATCATTGCGCTGGCCATGCTCTTCTTCGGCGGCTTCGCGCTTGGGCACTACGCGGGCTACGGCAGCTGGCGCGCCGGCATCAAGATGGCGGTGCTGGGAACGCTGCTTGTCGGCGCCATCCACGCGCTCGGCGGATGAGCGGCGCGATGACCAAGGCTGCCATCGTCCTGCTGGCCGGCGTCCTCGCCGGCACGTCCGCCGCCGCGCAGGACGCACCCGCCACGGAAGACAAGAAGGAGGCCTGGGAGTTCACGGCCACCGCCTATCCCACCTCCATCCGCAACGGCGACAGCTACACCTCGGCCATTTTCACGGCGGACCGCGGCGCACTGCACCTGGAGGCGCGCTACAACTACGAATCGGTGGGTGCGCGCTCGGCCTTCGTCGGCTGGAACTTCTCGGGCGGCAGCGAGGGCGGGCTGAGCTGGGAGCTCACACCCATGCTGGGCGGTGCCTGGGGCACCACCGATGCCGTCGTGCCGGGCCTGAAGGCCACCGTGGGCCTCGGGCGCTTCGACTTCTACACCGAGATCGAATACGTGCGGCCCGACGACCAGAGCAGCCGCTATCTCTACGCCTGGAACGAGTTCGGCTTCAAGCCCGCCGAGTGGTTGCGCATGGGCGCCGCAGTACAGCGCACGCGTGCCTACGGCGGCGACCGCAGCGCGCAGGTCGGCCCCTTCGCCCAGGTGACCTGGAGCCACTTCACGCTCGGCGGCTACTGGTTCAACCCTGGCGCGTCGGACCAGGTCGTGGTGATGTCGCTGGGCGTCAGCTTCTGACCAGGCAACCGCGAGCCGGTTTCCGGACGAAGGAGGGACACCCATGAGTGGCCGACGATTCCCTGTCCGTGTGCGGCGCGTTCCAGGCCTGCGTTTCGGGCTGGGGCGCAGCCACCTGTGGCTGGGCGCGGTCATCCTCGTACTGGCCGTGCTTATCGTTGCGGCGCTGATGATCCTGTTCTGGAAGCCAGCGCCGCCCGAGATGATCATCATGACCACGGGCTCCGAAGACAGTGCCTACGAAGAGTACGGCAAACGCTACCAGGAAATACTGTCGCGATCCGGCGTCGAAGTGATCCTCGAGCCTTCGAGCGGCGGCGTCGAGAATCTCGAGCATCTGCGCAAGGCGAAGGACACTGTCACGGTTGGCTTCGTCGCTGCGGGGCTTGCGGCACCCGGCGATGCAAGAAACCTCGTTCCCCTGGGCGCCATCGCATACGAGGCGCTGTGGCTGTTCTATCGCTCCGACCTCAGGATCGAGACCATCAGCGACCTCAAGGGCCTTCGAGTCGCAGCGGGCGCCGAAGGGAGCGCTACGCGACGCATGGCAGGGCGCCTGCTCGAGATCAACGGGATCGCTGGATCGACGATGACACTGTCGGCGCTCGACGGGGCCGCGGCGGCGAGCGCACTGCAGCGCCATGAGGTCGACGTGACCATCCTGATGGCGACTTCGGACGATGCCGCCGTTGCGCGCCTGCTGCGTGCGCCAGGCGTCTCGCTGTTGAGCATTCGTCGCGCCGACGCCTATGTGAAGCGGATTCCTTCGCTGGTGAAGGTGGAAGTTCCGGAAGGCGCTGCCGACATGGAACACAACGTTCCGGCCACCGCCACGACGCTCCTGGCCGTGCGAACCAGCCTGGTCACGACAGCGGGTGTCCATCCGGTGCTGGTCGATCTGCTCCTCGATGCCGCGCGCCAGATCCACGGCGGCAACGGGCTCATCCGCAACGCGGGAGAATTTCCTTCCGGCGTCGCCGACGATCTCCCGGTGTCACCGGACGCCGAACGCTATTTCAAGACGGGGCCTTCCGTGCTCCAGAGCTACCAGCCGTACTGGGCGGTTGTCTGGGTCCACCGGCTGGTCTTCTTCGGCTTTCCCATCTTCGTCGTGCTCGTTCCATTGCTTCGGCTGTCGCCGGTGCTCTATCGCTGGAGCGTGCGCCGCAGGATCTATCGGAGGTGCGGACAAAAACTTGGACTACCAGGAGGTAGTTCATGTATTCATATGAAGATCGGATTCGAGCAGTCGAGCTCTACATCAAGCTTGGCAAACGAGTCAAAGCAACCATTCGTCAATTGGGCTACCCGACCAAGAATGCGTTAAAGGGTTGGTTCCGGGAGTACGAGCGCGAACTCGATCTTCCAAAGGGCTATGCGCGTCCCAAGCCGAAGTACTCTGAAGAGCAAAAGGGGGTGGCAGTCAGGCACTACCTCGAGAATGGCCGGTGCATCGCTGCCACCATGAGAGCGCTGGGATACCCGGGCCGGGCTTCGCTTGTTGCCTGGATTGAGGAGTTGCATCCTCAGTCGCGAATGCGCGTTGTTGGTAAAGCTGAGCGAGCCCCTCGCCTTCCTGCACTCAAGCAGGCAGCAGTCATCGCGCTATGCACTCGCCAAGGCAGTGCAGAGGTCCTGGCTCGAGAAATTGGCGTGTGCAGGCCGACGTTGTACAACTGGAAGAACCAGCTACTCAGCCGCGAGTTTGCAGCTTCCATGAATCGCCCGAACGAATCACTGCCGCCAGGCCCTGAACGAGAGGAACTCGAGCGCCAGCTCGAGGTTCTGCGACGTGACATCAGACGCCTGCAGCTCGAGCAAGACCTTTTGAAGAAGGCGAATGAAATCATAAAAAAAGACCTGGGCATCAACCGGCAGCTCCTGACCAATCGGGAGAAGACCCTGCTGGTTGATGCCCTGAGACACACGTACACGCTGGCTGAACTTCTCGCTGAGGTTGCTCTACCACGCAGCTCTTACTTCTATCACCGCGCCCGGCTGGACGTTGCGGACAGGTATGTTGAAGTGCGTCGCACCATCACCGAGATCTTCGAGCGCAACCACCGTTGCTACGGGTACCGCCGGATTCAAGCATCGCTGTCCAAGCAGAGCGTCAGCATCTCGGAGAAGGTGGTGCAGCGTTTGATGAAGCAGGAGTGCCTGATCGCTGCAACGCCCAAGCGCCGCCGGTACGGCTCCTACCTGGGCGAGATCAGCCCAGCGCCCGATAACCTCATCAACCGCGACTTCAGGGACGTTGCGCCCAATGAGAAGTGGCTCACGGACATCACCGAGTTCCAGATACCGGCCG
>JAFEEG010000032.1 GCA_018241225.1 Pseudomonadota bacterium
AACATCTGCCCCCTGGCAAGGCCGTCCAGGCGTTGAAGTGAACCCCTCAGGTGGAACAACAGCGCATTGGTGCCGGCAGCCGCCAGCAACCCCATCTTGACGAGGAAAAAGCGGTTGGCCAGCAACTCTTCCGGGTGGCTGGCGAACATCAGCAAGCCAGTGCACGCAGCGACTGCGAAACCGGTGATGGCGATCGTCAGCGACAGGCGGGCGAAGGGCTGCATCGGAATGGCCGCTGCGCGCCCGAACACCCGCATTTCGAGCGCGACCAGATTGCCCAGCAGCAGTGCAATGCCCATCACATGCAGCGCTTCGAGTGCGGGGTACGCCCACGGGTGGGTCTGCAGTCCGGCAAACATGACCCGGCTAGTTGGCTTCGCTGCCCAGCAATTCCAGCTGCAGGCGAATGCGTGCCTTCACGGAGCTGAGTGCACCGGCGTCGGGAAACGCATCGCCTGGCTTGGCAAGGATGCGCCCTTGCGAGCAGCGCGTGGCACGCACAACCCGAATCCCGGCCGCTTGCGCACGCGCTGCCGCCTGCTCGATCTCGCGGTGCAGCGTGCCATTGCCGGTGGCGGCCAGGACCAGGCCGCGCACCGAGCCCGGCGCGCCTCGGACATGCTCGGCCACCAGCGAGTCGATCAGCGCACCGCGTGCTCCAGCATGGCTGAGCACGATTTCGACACGTGGCGCAGCGAAATCCAGGGCCAGATCCTCGGCAAAACGCATGCCCTGCTCGCTCACCTGCGGCCAGGGCTTGGCCAGCCTGACTTCGCCCTCCTCCACGAAGCCCAAGGGCCCCGCATCGCCAGACGCAAAGGCATCCGTGCGGTACGTGTGAACCTTCTGCACGTCCAGCGCCGCGTGAACCACGCCAGCGCAGACGACGCTCACGCCTTGCGCATCGGCAGTGGCCGCCACGGCCACTGCATCGCGAACGTTCTGCGGACCATCGGGCGACAAGGCGGTGGCAGGCCGCATGGCACAGGTCAACACCACTGGCTTGGACGCCCGCAGCACGCTGTGAAGGAAAAAGGCGGTCTCCTCCAGGGTGTCGGTGCCATGCGTGACGACGATGCCCGCCACCGCCGGATCGGCCAGCGCCTGCGCACAGCGGCGCGCCAGCGCACACCAGATGGAGAACTCCATGTCCTTGCTGTCGACCTGCGCAACCTGCTCGGCCTCGAGCATGAAGCTAGGTGGCGCCTCGATGCCCGCGAGCAGCTCTGCCACGCCCACCTGCCCGGCCACGTAGCCGATGTTGTCGCCGCTGCTGGCCGCCCGGCCGGCAATGGTGCCGCCGGTGCCCAGCACCAGGACGTGCCTTTCAACGGAAGCCTTGTGATCGCTCATGCTTGCCAATCCCGAAAAACTGGTTAAAAATACAGCTACTGGATATGCAACCAGTAACCAAGGTGCACTCACAGGAGTTCAGCGCATGCTCAACCTGCCTTTTCCCGTCAAGCTTACCGCCCGCCAACAGCAGATCCTGGACCTGATCCAGTCCGCCATTGCGCGCACCGGGGCGCCGCCCACGCGTGCGGAAATTGCGGCCGAGCTCGGCTTCAAGTCTGCCAACGCCGCGGAAGAGCACCTCCAGGCGCTGGCTCGCAAGGGCGTCATCGAACTGGTCAGCGGTACCTCGCGCGGCATTCGCCTCAAGGGCGACGCGCTGCGCTCCATCAACGAATCGCGCGGCAGCCAGTACTCGTTGCCGCTGCCCGGCCTGGCGCAACTGGCGCTGCCGCTGGTGGGCCGCGTGGCTGCCGGCTCGCCCATCCTGGCGCAAGAGCACGTGGACCAGACCTTCTACGTCGAAAGCACGCTGTTCCAGCGCCAGCCCGACTACCTCCTCAAGGTGCGCGGCATGTCCATGCGCGACGCCGGCATCATGGACGGCGACCTGCTGGCCGTGCAAGCGACCAAGGAAGCGCGCAACGGCCAGATCGTGGTGGCCCGCCTTGGCGAAGAAGTCACCGTCAAGCGCCTCAAGCGCAACAAGCAGGTGATCGAGCTGCACGCCGAAAACCCCGACTACCCCACCATCATCGTCCAGCCGGGCGAGCCCTTCGAAATCGAAGGCCTGGCGGTGGGCCTCATCCGCAACACCATGCTCATGTAGCAAGCCGGTGTGAATTCTCGGGCCGCGCCAGGTGGCGGGCGTATGGCGCAAAGCCATCACCCTGGCGCGTACCCCTTGTCAAGAAAGCAATCCTGCCTGTGTTCAACCCCAACCACTGTGGAGTTCACATGGGAATCGCTGTTCTGACTCTTGCCGAAATCTTCTCCCCCCTCCAGGCCCTCGCCCATCGCTGGATGGCGCCGCGCCGCCGGGCGCATTCGTCCGACCTGCGCTATGTCGCCATTCGCCCCGCCTGCGCAGCGCGCGGCGGTGCCGAGAAGGTGCAAGGCACGTCGTCTGCCGCCAAGCCGCTGCGGGTGATTCGCGTGGTCGACGCCAAGTCCACCCGCAACAACAGCCGCGTGGTGATTTCCGGGCGCATGGCAGACGTGTGTGCCGAACTTGATCGCCTGGCCGCGCTCGAGGCGCACCAACCCTCGTCGGGCCAGATGCACTGATCGAGGGTTTTTCAGCACAGCGAGGCACTCGTTGCCTCGTGTACACAACATGTAGTTACCGAGGCGCAGGGCACAATAACGTGCCATGAATATTGTGATCCTCGACGATTACCAGGATGCGGTGCGCAAGCTGCGCTGCGCGTCCAAGCTCGATTCCTACGCAGCCAAGGTGTACACAAACACGGTCAAGGGCATCGGGCAGCTTTCGGTTCGGCTGAAAGACGCCGACGTGATCGTCCTGATCCGCGAACGCACCCAGATTTCGCGGCAACTGATCGAAAAGCTGCCCAGGCTCAAGCTCATTTCGCAGACCGGCCGCGCAGGCTCGCACATCGACATCAACGCCTGCAGCGAACTGGGCGTGGCCGTGGCCGAAGGCTCTGGCTCGCCGCAGGCCCCCGCTGAACTCACCTGGGCGCTGATCATGGCCGCCATGCGGCGGCTGCCTCAGTACATCAGCAACCTCAAGCATGGTGCATGGCAGCAGTCGGGACTCAAGTCCGCCTCGATGCCGCCCAACTTCGGCCTGGGCTCGGTGCTCAAGGGCAAGACGCTGGGCATCTGGGGCTACGGCCGCATCGGGCAACTGGTGGCCCGCTATGGCCAGGCCTTCGGCATGCAAGTCCTGATCTGGGGAAGCGATGCCAGTTGCGCCAAGGCCCGCTCCGACGGCTTTCAGGTGGCGAGCAGCCGCGAAGCACTGTTTACCTCGGCCGACGTGCTGTCGGTGCATCTGCGCCTGACGGAGGAAACCCGCAGCATCGTGCGGCTGGAAGACCTGGCCCGCATGAAGCCCACGGCCCTGTTCGTCAACACCTCGCGTGCGGAACTGGTCGAGCAGGACGCCCTGCTGGCGGCGCTCAACCGCGGACGCCCCGGTATGGCCGCCATCGACGTGTTCGAGAGCGAACCTCCGTTGCAGGGCCACGCCCTCTTGCGCCTGGAAAACTGCATCTGCACCCCGCACATCGGCTACGTGGAGCAGGAAAGCTACGAGCTCTACTTTGGCCAGGCCTTCGACAACGTGGTGAGCTTCATCAAGGGCAACCCCACCAACATCGTCAATCCCGGCGCATTGCAAGTGCGCCGCTGATCCGGCCTAGCGCTTGACCCCCAGGTGGCGGGGTCGAAGTTCGCTCTGGCTGGTGTCCGGATCAAAAGGATCGAAGTCGATCAGATGAGGATCGATGGAGGGCGCCGCTGGCGGCTTGGACGCAGGCTGCGCCGGCTCGATCGGCGCACGCAGGGTCTCGAATGCCGTGCGGTCCAGGTCCGAAAGATCCATTTCCAAGGGCGGCGCCGCGTACTCCTGGCGTGCCGGCGCCTCCGCGTCGTCGTCGATGGTCTCGCGCGGCAGATAGGGCATCGGGGCTGTTTGCAGGTAGCCGTGCTCCGATTGGCCGGGCGCCACAGCCACCGGGGGCGTCACCGGGATCTCGCGCGGTGAATCCCAAGGCCCACCGTATTCGCTCAGGTCGCGTGCGACGGCATAGAGCATCAGCAAGTCTTGGTAGGCCGGCAGGTCGAACTCGTCTTCGACGGACCCTGGCTTGCGAAAGACAAATGCCTCGATCAGGTCGGCCGTGCCCTGCGAGGGCCACTTCTCGACGATGTGCAGCAGCACGTCCGGGTAGTGCTCGAGGCCGCGGTCGCCGCCGGTGAATTGATCGAAGTCGGGTACGGCCACGTTGAACCCATGGCCAAACTCACGCACCACCGCCGCATAGTCGGCGCGGCGATCCAGGACCTTCATGAGACTGAGCAGGTCCAGATACGCCATGGCGCTGGTGCCAGGGGTGGCGGCAAGGTGCTCGCGAAGCACCCCGATCGCCTGGTCATGCTGCCCCAGGGACAGGAAGAATTCGGACTGCTGCTGAACGTCGAACAGTTGCTCGGCACTGACCGCCCGCGTAGGCGCGCCCTGGAAGGCCGAGGCACCGACGCCAGCCGGCAGCGCCGTGACACGAAGCCCTTGGGCCGCCGAGCGCAGACCCGAGACATCCGCCGTCGCGGCCGGACTCGTTTCGGTGTCGTGCTCGTCATCGTCCTCGTCGTCATCGTCCGCCAGTTCGCCATGCCGGGGCAGTGGCTGCTTGGCCACCACCGCTGCGGATGGGGCCTGCGCCTGGGCCGCACCACCCCACCAGGAGGCTTGACGGGCAGTGCGCGCCTGGCGCCAGAGCGCCAGCAGTGCCCCCAACGCCAGCGCCAGCAGACCCAGCAGGACGTAGATCACAGGATTGCGATAGCGATCGGCCTCGGCCTGGGCCAGGCTGCTGCGCATTTCGAGCAGATGGCGCTGGTTTTGCGCGGACTGTTCGCGCAAGGTCGCGAGGGCCGCTTCCATTTCCTTCAACCGGTCGGCATCGCGGCGGCTTTGTTCCACCGCGGCGGTCAATGCAGCGGCAGCGGAGCCGCCCGAACCTTCGGCACCCGCAACCGCCTGCACGCCGCCGGGCTCTGCAGCCGGCCCGGTGGCAGCAGGCGTGCCCGCGGCAACCGGTGGCACGGCAGGCTGCGCCGAAGCCGGTGCTGCGGCGGCGGCTGCGCCACTGGCAGGAGCCAGCGCAGGACGCGGAACCTGTGCTTGCGGTTCGGGCGCCAAGGCATCGATCTGAAGGCGAGACTTTGGCTCGCTGGCCGGCGGGGGTGCAGACACGGCGGGCTTTGCTGGGGCCGGGCGCGGCTTGCGCACGGCCTGCTCTGCAGAAGCCGGCGGCGGCGAGACTTGAGCCACCCTGCGGCGCGGCTGTGGCGCGGGCTGGGCAGTGTCGCCCGCGCCATCGGCTGGCGCACGAGGACCCGAGGCCCCAGGCGCTGCGCGCGCAGGGCGCGAAGGCCGCGCCTGGGAAGGGAACGAAGTGCCCGCCCCTTCTGCCGAAGCTGTCGCAGGCGGCGCGAGTCGCGAGGGTGACGCCACGACGGGCGGCGCCTCCGGCAGATCGGCCAGCAAGACGTACTGGCGCGTAGACTTGGCTGCGCAACCAGCAGTGAGTTTGACCGTGACGACTGGCTCTTCGATGGCTCGGGTTGTGCGCAGGCGCACCCTGGGCGCATCGGGATTGGGACCGGGCTCGAGCGAGATGGTGACGCGCTTGTCGTCCAGGCGCACATCCCCTTGCAGAACGTCGGCCTCAAGGCACTGGCTGTCTCCCGACTCGCTGCGATCCAACTCGAGCGGGATCACCAGGTCCAGCGGCTTGCCTATCCAGGCATTGCCAGCCGGCCGCCCGATGGTCAGGGCCGAAGTCTGGAAGGCAGCGCCGACCAGGAGGAGACCTGCGGTGAGTCGGAAGGCTTGCAATGGGAGCTGACAGTAATAAAAGGTAAACACATTCTGACACGTCAGGCATCTACTTATCACTTACATCGAGACATTCAAAAAATGACTGTGACGTTTTCCAAGATTGCTGTTGTCGGTGCGGGCGCGATGGGCCGCGGAATTGCCCAGATTGCCGCCCAGGCTGGCAGCGAGGTCCTTTTGGTGGACAACCAACCTGGTGCCGCCCAGCGCGGACTCGAAGCCATCACCGCACAGTGGACCAAACTCCAGGAAAAAGGCAAGCTGGATGCAGCCACCCAGGCCGCCCTAGTGACACGGCTGCATGCGGTGGACTCGATCCAGGCCCTGGCCGACTGCGACCTGGTGGTCGAGGCGGTGGTCGAAAACCTGGAGATCAAGCGCGCCCTGTTTCGCGACCTGGAGTCGGTGGTGCCCGCCAGCGCCGTCCTGGCCACCAACACATCTTCACTGTCGGTCACGGCCATCGCGGCCGGTCTGGCGCGGCCCGAGCGCTTTGCCGGCTATCACTTCTTCAATCCAGTGCCGCTGATGAAAGTGGTCGAGGTGGTGGCGGGCTTCAAGACCGACCGCGCCCTGTGCGACCGCCTGGCCGCCTACGCGCGGGAAATGGGCCATAGCGCCGTGCACACCCAGGACACGCCCGGCTTCATCGTCAATCACGCTGGCCGCGGCTACGGCACCGAGGCACTGCGCATTGCCTCCGAGGGCGTGGCGGATTTCGTCACCATCGACCGCATCCTTCGCGACCAGGCGGGCTTTCGCCTTGGCCCCTTCGAGCTGTACGACCTGACGGCTCTGGATGTATCGCACCCGGTGATGGAGTCGATCTATCACCAGTACTACGAGGAGTCGCGCTTTCGCCCCAGCGTGATCACCGCCCAGCGCCTGGCCGCCGGCGCGCTGGGCCGCAAGACGGGCGAGGGTTTTTACCGCTATGTCGACGGTGCGCAGCAGGTGCCCACCGAGCCGCCCGCGCCCGTTCTCGAGAAGTTGCCGCCGGTGTGGGTGTCGCCCCGCGCAGCACGCCGGCCCGAGTTGCTGCGCCTGGTGCACAACCTGGGTGCGCAGATCGAGTCCGGTGCCTCGCCCTCTTCCAACGCCCTCATCCTAGTGGCGCCGCTTGGCTTCGACGTGACCACCGTGGCCGCGGTCGACCGCCTCGATGCCACGCGCACGGTCGGCATCGACATGCTGGTGGATGACGCCGCGACCAAGCGCCGGGTACTGGCGGGCACGCCCGCCACCCGGCGCGACATGCGAGAAGCTGCCCATGCCCTGTTTGCCCGTGACGGCAAGGCAGTGAGCGTGATCCGAGACTCGGGCGGCTTCGTCACGCAGCGCGTGGTGGCCACCATCGTCAACATCGCGTCCGACATGTGCCAGCAGCAGGTCTGCTCGCCGGCCGATCTGGAAACCGCGGTGCGCCTGGGCCTGGGCTATCCGCAAGGCCCGCTCGCCATGGGCGACCTGTACGGCCCGACCAACATGCTGGAGGTGCTGTTCAACATGCAGACGGTGTATGGCGACCCGCGCTATCGCCCCAGCCCGTGGCTGCGCCGCCGCGGCGCGCTGGGCCTGAGCCTGGCCCACCAGGAAGACTGACACGAAACCCAAGGCAATCGACATGACCGCACAACTCAAGAGCAGCACGCAGGACGGCACCATGGTGCTGTTGATCTCCAACCCATCGCAGCGCAACGCACTGGGTCCCGAGATCTATGCCGCCGGCATCGAGACACTCAACCGCGCGGGCAACAGCGCTGAGGTACGCAGCGTGGTGCTGGCGGGCGAAGGCCCGTGGTTCTGCGCGGGTGGCTCGCTGCAACGCCTGCAGTCCAACCGTGAGCGCGAGCCGGAGGTGCAGGCGCAAAGCATCGAGAGCCTGCACAACTGGATCGACGCGATGCGTGCCTTTCCCAAGCCGATCATCGCGGCGGTCGAAGGCGCGGCAGCCGGGGCGGGCTTCTCGCTCACGCTGGCCTGCGACTTCATCGTGGCCGCGCGCGACGCCATCTTTGCCGCCTCGTACAGCAACATCGCACTGTCGCCCGACGGCGGCATGAGCTGGCACCTGTCGCAATTCCTTCCACGCCAGGTCGTCAGCGAATGGATGATGCTGGGCGAGCGCATCAGCGCCGAGCGGCTACAAGCGCTGGGCGTGGTCAACCGGCTGGCCGAGAGCGGCCAGGCACTGAACGATGCGCTGGCGCTCGCCGCGCAGCTCAACGGCCGCGCACCCAACGCACTGGCCAGTGCCAAGGAGTTGCTCAACGAGGGCCGCAGCGCCAGCCTTTCCAGGCAGCTGGACGCCGAGCGCGACCACTTTGTGCGCAACCTTCACCATGCCAACGCAGGCATCGGCATCGCGGCCTTCCTGGCCAAGGAGAAGCCGCGCTATTCCTGAGAACGCGACGTCGCCCTCGTGACAAGCACGCACATTTCAGTCACCGACAGGACAGTCCATGGACGACCCCATTCTTACCATCGAAGAACGTGAAGCGATCAACAGTGGTCGCTGGTTCAGTTCCCTTTCGCCTTCGCTACGGCACGACATTCTTCGATGCGCATTCGTCAAACGCTACAAGGACGGCGAGCTGATCGCCGCACGAGGCGATCCACCGGAATCGTGGATCGCATGTGCCAAGGGCGCCGTGCGGGTGAGCTCGACGGCCGTGTCGGGCAAGCAGATCACCTTCACCTACGTGGAGCCGGGCATCTGGTTCGGCGACGTGGCGATGTTCGACGGGGACCGGCGCACGCACGACGCCTACGCGCATGGGGACTCCACCATTCTTTGCGTGGCCCGGGCCGACTTCAACAAGATCCTCGCCTCGCACATCGAGCTGTACGAAGCGCTGATGCGGCTGCAGGCGCGGCGCATACGCCAACTGTTCGGCCTGGTGGAAGACCTCAACACCCTGCCCTTGCGGGCACGCCTGGCCAAGCAGCTCATCCACCTGGTGCGCAGCTACGGTGTTCCCAACCTGGCGGACGGCAGCCAGATGCGCATCGGGCTGCACCTTGCGCAGGAAGAGCTGGCGCAGCTGCTGGGCGCCTCGCGCCAGCGGGTGAACCAGGAACTCAAGGCCATGGAGCGCGAGGAAGCCATTCGCATCGAACCGGGCGGCCTGGTGGTGCTCGACCGTTCGGCGCTGATGCGCATTTCCGAAGCAGCAGAGCAATAAGAAGCCAGACATGACACAGCAGGACTTCAGCAACTTCATCGGCACGCGTGCCGTCTCCGGCCAGCATGCCTTCGACGTCGAGGCGCTGAGTGCTTGGCTCGACAAGAACCTGCCGGGCTTCAAGGGCCCGCTCACGGTGGAGATGTTCAAGGGTGGCCAATCCAACCCCACCTACAAGCTGGTCACGCCCACGCAAAGCTACGTGATGCGCGCCAAGCCGGGCCCGGTGGCCAAGCTGCTGCCCTCGGCGCATGCCATCGAGCGCGAGTACAAGGTCATGAGCGGCCTGGCCGGCACCGACGTGCCGGTGCCGACCATGCAATGCCTGTGCGAAGACGAATCGGTCATCGGCCGGGCCTTCTACGTCATGGAGTTCATGCAGGGCCGCGTGCTGTGGGACCAGTCGCTGCCTGGCATGAGCAACGCGCAGCGCGCAGCCCACTACGACGAAATGAACCGCGTCATCTCGGCGCTGCACACGGTGAAGTTTGCCGAACGCGGCCTGGCCGACTACGGCAAGCCGGGCAATTATTTCGAGCGCCAGATCGGGCGCTGGAGCAAGCAGTACAAGGCATCGACAGACGGCGCAGGCGAACTCTCGCAGCCCATCGACGAGATGGAGCGGCTCATCGACTGGCTGCCGGCCAACATGCCCGCCAGCGCACGCGACGAGAGCAAGGTCTCGATCGTGCACGGCGACTACCGCCTGGACAACGTGATGTTCCACGCCACCGAACCGCGCATCATCGCGGTGCTGGACTGGGAGCTTTCCACGCTGGGCCACCCGCTGGCCGACTTTGCCTACCACTGCATGTCGTGGCACATGCCCCCCACCACCGGCCGCGGCATTGGCGGCGTCGACGTGGCGGCGCTGGGCATCCCGACCGAGAGCCAATACATCCGCCGCTACTGCGAGCGCACCGGCATCAGCACGCCCGAGGCGCTGGCGCCCGACTGGAACTTCTACCAGGCCTACAACCTGTTCCGCATGGCCGCGATCCTGCAAGGCATTGCCAAGCGCGTCGAGGCCGGCACCGCATCGAGCGACCAGGCCGTGGCCTCCGCGCGCGGTGCACGCCCGATGGCACAGATGGCCTGGCAATTCGCCCAACGCGCATGACCATGCGTCACCGCGCCTGACCCCTTCCCCACCTGGAGACACCTCATGGACTTCGACTACTCCGCCAAAACCAAGGACCTGCAGAAGCGCGTCACCGCCTTCATGGAGGACAACATCTACCCCGCGGAAGCCGAGTACTCGGCCGAGCTGGCCGCCAACACCGCTGCCGGCAAGCGCTGGAGCGCGCTGCAGACGGTGGAGAAGGTCAAGACCAAGGCCAAGGCACAAGGCCTGTGGAACCTGTTCCTGCCGGTGGACAGCGCGCATGCCTCGGGCTACGAGGGCGCGGGCCTGACCAACATGGAATACGCGCCGCTGGCCGAGATCATGGGCCGCGTGCCATGGGCCAGCGAAGCCTTCAACTGCTCCGCGCCCGATACCGGCAACATGGAGACCATCGCCCGCTACGGCTCCGAGGAAATCAAGGCACGCTGGCTCAAGCCGCTGCTCGAAGGCGAGATCCGCTCTGCATTCGCCATGACCGAGCCTGAAGTGGCTTCGAGCGATGCCACCAACATCTGCACCCGCATCGAGCGCCAGGGCGACGAATACGTCATCAACGGACACAAGTGGTGGATCTCCGGCGCGGCCGACCCGCGCTGCAAGGTGTTCATCACCATGGGCAAGTCCGACCCCGATGCGCCCAAGCACTCGCAGCAGAGCATGATCATCGTGCCCGCCGACGCCAAGGGCATCCGCATCGTGCGTCCGCTCAACGTCATGGGCTACGACGACGCGCCGCATGGCCACGTCGAGATGTACTTCGAGAACGTGCGCGTGCCGGCCACCAACATGCTGCTGGGCGAAGGCCGTGGCTTCGAGATCGCGCAAGGGCGCCTGGGCCCCGGCCGCATCCACCACTGCATGCGCCTGATCGGCCTGGCCGAGCGCGCCCTGGAGCTGATGTGCAAGCGCGCATCCTCGCGCGTGGCCTTCGGCAAAACGGTGGCCTCGCAGACGGTGACGCAAGAGCGCATTGCCGAAGCGCGCTGCAAGATCGACATGGCCCGCCTGCTCACGCTCAAGGCCGCCTGGCTGATGGACGTGGCCGGCAACAAGGTCGCCAAGAACGATATCGCCATGATCAAGGTGGTGGCACCCAACATGGCCTGCCAGGTGATCGACTGGGCCATGCAGGTGCACGGCGGCGGCGGTATGTGCGACGACTTCCCGCTGGCCAACGCCTATGCGCACGCCCGCACGCTGCGCTTTGCGGACGGCCCGGACGAGGTGCACCGCAACGCCATTGCCAAGTGGGAGCTGGGCAAGTACTCGGCCAACCACAAGGACGAGCCGATGCCCGTCACGCGCTTCTGACCTTGCCTGGTTGAAGCACGAGCCCGCAGCGCCAGCCGCTGCGGGCTTTTTTTCTTGCCTACAGCTTCTTGTGCATGAAGGTGGCCGTGCCAAAGCTCGGGTCGAGCTGGAAGCCGGCAAAGCCCTCGCGCTCGTAGGACTTGATGGCCTGCGCGTTGCCGGTCAGCACTTCGAGCGTGAGCTTGCAGGCGCCGCGCTCGCGGGCCAGCGCCTCGACCTTGGCCAGCATCAGCGAAGCGATGCGCCGGCCGCGATGGCTCGCCACCACCACCACGTCGTGGACGTTCACCAGGGGCTTGCTCGCGAAGGTGGAGAAGCCCTCGAAGCAATTGACCAGGCCCACCGGTTGCGTGCCGTCGAAGGCCAGCACGCTGAAGGCATAGGGGCGCCTGGCCAGTTCGTCCAGCAGGTTGCGCTGGACGAACTCGCCCAGCGGCGTTCCACCGCCCGCCGGATCGCGCGCGTAGGAATCGAGCAGGAACAGCAGCGCCTGGCGATGGACGGGGTCGGCGTAGTCGGCCAGCCGGACGTCGATGGGCCCCACCTCAGGCCGCCTCGACCGTTGCGGCCAGCCTGCGGGCGCAGCTTTCGGCCTGCCGAGGATCGCGCGCCTCCACCATCACGCGCAGCAGCGGCTCGGTGCCGCTGGCGCGAATGAGCACGCGACCGGCGTCGCCCAGTTCGTCTTCCACCTTGCGCGTCTCGTCCCGAAGGGCGCCATTGCGCTGCCAGTCCTGGCCGTTGGACATGCGCACGTTGATGAGCGTCTGCGGAAACAGCTGCACGTCGGCCAGCAACTGGGCCACGGTCTTGCCGCTGCGCTGGCAGGCCTGCAGCACCTGCAGGGCGCTGACGATGCCGTCACCGGTGGTCTGCTTGTCCAGCGCCAGCAGGTGCCCCGAGCCTTCGCCGCCAAGCAGCCAGCCGCGCTTGTCCAGTTCTTCGAGGACGTAGCGGTCGCCCACCTTGGTACGCACGAAGTCGATGCCGCGCTCGCGCAGGGCCACTTCCACGGCCTTGTTGGTCATCAGCGTGCCCACCACGCCGGCCACCTTCTCGCCGCGGCCGATGCGCTCGGACACCATGAGGTACAGCAACTCGTCGCCGTTGAAGAGGCGACCTTCGGCGTCTACCAGCTGCAGCCGGTCTGCGTCTCCGTCCAGAGCGATGCCGTAGTGCGCACCCTGCGCCCTCACCGCCTCGATCAACGCCTGCGGATGCGTGGCGCCCACGCCCTTGTTGATGTTCAGCCCGTCTGGTGCGCACCCGATGCTGGTGACGTCCGCCCCGAGTTCATGGAAGACCTTGGGTGCCACCTGGTAGGCCGCGCCGTGCGCCCCGTCGACCACCAGCTTCATGCCCCGCAGGGTGAGGTCGTTGGCAAAGGTACTCTTGCAGAACTCGATGTAGCGGCCGGAGGCATCGTCCAGGCGCCGGGCCTTGCCGAGGTTGGCCGAATCGGCCCACACGGGCGCGTCGTCGAGGATGTCTTCCACCGCGAGTTCCCAGGCATCGTCCAGCTTGGTGCCATGGGCGCTGAAGAACTTGATGCCGTTGTCCGGATACGCGTTGTGGCTGGCGCTGATGACCACGCCCAGGTCCGCCCGCAGCGCCCGCGTGAGGTAGGCCACCCCGGGGGTGGGCAAGGGCCCCAGCAGCACCACGTCCACGCCCGCCGAGTTGAAGCCCGATTCGAGCGCGCTTTCCAGCATGTAGCCGGAAATGCGGGTGTCCTTGCCAATCAGCACCTTGGGGCGCGGCTCGCTGCGCTTGAGCACGCGGCCCACCGCATGCGCCAGTCGCAGCACGAAGTCCGGCGTGATAGGGGCCGTGCCCACCGTGCCACGAATGCCGTCGGTACCGAAGTATTGGCGACTCATCTGGATGATCCTTCCTATTGTTGTGTTTGCATGCCCTGGGCGGCTCGCCACACGGCAAATGCCGCCACCGTTTCCTTCACGTCGTGCACGCGCACCACGCGCGCGCCACGCTCCACCGCCAGCAGCGCGGCAGCCACGCTGGGCACCATGCGCTGGCCTGCATTCTCGATGCCGGTAACCGCGCCCAGCGAACTCTTGCGCGACCACCCCGCCAGCAGCGGATAGCCCAGTGCGAGCAAGTCGGCCTGCTTTTCGAGCAGCTCGAAATTCTGCGCCACCGTCTTGCCGAAGCCGATGCCCGGGTCCAGCACGATACGCGATTGCGCCACGCCCGTAGCCCTCAACGCCGCGGTGCGCTCAGCCAGAAAGGCCTGCACCGCACCAAGCACCTGCCCGCTCATGGGGGCAGCCTGCATGGTCTGCGGATCGCGGTGCATATGCATCAGGCAAACACCGCAGTCGGGGTAGGCGGCCACCGCTTCCAGCGCGCCGGGCTGCCGCAAGGCCCAGATGTCATTCACGATGTCGGCGCCGGCGTCGAGCACTTCGCGCATCACTTGCGGCTTGTAGGTGTCGACGGAGACCGGCACGCCCAGCCTGACGGCCTCGCGTACCACGGGCATCACCCGGGCCAGCTCTTCGTCGAGCGGTACGGCGGGGCTGCCCGGGCGGGTCGATTCACCGCCGATGTCCAGGATGTCGCAGCCTTCGAGCAGCAGCTGTTCGCAATGGGCCAGCGCCTGCAACGGCGTGCCATGCGTGCCGCCGTCGGAAAAGGAGTCGGGCGTGACGTTGACGATGCCCATCACGCGCGGCCGCGTGAGGTCGATGAGAAAACGCGAGGTCTGCCAGTTCATGTCGTATCGATGATCGCGCCGCACAAAGCGGTCGCCGACGAAAAACGGGGCGCGAGGCCCCGTTTCGATTGTCGTCTTGCTGCGCTCAGGCCGCCGTCGGCGACGGGTCAGGCTTGACGGCGGGCGAACCACCGCTGCCGCCACCATCGGCCGAAGGCGGCACGCGCGGCGTCCAGTCCTTGGGCGGACGCGGCTCGCGGCCGGCCATGATGTCGTCCAGCTGCTCGGCATCGATGGTTTCCCATTCGAGCAGAGCCTTGGCCATGGCATGCATCTTGTCGGAATTTTCCTCGATGAGGTGGCGCGCCAGGGCGTACTGCTCGTCGATGATGCGGCGCACCTCGGCGTCGACCTTCTGCATGGTCGACTCGCTCATGTTGGTGGTCTTGGTGACCGAGCGGCCCAGGAACACTTCGCCTTCGTTCTCGGCATAGACCATGGGGCCCAGGGCCTCGCTCATGCCGTACTTCATGACCATGTCGCGCGCCAGGTTGGTGGCACGCTCGAAGTCGTTGCTCGCGCCGGTGGTCATCTGGTGCATGAACACTTCTTCAGCGATGCGGCCACCGAACAGCATGCTAATCTGGTTGAGCATGTATTCGCGGTCGTAGCTGTAACGGTCGTTCTCCGGCAGGCTCATGGTCACGCCCAGCGCACGGCCGCGCGGGATGATGGTGACCTTGTGCACCGGGTCGCACTTGGGCAGCAGCTTGCCGATGAGGGCGTGGCCGGACTCGTGGTAGGCCGTGTTGCGGCGCTCTTCCTCGGGCATGACCATGCTCTTGCGCTCGGGGCCCATGAAGATCTTGTCCTTGGCCTTCTCGAAGTCCTGCATCTCGACCACGCGCGCATTGCGGCGGGCGGCCATCAGCGCGGCCTCGTTGCACAGGTTGGCCAGGTCGGCGCCAGACATGCCGGGCGTGCCGCGGGCGATGATGGCCGGGTTCACGTCCTGGCCCAGCGGCACCTTGCGCATGTGCACGTTCAGGATCTGCTCGCGGCCGCGGATGTCGGGCAGCGTCACATACACCTGGCGGTCGAAACGGCCTGGGCGCAGCAGCGCGGCGTCCAGGATGTCCGGACGGTTGGTGGCAGCCACCACGATCACGCCCAGGTTGGTCTCGAAGCCGTCCATCTCGACCAGCATCTGGTTGAGCGTTTGTTCGCGCTCGTCGTTGCCGCCGCCCAGGCCCGCGCCACGCTGGCGGCCCACGGCGTCGATTTCGTCGATGAAGATGATGCAGGGCGCGTTCTTCTTGGCGTTCTCGAACATGTCGCGCACGCGGGCCGCGCCCACGCCGACGAACATTTCAACGAAGTCGGAACCCGAGATGGAGAAGAACGGCACCTTGGCTTCGCCCGCAATGGACTTGGCCAGCAGCGTCTTGCCGGTACCCGGAGGGCCCACCAGCAGCAGGCCGCGAGGAATGCGGCCGCCCAGTTTCTGGAACTTGGCCGGGTCTTTCAGGAAGTCGACCACTTCCTTGACTTCTTCCTTGGCCTCGTCGCAACCAGCGACGTCGGCGAAGGTGACCTGGTTGTTGTTCTCGTCGAGCATGCGCGCCTTGCTCTTGCCGAAGCTGAAGGCGCCGCCCTTGCCGCCGCCCTGCATCTGGCGCATGAAGTAGACCCACACGCCGATGAGCAGCAGCATCGGGCCCCAGCTGACCAGCAGCGTCATGAGCAGGGAGCCCTCTTCGCGCGGCTTGACGTCGAACTTGACGTTGTTGTTGATCAGGTCGCCCACCAGGCCCCGGTCGAGGTAGGTGGCGGTGGTGCGGATCTTCCGGTCGTCCGTGGTGACTGCGACGATCTCGCTGCCGCCCTGGCCTTCCTGGATGGTTGCGCTCTTGATGCGGTTGGACCGCACCTCTTCAAGGAAATCGGAGTACCCAACATAGCCGGCCCCGGCGGCGCCGCGGGTGTCGAACTGCTTGAACACAGTGAACAACACCATGGCAATGACGAGCCAGACGGCAACTTTGGAAAACCACTGATTGTTCAAACGAAGCTCCAGTCGGGAAAAGCGCGGGCAGCCCAGAATGGGAATGCCGGCATGCCAGTAGTGGGCAATTGGCGCTCATTTTAGGCTTTTCAAGCTGCGAAACCTTTGGAAAAGCCCATAGCAGCCATAGGTTGCTCCAGGATTTCAGCCCACCCGGCAGGTATCAATTGGTATCGGCCTTCTTCAGACCCACGCCAACCAGGAAGGTTTCGGACGATTTGTCCCGCGACGCCTTGGGCTTGAAAGGCTTCACCACCCGGAAATGCGCCTTGAAAAGGGCAACCAATTCGTTGTAGCCGCCGCCGTGGAAGACCTTGGCCACCAGCGCCCCTTCGGGCTTGAGATGGTGTTGCGCAAAATCCACCGCCAGCTCGATCAGGTGCGCCACCCGGGCGGTGTCCGCCGAGTCGACCCCCGACAGATTGGGCGCCATGTCCGACACCACCACGTCGGCCTTACGCCCCGCCATGGCTTCCTCGAGCTGCGCCAGGACCGCTTCCTCGCGGAAATCGCCGTTGATGAACTGCACGCCCTCGATGGGCTCCATGGGCAGGATGTCCAGGGCGATGATGGTTCCGTGCAACTCGCCCACGGCCGCGCCGGCAGGCGAGAGGCGGCGCCGCACGTACTGGCTCCAGGCCCCCGGCGTCGACCCCAGGTCGACCACCACGTGGCCCGGCTTGATCAGCCCCAGCGTCTCGTCGATTTCCTTGAGCTTGTACGCGGCGCGCGCACGGTAACCCTCCCGCGCGGCGAGTTTCACCCACGGGTCGTTGACGTGGTCGTTGAGCCACGCCTTGTTGATCTTTTTGCTTTTGGTTTTTACCTTCATCGAACGCTCGATAATACGGGGATGCCCGCCATTCAACTTACCCCCGCCCAGCGCAAGGTGCACCGTGCCGAAGCGCACCATCTGGATCCGATCGTGATGGTCGGCGGCGACGGGCTCACGCCAGCCGTCAAGAAAGAAGCCGACGCCGCCCTCAAGGCGCACGGCCTGATCAAGATTCGCGTCTTCTCGGACGACCGCCTCGCGCGCGACGCCATGCTGCAGACCCTGGCCGACGAACTCGACGCCGCCCCCATCCAGCACATCGGCAAGCTGCTGGTGCTCTGGCGCCCCATTCCGGAAAAGGAACGCACCGTCGACGAAGACCGCATGCCCGGCCCGCGCGACGTCAAGATTCTCAAGTACAGCAAGCGCGGCGGCCAGCGCCCCGAGGTCAAGATGCTTCGCGTGCTGGGCAACCAGCGCCTGACGGCCGGCGGCACCATCAAGCGCGCCAAGCCGAAGAAGATCTCGACCAAGAAGCGCCGCCAGGCCGACTGACGACGCATGCGCCACATCATCTGCATGAAATGGGGCACGAAATACGAGCCCTACTACGTCAACAACCTCTACGCCATGGCTCGCCGGCACCTGACCGGCGATTTTCGCTTCATCTGCCTCACCGACGATGCCAAGGGCATCCGCAGCGAGGTGGAGTGCTTTCCCATCCCGCCGGTTGAAATCGCCCCCGAAGCGGCCGGCGTGCGCGACCGCGCCTGGAAGAAGCTCACCACCTTCAGCCCCGTGCTGAAAAACGAATACGGGCTCGAAGGCACCGCCCTCTTCCTCGACCTGGACGTGGTGGTGGTGGGCAGCCTCGATGACTTCTTCACCCAGCCGGGCGAGTTCCTGATCATCAAGGACTACCGCCGGCCTTGGCGCGTTACGGGCAATTCGTCGGTCTACCGCTTCGAGATCGGCGCCCTGCCCGACGTGCTGCAGTACTTTCGAGACCACGAGGTGGAAATGCGCGAGCGGTTTCGCAACGAGCAGACCTACCTCTCGGACTACCTGCACAACAAGGGCAAGCTCAAGTACTGGCCCAGCGACTGGTGCCCGAGCTTCAAGTACCACGGCATTCCCCTGTGGCCAAGCAACTACTGGCGCCGCCCCTTCGTGCCTGAAGGCGCGCGCATCGTGATCTTTCATGGGGAATGCAATCCGCCGGATGCCCTGGCGGGACGCCGCAACCGGCGCTTTCGCTTCATCCGCCCGGCCACCTGGGTGGCCGAACACTGGCACGAGTGACGAGGAAAAGGCTCAGGCCGCCGGTGCCCGTGGCTTGAGCACGCGCCACAGCACGGTGGCGGCACAAGCCCATTGCGCCAGGTAGGCGCCGCTGCCCATGGCATGCCAGAGCTTGAGGTTTTCGCGGGCAATGATGCGCGGCGCAATGCCGAACTCGCCCACCAGGGCCAGCAGCAAGCCCAGGATGACGAACAGGATGGCGCGGTCCACCGACTTGGCTGCATCGCCCATGCGCTCCGAGCGCGAAACGCCCAGCAGCAGCAGCGTGCAGGCAATCGACACCCAGGTCTGCGCCGTGAAGAGCCGCGCCGCCATGCGCCCCGCCTCGGCCGGCGTGGGCAGGTTCTGGAACAGCATCGGCACGACGATGAAGCCGATGACCGACAGGCTCACCCACCAGAAGGCAGCGGCCAGGGCGGGAAGTCGCGCGCTCAAAGGGAGGCTGCTCTTATTTGCTGATCAGACGTAGGAAACGCCAACGATCTCGTAGCGCTTGATGCCGCCGGGCGCCTGCACCTCGGCGGTGTCACCCTCTTCCTTGCCGATGAGGGCGCGGGCGATCGGGCTGCCGACGTTGATGCGGCCTTCCTTCAGGTCGGCCTCGTCTTCGCCGACGATCTGGTAGCGCACCGCTTCGCCGGAGCTTTCCTCTTCCAGCTCGACCGTGGCGCCGAACACGACCTTGCCACCGCCGTCCAGTGCGGTGGGGTCGATCACCTGTGCGTTCGACAGCTTGCCTTCGATGTCCTGGATGCGTCCTTCGATGAAGCCCTGGCGATCCTTGGCCGCGTCGTAGTCGGCGTTTTCACTCAGGTCACCTTGCGCACGCGCTTCGGCAATGGCGTTGATGACCCAGGGACGATCGACGGTCTTCAGGCGATGCAGCTCTTCCTTGAGCTTTTCGGCACCGCGCTTGGTGATTGGAATGGTTGCCATGATTTCTTGTAGCGTCAAAAAGCGAAACCGCCGAACGTCGCCGTTCGGCGGTAACTTGGTTGCAAACTTGTCTTGGAGAAATTCTAGACCAGCGTGCGGCCGGTGAGGCGGCTGAGGATGGCCAGCGGGCTTGCACCCGGATTGTATTGGCTGTCAGCCGGCAGGTGTAGGGTCTGTTCCATCATGAATTGCCCTGACATGACCGCATGCGAGGTCTGGTCGGAGAAGCATACCCACACGGATCCTGCGGGAAACGGCACGGTTTCCTGGACCGAGTCGCGCTGGTAGTCGAGGTCGGACTTCATGCCGTCGTGCAGTTGCAGCATGAGGTGGTCGTACTCGCTGCGGAACGACTTGGTCACGCGCAACGCCTGCAGCATCTTGGCCTGCCATGCCGAATAGGGCTTGGCACGTGGCAAGAAGCGCTTGGCCACGTCCTCGAAAGGCTCGCCCACGCGCCAGACGCGAGGCGCCCCGCTGGGATTCGCGTTGGTGAACACGCGCAGGATGCGCTCGCCGTAGTTGGGCCGCGAAGGGAAAGAGTCGACGTGCAGCCGACGGTCATCCGCGCGCCACGACTGAACGCGCGTTTCGACCTGCGCCGGCCGAAAGCTCGTTGGCGCCATGCGCAGATGCGGCCCGTAGGCCGGCAGCAGGCCGTCGATGAGCGTTCGCGCCTGCTGGCGAAAGCGCCCGATCATGGCCGCCACGTCTTGCTGGACCTTCTCGTCGCCCACCACACCCTTGAGCTTGCCGTTGCCGTCCAGGCTGATGTTGCGCACCTTGGGCGCCAGCAGAGCGGGGTCGAGAAAGGCGCGCTCTTCGGGCTTGAACTCGAAGCCGAGCTTGGGAAAGAAGAGCACCTTGCCCGCTTCGAGCGCCTCGATCCAGGACTCATTGGGCGTGGGAACACGCCATTCGTTCAGATCGAGTTCGACGATTTGCGATGCCATGGTGCCCTGCCCTCTTCGTGCCCGTCTCAGGCGGCTGCCAGCTGCGCGTGCATTTCCTGCACGGAGATCACGCTCAGCTCGTTCAAGTGCTTCATGCCTTCCACCGCGGCCTCGGCGCCGAAGATGGTGGTGATGGTGGTCACGCGGGCCAGCAGCGCAGACGTACGGATCTGGCGCGAGTCGGCAATGGCGTTGCGGCGCTCTTCCACCGTGTTGATGACCAAGGCAATCTCGTTGTTCTTGATCATGTCCACGATGTGCGGGCGCCCTTCAGTGACCTTGTTGACCACTTCGCACTTCACACCGCCAGCCTGGATGGCCGCCTGCGTGCCCTTGGTGGCAATCAGCTCGAAGCCCAGCGTGGCCAGGCCACGGGCCACTTCGACCGCACGCGCCTTGTCGTTGTTCTTCACCGAGATGAAGACCTTGCCCGACTTGGGCAGGTGCGTACCGGCGCCCAGCTGCGACTTCACGAAGGCTTCGCCGAAGGTCTTGCCCACGCCCATGACTTCACCGGTGGATTTCATCTCGGGGCCGAGGATGGTGTCCACGCCCGGGAACTTGACGAAGGGGAACACGGCCTCCTTCACGCTGAAGTAAGGCGGCGTCACTTCCTTGGTGACGCCCTGCTTGGCCAGCGAGGTGCCGGCCATGCAGCGCGCGGCCACCTTGGCCAGCTGGATGCCGGTGGCCTTGCTGACGTAGGGCACGGTGCGCGAGGCGCGCGGGTTCACTTCGAGCACGTAGATCACGTCCTTGCCGTCCACCTCCTGGATGGCGAACTGCACGTTCATCAGGCCCACCACGTTCAGCGCCTTGGCCATGGCGGCGCTCTGGCGCTTGAGCTCGGCCACCGTTTCGGCGCGCAGGCTGTACGGGGGCAGCGAGCAAGCGGAGTCGCCCGAGTGCACGCCAGCCTGCTCGATGTGCTCCATCACGCCGCCGATGAGCGTGGCGCCGTCGGCGTCACGCAGGCAGTCGACATCGCACTCGATGGCATCGTTCAGGAAGCGGTCCAGCAGCACGGGCGAATCGTTGCTCACCTTCACGGCCTCGCGCATGTAGCGCTCCAGGTCGCGTTGCTCGTGCACGATTTCCATGGCGCGGCCGCCCAGCACGTAGCTGGGGCGCACCACCAGCGGATAGCCCAGCGCAGCGGCCTTTTCCAGCGCCTCACCCTCGGTGCGGGCGGTGGCATTGGGCGGCTGGCGCAGGCCCAGCTCGTGCAGCAGCTTCTGGAAGCGCTCGCGGTCTTCCGCGGCATCGATCATGTCGGGCGAGGTGCCGATGATCGGCACGCCGTTGGCTTCCAGGTCGAGCGCGAGCTTCAGCGGCGTCTGGCCGCCGTACTGCACGATCACGCCGGTGGGCTTTTCCTTGTCCACGATCTCCAGCACGTCCTCGAGCGTGAGCGGCTCGAAGTACAGGCGGTCGGAGGTGTCGTAGTCGGTGGACACGGTTTCCGGATTGCAGTTGACCATGATGGTCTCGTAGCCGTCCTCGCGCATGGCGAGCGCGGCATGCACGCAGCAGTAGTCGAACTCGATGCCCTGGCCGATGCGGTTGGGGCCACCGCCCAGCACCATGATCTTCTTCTTGTTGGTGGGCTCGGCCTCGCATTCCTCCTCGTAGGTGGAATACATGTAGGCGGTGTTGGTGGCGAACTCGGCCGCGCAGGTGTCCACGCGCTTGTAGACCGGGCGCACGCCCAGGGCGCGGCGCTTTTCGCGAATGGCCGTGTCGGTGGTTCGCAGCTGCTTGGCCAGGCGGCGATCGGAGAAGCCCTTTTGCTTCAGGATGCGCAGCGTGGCGGCGTCGATGTCGTCCAGGGTCTTGGTTTCCAGCTCGAGCTCGATCTTCACGATCTCCTCGATCTGCACCAGGAACCAGCGGTCGATCTTGGTGAGCGCAAACACTTCGTCGACGCTCATGCCCTGGGCGAAGGCATCGCCCACGTACCAGATGCGCTCGGGACCGGGCTCGCCCAGTTCCTTCTCGAGCACTTCGCGGTCCTGCGTCTTCTCGTTCATGCCGTCGACGCCGACCTCCAGGCCGCGCAGCGCCTTCTGGAACGACTCCTGGAAGGTGCGGCCCATGGCCATCACCTCGCCCACCGATTTCATCTGGGTGGTCAGGCGCGAATCAGCCGCAGGGAACTTCTCGAACGCAAAACGCGGGATCTTGGTGACGACGTAGTCGATGGAAGGCTCGAAGGACGCCGGCGTGGCACCGCCGGTGATCTCGTTGCGCAGTTCATCGAGGGTGTAGCCGATGGCCAGCTTGGCCGCCACCTTGGCAATGGGAAAGCCCGTGGCCTTGGAGGCCAGTGCCGACGAACGCGACACGCGCGGGTTCATCTCGATGACGATCATGCGGCCGTCCTTCGGATTGACCGAGAACTGCACGTTGGAGCCGCCCGTATCGACGCCGATCTCGCGCAGCACCGCGAGCGACGCATTGCGCATGATCTGGTATTCCTTGTCCGTCAGCGTCTGCGCCGGGGCCACGGTGATCGAGTCGCCGGTGTGCACACCCATCGGGTCCAGGTTCTCGATGGAGCACACGATGATGCAGTTGTCCGCCTTGTCGCGGACCACTTCCATCTCGTACTCCTTCCAGCCGAGCAGCGATTCCTCGATCAGCAGTTCGTTGGTGGGCGAGGCTTCGAGGCCGCGCTTGCAGATGATCTCGAACTCTTCCGGGTTGTAGGCAATGCCGCCGCCGGTGCCGCCCAGCGTGAAGCTGGGGCGAATGACGGTGGGAAAGCCCACGCTCTTTTGCACCGCCCAGGCTTCGTCCATGGAGTGCGCGATGCCAGATCGCGCCGAGCCCAGGCCGATCTTGGTCATCGCGTCCTTGAACTTCAGGCGGTCTTCGGCCTTGTCGATGGCCTCGGGCGAGGCGCCGATGAGTTCGACCTTGTACTTGTCGAGCACGCCGTTGCGCCACAGGTCGAGCGCGCAGTTCAGCGCGGTCTGGCCGCCCATGGTGGGCAGGATCGCGTCGGGGCGCTCCTTGGCGATGATCTTCTCGACCGTCTGCCAGGTGATGGGCTCGATGTAGGTGACGTCGGCCGTGGCCGGGTCGGTCATGATCGTGGCGGGGTTGCTGTTGATCAGGATGACCTTGTAGCCCTCTTCGCGCAGCGCCTTGCATGCCTGCACGCCCGAGTAGTCGAACTCGCAGGCCTGGCCGATGATGATCGGGCCGGCGCCGATGATGAGGATGCTCTTGATGTCTGTGCGCTTAGGCATTCTTGTGTTTCTCCATCAATGCCGTGAAGCGGTCGAACAAATAGCTGATGTCGTGCGGGCCGGGCGAGGCTTCCGGGTGGCCCTGGAAGCAGAAGGCCGGCTTGCTGGTGTGGGCCAGACCCTGCAGCGTGTTGTCGAACAGGCTGATGTGGGTGGGGCGCAGCGTGGAAGGCAGCGATTTCTCGTCCACCGCAAAACCGTGGTTCTGGCTGGTGATGCTCACGCGGCCGTTGTCCAGGTCTTTCACCGGATGGTTCGCGCCGTGGTGGCCGAACTTCATCTTGTAGGTCTTGGCGCCCATGGCCAGAGCCATGATCTGGTGACCCAGGCAGATGCCGAAGGTGGGAATGCCGGTCTCGATGAGTTCCTTGACCGCGCCGATGGCGTAGTCGCAGGGCTGCGGGTCGCCGGGGCCGTTGGCCAGGAAGATGCCGTCCGGCTTGAGCTTGAGCACATCGGCCGCGGGCGTTTGCGCCGGCACCACCGTGATGCGCGCGCCGCGCTGGGCGATCATGCGAAGGATGTTCTTCTTCACGCCGAAGTCGAAGGCCACCACGTGGAACTTGGGCGTGATCTGCACGCCGTAGCCCGAGCCGAGCTTCCACTCGGTCTGCGTCCACTCGTAGGTTTCCTTGACCGAGACCACCTTGGCCAGGTCCAGGCCCGACATGCTCGGCGCGCCCTTGGCAGCGGCGATGGCCTTGTCGATGAGCGCCTGCGTGACCGCCTCGCCCTCCTTCAGGCCCAGGATGCAGCCGTTCTGTGCGCCGTTGGTGCGCAGGTGGCGAGTGAGCTTTCGGGTGTCGATGTTCGCGATGGCCACCGTGTTGCCTGCGCGCAGGTACTCGGTCAGCGTGGCGGTCTTGCGGAAGTTGGACGCCACCAGGGGCAGGTCGCGGATGATGAGGCCCGCGGCATGGATCTTGTCGGCCTCGATGTCTTCCTCGTTGACGCCGTAGTTGCCGATGTGCGGATACGTCAGGGTGACGATCTGCTGGCAGTAGCTGGGGTCGGTGAGGATTTCCTGGTAGCCGGTGATGGCAGTGTTGAACACCACTTCACCAACCGTGGTGCCGGCGGCACCGATCGACTGACCGAGAAAGACCGTGCCGTCTGCAAGCGCCAGGATGGCGGGCGGGAAAGCTCCCTGAAGAGACAAAAGCACTGGGTTCTCCGGATGGATGACGCCCACAGCGAACCCAAGATGCCTTCACGTCGAATGACGGCGGCGGGGTTGCAACTTTCGTCGAAGGTAGAGCTTGCGTGCGCGGCGGGCAGGGTATGAGCGGGAAAGCCTCCCATTATAGCTGGGGGATTCGTGTTTCTACTAAGAAGCGCTATCCCGCAT
>JAFEEG010000033.1 GCA_018241225.1 Pseudomonadota bacterium
TGCACCTGCATGCGTTCCCGACCGGGCGCGGCACGCCCTCCGGCCTGGCCGAGGGGCCGGTGATCAAGGTGGCCACGCGCCGCGACCTGGCGCGCCGCTGGCACGACCTGATGGACAGCAACGCCGGGCGCATTGCCGACGGTCAGGCCAGCATCGAGGAGGTGGGCTGGGAGATGTTCCGCCTGATGCTCGACGTCGCCAGCGGGCGCAAGAAGACCTGGGCCGAGCAATGGAAGCTTCACAACGCGCTGGTACTTTTCAATCCGGCACCCGTGACCTGAGCACCGACATGGCCACGGATGAAAGCACCCAGTTCCTGACGCCCGCCAAGGATGCCTTGCGCGGTGGACATCCGCGTCGGCGCAATCTCGCGATCACCTTGGTCGAGGAACTCGAGCGACGCATACGCCTGGACCTGCTCAAGGCAGGAGACAAGCTTCCCACCGAGGCCACGCTCATGGAGCAGTTCGGCGTGAGTCGCACCGTCGTTCGGGATGCGTTGTCCAGAATGAAGGCCGGCGGTCTGGTTCTTTCCCACCAAGGCGTTGGGACGTTCGTGGCGGGAAGCCTGCGGGCCAAGCCCTTTTGCGTGGACAACCCCAACGCGCAAGACCTGGGTCAGGCACTGGCAGTGCTTGAGCTTCGCCTTGGTGTGGAATCGGAGGCGGCGGCGCTGGCGGCGCAACGCCGCACGCCGCAGGATCTCGAGAACATTCGCCATGCCTACGAAGCGCTGCGCGTCGCGCTGGCGCAGGAGGCCGACACCGCGTTTGCAGACCTGAGCTTTCACATGGCGCTGGCGCAGGCTGCGCACAGCCCGCACTTTGCATCTGTACTGGAAGCCTTGGGGCCGGCCGCCGTTTCCACGTCAATCGTCGAGCGCGCCCATGCATCGCATGTGAATCGCGTCTGGGAATTGGAAGTGCTTGCGGAGCACGGCAATGTGCTGGCTGCCGTCGAACGCGAAGACGTCGAAGGCGCCCGCGCTGCCATGCGACTTCATCTGACCAAGAGCCGCGAGCGCAGGCGCGCTGCGTCGGACTAGGCACCCCAAGTGGGTCGAGAAGCAAAAAAGCCTGCTACCCCGTACTGACGACAAAAAAAACCCCGGCCGCTTCCAGTCGGGGCAAGAAGGTCTGGTGGTCGACCTTGGAGAACCATTCCCAATAGCAACTGCATGATGGGCGCGTTGGCAGCTCCATACAATGACTACGGCCGACCAGGCCCCAGCAGCGCCATCCGAATCGGGACTATTTCACGATCAGGCAAGCAATTTTTCGAATTGCAAATCGGCCACGACAAAGTCCGCTTCGTTTCTCCGGCCATGACACCGTCTATCGCCCCCGACCCACAGCCCCAGCCTCCCCCACAGCCGGATTTCGAGGACTGCTGCGGCAACGGGTGCGAGCCCTGCATCTTCGACCTGCACGACCTCGCCATGGACCGCTACCGACAGGCGCTGCGCGCATGGCGCGAGCGCCATCCCGACGCGCCGCTGCGCAGCGAGTGATCGGGGCGCCAGGTCACTGCATCTGCTTGAGGTTGCCGATGCGCACCAGCATCTCGGTGAACATCTGCATGTCCGCATCGAGATCCTGCACTTCCTTGTATTCCTTGGCGTTGTGCGCGGTGTACTTCTTGCCCGGCATCGCGGGGCCGAAGTTGATCGCGTTGGGCATCAGCTTCGCGGTCGTGCTGCCTGCCGTGGCCACAGGCTTCGCCTCCAGGCCCGTGGTGTCGCCGAACACGTTGAGCAGCGTCGACAGCCACGCACCCTTCGGATCGCGCGCCATCCAGTTGCCCTGCTCGTAGCTGACCTCCAGCTTCACGTTGTTCGCCGCAGCCCAGGCGTCGATCTTGCTCTTCACGGATTCCACGAGCGCCTCAGGCGTGCGGCCGCGCGACATGCGCGCGTTGGCAGTGACCTCCAGCTTTCCGTCGCGCTCGCGGATCAGGTTGGGCGAAATCGTGAGCGGACCCATGAAGTCATCCCGATAGCCCACGCCCATCTTCTCGCCGAGGTAGCCCGTGCCGTACAGGTCGTCGAGGTAGCGCAACGCTTTAGCGTAGTGGTTGTCAGCAAGCGGGATGCCGGCATCGCGCAAGAACAAGCCCAGACGAGGAAGCGGGTTCACGCCTTCTTCCGGCCGCGACCCGTGGGCTGAAACGCCCGTCACCTTCACGGCCAGGCTGTCTGCGGCCGAAGTGATGTCGATCGCAAACTTGCCACCTTGCGATTCGTATCGTCGCAGGAAGTCCGACTTGGCCGCTTCGAGCTTGGCCGCCGCAGCGGCCAAGTCACCGCCCCTGAGCGTGGCGGTCGCGGTTTGCGGCACGGCATTGGCCGCGGCGGCGCCGGCCATTGCCGTGATGGCCGTGGTGTTCGCGCTGGCGGGCTCGTCGGGAAAGAACACCTTCACCGCGCCAGAGCCCTTCTCGGCCACGACCGCCGGGTACTTGCTGTCGAGCACGATGTTGTAGTCGGGCAGCGGCGTCTTCTCGCGGTAGTACTTCATCGCGTCACCACCGGTCTCCTCGGTGGTCTCGATCATCAGGCGGATCGTCCGGTCGATCGGCAGGCCGCTCTCCTTGACCGTTTTCATCGCAAACAGCGTTGCCGCGATCGATCCCTTGTCGTCGATCGTGCCGCGACCGTACAGCAGGTTGCCGACACGCGTGACCTTGAACGGATCGATCTTGCGGCCGTCGTCCAGCACCCACTCGTCGGCGGTCACGGGCACCACGTCGGCGTGCGTCAGGATGCCGAACTCATCGTTGCCGCGACCTGGCAACTTCACTTCGAAAATGCGGTTGTCGACGTTGCGGTACGCGAGGCCGAAGTCTCGCGCTGCGCCTTCGAGCAGCGCGCCGAACGCAATGATGGCGGGGCTCTGGTGCGGCGGCACCTTGTCGTCGCGAACCGTGGGGAGTTCGACCATCTTCTCCAGCATGGCGAGCACGGCGCCCTGGTTGTGCGCGCGATTCCACAAGCCGAGCAGGCGGCCGATGTTGACGAGGTCGTCGCCTGCAAGTGGCGCCTTCGCGCGATAGGCGGCAACGGCAGATTGCAGTGCGGGGTTGGCCTTGAGGGCTGCGCCGAGGAAGACCTGGAAATCCGCGGACGGGTTCGCTTGTTCGATGGCGGCGAGTTTGTCGAGTTCGGGCTTCTTGAGGGTGTCGGCCTGGGCCGGCGCGGCGAAGACCAGGGCAACGGCGAGGGACAGGGCGGCGGCATGCGAATAGGGGGTCATCACATACTCCAATGGCGGGTGAATTGAGGGGACGGGCGTCCAGGCGAGGGGGCGAAACTATCGCACAAGAAATGAGGCAAGGACACATGCGCTTTTGCCCAAGTCAGTGCGCTCAGCCATGCCTTCAATCGCGTGATGAAGTCCTGGCAAACAAAAAAGCTCGCTACCGTTCTGATAGCGAGCTTTCCTTGTGCCATGCGGCGTATCTGGTAGGACGTACTGGATTCGAACCAGTGACCAACGGATTAAAAGTCCGCTGCTCTACCAACTGAGCTAACGTCCCGTTCTTCTTGTTGTTGCTCTTCTTTTTCTTCTTGATTTGCCAAGCGTCAAACCCGGCAAAGCCAGAGATTATAGCGTGCTGTCTTGGGCAATTTTGTCGATCACCCAGCCTGCCGCACATTGCCCGAAGGTTGCGGTAACCGCCACCACCGATCCGTAGCCATGGCAGTTGAGCGATCCGTCCGCACCCTCGATGGCGCAGGACGCATCGGGCGGTGCCACCGCCTCGCGGCTGAAGACGCACTCCACGCCCATCTTCTTGCCTTCGCGCGGCGCCCCGTGCTGCTTGCGCAGCCGCTGGCGCAGTTGGGCCAGCAGCGGGTCGTGCGTGACCTGCGACAGATCGTCGATGTCGACCTTGTGCGCCAGGCGCTTGCCCCCTGCCGCACCCACCGTGATGAAGCGCGCCTTGGTTTCGCGCGCCCACTGGGCCATGGCCAGCTTGGCCTTGAGCTGGTCGCAGCAGTCGATGACGGCCGTGACTTCGCCCGCCTGCGCACGCGCCGCATCGAGCAATGCGAGCCAGTTGTCGGGTTCGACGAACTCGTCGACCGCGATCACCTGGCACTGCGGGTTGATCTGGGCAATGCGCTCCTGCATGGCCAGCACCTTGGCCTGGCCCACCGTGGATTCGAGCGCGTGGACCTGCCGGTTGATGTTCGACTCGGCCACATGGTCCAGGTCGATGAGGGTCAGGCGACCCACGCCGCTTCGGGCCAGGGCCTCCGCAGTCCACGAGCCCACGCCGCCGATGCCCACCACCAGCACATGCGCCGCGCGCACGCGAGCCGCACCGGTCACGCTGTACAGCCGCTCCAGGCCGGAGAAGCGACGAGCCAGGTCATCCGGCGCCGAAGTCGGCGCCCCGGGTTGCGGCTGCAATACGGCTTCGGCGGATGAAGTCACGACCACGGCAGACTCGGCCTCGAACGGCGGGCTTGCGCGCCCTGCTACTTCAGCCGCGCGAGCCGTTCCTTGCCGGCTTGCGCCGCCTCGGAGCTCGGGTAGGCCTTGACCAGGTCTTCCAGGGTGCGGCGTGCGCCCTTGGTGTCCTTCAGCTCGATCTGGCAGTTGGCAATGGAGAGCACCGCCTCCGGTGCCTTCGCATGGTCGGGTGCCAGCGACAGCATGGAACGGAAATTGGCAATGGCCTCGGTGTAGTTGCGCGTGGCGTACTGCGCGTTGCCGAGCCAGAACAGCGCCGAGGGGTTGTAGCCGCTTTGCGGATTGCGCTTGACGAAGTCGGCGAAGGCGGTTTGCGCCTGCGCGAACTGGCCCGAGCGGAACACGCCCAGCGCAGCATCGAAGTCAGCCTTTTCCTTGGGGTCGGCCGTGAACTCGCGGCCATCCACGCTGACCTTGGCCGGCTCGTTCTTCTTCATGCGCTCGTCCACGTCCTTCTGCTTTTGCTGAAGGTCGTTGAGCGCCTTGGTGAGTTCCTCGTTGCGACCGGTCATGCGCTGCAGCTCGCCGCGCGTGGCTTCGAGCTGGTTCTGCAGCTCGAGCATGCTGCGGCGCAGCTGCGCGTTTTCCTCGGTCGAGCGCTCGCGCATGGTCTCCACCCGCTGGCGCAGGTCGAGAATGGCGCGGCGCGCCTCGTCGTCTTCGAACAAGGCGGCTTGCGCGCCACAGGTCGCGCCGATCAGGGCGGCCGCGATGGCGACGCGCCGCCAGGCAAAGGCGGGGCTCATCGACGGTAGACGATTTCGGCGCGGCGGTTTTGCGCCCAGACGTCCTCACCCGTGCCTTGCACCGCAGGCTTTTCCTTGCCGAAGCTCACGGCCTCGATCTGCGAGTCGTTCACGCCCAGCAGCGTGAGCGCACGGCGCACGGCTTCGGAGCGCTTCTGGCCCAGCGCCAGGTTGTACTCGCTGCCGCCGCGCTCGTCGGTGTGGCCTTCGATGGAGATGTGGCGCTGCGCGTTGGCCTTGAGGAAACGCGCGTGGCCGTCGATCAGCGACTGGAACTCAGGCTTGATCGTGTAGCTGTCGTAGTCGAAGTACACGATGCGAGCCACGCCCACCGGGCCGGCCGCGGTTTGCGCGTTCGGGTCGATGGTGACCGGTGCGACGCCGCTGGCCGAGCCACCAGCACCTGCACCGCCGGCGCCTGCATTGGCCGCGGAATCATCGAGCTTGGTGCTGGAGCAGCCTGCAACCAGGGCCAGCATTGCCAGCGAACAAATCGTACTTTTCAACTTCAACATATCGAACTCCTCTATCCAGTTATTGCTTTTGAAACGGACCCCAGTCCGGTTCGCGAATGTCTCCCGCCTGCCCCGCCAGCCTAGCTTTTATTTTTCCGTCCAGTGTGGTGGTCATCAGCGCAACGCGGCCTTGCAGTTGCGTCGAGTAGACGATCAGCTTGCTGTTGGGCGCGAAGCTGGGCTTCTCGTCCGCCGACGTGTCGGTAATGGCATTGGCCGTGCCGCTGGACAGGTCCATGACGTACAGCTTGAATGCCCCGCCCACGCGCGAAACATAGGCCAGCCAGCGCCCGTCGGGGCTGATGCTTGGGGAAATGTTGTAGCTGCCGGTGAAGGTGACGCGCGTCGGGCTGCCGCCACTGGCACTCATCTTGTAGATCTGCGGCGAGCCGCCCCGGTCGCTGGTGAAGAAGATGGTGCGACCGTCGGCCGAGTAGGTAGGCTCGGTGTCGATGCTGGCGCTTTGCGTGAGGCGCTTGGGCTCGCCTCCGCCGGCAGGAATGGTGTAGATCTGCGAGCCGCCGTCGCGGCTGAGGGTCACGGCCAGCGTGCCACCGTCGGGCGACCAGGCCGGGGCGCTGTTGTTGCCCTTGAAGTTGGCCACCAGCCGGCGCTGCCCGCTGGAGACGCTGTGCACGTACACCACTGGCTTGCGCGACTCGAAGGACACGTAGGCCAGCTGCGTGCCGTTGGCCGACCAGGTGGGCGAAATGATGGGCTCGGGGCTGTTGAGCGCCGCTTGCGCATTCTCGCCGTCGGCATCGGCAACCCAGAGGCTGTAGCGCGAGCCCGCCTTGGTCACATAGCAGATGCGGGTGGAGAAGACGCCGCGCTCGCCGGTGAGCTTCTCGTACACGTAGTCGGCGATGCGGTGCGAGGCCAGCCGCAGGTCGGCCTGGGGAACGGTGTAGCTCTGGCCGCCCAGGTCCTGGCCCTTGACCACGTCCCACAGGCGAAATTGCACCAGGAAGCGGCCGTCGCCCTGACGGGTGACGCTGCCGGCCACCAGCGAGTCGGCCGTGCGCTGGCGCCACAGGTTCAGGTCGGGGCGCGAGTTCTCGTCGAGCTGGTCGCCCGAGGCGTCGACGCCGCGAAACTGGCCGCTGCGCTCCAGGTCGGCCTGCACGATGGCCGATATCTTTTGCGGCGACGCATCCTGGCCACGAAATGGCGCAAGGGCAATCGGCAGCTGCGTCAGGCCAACGCCCGACACCTCGACCCGGAACTGGGCCAGTGCAGGAATGGCAGAAGAGCTTGCGAGAGCCGCAACAACGGCGCGGCGAGTGAAGAACGATGAAGAAGGAGTTGCGTAAGTCGCGTTCAACGGCTTGATCATGCAGTTCGGAGGGATTTGCGGACGGAAAGTTTCACCCCGCAGACGGGCCTCAATGGTACACATTGCTTCAAAGTACACGTCACAAAACGTGTACCTTGCGGCGCGGTCCTACATAAAGCGCACCCCGTGGCGCCCCGTAGAATCCGCCGCCATGCAGCCTTCCCCCGCCGACGGCACCGCCGAGCGCACCCCACCCACACTCTCCCGCCGCCTTGCCCGCCTGATCACCTGGTTCGGCAGTTCACGCCGCTGGTGGAGCGTGGGCGTTGCGGCCGCCCTGATCGCGGCGCTGACCGAGCCTCTCATGCCCGCCCTGGTCAAGCCGCTGCTGGACCACGGCTTCTCGGGCGGCCTCGAGCTGTGGATGGTGCCGGCCGCGACCATTTCGCTGTTCGCGGTGCGCGGCATGGCGCAGTTCGTTTCGCAGTACGCGCTGGCGCGCATTGCCAACGAGGGCATGCACCGGCTGCGCCGCGTGCTCTTTGCCCGGGTAATGGACGCCGAGCTGGCGATGTTCTCCAAGCAGTCGGCCAGTTCGCTGTCCAACACGGTGGTCTATGAGATCCAGACCGGCTCGATGCTCCTGGTGCAGGCCATGCTGGGCCTCTCGCGCGACGGCTTCACGCTGGTGGCGTTGCTGGGCTACCTCATCTTCCTGAACTGGAAGCTCACGCTCATCGTGGGGCTCATGGTGCCGGGCGTGACCTGGGTCATGAAGGTGTTTTCCAAGCGGCTTTACCACCTCACGCAACTGGGCCAGAAGACCACCGACGAGCTGGCCTACGTGGTGGAAGAAAACGTGCTGGCGCATCGCGTGGTGCGGCTGCACGGCGCCGATTCGGCCCAGCGCGAACGCTTCGAGAAGCTCAGCCACCTGCTCACACGCCTGGCCGTGAAGTCGACCATTGCCTCGGCCGCCATGACGCCCATCACGCAGCTGCTGGCCTCGGTGGCGCTGTCGGTGGTGGTGATGATCGCCCTGTGGCAAAGCGGCGGCCAAGGCCTGACGGTGGGCGGCTTCGTGGCCTACATCGCGGCCATGGCGATGCTCATTGCGCCGATCCGCCGGTTGTCCGACATGGCCAACCCCATCACTCGCGGCCTGGCGGCACTGGAGCGCGGGCTCGAGATGGTCGACGTGGTACCGCCCGAGAAGCAAGGCGGCTACGAAGCCTCGCATGCACAAGGCCGCATCGAGCTGCGCAACGTGCGGGTCAACTACCGCGGAGAAGACGAGGCGCGCGCGCTGGACGGCGTCAACCTGCTGATCGCGCCGGGCGAAGTGATTGCGCTGGTCGGCCCCTCGGGCTCGGGCAAGACCACCCTCATCAACCTGCTGCCGCGCTTCGTGCTGCCCAGTAGCGGCCAGGTGCTGCTCGACGGCCACGACATTGCCGACTGGAAGCTCGCCAGCCTCCGTTCACAGTTCGCCATGGTCAGCCAGGACGTGGTCATGCTCAACGACACCCTGGCCGCCAACGTGGCGCTGGGCGCCGACATCGACCGCGAACGCGTGCAGCAATGCGTGGAAGCCGCCAACCTGGCCGCGCACGTGAGGGGACTGCCCGAAGGCATCGACACCGTGCTGGGCCACAACGCCACGCAGCTGTCTGGCGGCCAGCGCCAACGCCTGGCCATTGCGCGGGCCTTGTACAAGGACGCGCCGGTCTTGCTGCTGGACGAGGCCACCTCTGCACTGGACACCGAATCGGAGCGCCTGGTGCAGGAAGCCCTGCAGCGCCTGATGCAGGGCCGCACCACGCTGATCGTGGCGCACCGCCTGTCGACCATCCAGCATGCGGACCGCATCGTGGTGATGGACCACGGCCACATTGCCGAGCAAGGCAACCACGCGCAGTTGATGGCGCAGGACGGTCTTTATGCGCGCCTGCAGACGCTGGCGATGCGCACGGCCGAATCGGGCCGCGAAGCAGTGCTCTGAGGGCGCTGGCGCACAGTGCGCCGCGCCTAGCGTTCCTGCATCTCCGAGGCACGGGCCCAGCGCTCGAGCGGCCCCAGGTACAGCGGCATGAAGACCAGGAACAGCGAAGAGCTCACCAGGTTGAAGATCAGGTGCGCCAGCGCCACCGCCATCTCGGGCGTTGGCGACAAGCGCACCACCGCCTGGGCGAACAACACCAGCGTCGGCGCGAAAAGCAAGGCGCCCGCCACCTTGAAGCCGGTGTTGATCCAGGCCGTCTTGCGCGCCAGCGCACCCATCGAGGCCGATGCGATCAGGCCGGTAACGGTGGTGCCGATGTTCGCGCCCACCACCAGGTAGATGGCGGCCTCGCTGGTCAGCACCTGCTGCTGCACCAGCACCACCGCCAGGCCGGTGGTGATCGAGGAGCTCTGGAGCACGATGGTGACCAGAATGCCCGCGGGCACGCCGATCCAGGGCGAATTGGCATGCGCCAACGCGGCCACGACCGCCGGGCTCTGCCCCAGCGGCGCCATCTCGCTGCCGATAAGGTCCAGCGCGAACAGCACGAAGCCGAAATAGAACAGCACCTTGCCGATGGGCTTCCAGCGCGCCGGGGCCAGCGCCGAGATCAGCGCCCCCATGGACAGGCAGATCGGCCCCAATGCCGTGAGCTTGAACGACACCAGCCATGCCGTGGTGGTGGTGCCGACGTTCGCGCCCAGCAAGATGGCCAGCGCGGCTGCAAAGCGCAGCATCCCGCCGTCGACCAGCGAGATGGCCAAGGCCGTCACGGCCGTGGACGACTGGATGAACGCCGTGAACACGGCCCCCAGCAGCGCGGCGACAAAACGGTTCGACGTGGCCTTGCCCAGCCACAGCGTCAGGCGCGCGCCGCCGGCGTCAAGCAGTTCGCGCGAGAAGCCCGAGAGCCCGTAGAGAAAGAGCGCAATGGCGCTGATGGCCGAGAAGATCCACTGCCAATCGCTCATGAGGGCGTGCGGCTGGCCAGTGCGCCTGCTACAGCAGCACGATGTCGTACTGCCCCTGCCCCATGGCCGGTTCGGCCTGCAGGGAAATGGGCTTGCCGATGAAGTCCGACAGGCCCGCCAGGTGCTGGCTCTCCTCGTCGAGGAACAGTTCGATCACCTGCGGCGAGGACACGATGCGGAACTCGCGCGGCGTGAACTGGCGTGCCTCGCGCAAAATCTCGCGCAGAACGTCGTAGGCCACGGTGCGCGCCGTCTTGACGATGCCCTGCCCGCTGCAGGCCACGCACGGCTCGCACAGCATGTGGGCCAGCGATTCGCGGGTGCGCTTGCGCGTCATCTCCACCAGGCCCAGTTGGGAGAACCCACCGGCGGTGGTCTTCACCCGGTCGCGCCCCAGCTGCTTGCGAAACTCCGCCAGCACCTGCTCGCGATGGTCGTCACGCGACATGTCGATGAAGTCGACGATGACGATGCCGCCCAGGTTGCGCAGGCGCAGTTGCCGCGCAATGGCCTGGGTGGCCTCCAGGTTGGTCTTGAACACCGTGTCGTCGAAATTGCGCGCGCCCACGTAGCCACCGGTGTTCACGTCGATGGTGGTGAGCGCCTCGGTCTGGTCCACCACCAGATAGCCGCCGGACTTCAGGTCCACCCGCCGGCCGAGCGCACGCGCGATTTCCTCGTCCACGTTGAACAGGTCGAAGATGGGCCGCTCGCCCTTGTACAGCTGCAGCTTGCCCACCGCCTTGGGCATGAACTCGCGGCCGAACTTCTGCAGCGCCTCGAACTGCTCGCGCGAGTCGATGCGGATGGATTGCGTGTCTTCGCCGGCCAGGTCGCGCAACACGCGCTGCAGCAGGCTCAGGTCCTGGTGCAGCAGCGACATGGGCGGCAGGCGGGTAGACAGATCGCGAATGCGCGACCAGGTCTTGCGCAGGTAGGCGATGTCTTCGGCCAGCTCGGCGTCGCTGGCGTCTTCGCCATTGGTGCGCAGGATGAAGCCGCCGGTGCTCTCGGGAACCACGCCGTTGTTCTCGGCCGCGGCCGCGGCATCGCTGAGGGCCTGCATGCGCGAGCGCAAGGCATCGCGCATGTCCGAGGGAATCTTCTGCGAAACGCCGATGTGGTTGTCCTGCGGCAGGAACACCAGCAGGCGCCCCGCAATGCTGATCTGCGTCGACAGGCGCGCACCCTTGGTGCCGATGGGGTCCTTGATCACCTGCACCAGCAGCGACTGGCCTTCGAACACCAGCCGCTCGATGGGCACCGCGCCGCCGGCCGCGCGGTGGTCTGGCGCGCTGCCGGCCGAGACGGCACGCGAGCCGGGCGCAAAGGGCGCGATGATGTCCGCCACGTGCAGGAAGGCGGTGCGCTCCAGCCCGATGTCGATGAAGGCCGACTGCATGCCCGGCAGCACGCGCGAGACCTTGCCCAGGTACACATTGCCCACCAGGCCGCGCTCGAGCGTGCGCTCCACGTGCAGCTCCTGCACCGCGCCGTACTCGATGAGGGCCACCCGCGTCTCCTGCGGCGACCAGTTCACGAGGATCTCTTGCATGATGGGAGTCTTCATAGGCGCAGCCCAGCCAGGCGCAGCAATTGCGCGGTTTCGAACATGGGCAGACCCATGATGCCCGAATAGCTGCCGCCGATGTGCTCGATCATGGCCGCCGCCCTGCCCTGCACCGCGTATGCACCCGCCTTGCCCAGCGGCTCGCCGCTGTCCACATAGGCGTCGATCTGGCGCGGCGTGAGCGCGGCAAAGCGCACCCGCGACACGCTCAGCGCCACGTGCCGGTGCTTGCCGCCTTGCAGCGCCACGGCCGTGAGCACGCGGTGCGTAGCGCCCGAGAGCAGGCGCAGCATGCGGCGCGCGTCCTTGCCATCCTCCGGCTTGCCCAGGATCTGCGGGCCCAGCGCCACGGTGGTGTCGGCGCACAGGATGGGCGCCGGCGCCAGGCCCTGGCGCGCGTGGCGAGCCACCGCGGCGTCGAGCTTGAGGCCGGTCACGCGCTGCACGTAGGTGGCCGGCGCCTCGCGGCCATGCATGGCTTCGAGCGCTTCGGCATCTTCGTCAGGACTGGCCAGCAGCAGCGTGTGGGCCACGCCCAGTTGCTCAAGCAGCTGCGCGCGGCGCGGGCTTTGCGACGCGAGATAGATGAATTGCTTGCTCATTCGCGGTGATAGGGATGCCCGGCGTTGACCGACCAGGCGCGGTAGAGCTGCTCGACCAGCAGCACCCGCACCATGGCGTGAGGCAGTGTGAGATCGGAAAGGCGGATGCGCTCGTGCGCGGCGGCTCGCAGGGCCGGGTCGAGCCCGTCGGGCCCGCCGATGACCAGCGCCACGTCGTCGCCCTCGAGCTGCCAGTTGGCCAGCCTGGCGGCCAGTGCCTTGGTGGTGAGCGCGGTGCCGCGCTCGTCCAGCACGACCACGCGCATGCCCTTGGCAATGGCGGCCTCGATGCGCTCGCGCTCGGCCGCGTAGATGGTCTCTACCGTCTTGGAGCCGCGCGGCTCGGTCTTGACCGCGCGCAGCTCGAGCTTGAGTTCAGGTGGAAAGCGCTTGGCGTAGTCGTCCCAGGCAGTCTGGGCCCAGTCGGGCACACGCTGCCCAACCGCGACCACCAGCAGCTTCATGCGCGGCGGGCAGGAGCCTTGCGCGCCACGGTCTTCTTGGCCGGTGCCTTCTTGGCGACGGGCTTGCCCACCACCAGCTTGACTGGACCGGCGGCGACCTTCTTGGCCGGGGCCTTCTTGGCGACAACCTTCTTGGCGCCGGTCTTGGCCGCAGCCTTCTTGGCGGCCGGCTTCTTGGCGGCCTGCTCGGCCTCGCGCTGGGCGGTCTTGGCGGCGCTGGAGCGACGCAGCGACCCGGCCTTGCCGGCGGAAGGCGCAGCCTTATCGGCCGACGCGGCGGTGGCGGGCTTGGGCGCACCCAGCTTCAGGCGCACCGGCTTTTCGCCCCAGATCTCTTCCAGGTGGTAGTACTGGCGGATGGCCGGCTGCATGATGTGCGCCACCGCGGCGCCGCAGTCGACGATGATCCATTCGCCGTTTTCCTCGCCCTCGGTGCGCGGCTTGGCAAAGCCCGCCTCGCGCACAGCGTCTCGCACGCTGGCGGCCAGCGCCTTGGTCTGGCGGTTGGACGTACCCGAGGCCACGATCACCCGCTCGAACAACGGAGAGAGGCTCTCCGTGTCGAATACCTGGATGTCCTGCGCCTTGACGTCTTCGAGGCCATCGACGATGGCTCTCTGCAGTTTCTGGGTGTCTTTCTTGGCGGCGGATTCAGAGGTCATCAGGCGGATCGGTAGAGATGATGTAGGTCAATATAGCGCGCAACCGCGGGCGGAACCAGAAGGGAAACGTCCTTTCCGCGGCTCGCCTGCGAGCGTATCTCGGTCGCGCTCAAGGCCATGGCGGGCAGCTCGATGCGCGCAAAGCGTGCACCGGGCGGCAGGTCTGGCAGTGTGGCGGGATCGAACGAGGCCTTGGATGGGTCGGGACCGGGCCGTTGCGCCAGCGAAACAGTGGCAAGGCCCAGGATCTCCCGCCAGCCATGCCAGCTCGGCAGCGCGGCGCCCTGGTCGGCACCCAGGATGAGCTGCAACTGGGCACCGGGGTGCTCTTGCTGCAGCTCGCGCAGGGTGTCAAGTGTATAGCTTGGGCCGGCCCGCCTGATTTCGCTCGGGTCGACCACCACGCGCGGCAACTCGCCAAAGGCCAGTTGGGCCATGGCCAGGCGGTCTTCGGCCGGGCTGAGCACCCTCGCCTTGTGCCAGGCCTGCCCCGTGGGAATGACCCGCAATTCATCGAGCGCCAATTGCTCCAGTGCAGAGCGGGCCAGTGCCAGGTGCGCGTTGTGGGGCGGATCGAAGGCGCCACCAAAAACGCCGATACGCCTTGGCGCCTCCGACCCGGTGGCGGTCAGAGCCATTCGCGGCGCACGAGGAAGTCGCTGTACAGGCGCGCTTCGGGCGTGCCTGGCTGCGGCTCGTTGCGATACGACCAGCTCGCCAGCGGCGGCATGGACAGCAGGATGGATTCGGTGCGCCCGCCCGACTGCAGGCCGAAGTGCGTGCCGCGGTCCCACACCAGGTTGAACTCCACATAGCGGCCCCGCCGGTAGAGCTGGAATTCGCGCTCCTGCTCGCCATGGGGTGTGCCGCGCCGCTTGTCGACGATGGCGAAATACGCCGGCACGAAGGCATCGCCCACCGAGCGAAGCATGGCAAAGCTCTGCTCGAAGCCCAGCTCGGAGAAGTCATCGAAGAAGATGCCGCCCACGCCGCGTTGCTCACCCCGATGCTTGAGGAAGAAGTACTCGTCGCACCATTTCTTGAAGCGCGGGTACTTGTCCTGGCCGAAGGGCGCCAGCGCGCCGCGGCAGTGCTGGTGGAAATGCACTGCGTCTTCCTCGAAGCCGTAGTAAGGCGTGAGGTCCATGCCGCCACCGAACCAGCACACGGACTCCTTGCCCTCGGGCAAGGCGGCCAGCATGCGCACGTTCATGTGGACCGTGGGCACATAGGGGTTGCGCGGATGGAAGACCAGCGACACGCCCATGGCCTCGAACGGGGCGCCTGCCAGTTCTGGCCGGTGCTGCGTGGCCGAAGGCGGCAGCTTGGGGCCGCGCACCTGCGAGAAGCCGCAGCCGGCGCGCTCGAACAGCGCTCCGCCTTCCAGGATGCAGGTCAGGCCGCTGCCTTGCAGGGGTTCGTGCGGCGCCTTGGTCCAGGCGTCGCGCACGCAGGCCGTGCCGTCCGCCGCCTCCACCGCAGACATGATGTTCTGCTGCAGGCCACGCAAATAGCCCGCGACGGTGGCGGTGCGGTCAGGCTCGTTCATCAGCTGCCGCGGACGTGCACGGCGCGGTGCCCGATGTCCTTGCGGTATTGCGCGCCGTCGAAGTGGACCTTGGAAGCCACCTCGTAGGCCCGCTGCTGCGCCAGCTTCACGCTGTCGGCCAGCACGGTGACGCACAGCACGCGCCCGCCGCTGGTGCGCAGTTCGCCACCCTCGAGCGAGGTGCCCGCATGAAACACCACCGCGTCGGGCGCCTCGGCCGGAATGCCGGTGATGCGGTCACCCTTGCGCGGCGACAGCGGGTAGCCGTGCGCAGCCATCACCACGCCCAGCGCGGTATGGCGGTCCCATTGCAGCTCGATCTGGTCGAGCGTGCCATCGGTGGCGTGCCACATCACCTCGAACAGGTCGGTCTTGAGCCGCATCATGATCGGCTGCGTCTCGGGGTCGCCCATGCGGCAGTTGAACTCGAGCGTCTTGGGGTGACCCTGCGCATCGATCATCAGGCCCGCATACAGAAAGCCCGTGTACGGAATGCCGTCCTTTTCCATGCCCTTGATGGTGGGCAGGATGATCTCTCGCATGGCCCGCGCGTGCACTTCGGCCGTGACCACCGGTGCCGGCGAGTACGCGCCCATGCCACCGGTGTTGGGGCCCTGGTCGCCGTCGAGCAGGCGCTTGTGGTCCTGGCTGGTGGCCAGTGCCGTCACGTTCTTGCCATCGCACATGACGATGAAGCTGGCTTCCTCGCCTTGCAGGAATTCCTCGATGACCACGCGCGCGCCGCCGTCGTTGTGGGTCACGCCCAGCTTGTTGTCCAGCAGCATGAAGTCGATCGCCTCGTGCGCCTCGGCCACGGTGGCAGCCACCACCACGCCCTTGCCCGCAGCCAGGCCGTCGGCCTTGACCACGATGGGCGCGCCCTTGGCGTCCACGTAGGCATGGGCCGCCGCCGCGTCGGAGAAGGTCTCGTACTCCGCCGTGGGGATCTTGTGGCGCTTCATGAAGTCCTTGGAGAAGGCCTTCGAGCTTTCCAGTTGTGCCGCGGCCTTGGTGGGGCCGAAGATGCGCATGCCGTGCGATCGGAATTCATCCACCACGCCGGCGGCCAGCGGGCCTTCGGGGCCCACCACGGTCAGCGCGATCTTTTCCTTCTGCGCCCACTCGCGCAGCGCCGCGGGTTCGGTGATGTCGATGCAGGTGTAGCGTGAATCGCTGGCCGTGCCGCCGTTGCCCGGCGCCACGTACACGCGGCTGACGCGGGTGCCCTGGGCCAGGCGCCACGCCAGGGCGTGCTCGCGACCACCGGAGCCAATGACGAGTACCTTCATGGCTGGCCTTATTCGTCCAGGGACGCGTTGTGATAGACGTCCTGGACGTCGTCCAGGTCTTCCAGCGCGTCGAGCAGCTTCTGCATCCTGGCGGCGTCTTCGCCGGCGATGTCGATCATGTTCTCGGCACGCATGGTCACTTCGGCTGCGTCCGGCTTCAGGCCGGCCGCTTCCAGCGCGTTCTTCACGGCCTCGAAATCGGCCGCGGCGGTGAGCACTTCGATGGCGCCGTCGTCATCGGTGATGACGTCTTCGGCGCCGGCTTCGAGCGCGACTTCCATCACCTTGTCCTCGCTGGTGCCGGGCGCGAAGATGAGCTGGCCGCAATGCTTGAACTGGAAGGCCACCGAGCCTTCGGTGCCCATGTTGCCGCCGTACTTGGAGAACGCGTGGCGCACCTCGGCCACGGTGCGCACGCGGTTGTCGGTCATGGTGTCGACGATGATCGCGGCGCCGCCGATGCCGTAGCCCTCGTAGCGGATTTCCTCGTAGGTCACGCCTTCGAGGTTGCCGGTGGCCTTGTCGATGTTGCGCTTGATGGTGTCGGCCGGCAGGTTGACCGCCTTGGCCTTGTCGACCGCCAGGCGCAGCCGGGGGTTGGCGCTGAGGTCGCCGCCACCAGCCTTTGCCGCCACCATGATTTCACGGATGGCACGGGTCCAGAGCTTGCCGCGCTTTTCGTCCTGACGGCCTTTTCTGTGCTGGATATTCGCCCATTTGCTGTGTCCGGCCATAGGTCTTTCTCTCGATCTCTCTCAATAGTCAAAGCAGACCGCCATCTTACTGTCCGCAGCCCCTGGCGACGGCGGGGGCGAGCGCGTTTTTCACCATGTGCTTTTGAGCATAATCGGCCGATGACGTCATCGCCCACCGACGCAGGTCGAAGCCCCCAGGCCCTTGCCCCCCACACGCCCCTGGCCGGCTACTACAAGGATGAAGTCGAGCATCGCGCCTTCCTGCAGAAGATCTTCGACGACACCGCCCCCGACTACGAGCGCATCGAGAACGTGCTGGCCTTCGGCTCCGGCCGCTGGTACAGGCGCCAGGCGCTGCTGCGCGCGGGCCTGAAACCGGGCGCCGAGGTGCTCGACGTGGGCATCGGCACCGGCATGGTGGCCACCGAGGCGCTGGGCATCATCGGCTCGGCCGGTCGCCTGGTGGGCGTGGACCCCAGCCCCGGCATGATGGGCCAGGTGCACCTGCCCGGCGTGGAACTGGTCCAGGGCATGGCCGAGTCCCTGCCCCGGCCCGACGCCAGCTGCGACTTCCTGAGCATGGGCTATGCCCTGCGCCACATCGGCGACGTGACGGCCGCCTTTTCGGAGTTCCACCGCGTGCTTCGTCCAGGCGGGCGCCTGGTAGTGCTCGAAATCACCAAGCCCCGCGGTGCCATGGGCACGGCCGCGCTCAAGGCCTACATGCGCAGCGTGGTGCCGGTCATTGCCCGCTTCACCGCCCGCAAGCATGCATCGCCCGAACTCTGGCGCTACTACTGGGACACCATCGAGGCATGTATCGCGCCCGAGACAGTCGTGCAGGCCTTGCGCGACGCAGGCTTCGTCGACGTGCGCCAGCGCCTGGAACTGGGCATCTTCTCCGAATACACGGCGAGCAAGGCACAGTGAGGATCGGCACGCCCGTGACTGCATCGGCGCTGAGTGTCGGGCGCGCCCCCCTGGAAAGCACGCTGCACACCGGTGCACAAGCCCAGCCGCCGCTGGGCGCACTGGCCTACGGCCAGGCAGCCAACGTGCCCTGGATGAGCAGCGTCAACGCCCCCGTTCTGTTTGCACACGCGCCACAGGCCGACCTGTGGCGAGCCGGTGCGCGCGTCGATGCCGGCCGCAGCGGCGCGGTGCGCTGGCGCACCGATGGTCACTGGGCCTTCGGCATCATCGACCTGCCCGAAGATGGCGAGGGCCTTGAATCGCTGGCCGAAACAGGCTATCGCGACCTGTTCCAGGCCCTGCAGGACACGGGTTGCCCGCACCTGCTGCGCATCTGGAACTACCTGCCGCGCATCAATGAAGACGGCGGCGGGCTGGAGCGCTATCGCCAGTTCAACGTGGGCCGCCAGCGGGCCTTCATCGACGCCGGACACGCGGTGTACGAAGGCTCGCCTGCGGCCTGCGCGCTCGGCGCACAAGAAGGCGGCCTGTCGATCCGATTCCTGGCGGGCCAGTTGGCGCCGCTAGCCATCGAGAACCCGCGCCAGGTCTCGGCCTACCGCTACCCCAGCAGCTACGGCCCGCGCCCGCCCACCTTCTCGCGAGCGGCGCTGGCCGACATGGGCGACGGGCAGCTGGCCCTGCTCATCTCCGGCACGGCCAGCATCGTCGGCCATGCGACCGTGCACCCGGGCGACGCTGCCGAACAGACGCGCGAGACCCTGCGCAACCTGGCGGCTGTGGTGGAAGCGGCCAACCAGCGCTGCACCGCCGGCTTCGACATGGCCGAGTTGCACCCGGTGGTCTATGTGCGCCACCCCGGCGATGCGCCACGCGTGCGAGACGTATTGACAAGCGCCCTGGGTGCCGACGCCACCTTCCTCCAGCACGCCGTTTTCCTGCAGGCAGACATCTGCCGCCAGGACCTGCTGGTCGAGATCGAGGCACACGCCGTGGCCCGCGGCGCGGTGAAGGCATGAAGAAGGCACTGCCTCGCGCATGAAGCGTCTTCTTCAAAAGGCAAGGCCCTTTCTCCTCGCGCCGCCGCTGTACGGGCTGCTGATTGCACTTGGCCTGGTCTCGCTGCTGTGGAACCTGCTGTCCCTGCCCCTGCTCTGGCTGCTGCCCGAGGCGCAGGGCCTGGCCCTGGGGCGCGCCGTCATCGCGCATTCCTACCGGCTGTTCTGGGCCGCGGCCTCGGTCACCGGGATGATGCGGGTGGACGCATCGTGCCTGGACGCGCTCAAGGACGAGCAGGGCCTGATCATCGTGGCCAACCATCCCACCATGCTCGACGCCTTGCTGCTGGTGGCGCGCCTGCCGCGCAGCGCCTGCATCATGAAGGCCGAGCTGATGCGCAATGTGTTCCTCGGTGCGGGCGCAAGGCTGGCGCGCTACATCCGCAACGATTCCGCCCGCACCATGATTCGCCTGGCGGTGCAAGACCTGCGGCGGGGCGGGCAACTGGTGATCTTTCCAGAGGGCACGCGCACGGTCACGCCGCCGCTGGACCCTTTCCGCCCCGGCGTGACGCTGATCGCCAAGCTGGCCAAGGCGCCCATCCAGACGGTCTACATCGACACCGACACTCCCTACCTGAGAAAGGGCTGGCCGATCTGGCGCGTGCCGCCGCTGCCCATCCGGGTCAAGCTGCACCTGGGCAAGCGTTTTGCGCCGCGGGCCGACAGCGATGCACTGCTGCAGGAGCTGGAACAGTACTATCGGGGCCCCTTGAAAGAAGAGCGCGCCACCGACGCGACAGCTGCATGCACGAGCCATCGCGCACCCACCTTGTCCTGATTCCCAGCTACAACACAGGCGAGCGCCTGTTCTCCACCGTGGCCGCAGCGCGCGCCCAGTGGAGCCCCGTGTGGGTGGTGGTCGACGGCAGCACGGACGGCACCGGCGAGCGCCTGCAGGCCCTGGCCGCCACCGACCCCGGCCTGCGCGTGTTCGTGCTGCCCAGCAACCAGGGCAAGGGCGCTGCCGTGCTGCATGGCCTGCGGCAGGCCCGCGCGGCAGGCTTCACGCACGCGCTCACCATGGACTCGGACGGGCAGCATCCGGCCGACCTCATCGCCCCCTTCATGGCGCGCTCGCAGGCACGGCCCGAGGCCATGGTGCTGGGCAAGCCGGTGTTCGACGCCAGCGCCCCGCTGCTGCGCGTGCGTGGACGGCGCATCTCCAACGGCTGGACCGAGCTCGAAACCCTGTTCGCGGGCATCGGCGATTCGCTCTACGGATTTCGCGTGTACCCCATTGCGCCGCTGATCGCAGTCATGCAGCGCCAGCCCTGGATGCGCCGCTTCGACTTCGACACCGAAGCCGTGGTCCGCCTGGCCTGGCAAGGCGTCAAGCCCATCAACATCGACGCGCCGGTGAAATACCTCAGTGCCGAGGAAGGAGGCGTGTCGCACTTCAACTACGTGCGCGACAACGCCCTGCTGACCTGGATGCACACGCGCCTGATGCTCGAGTTCGGGCTGCGCCTGCCGCTGCTGGTGGCGCGTCGCCTGCGCCGGGCACCACCCTTCCAGCCCTGAGCTGACTTCATCCGGCTGGCTGCGCAGCAGGTGCCAGGCCGACCCCGGCGCGCCGCCCGGCCTCCTGGCGCAGGTACGCCGAAGGCGACAGGCCCGACCAGCGTCGAAACGCCCTGGAAAACTCCTTGCCCGATTCGTAGCCTGCGTCTTCGGCAATGCGCACCAGCGCCACGGTACCCGCCTCCATCGTTTGCGCCGCCATCGCCATGCGATGCGCGGTGAGATAGCTGATGGGCGTCACGCCCACCAGGTCCTTGAAGCGCTCGGCAAAACGAGTGCGTGACAAGCCCGCCTCGCTGGCCAGCGTGGCAACGCTCCAGGCCTGCCCCGGCGTGCGGTGCATGGCCAGGAGCGCGCGCGCGATGTTCGGGTCGCCCAGCCCGCGCAACCAGCCAGTGCCGTGGCTGTTGTCGGCCAACAGATGCGCACGCAGCAGGTTCACCAGCAGCAGCTCGCCCATGCGCGCCGCAGAAAGCCGCCAGCCGGCGCGGCGCCCCAGCGTTTCCTCCACCAGCCCTTGCATCGTCTGGCCGAGCACGCCCGTCATGGGCAGGTCGGCTTCGCGCAAGCGAATGAACGGCGGCAGCACGCTCAGCACGACATGGCGGCAATAGGCCGAGAACCAGATCTGCGCGGAGAACATCTCGGTCATCTCGCCGCCCCCGCCATGCTCGAAGACCAGCGGGTTCTCGTCGCGGGCGCCGCGTGCATGGCGCGCGATCATCTCGGAGAACGCGGTGGTGCCGGCACCCGGTGCACTGACCATGCGATGCGCCACGCCGGGGCGCATCATGACGAGGTCGCCCGGCTCGATGTGCATCGGCGCCATGCCATCGATCTCCAGCCAGTAAGGCGCGCGCCGCGCCAGCCGGATCATCGCGCCCGGCACACCTGCGGAGGTCAGGCCCCAGGGCGCGCTGAGCGCGAATCGCGCCGTCACCGCATGCTCCGAGCGGCAGATGGCCAGCACTTCGCTGAGGACATCCATGGCGTCGGATGCGCACTCCGTTGGAGGGGCTGGACGAATAGCGGTCATAACGGGGGCCTCGGCGGTTGAGGGCGACAGCGCCTGCCTGAAGAATCCAGGCTCATTCAAAGGTAGCTCGAGGTTTTCCCATGATATCCACCACCGGCCGGCCGACTGATCGGCCCCATCGTTTGACTATCGGCATTGCCGGCGCCGGCATCGGCGGCCTGGCGGCAGCCATTGCCCTGCGCCGCGCCGGCCACGACGTGATCGTGTTCGAGCAGGCCAGCCAGTTCGCCCGCGTGGGCGCGGACATCAACCTCACGCCCAATGCAGTGCGCGCACTCGACGGCCTGGGCGTGGGCGAAGCGGCCCGGGTGACGGCCGCCCGCCCCTCGCACCGCATCAGCCGCAGCTTCGACAGCGGCGAAGAGACCTCGCGCCTGGAAATGGCCGACACCGCCGAGCAGAAGTACGGTGCGCCGCAGCTGACCATTCATCGCGCCGACCTGCTGGCCGCGTTCACCGAGGCCGTGCCCGCCGAGTGCATCCAGCTGGGCCGGCGCGTGCAAGCCATTGCGCAGGACGAACAAGGCGCAACAGTGCGCTTCGAGAACGGCGACGAGGTGCGCATGGACGCACTCATCGGCGCCGACGGCATTCACTCAGCCGTGCGCACCGCCATGTTCGGCGCCGAAAGCCCGCGCTTTACCGGCATCGTGGCCTACCGCGCCGTGGCACCGGCCACGAGCGTGGCGGGCGTGCCCAACCTGGGCGCCTTCACCAAGTGGTGGGGGCCCAATCCGCAGAGCCAGATCGTCACCTTCCCGCTCAACCGCGGCAAGGACGTCTTCATCTTCGCCACCACCGCGCAGGACAGCTGGCACCTGGAATCGTGGACCGCACCTGGCAGCGTGCAAGAGCTGCGCGCCCACTACGCCGACTACCACCCCGAAGCCCGCGCGCTGCTCGACGCCTGCGACACGGTGCTCAAGACCGCGCTCTACGAACGCGATCCGATGCCGGCGTGGACCCAGGGACGCCTGGCCCTGCTGGGAGATGCCGCCCATCCCATGCTTCCCTTCATGGCCCAGGGTGCGGGCATGGCCATCGAAGACGCGGTGGTGCTGGCACGGCACCTGGAAGGCGTGAACGCGCAAGGCGTAGGCGCCGCGCTGGCGCGCTACGCCACGGCGCGCATGGAGCGCGCTGCCCGGGTGCAGTTGGGTTCGCGCGGCAACAACTGGCTGCGCGAAGGCGGCAATGCGGATTGGGTCTACGGCTACGACGCCTGGACCGCGCCGCTGGCGGCGCAGTGAACGCCCGATCCGGCAGGCCTCAGATCATTCCGCCATTGATCGAGATCACCTGGCCGGTGACATAGGCCGCTTCGTCGCTGGCCAGGAACGCCGCCAGGGCCGCCACTTCATCGGGCGTGCCGGCGCGCTTGGCAGGCACCATCTGGTCGATCAGCGCCTTGTCGAACACCGCGTCGGCCATGGGCGAGGCAATGATGCCCGGTGCAATGGCGTTCACGGTAACGCCGCGCGCCGCGACTTCCAGCGACAGCGACTTGGTGGCACTGTTGATCGCGCCCTTGGCCGCCGAATAGTTCACCTGCCCGCGGTTGCCGGTGAGCGACGCCACCGACGACACGTTGATGATGCGCCCCCATCGCGTGCGCAGCATGGGCAGCAGCAAGGGCTGCGTCACGCGGAAGAAGCCGTTGAGCGACACGTCGATCACCTTGTGCCACTGCTCGGCACGCATGCCGGGCAGCACAGCGTCGTCATGCACGCCGGCGTTGTTGACCAGGATCTGCACGGGGCCGTCTTCCAGGATCTTCTGGCAGGCCTGCGCGCAGGCTTCGTCGCTGCGCAGGTCGAACACATGGCATTGGGCGTGGCCGCCAGCCTTGGCAATGTCGTCTGCCAGCGCCTGCACCGACTCGGGCCGCGAATTGGCATGCAGCAGCACGGTGGCGCCGCCGGCCGCCAACCGGCGTGCAATGGCCTGGCCCAGGGCGCCGCTGGCGCCGGTGATGAGTGCGCGTTTTCCGTTCCAGCTCATGCGTTGTTGCTTTCCATGGATGCGAGAGGCGTGTTCAGCACCACCACCGCCCGCCCCTGCGCGAGCGAGCGGCCAGTGGCATCGAGCACGCTGAATTCGTAGAGAACCTGGCGTTCGTCGCCCGACAGCCGGTTGGCATGCACCTGCATCGCGCCATCGACCCGGTCGAGCCGCTCCACGCCGAAGCGCACCGAGCGAACGCTGGCCAGGTAGCCAGCCGATGGCGCCTGCCCGGCGCTGGCCGTGAGGCCGCCATGCAATGCCATGGCCTGGGCGGCGTATTCGATGGCATTGGGTGCCATCAGGCCACTTGCGGTGCGCAAGGGATTGCCGGCGTCGAGATGGGTGCTGGTGCTGCAGTGGATGCGCTGCGCGTCCCAGCTTTCGAGTTTTTCCAGCAGGCACATGCTGCCGCGGTGCGGAATGCGCTGCTCGATGCCAGCGCGGTCGAGGTGATTCATTTCAGGTCGGCCACCAGCAGGACGTTGGCAAAGGGCGTGCCGCGGCTCATCGGAAGGCTGCGCACCGCGAAGCCCATGCGCTGCAGCAATGCGGTCCACTCGGTCAGCGGACGGCCCCAGGTGGGCGCGACGGTGTGGCCGCGCGCACGTGTGACGGTGCGGTCCACCCACTGGCTGACGCGGTAGCCGCGACGGCTGGCGGCGTCGCCCACGCGCAGGAGCAAGCGCGCCGGAGTGCCGGGCTCGCGCTCGCCAGCGCCCAGCTCCAGGGCCTGGCGCACGTTGGAAAGAACGCGCTCCTGCGCTGGCAGGTCCACGTAGTGAAGCACGTCGAGAATGACCACCAGGTCGCTGGGCGGCATGGCCGCCTGGCACATGTCGCCGCACACGAAGGCCGGCGCCGGCTGCAAGTGGCCCACGGCACGGGTGGCACGGGCAATGTCGCGCGGCATCAGCTCGATGCCGGTGTAGTTCACGCTCGCGGGCGTGGCGGACCAGTCGAGCGGCCAGTGCAGCCGGGCCTGCATGTCGCTCATGGAAGACAGCAGGCTGGCAAACAGGCCTTGCCCGCAGCCGATGTCGAGCACGCGGCGCTGACCCGGGGCAATCAACCCTTCTTCGATCAGGCCCCGGAACACCGGATCGCGGCCGAGCTTGCCGCGTGCGAAGTGCCAGGCAAACCGGCCGGCCTGTCGATAAGGCTGCGTGGCCGCATCGTGCAGGTGGTGCCAGGCTATGTCGGGGTGGTGGTGCGTCTTCATCACGATGCAAGTCCTTGTGGCAAGGTGACCGAATGCAGGCCCTGGGCCTGCAGGCGCGACAGAAGTTGCGGCAGCACCTCCAGCAGCACGGGGCGCCCTTGCGGCGAGCGCGCTGCATTGCCGTCGTGCAGCAGGAGGATGTCGCCCGCGGCCAGGCCGCGCGTCAGGCGGCCGAGCACGCGCTGCGCATCGCCCTCGCGCGTATCGAAGCCGCGTCGCGTCCAGCTCACCAGCGTAAGGTCCATGCGCTGCAGCACCGGCGCCAGGAACATGTTGCGAAAGCCCGCGGGCGCGCGAAAGCAGGTGGGCGCCTGCCCCAGCACCTGCGCCAGCATGCGCTGCGCGCGCTCGAGCTCGTTCGCATAACCCTTGGGCCCGAGGAAGGAGAAATCGTGGCGGTGCCGCGCCGTGTGGTTCTGGATGCTGTGGCCGCGCCGCACGATCTCGCGCGCCAGCGCAGGGTGCGCGGCCACGCGATCGGCAATGCAGAAGAAGGTGGCCTTCTGCCCGGCGGCGTCCAGCAGGTCGAGCACGGCCGGCGTCACCTCGGGATCGGGGCCGTCGTCGATGGTGATGGCCACTTCTGCGCGCGCCACGGCGGCGGCGGGAAGGCGCGAGACGTTGCGGCCCAGCAGCGTGCTGCGCGGCAAGAGCCCGGCGACCGTGATGACCACGTGGTTGAACACCACGGCCGCCAGCGCCCAAGGTGCCGCACCGCGCACCAGCACCGCCGCTGCCAGGGCCAGCAGGTGCCACGCAATGCTGGCGCTCACGAAGGGCGTCAGCATTCGGACGGTGGGAACGGAGGCGGAATCGGACATGCCAGGGATCGGATGTGGGGTGTTCGCGGTCGCGCAAAACGCAGTCAGCAATTTTCCCTCAACCCGGCCTCGTTCCGGATGGCGTCGTGGCGCGGGCAAAGGCGGCCGACAGCAGCAAGCACAGCAGCGCCCCGGGCGCGACCACGCGGCCGATGGCTGCCAGCGACGGAATCTGCGAGATGGCGATGAGCCCGAAGGACACCACCGTGGTCAGATTGGCCAGCAGCAGCGAGGCCAGCGTGTCTTCGTCGGCGCGGCCGGTGACGCGCAACTGGTCGAAGAACAGCGCGTAGTTCGAGCCCACCGCCACCACCAGCAACAAGCCCACCAGGTGCAGGATGCCCAGCGGCACCCCCAGCGCCGCCAGGGCGCCCAACGTGAGCAGCACGGCCAGCACCAGGGGCTGGCACACCGCCAGCAGCCGCGGGCCCGAACGCAGGTAGAGGCCCAGCAGCACCACCACCGACAAGGCACCGGCCAGCACCTGCACAAAGGCTTCGTTCAGGTAGCGGGCGTAAAGGCTGTCGAGCTCCACCTTGACATCGATCACCTGCGCCGACGGCAGGCCGGCCAACTCCTGGCGCAGCCGTTGCGGATCGAAGCTCGGCGCCGTGTGCAAGGAAATCACCGAACTCCAGCCACCGCCCGGGCGCTGCAGGAGCATGGCGTTGACGATGGGTGCCAGCGGCCCGTCCTTGAGGTCGGCATGGCGAATGAGCGGCATCGAGCGCGCCTGGGTGCTTTCCTGTACGAAAGGCTCCAGCCGCGACGCTGCCAGCGGCAAGCCGCGAAGGGCCTCGTCCAGCCGCTGGCGCAGGGTCTGGGCATCGGGCAGGCTGTGCTGGCGCGCACGCTGCGCCTGCAGGCTGGGCAGCACGCGGGTGACGGCGTCGAAGCCGGCCAGTTGGCCCTCGTCCACCAGCACCTGCAGGCGCTGGCTGGCCGCCTCGACGGCCTGCAGCGTTGCCTCTTCGTCGGCCGCCTGCACGATGACCAGCGTGCGTGCGTCGCTCGCGCCCAGATCGGCGCGCAGTTGCGCATCGGTTTCCTGCGCACTCGCCGGCACCGGGCTCATGGCCCCCAGCCCCGCGCTCCACAGGTCATCACGCTTCCAGAACAGCAAGGCGGCCGATGCAATGCACAGCGCCAGCAAGGGCCAGCGCAGGCGCGGCAACGCACGCAGGACCCATGCGGCAAGTTGCGCCATGTGGCGGCGCAGGCCCTTGCCGGAAGCGCCGTCGGGCGCGAACACCGGCAGCACATAGCGCGTGGCCAGGGCCGCAGCGATCAGGCCGGCCAGGGAGAACACGCCCAGTTGCGCCAGGCCGGGAAAGCCCGAAAACACGAGGGCCGCAAAGCCGCAGACCGACGTCAACAAGCCCAGGCGCACCGTGGGCCAGTGCACGTCGCGCCAGTGGCGCCAGCCGCTGCCGCGCGGTGCGCCTTCCACGCCCTGGCGAGCCTGGATGAGGTAGTAGATGGCGTAGTCGATGGTCTCGCCGATCAGCGTGCTGCCAAAGGCAATCGTCAGCCCATGCACATGTCCGAACCCGAGCGCCACCGACGCGGTGCCCACCACCACGCCCGTTGCCACCGGCAGCATGGCGATGACCAGCGCGCGTGGCGACGCGAAGGCCAGCAGCAGCAGGCAGCCCACCACGATGCCGCCCACCACCGCAAGATGAAAGGCCTCGCCCTTGATCTGCGCGCGGCTTTGCACCGAGAACACCGGCGCGCCGCTGACCAGCAGGCGCGGCGCCACGCCCTGCCCTGCCTGCCCGGCGCGGTCGAAGGCGGCCTGCACCTCGTTCAAGGCGTGCTCCTGCGCATCGAGGTCGCTGCCATCGGCCTTGGTGGTGGCCAGCAGGATGGCGCGGGGGGCGGTGCGCGATACCCACACGCCATGCTCGCTGCGCGGTGCGCTGGCCGGGATGAGGCCCTCGGCAATGTGCGCCATCTCGCCCGTCGGGTCGCGTTCGAGCAGCGGCTTGAAGGCATTGCCCGCGGGCGTGCCCAGCAGCGACAGCGTGTCGAGGATGGCGTCGCGCAGGCCCTGCGCCATGAAGCGATCGTCGTTCATGTCGGGTGCCAGCAGGTAGCGGTGGGCCAGCAGCCAGCCACCGGCTTGTGTCCAGTCGGCGGTCTCGCCGTTCTGCACCTGCTCGAACAGGCCGCTGGCACGCAGCGACTTGGCCATGGCGCTGGACAGCTGCGCGCGCTGCTGCGCATCGGCGCCGCCCTCGATGCCGATCAGCAGGCTGCGCGAGGCCACGCCGCTTTGCAGCTGCTCGATGAGCATCTGCTGGCGGGCGTCGGGCTTGGCCGGCAGGAAGGCCGACAGGTCTGCGCTGAAGCGCGCGTTCTTGATGATCAGCGCGCCGGCCGCGAGCACGACGAGCCACACGAGCAACGCCATCCAGCGATGCGGCGGGCGGTCGAGGGCCTGGGTGCTCATGCGCGGCGGGGCGTGCCGGATCAGGAAGGCGCCTTGGGCGAGATGGTCATCACCGAGCGGTCGCCGCCGATGAACTCCATCTCCACGCCCAGCACCTGGCCCTGGCGGCCGTTCAGGCGCACGCTGCGCACCTGCGAGGCCAGGCGCTCGTCGATGGGCTGCAAGTCCAGCGTCCAATTGGCCTGGCTGCCCGCCACCTGCGTGCGAAAGTGCTGCTGCAGCAGTTTGGCGTCGCCCGTCAGGGTGCCGCGCAGCGCGTCCACCATGCCCTGCAGCTCTGGCATGCTGTCCAGCGTCAGGGTGCGGGTGCGGCCCGCGCGCGACAGCGTCAGGGTGTTGCCCTCCACCACCATCGATTCAGGCCGGGGCGAAACGGTGCTGCGCGCGAGCTTGTCGGGCGCGCTGAAGCTCAGCGTGCCGGCCGAGTTGAGCGGGCCGTCCACGCCGCGCACGAAGCGCTGCTCGACAAAGCCTGCCTCGCCGCCTTTTTGCCGCGCCAGCTGCGACATCAGCTCGGACAGGTCGAAGGCCCAGGCCGGGGATGCCGCCCCCAGCAGCAGCGCCAGGGCCAGCACCAGCGAATCAAGGCGCGTCTTCAAGCCAGAAATCATGGAAGTTGAACCAGTTGTGCGGATGTTCGCGGCAAAGCGCCTCCAGGCGCGCGACATAGGCTTCGAGGGCGGCGCGGATCTGCGCTTCGCGGTCGGCCCCCGCAACCCGCTCGCTGAAGTCGGCCAGCGGCTCGAAGCGCACCTCGTAGTGCGCCCCGCCAAGATACAGGCCCGCCATGAAGAAGACCTTGCGTTGCAGCAGTGCGGCCAGGCGAAAGGGGCCGTCGCTGAAGCTGGCAGCCTTGCCCAGGAACGGCAGCTCGACGCTGTCGCAGCGCTGTCCTGCTGCTTCTTCGCCTTTGGTGAGCGTGCGGTCGGCCAAGAGGCCGGCCATGCCACCGGCGTCGAGCCAGTCGCGCAGGCGCAGCATGGCTTCGGGGCGGCCCAGCGCAATCACCTCGGGCCGGAAGCGCGGCTCGCTGATGGCTTCGAGCACCGAGTTGATCTGCTGCGCGTTGTCCGGATACATGAGCATCGCCAGGCGCAACTGGTCCGGCGAATCGGCGGTGTAGCGGCTCGCGCCCACCGCCTCGAAGCTGCCCACGTGCGCGCCGATCAGGAAGGCGCCGCGCCCGGCGGCCACTTCGGCGTCCAGCGCCGAGGCCCCCTTCACGTCGAAGGTGAACAGGTCGTGCCGCCCGCGCAGGAAGAACACGCGGTCGAGCACCACCGAGGCGAAGGCATGGATCAGCCGGTAGCCGTCGTGCCAGTTCATGCGCTCCTCGCCCACCGTGCGGCGCAGGTAGCGCTTGATGTGGCGCCGCTGGCTGGGCGAGAACAGCAGGAAATAGAAGCTGACGGCCGGCAAGATCAGCCGCACCACGCGTCGTCCGCAGGTCAGCGCCAGCCAGCAGAAGAAGCGCAGCACCAGCATGTTGCTGCGCTCGGGCGTGTGCGCCCAATCGCCCGCCGCCGGCGTTGCCTCGGCGCCAGCATTTGCTTGCAGCGGTGGGCGGCTCATGTTCACTCCGCGCTTCGCACCCAGCGCCCGCTGGCGGCAAGCACGTCCGCGCTTCGCACTTCGAAGCGCACGCCGCCGGTGGCACCAGCCTCGGGCTGCAGCTCGATGGTCAGCGTGCAATCGGGGCCCACTGGCGTCAGGAACTTGGCGGCGGCCAGGGTCGGATTGGCGCCCAGGCGCGCCACCAGCGCCGGGACACCCGCCATGGCCTCGCGTACCTCGGACAGGATCAGGGCGCCGGGCAACAACGGCTGGCCGGGAAAATGGCCCGGGAAAGCGGGGTGGTCCGCGGGCACCTCGCGGGTCAGGCGCACCGTGTCGCCATCTGCCGCAAGCTGCGCCTGCGCAAATTCGTGCAGGGTGCGCACCACCAGCTTGCCCGTGGCCTCGCGGGGCAGCGCCTTCACGTGCACCACGCGTCGCGGAACGAACACGGCTTCAAGGCGCTGGCGAAGCTGCGCAATGATGGCCTCGCCGGACAGCTCGGGCGCCACCACGAATGCCACAGGACGCACCACGCCATCGGCCACTTCGTCAGGCAGCCAAAAGGCGCCGTCCTGCACGCCGGCAATGCTGTTGAGGTGGTAATTGAGGTAGCCCAGCGAGCTGCGCCGTCCCGCCACATGAATCAGGTCGTTGGCGCGCCCCAGCAACCGGAACTGGCGCTCGTCGATGAGCTCCAGGATGTCGGCCATGGGGGTGGGTTCCGGCACGAAGTCGCCCGCGAAGATGAAACGTTCGCCAGCATCGCCATGCTCGACATGGACACGGATATCGCCGAGCGTTTCCCACACATCGGACTGGGTGGTGCGGCGGGTGGCCGCCTGGCCGGTTTCGGTGCTGCCGTAGATCTCGATCATCGGGCCGCCCAGGGCCTCTTCGGCTTGCGCCGCCAGTTGGGGCGACAGCGGTGCGGTGGCCGACAGGATGAAATCGACCGGCGGCAGCTCGACGCCGGACAGCAGCAATGTCTTCAGATGAAACGGCGTGGTGACCAGCGCACGCGGCCGGGGCACGGCCGCCAGGGCCCGCGCAATGTCGGCCGGGAAGAACGGCCGCCCGCTGTCGAAGGCCGCGCCGCCCAGCAATGCCAGCAGCACCGAGGACTCCAGGCCGTAGCTGTGCTGCACGGGCACGGTGGCCACCAGCGTGAGGCCCTCCAGCGAAGACCTGCCCAGCAGCGACGCGAGCCGCGGAACCGCCGCCGCCACGTCGCCCACCAGGGTGCCCCAGCGCTTGGCATGGGCCTGCGGCACGCCGGTGGAGCCCGAGGTGAGCAGGCTTACGGCGTGGCAATCCGCATCGAACGACGGGACGGCGACCGCGGCGCCTTCGCTCGCTTCGCCAGGCGGCGGCAGCTGGTACAGCACGCGCTGCAATCCGGGTGTTGCCAGGCTCTTGTCGTCAGTCAGCGCGTAGCAGTCATCGCCCGATTCGTGCAGGCGCGCCAGCGTGTCGGGCCGCGCGTCGGGTGGCAGCAGGCTGGCGTGGCCGCGCAGCAAGGCGGCCGCCAGGCCAACGGCAAAGGCGTAGCGATCGACACACAGGTTGATGGCTGGGCCGACACCGTCCGGCAGGGTGGACGCGAGCTGCTGCGCGTCGGCAAGGAAGCGGCGTCCGCTGACAGGCGTGCCGGCATGCCAGGCAACGGGCGCATCCAGGTCCCGGTTCACAAGGAGTGGCAGGGCCGACTGGCCCGCCACGGACGTCAAGGCGTTCATCGGCGAAATGCTTCGTCAGAGCGGCCGCCACCCATGGCCACGCGCAGCACGTCGACCAGGCGGTAGCGCTCGAATTCCGGGTGCAGGCGATAGCGCATGAAGTGCTCGCCCACGAAAAGCGTCACCACGCAAAGCGGCGTCAGTACGTTGGCGAGCAGCGACCAGGCACTGAAGGACATGGTGAGATAGACCGCGACGGACAGCAGCGCCATCAAGGCGAAATAGCCGACCCACACCGCCGTGACCTTGCCAGAATAGACGCGCATGTCCGCGGACAGCGGATGCACGCGCTGCGCAAACTCACCAATGAGGGAAAGGCGCCCTGGCCGCAAGGTGCTGGCAAACCAGGCGCACAGCACGGCGTTGATGCCCACGTGCTGCAGCACGTACAGGCGATTGGGGCTGCCGGCGTCGCCGCGAGAAATTGCCCAGACCAGCACACCGCCCAGCACCACGGCCATCAGTGCGCCCAGCCACCCGAAGCGGCTGGCACCCAGCCCAAGCACGGCCAGCCACAGCGGCGCGAACAAGGCGGCAAGCGCCCATGGCGCCGTTGCGTGGTAGAGCATCATCCAGTGCGACAGGCCGGCATACGCCAGCCCGGCCACCAGAATCAGTGCCAGGCGCCATTGCGACATGGCGGGTTGCAGCGCGCTCAGGGCGCGGTGCGGTTCTGTGCGACGTGCGCCGCGAGGCTGCGCAACGACGAGAAGATCTGCTGGTTGCGCTCGTCGTCGGACCGCAACTGGAAGCCGTAGCGGCGCGACACTTCGAGCGCCACTTCCAGGATGTCGATCGAGTCCAGGCCCAGGCCTTCGCCGTACAGGGGCGCTTCGGGTGCGATGTCTGCGGCGGCCACCTCGAGGTTCAGCGCCTCCACCAGCAACACGGCCAGTTCGTTCTCGAGCGGCGATTGCTGGTCGGCGCCGCCAGCGGAAGGCTTAGAGGACTCTGCGGTCAATGACAAAGGAAAACTCCAACAGGTTGTGCGCCGCTCAGATACGGCAAGATTGCAAATTATAGGGAGGGGCCATTGGATAGACTGGGGCCCCAACAAAGCTACCATTTCCTCGGAGTCTCGAATGGCTGACCCACTATTGATTGCCCGGCACGGCGACATCGAATGCGCCCTGCTGCCCGGGCTGGCCAACCGGCACGGACTGATCACCGGCGCCACCGGCACCGGCAAGACGGTTACGCTCCAAACGCTGGCCGAGCGGCTGTCGGGCATCGGGGTTCCGGTGTTCATGGCGGACGTCAAGGGCGACCTGACCGGCATCAGCCAGGCCGGCAGCATCGGCGAGAAGCTGGCCGCCACCCTGAAGGAGCGCGGCATCGAGGCGCCCGCCCCGCTGGCCTGCCCCGTCACGCTGTGGGACGTGTTTGGCGAGCAGGGCCACCCGGTGCGCGCCACGATTTCGGACATGGGCCCGCTGCTGCTGGGCCGCATGCTCGACCTGAACGAAACCCAGGCCGGCGTTCTGAACCTGGTGTTCAAGATTGCCGACGACAACGGCCTGCTGCTGCTGGACCTGAAAGACCTTCGGGCCATGCTCCAGCACGTGGGTGAAAACGCCAAGGACTTCACCACCCAGTACGGAAACATCAGCGCCGCCAGCGTCGGCGCCATCCAGCGCGGCCTGCTGGCCATCGAGACGCAAGGCGGCGACAAGTTCTTCGGCGAGCCGATGCTCAACATCAACGACTTCATGCAGACGGAGTCGGGCAAGGGGGTGGTCAACATCCTGGCGGCCGACAAGCTCATGAATTCGCCCCGGCTGTACGCCACCTTCCTCTTGTGGATGCTGTCGGAGCTGTTCGAGCAGTTGCCTGAAATCGGCGATCCGGACAAGCCCAAGCTGGTGTTCTTCTTCGACGAGGCGCATCTCTTGTTCAACGAGGCGCCCAAGGCCTTGGTCGAGCGCATCGAGCTGGTGGTGCGGCTGGTGCGCTCCAAGGGCGTGGGTGTGTTCTTCGTCACCCAGAATCCGCTGGACATTCCCGACTCCGTGCTGGCCCAGTTGGGCAACCGGGTGCAGCACGCGCTGCGCGCCTTCACCCCGCGCGACCAGAAGGCGGTGAAGGCCACGGCCACCACCATGCGGCAAAAGCCTGGGCTGGACATCGAGGCCGCCATCACCGAGCTGGCCGTCGGCGAAGCGCTGGTGAGCTTCCTGGACCCCAAGGGCCGCCCCAGCGTGACCGAGCGGGTCTTCGTGCTGCCGCCGGGCAGCCAGATCGGCCCGATCACGCCGCAGCAGCGCCAGCAGCTCATGGCCGGCTCGCTGGTGGCCGGCGTGTACGAGAAGGCGGTGGACCGCGAGTCCGCCTACGAAAAGCTCAAGGGCCGCGCCGAAAGCGCGCCCGATGCTCCGGCAGGCGCCGCGCCCGGCAAGCCTGGCGCCGCCGGCGCGCAGGAAGGCGGGCTGATGGACGGCCTGAACGATCTTCTTTTCGGCTCAACCGGCCCGCGTGGCGGCAAGCACGACGGCCTGGTGCAGACCATGGCCAAGTCGGCCGTGCGCACCATGGGCACCACCGCAGGCCGCGAAATCCTGCGCGGCGTGCTGGGCGGCATCTTCGGCGGCAAGAAGGGGCGCTAGCAGCCCCTGCGATGGCGGTGACCCGGCAGCCACGTCCCAGACAACTGCCTTGGCTGGCTCCTGGCGAGGCCCTGCCCGCCGCAGCGCAAGCCTGGGGTGCGCAAGACCCTGTACCCGGCCTGCTGGCGGCCGGCGGCGCGCTGGACGTGGACAGCCTGCTCAATGCCTATCGGGGCGGCATCTTTCCGTGGTTCAGCGAAGGCCAGCCCATCCTGTGGTGGAGCCCCGACCCGCGCATGGTGCTGCAGGTCGATCGCTTCCGGCTGCACCGCTCGCTGGCCAAGACGCTGCGGCGCTTTGCCGCCAACCCCAATTGCGAACTGCGCTTCGACAGCAGCTTCGATGCGGTCATCGACGCCTGCTCGCGCGTGCCGCGCGCAGGCCAGTCGGGCACCTGGATCCTGCCCAAGATGATCGAGGCCTATGGCCGCCTGCACCGCGCCGGCCACGCCCACAGCGTCGAGACCTGGATCGACGGGCGCCTGGCCGGCGGCCTGTACTGCGTAGGCGTCGGGCGTGCGGTCTTCGGCGAATCGATGTTCGCGCTGCAGCCCGACGCATCCAAGATCGCGCTGGCAGGCCTGGTGGCCTTCTGCCGCCACCACGGCATCGAGCAGATCGACTGCCAGCAGAACACGGCGCATCTGGCCAGCATGGGCGCGGCGGAAATGCCGCGCAGCACATTTATTTCCAAGGTCGAGCGGGCCGCACAACTGCCACAACCCAAGTGGGAATTCGAGCCCGTATACTGGAACTCACTCCTTCTCACGCGACCCACGTGACGCATCTCAAGGATCTCCCGCTCCAGACCTTGCAGTTCTATGCAACGGCGCCCTATCCGTGCAGCTACCTGCCGGATCGCCTGGCCCGGTCGCAAGTGGCAACGCCCAGCCACCTGATCCACAGCGACGCCTATTCCGATCTGGTGCTCGGTGGCTTTCGTCGCAGCGGCATGTTCACCTACCGCCCCTACTGCGACGGCTGCCAGGCCTGCGTGCCGCTGCGCGTGAAGGTGGCACAGTTCAAGCCCACCCGCAGCCAGCGCCGTGCGCACGCCAAGCATGCCAATCTGCAAGCCCGGGTGCTCAAGCTGTGCTTCGTGCCCGAACACTACCAGTTGTACCTGCGCTACCAGAACGGCCGCCATGCCGGCGGCGGCATGGACCACGACAGCATCGACCAGTACACCCAGTTCCTTTTGCAAAGCCGCGTCAATTCGCGGCTGGTGGAGTTTCGCGAGTCGCTGCCCGACGGCAGTGCCGGGGCGCTGAAGATGGTGTCCATCCTGGACGTGCTCAACGACGGGCTTTCGGCTGTCTACACCTTCTACGAGCCCGACCCCGGCGCAGGCTACGGCAACTACAGCGTGCTGTGGCAGATCGACCAGGCGCACCAGCTGGGCCTGCCGCACGTCTACCTGGGCTACTGGATCGCCGGCAGCGCCAAGATGAGCTACAAGGCACGCTATTCCCCTAATGAAGTGCTGATTGACGGACGCTGGCAAGCGCGATCCGATTTCACCAAGTAAAATGGCCAGCAGATTCCCAGCTGCTGAGCCATGAGAAAAACACAATCAGATATCCCTGCCGCGCCGGTCATCCAAGTGATCGAGCGCATGTTTGCGCTGATCGATGTCCTGGCTTCCCGCGAAGAAGCCATTTCGCTGAAGGAAATCAGCGAAAAGACCGGGCTGCACCCCTCCACCGCCCACCGAATCCTCAATGACCTGGCGGTCGGGCGCTTCGTCGACCGGCCCGAAGCCGGCAGCTATCGGCTGGGCATGCGCCTGCTGGAGCTGGGCAACCTGGTCAAGGGGCGCCTGAACGTGCGCGATGCCGCCCTCGCCCCCATGCGCGAGCTGCACAAGCTGACGCAGCAGCCGGTCAATCTCAGCATGCGCCAGGGCGACGAGATCGTCTACATCGAGCGCGCCTACAGCGAGCGCTCCGGCATGCAGGTGGTGCGTGCCATCGGTGGCCGGGCGCCGCTGCACCTGACCTCCACCGGCAAGCTGTTCCTGGCGCTGGACGACCCGCAACGGGTGCGCAGCTACGCCACCCGCACCGGCCTGGCCGGCCACACTCGCAACAGCATCACGCAGCTGCCGGTGCTCGAGCGCGAACTCGCCAAGGCACGCCAGTACGGCATTGCCCGCGACAACGAGGAGCTGGAGCTGGGCGTGCGCTGCATGGCCGCAGGCATCTACGACGACCAGGGCAAGCTGGTGGCCGGCCTGTCGGTGTCGGCGCCGGCCGACCGCCTGGACGACGGCTGGCTGCCCAAGCTGCAGGCCACGGCCAACGAAATCTCCGGTGCGCTGGGCTACAAGTCGCCGCAAGCTGCCGGCCAGCAGGCCACGCCGCCTGCTGCGGAATCCCAGGCGGCCTGAACCAGCCGACGCAAGACGAAAAAAAAGCCCGCCGATGGCGGGCCTTTTTATTGGTGTGCCAAGCGCTTCAGCTGGCCGTCTGGGCACTCGCCACCGGCGAGTGGATGGCAGCCGGCGACATCACCTGGGTGGCCTCCACCCAGCGGCGAACGCGCTCGGCGTCACCAATGCGGCTGAGCTTGCCTGCCGAATCCAGGAACACCATGATCAGCTTGCGACCGGCAATGCGGGCCTGCATGACCAGGCACTGGCCGGCCTCGGAGATGTAGCCGGTCTTTTGCAGGCCGATGTCCCAGTCGGGGTTCTTCACCAGGCGGTTGGTGGTGTTGAACTGCAGCGTGCGGCTGCCCACTTCGACCACGTGCTCGGGCGACGTGGTGAGCTGACGCAGGGTCTGGTCGTTGTAGGCATAGCTGACCAGCAGGGCCAGGTCGCGGGCGCTGGACTGGTTGCCGCTGGACAGGCCGGTGGGCTCGACGTAGCGCGTGTCGCGCATGCCCAGCGAGCGGGCCTTGGCGTTCATCATGGCCACGAAGGTGTCGATGCCGCCCGGGTAGGTGCGGCCCAGGGCGTGGGCGGCGCGGTTTTCGCTGGACATCAGGGCCAGATGAAGCAGTTCGCCGCGCGGCAGCGAAACACCCACGCGCAGACGCGAGCTGCTGTGCTTCTCGGTGTCCACGTCGTCCTGGGTGATGGTGATCATTTCTTCGGAGGGCAGGTGCGCCTCGCTGATCAGCACGCCGGTCATCAGCTTGGTGATCGAAGCGATCGGCAGCACGGCCTGGTCGTTCTTGCTGAACAGCACCTCACGCGTGTCCTGGTCGACCACCAGCGCCACGCTGGACTTCAGGTCGAGCACGTCGTCCGTGCTGTGAAGGCCGGCCAGCTGGCCGAAGGACTGGCGGGCCGGCTCTGCCACCCGCACCACCGAGCGGCGCTGCACGGTGACGACCGACTTGCCGCCGCGCTTGCTGAGGGTGGCGGTGACGTTGCGGCCGCCGCGCACGGTTTTCTCGACGTCAGGCGTCTTGGCAGTGCGCGTAGCTTTCGCTTCGGATTTGGACGCCGACTTGGTGGCGGTGGTTTTGGCGGAAGCCGTCTGCTTCTTGGCAGCTACTTCCTTCTTCGACGACGCTGCGTGGGCGCCGGACATTAAAAAAGCCGTCGCGAAAAACGCGGCGGCGAGTGTGCGCAGGATCCGCTGGCTTGGAACTCGGCCGGGATGGGCTTCGGGCATTGAAAACTCTCCAGCGGGGGTGGAAATGGGACCGCAGTTTAACTATTAACAAAATAACGCGCAATATCAGTTACTTGCGATCCCTTCTTCCAGCGAATACCAAGGACTACATTTGGTAACTAACCCTGCGCGGCAACTCTCTCAGCTTGGCTCTGCAACTTGTTGAGGGCACTCAAATAAGCCTTGGCCGAGGCCACCACGATGTCGGGATCGGCCCCGACGCCGTTGACCACGCGGCCCGCGTTTTGCAGGCGGACGGTGACTTCTCCCTGGCTTTCGGTCGAGCCGCTGATGGCGTTGACCGAATAGAGCACCATTTCCGCGCCGCTCTTCACGTGCGACTCGATTGCCTTCAAGGAGGCGTCGACCGGACCGTTTCCGTCCGACTCACCCGTCACCTCCTTGCCCTCCACCGTGAACACGATGCGCGCCTGCGGGCGCTCGCCGGTTTCGCTGTGTTGAGACAAAGAAACAAAGCTAAACCGCTCACCAACGTGCGAGCCTTCCTCGTCGCTGACAAGCGCGAGGATGTCTTCGTCAAAAATTTCGCTCTTGCGGTCCGCCAGTTCCTTGAAGCGGGAAAACGCCGTATTGATGTCGGCCTCGCTCTCCATGACCACGCCCAGCTCCTGCAGGCGCTGCTTGAAGGCATTGCGGCCGCTGAGCTTGCCAAGAACGATCTTGTTGTTGGTCCAGCCCACGTCCTCGGCCCGCATGATCTCGTAGGTGTCGCGCGCCTTGAGCACGCCGTCCTGGTGGATGCCCGAGGCGTGGGCAAAGGCATTGGCGCCCACCACTGCCTTGTTGGGCTGTACCACGAAGCCGGTGGTCTGGCTGACCATGCGGCTGGCCGCCAGGATGTGGGGCGTGTCGATGTTCAGCTCCAGCCCGAAGTAGTCCTTGCGGGTCTTCACGGCCATCACGATTTCTTCCAGCGAGCAATTGCCTGCGCGCTCGCCCAGGCCGTTGATGGTGCACTCCACCTGGCGGGCACCGCCAATCTTCACGCCGGCCAGCGAGTTGGCCACCGCCATGCCCAGGTCGTTGTGGCAATGCACCGACCACACCGCCTTGTCACTGTTGGGAACGCGCTCGCGCAGGCTCTTGATGAAGTTGCCGTACAGCTCGGGAATGGCGTAGCCCACGGTGTCGGGCACGTTGATGGTGGTGGCACCTTCCTGGATCACGGCTTCCAGCACGCGGCACAGGAAGTCCATGTCGCTGCGATAGCCGTCCTCGGGGCTGAACTCGATGTCGCCCATCAGGTTGCGAGCAAAGCGAACCGAAAGCTTCGCCTGCTCCAGCACTTCGTCGGGCGTCATGCGCAACTTCTTCTCCATGTGCAGCGGAGAAGTGGCGATGAAGGTATGAATGCGCCCGCGCGCCGCGCCCTTGAGGGCCTCGGCGGCGCGTGCGATGTCGCGGTCGTTGGCCCGCGAGAGGCCGCACACCGTGGATTCCTTGATGACGTTGGCAATGGCCTGCACGGCCTCGAAATCGCCGTTGGAGCTGGCGGGAAAGCCCGCCTCGATCACGTCGACCCGCAGGCGCTCGAGCTGGCGCGCAATGCGCAGCTTCTCGTCGCGCGTCATGGAAGCGCCTGGCGACTGTTCGCCGTCGCGCAGGGTGGTGTCGAAAATGATCAGCTTGTCGGTCATCGTGTTCTCCTGGTGTGTGCGCCCCTGTCCGGGCTGCGGCGCGCCGCCCCGTTCGCAGGGGCGGCCATGCCTGAGCTCAAGCGGCTTCGAGGGCGGATTGTGCGCTCTTTGAGCCCTTGCCCCGGCCGCGCGTCACGCCCGAAACGATGGCTTTGAGCGAGGCCGAAATGATGTCCGCGTCGATGCCCACGCCAAACAGCGTGCGCGACTCGTCCACCCGAACCTCCATGTAGGCCACGGCGCGGGCGTCGGCACCGGTGCCGATCGCGTGCTGGTGGTAGTCGATCACCCGGATGGCGTGTCCGGTGGATTCGGACAGAGCCCGGATGAACGCGTCGACCGGCCCGTTGCCACGGCCCTCGATGGCCCGGATTTCACCGTCCCATTTCAGGTCGCCGCGCAGAACCACCTGGGCGCTGTCGCCCTCGCCCTGCTCCTCCAGCACGCGATGCGTCAACGCATGGGCCGCACTCACGCCGTATTCGCGCTGGAAAATGTCCCACAGGTCGGCCGCGGACATTTCCTTGCCGGCCACGTCCATCTCGCGCTGCACCACCTGGCTGAATTCGATCTGCAGGCGACGCGGCATCTCGAGCCCGTATTCGGCTTCGAGCAGGTACGAAATGCCACCCTTGCCCGACTGGCTGTTGACGCGGATCACCGCCTCGTAGCTGCGGCCCACGTCCTTCGGGTCGATGGGCAGGTAGGGCATGTCCCAGATGTCGTCCTCTTTTCGGGCAGCAAAGGCCTTCCTGATCGCGTCCTGGTGCGAACCGGAGAACGAGGTGTAGACCAGGTCGCCCGCGTACGGATGGCGCGGATGAACGGGCAACTGGTTGCAGTGCTCGACCGTGGCGCGGATCTCGTCGATGTTCGAGAAATCGAGCTCGGGCGAAACGCCCTGGGTGTAGAGATTGAGCGCGACATTGACCAGGTCGAGGTTGCCGGTGCGCTCGCCGTTGCCGAAGAGGCAGCCTTCGATGCGGTCGGCACCTGCCATCAAGGCGAACTCGCCGGCTGCCGTGCCGGTGCCGCGGTCATTGTGCGGGTGCACCGACAGCACGATGCAATCGCGTCGCGCCAGGTTGCGGTGCATCCACTCGATCATGTCGGCAAAGATGTTCGGCGTGGAATGCTCCACCGTCGAAGGCAGGTTGATGATGCACTTGCGCGCTTGCGTCGGGGCCCAGGCCTCGGTCACCGCGTCGACCACGCGCTTGGAAAATGCCAGGTCGGTGCCGGAGAACATCTCGGGCGAATACTGGAACGTCCACTCGGTATCGGGCTGCTTGGCGGCCTCTTCCATGAACATGCGCGCGTGACTGGTGGCCAACTCGACAATGCCGTCCTCGTCCATCCCCAGCACCACCTTGCGCATCACCGGCGCCACGGCGTTGTACAGGTGCACGATGGCGCGCGGCGCGCCCTGCAGCGACTCGAAGGTGCGCTCGATGAGGTGGTCGCGCGCCTGGGTAAGCACCTGGATCGTCACGTCATCGGGAATGCGGTCTTCCTCGATGAGCTTGCGAACGAAATCGAACTCGACCTGCGAGGCCGAGGGAAATCCCACCTCGATCTCCTTGAAGCCGATCTTCACCAGTGTCTCGAACATGCGCATCTTGCGCTCGAGATCCATGGGCTCCACCAGCGCCTGGTTGCCATCGCGCAGGTCGGTCGACAGCCAGATCGGCGCACGGGTCAGGACGGCGTCGGGCCAGGTGCGGTCTTTGAGGCCTACGGGTGCGAAGGCGCGGTACTTGCGGCTGGGTTGCTTCAACATGGCTTCTCTCTTGCTGGTGATTGGTTGTCGAGCCCAGCAACCCCAAAAACAAACGGCCCGTTGCTGGTGCTAACGGGCCGTTGGTCGAAAAAATTGCGCGTGCGCTACCGACTCCGCCCGAAGGGGATGATTAGTAGGGCCAGCGAGATCTTTTGCATGGTGGCGCAACTCTAGCACAAGTTTTGCGGCTAGTGATGCAAGCCCCGCTCGTCCGGCTCGTCGGTCGAGACGCTGATGACACTGGCCTGCTGCCCCTTGGCCTTGCGCCAGCCGTACACCACGTAGCCGCTCAAGCCGTAAGCCACAAAAAGACCGAACAGCACCGTCGGCGGATGGATGTTGATGACGGCAATGCCCAGCGCAATCAGCACGATGGCTGCGAAGGGCACGCTGCGTTTCATCTGCACGTCCTTGAAGCTGTAGAACGGCGCATTGGTCACCATGCTCAGGCCCGCGTACAGGGTGAAGCCGAAGGTGATCCAGGTGATCTGCTGCCAGCTCAGGTAGAACACGTCGCTTCCGCGCCGGCCCCACTCCGTCATCAACCAGATGAAGCCGGCCACCAACGCCGCGGCCGCCGGCGACGGCAGGCCCTGAAACCAGCGTTTGTCGATGACTCCGGTATTGACGTTGAAACGCGCCAGGCGCAGTGCGGCGCAGGCGCAATAGACAAAGGCGGCGATCCAGCCCCAGCGGCCCAGGCCCTTGAGCGACCATTCGTAGGCGATGAGCGCCGGTGCCGCACCGAAGGACACCATGTCCGACAGCGAATCCATCTGCTCGCCAAAGGCGCTTTGCGTGTTCGTCATGCGCGCCACGCGGCCATCGAGGCTGTCGAGGATCATGGCGGCGAACACGCCCAGCGCGGCCTGGTCGAAGCGCGCGTTCATCGCCATCACGATGGCATAGAAGCCGCCGAAAAGCGCTCCCAAGGTAAAGAGATTGGGCAGGATGTAGATGCCCTTGCGCCGCTTCTTGGGCTCCAGGGGCATCAACGGGGTGTCGTCATGCATGGGGGCGAAGTGTAGTTCAGTGCCATCCCTGTGATTTTTGAGAGTGTGCGCTGCAGGCAAGGCCACCTAGCATCGAAATGCCGTTGATTGCGCCTTCGCATTCACGTGCAACGAACAGAAACAACAGGGAGGTGTTCGTGACTCAAGGAATTTCTTCGCGCGCTCGCATAGCGCTCTCCGTGGCGTTGACCACTTGCATGGCCGCTTGTGGCGGTGGCGGTGACAACTCCACGTCAATCGCAGACGCGCCGTCACCCGCAGCCACACCAGTGATCGACCTCAGCTCGGCCACATGCCACAACGCTGCGGATCTGATCGAGGGCACGGAGCTGACCGTGGAGACCGTTGCCACCGACAATGGCGTTACGCGTCCCCCAACCTCGTCCGCATTCACCACCGGCCCGCGTGTCGCCTCCGGCGGTGCCTATCCCGTAAGCATCAAGCAGACCTTTGTGGACCGCCCCACGTCGAGTCTTACCACGTACAAAGACGCCATCGATGGGAACGTCTTGACCTACGGCCTTGCGTCTTCTGACAGCGCCACAGGCTTCACGTTCGTCTCCACGTTGCAGCCGCCATCGGCCGCACCAATCGTCCTGCAGCCGGGACAGGTCTACAGTTCGACCTACGAGCAAAAGAGCACCAATACCCTTGGCACCGGCTCCACCGAGCAGACGGCCACGATCCAGTACGAAGTAACCTACGTGGGCCGCGAGGCGTACGCCGGACCGTTGGGCAGCTTCGACACCTGCAAATTCAGCAGCAAGACGACCACCACGACGGCCGCCGCACCCTTGGCCCCCAGCGTGACTTTCACCGCCGCGATCGAGATCTGGGTAGCTGCGGAGGGGCCATACCGCGGCCAACTCCTCAAGAGCCGCACCCCGCCGCAGAACGACTCTCTTTCCGAGTCCACGACGGTCGCCACCAAGATGACCTACTCGCCCGCTGCGGGACCTCGGTAGGCCACTGGCGCTCGCCAGTCCTACTGGCGTTGGCCACAAAAAAAGCGCCGCCCCGACTCCACGTCGGCGCGGCGCTTAACGAGATACCGGCCGCCGACAGCAGCCAGCCGACACGTGCTTAGTTACGCGTCTGGTCAACCAGCTTGTTCTTGGCGATCCAGGGCATCATGGCGCGCAGTTGGCCACCCACGACCTCGATGCTGTGCTCGGACATGTTGCGGCGGCGGGCGGTCATGCTGGGGTAGCCGGTGCGGCCTTCCAGGATGAACATCTTGGCGTAGTCGCCGTTCTGGATGCGCTTGAGCGCGTTGCGCATGGCGGCGCGCGACTGCTCGTTGATCACCTCGGGGCCGGTCACGTACTCGCCGTACTCGGCGTTGTTCGAGATCGAGTAGTTCATGTTGGCGATGCCGCCTTCGTAGATCAGGTCCACGATCAGCTTGAGCTCGTGCAGGCACTCGAAGTAGGCCATCTCGGGCGCGTAGCCGGCTTCCACCAGCGTCTCGTAGCCCATCTTGATCAGCTCGACCGCGCCGCCGCACAGCACGGCCTGCTCGCCGAACAGGTCGGTCTCGGTCTCTTCCTTGAAGTTGGTCTCGATGATGCCGGCCTTGCCGCCGCCGTTGGCCATGGCGTACGAAAGGGCCAGGTCGCGCGCCTTGCCCGACTTGTCCTGGTGCACGGCCACCAGGTGCGGCACGCCGCCACCCTGGGTGTAGGTGTTGCGAACGGTGTGGCCGGGCGCCTTGGGCGCGACCATCCACACGTCCAGGTCGGCGCGCGGCACGACCTGGTTGTAGTGCACGTTGAAGCCGTGCGCGAAGGCCAGCGATGCGCCCTGCTTGATGTTCGGCTCGACGTTGTTCTTGTAGACCTCGGCGATCTGCTCGTCGGGCAACAGGATCATGACCACGTCAGCGGACTTGACCGCTTCGTTCACTTCCAGCACGTTCAGGCCGGCCTTGCCAACCTTGTCCCAGCTGGCGCCGCCCTTGCGCAGGCCAACCACCACCTTGACGCCGCTGTCGTTGAGGTTTTGCGCGTGCGCGTGGCCCTGCGAGCCGTAGCCGATGATGGCGACAGTCTTGCCCTTGATCAGGCTCAGGTCGCAGTCCTTGTCGTAGAAAACCTTCATGTTTATCTCCAGATGAAATCGGTTGAGTGTGGATGGGGAGGGGTCAGACGCGCAGGATGCGCTCGCCGCGGCCGATGCCGCTCGGCCCGGTGCGCACGGTTTCCAGGATGGCGCTGCGCTCGATGGCCTGCAGGAAGGCATCGTTCTTGCCCAGATCGCCAGTGAGTTCGATGGTGTAGCTCTTGTCGGTCACGTCGATGATGCGGCCGCGGAAGATGTCGGCCATGCGCTTCATCTCCTCGCGCTCCTTGCCCACCGCGCGCACCTTCACCATCATGAGCTCGCGCTCGGTGTAGGCGCCTTCGGTCAGGTCGACCACCTTGACCACTTCGATGAGGCGGTTCAGGTGCTTGGTGATCTGCTCGATGACGTCGTCAGAGCCGGTGGTCTGGATCGTCATGCGCGAAAGGCTCGGGTCTTCCGTCGGCGCGACGGTGAGCGATTCGATGTTGTAGCCACGGGCCGAGAACAGGCCCACCACGCGGGAAAGAGCGCCGGGCTCGTTTTCCAGCAGGACAGCAATGATGTGTTTCATGTTTGCGTGACTCCTCTTTTCGCCGCCCTCCCCCGTGCACGGTAATGCGCGGGCTCGGCGGGCAATAGATTCGTCAGGAAGATTTGGGAGAAAACCAGCCCGGCACCTGCCTGGCTGGCGCTTGTGCCTTGTCGGTTCCTCAGAGGTCTTCCGACCCCATCAGCATTTCGGTGATGCCCTTTCCAGCCTGCACCATCGGGAACACGTTCTCGGTGGGGTCGGTGCGGAAGTCCATGAACACCGTGCGGTCCTTGAGCTTGCGCGCCTCGCGCAGCGCCGGCTCCACGTCCTGCGGCCGCTCGATGAGCATGCCAACGTGGCCATAGGCCTCGGCCAGCTTCACGAAGTTGGGCAGCGCGTCCATGTAGCTGTGGCTGTAGCGGCCGGAGTATTCGATCTCCTGCCACTGGCGCACCATGCCCAGGTAGCGGTTGTTGAGCGAGCAGATCTTGATCGGCGTGTTGTATTGCAGACAGGTCGACAGTTCCTGGATGTTCATCTGCACCGAACCTTCGCCGGTAATGCAGAACACTTCCGAATCAGGCTTGGCCAGCTTGATGCCCATGGCGTAGGGAATGCCCACGCCCATGGTGCCCAGCCCGCCGGAATTGATCCAGCGGCGCGGCTCCTCGAAGCGGTAGTACTGCGCCGCCCACATCTGGTGCTGACCCACGTCCGACGTGATGTAGGTGTCGGCATCCTTGGTCATGTTCCACAGCGTCTCGACCACGTACTGCGGCTTGATGACCTCGGTGTTGCCACGGTCGTACTTCAGGCAGTCGCGGCCGCGCCAGCCTTCGATGGCCTTCCACCAGCCGGCCAGTGCCTGCTCGTCGGGACGGGTGTCGCTCTCGCGGATCATCGCGATGAGCTCGGTCAGCACGTCCTTGACGTCGCCCACGATCGGAATGTCGACCTTCACGCGCTTGGAGATGCTGGAAGGGTCGATATCGACGTGGATGATCTTGCGTTCGTTCTGCGCGAAGTGCTTGGGGTTGCCGATCACGCGGTCGTCGAAGCGCGCGCCCACGGCCAGCAGCACGTCGCAGTTCTGCATGGCCTGGTTGGCCTCCAGCGTGCCGTGCATGCCCAGCATGCCCAGGAACTTGCGGTCGGACGCAGGGTAGGCGCCCAAGCCCATCAGCGTGTTGGTCACCGGGTAGCCGAGCATGTCGACCAGGGTGCGAAGCTCCTCGGTGGCATTGCCCAGCAGCACGCCGCCGCCGCTGTAGATGTAGGGGCGCTTGGCCGTCAACAGCAGTTGCAGCGCCTTGCGGATCTGCCCGCCGTGGCCCTTGCGCACCGGGTTGTACGAGCGCATTTCCACCTTCTCAGGATAGCCGTTGTAGGCCACCTTCTTGAAGGAGACGTCCTTGGGCACGTCCACCACCACCGGGCCGGGACGGCCGCTGCGGGCGATGTGGAAGGCCTTCTTCATGGTCTCGGCCAGGTCCTTGACGTCCTTGACCAGGAAGTTGTGCTTGACGATTGGCCGGGTGATGCCGACGGTGTCGCACTCCTGGAAGGCATCCAGGCCGATGGCGGGCGTCGGGACCTGGCCCGAGATGATCACCATCGGAATCGAATCCATGTAGGCCGTGGCGATGCCGGTCACCGCATTGGTGAGGCCGGGGCCGGAGGTGACCAGGGCCACGCCGACGTCGCCGGTGGCGCGTGCGTAACCGTCCGCAGCGTGCACCGCGGCCTGCTCGTGGCGCACCAGCACGTGCTGAATGGTGTCCTGCTTATAGAAGGCGTCGTAGATGTAGAGGACGGCGCCGCCGGGATAGCCCCAGACGAACTTGACGTCTTCTGCCTGAAGTGCCTTGACCAGCACCTCGGCGCCCATGAGTTCTTCGGCTTGATGGCCCATCCCGGAGGATGCGGCAGCTGCGGAGGAGAGTTCCGCCTTGGAGATTTCCATGTTGACCAACCTTTGCGATTTTCGGGAACGAAAAACCTTGGGTGCCTCTTTGCCAGCCCTTGTGGGGCCGCAGCGAGACTTAAGACCATAGCCATGAGCGAACCAGATTTTCGCCGGGCTATGACCCGTTTGCCTTTTGACTTGCAGCCGCGATTATGACACTGTCAAGAGCAGTATTTCCCCGCCATGCCTGCGAAAGCCGGCCCGGGCATAATCCGCCGCTGCATCAGAGCCAGCCGCAGAGCAGGCCCCGACAAGGCAAGACACCTCACGAAGCGCGCCGCGCTCACCTCTCGCTTGGCTACCGACAAAGAACTTTCCGACTTCCTCAAGAGTGTCGAGCGACGCGCCTTCAAGCGCTCGGTATATCACGTACGAGACGAGGAAGCCGCGCTCGACATCGTGCAGGACAGCATGATGAAGCTCGCCGAGCACTACGGCGACAAGCCGGCCGACGAGCTTCCAATGCTCTTTCAGCGCATCCTGTCCAACTGCACGCTCGACTGGTTCCGGCGCCAGAAGACCCGTCGCGCACTCTTTACCAATCTCAGTGATTTCGAGTCCGTGGACGAGGACGGCGAATTCGACCTGCTGGAGAATCTGTCTCCTATTGCCGACACCCGGGAAGCCGAAAGTGCCGAAGACACCACCCGCCGGGCCCAGATCCTGCGAGAGATCGAGGGTGAAATCGCCGCGCTGCCGGGCCGTCAACGCGAAGCCTTCCTGCTACGTTACTGGGAAGAACTTGACGTCGCCGAAACGGCGGCGGCCATGGGCTGTTCAGAGGGCAGCGTCAAGACGCATTGTTCGCGCGCCGTTCACGCACTGAGCCGCGCGCTCAAGGCCAAGGGAATCCAACTGTGAGCACGATTCGTACAACCATCTCCGCGGCCGGGTCCGATGGCCTGGAAGCGCGCTTTGGCGCGCGCATTGCTGGGCGCCTCTCGGCCGGCACCCAGGACCTGCCCCACGACATCGCCGAGCGCCTGCGCGCAGGGCGCGAGCAGGCCATGGCGCGCCGCAAGCTGGTTCAGCCGCGCACCGCGCCGGTGGTTGCCTCCGTCGGCCGCGATGGCGCCATGGCGCTGGGCAGCGGATGGTGGACCCGCATTGCTTCTGCCCTGCCCGTGGTGGCTCTGGCTGCCGGACTGGTCGCCATCAGCGTGCTCCAGGACGACAACCGCGCCACCGAAGTGGCCGAAGTCGACGCCGCCATTCTTACTGGCGACCTCCCCCCCGCCGCCTACACCGACCCCGGTTTTGCACAGTTCCTCAGGAGTGACGACGGCCTTGCGCACTGACCGCCCTTGCATCCAACTCCAGCCACGCAATGCCACAGGGTCAAACCTCGGCAAGGTGATGTTGGCCAGCCTGCTGGCACTCGGCCTGGGCGCGCTCGCCCCCGCCCAGGCACAGCAGCCTGCGGCCAAGCCGGCAAATGGGGCTGCGACCGTGGCGCCAGCGGCGACGGCACCCAAGGCACCGACCAGCACGCGTCCCCTGTGGACCGAACTCACGCCTGCCCAGCAGCAGTCGCTGGCTCCGCTGGCCGCCCACTGGAACGGTCTTCATCCGGCTCAAAAACGCAAATGGATCGCCTTGTCACGCAATTTCGACAAGATGACCCCGGATGACCAGGAAGTGCTGCACAGCCGCATGACCGAGTGGGCGGGCTTGAGCGCACAGGAGCGCACGTCGGCACGCCTGAATTTCGCCGAAGTGAAGCGACTGGCGCCGGAGGACGAGCGTAAGGCCAAGTGGGAGGCCTACCAGGCCCTGAGCGAAGAAGACAAGCGCAAGCTGGCCGAGCAGGCCAGTCGCAGGCCACCCAGCGCCGCCGCCCCGGTGCGACCCGTGCCGGCGCAAAAGTTCGCGCCAGTGCCCAGTGCGGCCATCAACAACCAATATCCGCCGCGCATCCAGCTCGGCCCACCGGCAGCACCCGCTACGCCCGCGACACCGGCGCCCGCGGCACCTGTTCCCGCGGCGGCCGCCCTGGTGCCTGCCGCCCCTGCCGTTTCTGCCGCCGCAGCACCTTCGGGCGCCGCGCCGGCTCCTGCCGCATCGGTGGCCCCAGTTGTGCCAGCGACGCCAGCACCCGCGCCAACGATGATCAGGCAACAAGAGGCGCCATGAAGCGCAATGCCTTGGCGTCGATGACATCGTCAGCACTCCCCGAGTCCCCTGCCCCCACCACCCCCGCGCCTGGCCAGCCCCTGGGGTCGGCGCCCGATCGATTGACAGCCCCCGGCCTCTGGCGACGGATGGCTTGCTGGCTCTACGAGGGCATGCTGCTGTTTGCCGTGGTCTTCATTGCGGGCTGGCTGTTCAGCACGCTCACGCAAATGCGCAACGGCGTGGACAGCAGCCGGCATCCCCTGCTCCAGGGCTTTCTGTTCCTCGTGCTCGGCGTCTACTTCACCTGGTTCTGGTCCAGGGGCCAGACGCTTGCCATGAAGACCTGGGGTATCCGCGTGGTCGACCGGCAGGGCCGCCCCCTGAGCCAGTCTCGGGCGCTGCTGCGCTACCTGTTGAGCTGGCTATGGTTCCTGCCGCCGCTGGCTGGGCTCTCGCTGGTCAAGCTGGGTGCCGGGGAGACCATCGTCATCGTCTTCGGCTGGGTGGCCGTCTGGGCCGTCCTCTCGCGCTTTCATCCCCAGGGGCAGTTCTGGCATGACGCACTGGCCGGAACCCGGCTGGTGCGGGCTGATACGACGCGGCGCCATGGCTGAGCAGGCGCCCGCGGCCAACACCCAGCAGGGGCGGCGCGGCCTGAGCCGTGTCTGGCATGCCGCCCTCATTTCCCTCAACGGACTGCGCGCCGCCTGGGGCGAGGCCGCGTTCCGGCAAGAGGCCATCCTAGCCATGGTGCTCGTCCCGCTGGCGTTCTGGCTCGGCCGAAACTGGCTCGAAACGGCCGCGCTGGCAGGCAGCGTGGTTCTCGTGATGATCGTGGAACTGCTCAACACCGCTGTCGAAGCGGCCATCGATCGCATCGGCCCGGAATGGCACGACCTGTCCAAGCGGGCCAAGGACACCGGCAGTGCTGCCGTGCTGCTGGCCCTGCTGGTGGCAGGCGGCATCTGGGCCGCGGCCCTGTGGCATCGTTTCGTCGTCTGAAGGCGGCATGATCGGGGGGATGAATTCCCCCGTATCTCACCCTTTTTCCATCTGTGTCTATTGCGGCTCGCGTCCGGGTGCCCGCCCGGAATTTGCCGTTGCGGCTCAAGCCGTGGGTCAATGGATCGGCCAGCAGCGCGGCCAGCTCGTGTATGGCGGCGGCCGCACCGGATTGATGGGCCTGGTGGCCGAATCCACCCGCAAGGCCGGCGGCCGTGTCGTCGGCGTCATTCCCAAGGCCCTGGTCGACAAGGAGCTTGCCAACCCCTTGTGCGATGAACTGCACGTGGTCGACACCATGCACGAGCGCAAAGCCATGATGGCGCACCGCTCCGATGCATTCCTGGCGCTGCCAGGCGGCATCGGCACCTTCGAGGAGCTGTTCGAGATCTGGACCTGGCGCCAGCTCGGCTACCACGACAAGCCCGTGGGCCTGCTCAACGCCGATGGCTACTACGACACCATGCTCGAGTTTCTCGCCCACAGCGTGCGCGACGGCTTCATGGGCGAGTGGCAGATGGACCTCATCCGCACCGGCACTGAGCCGACCGAGTTGCTCGATGCGCTGCGCGCCGACGCCCCCAAGCACCCCCAGTCCGATCGCCTGGCCGAGAACATCTGATCGGGAAGGCCCCGCCGCAGACACGCAACGCGGAAAGAGACCCCGAAGCCAGTCCCGCACCGAGGAACCGGCTTCGCCGGGCCTCAGGTGGGGTCTCCCCCTCGGGGGGTGGCGAATTACACGCAGCGAAGCGAAGTGAAAAGCCGGGGGGCCGACTAAACAGCGCTTTCGTCCTGCTCGCCGGTGCGGATGCGCACCACGCGCTCCACATTGGTGACGAAAATCTTGCCGTCACCAATCTTGCCGGTGCGCGCCGCGCCCACGATGGCATCGACACAACGCTCGACGTCGCCTTCGTTGACGACCACCTCGATCTTCATCTTGGGCAGGAAATCGACCACGTACTCGGCCCCACGATAGAGCTCGGTGTGGCCCTTCTGCCGGCCGAAGCCCTTGACTTCGGTGACCGTGAGGCCGGTCACGCCGACTTCGGCGAGCGCCTCGCGCACGTCGTCGAGCTTGAAGGGTTTGACGATGGCGGTGATCTGCTTCATTTCGGTGTGCTCCGGGCGGTTTCGTTGAATTTGCTGGTGATAGGGTAGCGCCAATCCTTGCCGAAGCTGCGGTGCGTGACGCGGATTCCTACGGGCGCCTGGCGGCGCTTGTACTCGTTGATCTTGATCAGGCGCACCACTCGCTCGACCACGCTGGCCTCGTAGCCCGCGGCGACGATGGCCTCGACGCTCTCGTCGTCTTGCATATAGCGCGCCAGGATGCCGTCGAGCACATCGTAGGGCGGCAAGCTGTCCTGGTCGGTCTGGTCGGGACGCAACTCGGCGCTGGGCGGCCGGGTGATGATGCGCTCGGGAATGGGCGACGCTCCGGTGCCGTAAGGGTCGTTGGCATTGCGCCAGCGGGCCAGCTCGAACACGGTGGTCTTGAGCAGGTCCTTGATGACCGCGAAGCCGCCCGCCATGTCGCCGTACAGCGTGCAGTAGCCGGTGGCCATTTCGCTCTTGTTGCCCGTGGTGAGCACGATGGAGCCGAACTTGTTCGACAAGCCCATCAGCAAGGTGCCGCGGATGCGCGCCTGGATGTTTTCCTCGGTCGCATCCTCGGGCAGGCCCTGGAAGTCGCCGGCCAGCGCAGCCTTGAAGGACTCGAAGGTGCTCTTGATGGAAATCTCGTCATAGCGCACGCCCAGCCGCCTGGCCATCTCGCGCGCATCGATCCAGCTGATGTCGGCCGTGTAGGGCGAAGGCATCATCACGGCGCGGACCTTGTCCTTGCCCAGCGCGTCCACCGCCACCGCCAGCACCAACGCAGAATCGATGCCGCCCGACAGGCCCAGGATGGCGCTGGGAAATCCGTTCTTGCTGATGTAGTCGCGCACGCCCAGCACCAATGCGTCCCACAGCTGCGCCGATGCAGTGCGCGGTGCCGGCAGGGCCTGCGCCACGACATTCACCATGCCGCCCTGTCGGGCCACGTCGAGAAAGACGATCTCTTCCTTGAAGCTCGCCGCCTGGACGGCCGTGCTGCCGTCGGCCTGCACGGCAAAGGAGGCACCGTCGAACACGACCTCGTCCTGCCCGCCCACCAGGTGCGCGTAGACCACCGGCAGGCCGATGGCGCGTGCCCGCTCGGCCATGCGCGCCACCCGCTCGCCCTCCTTGCCCACGTGGTAGGGCGAGGCGTTGATGACGGCCAGCACTTCGGCACCGGCCTGCTTCGCCAGCTCTGACGGCGCGTCGAACCAGGCGTCTTCGCAGATGAGCAGGCCCACCGAGATGCCGCCCACCTCGATGACGCAACTGCCCTCGCCCGGCGTGAAGTAGCGCCGCTCGTCGAACACCTGGTAGTTGGGCAGCTCGCGCTTGGCATAGGTTTCGACCACGCGCCCTTCGCGGATCACGCTGGCGGCGTTGTGCCGCAACTGCACCGCGACGGAGCGGCTGCGCACGCTGTGGCCGCTGGGGTGGCCGACCACCACCGTCATGCCATCCAGCCCGGCGAGCTCCCGGGCCACCGTCTGGACGGCTGCGTCGCAGCCGGCGATGAAGGCCGGGCGCAGGAAAAGGTCTTCTGCCGCGTAGCCGCAGATCGAGAGTTCTGGCGTGAGCAGCAAGCGCGCACCTTGCGCATGGGCCGTGCGGGCCGCATCGATGATCTTGCGGGCATTGCCGGCCAGATCACCCACCACGAAATTGAGCTGCGCGATGGCAATCTTGAGAGTCATAGAACGGGGAATCGAGACTGCAACGATTATGTCATTCGCCCCCGCACCAAGGCTTTGCGCGGGCTTGTCCGGCGCGAGCGGCCTCGGACTGCTACGCTTGCCGTCAATGCCTACCGGTCCTTCCGCTTCACCCGACCTCGCCTACGCCAAGGCCATCCAGCCCGCCAGCAAGGCCTACCTGCTTCTGGTCTTCACCACCCTGATCTGGGGTGCCAACGCGGTCGCGGCGCGGCTGGCCGTGGGCGAGGTGTCGCCCATGTTCCTGACCTTCATGCGCTGGGGCATCTCGTGCGTGGCACTGGCACTGTTCGCCCGCGATCCGATTCGCGCCCACTGGCCCACACTGGTGCCGCGCTGGCGCTCGATTGCGTTGATGGGCGCCCTGGGGTTTACCGGCTTCAACGCGCTGTTCTACACGGCCGCACATCACACGACGGCCATCAACATCGCGATCCTGCAAGGTGCGATTCCGGTGCTGGTGCTCGTTGGCACCGTGATTTTCTTTTCCAACCGCGTCAGCATTCTTCAATGGCTGGGCGTGCTGACCACCCTGGCCGGCATCGCGGTGGTTGCGTCGCACGGCCACCTGGAGCAACTGGCCCGGCTGGACTTCAATATCGGCGACGTCTGGATGATCGTGGCGGGGGTGCTCTACGCAGGCTACATGCTGGGCCTGCGCCAGCGGCCCGACGTGCCTGCCATCGTGTTCTTCGCCGCCACCGCGCTGGTGGCCTGCCTGGTCTCCCTGCCCCTGGTCGCGGCCGAGGTAGCCGCCGGCAACTTCTTCTGGCCCACTGCGCGGGGCTGGGCCGTCATTGCCTTCGTGGGGCTGCTGCCCTCCTTCGTGTCGCAGGTGACCTTCATCCAGGCGGTGGGCATCATCGGGCCGGCCAGGGCGGGCGTGTTCCTCAACCTGGTGCCCATCTTCGGGCCGCTGCTTGCCCTGGTGGTGCTGGGCGAGCCGATCTCGCTCTATCACGGCGTGGCCCTGGCGCTGGTGCTGGGCGGCATCTACATCGCCGAGCGCCTGGGCAACCGGCGCAGCTGATGAGCATGGCCAAGGGCAAAGACGAGCTACTGGCGCGCCTCCACGCATCGCCCGCCGAAATCGATCCGGCTGCGTGGGACTCGCTGCTGGCCATGCAGCCCGCACCTTCTCCTTTCATGCAGCACGCCTACCTGGCGGCGCTGCACGACAGCGGCAGTGCCACCGGCGCGAGCGGTTGGACAGCGCGCTTCTTCACGCTGTGGCAAGGCAAGACGCTGATGGCGGCCTGCCCGCTCTACATCAAGGACCATTCGTACGGGGAGTACGTGTTCGACTGGGCATGGGCCAACGCCTACCACGAGCACGGCCTAGAGTACTACCCCAAGGCCCTGGTCGCGGTGCCTTTCACGCCGGTGCCGGGCTCGCGCCTGCTGGCGCGCGACGCGGCCAGCCGCGCCTTGCTGGTGCAGACCCTGGTCGCCTGGTGCGACGAGCAGAAGCTCTCGTCCCTGCACCTGTTGTTCGGTGCCGACGAGGACGTAGCAGCCTGCACCGAGGCCGGGTTGATGCTGCGCCATACCGTGCAGTTCCACTGGCTCAACCAGGGCTGGGCGGATTTCGACTCCTTCCTGGCCAGCCTCTCGCACGACAAGCGAAAGAAGATCCGCCAGGAGCGCCGCAAGGTGAATGACGCCGGCGTGCAGTTTCGCTGGGCGCGGGGCCACGACATCACGGCCGAGGATTGGGCGTTCTTCTATCGCTGCTACGCCCGCACCTACCGCGAACACGGCAATCCGCCCTATCTCAAGCCGGCCTTCTTCCAGCAGATGGCACAGGCCATGCCGCAGGCCTGGCTGCTGTTCATAGCCGAGCGCGACGGCCGACCGATTGCCAGCAGCCTCATCGCGCTTTCGCAGGACGGCGCCAGTCCAGGCGCGCCGGAGGTTGCGTATGGACGCTACTGGGGTGCCATGGAGCGGGTGGACTGCCTGCACTTCGAAGCCTGCTACTACCAGCCGCTGCAGTGGTGCATCGAGCACGGCGTGTCGCGCTTCGAGGGCGGCGCCCAGGGCGAGCACAAGATGGCACGCGCCCTGATGCCGGTGCGCACCACCAGCGCCCACTGGCTGGCCCACCCGGCATTTGCCGACGCGGTCGAGCACTTTCTGGAGCGCGAGGGCGCCGGCATCGAGAACTACCTCAACCACCTGGGCGAACGCAGCCCCTTCAGGCACGAAGCCTGACGCCCAATAAGAAACGCCTCGTGGCACAGGCCGACGAGGCGTTTCGAAGACTGCGGGAGATTACTTCTTGTAATTGGCCACGCCGTCCATGATTTCCTTCTTGGCGGCCTCGATGCCTTCCCAGCCCAGCACCTTGACCCACTTGCCTGCTTCCAGGTCCTTGTAGTGCTCGAAGAAGTGGCTGATGGCCTTCAGGCGCATCTGGTTGACGTCGTCCACCGACTTCCAGTGCGTGTAGATGGGCAGGACCTTGTCGGTGGGCACGGCCAGCACCTTGCCGTCCACGCCGGCTTCGTCTTCCATCATCAGGATGCCCAGGGGGCGGCAGGGCACGACCACGCCGGGGTGCAGCGGATACGGGGTGATGACCAGCACGTCCACCGGGTCGCCGTCGCCCGACAGCGTCTGCGGCACGTAGCCGTAGTTGGCCGGGTAGTACATGGCCGTGGTCATGAAGCGGTCGACGAAGATGGCGCCGGATTCCTTGTCCACCTCGTACTTGATGGGGTCGGAATTCATCGGAATTTCGATGACGACGTTGAAGTTGTCGGGCAGCTGCTTGCCGGGGGAGACTTTGTCGAAGGCCATTGTCTTGTCGTGAGTGAAAGGTTTTAACGGGATGCGGACAAACCCCAAGTTTACTTTCCGCGTCACGCGCCCTTCACACCAATTGTCACTTTTGCCTGTAAATTGCACCCGTTGGCCAATCGGCCCTCCCCGCAACTAGCCGGGGGCGGCATCGAGGAAGCAACGCGGCGAAGGCTCAAAACCCGACACGCGTTGCGTACCGGAACATGGGCTTTCGTCTCCACAAGTCAAAACGAACTTTCTGGAGAAGCAAGGCATGAATGGCAACACACCGCTCATCCTCGCCATCGTGTGCGGCCTCTTGGCCGTAGGCTATGGCGTCTGGGCCCGCAGCTGGATTCTTTCAAAAGACGCAGGCAACGCGCGAATGCAGGAGATCGCCGCGGCGATCCAGACCGGCGCGGCGGCCTACCTGGCCAAGCAGTACCGCACCATTGCAATGGTCGGCATCGTGCTGGCCATCCTGATCGCGATCTTTCTCCACGTGACCACGGCAGTGGGCTTCGTGGTGGGCGCCGTGCTGTCCGGCGCCTGCGGCTTCATCGGCATGAACGTGTCGGTGCGGGCCAATGTGCGCACCGCCCAGGCGGCCACCCAAGGCATCGGGCCGGCGCTGGACGTGGCCTTTCGCGGCGGCGCCATCACCGGCATGCTGGTGGTGGGCCTGGGCCTGCTGGGCGTAACGGCTTTCTTCTGGTTCCTGGTGGGCAACGGCCAGCTCACGCCCGACAAGAGCCTGGCCAAGCTGCTCGATCCGCTGATCGGCTTTGCCTTCGGCTCATCGCTCATTTCCATCTTCGCCCGCCTGGGTGGCGGTATCTTCACCAAGGGCGCCGACGTGGGCGCCGACCTGGTGGGCAAGGTCGAGGCCGGCATTCCTGAAGACGATCCGCGCAACCCGGCCGTGATTGCCGACAACGTGGGCGACAACGTGGGCGACTGCGCAGGCATGGCCGCCGACCTGTTCGAGACCTATGCCGTGACCCTGATCGCCACCATGGTGCTGGGCGCGCTGATGGTGTCGGCCGCGCCGATGAATGCGGTGATGTACCCGCTGGCGCTGGGTGCGGTGTCCATCGTCGCCTCGATCATCGGCTGCTTCTTCGTGAAGGCTTCCCCGGGCATGACCAACGTGATGCCGGCGCTCTACAAGGGCCTGGCGGTGGCGGGCATCCTGTCGCTGATCGCCTTCTGGTTCATCACCCAGTGGCTGGTGCCGGACAACGCCGTGCGCGAATCGGGCAGCCAACTGCGCCTGTTCGGCGCCTGCGTGGTCGGCCTGGCGCTGACGGGCGTGCTGGTGTGGATCACCGAGTACTACACGGGCACCCAGTACAAGCCAGTGCGCCACGTGGCGCAGGCTTCCACCACCGGCCATGGCACCAACATCATCGCCGGCCTCGGCGTGTCGATGCGCTCGACCGCCTGGCCGGTGATCTTCGTGTGCGTGGCCATCATCGCCTCGTACTCGCTGGCAGGCCTGTACGGCATCGCCGTGGCCGCCACCTCCATGCTGAGCATGGCCGGCATCGTGGTGGCGCTGGACGCCTACGGCCCCATCACCGACAACGCCGGCGGCATTGCGGAGATGAGCGAGCTGCCCTCCTCCGTGCGCGACATCACCGACCCGCTGGACGCAGTGGGCAACACCACCAAGGCGGTGACCAAGGGCTACGCCATCGGCTCGGCCGGCCTGGCCGCGCTGGTGCTGTTTGCCGACTACACGCACAAGCTGGAGAGCTACGGGAGCGAGATCAGCTTCAACCTGTCCGACCCGCTGGTGATCGTGGGCCTGTTCATCGGCGGCCTGATCCCCTACCTGTTCGGTGCCATGGCCATGGAAGCGGTGGGCCGCGCCGCCGGCTCGGTGGTGGAAGAAGTGCGCCGCCAGTTCCGCGACATCCCGGGCATCATGGAAGGCACGGGCAAGCCCGAGTACGGCCGCGCCGTGGGCATGCTCACCGGCGCTGCCATCAAGGAGATGATGATCCCCTCGCTGCTGCCGGTGCTGGTGCCGATCATCGTCGGCCTGCTGCTGGGCCCCAAGGCGCTGGGCGGCCTGCTGATGGGCACCATCGTCACCGGCCTGTTCGTGGCCATTTCCATGTGCACCGGCGGCGGCGCCTGGGACAACGCCAAGAAGTACATCGAGGATGGCAACTACGGCGGCAAGGGCAGCGAGGCGCACAAGGCTGCCGTCACCGGCGATACCGTGGGCGACCCCTACAAGGACACCGCCGGCCCGGCCGTGAACCCGCTGATCAAGATCATCAACATCGTGGCGCTGCTCATCGTGCCGCTGGTGGCGCAGTTTCACGGCGACGGGCAAGGCGCCGCGGCTGCGGAGACGGTCCCGGCCGCCGCCACGGTGACAGCACCTGCGCCCGCACCGGCCCCGGCACCTGCGCCGGCCCCCGCACCTGCCGCTGCCGCGCCAGCCAACGTCGGCGATGCAGCGGGCGCCGACCAGGCCAGCGTGAAGGTCGAGAACGGCGTGGTCAAGTTCTACTTCCAGGCCGGCAAGGCCGACCTCGCGGCCAACGCCGATGCGGCGCTGGCCGATGCCGTGACCGCAGCCAAGGGGGGACGCGGCCTGCAGGTCAGCGGCTATCACGACGCATCCGGCAACGCAGCCGCCAATGCCGATTTGGCCAAGCAGCGTGACATGAAGGTTGCACAGGCGCTCAAGACTGCCGGCGTCCCGGACGACAGGATCGACCTGGTCAAGCCCGAGCAGACTCAGGCAGACGGATCGCCCGACCAGGCGCGTCGCGTCGAAGTAAGCATCAAGCCCTGAGCCGCACATGCCCACGCCAGAACGGCTCGAAGCCTTCATCGCCGCCGTCGAAAGCGGCGCCCATGCGCAAGCCATCGAGGACTACTACACCGCCGATGCTTCCATGCGCGAGAACCAGGCCGAGCCTCGGCGCGGACGGGATGTGCTGGTGGCGCACGAAAAGGCCGTGCTGGCGCGCACGGCCAAGGTCGAGTCGACCTGCGTGCGGCCAGTGTTCGTCAACGGTGACCACGTGGTGATCCGCTGGATCTTCGTGTTCACTGGCAAGGACGGCCGCACGCGCCGCATGGAAGAGCTGGCCTGGCAGCGCTGGGAGGGCGATCGCATCGCCCAGGAAGAGTTCTTCTACGACCCGGCGCAGTTCCAGCCCAGCTAGAGAAGGTCTTCGGGTACCAGCGGGCTGAGCAGCCGGTTGTAGAGCCGCTGCGACCAGGTCGATTCGGGCTCGTTGTGCAGCACGACCTCGTTGTCGTCATCCATCGAGAGCCATTCGATGTCGTCGCTGCCCTGCGCCAGCCGCAGCCGGTAGGCGCTGTCGAGCTTGCTGATGTTGATGACCCGCAGCATCTCGCGCGCCAGCTGCGGGCTCTCGACCAGGATGCCCAGTTCGGTATTCGATGTGGCCGAGCGCGGGTCGAGGTTGAACGAACCCAGCAGCACCTTCGACCTGTCGAGCACCGCCGTCTTCGCATGCAAGCGCCCCAGCGAATTTCCGAAGGTGCCCAGGCGCTTGTTCTTCGTGGTGCGCGCGGGACTGAGCTCGTACAGGTCGACGCCACTCTTGAGCAGGCGCTCGCGATAGCGCATGTAGCCGCCGTGTACCAGCGGCTCGTCGTTGGCAGCCAGCGAGTTGGTGAGCAAGGTGACCTTCACCCCGCGGGAGGTGAGCTCCTCGATGGCCTCCATGCCGCGCTCGCCGGGCACCAGATAGGGCGAAGTCATGTAGACCTCGCTCTGCGTCTCCATCAAGCGGGCCCAGACGCGCGCAGTCACGCTGGTGGCAAAAGCCTCGTCCGCGTTCATCGAGCGCAGCTTGGCCGGCGGGTCGGCCACCGCGCTGGCCCTGCCCCAGATCATGCCGATGCGCCCGGCGTCGAGCTCTTCGCCGATGGGGCCGTAACCCAGGACGTCCGTGGGCGGCAGCACCACCTTGGGCGGTGGCCTGACCATGCTCACATGCTCGTCGAACTCGTCGACCATCGCATCGTGCCCGGCGTTGGGCGCCACGATGGACGCGATGGGGTAGACCTCCTCGCTGTTCCAGTAGTCGTCGAAGATGCCTTCGAGCTGCGGCACCATCTTGCCCATGATCATCGCATCCATGTCGACGAAGTTCTGCGCGGTGTTCAGCGTGAAGTACTCGTCCGCGATGTTGCGCCCACCTGCCACGCCGATCACGCCGTCGGCAATGAACAGCTTGTTGTGCATGCGGTGGTTCAGCCGGCCGATGTCGAAGGCCGAAGCGGCAAAGCGGGTGGCCAGGCCTTCGCGTGCGCAACAGAACGGGTTGAACAGGCGAACCTCCACGTTGGGCGTGGCCGACAGCGCCAGCAGGAGCTGCTGGCTGTTGACCGTGTAGAGATCGTCCACCAGCAGGCGCACGCGCACGCCGCGCATGGCGGCCTCCTTGAGCTGGCGCATCAACAGCCGCCCCGTGCCGTCGTCCTCGAAGACGTAGTACTGCACGTCGAGCGAGCGCTGGGCCCGCTTGGCCAACTCGATGCGCGCGTCCAGCGAATACACACCCAGCGGCATCAGCCGAAAGCCGGTGTGTTCTTCGGGCGGGCTGGAGGCCTTCACGATTCTCGCGAGCGCAGTGCTTTCGTCCACCGGCAAGGCCAGTGTGGGCGCCATTTCCTTTTGCATCGGCAGGCCGCCGCAACCCGCAAGGACGAGGGAGACTAGCAGCGAGCCCAATGCGGCACGCGGCCAGCGAAAGGCCAGTCGGCGTGATGTGCATGAAGCCGGGCATGGGAATAAGATTCCCCGGATCCATTGCGAGACTCTGAACATGACGCTCCCACTGAAGAAGGTTTTTTCGGCGCTGGCGATGATGCCCGTATTTGCAGTGTGCCTGCCAGCCCATGCGGCACTCGACATCGGCGAGCCGGCACCCAAGTTCAACGCGCCGGCAGCCCTGGACGGCAAGCCCTTTAACTACTCACTGGCTTCGGAACTGGCCAAGGGGCCGGTGGTGGTCTATTTCTTCCCGGCCGCGTTTTCCACCGGATGCTCGATCGAGGCCCATGCCTTCGCCGAGGCCATCGACCAGTTCAAGGCACTGGGCACCACCGTCATCGGCGTTTCAACTGACGACATGGAAACGCTTTCGAAGTTCTCGAGTCAGACCTGCCAGGGCAAGTTTCCGGTGGCATCGGACGCCGACAAGGACATCAGCAAGAGCTTCGACGCCCTCATGCAAACGCGCCCCGACTACGCCAATCGCATCTCCTACGTGGTGGCCCCCGACGGCAAGGTGGCGTACTTCTACCAGAGCCTGAACCCGTTCAAGCACGTCGAGAAGATGCTGGCCGCAGTCAAGGACCTGCCGCTGAATCGCGACAAGAAGCAGTAGCGCGCGGCGGCGCGATTTACTCCGACGGCGTGATCGCCTCGGCGTAGTCGTACAGCTGCGACAGCAGGTTCTCGGTGCGCTCGTCCTGGGCGTCCTGGGCCATCTGGTCGATTTGCGCAAAGTACACGTCGACGTTGCGCGCGCCGCCCTCGCCTTCCAGCAGCTTGGCCATGCGGTGCTGCAGCCAGCGCTCGCCGTCTTCCTCGGACAAGCTATCGGGAAAGTTGCGGGCGCGGTAGCGAAACAGCAGCTCTTCCAGCCTCGGGTCGTCGAAGCCGCTGCGCGAGCGTGCCAGCTCCGCCGGCGACTGGCTTCGAAGATGGTCGAGCCGGCGCCGGTCGCCGTTGCCCACGAAGCCGCCGTACAGGTCTTCATCGACGTCGAGGCTGGCTTGGTCCTTCGGGCGGGCGAACACTTCGGGCCAGATGGCGCTCATGTCGGGCAATTGCGCCGCCAGCTCAGCATTGCGCATGGCCTGCGCCATGTCGATGCCCCAGCGCTGGGCCATGGCGTCGCTCAGCGTGCGCAGGTTGCCCACGACCATGGGCGACTTGTTCAGGTGCACGCTCTTCACAGGCAGGCGCGTCACGCCCTCGGGCAGCTCGGCACTGCGGGTGAACAGGCGCTCGCGGATGGTGGCCGCATCCAGGGTGGCCAACTCGCTCGGATCCTGCGACAGGTCCCAGGCCAGCAGTTCGTTTCGATTGCTGGGATGGCTGGCCAATGGCCACATCACGCCCAGGCAGCCGCGCTCGGCCGGGAACATGCCCGAGACGTGCAGGAAAGGCTTGGCGCTGCCCTGGATGGCCGGCAGGCCCAGCTCGGCGGCCACGCGATCTTTCTTGCGCAGGGCCAGGGCAAAGTCGAACAGCTTGGGCTGGCGGGAGCGGATGAGCCGCGCCAGCGCAATGGTGGCGCGAACGTCGGACAGCGCATCGTGCGCCGCCTCGTGCGCCAGGCCGTTTGCACGGGTGAGGTCTTCCAGCTTGAAGCTGGGCGAGCCGTCGGCCTTCTTCGGCCACTCGATGCCATCGGGCCGCAGGGCATAGGTCAGGCGCACCACGTCGAGCAGGTCCCACCGGCCACAGTCGTTCTGCCATTCGCGTGCATAGGGGTCGATGAGGTTTCGCCAGAACAGGAAGCGGGTCACCTCGTCGTCGAAGCGGATGGTGTTGTAGCCCACGCCGATCGTGCCCGGCTGGGCCAGCTCGCGTTCGATGCGTGCAGCAAACTGATGCTCGGGCACGCCCCGCTCCAGGCACAGCTGCGGCGTGATGCCGGTCAGCAGGCAGGAACCCGGGTCTGGCAGGTAGTCCGGCGCCGGCTGGCAATAGAGCATGAGCGGCTCGCCGATCTCATTGAGCTGCGCATCGGTGCGGATGCCGGCAAATTGCGCCGGCCGGTCGCGCCGTGGCTGCACGCCGAAGGTTTCGTAGTCGTGCCAGAAGAAGGTCAGATCAGGGGAAGAAGACATGCGCAGCAACAGAAGGCCAGGGCTTGGCCGGTGCGCAAGAATAGCCGCAAGCGCACAGGCCCCCGAAAACTGCGATGCCAGCCCTACAGGAGCGGCGAGAAAAGCCGGGCGCTCGCATCGCCCAGTCGGCGCAGGAAGGGCTGCTTGCGCAGGCCGCGCACGCCAGACGAGCTGTGCAGGTCCGTCTCGAACTGCGCCGCCAGCGGCTTGGTCAACTCGGGCCCATACACCACGGCGCAGACCTCGAAGTTCAGCCGGAAGCTGCGGTTGTCGAAATTGGCCGTACCAATCATGGCGCAGTTGTCGTCCACCACCAGCGTCTTGGAGTGCAGCATGCGCTCCTTGTATTCCCAGACCTTCACGCCCGCGGCCATCAACTCTTCGAAGTACGAACGGGCCGCCGCACTGACGATGAGCGAGTCGCTGCGCCGCGGCACCAGCAGCCGCACGTCGACACCACGCAGGGCGGCGCTGGTCAGCGCCATCATTGCCGGCTCCCCCGGGACGAAATAGGGGGTGGTGAGCCAGGCGCGCTGCGTGGACGCGTTGATGGCCGCCACGTGCATCCGGTGGATGGCCTCCAGCTGCGAATCGGGCCCACTGGTGATGATCTGCACCGGGATATCGCCGGCTTCCACGCGCGGCAGCAATTGCGGCAGGTCGGCATCGATGTCGCGCGGCACGTCGCCGGTGGCGTAGGTCCAGTCCTCCAGGAAGGTGGTCTGCAGCCACCGCACCACGCTGCCTTCCAGGCGCACATGCACGTCGTGGTAGGCGTCGGGGCGGGTGCGCTTGTCTTCTTCGTCGGTGATGTTCACGCCACCCGTGAAGCCCACGCGGCCGTCGCACACCACGATCTTGCGGTGGGTGCGGTAGTTGGTCACCGGCCGCAGGCGGCGCCCGATCTTCGTGTCGTGAAACAACGCTACCTCGATGCCGACCTCGCGCATGGGCGCCATGAACTGGCGCCCTATTCGCTTGGAGCCCAACGCGTCGATCAGCAGGCGCACCGCCACGCCTTCCTTGGCGCGCTCGATGAGCAGGTCGCGCAGCTGCGTTCCGATCTTGTCCGGCTCGTAGATGTAGTACTCGAGGTGAACGTGATGCCGGGCCTCGCGAATCGCCTGGAAGATGGCGTCGTAGGTGCGGGCGCCGCCAGACAGCAGCTCCACGCCTGTGGCGCTGGAAACCGGCAGGCCGCAGGTGGCGGTTCCCAGCTCCGCCAGCTGCCTCAGCGCCGGTGGCGCCCTCTCCTGCGCATCACGCAACAGGGCGAGATCGGCCTGCGCGTTGGCGCTGGCCTTGCTGCGCAGCCGCTTGAGCCGCTGCTTCACCAGGCGCTGAGGCCCGAGGAAGTAGTAGATGAAGAAGCCGAGGATGGGAAGGAGCGCCAGCGAAAGAATCCAGCTCACGGTGGAGACTGGCGCCCGCCTTTGCATCACGATCCACACCGACAGCACCGCAATGTAGGCGCTCCATGCCAGCGACAAGCCGGTCTTCCAATGGGCGCTGATCTCGGGCAGGTTCAAGGTGGCGTCGCTTCCGTGGCAGTCAAAGAAAAAGGCCGGAGCGAATGCTACCGGCCTTTTGAGGAGCCCGAAGATTTCGGGCTGGAGACATCTCAGCCTGCCGCGGCTTCTTCAGCCTCGGGCTTGTTCTTGCCTTCCTTCTTGGGCAGCGGAACGATGTCCAGCAGGACCTCGCCCTTGTCGTCCAGGTCGACCGTCAGGCGACCGCCTTCGGTCAGGCGGCCGAACAGCAGTTCGTCGGCCAGGGCACGGCGAATCGTGTCCTGGATCAGGCGCTGCATCGGGCGTGCGCCCATGAGCGGATCGAAGCCCTTCTTGGCCAGGTGCTTGCGCAGGGTGTCGGTGAAGGTGACTTCCACCTTCTTCTCGGCCAGCTGCGTTTCCAGCTGAAGCAGGAACTTGTCGACCACGCGCAGGATGATCTGCTCGTCCAGCGCCTTGAAGCTCACGATGGCATCCAGGCGGTTGCGGAACTCGGGCGTGAACAGGCGCTTGATGTCACCCATCTCGTCGCCGGCCTGGCGCGGGTTGGTGAAGCCGATGGTCGCCTTGTTCATGGTCTCGGCGCCCGCGTTCGTCGTCATGATGATGATGACGTTGCGGAAGTCGGCCTTGCGTCCGTTGTTGTCCGTCAGTGTGCCGTGGTCCATGACCTGCAGCAGCACGTTGAAGATGTCCGGGTGCGCCTTCTCGATTTCGTCGAGCAGCAACACCGCGTGCGGCTTCTTGGTGACGGCCTCGGTCAAGAGCCCGCCCTGGTCGAAGCCCACGTAGCCCGGAGGCGCGCCGATGAGGCGGCTGACGGCATGGCGCTCCATGTACTCGGACATGTCGAAGCGGATCAGCTCGATGCCCATGATGAAAGCCAGCTGCTTGGCAGCCTCGGTCTTGCCCACGCCGGTGGGGCCGGAGAACAGGAACGAGCCGATCGGCTTGTCGCCCTTGCCCAGGCCCGAACGCGCCATCTTGACGGAGGCGGCGAGCACTTCAAGCGCCTTGTCCTGGCCGAACACCACGCTCTTGAGGTCGCGCTCCAACGTCTGCAGCTTGCCGCGGTCGTCGTTGCTGACGTTGGCCGGGGGAATGCGCGCGATCTTCGCGACGATTTCCTCGACCTCGGTCTTGCCGATGGTCTTCTTGCGCTTGGTGGGCGCCAGGATGCGCTGCGCCGCACCAGCCTCGTCGATCACGTCGATGGCCTTGTCGGGCAGGTGCCGGTCGTTGATGTACTTGGCCGACAGCTCCGCAGCCGCTTGCAGCGCCGCGGTGGCGTACTTGACGCTGTGGTGCTCCTCGAAGCGGCTCTTGAGGCCCTTGAGGATTTCCACCGTCTCGGCAACGCTCGGCTCGACCACGTCGACCTTCTGGAAGCGACGGGACAGGGCCGCATCCTTCTCGAAGATGCCGCGGTACTCGGTGAAGGTGGTCGCGCCGATGCACTTGAGCTGGCCGCTCGAGAGCGCCGGCTTGAGCAGGTTGGACGCATCGAGCGTGCCGCCCGAAGCCGCACCCGCGCCGATCAGCGTGTGGATCTCGTCGATGAACAGGATGGCGTTGGGCTTGTCCTTGAGCGACTTGAGCACGCCCTTGAGGCGCTGCTCGAAATCGCCGCGGTACTTGGTGCCGGCCAGCAGCGCGCCCATGTCCAGTGAATAGACATTGGACTCGGCCAGGATCTCGGGCACCTCGCCCTGCGTGATCCGCCAGGCCAGGCCCTCGGCAATGGCCGTCTTGCCCACGCCGGCCTCACCCACCAGCAGCGGGTTGTTCTTGCGGCGGCGGCACAGGATCTGGATGACGCGTTCGACCTCGTACTCGCGGCCGATCAGCGGATCGATCTTGCCGTCCTTGGCCAGCTGGTTGAGGTTTTGCGTGAACTGCTCCAGCGGAGAAGACTTCTCGTTCTTCTCGCCGCCGCCCTCTTCGCCTTCGCCGGCGCCGTTGTCGCTGCCCTTGGCAGGCTCGGGCGGATCACTCTTCTTGATGCCGTGCGCGATGAAGTTCACCACGTCCAGGCGGGTGACGCCCTGCTGGTGCAGGTAGTACACGGCGTGCGAGTCCTTCTCGCCGAAGATGGCCACCAGCACGTTGGCGCCGGTCACCTCTTTCTTGCCGTTGCCGGTGGACTGCACATGCATGATGGCGCGCTGGATCACGCGCTGGAAGCCCAGCGTGGGCTGCGTGTCGACATCATCGGTACCCGCCACCTGGGGCGTGTTGTCCTTGATGAAGTTGGTGAGCGACGCGCGCAGGTCGTCGATGTTGGCCGAGCAAGCGCGCAAGACCTCCGCGGCGCTCGGGTTGTCCAGCAAAGCGAGCAGCAGGTGCTCCACGGTGATGAACTCGTGGCGCTGCTGCCTGGCCTCGACGAAGGCCATGTGCAAGCTGACTTCCAGTTCCTGGGCAATCATGTGATTTCCTTTTGCCTTGCTGTAAATATCTACTTAAGTGGGTTGGAGTCGCACTTATTCAACCGGTTCACTCACGCACTGCAGCGGATGACCCGCCTGGTGCGCAGCTTCCATCACTTGATTGACCTTGGTGGCCGCCAGATCGCGGGAATACACCCCGCAGACGCCGCGGCCGTCCAGATGGATCTTGAGCATGATCTGGGTGGCGGTCTCCCGGTCTTTGTTGAAGTATTCCTGGATGACCACCACCACGAACTCCATGGGGGTGTAGTCGTCATTGAGCATCACCACCTGGTACATCTGGGGCGGTGCGGTCTTTTGCGGACGGCGCTCCAGAACCACGGAGTCACCGTCGTCCCGCGCGGGCTTGGTCGCCGGCGGTGTCTTTGGAACGGGAGGGATTCGGGTAGCCATGAAAATCATTCTATCGAGCGCGATGAGGCCGTGCCGGCCACGTTTGATCTGGTGGCGCATTCCCGACAAATCAAGGGCAATGCTTTGTGCACGACGACACAGTAGCGCCCGTGTTGCCACCTGCCTTGCGCGCTACTGTTACAGCAGGATATCGGCGCCGCGCCGCTTTTATTTAGGGGCGATTCAAGCCCGCACAAGGTGCTGCGGCAGGCTCGCCACCCGAGCCCCGGCGAACACCGCGCGCGACACCTTCTGCGGATCCACCCCGAAGGTCTCGCCGGCACTGGCGGCCATGACGGCGTACAGGTCTTGCGTCGGCCGCAGGTCGCGCCCTTCGTACAGCGCCGACGACGCAAGGCCCGGCCAATCCGCCAGCACGCGGCCGCCCTGCACTGCGCCGCCGAAAAGCATGGCGGCCGCACCAGTGCCATGGTCGGTTCCGCCGGTTCCGTTGACTGCCGCGGTTCGCCCGAACTCGGTCGCGACCAGCACGGTGGTGGAGCGCCAGGCCTCGCCCAGCCCATCGCGAAGCGCCGCGACCAGCGTGTCCAGCGACTTCAGCTGGGCCGCCAGCCGACCGTTCTGGCCGCTGTGCGTGTCCCAGCCGCCCGTCTCGATCATCGCAATGCGCGGGCCATCCGGCTTGACAAGAAAGCCAGCCGCCAGCTTTCCGAGCGCCGCCGCGTCCTGCCGCTGGCCCACCCGGCCAGCCATCGCCCGGCTTTCGATGGCCTCGGCCCAGAGCGGCTGCAGTTGCGCATCGTCCTGATAGAGATCGCCCACACGGGCCAGCAGGTCGTCGCTGGGCTGCGGCAGCGATGACGGCGCGTAGGAGCCGACTTGCACCGCCCCCCGCAGCGCCATCGGCACCGTGGGCGCGAGCGCGATCGCCTTCTCGCCGCCAGTGCCGCCATTGCCGCCGCTACCGCCGCCTGGCAGCAAGGGCAGCAGCCGGTTCAACCACCCGTTCTTCACCTGGTAGGGGCTGGTGCCGCCCGTTTCGAGCACGTTCTGGCCATCGAAATGCGAACGGTCGCGGTACGGCGTTGCCACGGCATGCACCAGCAAGGCCTCGCCCGCGGCATACATCCCGGCGACCTCCGACAAGGCGGGGTGAAGTGCAAAGGTGCCGTCCAGGCGATGGGCATCATCCGGTGACAGCGCGATCGCGCCGCGCAGGCGCGCATAGCCCGGGTCTGCGTACGGGATGACGATGTTCAGGCCATCGGCCGCACCGCGCTGGATCACGAAGACGAAGCGGCGCTGCGACTCGACCCGCGCCAGCGCCAGGGAGGGCCCGCAGAGCCAGGCGCCGGCACCGACCATCGCGGCTCCCGCGAGGAAATTGCGTCGTGATCCGGTCATGGCTATCTCCTTTGAAATTCCGGCGAGGCCAGCAGCAAGGCCAACGCCATCCGTCCGCTCTCGGCCCGCGCGATGACACGTGTGCTCGATTCGCCCAGCGAGCCCGGCAGCACGTGCAGCGCCAGGCTGCGGGCATCCACCGAATCGCCCAGCTGGGCTGCCAGGCGCTGGCCCAGTTCCACCCGGCGCAGCAACGCATCGGGGGCAGCCCAGCTCGCCGCCAGATCGTCGTAGCCGGCCGGGGAACCGGGGCGCCATATGGGCTGGCCCAGTTGGTTGAGCATCGCAATGGTCGGCCGGGGCGGCGCGTCACGCCAACCCAGTGCGCGCATCGCGGACATCGACCATTCCCAGGGCGTCTTGAACTTGGCCGGCTGGGGCGACCAGGTTTCGGGCGACTGGATCAGGACCGTATACAACGTGGGCAGGTCGCCGCCACTGCGCATGAAGGCCTGCGCCAGGCGATCGACCAGCGCCGGTGGCGGTGAATCCGACACCACATGGCGCGCCAACTTGGTTGCGACGTGGCGCGCCGTGGCAGGCGCCGTCGCCACATCGATCAAGATGGCTTGCGCCTGCTCCTGCCCGCCTGCGCCATAGCTGCGGCCAAGAACCTGGCGCTCGCCCGGCTCGTGCAGCGCAGGCTGAAAGACGAAGGTACCCGGCTCGGCTCCTGGCGGCGGGCGGTCGACGCCGGCAACCGTCCATCCCGTCAGGGCCCGCGCAAGTTCGATCACGTCGCTCTGGTCGTAGCCGCTGCGCGCGCCGAGGGTGTGCAGCTCCAGAATCTCGCGCGCCAGGTTCTCGTTCAGGCCGCGCGCCCTGGCACCAGCGCGTTGCGCCGCGCGCTTGGCGGCCACGCTGTCGGGGCCGACGGAGCGGACCTGGTCCAGATAGAACAGCATGGCCGGGTGCTGCTCCACGGCCAGCAACATGTCCTTGAACCGCCCCAGTACATGGGGGCGGATGGCCTCTGCCTCGAATGATCCAGCCAGCGGCAAGACCTCCCTGCGGTCGATCGAAACGGCGAAATGGTTCGACCAGAGATGAACCATGCGCTCGACGAAGGGCGTGGATGTTTCGAGCGCACTGCCCATTCGTACGCCGACGGCGTTCAGGTAAGTCTCGCGGTTGTCTCGATTCAAGGCCTGTCGCAAGGCGGCCCGCTCGCCCTCTGGCGCGTCACGCACTTCACGAAGACTGCGGGCGTAGGAAGAAACCTGCGACGCCGAACTCGCCACGTCCTCCCAGCCCGGCGCGCGCGCCTGGTAGCTGCCGAACTGATCGAGCACCCAGCGCCGGCCATCTCCCGGGGGCGGTGGCTCGTCGGCGCGGGCGCCGAGGCCCAGCCGGTTCATGGCGATTGCCGCGGGCGTCATCAAGGTCTGCATCTGTCTGCTTTCTTTTGGACCCGGAGCCACCTCAACGGTACTCGCCTTCCCCCAGATGACCCACCATCGCGGCTTTACCTGCCAGATGAAAAAAGCCCCGGCGCTTTCGCTCCGGGGCTTTCTCGTGACGGCTCAGCAGCCGCTCACATGTGCTCGATCATCACCTGCCCAAAGCCCGAGCAGCTGACCTGGGTCGCGCCTTCCATCAGGCGAGCGAAGTCGTAGGTGACCCGCTTGCTGGCGATGGACTTCTCCATCGAGCTGATGATGAGGTCGGCTGCCTCTTTCCAGCCCATGTGGCGCAGCATCATCTCGGCCGACAGGATTTCCGAGCCGGGATTGACGTAGTCCTTGCCGGCGTACTTGGGCGCCGTGCCGTGGGTGGCCTCGAACATGGCCACCGTGTCGCTCATGTTGGCTCCGGGGGCAATGCCGATGCCGCCCACCTGGGCCGCCAGGGCGTCGGAAATATAGTCACCGTTGAGGTTGAGCGTGGCGATCACGCTGTACTCGGCCGGACGCAGCAGGATCTGCTGCAGGAAGGCGTCGGCGATGCTGTCCTTGATGGTGATGTCCTTGCCCGTGCGCGGGTTCTTGACCTTCATCCACGGGCCGCCGTCAATCAACTCGGCACCGAACTCCTTGGCCGCCAGGCCGTAGCCCCAGTCACGGAATGCGCCTTCGGTGAACTTCATGATGTTGCCCTTGTGCACCAAGGTGACGTTGGGCTTGTCATTGTCGATGGCGTACTGGATCGCCTTGCGCACCAGGCGCTCGGTGCCTTCCCGCGAAACCGGCTTGACGCCAATGCCCGAGGTAGCCGGAAAGCGAATTTTCTTGACGCCGAATTCGTCCTGCAGGAACTTGATGAGCTTCTTTGCCTTGTCGCTCTCGGCTTCGAACTCGATGCCGGCGTAGATGTCTTCGGAGTTCTCGCGGAAGATCACCATATTGGTCTTCTGCGGCTCCTTGACCGGGCTGGGCACGCCCTCGAAATACTGTACCGGGCGCAGGCACACGTACAGGTCGAGTTCCTGGCGCAACGCCACGTTGAGCGAGCGGATGCCGCCACCCACCGGGGTGGTGAGCGGGCCCTTGATCGACACCACGTACTCGCGCACCGCCTGCAGGGTTTCCTCGGGCAGCCACACGTCGGGGCCATAGACCTTGGTCGACTTCTCGCCGGCAAAAACCTCCATCCAGTGGATCTTGCGCTTGCCGCCATAGGCATTGGCCACGGCAGCGTCGACCACCTTGAGCATCACCGGGGTGATGTCAAAACCCGTTCCGTCCCCCTCGATATACGGAATGATGGGTTGGTCGGGCACATTGAGCGAATTGTCAGCATTGACCGTGATCTTCTGGCCTTCGGTCGGGACTTTGATGTGCTGATAAGAAGACATGAGGGGGGTAGGCTCCGGACAAATTTGATGGCTATGGACAACACATTGTCCCAGCCACCTAAAGATTAGCCTTAGAATTTTAGACGCAACCGGGGAATGCAGACTGTCAACCCATGGCCACTCGGGCCCGTTGTTGACGAACCTTCTGTTCCCCCGGGAGGCGTCTCGAAACCATTTCCAAAGAGGAATTCGACAATGAGCAAAGTACTCGCAGTGATGATTGCCGGCTTGTTCGCCGCTGGCGCCTATGCGCAAAACCCGGCCGGTCAATCGGCTGAGCAGGGCAACCTGAACACCAAGCAGCAACAGCGCGCAGAAGCCAAGAAGGCTTCCAAGCCGCAAGGCCAGGTTCGCAAGTCGGGTGGCGACACGAACACTTCGTCGGAATCGGCCGTCGTGACCAACGACAAGGCTAGCGCCTCCGGCGAAGCTCGCAAGTCGACCCGTGACCAGCGCAAGCCTGGCCGCGCCAAGACGACGCAAGGCGGCACGCCTGACATGCCCGGCGCGAAGTAATTCCGCTCTTTGGCAAAAGAAGCGCCCATCCGGGCGCTTTTTTTATTTGCACTGCCACTTCCTCCTTTCGGATTGCTTACGCCATTCATTGCAGGCAATTTCGCGCTAAGCTTTCGAGCGAAAATATGCCTTTGTGCATTACATAGTTGATCGCCCGATGTCGCCCCGAACTTTTTTCCTGTCCCTAGTTGTTCTGGCCAATTGTTTTGTGCAGCCAGCCGCCTTCGCCCAAGGCACGGGTGCACCGCAGATGGATCTCCAGCGAATCCGAATCGGCGCCGGCATGTACCAAATCGATGCCCAGGTGGCCGCAGCGCCGCTGGAGCGCCAGATCGGCCTCATGTACCGCAAGGAAATGCCCCAGCAGGAGGGCATGCTGTTCGTCTTCGAACAGGCGGCGCCCCAGTGCTTCTGGATGAAGAACACCCTGCTGCCGCTAACAGCCGCCTTTGTCGCCGACGACGGCCGCATCGTGAACCTGGTGGACATGAAGCCACAGACCACCGACAACCACTGTTCCGAGGAGCCCGTGCGCTACGTGCTCGAGATGAACCAGGGCTGGTTCGCCAAGAAGAACATCAAGAAGGGCTTTCACCTGACGGGCACGCCTTTCCAGCCCCGCTGATCGCCAGCGGCGCAACGCTTAAAAAAAAGCCGGCATCGAGCCGGCTTTTTTGCTTTGGGGCTGTTTCCTGAATCAGCCGAAGTTCTTGGCGACGAAGTCCCAGTTGACCAGCTTGGCCAGGAAGGTCTCGACGAACTTGGGACGCAGGTTGCGGTAGTCGATGTAGTAGGCATGCTCCCACACGTCCACCGTCAGCAGCGCGGTGTCGGCAGTGGTCAGCGGCGTGCCGGCTGCACCGGTGTTCACGATGTCGACGCTGCCGTCGGCCTTCTTCACCAGCCAGGTCCAGCCCGAACCGAAGTTGCCCACGGCGGACTTCACGAATGCTTCCTTGAAGGCATCAAAACTGCCCCACTTGGCATCGATGGCCTTGGCCAGGGCGCCGGTGGGCGCGCCACCGCCTTGCGGCTTCATGCAGTTCCAGAAGAAGGTGTGGTTCCAGATCTGGGCTGCGTTGTTGTAGATGCCACCGCTGGATTTCTTGACGATTTCCTCCAGCGTCATGCTCTCGAACTCGGTGCCCTTTTGCAGGTTGTTCAGGTTCACGACGTAAGCGTTGTGGTGCTTGCCGTAGTGGTACTCCATGGTTTCCTTGGAGTATTCGGGCGCGAGCGCGTCGATGGCATACGGAAGGGGAGGAAGAACGTGTTCCATGTCTATTTCTCGTGGAGGGTTGATGATGATGTCTACGTGAAAGCGCGCATTCTAGAAACTATTCATTGGCCTTGCCTGTAGTACCGGGCCGCGTCCTCTCGGTCTTCAGCACATTCAGGTGCGCCTGGCCGTCGGACATGCGTGCGCTCACGGTGTTGCCGGGAGCCAGTTGGGCGATGCTGGTGAGGGCGTGGCCCTGGGAGTCCGACAGCCAGGCGTAGCCGCGCTGCAGCACCAGCGAAGGATCGAGCAACTGAAGGTGGGTGTCGGCCTGCGCAAGACGCCTGTGCTGCTCGCCCACCGCCTGCGTCAGGGCACGTGGTAGTCGGTCGTCCAGGCGTTGCTGCAACTGCGCCAGGCGCTCCAGCTTGGACAACGCACCGAAGTGCATGCGCTGCGCCAAGTGCGAGCACCGCAATTGCGCCCGCGCGATCAAGCCCGAGGGTCGCCCCAGGCGGGCGGCTGCCTGGTCCAGCCGTTGGCCGAGGCCATCCAGGCGGGCGGTGAAGGCGTCGTCCAGGCGCTCTTCCATCAAGGCCAGTGCGCCCAGCCAGGTGTCGCGCGGCGCAGACACCAGCTCCGCCGCTGCAGTTGGCGTAGGCGCCCGCAGGTCGGCGCAGAAATCGGCAATGGTGAAGTCGGTCTCGTGCCCCACGCCACCGACTACGGGCACCGGACTCTCGACGATGACACGCGCCAGCAACTCATCGTTGAAGGCCCAGAGGTCTTCCATCGAGCCACCTCCGCGCACGAGCAGAATCACGTCGACCGCGGGCTCCAGCGCATAGAGGCCGCGCAGGGCCCGAACCAGTTCCGCCGGCGCATTGGCCCCCTGCACGGCCGCGGGCGCGATGATCACGGGAATGTGCGGCACGCGCCGCCGTAGCGCGCTCGCCACATCGTGCAGCGCAGCGGCGCCCAGCGAGGTCACCACGCCGATCGAGCGCGGCATGGTCGGAAGTGCACGCTTGCGGGCCGCATCGAACAGGCCTTGCGCTTCAAGGCGCGCCTTGCGCTGCATGAACTGCTCGAACAGGGCGCCCTGCCCCGCGCGCTGCAGACTTTCCACTACCAACTGGAGGTCACCACGCGGTTCGTACACGGCCAGGCGGCCTCGCACCTCGACTTGATCGCCGTCGCGCGGATTGAAATCCAGAAGACTGGCTGCGCGCCGGAACATGGCGCATCGCAACTGCCCGGCGTCGTCCTTCAGCGCGAAATAGCAATGCCCGCTCGCGGCACGCGAGAAGCCCGATATCTCGCCGCGCACGGCGACAGGATTGAAGCGCGCATCGATGGCGTCGGCCACAGCGTGGCACAAGGCCCCGACGTCCCACACACGAGATGCGGCGCTTGTGTAAACGTTATTTGCCATACCAAATCCCGTACTCGGGCGGAAGCACTCTTCCACAAGGGTTCGCCCCACTGGCCATCTCGGCACCCGAATGGCACGCACAGGCCATGTTCAGGTGCAAGCCTTTGATTCCATTGGGAAAATGCCTGCTCAAAATTCACTCGTTCCAATCGGAAGCCCAGCACATGCGGGCCCGGCGGGGTTCTCCGGCCAGTTAATCACAAAGTTATCAACAGATTCTGTGCGCTGCACAAGACGTGAAAGAGGCTTGCGCCGCGCCCAATTCCGCAGTGGATAATCGCCGCGCATTTGCATTCTTTTACAGCGCCGGAGGCTCTTTGTTTTCGATCATAGTTGCTGCAGGTTGGCCCATCTGGCCCCTGCTCTTGTGTTCCGTTCTGGCGCTGGCGCTTGTCATCGAGCGCTTTACCTCCCTCAAGACCAGCCGGGTGCTGCCGCCCAAGCTGCTGGACGAAGCCATCAATGTGTCGCGCAACTCGGTGCCCGCGCCCGAGGCGGTGGCCAAGCTCGAGCGCAACTCCTCGCTCGGCGAAGTCCTCGCCGCTGGTTTTCGCGCCCTGAATGCCAATCCGCGCTCCACCGATGACGACATCCGCGCGGCCATGGAAGCCACCGGTCGCACCGTCGCGCACAAGCTGGAGCGCTACCTGGCTGCCCTGGCCACGATCGCGTCGGCGGCGCCGCTGCTGGGCCTGCTGGGCACGGTGATCGGCATGATCGAGATCTTCGGCTCGCAGTCGCCCGCTGGCGGCGCGGTGGGCTCGGGCAACCCGGCGCAGCTGGCGCACGGCATCTCGATCGCGCTGTACAACACGGCCTTCGGCCTGATCGTGGCGATTCCAACCCTGATCTTCTGGCGCTATTTCCGTAGCCGCGTGGACGAATACCTGCTGAATCTCGAGCTGGCGAGCGAGCGCTTTGCCCGCCACCTGGAAATGCTGCGAGGCTGAGCTGCCGTGAAGCGCAAGACTTCGATGGATTTTCGCCACGGCTCGCGCGATGAGCCGGAGATCAACCTGATCCCATTCATCGACGTGCTGCTGGTGATCCTGATCTTCCTGATGCTGTCGACTACCTACAGCAAGTTCACCGAGATGCAATTGCGTCTGCCGGTGGCCGACGCGGAAGCCCAGCGCGACTATCCGCGGGAGATCATCGTCTCGGTGTCGGCCGACGGCCGCTACATGATCAACAAGACTGCCCTGCCCGATCGCGGCGTCGAAGCCGTTGCCGCCGCCCTGAGCGCGGCGGCCAACGACGGCAAGGACCACGTGGTGATCATCAGCGCCGACGCGAGCGCCGCACACCAGTCGGTCATCACGGTGATGGAAGGCGCGCGGCGCGCGGGCCTGATGCAGATCACCTTCGCCACCCAATCGGCCGCCCAGGCCAGACAGTAGCCTTGGACCTGCAGCGCGCCTGGCTCGTACGCGGCGCCACTGCGCGCCTGCTGTGGCCGCTTTCGCAGTTGTTCGGCGCGTTGGCCGCCCTGCGGCGCACGCTCTATCGGACCGGCCTTCTGCGCAGCGACCGGGCCGCGGTTCCGGTGGTCATCGTGGGCAACGTGATCGCGGGCGGCGCCGGCAAGACACCCTCGGTCATCGCAATCGTCCGGCACCTGCAGGCTCGGGGCCTGGCGGTGGGCGTGATCTCCAGGGGCTATGGGCGCAACACCGAAGACTGCCGCGAGGTGCTGCCCGCCAGCGCGCCACAGGACACCGGCGACGAGCCCCTGCTCATTCGCAGGGCCACGGGTGCACCCACCTTCGTGGCGCGCAAGCGCATCGAGGCGGCGCGTGCGCTGCTGACCGCGCACCCGAACACGCGCCTGATCGTGAGCGACGACGGCCTGCAGCATCTTGCGCTGGCGCGCGACGTGGAAATCTGCGTATTCGACGACCGTGGCATCGGCAACGGGTGGCTGCTGCCCGCCGGCCCCTTGCGCGAGCCCTGGCCGCGCGCTTGCGATCTGGTGCTGCATACCGGCGACCAGCCAGCCTTCGCGGGCTTTCGCGCCCGCCGGGCGCTGGCCGATGAAGCCGTCGACCGCGAAGGTCGAATGCTGCCGCTGGCCGCCCTGGCGGGCCGTCGCATCATGGCCGTGGCGGCCATTGCCAAGCCCCAAGGCTTCTTCGACATGCTCGAGGCTGCGGGCGTGCCCGTCCAGGAGTGCATTGCGTTGCCGGATCACCACGACTTCAAGGACTGGACGCCGCCCGCCGCCGGCACCACGGTGCTGTGCACCGAGAAAGACGCAGCCAAGCTCTGGCAGGTGCAGCCCGATGCGCTGGCCGTGCCGCTGGTCTTCGAGCCCGAAGCGGCCTTCTTCAAGACGCTGGATGCAAAGCTATCATCGCTCGATGGATAGCAAGCTTCTCGAACTGCTCGTGTGCCCCGTCACCAAGGGCCCCCTCACCTGGAATGCCGCCAAGCAGGAGCTGTGGTCGCGCAGCGCGCGCCTGGCCTATCCGGTGCGCGACGGCATCCCCGTGCTGCTGGAAAACGAAGCGCGCGAACTCACCGACGAAGAACTGGGCCTCTGAGCGACATGCCGAACCCAAGTTTCGTGGTGCTGATTCCGGCGCGGCTGGCATCGACGCGCCTGCCCGACAAGCCCCTGGCCGATATTGCAGGCGTGCCCATGGTGGTGCGCGTGGCGCAGCGGGCCAGGCAGTCGGGCGCGGCGCGCGTGGTGGTGGCAGCCGATCACGAGCGCATCACTTCGGCCTGTGCGGCGCACGGCGTCGACGCCCTTCTGACCCGACAAGACCACCCCAGCGGCAGCGACCGCCTGGCCGAGGCCTGCGAAAAGCTGGGGCTGGCCGACGACACTATCGTTGTGAACGTGCAGGGCGACGAGCCATTGATCGAGGCATCGCTCATCGACGCCGTGGCGCAAGCCCTGGCCGATCGCGGCGACGCTGAGATGAGCACCGCCGTGCACGCCATCGACAACCTGCCGGAATTTCTCAACCCCAACGTGGTGAAGGCGGTGCTCGATGCGCGCGGCACCGCGTTGTATTTCAGCCGTGCGCCCATTCCCTGGTGGCGCGACGGCTACGCCGAAGGCGCATTCAAAGCCTTGCCCTCGCCGGCCCCCTGGCGGCACATCGGCATCTACGGCTATCGCGCCGGCTTCGTGAAGCGCTTTCCAAAGTTGCCGCCCGCCCCCATCGAGACCGGCGAGGCACTGGAGCAGCTGCGCGCGCTCTGGCACGGGCATCGCATCGTGGCCCATGTCAGCGACCATGCACCAGGCCCGGGCGTGGACACGCCCGAAGACCTCGAACGGGTGCGCAAACTGCTGGCCGCCTGACAACACCCAGTGTTGCCGCCAGGGCGGCTGCCCCCTGGGGCGCATGCTATCCTCGACGCAATTCCGTCACACGGCAGCGCCAGCCCCGGCCTGCGTGACGCGACAAAGAATCACTAGAAATCCCTCCGAGGACACCATGAGACTGATTTTGTTGGGCGCCCCCGGGGCAGGCAAAGGCACGCAAGCGACCTTTATCTGCCAGAAGTACGGTATTCCTCAAATCTCCACTGGCGACATGCTTCGCGCCGCCGTCAAGGCCGGCACCCCATTGGGCCTTCAGGCCAAGGCCGTCATGGATTCCGGCGCACTGGTCAGCGATGACCTGATCATCAATCTCGTGCAGGAGCGCATTGCCCAGAGCGACTGCGCCTCCGGCTTCCTGTTCGACGGCTTTCCCCGCACCATTCCGCAGGCCGAAGCCATGAAGACGGCCGGCGTGAAGATCGACTACGTGCTCGAGATCGACGTCCCCTTCTCGGACATCATCGAACGCATGAGCGGGCGCCGCTCCCACCCGGCTTCGGGGCGCACCTACCACGTCAAGTTCAACCCACCGAAGGTGCAGGGCAAGGATGACCTCACCGGCGAAGAACTGATCCAGCGCGAGGACGACAAGGAAGAAACCGTGCGCAAGCGACTGGACGTGTACAGCCAGCAGACTCGTCCGCTGGTCGACTACTACTCCACCTGGGCCAAGGACGAGCCCGCCGCTGCGCCCAAGTACCGTGCCATCAGCGGCACCGGCTCGGTCGAAGAGATCACCCAGCGCGCGCTGTCCGCTCTGTCGAGCTGAGCCAGCTGCTCAGGCCGGGCTGGAACGCAGCCCGTAGGTGTTGTTTCCGACAAACAGGTACTCGACGCGCATGACCGCGTCGCCTGCCTCGTCCTTGGCGGTGAAGCCCACGGCGGAGACCATGTCGCCGGCCTTGATCTCCGGCACCTTCCACGACTGCATGCGCGTGAGCGGAGCCAGCTCCAGCTCCCACTTGGCGTCGGTGCGCCGTGGCACCGTTGCCCTGGCCAGCAGGCCCGGGCCATCGACTGGCGCACTCTGCGCAGGCAAGGGGCGCTGACGCAGATCCGCAGGCACCTTCAGGCCGGCGGGCACCTCGATGTCCAGTTCGACGTGCGGGTTCTGCCAGCGCGAATGCACGACCTTGCCTTGCAGGTAGATCGGCCGGTCCTGATCGAAGCCGCTCCAGCCGTGGTGCGCCCATGCCGGACGCCAGAGCAGCGGCATGCCTGCTGCCGCAATGACCAGTTGACGACGTTTCATCATCGCATTGGCTCCTCAAGCTCAGTAGTTGGCCATAGGGCGGACCCGACCCCGGTGCATGAAGCAGGGGACGTGGACGACGGATGGCGCGTGGTTGTAGGATGAACTTGGGCGCTGCTGACGAGGTCGGCTTCCCCTTGGTG
>JAFEEG010000034.1 GCA_018241225.1 Pseudomonadota bacterium
AAGATGGGATGACTGGACGCTCACCAATGTTCGCTCGTAGAGCTTGTTGGAGATGCCACGCACGCTCCCACGGAGTGGGGTCGGATTCTGGCGCTTCTGAACGGCCGGAGTGAATGTGAATTGCAGAGCGCACGCTTGCTCGTCGGCCAGCTTTTCGGGAATACTGCTGGCACCACGCCCGAAGCTGATTCCGTACTCAATCCAGGACTGCTCAAATATTGAGCAACCGGACGCGTGGCTCAAAACGCGCGTTGACTACTACTCGCACCCTGTTTTCAGAGACTCCCATCGGACGACACCCTTCAGGATTTGAAGCGCTTCTTGGGGCGTTCTCCCACTGGTATCGACCAACAAGTCTGCCTTCGCATAAAACGCTGCTCGTCCCTCGAGGATGCGCCGTAGGTCATCCATCGCCTCGTTGCTCGCAGCCATCGGCCGCAAATCACCTTGGACGACCACGCGGCTCATATGCTCTTCAGGAGACGCCTTGAGGCAAACGGTCGTGCAATGCGTGAGTAGTTGGCTGAACGTAGCAGTATCTGAGACGATGCCTCCTGGCGTCGCAATCACAGCTTCGCTGTGAATTTGGATTGTTTCCTCGAGGGCACGCCGTTCGTAGCGGCGATAGGCATTCGCCCCGTACAGGTCATAAATCTCGCGCAGGCTGCAGCCGGCCATCCTCTCTATTTCCGAACTCAGCTCGATGAATGGAAAGTCCAATTCTTCGGCCAACAGCTTGCCGAGGGTCGACTTGCCAGCGCCACGCAGGCCGACCAACGCAATACGTCGAGTGCGGCTGTCATCAGCAGAGGCGGTTCCCAGCATCTCCCCAACAAGCAACCGCGCCCGTCGCAGGTCGCCCTCTTGGCGGTTTTTCAGCATCTCACGTATGAGCAGCCACTCGGGAGAACTGGTTGTGACGTCACCAACCATCTCCGCAATTGAACATTGAAGAGCAACCGCCACCTGCTGGAGCACGAGGATTGAAGCGTTGCCAGTGCCAGACTCCAAATTGGCAAGATGCCTCTCGGAGATGGCGGCCAACTGGGCGGTCGCCTTTCGTGTCAGTCCGCGGCGTGCGCGAAGGCTGCGCACTCTCTCTCCAATCGAACTCAAGAGCGCGTCGCGATTGTCAACGTGTCCCGCCCGAACCCCAATCTGGTCCTCACTTTGTTCAAGTCCTTCCGTCACGCACATTCCTCTCATTGTCTCGACCATAGTCTGCCTGGGCCACGCTGGCACACCGGTCGACGGCCGAACAGGAAGGCTGACTCCTAATCGTGAGCACCGAAGGCGGCAGGTCTCTTCTCGTTCAACGCAGCGAACCCTTCGCGCGCATCCCGCCCCGCAAAGCCCAGCACTTCTAACGCCAGCGAATGCTCAAAAGCGGGCCAAGCTGCCCGCAGCCAATGATTGAGCGTACGCTTCGTAAACGCCAACGCTGTCGGGCTTCCTCGCGCCAGTTCTTGCGCGATGGACCGGGCTGTCGACTCAAGCTCGTCATCCGGCACCGCCAAGCTGACGAGTCCAATTCTCTCCGCTTCCTGGCCGCTGATAGCGTTGCATAGCAAGAGGTGATATTTCGCCTTCGCCATACCGCACAGCAACGGCCAAACGACCGCAGCATGGTCTCCAGCCGCGACTCCAAGTTTGGTGTGGCCGTCAATGATTTTCGCTTTGTAGCCAGCAACAGAGACGTCGGCCAACAGGGCGACCGCGCACCCCGCGCCGACAGCTGCCCCATTGATGGCAGACACGATAGGCAAGTCGCAATCCATCATTCCTTGAACGATGGCTCGGCCCTCCTGCATCACCCTCAAACGAGCATCCTCTCGATCCAGCATTGAGCGAACAACTTCTGGGGTCCCTCCAGCACAGAACCCCTTTCCTGCACTCCGAACCAGGATGCTCCGGACTCCAGGGGTCGCCTGCAGCCTTTGCCAAATCGAACCGAGGTGCGCATGACCGGCTGCGTCTGCAAACGGCATTCCGCCGGACGGCCCAAATATGACCTCTGCCACGCCACCTGCGCCGACTGCTACCTGGAGATGGGGCCCAAGGTCCCAAGATTGAAGTTCGCTCATCTTGCGTCCTTTCGAAGCGGTGGTTGCGCCCCGGCAGCTCTTTCACGAATCCAGGGACTGACTCTGTATCTCTCGCCTCTGTAGTACGCATCCAGGCAGTCAAGCACCTGCGCGATGCCTGCACAACTACTTAGCAGGTCACCGTTCCACTGACGCACCCACTCGAAAGGCCCTGCCGGATAGTTGACGCCAAGCTTCATCGCTGAGTCTGCGCCGAACTCATCACAAACACCGTGCGTTACCGCATCCGCGGCCTCGTTTGCAAGCATTGCGATGGTGCGAGCGACGACAAGACCTGGCGAATCCTTCATGAAGACTGGATGAAAACCGAGCGCGGCGAGCCACGACCTTGCGTTTTCTGCGCCTTCAGCAGTAGCGGCCGTGTAGGCCAGTGGAAGCGGGCGGCCATGTTCAACCAGCCGCGGGTTGAACCGATCGAATACGGCCACATGACGCTCGGGGTGGGCCGACGAGATTTCCCACGCGCATCGCCCGTCCGTCATCACGAGCTCGAAGTCTCCGGCCACAAGACCAACGGTCACCGAAGATGGTGCCCGGGTGACATTGCCTCCAGTGGCCGCGACCACAGCATTCGCAAGCCAATCTGCTTGAAGTCCGCTTCCGTGAACCACAACATCCCTTGAAACGACTACAGGTCGGGTCTCGACGGCAGACAAAGGCGGCACCGCAGCACCATCAGGGCCATAGGTGTAGAAGCCCCTGCCGGCTTTGCGGCCCAATAGGCCACCATCTACGAGTTCCTTCTGAACAATCGACGGCACGAACCGTTTGTCGAAAAAGTTTGCTGCGTACACCGACTGCGTGACCGCGAAGTTCGTGTCGTGGCCAATAAGGTCCATTAGCGCGCATGGACCCATTCGAAACCCGGCGGCCACCAAACACGCATCTATCTCGTGGGGCTGAGCTCCCTGCTCCTGCAAGATAGCCAGCGCCTCTGCGTAGAACGGTCGGGCGATTCGATTCACGATGAATCCGGGCGTGCTCTTCGCATGAACCGGTACTTTCCCCCAACCTTTCGCAAGCTCGAAAATTGTTTCGGCGACCTGCTGCTGCGTCTGCAAACCGTGGACCACTTCCACCAACTTCATCAGAGGAACTGGATTGAAGAAGTGCATGCCGACGACGCGCTCCGGATGTCGAAGCCCATTCGCTATCGCGGTCACGCTGATGGACGAGGTGTTAGTCGCAAGAATCGCATGTGAAGGCAGAAGCTCCTCCAGCTGCCGCAGGAGCGTGCGTTTCGCCTCCAGGTTCTCCACGATTGCCTCAACCGCCAATAGAGCCGAGCCAGCCTCTTCCAATGATGCGATGGCCGTGATTCGCCCAACAGTTTGCTTCGCAGCTTCCTCTGACAAACGCCCCTTCGCAACCAGGCCGCTCAGAGTCATCTCAAGTTGCTGCTTTGCCTTTGACGATGCCCCCTCCCGAAGGTCAAACAAGAATACGGGATGTCCTGCTTGCGCAGCGACTTGAGCAATTCCAGCGCCCATGATTCCGGCGCCGATGACCAGGACCGGAGCCGTGGTCCAAGACAAGACTTCGTTCATTTCTTTGTAATCCAGTTGGGAGGCCGTTTGGAAATGAAGGCAGCGAAGCCCTCCTTCGCCTCCTTTGTCCCGCGCACGCGTGCGATGGTTTGCGCCGTAAGTTCACGGACTTCAGGCGTGACCTGGGCGACGTTCAGTTGCGCAAACAACGTCTTGACTTCGCGCTGAGCTTCGGGCGCTCCAATGAGCAAGCTTTCAACCGTACGTTCGACCGCTGCATCCAGGTTCGCAGCCGGAACCGCATCTTGGACAAGCCCGATGGTCAGAGCGGTTGCCGCACTGATTCGCTCTGTTGTCAGTGCCAAGCGCTTGGCCTGGCGCTTCCCAACTGCATTGGTGAGGTATGGACCGATGACCGACGGCAGAATGCCGAACTTGACTTCGCTCACAGCAAAGGTTGCATCCTCGGACGCGATGGTGATGTCGCACACACACGCAAGTCCCACGCCGCCGCCCAGTGCGGCCCCCTGGACCCGAGCGATAGTCGGCTTCTTGCATTGTTCTATGCGGCCAAGCATGGCAGCGAACTTGCGAGCATCCTGGACGTTCCATTCAGCATCAGCTTCACTCGCGCGCTGCATCCATTGAAGGTCCGCGCCAGCCGAGAAGTGCTTGCCTTCCCCTGCGAGGATGATGACCCGGACGTGCGGATCGTCCTCAAGCGTCTTGAACGCCACGTCGAGCTCAAGAATCATGCTCTCGTCGAAGGCGTTGAAGACCTTTGGCCTTGCCATCATCACGCTTGCAACGCCGTCTTTGCGTCGTTCGATTCGGACGCTGGTCATCGTCATTAGTAGGTCTCCAGATGAAGTCTTCCGGAACTCTTCAATGACGAACCTATGTCGTCCCAGTTGATTCCAGCAGTAGTTGCAATGTCTTTGAGGGCCAACAAGACGCCTTCCTCCATGGCCTTCAGGCCGCAGACGTAGAAGTGCGCATCGGCGTCAGCGAGCAGTTGGGCGAGGTCAGCTGAACGCTCCCGCATTAAGTCCTGAACGTAGCGCTTCGGAGCGCCTTGCGTTCGGCTGAAAGCCAGGTTGATGTCGATGAAATCGCGGGGCAAGCGCTGAAGTGGCCCGAAGTAAGGCAGTTCTTCCTGGGTTCTTGCACCAAAGAACAGCATCAGCTTCCCGGCTTCGAATTTTCCGGATCCGCGCAGACGCCGGCGCCATTCGGTCATGGCACGCATGGGGGCGGAGCCGGTACCAGTGCAAATCATCACCACATGGCTTCGGGAATGATTTGGCATCAGGAAGCTCGAGCCAAATGGTCCGATGACTTGGACCTGGTCGCCCACCTTCAGGTCACACATGTAGTTGCTCGCCACTCCACGTACGGGCTTGCCCTGGTGGTCCTCGAGGACTCGCTTGATAGTCAGCGAGATGTTGTTGTAGCCTGGCCGTTCTCCATTGCGAGCGCTAGCGATGCTGTACTGGCGCGCATGATGAGGCTTCCCAGCAGCGTCCGTTCCCGGCGGGATGATCCCAATGCTCTGGCCCTCGAGAACCGGGAACGGTTGAGCCCCAAAGTCCAGGACGATGTGATGGGTGTCGTAGTCTTTCCCGACCTCGGTGACACGGACGTTTCCGGTCACGGTCGCCGCGATGGATTTCTTCGCAGCGCGTGGACCGAATAGGTTTGTAAACGGACGAGCCGCGCTCCATGGTGGCAACGTGGAACCGTATCGGGTGGTGGTCACAGGCTGCAGGTTCCCTACTACTGGCGCTGCCGGCGACTGCAGCTCGACGTTTGGAGCCGTTTCAGACGCGGTAGAACTTAGGGCTAGCTCCTCGCACGGAAGTTCTGCAGGCAAGACTTCCCATTCGAGTTGTTCAGCGACGCTATAGGCTCGCGCCTTCGGCATCGTGCGCCAGTTATCGATGCTCCCGGTCGGGCATGGAGAGATGCACGCCATGCAGAGGTTGCAAATGTCGGAATTGACTACGTAGTTCCGGCTGTCGTGCGTGATGGCGCCGACCGGACACGTGGCCTCACATGTATTGCAGCGAATGCAGATCTCAGGGTCGATGAGGTGCTGCTTTATGACCGCGGTATCAGCCAAGCTCATGGGGTCTCCGGTATCTAGTAGACGCGAGGTCGGGCAGGTTGAGGCCCGGCGACACCGGGCCTCTCATGCTCGCGTCGCCGACGGCCTTCTCAGTTGAAGCGCACGTACTCGAAGTCGAGCGGTTGACGGTTGATGCCCATCACCGGAGGCGCAATCCAGTTTGCGAAATTGCCCGGCTCAACTACGCGCCCCATGAGACTTGCCACGAATGCGCGGTCTTCGGCGGTCGGCAGCCAGTCGTTCTTCTTGGCTTGCCACTCGCTTTCGCTCACGACACGCCCGTCGGGCGAGACCTTGGCGCCAGAGAGCGCGCCAATGTTGCGGTGGAAGGCCTTGTGCGGAGTGCTGAGACGGAAGGGGATTCCGGCCTTGTCGATGACCTTGTTCCAGCGCTCCACACCCGACACGGAGTCCTTGATGTAGTCATCGCGCAGGACTTCATTCAGCGCGTTGAGCATTGGGACTTCCTTCTCAACCAGTTGACCATTGACGGCATTCAGAACCTTGTAGGTTTGGCCCTTCAGGATGTGGTCGTCGACACGCTTTCCTTCTTCGTAGCGGCCTTTGAGACCCGTGGTGTAGAAGGTCGCGGCATTACTCGACTCGTCGGCGCCGAAGAGGTCAACGGTTACGGAGAAGTGGAAGTTCAGGTAGCGCTGGATGGTCGGCAGGTCGATGACGCCGGCCGCGCGAAGCTTCTTGGGGTCGTCCGTCTTCAGCTCGTTCATTACTTGGCATGTACGCGCAATCACTCGGCTGACGCCCGATTCACCCACAAACATGTGGTGTGCTTCTTCGGTCAGCATGAACTTTGTCGTGCGCGCCAAGGGGTCGAACGCGGACTCAGCAAGGGCACACAGCTGAAACTTTCCGTCGCGGTCCGTGAAGTAGGTGAACATGAAGAAGCTCAGCCAGTCCGGCGTCTTCTCGTTGAACGCCTCGAGGATGCGAGGGTTGTCCTCTTGGCCGCTGCGTCGCTCGAGCAGAGACTCTGCCTCCTCTCGACCGTCACGACCGAAGTATTTGTGCAGCAGGTACACCATTGCCCAGAGGTGGCGGCCTTCTTCCACGTTGATCTGGAAGAGGTTGCGCAGGTCGTACATCGAGGGAGCAGTCAGACCAAGGTGTCGTTGCTGCTCAACTGATGCCGGCTCCGTATCGCCCTGGGTCACGATGATTCGACGGAGATTGGCGCGATATTCACCGGGCACGTCCTGCCAAGCCTTCTCGCCAAGGTGTTCACCGAAGTGAATCTTCCGGTCTGCGTCACCTGGGTTGAGAAAGATGCCCCAGCGGTAGTCCGGCATCTTCACGTGGCCGAATTGAGCCCAGCCTTGCGGGTCGACGCTGACCGCGGTGCGCAGGTAGACGTCGAAGCCATGGCTGCCCTCCGGGCCCATGTCGCCCCACCAGGACAAGAAGTTGGGCTGCCATTGTTCCAGCGCCCGCTGGAGGGTGCGGTCGTCGCTCAGGTTGACGTTGTTGGGGATTTTTTCGGAGTAGTTGATGCTCATGTCAGGCTCCTTCACCAAGTGATTTCAGAAAAGAATGGCCGGCCGCTCCGCCTGCGGCAGCCGGCAGGAAAGTCAGACGCGGTTCCAATCGAATGCGGCCTTGTCGCCCTTGCCGTAGACCTTGAGCGCGCCCTTCTCGCCCACGGCGTTCGGACGCTGGAAGATCCAGTTCTGCCAAGCCGTGAGGCGACCAAAAACACGAGTGGCCATGTTTTCCACCCCGTTGAAGCGGAGGTTGGCCTCCATCCCGGTCAGCGCGTCAGGGCTCATCGCGACACGCTCTTCGATGGCAACGCGGGTCTCGTCCGCCCAGTCGAGGTCATCCGGTGTGCTGGTCACCAACCCCAGTGCAAGGGCATCACCTGCGTTCAAGGCCTGACCAACCTTGGCGCGGACTGCTTCCAGGGGACCAGTCTCCTCATAGAAGCGGCGAGCCAGGCGGCTTTGGTCCGTGGCCATCGGGAAGGTGCCGAAGTTGAGTTCACCGACAGCAATCTTGGGACTCTTGTCCGGCTCGTTGGACAGGTCCAGCATGTAGCTGCGGTCGCAGGCGAGCGCCAATTCCAAGAAGCTACCTGCGAAGCAGGAGTGCTGTTCGATGAGAGCAATCAGGCTGCGGCTGCTGACGTCCAGGCGGCTGAACGTGCGGCGCAGCAGACCAATGGTTTCGCGGACAAGCCAGTTGTTCTTGTGCTCGGCCAAGACGGCGTCCATGGCGAGCACAGCATCCGCATCGCCTTCGGTCTTGATGAGCCAAGTGCCAATGTCCAGTTCATTGGTGCGCATCGACAGAATTGCATCTTCCAGTTCGCGCGCCAACACCAGGGGGTACCAGCTGGCACCGGCCGCCTCGATTTCCGCCAATGTCTTTGGTTGGGTACCACGCGGCGCCTTGACGGTGAACGTTGCGGTGCGTTTGCTGCGGTCAATTTCGACCGTCACATTCGCGTAGCGCAGTGCGTCGGCTTCGATGGTCCTGGACAGCGGGGTCAAACTCACACCTCGCGCCTCTGCCGGCCGGTCGCTGTCTGCTGCGAGCTCCAGCGCCCGCTCACGCACACGCGCCGCGAACTGGTTGGGCTTGACGACCTCGTCGACCAGTCGCCATTCGACTGCCCGCTGGCCGCGTACTCCTTCGCTCGTGGTGCAGAAGATGTCTGCCAGGTCGTGTCGGACGTGGCGCTTATCAGTGACTCGCGTCAGGCCGCCGGTGCCTGGCAGCACGCCCAGGAGCGGAACTTCGGGCAACGACACGGCCGAGGAACGGTCGTCGACCAAAATGATTTCGTCACAAGCCAACGCGAGCTCGTACCCGCCGCCGGCGCAGGCGCCGTTCACAGCCGCCAAGAACTTGAGCCCGGAGTGAGCCGAGGAATCTTCGAGACCATTTCGCGTCTCGTTCGTGAACTTGCAGAAGTTCACTTTCCAGGCGTGGCTGGAGACGCCGAGCATGAAGATGTTTGCACCGGAGCAGAACACCTTGTCCTTGGCACTCGTAACCACGATCGTGCGGACTTCGGGATGTTCGAACCGAACTCGGTTGATGGCGTCGTTGAGCTCAATGTCGACGCCCAGGTCGTAGCTGTTGAGCTTGAGCTTGTAGCCAGGGCGCAGGCCCCCGTCTTCGGCGAAGTCAGCCGAAAGCGTGGCAACAGGCCCATCAAAGGTCAACTTCCAATGCCGGTATTGAGTGGGGTTGGTCTGGTAATCGACACGCGGGGATTCGGTCACGGGTTGGCTCCTTGTTTACGATGACATGCATCATAGTGCCTCTTGTGTCAGAAATACAAGCACTATGATGCATTCAATTGCAACAGTTAGCAGTCGGGGATGCTGGCTCCTCGACGTAGTGTTTGGCAACAATTTCTTCCATATCACGCGGCTTCTGCGCGCATGTGGCCCTTGACTGAGCGGCGGGGTGGCACTAAAGTGCATGCACAATAGTGCACCTTAGGCCGTTGCCATTCCGACAACTTCTCCCACCCCCTCACTTGAATCTCATGACTGAACTGCTTCAAAACTTCATTGGCGGCCGATGGGTAGCCGGCCAAGGCACCGGCACCTCCCTGTTCGACCCGATTACCGGCAATGAGCTGGTTCGAGTGAGTTCAGCGGGTCTCGACCTCATTTCGGGATTCAGCTTCGCGCGAAAGGAAGCTGGCCAGCTGCTCAGAGCCATGACCTACGCGCAGCGTGCCAAGCTCCTTGAAGAAGTGGGGACCGTCCTGCAAGCAAATCGCGACGCTTACTACGAGATTGCGACCGCCAACAGTGGGACCGTCAAAAGCGATTCCGCGGTAGACATTGACGGCGCGCTGTACACCGTCGCCACTTTTGCGAAGCTTGGAAAAACCCTAGGGGAGCGCCGCCACTTGGTTGACGGTGACAGCGTCAGCTTGGCAAAGGACGCAAAGTTCTTGAGTCAACACCTGCAAGTCCCGACCAAGGGCCTCGCCCTGTTTATCAACGCATTCAACTTTCCCGCCTGGGGGCTTTGGGAGAAGGCCGCGCCCGCGCTACTTTCGGGTGTGCCGGTCGTTGTGAAGCCCGCCACCTCGACTGCATGGCTGACTCAGCGAATGGTCAAGGACGTCGTTGACGCTGGGGTGCTGCCGGTTGGCGCGTTGTCTGTGGTCTGCGGTAGCAGCGCCGGGCTTCTTGATGCGCTGGAGGAGTTTGACGTCCTATCCTTTACCGGGAGCGCCGATACCGCTGCGACCATTCGCCGTCACCCTGCCATTGCACAGCGGTCCGTACGCATCAATATCGAAGCCGACAGCATCAACTCCGCGTTGCTCATGCCCAACTGCGCTATCGATTCGCCGTCGTTCGAGTCTCTCGTGAAAGAGGTCGCGCGAGAGATGACAGTGAAGTCTGGTCAAAAATGCACTGCGATTCGCCGCATCTTCGTTCCCCAGGAATTGTTCGACTCTGCGGGGCAGGCAATTTCAGCCCGGCTATCGAAGATCACTGTCGGCAACCCACGCAACGAGACGGTACGAATGGGTTCTCTCGTCAGCCGTGACCAACTTGCAACGGTGAAAGAGGGTTTGGCAATGTTGAAATCGGACTCAGAGGTCCTTTACAACGGTGAGGCACAACCGCTTGTGGACGTCGACCCTGCTGTTGCCAGCTGTATGGCACCTACCTTACTGGGCGTCCGGGATGGAGACGCCGGTGGGAAGGTGCATGACCATGAGGTCTTTGGTCCGGTCGCCACCCTAATCCCCTTCCGCAATCTTGAGCACGCACAACAGTTGGTGCGCCGAGGCGGCGGCTCTTTGGTCGTGTCCTTGTACGGTAGCGACGAAACGGCACTTGCTGCGACTGCCGTCGACCTAGCCGAATGTCATGGCCGCGTGCATGTGGTCACGCCCGAAGTAAGTGCCATCCACAGCGGTCACGGAAATGTGATGCCTCAGTCGTTGCACGGAGGGCCCGGCCGCGCAGGAGGGGGTGAGGAGCTCGGCGGCCTTCGGGCCCTGAACTTCTATCACCGGCGAGCAGCGGTACAAGGCGCCCAGGGCGTTGTTGACTCGGTGAGAAGCTAAGTTGGGCCTCACCCTCTTCCACACCGAAAAGAGCACGACCACATATGCAACGGAAGCCGCCGCAGCGCGACCGGCTTCATCGCGGAGGCGGCTGTGTCTACCACCATCGACAACGTCAGCCCGTTCCACTCGAATGACGTCCTAGCACACTCAAAACTGAAGGGGATGGGACGCGACGCATACATCTGGCAATCGATAGTTCATCGCATCGTCGCGACCCTTCGAGGCCCCGTGTTGACGTGACTTGGCTTGTGGTGCCGTGATGCGCCGACTTCATCCGCTCCATCTAACCCATTCTTCCCATGAAATCCTGGACCTCCAAGGCTGATGACCGCGCGGCCCGGCTAGCACGCGCGGCCGACGCGCTCGGACCGCAGCTCGTCGGCAAGCAAGTCGACAATCAGGCCATTCGCACTTTGCTCGAAGCGGTGCTTTCACCCGGCGACCGGGTCTGCCTCGAGGGCAACAACCAGAAGCAGGCAGATTTCCTCGCGCAGGCACTAGTCCAGGTCGATCCGCAACGCGTGCACAGCCTGCACATGGTGCAATCCGTGCTCGCACTGCCCGAGCACCTAGATTTGTTCGAGAACGGCGTGGCATCGCGCCTGGACTTCAGCTTCTCGGGCCCCCAGGGTGCAAGACTCGCAAAGCTGGTTTCTGGCGGACGTATCGAGATTGGCGCCATTCATACGTACTTGGAACTTTTCGCACGCTACTTCGTGGACCTCACGCCAAAGGTTGCACTGGTCGCTGCACATGCAGCAGACGCGCAAGGCAACCTCTACACCGGCCCCAACACCGAAGATACGCCGGCCATCGTCGAGGCGACAGCATTCTCCAGTGGCATCGTAATCGCGCAGGTCAACGAGCTTGTCGACGGCACGAGCACAACCTTGCCGCGCATCGACATTCCATCGGACTGGGTGAGCTTCGTTGTGAAGGCTCCGCGCCCCAATTTCATCGAACCGCTCTTCACGCGCGACCCAGCGCAAATCAGCGAAGTGCAGATCCTGATGGCAATGATGGCGATCAAAGGCATTTATGCTGAGTACGGCGTGCAACGTCTGAACCACGGCATAGGCTTCGACACCGCGGCGATCGAACTGCTGCTTCCAACCTATGGCGAGTCCCTGGGGCTGAAGGGAAAAATCGCCAAGCACTGGGCGCTCAATCCACATCCGGCACTCATCCCCGCGATCGAGGCGGGGTGGGTCGAGTCCGTGCACTCCTTCGGCTCCGAACTTGGCATGGAGGAGTACGTTCGAGCCCGCTCAGACGTGTTCTTTACCGGTCCGGACGGAAGCCTTCGCAGCAATCGCGCGTTCTGCCAAGCCGCCGGGCACTACGCATGCGACTTGTTCATCGGCTCGACCTTGCAGATCGACCTGGATGCCAACAGTTCCACCGCCACGCTAGGACGCATCGCCGGCTTTGGTGGCGCACCCAACATGGGCGCCGACGCGCGTGGCCGGCGCCATTCCAGCCCTGCGTGGCTCAAGGCCGGGCGCGAAGCCCGCGCCGGGCGTAGCGGCGCCGCCGGTGCCCCTCGCGGGCAGAAACTGGTGGTGCAGATGGTTGAGACTTTTCGCGAGCACATGCAGCCTGCCTTCGTGGAAAGGCTGGACGCTTGGACGCTGCAGGAACAAGCCGGCATGGACCTACCGCCAATCATGATTTACGGCGACGACGTCTCCCACATCCTGACCGAGGAAGGCATCGCCAACCTGTTGATGTGCCGCAGCGACGCGGAGCGCGAGCAGGCGATCCGCGGAGTCGCCGGCTACACCGCCGTAGGCCTCGCACGCGACAGGCGGGCCGTCGAGAACCTGCGCGACCGTGGAGTGATCCGCCGACCCCAGGATTTGGGCATCGACCCCCGCCAAGCCACCCGCAACCTGCTGGCCGCGCGCAGCATCCGCGAGCTCGTGCGCGCTTCCGGCGGGTTGTACCAACCTCCCAAGCGATTCAGAAATTGGTAGCAGGAGATACATCGATGAGCGACGTACCTGCGGGACTCGAAACCCTGCATTTCACCTACCACTGCAGTCAAACAGTCGGTGCCTTTGCGCCCGTGCTCGTCGGCGTCGTCGGCTCCGGCAACCTCGAGGTGATGCTCGAGGCGGTCGATGGAAGCACCTGCGACGTGCAAGTCGACACCTCGGCGCGCGGCTTTGGCGCGATATGGCAGGCGGTGATGGACGACTTCCACGCGCGCCATCCGCTCGGCGGCGTGCGTATCTCTATCAATGACATGGGTGCTACGCCCGCGGTCGTGAGCCTGCGGTTGGACCAGGCAATCGCCGAACTGAAGGGAGGCCAGCCATGATTAGTTTTGCCGAATGCTCGGCGCGCGAACGGCTCGCGCTGCTGCTGGACACCGGCACCTTCCACGAGTGGCTGCCGCCCAGCGAGCGGGTCACCAGTCCTCACCTGGCGCAGCTCAGTGTGCCCTGCGCGTTCGACGACGGCGTGGCGATTGGCCGCGCCCAGCTTGATGGCAACAACGTCTTCGTCGCTGCGCAAGAGGGTGAGTTCATGGGAGGCGGCGTCGGTGAGGTTCATGGCGCCAAGCTCGTCGGACTACTGCGTCGCGCCCTACGCGACCGGCCGGCGGCCGTGCTCCTACTGGCGGAATCTGGCGGTGTGCGACTGCATGAGGCCAATGCTGGCCTAATCGCAGTGTCTGAGGTGATGCGTGCGCTGCTCGATGTACGCGCTGCAAGCATCCCCGTCATCGTGCTCATCGGCGGCGCCAATGGCTGTTTCGGGGGGATGGGCATCGTCGCGCGCTGTGCTGACCACATCGTGATGAGCGATGTTGGCAGGCTGGCGATGTCCGGCCCCGAGGTGATCGAGGCCTCCCACGGGGTGGAGGAGTTCGACTCCCGTGACCGTGCGCTGGTCTGGCGTACGACCGGGGGTAAGCATCGCTGGCTCTCCGGCGACTGCGATGTCCTGGTCGAAGATGACGTTGCGGCTTTTCGCGATGCGGCCATCGCCACGCTCGGCGCTTCGAAGCCCCTGACCCTTGCTGCGCTCGAAGATGAGCACGCACTTCTCGGCAAGCGCTTGGCCTTGCTCGATGCCGATAGCGCTGGTGGCGTTACGAGCGCTGGCGAAGACGAATCCGTCCGACTCTGGACTGCGTTGGGCGTTGCCGATGCAGCGCGGGTCCCTGACCTTTCGGTCGAAAGCGTGCGCGGCCTGCGCCGCTCGTGACCCTGGAGCAACTCATGCATTGGAATTCGCTTGTCACGCAACTCTTCGGCACATATCACGGCATGCGCGCCGCAGGGGACTTTCTCCAGGGAGATGTGATGTTCGAAGGCGAGCCGCTTGCCGTGGTCGGCACCACCAACCATGCGCCGATTGGCGTCAGGTTGGCGCTGGCCCAGGCTCGCGTAGTACTCGACACGATCACCCAGCACCCCGGCCGTCCGATCCTGCTGCTGATCGACACGCAGGGCCAGCAATTGCGCCGGCGCGACGAGCTTCTGGGCATCAATCGGGCGATGGCGCATCTTGGCGCCGCAATCGACCTGGCGCGCCGGTGCGGCCATCGCGTCGTCGGCCTGATCTACGACCAAGCTCTGTCCGGCGGCTTCATCACCTCGGGCTTGATTGCTGATGCATGCTACGCCTTGCCGGAGGCCGAGATCCGCGTAATGCGCATTCCGGCGATGGCGCGCGTTACCAAACTTCCGGAGGAGAAGCTCACGGCGCTGTCCCAATCCAACCCAGTGTTCGCTCCCGGCGTGCAGAACTACGTGGCCATGGGCGGCGTGCGTGCGCTGTGGAAAGGCGACCTGAAGGCCGCCCTGCGGGACGCATTGGCGCATACGCCCACCGAGGACCTGCGCGCATACGATGGCGCCGAGCGCGGTGGACGTCGGCTGGCCGCACCCGTCGTCCAGCGCGTGCTGGACGCAGCCTGAGTTCAGCCGCAGCAGCATGACAGGCCTGCGACGCCATCAGCTTGCCCGGCTGACCGACGCTGGCTGGGATGCCCTTATGCGGCGCAACTGGGACACGCAGGCGAGTGCATGCCTTGCGCATTGGGCAGCGCACCACCTGCCCCTAGTGGTGGCCCGACAGCCTGAGGCACCCGCTGTTAGCGGACGGATCACCATGGGTCTGGCTGCTCCGGAACGGTGGGACAGGCGCCGCATCGCCCTTCACGTGCCAATCGCCGCGGTGCTTGCGTTCGACGAGTTTCCGCTCCTTACCCAGGTGCAATCGCTGCTGCCGGCCTTGACTTGTGCACCCGTTCGCGAACTCCTTGTCGCTCTCGACCTGCTTCGTGCCGACGTACGGGTCTTCGGGAGCTACGGTTGGCAGGCGCTCACCGGGCTGGACCATGTTCGGCCCGGCTCTGACATCGATCTCTGGGTTGGCGTGGAGGGCATCATGCATGCGGACGCTGTCGCGCATGTGCTCCAAACCTTCAGCGCACCGGGACTGCGGCTGGATGGCGAGCTCGTATTCAGCGATGGCGCAGCCGTCGCTTGGCGCGAATGGAATGCGTGGCGTCGGGGGCATGCGAACGCGGTGATCGTCAAGCACCTAGGCGGCCCGACCATCCAGCGTGACTTGGCGTGGTGCCCACGTCCAGAGCCGGCGGAATCCGCGCCATGAACACCTCGGCGCTCCACCAACAACCGCAGTCGCACCTGACACCCGCCCTGGTCGGGCGCGCTGCCACTCTCGCGCTGCATGACGAGCTGTCCCTGACGCCCAAGCCCGGCCTGGTGACCTTGGTCGACAGCGGCAGTCACGCGGACATGGATGCGCATACCTTCATGCGCAGCCTCTTCTCGTTGCGCCACTACTTCTCTCTTATTGCCGAAGCGGGCTATCGCGACGCGCAGTTCGATGTGTTGGAGCGGTGTGGCATCGAGGCAGAGGAGCGCATGCTCGCAGCAACGGGCGGCATCAACACGCACCGAGGTGCCATCTTCATGCTCGGCCTGCTGTGCGCCTCGGCCGGCGCTGCCCTGCGCGGGAGGGGCAACAGGTTACGCCCGGAAGTCTTGCGTGATGCGTTGCGCGAACACTGGGCCAGTGCCCTTGCGCGCCGAGCGCTGCGCACGTCAAACCTGCCCGGCGGCATCGCCGCCCGGCGGCACGGCCTTCGCGGTGCATCCGAAGAGGCGGCGCTCGCATTCCCAGTGCTGTTCGAGACGGCGCTGCCAGCGCTGAGAGCGGCTCTCGCCCGCGGCCTGTCGCCTCGACTGGCGCGGCTCGACGCGCTATTCCACATCATGGCCGTGCTGGACGACAGCAATCTTGCGCATCGGGGCGGTCTGACCGGCTTGCGCTTCGCGCAGCGTCGGGCGCGGCAGTTCGTGAACGCTGGCGGTGCCGGCCGGCCCGGTGCCATTCAGGAGGCGCATGCCATTGCGGACGAGTTCGTGAGCCGCCGGCTGTCGCCTGGTGGTGCCGCGGACACACTCGCCGCAGCGTGCTGGATCACCCGGGTTTGCGACCGCCCATGAGCTACGCCCTGTTGTTCTCCGGCCAAGGCAACCAGCATCCGCAGATGCTTCCCTGGCTTGCCGACGATGCGCTGGTGGAAAACATGCGCACGCGCCTCGGCGTCGAGGACTGGCGCCGGGCACTCGCAGAGCCGGCATGGGCCGCGCGCAACTCCAATGCACAGACACTTCTGACCGGCCTCGCGCTAGCGGCCTGGGGCCAACTGGCGCCCTTGGTAGGGCCGCCGGCCGCCATAGCGGGCTACAGCGTCGGGGAACTGGCGGCGTTCAGTGCAGCCGGGGTACTCGATGCTCAATCGACCATTGCACTTGCACCGCAGCGCGCCAACGCCATGGATGCGTGCGCGGCGCAGGCGCCCGGCGGGCTGCTCGCAGTCAGCGGACTGTTGGCACCCGCGCTCGAGCGACTAATCGCGGCCACCGGGCTGGCGCTCGCCATCCGGAACGCCCCGGACAGCGCGATTGTTGGCGGTCCGTATGTCGCATTGGCGAAAGCCGAATCCATGGCCTTAAGCGAGGGAGCGCAATGCACGCGACTGCGTGTGAGCGTGGCGTCCCATACGCCATGGATGCGGGACGCCGCCGAGAGCTTTGCCCAAACGCTGGAGCGCGTCCGTCTTCGCGCGCCACAAGTCGCGCTCTTCAGCAATGCTGCAGACCGAGTGCGCGACGCAGCGTCTGCCCGAAGCGCATTGAGCGCTCAGATCGCTACCACCGTGCGCTGGGACGAGTGCATGGAGAACATCCAGGCCCGCCAGGTGAGCTGTGTGTTGGAAATCGGTCCCGGCCAGGCGCTGGCCCGCATGTGGAACCAGCGCTATCCGGGCATTGCGGCCCGTGCGTGCGAAGACTTTCGCAGCGCCGCAGCGGTCGCAGCCTGGCTGAACCGGCATGACGACACCTAACACCCCCTCATTTCTGTTCCAACGCTCCGAGCTCAGTCTGCTTGCTCGACTCAGAATCGCGTCGGGGAGTAGGGCATCGGATCGACGAAAGGTTGTTTGCCTTCGATGAGGTCGGCCACTAGGCGCCCGCTGACCGGTCCCAGTGTGAAACCTTGGTGCGCGTGGCCAAAGTTGAACCATAGGCCGGGATGCTTAGGCGCAGCACCAATGACAGGCTTCATGTCCACTGTGCATGGACGGTTGCCGAGCCACGGCTCATCTTCCACAGGGTCCGGCAGATCGACCAACTCGCGAGCCACAGCCTCGGCCTTGCTCAGTTGCACCGGTGTGGAAGGAGCATCAATGCGTGCGAATTCCGCCCCGGTCGTGATGCGCATGCCAGCCGCCATTGGCACGACAGCCAATCCGCGCTCTGCATCCAATATCGGCAGCCTCAAGCCCGGGCCGCCGCGGTAGTGACGGTGATAGCCGCGCTTGATGAATAGCGGAAGCCGGTATCCAAGGCTTGTGGTCAACTTGTCCGCCCAGGGGCCAAGCGCGAGTACCGCATGACGCGCGTGAATGGGACCGTCACTCGTGTCTGCGTGCCAGCTACTACCGTATTGGCGCAGACTGGCTGCGTCGCCCTGAAAGACTTGGCCGCCGAGGGCCTTGAACCGTTGCACGTAGTGATCCACCAGGGCGCCTGGGTCGTTCACTGTCCAAGGGTCTAGCCAATGCACTGCGCCCGCTAGCCTCGCGCGCAGCCCCGGCTCAGCCTTGCTCAATGCGTCGCCGTCGAGAACAGCGTGGTGAACGCCATACCGTAGAAGCAAATCGTTTGCCCGAGCGGCCGCGACATCAAGCGCCGCTTGAGTACGAAAGACAAAACGGTAACCCTCCTTGCGAACCAGGCTGGATGCGTCTGATTCAACTATGAGTTCATCGTGCTCAGTTAGGCAATGTTCAATCAGCCGACTGTAGTCGAGAGCAATTCGAGGGTAGCGAGCGGGTGAAGATAAGTGCCAGTACCGCGCCAAACGCGGGGCGACTCCGAGAAGTGCGTCAAGGTGGTAGTTGACGTCAATACCCCGCTTGAAGGCCACATCGAATATGGCTGACCACTCGCGCGGGAAGGCATATGGCTCGACGGCTTCTCTTTGGATGATGCCGGCATTGCCGTAGGAGGTTTCGCGGCCCGGTGTCTGCCTATCGATCAACGCCACCGAGTGGCCTCGACGCGCAAGCTGCAAGGCGGTGCATACGCCGACCATGCCAGCACCAAGAACCACTACATCTGTGGGCATGTGGCGGAGATGAACTAGTTGCGCTGAGCCGCAACGACCGTGACTTCCAACAGCGCGCCCGGCGCCAGCAACCGAGCGACGACGGTCGTGCGTACGGGAAGAGGATCCTTGAAGTGCTTGCGGTACTCGGCATTGAACGAGGCAAAGTCCGCCTCATCCACCAAATGCGCGGCCACCTGCACAACATCGTCAAGACCCAGGCCGGCCGTGCGCAACGTGTCGTCTATACGCTTGAGCACCAGAGCGGTCTGGGCTGCAATCCCCTCAGGGATGCTGCCATCCTCAGCGAACGCCATTTCGCCGGAAAGAAACGCGAGCCCTTTAGCGAGCCGTAGTTTGGAGAAGGGGAGTGCAGGTGCTTGGGCCATGTGGAGCGTCCTTCGTTGTGAGCGACAGATTATCGACGGCCACAAGCAACTACTTCTAGCAATAAACGCAAAATTCAATTGCTGATTTCGCAACGGAGAGACTTTTCTAACCTTCCTTGCGAAGTACTTCGCGCAGGTGATCTATGAAAGCCCGACAGGCGCCAGGCAGCATGCGGCCAGCCATCGTTTGCACCTCGAAATGTCGCTCGTTCATCTCTCGGTCGCGCAGGGGGATAGCGACCACGAGGTTCGTCTTCAGCCGGGACCGCAGCGCCGCCTCACCGCTGAGAGTGACTCCGCCCCCGGCGGCTGCAAATGAAATCATGGCATCAAGCCGGTTGCTGAGGAGCGCCGGCTCACACTGCAGTCCTTGACGGCTGCAACTGATGTCAAAAAGTTGCCGAAGGCTCGATTGGACGTCAGGCAGTGCCATGGGATAGCCCACCAGCTGAGACAGCGCGAGCTGCCGCCTCGATGCAAGAGGGTGGTCTTTCGCCATGATTGCGAGGATGGGCGACGGATGGCGCAACTCGACATTGATGCCCCGCTCCGAACTCGTGCTCAAAGTGAACCCGATGTCCACATCGCCGTCTCGTACCAGCGTCGGAATTTCGGCCTGCACTCGAACCTCCAAGCCGAAGCGAATTCCCGCGTACTCGCGTTGAAACTCAGCGATCAGGTTAGGGACGAATTCGGAGGCAAAGCCCTCGGTACTTGCGACGCGTACCCACCCGGTCTGCAAGCCACGCAGCGCCTTGATGTCATCGGTCACCCTCTCGATGTCCTGCCAAGCGCGCTTTGCGTGTGCAGCCAGCAATTCTCCCGCTGCGTTGGGCACCATCCCACGAGCTCGACGTTCGAACAGCAGGGTATTGAGTTCACTTTCCAGTTTGGCGATATGTCTACTGACGGCTGACGGCGCCACGTTCATACGCTCGGCCGCGGCAGTGACAGAGCCAGTGCGCACGACCTCCAGAAAGTGGCGGACCGCGGCTTCCTGCAATACACGTGGACTTACGGATGGGCTGGACACGGGTAACCCCTTATATGAATTCACCTTTTCGCAATGAACGGTTCCAAACATTGCTATTGCTGGGAGGGATGAGCATTTTTACGATGGTGACTCAGCGGCGCAACCCCCACCCCCACTCATAGCCATGGACATGCAAAACCACTTCCTACACTCTGTCGTCGGTCTCTCCGTTGTTCTCGCCATGGGGCTGAGTGCGTCAGGCGCCGCGGCCGAAGACGCCTATCCCTCTCGACCAGTGACCCTAGTCGTGCCTTTCCCGCCAGGCGGTGCCGGCGACGCGCAAGCGCGGGTAATCGGCCAGAAACTCAGCGAGCAACTGGGTCAACCCGTCGTCATTGACAACCGTCCTGGTGCCGGCACTGCCATCGGCGCCGCCTACGTGGCCAACGCGAAGCCGGACGGATACACGCTTCTGATGAGCTCCAACTCAACGTATACGCTCAACCCGGCGATTCGCAAATCGCTGCCCTACGACCCCCTGAAGAGCTTCCAGCCAATCGGCATCGTCGGCCGCGTCGGCCTTGTCTTGCTTGCGAACGCAAACGTCCCGGTCAACAACGCGAAGGAGTTGGTCAGCGCTGTCAAAGCAGCGCCAGACAAGTATTCCTATGCCTCGTTTGGCTCGGGCACCAGCTCACACTTCGCCGCCGAACTGGCTCTCCAGGCCATGGACATCAAACTTACCCATGTGCCCTACAAAGGCAGCGGCCCGGCGATGACGGACCTGCTCGGTGGCCAAGTGCCCTTTGCCTTCGACACCGTGACAGCTGCTGCGCCTCAGATCAAATCGGGTAAAGCCAAGGCTATCGCGGTGACTTCATCCAAACGGCTTCCGTTGCTGCCGAGCGTGCCAACGTTTGCCGAATCAGGCTACCCGGGCGTCGCGATGGATAGTTGGACTATGGTTGTCGGTCCGCGTGGATTGCCCGCCCCCGTAAGGGCTAAGCTTGAAAAAGCTCTAAGTGAATCCATCGCCGACGCGTCTGTGCGTTCAAAGTTGTCCGAGCAGGGCGTGGAGCCTGGCTTCGTCGGCTCTGCCCAAGCAACCACCCAGCTTGAAGCTGAGATTCCGCTGATGCGAGCCATTGCCTCGCGGGCCAACATTCAGCCTGACTGATTCAGAGCGACGCCAAGCCATGCCTGAAAGCTCTCGAGACAATGCAGTGAAAGACACATTCCATTCCGACGCGCTCGTCGAACGCTCGGCAGTCGATTTGCGAAGCTTGATTGGCGCGAAGGAAATCTCGCCAGTTGAACTGCTTGAGGCGTGTATCGGACGCATCGAGACAGTCAACCCGTTCATCAATGCTGTTACAGCCACATGCTTTGAACGGGCACGCAATGAGGCCCGTGTCGCAGAACAGGCGGTTCTCAAAGGAGAGCCGCTTGGCCTGTTGCATGGACTGCCACTCGGTGTGAAAGATCTGGAGCCGACCGCAGGACTCCTGACCACCTTTGGCTCGCCGGCCTTTCGCGGCCACGTGCCGGACCACGACATTGAACTTGTCGCTCGCCTGCGCCGCGCCGGTGCGATCGTCGCGGCCAAGACAAACGTGCCCGAGATGGGAGCGGGTGCCAACACGCGCAATCCAGTTTGGGGGGCAACAGGTAATCCGTTCAATCCCAACTTGAACGCAGGGGGCTCGTCTGGAGGCTCAGCTGCCGCATTGGCATGCGACATGCTCCCCGTCTGTACGGGCTCCGATACTGGCGGGTCGCTACGCATACCTGCATCGAAATGCGGCATCGTCGGATTTCGGCCTTCGCCAGGCGTCATCCCGAGTGTGCGAAAGCTTCTCGGCTGGACCCCGCTCTCGGTTGTCGGTCCGATGGGGCGCTCCGTCGAAGACGCGTGCCTTCAGATGGCGGCCACCGCAGGGATGCACGCTGGTGATCCTCTCAGCTACCCACTGGATCCGCTGGCCTTCCTAAGGCCCCACGCAGCTGAGCTTGGCAGACTGCGCGTCGCCTACACGACCGACTTCGGCGTCTGCGATGTCGATCCCGATATTCGCAGCACCCTTGCCTCGAAAATTGCTGCCATGAGGCATCTCTTCGCGCGCTGTGATGAGGTGCAGTTCGACTTGGGTGATGTACACCGTTGCTTCGATGTACTCCGCGCCGAAGCCTTCGTCGCGGGTATGCGGGATGCTTACGAAAAGAATCCGGAAAGCCTTGGCGTCAACCCTCGTGCCAACTACGAAATGGGCGCCGCGATGAGCCTGCTTGACGCCGCGTGGGCGCAGTCTGAGCAGACCCGGATACTGCAGAAATTCCAGCGCACCTTCGCAGAATACGATCTTGTTCTGTCACCAACGACGCCTGTCTCGCCCTTCCCATGGACTCAACCGCATGCGCGAACCATCGACGGCAAGGAACAAACCAACTACTACCGCTGGTTGGCGCTAACCTATCTAGTTACTCTCACAACGCACCCAGCGATGTCGCTTCCCTGCGGCACCGATAGCAAGGGGATGCCCTTCGGGCTACAAGTTGTCGGGCCATTTCGTGGCGACCTGCAAGTTCTGGAGGCCTCGCTTGCGTTGGAGAAGGCCTTCGCGGTCGATCCGATGCTAAGACGTCCTCGCCCTGATTTAACGGCATTGGTCATGCCGGAACCAAGGCTGGATTCGATCGTCTCGGCTCCTCGTCCTGATGCCGAAAGAAATGTTGACGCTAGCAACAGCGGAAATGCATCGGTTGTATAGGCGTGCAGACGAAGACGACATCGGAAAACTGCAGGCTTATCAGCACCCACTCACCTGTGTAGAGCGGGCTCTTTCTTCACTACCAGTGCAGTCTCCCGGCTTCCTACGAAGAATAGCCCGTGTGCACCGAAGGTGGTCGAAGCACGGCCGTATGCGCGGCAACCAGGTCCTGCTGGCGAGAGAGGCGGGCATCCTGGTCTTCCGCCGGCCGCTTGATGATCACACTGTGCTCGGCGAAGCAATCCGGGAGCGGAATGCAGTCGAGTCCTGCCTCAAGAATGGAAGGCACAGGTATCGGTCCTTCGGCCCGACCGCGATGAGGATCTCGCACGAATTCTCCTTGCCGACAAGGCTCGCTTCTGGATCACGATTCCCTAGGCAGAAAGTAGCGCCGCCGCGCATCTCGGCTATACGGCCAGTTCTTGGACGAGCAGCGGAAGACTGTTCGGGCCGTCTTCATGTCTACAAGTCCATCTTTGCAATCGCGCGACTTCGCGTGGTCACCCGCAAGGGGTCCACATCGAGGGTGCCACGGTTGGGTCGTGAGTTCTGAAGCCCACGGCAGGCTTGTGCCCAGTTGAATCCTGCCTGCCAGTGGGGCGGCGAAGATTTCAACCGACAATTGCAGCCGAGCCACCGACTGCAATCAATTGCGTCTGAACGAGAGAGGCCGCGGCAAGTAGATGCCGTCGGCCGCGACGACCGGCTCGCAGGCCGCCCGCTCAACAGTTGCGCCCCAATCTTGACGGCACAAGTGCGCAACATTGACGATACCCAAGAGCGCTTTCAGGCCTGGGCTTGGATCGGAACGGGCACCATGTCGTTGATGGTGATCCTTCCCTTCACGATCTCGCCCTCATCAGAGAAGAGCGCCACGACCACGCGCTCCACCCACTTGGAGCGGAACTTCGCGGGCACGAACAGCAGCGAGCGCGCGGCCGGCTGCTCGAAGGTGAGTTCGAGCGCAGTTGCCAGCCAACGTGCGCTCACCGGCGGCTTCATGCCCGGCTCGGACTTGATGATCAATGCGGCGGTCTCTCCGCGCTCCATGGTTGCGAAGTCGGTGATGACCAGCTGGCCATCCTTCGGGCGAGGCTTGTGCGAAGGATCGGGCCACCAGGCGGCTTGAGGACTGTTCATGTGCGCAGGTCTTCCAGAGATCAGCGGTTGACGGCGCGTTGGTTCGCCGCGATGAGTTGAGGCATCAGCTCGGCGCGCACGGCGGCCTGAGCTGCGTTGGATTCGATGACAGACGAGACGACCTGGCGGTCCAGGCCGAGCGACTTCATCCAGGCGTCCATGGCCAGCAGGCGCACGTTCTCGCGCGCGATGTCCGTGTCGGACATTTGCAGCAGGCGCAGGTGCCAATCGGCGTTCATGTAGCGGCGCTGCGTCTCCAGCACGATGAGCTCGGCCATGGAGATGCCCTTGCTCGACCAGTTCGGCACGTTGTCGTTCAGGTACTGCTGCACGAAGGCGGCGTCATCGCTCTTGAGCATCTGCTGCACCATGGGGATCAGTTCTGCCTTGGCAGCCAGCAGGTTCGCCTGGGCCTCCTGCGGGTACTTGGCCACGCTCATGCGGGCTTGGTAGGCGTCCTCCAGGGCGAGGTACTGGCGGCCGGCGTCCGAGTTGCGCTGTGCCTTGGTGAGGTCCTTCAGCTGCAGGGGCTGGTCCAGGTTGCGCATGAGGGCACGGATGGCCGTGCCTTCGGCGCCGGCGAGATCCACGGTGAGCTTTCGCTTCACGACACGCCCGTCGTCGTTCGCCTGGGGACCATCGAAGAGCGTGGAAGCTCGAACGTCAGCGTTCGGGAAACCGGTGCTGGCGCCTGGGGAAAAGCCCGCGTCGGTGCAGGCCTGGCCACGGACACCGCCGCTGGCAAAGCTCGAGCACGCCGCCTTGGCCGCCTTGGTCGCCTCGACCTCGGGGGATCCGGCCGCGGTTCGGCGCTCGGCCACGTTGAGGACATCGTTCATGCCGCCGGAGCCGCCGGGCGCATCACGCGGCGCGCCCCCTCCCCCGCCGCCACCGGTGGCGGTGACGCCATTGCGGCTCGCCCCTGATGTGCCGATCGAGGACACCAGGACGTTGCACGGGTCGATTCCGCTGAAGCGCTCTTCGTTGCGGATCGCCGCCTGCTCGGAGGCTGTGCGCTGAGCGGACTCGCCAATCGTGCGGGCCGCACCGGTCGAGGCCTTCGAGGTGGTCTCGGCCGAACCGGAGATCGCGCTGGCCAGACCCTTTTTCAGGTCAGAGATGTCGCGCGACAGGCTCTCGGTCTGGTCGCTGATGTCCCGGCCGAACGATTGCGTGATCTGCTGCGCGGCTTGTTGCACGGTCCCGATCAAGGCACCGTCCGTGACAGGGATCTGAGCATGCGCGCCGCCAGCGAATGCGAACAGCGCGAGCAAGAGGGCAAAGCGCAGCTGGAAGAGATGGAACAGTTTCATGAGAGAGTGGTCCGCCTAGGGTGCTTCAGCACTTGCCGCTGATCGCACAGGACAGCTGGTCCCACATCGAACCCGTCGCTGCGACGGTGCCTTGATTGACGGAAGTGGTCGCGGTGTTGGCCACGGCACTGGTGGCCGCGCTGGCCACAGCCGAGCCGACGCCACTGCTGCTGTTGCCGCTGGTCAGGCCCTGGTAGATGCCCGAGTTCACCTGGTTGGTCGCCTGGCTGGTCGCCTGGTTCAGGGCCGAGCAGGCAGCGCTGGACAGCTGGTTGCTGAACTGGTTGATCACCTGGTCCATGACCCCATTCGAGCCACTGTTGGCCATCTGGGGAATGATCCGGGCGATGGTGCTGGTGACCGTCCCGTAGCAGTTGGCGGCCTGGGAGTTGGCGCTCGCCAGAGTGCTGTTGGCCTGACTCTGGCGTTGGGTGGCGCGATCGAGCGCGGACTTGCTGGCCGACGAGGCCATGCCGCAGTAGTCGGGCGCCGCTTGAGCGGCGCCGAGGTTACCCAGCGCAAGGCACAGAACCAGGCTCAGGGTCTGAGCCTTCGGCATGCGCGTGCGCAGCGTCTGCGTGGCCGTACTTGCTTTGAATGAGAGAGTGCGCATAGGTTTCGACTTCTTGGATGAGGCTCAGCGCCTGGCGCTGTGAGAATGCGAGGCGGTCCTCGCCGCCGGTGACCAGCGCCTTGGATTCCAGGACGGCGATCATCAGATCCGTGCAGCGGCCCACGCTGCCTTGCAGCCATGCGGTGCGCAGGTCGAGCTTCATGTCCGCATAGTTCGGTGAGGCCTCGAGCTGCTCGACGACCTGGCCGATGCTTTCAGCGGCGCGGGCCGGCGCAAAGCCCAACACCGTGATCCGCCCGATTGCCGCGGTGATCGACACGTACAGCCGGGCTTGGGCCGTCTCCGGGGAGTCAGCCGCGACGTAGCCGTCGAATCCGACACGGCCGGCGATGGCTTCCCCTTCCTGCGCGATCGCACCGATCTGCTGCGCGAGGGAATCGTTGAAGTTGGCGATGCTGTCGGCACTCAGGCCGCCTTCCCAGGCCATGCACAAGGCGCCGGCAGCGGCATCCACGGCCTGCGCGCGCAGCCAGTCGGGGACGGGGGCGCCGGGCACGCAGCGCTGCGCGATCGCGCCACCCAAGTCCATCGCCCGCATGTGCAGGCCGCGCAGCGTGTCGCTTCGAACCTTCTCGTCGGCCATGATCCCTGGGCGGGTCGCCACGGCGCCGAGCAGGCGCGTGAGAAGCTTCACCGTCGAGATGTGCACCTTGGCTGCCTCGCTCTCACGCATGGAGTTCAGGGCACCGGTGAAGTTGCCCTTGGGCCGGGGAGCCGGCGGGGGCGCGGCGCGGGCCGGCGCGGGCTCGGTGGCGCCAGGCGTTGAGAAGCGTTGAGGCGCCGCAGATGGTCGCTCGGCCCGTGTGGCCGAAGCGGGGGTTGCCTGGGCCTGGGGCTGCGCAGTCGCCGATTGAGTGGCACGCGCCGCCGCGGCTCGGACCCCATGCGGGGTTGCTGCCGGAGCGGAAGCGGGAGCCTGAGACGTGGCCGGGGCCGGTGCTGCAGCTGCTGCGGGCGCCTCGCCCGCCTGGCCGGAACTGGCGGTGAACATCCTGCCTGTCTTGAGCTGATGCTTCATAAGCTTGCTCGCGCCCCCGAAGCCGAGGGTTGCAGACGCGGCCGGCGCAGGTGCGGGCGCCGCCGCGTTGGGATCCGTGCGTGAGGTCATTCCGCCAATGCCACTGCGGGCTTGTCCGCTTCGAGCAAGCGCGCAGCGAGCGTCGCAGCGTAGCTCTCCAGTGCGATGTGTTCTTCCTGGTAGCCGTCGGCCAGGTATGCCGACAGGACCGCCTTCAGGTCGACCGACTTCTGCTCGTTCCAGCCGAAGAGGCGGTCTGCCGCCTGCTGGAACAGCAGGCCGCGCAGGACACCGACTTCTTCGCCAAGAGGACGCACGGAGACGCCAATCCCGAAGGGCTCCACGCCCGGATGGCACTGCGCTGCGACAAGGTCCATGTCGAACTCGCTCTCGATCCCGGCGCTGAGCTCGCGGGCGAGGCGCACGGCCTGCAGCGCGACGAGCGGCATGAAGGAGAACCCCTCGGTGCCCAGAACGTCACTCGGCTGGAAGACCGTCTCGCCCACGGTGAAAACCGCGCCGTTCTGGGCGGCCAGCTTCTGGAGCAGCTTTTCTACGGAGATCATCTCGAGGGCCTGCCCTTAGGCGGCCATGGGGCGCCGTACGTATTCGTCCTCGCCTTCGAGGTCCAGATCACCCTGGATCATCTGCAGCAGGCCCAGCGCCAGGCGCCCGGTCGTGATGGGTTCGTCGCCGCGGGAGATCTCCGCCTCGGTCTGGGGGATCGCCACGCCGGTGTCTTCGATGCCCGACTTGTGGTTGCGGATGCGCTCCAGAGCGCCGGCCGGATCGAGCAGAATGGTCTGCTGGACCGAGCGCCAGTCCAGGTCCGGAGCGCAGATGTTGCAGCACTCCTCGACGGACAGGACCCCGTCGTTGCGGGCCACCCAGTCGCGGCCGATCTCCAGATCTTCCACGGTGACGTTCTTCGGCAGGGCCTTGCCCTCCTCCCGGTGGCGCGCCAGCGTCACCATGTCGTCGATGCTCGCCCGAATCAGGCTCGCAGCAAGCTTTCGCTCACCCTCGGTGGCGAAGTGGTAAAGCTCGACGTCGTCGAGGACGATGTCTTTGTTCCAACCGGCGGAAGGCATGACCATGATGATTTCTTGGGCCTACGGCCGCTTGTAGTTGCTGGAGAAGCGCAGGCGGATGCCCTGCTTCGGGGACGCGCCATGCGCACACTGGCGGTCGCGCTTGAGCTCGCGGAGCATTCGCGAGTAGCGCTCGTCGAATGCGGCGCCGTCGAAGCTCCCGGCCTTGCACACGTCCGCCTTCGGCTTGCCGTGCACGATCGTCGAGACGAACAGCGAACGCAGGTCGTCGGGCAGAAGTTCAATGCGCGCCAGCAGCCGGCCGAGACGCCCTGCTGAAGCCTCGCGCACAGCGGCCAGCCCCATGGTCAGCCTCGCGGACGATCGCTGGCGGCCGCGTCGCGCGGAGCGTCGGGCGTGTGGCGCAGCACGGGGACGCTCTCGCGCCACTGGGCGCGGGCTTCCAGAAGGCTGGAGCGCGCAGGCGCGCCGCCGGCGGCGTAGTCTCCCAGGACGCTCTTGACCTTGTCGATGTTGATGCCCACGCCAGCGGAGCAGCGCTCCAGCAGACCGCTCAGTTGGGTTGCGCGTTCTGGCGAAGGAGCGATGCCCGACATGGTCATCGATACGCCTGCGAGAAGTGCTGTCATTGCATGAGACTTTTGGTTATCAATCTGCATGTTTCGGTTCCTTTATTTACATTGTGTCGTTATTCTTTCGCGGTCGAATGTATTTTCAAGTCACCTGTTCTGGGAAGTTCCTGGTGCAGCCTTGCTGGATGAGAAGGCCTCGGCGAGCAACCTTTTCACCATTTCGGAAATCTTTTGTTTGAGCAGAGCGGATTGCGCGCGACCTGCGGCCACGTCTGCGAGGGCCAACTCCCACAGGGCAGTCATTGAGACGCTCTTGAGCGAGTCGGGCAGCTGGCCGAGCAGGTGCGAGCCAAACTCTGTGATGTGCAGCTGGTGCTTCTTTCCCTTCTTCACGCGGTTCAGAAGCCCACGATCGATATGGTTCGCGATGATGGTCCCGCGGGTGCGCGAGGTGCCGATGCCTTGCACGCGCTTGAGCATCTCGCGCTCTTGCTCCGATCGGCCGAACTTGTGGGCCGACAGCATGTCGTCCATGAGCTCGTCTTCGGTGTAGGGGCTCGGAGGAGTCGTGCGCTTGGCTTCGACCTTCGCGGCGACGGCGAACATCACCGCGCCGGTCTGGTAGCCCGCGAACTTGTCGGTGGCGTCGCTCATCCTCGAATCCTTTCGATCTCGGCCCTGACTTCGCCTGGGCCACCGGTCCCGCCCTCGGTTTCGCCGCTGGTTTCTGCGTCGGCCTCGACTTCCTTCCAGCCCTTGCGGATCTCCTGCTTTTGCGTCGCGCGGAACTCGTCGCGTCCGAAGGTGCCGATCAGGGAGTGCTGGCGGTACAGGTAGGCGGGATAGAACTGCGCCATGAAGCGATTGGCGATGGTGCGAAAGACGGCCTGCTCTTTCGGGTTCGCACTGGAGCTGGGCAGCCCCATCGGGACGATCGCAAAGTGCTCGTCGAGCTTGGAGTCATTGAAGGCCGCGCCCTTGATTTCCATGTGCGCGCCTTGCGCTTTGCCGGGAAAGAGCTTGGCCAGCTGGCTCATGACCTTGCGGGCGTCTTCATGCATCGACTCGGGGAGGAAGCGGCAATCGGTCCCCACGTAGGAGATCGCCTTGCTCTTGTAAAGGTTCTGGGCCGCCTCCGTCACCTCGTCCAGGGTCATCCCATGCTGGCGGGCAGCCTCGGCCTGCAGGGCACCCAGGGAGAACGGGAGCGGCGGCTTCTCGCTGTGCTCCTGGGCGGTGGCCTGGACGCACACGCCCTTCAGGCCGCCGGTGATGGCGCGCACGATCTGCTTGGCCACCTCCTCGTCCACGATGCGGCCCTCCTGGTCGAAGCCAGGCGTCCCAGCAGCTTCCTCGCGCTTGTGCCAGCGCATGACCGTTCCGTCGCGCAGAGTGATGACGGGAATGAAGTAGTCGACCGATCGGAATTTCTCGATGGCCAGGCGGCGCATCTCCACCATGTTCAGCACTGGGGTCTGAACCCGACCGACGCCGACGCTCGACTTGCGAAGCAGCGCCTGGTAGGCCATCGAAGGGTTCAGACCCCAGACCCAGTCCAGGTACTGGCGCACACGAGCCGCCTCACCGCGCAGCGCCCACTTCGGGTCGCCATTTCGGTCGAACGGCTTCTTCAGGGTTTCGGCAATGTCTTGCGCCCGGTTCGAGACGAGCTCGACCCGCAGGACATTCGGACCCGTCGGGTCGATGCCGAAGTGTTCCAGCAGCTCGTCGACGATCAGCTGGCCTTCGCGGTCCGTGTCGCCGGCGTTGATCACCCGCACGCCGCGGCGCAGGAAGCGCTTGGCCACCACGTACGGGCCGATCGGCTTACCAGCGCCGCGCGTGCGCTTGGCACCCTTCTTCTCGTCGGTGCGGGGATGGGCGATCAGCCGATCAGGCAGAACTGGCAGGAAGTCCTTGTAGCGATCAAAGGCCCGTTCTTGCTCGAGCTTGGCCATGTCGGGGCTCAGGTACTCCGAGACCCGGGCCGTGGACAGCAAGTGACCCGCCAGCGGAAGGACAATGTCGCCGTTGTCCATCACGAAGTAGCCGTCGCGGCCCGCATCCTTGGCATTGGTGCAGTTGGTGCCGTAGGCAAGCTTCATCCCGGCGACCAGGTCCCTGGCTGCCGAAGGCTTCTCCGCAATCCATACGGTCTGACTTGCACTCATCAATCGTTGCTTCTTCTGGCGTTTTATTTATTCGCATGAATGTTACGGCCCAACGCAAATATCCGCGCAAAAGTTTCCGGTTTTGCGTTGGTTTTTGGTGGTGCGGACGAGCGGGTGGAGGCTGAGGTGACCGGCGCAGGGCCGGGGATTGGCTGTTGGATAGGATCTCGCCATGAGCGAAAGCGACGAGCGCGCTGCCTGAAGTCCGCCGTGAACAGTTCACGAGTCTTCTGCGGTCCACACTTGCCAGGGACCCGGACTTCTTTGACCGCCTACAGGCGGAGTCGCACGGCGACTCTCTGGGGGCCTTGCGCGAGTGGCAGGCCCTGAACGGATCACTTTTCGAAGAGAGACAGGCATACATTGACCTGCCACCGGCACAGTGGCCACCGGCACAGTTCAACTGGGACTTCTCGTTTGAAGGTCAGCGCCGCGCAGCTCGACGGCTGCAAGCCTGCCGACTTCAAGAGGAGCTGCCCCCGCGGCTTCGTGCGGGGGGAGATGCCTCTCGCGGCCCTCGATCAGCACCTTGGGGCACCACAGCCGACGGGACACCCCAGAGGAGCTCTGGAGTCTTGGTTCGCAAAGCAAGGTGGCAAGCGCGATCGCGTACTTGCGGCAAGGGCTGCCTATCACCCCTCCTCTCATACGACCCGTGAACGGTGAATTCATCTTCGAGGGCGGCCACCACCGGTACGCGGAAGCGAAGGCCGTTGGCCTGCCGGTGATTCCCCTCTTAGCCGACCCCGAGCATGTCGAGGAGCTAGACCAGAGTGCTCCTGTGACCTGGGTCGCAAGAGCCGACGGCTAGCTCCTACTGCGCCTGGGCAGCTGACGCCTTGAGGACGATCCGCCTCTTACTCGTGATGATCTCCCCGATCGCCGGATTCACGCTCACCAGTTTCTCGCCGCTCGGAAACGTTTCACCCACCGCCACCCGGCGGCCGCTCTTGAAAGTCACCCCGCTGGCCTGGGCCTCGGTGAGGCCTGCCTCGTCCTTGGTCACCCGTTCAGTGGGCGCGTTCTGGCCGGCCCCGCCGACGGGAACTTGTGCCGCGATCTGCACTGGCCCGGCCGAGTCTTTGCGGACCGGCTGATCGGCAGCCTTCGGGCGCGCCGCCGTGGCCAGAGCCTCGACTTGCTCGCGCTCTTGGCGCTCCAAGGCTTCCTGGGCCGCCTTGGCCGCCGCCTTGGCCGCCTTTTGCTCGCGTTCGGCTTTGGCCTGGCGCTCAGCCTTCGCCTTGCGTTCAGCCTCCTCGGCAGCTCGTGCCGCCTTGAGTGCCTCGGTGACCTTGCTGGCCGCCTCTGCCTTCTGCGCAGCTACAGGCGCCAGTGTCTTCTCAGGCGCCTGCTGCACGACAAGAGGGGCCGAAGGTGCGGGGGCGGGCTCGGGAGCTGGCGCCGGCGACGCCGCCTCAGCTCGGGCAATCACCGGCGAGCCGGTGAGGTCGCTCCTCTGCGCAGGCACCCGACTGGGGACCGGATCGGATGGTGTCTCCAGGGAGGCCAGGGCCTGTACGTCCGAGCCCGGATCCATCTGGACCACCAGGTTGGACACCTGCTGCAAGCGGGCTGTGTCATCCAGGGCCGCCTGGAGCCGATTCCACAAGGGGACCGCTACGCCGACGCCTCCGACCGCCAGGCCGAGCAGGAACGCCGAGGCCAGCCAGGCCCATGCCGTGAAGCGGATTCGATTGATAACGCTCAGATGCATCTCAGCCGTGTCCCGCGCCCAGCATCGACTTCATGACGCTGGAGTTCATGTTCGCTCCCGGGGGAATCGCGAAGCTCGGCGCGCGCAGCACCGCGTGGATGTCCGCGCCAGCGCCGATGGTCAGTTCCTCGCTGGCGATGAGCAGTGCGCTGTCCTTCGCCGCGATGGTGACGTCCCCTACCTTGCCGACGACGATGATCCGCTCGGCGGTGAGGCGCCCGAAGAACTTGCCGCCCTGGGCAATGATCACGGCTCCCCTTCTGCACTCGAGGGTTCCGCGATAGGTCCCGTAGATCACCGCCCCGCAGTCCAGCTTCGAGGTCCCCTCGAACTCTGCCCGCGGCGGAAAGACCATGCCGATCCCGTACTCCTGGATCGAAAGCTGAAGGACGCCGGTGGCGGGTTCGTCCTCGAGATCAGGCACGTGACAGGAAGAGATCGGGTTGGAGTTCATCTGGGAGGAGAGGCCTAGGTCTATTCAGTTCGAACCGTCGCGCACGAGCACGCTGGACGTCGGGGTCCTGTAGATGCGGCGGGTCGGGTCGGTCTGCAGGAGGCGCTCGCCGCTGGGGAGCGCGCCACCGACATTCACCCGCATCGACTTGCGAGGCGCGCCGTCGATAGCGATCGACAGGCCCTCGGCATCCACGCCGACCACCGTCCACTTGGGAAGGGCAGTGCTCCGACGTTGCTCAGCGGCCGAACCGGACAGATACATCTGGAGAAAGAGGCCTAGGGCGAATGCCGCGGCGACGCAGGAGACGCTGAGCATCACAACGGTGCGCATCCGGATCCTGCCGGCGATCGAGTTGCGATTGGCCAGGCAAGCCTCACCAGCGCCAATGGTGATCCACGGAACGCCCCTCGCCTCGATCAGGGGCCCCCCGAAGCCAGCCAGTTCGATGACGTCGGATCGCAGTATTGCCCGCGTCCAGTCGGTCGATGTGACCTGCCCTTGGCTGGAAAGACCGCGCTGCCTGGCGCCGGCTGCCACAGCGGTCGTTGCGGCCTTGGCGGCCGTTTGCGTATTCATTCGGTGATCCCCAGTCGTGCTCCGCCGGACTGGTGTCGCGAATGTTCTCGCGCCCTATTTCGTCCGCAAAATTATATGTATGCGGGGCATAGTATCATCGTCTTACCGATCTGATCAACCATCAAACTTCCGCGCGGATGAACTCGGCCCCGTACAGCCACCCCCTGGGGAGCGTCTGCCTCTCTCTCGATCCAGTGATGAGCCGCCGCGCGGCCATGAAGGGCCTAGCCGGCCTCGGGCTCGGGACCGCCCTACTCCTTCAGGAGCCAGGTGTCGCCTTCGCTCAGGCCGGTGCGGCTTCCGCAGGCGCCCTGCCCCCCGCAGCGCAGCGCGACGAGTTCTGGACGCGCGATCGCACGATCTGGGTTCGGCGCACCTCCACCGGGGAAGTTATCTGCAGTACCTACTGGGCCCGCGGACAGTTGGTGCAGAGCGAGTACGAGCGGCTGTGCTGGTTCGCCCGAGACACGACCCTCGAGCGCATGATGCGGGAGAATAGCCTCCACATCCGCCGTGCGCTGGATTCAGGACAGTTCACCGCGTCACAGATCTCGCAGTGGACGATGATGAATCCGATCATCTTCGACGTGCACTACGCGATCACGAGCTGGCTCAGCTGGTTCAACATGTCCAGGCCAATCGACTGGACCAGCGCCTTCCGTCATCCCATCACCAACTCGATCACCGAAGGATCGGCCCGCGACAGCTGGCACATGCGGGGCGGGGCGGTGGACGCCCGGATCCCCGGCGTGCCGATCGAGCAGTTCGGGCGCTTTGCCCAATGGCTAGGCGCCGGCGGTGTCGGTGTCTATGTGGGGAAGTCTTTCACCCACACCGACTCGGGGCGGGTGCGGAGCTGGAGGTCGTAAGGGCGCCGGACGCGAGCGCAGTTGAATAGAGTTCGAATCACCTCAAGAATTGGTCACCGGGCCTTTACACCCCGGACGGCAGTGCGCTCACCATGGCTTGCGTGGATCTCCTCATGTTCCCCCCTCCCCAACCTGCGGACGTCAACTTGGGGACGACAAATTGCGTGCGAAAGTGCCGGCAGGTGCGTGGCGATCTCTAGGTTGCAATGCACCGACTGTCGCGACTGGTCGCGCAAAGCGCTGCAACCATGGCGGCACAAGCTCCCTCCACTGCTTGCCTTGTCCCGCCACCTCGATCCCCGAACTGCTGGATAAGCTTCGATCGGCGAAGGTCGTTGACGGGCCGCTGATCCGAGAAATCTTCGAAGCTCTAGAAACGAATGGTGATCTGCCCAAGTCCTGGCTTGAGGCGAAGCACGCGGTCTTCCTCAAGATCTTCGGCCCCAGGTCGAAGTGAACACACTAGCCAGGATCCGCACGGGCGAAGCACCTGCGATCCCGGGAGTCGAATTCCTCGAAATCCCTGGCCGTGCGGCAGCAGTCAGGGCTCGTGGAAGCCCCGCCGACGGTTCAATCATTGCGGCGGGTGGTGGCGGAGGCCGCGCAGCGAATGAAGCAAGCAACCACCTGAGCTATCGCGCCCCATGACAGGGCCGGCTAGGCGGGCAACCCTTGTTCGACATCCGGCCTCTGTCCGACGTAGCGCCCACGGGGCCGGATCACTTGCGTCTCGGCCAACTGCTCCAGGCTGTGCGCCAGCAGTCCAACGCTGCGCGCGGTCGCAAAGAGGCCGAAGGCCGCATCGGCGGGCAGTTGGTGGCTGGCTACCAGGGCGGCCAGCGCCACGTCGATGTTCGGCTGCAAGCCGGTGAGATCCCGGACTTTCTCGATAAAACGCGAGATCGCCTGCGGCGGCTCGAACAAGGCCAGCAAGGCGGCCGCTCGCGGGTCGCCGTCCGGATAGAGGTGATGTCCGAAGCCCGGAAGCGCCAGTCCGGTGGACAAGTAGTGCGTCAGCACCTGGTCCTCGCCCAGTCGCTCTACCTCGTCGAACAGGGCCTGCACGCGACCGGACGCATCACCATGCAGCGGCCCGGACAGCGTGGTGAGTCCGGCCAGCAGGCAGGCGGGCAGCGAGGCCCCAGTGGATGCGGCGATGCGCGCGGCAAAGGCAGAACTGGTCAGCTCGTGATCGACCAGCAGCACCATGGCCGTTCGCAGCAGTTCGCTCGCCTCGCGCGGCAGGTTCCAGCCTTGGGCGAAGCGCAGGTGAAGCGCCTGGCGACCCGCCTGCGCGCCGAAGGCACTGGCCAGTTGCCCCACGAGCGCTTGCCCCTCGGCGTGCAGGACACGCGTAAGCCGCCCTCGTGTCGAGTGCCCGCCGGCGGCCAAGCCGGCCAAGGCGGTGAATGCGCAAACCCGCCCAGGCTTGAGTGAGCGAGCGGGCTTGGGTGAAGAAAAGTCCACCGGCTGCTCGGCTGCCCAAAGCACCTGCGCCGCTTCTTCCACGCTGGCCGAGCCCGCCAGGCGCACTGCGTCCCGACCTCGGTAGTACAGGCGCCCGCGCACGAAGGCCGACAGGGCCGTCGGAATGCTGGGCTCGGCGCCAAACAGGGTATTGGTCGCCAGCGTCTCGTGCTTGCGGCCGGCCTGCTTGCGTTTGGCCAAGGCAGCGACATCTTCGCCGCGGTACAGGCTGCGGCGCGTGTCGGCCGGGTCCGTCATGACCTCCAGCTTTCCGCGGCTCACGTAGGCGTAGACGGTTTGGGGTTGCACCCCAAGGAGGCGGCACGCCTCGTCCATCGCAATCCAAGAGGCCATGAGTGTCGAAACAGGATTTATATATTGATTTTATACATCAATCTTGCGTCTCTCATCAACATAAACCTACCATCAACCCATTCCAAGAAACCCCTCCTGTCGATTCCATGAAGCCCCGCGTCCTGCAACTCAACCCCATCCTGATTCCCGAGATCAACGACGAGCTCGCATCGCTGTACGAGGTCCACAAGATCTTTGAGATGGTCGACCCACAGGGTTGGCTGCGCGATCAAGGCGCGTCCATCGACGCGGTGATAACTGGCGGGCACACCGGCATCTCGCAGGCCATGCTGGCGCAGTTGCCCAACCTCAAGGTCGTGGCCGTCAACGGGGTGGGCACCGATGCAGTCGATCTCGCCTACTGCGCCAGCCGCGCCCTGCCCGTCACCGCGACGATTGGTGCACTTACCGAGGACGTGGCCGATCTGGCCATCGGTCTGCTCATCGCGGCCTGTCGCAACCTGTGTGAAGTCGACCGCTTTGTGCGCGAGGGCCACTGGGAACGCCTGCCGAATCCGGGCGCCGTTCCGCTGGCGCGGCGCTTCAGCGGCATGCGGGTGGGCATCGTGGGCATGGGGCGCGTGGGCCGGGCCGTTGCAGCGCGCGCGGCGGCGTTTGGCTGCCCCATCAGCTACACCGACCTGCGCGCGATGGCCGATGTACCGCATCGATTTGTGTCTGAGCTGGTGGAGCTCGCGCGGCAAAGCGATGCGCTGGTGCTCTGCGCGGCGGCCGACAAGGCCGAAGGCATTGTGGACGCCGCCGTTATCGACGCGCTCGGTCCCAAGGGCTTCCTGGTCAATGTGGCGCGCGGCCGGTTGGTGCGAGAGGACGACCTTACCGAGGCCCTGGCGGCCGGGCGCCTCGCCGGCGTGGGCCTGGACGTCTTCGTGGACGAGCCCCGCGTGCCGCAGGCCCTGCGCGAATCCTCACGCGCCACGTTGCAGGCCCACCGTGCCAGCGCCACCTGGGAAACGCGCGCTGCCATGGGTCGCATGGTGCTCGACAGCCTGGCCCAAGCATTGGCCGGCCAGCGCCCGTCGATGAGCCTGACCACCTGATGCGGGCGGGCACACATCGCCCTAGCAATCGAATATCGACAACAAAGAACACGCCGGAGACACACCTTGCCCATTCAACGCTTCGCCCTTGCCGCGGCCGTCACCTTGGCCGCGCTCATCCATGCACCCGGCTTTGCGCAGCCGTCCTACCCCGCCCGCCCGGTGACCCTGGTAGTACCTTTCCCGCCCGGTGGCGGAACCGACACGGGCGCTCGCGTGCTGGCCGATCAGCTTGGCAAGCGTTGGGGGCATCCGGTGGTCGTGGAGAACAAGGGCGGCGCGGCGGGCCAGATCGGCGCCGACCATGTCGCCAAGGCCAAGCCCGACGGCTACACGCTGCTGCTGGGCAACATCGGCACGCAGGCCATCAACCCGGCCCTGTACGCTAGGCTGCCCTACGACCCAGACACTGCCTTCGCTCCCGTCTCGCTGGTGGCGGAGTTGCCCCTGGCCATGATGGTCAACCCGTCGCTGCCGGCCAAGACACCCGCTCAGTTCATTGCTCTGGCCAAGTCGCAGCCTGGACAGCTCACCTACAGCAGCTCGGGCGCCGGCGGCGCACCGCACCTGGTGACCGAGATGTTCAAGGACCAAACCGGCATCTTCGTTGTGCACGCGCCCTACCGGGGCGGCGGCCCCGCGATTGCCGACCTCATCGCGGGGCATGTGCAGCTGTCCTTCATGACGGTGCTGGAGGCCTCGGGCCACGTCAAGGCCGGAAAGCTGCGCGCCCTGGCGGTGACCGGAGACAAGCGCGTGCCCGCGCTGCCCGACGTGCCCACGCTTTCCGAGACGGTGCTTCCGGGATTCAACGCCATCTCCTGGATCGGCCTGCTGGCGCCAGCAGGCACACCCAAGGACGTCGTGGACAAGATCTCGGCCGATGTGCGCGCCGTGCTGGCAGACGACGCGGTCAAGGCGCGCATCGTGGCGCTGGGCGGCGTGCCGCGCGCCACGACGCCGCAGGAATTTGCCAAGCTCATTGCCGAGGACCGGCAACGCTACGCGCAGGTCATCCGCAGCCGCAAGATCACGATCGACTGACGCGGGCCACGCATCGCACAACAAAGCGAGTCAAGAAATGTTGGACTTCGTGATCCCAGCGCCCGCGCCGGTCAGCCTGGCGGTCGCAGGCGGGGTGGGCGCATTCCCAGTGGGCCGTGTGTTCTGCATCGGGCGCAACTACCGATGGGACCCGCACGACAAGGCAACGCCTGTGGACATGCCGCCCTGGCTCATGAAGCCGACCAGCGCTGTCGTGCCTGCGCAAGGCGAGCTGCGCTATCCGAGCGGCACGATTGACTTCTGCCACGAGGTCGAACTGGTCGTAGCCATCGGGCACGGCGGCAGCGACATCGACCCGGCCCAGGTGGAAGCGCAGCACATCTGGGGTTACGCCGCAGGCCTGGACCTGACGCGACGCGACCTGCAGCAGCAGGCCAAGCGTGCGGGCAACCCGTGGGAGGCGGCCAAGGCTTTCGATCAATCGGCGCCTTGCACGCCGCTGGTGCCCGCATCGGTGTGCGGCCACCCAAGGCAGGGCGCGGTGTGGCTGGCCGTCAACGGCATCGAACGTCAGCGCGGTGACCTGTCCGAGCTCTTGTGGCCAGTACGCGAACTGGTGGCGATGCTGTCGCGATCGCTAGCGCTGCGCCCCGGCGACTTGATCTTCACCGGCACGCCTTCGGGAGTGGGGTCGCTGCAACCGGGCGACGTCGTCAGCGGCGCGGTGTCGGACATCGGCCGGTTTTCCATGACCGTGTGCGAGCCGCCGCAGCCTGCACGGCCCCGGCGCAGCACTTCAGCAACCATCACAGGAGTTTCATCGTGAACACAAGCACGTCCACCAGCACCTCTCCCAGGAAGATCGCCCTGGTCACCGGCGCGGGCAGCGGCATCGGCCGCGCCGTGGCACTTGCATTGCTCGACGACGGCTGGAACGTGGTGCTCGCCGGTCGGCGTGCCGAGCCGCTTCAGGCGCTTGCCGCGCAGGCCCAATCCCGAGGCCAGACGGCCTTGGCCGTGCCCACCGATGTCACGTCGCCCGAGGGCGTGCAAGCGCTTTTTGCCGCCATCGACAAGCGATTTGGTCGCCTCGATCTGCTGTTCAACAACGCGGGCGTGAATGCCCCAGCGGTGCCGATGGACGAGTTGCCACTGGACAAATGGTTCAGCGTGATCAACACCAACGTCACTGGGGTGTACCTGTGTGCACGCGAGGCATTCGCCCTGATGCGCCGCCAGTCGCCCCAGGGAGGGCGCATCATCAACAACGGCTCGGTGTCTGCCCACACGCCGCGGCCCTTTACCGCGCCGTACACCGCCAGCAAGCATGCGGTGAGCGGGCTGACCAAGTCCCTTGCACTGGACGGGCGCGCCTTCAACATCGTGGCCAGCCAGATCGACATCGGCAACGCGCTGACGGAGCTTTCCGAGCGCATGACCCGCGGCGTCTTGCAGGCCAACGGCACCACCGCGCCAGAACCCATGATGGACGCGCGGCACGTGGCCGATGCCGTGCTCCACATCGCTGGCCTGCCGTTGGGTGCCAACGTGCTGAACATGACGGTCATGGCAAGCGCCATGCCATACGTTGGCCGCGGCTGAGCCCGCGCGCGGCAAGCCCTTTTTCGACGTCGGGCGCCTTGCAGCGTCGCGTCGCGCCCCACCCCATCAGCAAGAGGAGACAAGTATGCAACCCACATCCCTGTTCAGGACCCTGGCCTTCTCGGCGTGCCTATCTGCGCTCCCGGCCCTGGCGCCGGCGCAGCAGGCCTACCCGAATCACGCCATCAAGATCATCGTGCCGGCCCCGGCGGGTGGTGCGATCGATATCATCGCTCGCGTCGTCGGCGACAAGCTGGCAACGTCGATGGGACAGCCTGTGGTGGTGGACAACCGGCCGGGCGCCTCCAACAACCTAGGCACCGACCTGCTGGCCAAGTCGCCACCTGACGGCTACACCACCGGCATCGTGGGTGGCAGCCACAACATCAACAAGTACCTGTTCAAGAACCTGGGCTGGGATCCGGAGAAGAGCTTCGAACCGATTGTCTACACGCACGTGGTTCCGCTGGTCTTCGCCATCAACCCGCAGGTCCCCGCCAAGACGCTGCCCGAGTTGATCGCCTGGATGAAAGCCAACCCTGACAAGGCCAAGGTCGCCACCTCTGGGCGCGGCAGCGCACAGGAGATGGCCGCCGAGATGTTTCGCATGGCCAGCAAGACCGACATGCTGCTGGTGCCCTACAAGGGCTCCTCGGCCGCGCATCCGGACCTGCTGGGCGGGCGCACCGCGCTGTACATCGACACGATCAGTGCGATATTGCCGCAGGTGCGGGGCGGCAACGTGCGCGCGGTCGCGGTGTCGACGCTGAAGCGCACCTCTGCCCTACCCGATGTGCCCACCGCGGACGAACAGGGCCTCAAGGGCTATGACGCCAACACAAATGGGGGCTTCCTAGCGCCGGCCGGCACGCCCAAGCCGATCATCGCCAGGCTCAACGCCGAGATCAACGCGGTGCTCAAGTTGCCGGAGGTGCGCGCGAAGCTTGAAGCTGCAGGCATCGAGGTGCAGGGTGGCACGCCGCAGGAATACGCAGCGCTGATCAAGTCCGACCTGGCTAAATGGGGCAAAGTGGTCAGGGAGGCCGGAATCGAAGCGGAGTAGTCCTTACTTGCCAATCAGAGGCGGCGGCGCTCGCAGCGCAACTGCGCACGCGCAGGATCTCGAGCACATTCGCCATGCCTATTGAGCGCTGCGCGTCGCTCTGGCGCAGGAGCCGCTGTTGATTTCCATGGAATCCTGACCCGTTTTTGTCCGCACCTCCGGTGGATCACTTCTGGATGGAAATCAACACCGCTGACCTGCTGTAGAAGTCTGAAACGCCGTTCAGCGCCTCTGAGAACTTGCCTCGCATGATCAGTTGTATGCCGCCACGACGCGATCGCTTTGCAGCGGTTCTGCCTTCCACAAGCGCGAAAACGCTGAGTTCCCAGGTGTCTATCGAGCCATGCCTGAAAAGTGGCTCCCTGCTCTGCGCATTTGGGCGCTTCTTGATTTCGGGCATGAAGTGGCAGCAGGAATTCGGACAGCACAAAGCATAGGTCTGATTGAGGTACAAGACATGGCGTGAACCATCGCGCATGCCAGGATCCATGGCTGTATCGCAGATTTATTCTCGTACGGATGGACGACTGGCGCGTCACGTCCTTGTGGTAGACCATGACCGGGACCCGCTAGCACCGACGGACGCGGGTCCCGGACAATGCCTGGAAGAACATAGACCTGCGAACCCATGACGCAACCCTCAATCAATGACTGCAAGCTGAGCTTCACCTGCTCTCGAGCCTGGGACAGCCTTCAGGGACTCTCTGACGAGACTCGTTTCTGCGATTCCTGCAACACGCAGGTTCATGCGGTGCGGAGCATCCGGGATTTCGAGCGGCGGCAGAAGCTCGGGCACTGCATCGCCATCATTCGAGACGAAGAGCAATCTGTGGCGACCGTAGGGATGATTGACCTTCACTTTGACACCGGACGTCCAGCGTTCGATCCCATTTTGTTTAGGTCAATCCAAGAACTCGAGCTTCCCTCCCAGGTTGAGGCACTACTGCTGGCTTCCGAGTTTCATAAAATCGGAGACTTGTCGCAAGGGAGCGAGGGCGCGGTCGCTGCTGTTCTTGATTCTGATCAAGAGGCATTGAAGCTCGTTAAGGCCGCCCTCGCGTCGCGAGGCCTGACACTCGGGATGCAGATCGAGGGCTGGACCGTCCATGAAGCCAAATGAAGACGCTGGCAGCTTTGATGAAGTCCTCTGACCCGCGGGTCGAACTGGCGGCGACCGCGGCGCTGACAGAGGGTAAGCCGCCGCCTGCGCTGATTGCTGCCGGTCCCGATACTCGTCCGTAACCACATGACATTTGCGGTCCTGCTCATTGCCGCCGTCCCTGCCTTTGCAGTCGTCGTCGTTGCGGCTCTGACCAGAAGTAGAGGCTGGACAACGACCGCAGCGTCCCTGGCAGCGTTGGTGGGTCTCCTGACTGGAAGCCCCGCGTACACCATGCTGGACCTATGCGCCGTGGCGATCGGGTATTGGCTGGCCCTGAAAGGGCTCAAGAACTTGAAGCCCACCCGCATGACCGGACCGCAAGTGGCCAGGCCGGCACCCCAGGCGGCGCCCGCTGCGCCTCCTTCAGCAGCTGCGCAAACGGGGCCGAACTCGCCCGCAAAGCTTGCCAAGTTGGCTCGCCGGATTTGGGTAACCGTTCTTTTCGCGCTGTTCGGGGTGCTTTTGGTCAAGCTCTCCTCAGCCGTACTCTTTCCGGCACCCAGCGTCGCTCCGACTCCCCCGATCCGGTACCAGTACACGCCTTCGCCCCCCGCACAAGTCACAACCCCACAGCCTGCCACGCTCAAACCAGCACCCGTGCAAGCGGCCCAAAAGTCACCGGAGAAAGCGTACCCGGCGACCTCAAAGCCGCAGCCGGTGCAGCCGCGAGCACCCTCCAGTGCAGCGCAGGCGAGCACTCCAGCCGATCCAAGCAGGCGTAAAACCTCATCGGGCATTGACGCCTGCCTGCAGATCAAAGACGAGGCTCAAATGATCTGGTGTTTGCAGCACGGGTCACGTCCCATTCCGTGGTGT
>JAFEEG010000035.1 GCA_018241225.1 Pseudomonadota bacterium
CTAGTCATTCAAGATGGTTGCTGTAAGTTGAAAAAATCGGGGGGTGTGGTGTTCAGAGCCCGCGCCACCACACACGCTTGGCGGCCAGCTCGACCAGCACGTACAGCAGCCCGGCCACCACCGAGACCACCACCAGCGCGGCGAACAGGTAGTCGGTGCGTGCGTTGGCGTTGGCCTCCAGGATCAGGTGGCCCAGGCCCCGCTCGGAGCCGACGAACTCGCCCACGATCGCGCCGATGACCGCCAGCGGCATCGCCGCCTTGCAGCCGTCCATGATCGAGGGCAGGGCGGCCGGCACGTACAGGCGCCGGAAGGTGGTCCAGGCCGGTGCGCGGATGGCGCGGAAATGCTCGACCAGGTGCGCCGGCGTGCCGGCCAGCCCGCCCATGGTGGCGATCACCACCGGGAAGAAGGCGAACAGGAAGGCCATCAGCACCTTGGAGGTATCGCCGTAGCCGAACCAGATCACCATCAGCGGCGCCAGCGCGATCTTGGGCAGGCCCTGGAACACCACGATGGGCGGATACAGCATGCGCCGCACCAGCGGCACCGCATGGATCAGCAGGCCCAGCAGCACGCCGCCGATGGCCGCGCATGCGAAACCGGCGAGCACCTCCTGCGTGGTCACCCAGGCCTGCACGGCCAGCGCCGTGCGGTTGGCCCAGAGGCTGTCGAACACCTGCGACAGCGGCGGCAGCAGGTAGCGCTTGATGCCGAAGATGTCGACCGCCTTTTCCCACAGGATGGCCATGGCGATGAAGAAGATCGCCGGGTCGGTAAAGCGGCGCCACGATGCCGCCTTGGTGGATGTGCCTGTCACCTTGTCTCCATTCGTTGTGTTGTTGATCTGGCGCTTGTGGTCAACGTTTGCGGCTAGCCGGGCTTGTCGTTCTCTTTCTCGTCCTGCCGCGGCCCCCACTGCGGGGGCGGCACCACGAACTTGCGGAAGTGCCATTGGTCGAACGCCGCCAGGTCGTTCTTCCACACGCTGGGCGTGTAGGGCGACTCGGGCGTGACCTGCACCATCTCGGCGTAGAACTCGCAGTAGTTGCCGTCCGGGTCCTTGAAGACCAGGAACAGGTTCTCGCCGGGCCCATGCTTGCCGATGCCGCGCACGATCTGCACGCCCTGCTCCCGCAGGTAGCGCGCGGCCTCCTCGATCTCGGCCAGCGAGCCCAGCTGGTAGGCGAAGTGCTCCAGCCCGGGGCGGCTGGGTACATACGTGGCGTTGCGCTGCGCATCGCCCGGCGCAATCTGCGCCAGCGCCAGGTCGTGGTGGTCGGCCCCGCAGCGCAGGAAGGCCATCTGGTCCTCGATGTAGTCGGACACTTCCAGCCCGACGATCTCGGTGTAGAAACGCACCGAGGCCTTCAGGTCGCGCACGTTGAGCACGATGTGGCCCAGGCGTTGCGGCCGGGGTCGGCGCGCCGGGGGAGTTGCTTGAGTCATTGAGCGGCGCCGAGCAGGTCGTTGGTGTAGATGTCCTGCGCCTTCACCTTGCCGTTCAGCTCGAAGGCCTTGTCCACGAACTGCACCGTGCTGCGCATGCGGTCTTCGCGCTGAAAGCCCAGGCCCTTGTCCTTGGCCTGCGGATCGGCGAGCAGGTCGGCAATGTCCTTGATCTGCGCCAGCGCCACCGCGCGGTCGGTAGCCGGGAACATCTTGACCATGATGTCGGCCGCCTGTTCCGGGTTGGCCATGGCCCACTCGTAGCCGCGGTAGGAGCCGCGCAGGAACTTCTTGACCATCTCGGGCCGCTTGCGCAGCGTGTCCTCGCTGGTGGCAAAGCCGCTGCCGTAGGCATTCAGGCCGAAGTCGCTGTATTCGATCCAGCCCAGCTTCACGCCGGCGGCCGCCGCCTGCTTGAGCGTCACCGCCCGGTTGCTGGCGCGCCAGCATTCGGCCAGGTCGATGCGGCCCTCGATGAGCGAAGCGTCGACCACGGCCGGGTCCATGCGCAAGAGGCGGATGCTGTCCTTGGGCAGGCCGTTCTGTGCCAGCCAGGCCGGCACCACGTTGTGCACCGGGGAAGCCGAGCCGCCGCCCAGCAGCAGTCCCTTCATCTCGGCCGGGGTCTTGGGCTGGTGGCGCGCGGTGTCGAAGCAGATGCCCGCCGGCCAGCGTGTGTTGATCGCGCCCACCATGCGGATCTTTCCGCCGTTGGCGCGGTTGAGCACCAGGCTGATGGGGTCGACGTAGCCGAAGTCGAACTGGCCCTGGTCCAGTTCGTTGGCGGTGCGGTTGCCGCCGTAGCCACGCATGATGCTGGCCTCCAGCCCCAGCTCGCGGAAGAAGCCGCGCTCCTGCGCGACGATCACTCCGATCGAGCTGCCTTGCGGCAGCCAGGCCATGTTGTAGCTGACCTTTTCCTGTGCCAGCGCGCTGGCACAGGCGGCCAGCAGCGCAGCGGCGCTCAGCGCCCGGGCGGCGCGCGCGGCGAGTCCTCGTACGGTGCGGTGCATGTTGTCTCCATGTCGTTCTGCTCTAACTCGGGAAGTGAAAGACCCAGGTGGCGGCGGCGCGTTCAGACGCGCTCTTGCCGCACCTGGTTGGCAAGCTGGCCGATGCCTTCGACGCTCGCCACCATCCGGTCGCCATCATTGAGGAAAACGCCCCGGCCCATGCCCACGCCGGTGGGCGTGCCGGTGGCGATGATGTCGCCCGGCTCCAGCGTGACGATGGTCGAGAGGTAGGCGATCTGCTCGCGCACCGTCCAGATCATGTTGGCGGTGCTGTCTTCCTGCATTGCAACGTCGTTCACGTCCAGGCGCATCTGCACGGCCTGCGGGTCGGGAATCTGCCAGGACGGCACCAGCCACGGGCCGATGGGGGCGAAGGTGTCGTGGCACTTGCCCTGGAACCAGTCGTGCTTGAAGGGGTAGTCGCTGCGGATGTTGAGGTCGCGCGCCGAGACGTCGTTGAGGATGGTGTAGCAGGCCACCGCGTCGAGGGCGTCGTCCACCGAAATGCGGCGGCAGCGCTTGCCGATGACGGCGGCCAGCTCGACCTCCCAGTCGAGCTTGGCGGTCTCGGGCGGCATCTGCACGATTTCGCCGTTGCCGATCACCGTGTTCGACAGCTTCAGGAACATGTAGGGCTTGCTCTGCGACTTGGCGGCCAGCACCGTTCCCATCTCGTTGGCGTGCGAGGCGAAGTTGGAGGCGGCGCAAAAGATGCGCTGGGGCACATACGGTGCGGCAACGGCCTCCGCGCCGTTCGGGACCGGCCGGATGGCCCCCGAGGCAGCCAGCGAGGCTGCCACCGGCGTGGCGTCGCGCAGCCAGGGAGCCGTCTGGGCCCAGTCGCGCAGCATCGACTCCATACCACCTTGCACCCAGTTCGCCGGCGTGGCGGGCAGGCCGGCGGCCAGCGCCGCTTCCAGGTCGTAGAGCTTGTTGTCGAGTACCAGGGCGGGGGCGAGGCGGTTGCCGCGGCGATAGCTGGCGAGGGCGATCCAGGACATGCGTGTCTCCTTCTTTCTTGGGTATGAAAAACGTCCGTGAAAAGATTATGCACGCAAAGATTGGAAATTGTGTGCAATTTCTTTCTGTGGTGTTCACGGCGTCGATCGCCGGTCAAGAAGTGCAAGGAGGCGCGCAGGCACAAGCCCGCCATCGCCTGGGCGGCGACAGCGGGCAGGCGTGAAGGGCAGGAGGGATCAGTCGACCGAGGCGACGGGGCGCCCGGTGTCGGTGCGCAGGTGCTGCAGCACGTTCATGGCCGAGTTGGCGGCGTGGCTGTTCATGGCCGCGGCGGCGGCTTCGCCGTCGTGCGCCAGCATGGCCGCCACGATGGCTTCGTGCTCCACGTGCGAATGCTGCAGGCGGTTCTCGGCCACGAAGAAGCCGCGCGAGCGCAGGGGCGCCAGGCGCTGGCGCAGGCTCAGGGCCAGGTCTTGCAGGGTGCGGTTGCGCGCCCCGGCATAGATGAGCGCGTGGAACTCCTCGTTGAGCTCCGCGTAGGCCTTGGCGTCGCCGCTGGCCATGGCCTGCTGCGCCTGCTGGTGGACGAACTCGATGCGCTTTCGCTCCGAGGGCGCTGCGCGCAGGGCGCACAGCTTGGCGCACAGTGCCTCGATCTCGCCCGAGGCCTCGAACAGGGCGTCGAGATCGGAGGCGGCCATGGCCGCCACCGAGAAGCCGCGGCGCGGCTGGTATTCGACCAGGCGGGTGGAGGCCAGTTGGCGCAGCGCGTCGCGCACCGGGCTGCGCGACACATTGAAGCGGGTCGCAATCGATTGTTCATCCAGCCGCTCGCCGGGCTGGAATCGGCGCAGCACGATTTCCTCTGCCAGCTGATCCGAAATCGTCTGCGACAGCGTCTTTCCGGGCGCGTTATCCATGGTCGGTACGGTCAAATTGTCGACAAAAGTTAATTGTCGCATACGAAATTGCCGCCTGTGCCGCGAACTTGCGGCGCCGGGTGTGCGCTCAGGCCGCCGGCACGTCGATGAGCAGGTGGGGGCGAAAGCCTTCCTGCTCGCCTTTGCTGCGGTAGCCCAGCGGGTTGGCCACCACGCGGCAGCCGTCCTTCACATAGTCGAAGGCGCAATGCAGGTGCCCGTGCAGCCACAGCTGGGCCAGGGGCAGCAGCTCGTCCAGCGAATTGCAGAAGCCGGCCGTGCCGGGGGTGAGGCCGTAGCGCGGGTCGGCGCTGGCCAGGCTGGGAGCGAAATGAGTGATGGCCACGGTGGTTCCGTCGTAAGGCTGCGCCAGCGCGTTGCGCAGCCAGGCCTGGCAGGCCAGGCCGTGCTCGCGCACCTCCTCGGCAAGAAAGGGTTGGCCGTGACGGGTGGTGCCGCAGGTGCTCAGGTAATAGTTGGCGGCACGCATCGCCTTGCCGCGCTTCTTGAGCTGCTCGGTCATCGGCTCGCGCGGATCGACGAGCGCGTCGAAGTCGCTCCAGAGGCTGCTGCCGATGAAGCGTACGCCGTCGATCAGCAGGGTTTCGGACTCCAGCCAGCGAATGTCCAGTTGCTCGCAGGCTTCGCGCAGGCGCTGGTGCACCGTGTCGAAGTCGGCGTTGTCGTATTCGTGGTTGCCCGGCACATAGAGAACCGGAACCGGCCAGCCATTCCTGGGCGAGAAGCGCTCCAGGCCGTAGAGCGTGCCGTCCAGCCGCGAGCCGGCCTGGTAGGAGCCGATGTCTCCGGCCAGCACCAGCAGGTCGGCGCCCGGTGCCGGGGTGACTTCGAAACGGGGGTGCGATTCCAGGTGCAGGTCGGAAAGTAGTTGCAGCTTCATGGGCCTGCCATTGTCCTGCCGCAGGCCCGGCCAGGTGCGGATGAATCTGGTCATGCATCAAGCGCATAACCTTGGCCAGCACGAATTAGGGAAAACCCCTAAACTACATCCATCACGAACTCAGGGGCGTGGTCACCAAAAGACCCGCAACACCATGCTTAGCTTGATCGCCCAAGTGGTCAATTTCTTCCGTTCCTCCGATGCACAGCCCAGCCACGCTGCGGCGCTGATGGAGGCCGCCGACGGCATGGCGGGCTACGACGCCCGCCGCGCGCAAGAGCTGCGTGCTGCCGCCAGCGCCTGGCTCAGCGTCGTTCGCTGAGTCAGCTAGCAGTTAGCGCCCACTGCGTCGAAGCCTGAAGCCCAGGCTTCACGACCGAGGCACAGCGCTCACGGCGACTTCGGCGCGCGGGGGGCGCGGAAATGCAAGCTCCGCCGCACGCACCATTGCACCGCGCAGCCACTCGTGCGCCGGGCTGTACAGGGCGCGGCGATGCCAGACGGCGTCGACATGCATCAGGGGCTGGTCAAAGGGCAGGTCCCGCAGCACGAGTTGCTCGCTAAAGCCCGTCACCCCGATGAAATGGCGCGGCAATACCGTGAGCAGGTTCGAGTTGGCCACCACGCGTCCGGCGGTGAAGAACTGGTTCACCGTGGCAACGATGCGCCTTTCCCGGCCCAGCGCCCCGAGCGTCTGGTCGACAAAGCCGAAAGGCCGGCCCGAAAAGCTCACCAGCAGGTGACGGGCGTTGCAGAACTCATCCAGCGTCAACGGGGCCTGCGCCAGCGGGTGATCGTGCCGCATGGCGCACGCGTACTGGCTGATGTACAGGCGCTGCGACTCGAACGGCAACGCCTCGCCCGATTGCGCGGCGGCGGTCAGATTGGCCAGCAGCGCCGGGAAGTAGCCCACCGCCATGTCCGCGGCCTCTTCTTCCAGCAGCCGGCGCGGATCCCGGGTGGTGAGCGGCACCGTGCGAACCGAAATGCCGGGCGCCTCTGCCTCGCCGATGCGCACCAGGCCCGGCATCAGCTCGGCAGCGGTGGCGTCCGCCATCGCCACGACGAAGGTGGTGCGTGCGCTGACCGGGTCGAACTCGCTGGGCGCCAGGGTGTGTTGCAGTTGCCGCAAGGCTTCGCGCACCGTGGGCCACAGGGCCAGGGCCCTGGGTGTGGGCTCCACGCCGGCACCCGCGCGGCGCACCAGCTCGTCGCCCAGGATCTCCCGAAGGCGGCGCAGGGCGTTGCTCACGGCCGGCTGGGTCAGCGACAAGTTGCGGGCCGCCCGCGTCAGGTTTCGCTCGGCCATCACCTCGTCGAAGACGCGCAACAGGTTCAGGTCGAGGGTGCGGAAGTTGACATTCATAAGTCCAGTGAATGATGAGCATCACAAAGATAAAGTTGCAAAGCACTAGGGTCAACCCTAATATCACCCCATCGGCCAAAAGCCACGCACACACACAGAGGGAAACACATCATGTCCAACAGTTTTGTTCACGTAGACCAAACCACCCAACACGCCGGCGTCGAGCGTGCTGAAGCGGTAGTAACCCAATTGCGCGATGCCCGCAGCCGCCTGAACGGCGCGCGCGGCATGGCTGCCATCCTGCTGGCCGCGGTGGTCGGTGCCATCTTCGTGGTGGTCGACCGCATGGCCGCGAACCTGGAAGACGGCGAAATGCTGGCCATCTGGGCTGTCGTTTCCGCCCTGTTCTTCGTGGCCCTGGCCGTCGGCGCGAGCGCGCTGCGTCCGGTGGGTGCTCGTCTTGCTGCCGCCTGGAAGCTGTCCGCCGAGCGCCGCGCCCAAGCCCGTGCCGATGCGCAGTTCATGGCCTACGCCGCCTTCGACCCCCGCGTGATGCACGACCTGCAAGTTGCCATCAGCCGCCACGAAGAGCAGAACCCGACCGAAGCCGACGTTGCTCCGCGCGCCCAGCGCCAACTGGCTGGCGACCTGTACGAAGCGACCCGCCGCGCTCGCATGTCGCACTACTACTGAGCCCTCGGCTCCAAATAAAAAAGCCGCCCCACGAGGACCTGTACCCTAAAGATACATAGTATTTGAGTGAGTGCGGGTTGTGCCCTCTCAGAGTTGGTATTTATTGAATTTGCATTGCGATGTATAGATACATCGCAGTGCATCGCAACTTCCAAGCGCCGACGGCAACGTTGGCGCTTTTTTCATGGGCGTTCGGAAGGGGTGTCGCCCAGTACCTTACGAACGGCGCGAGCAAAGCCCACATCAAACACCGTCCGTCCGCGCTCGTTGACGATTTCGCCGTGGCTTCCTTCCTTCAAGCCGCGCTCTTGAAGGTAACCGGCCGACACCGCCTTTTGCAAAGCTTCCCGTTCGGACGGCGTCAACTGGGCGGACAGGGCGAGCAGCGTCACCGGCTGTGCCCCTGGAGTAGCGGAGACGGTCGCACCCAGGGGGCGCCGGTCCACGGTCACATGCGTGTTGGCCTTCAACACGTTGAGCTGCGCCTTAAGTTTGTCGCGCTCGGCGATGATGGCCTGCATGATGGAACGGATGGCCGGGTCTTCGATGCGCATTAGATAGTCATGGCTCGCCAGCGTCTTCGGCGGCTTGGGCGCGGTGGGGCCGGCATAGGTGGCCCAGGCGTCAATGAGGTCGCGATAGTCGGCCGATGGGGCGTTGTAGAGCGCTCGGCCCTTCAGGATGCCTTCGGCTTCTGCCAGGCGGCCGATGGCCGGCAGCGAGAAGTCGCGCGAGCCAGCGTCGTGCTGCCTGCGGCAAAGCTCGTGCATCTTCGCCAGGTTCGCCCTTCGATTTGAGCGCGCGCCCTTGGCGAGCAGAGACTTGAGCACATCGTCTGGGTGGATGTCCGTCATTCCATTCATGCTTCGGCTCCCCTTAGGGTCCGCCGTCCGGTGGAGAACGCCTTGCTGGGGCGGGCGGCGGGCAGTAGCGAGGCGAGGTCCATGTCGAAGTGCTGGCTGAGACTCGCGCCGGCGTCCATCAGGCGAATTACCTCCCGCTGGCCCAGCGCGGGATTGGCAGGGTTCATCTGCTGGGCGAGTCGTCGCATGAAGGCGTTGCCCGCGAGCAGTTGTTCCTGTTCGCTGAGAAGCATGAACACGGGTGGCAGGTCGTCGCGGTAGAGCACGCTATCGAGCAACTGGCTGCGGCGGAAGACCGCCTTGCCTGGCTCCAGGTCGGGATACGCTTCGACGCTTTCGCAGACACCGGCCAACTGGAGCAGCTCCGACTCTGTCTCTTCGAAGGCGACCTGCACATCGGCGACTGCGCCGGCCAAGACCAGGTGCGTTCCGTCGCCCTGCGGGGCTTCGAGCGCCGCCTTGCAGCGTTCGATGAGACGCCAGCAAGCCACCAAGTCTTCGGCCAAGTCGCTGAACCGCTTCATGGCGCTTTCCCACACCCGCTCGGCCTGTCGGTAGGCATCCTGACGGGCGAACGGCCGCCCTGCATCCTCCGCATCTACCTTTTGCTTCTTCAGAGCTTGCAACTCGTCTTCGCGAGCAAGGCAGACATTACGTGCCTCGTCGAAGTGATAGGCCAGGGTGTTGAAGTGGACTGCCAGCGCGGGCAGGTGGTGCGGTTCGGTCACGAACCAGCGACAACGCACGCAGTTGCGGCTGCCTCCCGTAACGGGACCATACTTTGGATTCACTGACGCGCTGCCCCTCGCGGTCATCGGCCCGCCGTTGTAGCAGCCGCCCACGACGCTGTTGTCCTCGCTCTCGCTTGTATTGCCACCGACTAGACACAGCCCGTGGTGCATCGGCATCCAGCCGGCCGGGTTCCGTGCGGCCGGATGCTGCGGGATTGCGGCGGCAAGGCTAGTGGTGCTGTTGCAGATGGCCTTTTGCAGTAGTTCGTCGTGCGCGGTGTCGAGCAGGAAGTTCTGGATACTGGCTTCTTTGCCAGCCTCAAGACGCTCGGCCGCGCCAAGCAGCACGTCGCGGATGTAGGTGGCGCCGGGCTTGGTGTAGTACAGGGTCATCAGCAAGCGGCTATGGCCTGCGAGCTTTTGCAGCACGGGAAACGGCACCTGTCCTTCCAGGGCCAGCGCGGTGATGAGGGAGACACGCAGACTGTGTAGCGGGAAGAGAGTCGTCGGCCCATGCTTTCGCTCTTCCGGCGGTGGGAGCAAACGAATCGGTGCGCCATTGCGATGAGTTTCGCCACGTTCAGCAAGCCGCACTTCCAGTGCGTTTAGTAGTCGGAACCAGCAGAGCTCCAGATGGCCGGCTTGAGGCACAGGCAGATGATGGGCGCCGTCGCGCGCCTCCGGCAACCTAAAGAGGAAGCAAGCGTCCGGATAGCCTGCGAGTTGCACCTCGCTCTTTGCATCGAGGTGGCGGCCATCCAGTTCCGTCCAGGACGTGCGCCGCGAGACGGGGTTGTACTTTTCTTGCCAGTTGCGCAGCTTCTCCAACCAGTAGAAGACGTCCTGATGCGCCGGTCCGCCAGAGGACCACGGCAATACGTAGCCCTTGTCGGGCCCGGATTTGGCAATGTCGGCAGTCTTGTTGGTGTTGATATAGAGAACGGTCGGGACGGCCTCGCCGTCGGCGATAGGTTTGCTGCGGTGGAGCACCCCCTGCTGGAGGGGCTGGCGTTCGCTCCCCTGTGCCAGCCGGCTCGGATTCAATACCCAGGAGCCTGCCGCGTAGCGCCACGTATCGGCTTCGCCCGAGTCGAGCATGCGAACCTGGAAGGTGCGCAGCGGCAGGATGAGCTTCACAAGCAGCGCGACCCAGCGCACGGGACTCCACATCTCCAACAGCTGCCCGCCTCGATAGTTCGGACTCACCTTGCGGACCCGCCATACGCAGTCCGGGTCGCTAAAGTCAATCCGGTCCTCGGTCACCTCGAACCAGTCGGTTGCGCTGCGCCCACGCTGGCCGATTTCAACACCCAACTCGCCCTGCGCCCACTGCCAGTCTCGGAAGTTTGGTCCCGCCGCGAGCATGCGCCGCAGTTCGTCGATGTAGCCGTAGGGCAGCGGCGAATGCACGCTCTCGTCGCGCTTGGGCAGGCCAGCCTTGGACATCCGGGGTACAGGGTTGTGGAAGGCAGGTGAGACGGCCGCTTGGCCGTCGTCGGCCACTTCGCTGAACTCGCGCAGCAATACGAAGTGCAGAAAGGCGTTGATGTGGTTGTTGTACTTGATGCCGTCAACCGAATCTGGACAGGCCGTGCGGTAGAAGTCGGGCACGACCGTGCTGCGTGCCAGAAACACCGCCGGGTCGAGCGGTAGTCCCTGCTGGACGAGGTAGCGCTCCAGGAAGGCCGTCAGAGCCCAGAGTCTCTTGCCAACTCCGCGAGTTTCTCCCTTGAGCCACGTCACCGCCAAGGTGCGCCAGGCGGCCAGTTGCGGATATTCCCTCGAGACCCAGCCCAGTTCGGCATCGGTCTCACGCCTCACGCCTTTGATTTTCTGGGTGGGGGCGCCAGGCGCCTTGGGTGCAATCTTCCTTTCGGACATGTGGATTCTTCAGTGGTTGAGTTCGATGCCTGGTAGCAGGCCGCCCGGCACGGAGGAGGTGCCGGCGGACTTGTCACGAAGCCGCCGCGCGGCCAGTTCGAGCGCAGCGATGGCCTCCCGGGTGGTCGGCTGCGTGTAGACCTCCTGGCTTTCCTCAGAGGCGTGATGCATGAAGCGTCGAATGAATGGTTTCTCGACGCCGGCGTTGCGCAGCCGCCGGCCGTAGGCGTGCCGGTGGCCGTGCGGGGTCGTGCCGATGGCCTTGCCGACCGCGAGGCCGATGCGTTCGCAAGCAGCGGCGTGCGCTTTGTTGTACTGGGTCAGCGTATACATCGCCCCCACGGGTTCGCGGCTCAGATTGATGAAGGCGAACGGGTGGTCACGTTCAAGACGTGCGACCTGTTCCAAGTAGCGGTGCCACAGTTGCAGGAACCACTCGCCATACTCTGGCAGGAACCAGTACGCCTGCTTGTAGTAGGCCGCGTCGTGCATGCCGCCTTTCCAGCCGGCGTGCCGCCGGTCCATCACCTCTGTGCGGGGCACGAGTCCGAATTGCTGGGCGAGGTATTCCGCCCGGTTGCCCTTGCGCAGCTTGCCCCGCTCGTCGCGCCAATCCGCGGGCGCGGTGCCGTAGCTCGGGTGATGGATGAGCACCTTGGCTTGGCGCGGGTTAGCAGGGTCCGGGAACACGTCCGAGATGTAGAGGTGGAAGGGTTCAGACTCGCGGTAGCCCGCCCCATGCAGCAGGAGCGTGATGAGCATGCCGCGATAGTCCTGGCGTCCGGCCGCACTGAATCCCTTGGCGAGAAGTTCCTCGAAGCGTTCCTCAGGGAAGGCTGGTGGCTCACCTTTTTCGACCTTCGGTAGGCGCTTTCCGCGGACGCGATGCCCCGTTTCGGAGGGGGATGCGTTCGCCGCCCATGTGTGCCCGAGGAAGGCCTTGCTACGCCGGAATTGGTAGGCGGCCTCGTCGGTCTGCCGGTCGAAGGCGCCGCCCGCATAGTGTGGATTCACCAAGGCGGCCTCGGGACGCATCTCCCCAAGCCAGTCGAAGAAGTCCGTTAGGTGGGTGACGATGTGCGAGGCGTCCTGCGGCGAGCGCGGCGCCCAACACAGGCCGCTGGGGTCGAGGCCAGTCTCACGGTCGAAGGTGCCGGTGTACAGCCGCTGGGCGAAGTTCTGGAACAGGCGGTAGGTGTCGCGCTCGGCGGGGTTGGATTGCAGGTACTCGAGGAACATCCGCACCGAGCGGGTTACTTTCGACATCCAGGTCAGGCTGCGGTCGTGGCTACGATACAAGCAGTAGTCGAGCAAAGGCTCCAACACTCCAGCCGGTGTCAGCAGCGCGGGCAGTTCGGTGTAGACCCCGGTGGCATCGGTGTAGACACGGGCTTTGACGGTCACAAACATGGGGACCTAAACAGCCAGACGACGCAAGAGGTCCGTCGCGGCTTTGAAGTCGACACGGTGCACGTGCATGACCAAATCAACTGCGCCGCCGCCGCCGCGCTTGAGTCGGGTGTCGAAAAACTTAGGGCCGCGAAGCAGGAGCTCGAAATCCTGGCTTTCGAGATTGATGTGATAGCGCTGAGTGCCCTCCGCACTGAGGGGCTTGAAGGTGTCATCGGCCTTCGCATAGCAGCCCAGCTTTTCGAGCACCAACAAAGCATCGAGCGCCCGCCAGCGCTCCAGCGTCAAGTTATCCACAGACCGTTGCCGCACAAGCCCCTCCCCCGGACCCCCACCTGCTACTCGTCTTTCAAGGAAAGACTGCTACTCAGAACAGCCATAGACGCTGCATCTAGTTACATTGTATGTGGATTTATGGAATAACTACAAAAGACTCAGGCCAAGAAAAAGCCCCTGCAAGAGGGGCTTGGAGGGGCTTTAGGCAGCTAGGCCATGCCAACTATGTATTCCTTGTTGGGGGGAATAACCACGAGGGCGGCTTTTTTTTGCCTGCAAGAGCCTGCAAGAGGCTCCCTGGTCAGGAGCCTCCTGGCCGGCCTCAGGCGGCCAGGCGACGCTCGATGGTTACCTTGGTGTCGGCCAGCTCCTGGGGCAGGTGGTGCTTGAGCTGCTCGAAGAGCTCGGCATGCAGCTTCAGCTCGGCTTCCCAGGCGGCCTTGTCGATGCTGGTCACGCTCTTGAACTGGTCGGCGCTGAAGTCCAGGCCGGTCCAGTTGAGTTCTTCGTAGCGCGGGCTCACGCCGAAGAGGTGGTCGGTGCCTTCAGCCTTGCCTTCGATGCGGTCGATCATCCACTTCAGCACGCGCATGTTCTCGCCGTAGCCGGGCCAGACGAACTTGCCGTCGGCGCCCTTGCGGAACCAGTTGGTGGTGAAGATGCGCGGCTGCTTGGCGCCCGAGGCCTTCAGCTTCTTGCCCAGGTCGAGCCAGTGCTGGAAGTAGTCGCTCATGTTGTAGCCGGCGAAGGCGATCATGGCGAAGGGGTCGCGGCGCACCACGCCCACCTGGCCCACGATGGCAGCGGTGGTTTCAGAGCCCATGGTGGCGGCCATGTACACGCCTTCGACCCAGTCGCGGCCTTCGGTCACCAGCGGCACGGTGGTCGAGCGGCGGCCGCCGAAGATGAAGGCGTCGATCGGCACGCCGGCCGGGTCGTCCCAGGCGGGATCGAGCGCCGGGTTGTTGGTGGCGGCGACGGTGAAGCGCGAGTTGGGGTGCGCGGCCTTGGTGCCCTTTTCCTTGGCGATGGCCGGGGTCCAGTCGTTGCCTTGCCAGTCGATGAGGTGGTCGGGCAGCTTCTTGCCGGGCACATCGTCTTCCAGGCCTTCCCACCACACGTCGCCGTCGTCGGTCAGGGCCACGTTCGTGAAGATCACGTCACGGTCCAGGCTCTTGAGGCAGTTGGGGTTGGTCTTGAGGTTGGTGCCGGGGGCCACGCCGAAGTAGCCGGCCTCGGGGTTGATGGCGTACATGCGGCCATCCTTTCCGGGCTTGATCCAGGCAATGTCGTCGCCGATGGTGGTGACCTTCCAGCCTTCGAAGCCGGCCGGCGGCACCAGCATGGAGAAGTTGGTCTTGCCGCAGGCCGAGGGGAAGGCAGCGGCCACGTGGTATTTCTTGCCCTCGGGCGAGGTCACGCCCAGGATGAGCATGTGCTCGGCCAGCCAGCCTTCGTCGCGGCCCATGGTGGACGCGATGCGCAGGGCGAAGCACTTCTTGCCCAGCAGCGCGTTGCCACCGTAGCCCGAGCCGTAGCTCCAGATCTCGCGCGTTTCCGGGTAGTGGACGATGTACTTGGTCTTGTTGCAGGGCCAGGCCACGTCCTTCTGGCCGGGCTGCAGCGGCGCACCCACGGTGTGCACGCAGGGCACGAACTCGCCGTCGGCGCCCAGCACGTCGTACACGGCCTTGCCCATGCGGGTCATGATCTTCATGTTGACGGCCACGTAGGGGCTGTCGGACAGCTCGATGCCGATGTGGGCAATGGGCGAGCCCAGCGGGCCCATGGAGAAGGGCACCACGTACATGGTGCGGCCCTTCATGCAGCCGTCGAACAGGGGCTGCAGGGTGGTGCGCATCTCGGCCGGGGCGACCCAGTTGTTGGTCGGGCCGGCGTCTTCCTTCTTCTCGGAGCAGATGAAGGTGCGGTCTTCGACGCGGGCGACGTCGCTCGGGTCGGAGTTGGCGAGGAAGGAGTTGGGGCGCTTGGCCGGGTTGAGTTTCTTGAAGACGCCCGCATCCACCAGCAGCTGGCACAGGCGGTCGTACTCTTCCTGGCTACCGTCGCACCATTCGACGCGGTCGGGCTTGCACAGGGCCGCCATGTCGGCCACCCAGGCAATGAGCCGGGCATTCTTTACATACGAGGGCGCCTGAATATTCAGGCCCTTCATCACGGGTGCGTTCATCGAAAAACTCCTAAGTTGAAAAACCGTCTTTTCGAACGAGGCTCACCGGGCACGAGGGCGGCAAGGGTCGTTTGAGAAAACGTCTTTCGGTTCGGGTTTTTCCAGGGCGGCGGGGGAACGCAGAAAAAAATGGCGCCCCGGTCAAAGGGGCGCCGGTTGGGGCGCTTGCGTCAGGCCAGGAAGACCGCGATGGACGCCAGCAGCAGCATCAGCACGCCGCCGCACAGCGGCAGCACGAGGGGCATCAGCGGAACGATGGACTCGACAGTGTCTTGCTCGGCGCCAACTGCGTGGCCGTGATCGGCCGGGGTGGGGTGGGACATTGTTCTCTACCTCAAGTGTCTCGACTGCCGCCATTTTACCCGGCGCCCACTTGTGGGGCCTTTAGGGCAAGCCATAGGCAATCAGGGTTGCGCGTCGGTCTGGAAACCTGCCTCTCGCAAGGCCGTCAGCACAGCCGCCAGGTGGTCGCGGCCGCGGGTTTGCAGCACCAGTTCGATTTCCACGTTCTGGGCCGCCAGCATGGTGAAGGCCCGCTGGTGGTGCACCTCGTCGATGTTAGCGCCCGCTTCTGCCACAACCGCGGTGATTTTTGCCAGCACGCCGGGCACATCGCGCGCACTCACGCGCAGCCGGGCCAGGCGGCCTGCGCGCACCATGCCGCGCTCGATGATCGCGCCCAGCAGCAGCGGATCGATGTTGCCGCCTGACAGCACCAGGCCCACCCGCTTGCCGCGAAAGCGATCCGGATGCCGCACCAGTGCGGCCAGGCCGGCAGCACCCGCACCCTCGACCAGGGTCTTTTCGATTTCCAGCAGCATCAGCACGGCCTGCTCGATGTCGCCTTCGTCCACCAGCAGCATGTCGTCGACCAGGGTGGAGATGACTTCCAGCGTGCGCACGCCCGGCGTACCCACCGCGATGCCCTCGGCAATGGAGCTGGTGCCGGTCGCGTGCTCGGTCTTCTTGACGGCATTGAACATGGAGGGAAAGCGCGTTGCCTGCACGCCGACGATCTCGATGCGCGGGGCCAGTGCACGGGCGGCGACGGCCATGCCCGCAAGCAGACCGCCCCCGCCCACGGCCACCACGAGCGTATCCAGGTCGGGTACGGCCTCGAGCATTTCCAGCGCCAGGGTGCCCTGGCCGGCGATGATGGCGTCGTCGTCGAAGGGGTGCACGAAGGTCAGGCCGCGGGTCTTGGCGAGTTCGAAGGCATGCAGTCGGGCGCCTTCGAGCGTGTCGCCGTGAAGCACCACCTCGGCCCCGAAGCTGCGGGTGCGCTCGATCTTCACCGCCGGCGTGAAGCGCGGCATGACGATGGTGGCCGCCAGCCCCAGGCGCTGCGCGTGATAGGCCACGCCTTGCGCGTGGTTGCCGGCCGACATGGCGATCACGCCGCGCACACCCTGCTGGGCCAGCTGGGTGAGCATGTTGCAGGCGCCCCGCTCCTTGAAGGAGGCGGTGAACTGCAGGTTCTCGAACTTCAGGAACACCTGCGCGCCGACGATCTGCGAGAGCGTGCGCGATTCGAGAAACGGCGTGGTGAGCAACTGGCCGCCGATGCGGGCCTGTGCCAGTCGGATGTCTTCGATGGAAACCATGTGCGATTGTGGCCGCAAGCCAGCCGATCGGGCGGTCGGTGTCGCAGTGTTGGGGCACCTTGCGCCGCGCATTGGGGTTATTCCGCTGGACGACCCTTCACGAAGCCAAAACTCTGCGCTATGGTCGCGCTCACACGGCCTAGTCGGCGCCCACAGCGCGCCGGCGCATTCGAGAGGAGGTTGTCCACATGGTCAAGCGTGCCGGGTTCGACGTTGTTGCGGGTGCCACGCGTGCACAGTCGCTGCCGTCGCCTGGGCTGCGCGAAGCACCGGTGCTGGAGCTCATGTGCTCGCACTTCGTGCTGACCCTGGCGGCCAAGCAGGGCCCGCGCTTCAACGTGCGGCGCGACCTCAACGGCCTGCTCTCTCTCACCGGCCGGCACCTGGTATGGCCAGCGCCCGTATTGATGCGCCTGCGCGAGTTCCTTTCGCGCCGTTGCGTGGGCAACGAGGTATGGAGCGGAGTCGAGAACTACGACCCGCGCACCCTGCTCGAGCGCCACGGCGTGTGGCGCGGCCCGTACGAGGAGGGCACGCTGTTCTTCTATCTCGACGAATACGCCAAGGACCAGCCCAAGGACCTGCTGGCGGTGCTTTCGGTCACGCGCGACTGGCTCACCCATGCGCTGCGCAAGCAGTCCACGCTGGTGGAGAAGAACATCGACGCGTTGGCCGGCCTTTTGCAGCTGAACAAGGCCGAGCGTGCGCTGCTGCTGTACGGCACGCTGGCACGCTACCAGCGCGACCTGCGCTCGCTGCTGGTGGAGTTCAAGGTCAACAACGCGCCCGAGGCCTATGCCGCGATTGCCGAAGTGGCTGGCGTGAGCGCCACCGACGTGGGCGAGGCGCTGCGCGCCGGCTCGCGCCTGGAGCGCATCGGCCTGGTGGAAAACCTCATCTCCGAGCACAACATCACCGACCTGGCCGACCTGATGAAGGTCAGCGAGAAGCTGCCGCCGGTGCTCATGCGTGAATACCGCGACCACAACGAGCTGATGGCCGTGTTCACCCGGCCCTCGGCCAAGTCGACGCTGGGCGTGCAGGACTTTGCCTTCGTGCAGGACGACACGGACATGCTCATCGCCCTGCTGCGTGCCGCCGTGGCGCGCAAGGAGCCGGGCGTGAACGTGCTGCTGTACGGCCCCCCGGGCACCGGCAAGACCGAGCTGGCCAAGGTGGTCGCGCAGGCGGCAGGCCTGGAGCTGTTCGAAGTCGAATATGCCGACCGCGACGGCAACTCGCTCAGCGGGCGCGACCGCTACCGCTCGCTGCAGATCGCACAGGTCTTCCTCAAGGGCAGCGCCCAGGCCGCGCTGCTGTTCGACGAGGTGGAGGACGTGTTCCCGCCGATCAGCACCGAGGCCGCGCAATTCATGGCCCGCGCCGAGCAGATTCCGGCCGCGCCCAACGGCAGCGTGAGCGGCAAGGCCTGGGTCAACCAGATCCTCGAATCCAACCCGGTGCCCACGTTGTGGGTCACCAATCGCATCGAGCAGATCGACCCGGCCTTCCGGCGCCGCTTTGCCTACCACCTGGAGCTGAAGTCGCCGCCGCCCGGCGCGCGCGAGCAACTGGTGCGCAAGACGCTCGAAGGCGTGGCAGTGTCCGACGCCTTTGCTGCCAAGCTGGCCGAGCGCAAGGGGCTCACGCCCGCGCAGATCCGCACTGCGGTGCGCTTTGCAGGCCTGGCGCAGGTAGGCGAGATGCCCATCGAGAGCCTGATCGAGCGGCAGTTGCGCAATGCCGACCAGGCCCTGGGCACGCTCGAGACCGACCGCGGCCTGCGCCGCAGCGTCACGACCTACGACCTGGGCATGCTCAACGTCGAGACTCGCTTCGAGGTGCCTCGCATCGTCACGGCGCTGAAGGCGCGCGGCCAGGGCACCTTGTGCTTCTACGGTCCGCCGGGCACGGGCAAGACGGCGCTGGCCGAGCACATTGCCCGCTCCATCGCCCGCCCGCTGCTGGTCAAGCAGGCCAGCGACATCATGAGCAAGTACGTGGGCGAGACCGAGCAGAACATGGCGGCCATGTTCCGCGAGGCCGAAGCCGAGAAGGCCGTGCTGCTGCTGGACGAGGCCGACAGCTTCCTGCAGGACCGCCGCGGCGCCCAGCGCACCTACGAGGTGACCGAGGTCAACGAGATGCTGCAGGGCATGGAGCACTTCAACGGCGTGTTCGTGTGCACCACCAACCTGCTCGAGCGCATCGACCAGGCGGCGCTGCGCCGCTTCACCTTCAAGATCCGGTTCATGCCGCTGACAGGTGCGCAGCGAGAGCGCATGTTCGTGACCGAGGCGCTGGCGGGCGACCAAGACCTCCTGGGCAGCGAGTTGCGCGCCCGCCTGGCCCGGCTCGACCAGTTGTGCCCCGGCGATTTCGCGGCCGTGAAACGCCAGACCGACATCCTGGCGGCCGAGTTCAGTGCGGCCGAGTTCATGGAGCAGCTCGAAGCCGAGCACCGGGTGAAGCCGGAAGTACGCGAATCCCGGGGAATCGGCTTCATGCAGTGACGCGGCCAGGCAACATCGCTTCGCCGGATGATCCGGCGGGAGTTGCAGTCTGTTACTCTGTTTGGCCATGAAAACTGCCGTTCGTCCCCTCTCGGTCGCTCTCGTCTGCGCGGCCCTGGCCGCTTGTGGTGGCGGTAGCGACAGCCACCACACCATCGACTCCACCGGTACATCGGGCAATGCCGAGCTGACGCACGAGAGCAGCAGCTCCGGAACAACCCCGGATTCGGGCGGCCCGTCGATCGCGATGGCCAACCAGTGCGCCCGGCCCCGCACGGGCACCGATCCTTCCACGGGCAAGCCCTATCCCGACACCGCCGGCACGCTGGAAACAGAAAAGTCCTGGGTGCGCGCCTGGATCGACGAGACCTACCTGTGGTTCAACGAAGTGCCGACCACGCTCAAGGCCAGTGACTACGCCACGCCGCAAGCCTATTTCGACGTGCTCAAGACGCCGCTGAAGACGGCCTCCGGCGCCGACAAGGACCGCTTCCACTACTTCGTGGACACGGCATCCTTCCAAGGCGACACCGCGGGCACGGGCTCGGTGGGCTACGGCATGGAAGTGGCCCTGATCAGCAGCGTGCCGCCACGCGTGGTGCGGGTGGCATTCGTCACGCCCGGCACCCCGGCGGCGGTCAACAGCATCGATCGTGGCGACACACTGGTCACGCTGGATGGCGTGGACGTGGCAAACGGCTCTGCCGACGCGCTCAACGCAGCGCTGTTCCCGACGAACGCGGGCGAGGCGCACACCATGGTCGTCACCAGCAACGCGGGCGTCACGCGCACGGTCACGCTCACCTCGGCAGTGGTGGTCCCCCAGCCGGTGATGAACGTCTCGACCATTGCCACGACCAACGGGCTGGTGGGCTACCTGCAGTTCAACCAGCACAACGAAGTGGCCGAAACCGAGCTGGCGGACGCCATCAACAAGCTCAAGGCCCTGAGCGTGACTGAGCTGGTGCTCGACATGCGCTACAACGGCGGCGGCCTGCTTGGTGTTGCGAGCGAGCTGGCCTACATGGTGGCCGGCCCCGGCCCGACCCAGGGCAAGACATTCGAGCGCATGGTCACCAACAGCAAGAACCCCTACGGGTTCACCGACGCGGAAGCCAACTTCCCGTTCCAGGCCACGGCCGTCGGCTACTCGCTGCCGGCCGACCAGGCCCTGCCGAACCTGGGCCTGAGCAAGGTCACCGTGCTCAGCGGCCCCGACACCTGCTCGGCCAGCGAGTCGGTGGTCAACGGCCTGCGCGGCGTGGGCGTCAAGGTCGACCTGGTCGGCTCCACCACCTGCGGCAAGCCCTATGGCTTCTTCCCGGTGGACAACTGCGGAACCACCTACCTCGCCATCAACTTCCAGGGTGTGAACGCCCAGGGCTTCGGCGACTACGGCGACGGCATGGCGCCCACCTGCAGCGTGGCCGACGACTTCAACCACGACCTGGGCGATCGCAACGAGGCTCGCCTTGCCGCGGCCCTGACCCTGAGCGCAACCGGCGCATGCCCCGCGCCCACAGGTTCGTCCGCTGGGCAGGGCTTGCGCAAGTCCACCGGCCCGCTGCTGGAAAGCCCGTACCTGCGGCCCAATCCGCTGCGCGACAACAAGCGCATCGACGGCCTGCTGCGCTCGAGCGCCAGGCTCTGAGCGGCGGCGCACGCGCGAGTTGACTCCGTGACCAACGCCCAGCATCTCGTCGCCGCCTGTGGCGCGATGATGCTGCTGGTGGCCATGGTGGGCCTGCGCCTGCTCCTTGTGCGCGTGGCCGAGATGCGCGCCAAGCGCCTGCCGATGCAGGCGGTCGCCAACTCTGTCCAGACCGCCGCGCGCCTGGAGCGCGTGCACGCCTCGGACAACTTCAAGAACCTGTTCGAGGTGCCGGTGCTGTTCTACACACTGGTGGCGGTGGCCCTGGCCACGGGTCGCACCCCCGGCTGGCTGGTGGCGGGCGCCTGGTGCTTCGTGCTGCTGCGCTACGCGCACAGCGCCATCCAGTGCAGCTACAACCGGGTGGCGCACCGGTTCGCGGCATTCATGGTCAGCCTGGTGCTGCTGACGGGGTTGTGGGCGAGGTTCGTCGCAGGCATGCTGGGCGCCCAGGGCTGACAACCGCAGCTCGTACCGCCGCGCCGCACCGGCGCAACCAACGCAAGGGATGAAAACGATGCAACGAAGAGACTGGCTGCTGTCGGCCCTGTCGGCCGCTGCGCTCACCGGCTGTGCCGGCATGGGCCGAACCACCGGCGCCGCGGCGCCCAAGGTCATCATCGACAGTGACTACAACACCATGAGCGACGACGGCCAGCTGGGCGCCATGGCGGTGCAGCTGCAGGCCCAGGGCCTGGTCCAGGTCATGGGCATCACGGTGGTCTCGGGCAACAAGTGGCTGCGCCAGGGCGTGGCCGAGGCGCTCATGTCGGTGGAGCGGCTGGGTGTGAGCGAGCGCATCGGCGTGTATTCCGGTGCCAACTACGCGCTCAACCATGACTACGCCACCATCCAGGCCGAGCTCAAGGCTGGCGCGGGTGGCGACGGCTACCTGGGCGCGTGGAAGACCCCCGAGCCCAAGTCCGACGCCGACCTGGTGCGCCCGCCGGACGGCTTCGCCGCCCGAACCCGGCTGCAACCGCAGGGCGCGGTGGAGTTCATCGTGCAGACCGTCAAGGCCAACCCTGGCGAGATCACCATCCTGGCCATCGGGCCGCTCACCAACATTGCGCTGGCGATTCGGCAAAGCCCCGAGATCGTGCCGCTCATCAAGCAGATCATCTACATGGGCGGGGCCGTGCATGTGCCGGGCAACACCACCAAGGCGGCCGAGTTCAACTGGTGGTTCGATCCCGAGGCGGCGCAGTTCGTGGTGCGCCAACCCATCCCGCAAGTGGTGATTCCGCTGGACGTGACCAACACGGTGCAGCTCACGCGCGCCACCTACGAACGCATCGCGAACGCCAACCCGCCCACCGCCGTGACGCGCGTGTACGGGCAGGAATGGTTCAGTCGGGCCTTTGCCCGCAACCCGAACTACACGAGCAACATCTGGGACACGCTGGTCATCGCCTACCTGGTCGACCCGAGCTTCGCCACGCAGGTCGACCAGGAGTACCTGGACGTGATCGCCAAGCCCGGCGACCCGCAGAACGGCCGCTCGGTGGGTTACGCGCAGGCGCCGCAGGGCGTGGCGCTGCAGAAGGTGAAGGTGGTCAAGCGCTTCGACAACGCCCGATTCCTGGACTGGTACGTCGACCTGATGACGCGGCCGGTGCCTGTGGCGCTGCCGCCTGCGCGCTAGTCGGGGCGATCGTCAGCGTGCGGCGTCGCCGCACACCCGCAACACCTCGGTGCCATAGGCCGCCAGCTTCTTCTCGCCGATGCCGCTGATGCCCTGCAGGTCGTCCAGCGTGGCGGGCGCGCGTTGGGCAATGGCCGCCAGTGTCGCGTCGTGAAAGATGACGTAGGCCGGCAGGTTGTGTTCCTTGGCCACTTCGGTGCGCCAGGCCTTCAAGGCCTCGAAGCGCTTGTGTCCGGTGGCATCGAGCGCGGCCGCCGCGGCCGATGCGGGCTTGGATGCACCGCCGCTTCGCTTGTCCCGTCGCGAGCTGCCGCGCGTCGCGGGCTGCGACACCGATTCACGCAGCAGCACCGGCACTTCGCCGCGCAGCACGGCGCGCGATCCGTCGGTGAGCTGCAACGTGTTGAAGGCCTGCGCGTCCACGTTCAGCGCGCCGGTGGCGATCAGCTGGCGCAGCACACCGCGCAGTTGCGGCTCGCTGAATTCGGCGCCAATGCCGAAAGTGGAGATTCGCTCGTGCCCGTACTGCTTGGTCTTCTCGGTGCTCTTGCCGCGCAGGATGTCCATGATGTGCCCCGCGCCGAAGCTGATGCCGCTTTGCTGCTGCACGCGATAGATGGTGGACAGCAGCTTGCGCGCCGCATCGGTGCCGTCCCATACCTGCGGCGGGTTCAGGCAGTTGTCGCAGTTGCCGCAGGGTGAACTCTCTTCGCCGAAGTAGCCCAGCAGCCGCACGCGCCGGCAGTCGGTGGCTTCGGCCAGCGCCAGCAGCGCATCGAGCTTGCCGCGCATCACCTGCTTGAAGTCTTCGCCGGCGGGGCTCTCGTCGATCATGCGGCGCTGGTTCACCACGTCCTGCAGGCCGTAGGCCATCCAGGCGTGGGCGGGCAGGCCGTCGCGGCCCCCGCGGCCGGTTTCCTGGTAGTAGCCCTCGATGTTCTTGGGCATGTCCAGGTGCGCGACAAAGCGCACGTCGGGCTTGTCGATGCCCATGCCGAAGGCGATGGTGGCCACCATCACGATGGCGTCCTCGTCGCGCAGGAATCGGTTCTGGTGCTTCTGGCGCACGGCCGCATCGAGCCCCGCGTGATAGGGCAGGGCGTTGATGCCCGCATCCACCAGCGCCTGCGCCACTTCTTCCACCCGCTTGCGCGACTGGCAATACACCACGCCCGATTCGTCCTCGTGCTCGCGCTCGATGAAGCGCAGCAACTGCGTGGTGGCGTCCTTCTTCTCGACGATGGTGTATTGGATGTTCGGCCGGTCGAAGCTGCTGACGAACTGCCGCGCCTGCTGCAGTTGCAGCCGCTCGACGATGTCGGCGCGCGTGAGCGCATCGGCCGTGGCGGTGAGCGCAATGCGCGGCACGCTGGCAAAGCGCTCGTGCAGCACCGTGAGGGCGCGGTATTCGGGCCGGAAGTCGTGGCCCCACTGGCTCACGCAATGCGCCTCGTCGATGGCAAAGAGGCTGAGCTTGCCGCGCGCATGAAGCCCGTCGAGCAGCTCCAGGAAGCGCGGCGTGGTCACGCGCTCGGGTGCGGCATACAGCAGCGTGATCTCGGCGCGCGCCATGCGGCGCTCCACGTCGAGCGTCTCGTTCCAGTCCAGCGTGGAGTTGAGAAAGGCAGCATCCACGCCGGCCTCGTGCAGTGCACCCACCTGGTCGTGCATCAGCGCAATCAGCGGCGACACCACCACGGTCACGCCGCGCCCCGCGCGCTGGCGGGCAATGGCCGGCACCTGGTAGCACAGCGACTTGCCCCCGCCGGTGGGCATCAGCACCAGTGCGTCGCCGCCGTCGATCACGTGCTCCACGATGTCGCCCTGCGGGCCGCGGAAGTCGGGGTAGCCCCAGACTTCCTGCAGGATCTGGAGCGGATGGGGGGCGTCAGAGGTTTGGGGCAGGGCGGACACGGGCGGGCAGGCTTGAAAAGAATGCACGCGCCCCGGTGGCGGCGCGTGCGGGCCCATTGTCTCAGCCCGGCCCCGCCGGCCGCCAGAAGCGTCAGCGAATTGCCATCGGATCGGCCCAGGGGTCGATCACCTGCAGGCTCGCCGCCTCGAAGGGGGAGGTGTCGCGGGTGGCAACGGCGAACCCATGACTGGCCGCAATGGCAGCAATATAGCCATCGGGTAGCGGGAAGCCTTTTCCGGCTGCCCTGGCCCTGAGTGCGATGTCCGCGTAGTGCTTGGCCGCGTTGGCATCGAAGCCGAGGACTCGATCGTCGAACAAGGCAACGACCCCTTGGAATACTTCGGCCAGACCTGACTTGCGGCGGCCGGCCGGAAGCGCACCGATGCCGAACAGGAGTTCTGCCACCGTCACGCTCGAAAGGAACAGGGTTTCGGCCGCCTGGTCGTCCAGCCAAGCCCGAACACGTGGGTGGGCCTGAGGCTTCATGGCTTCCGAGACGACGTTGGTATCGAGCAGGATCATTCGAAGTCCATGGGTTCGGCGGGGCGCTTGCCGTGATCGATCTCGATGCGCAAGGCGTCGAGATCCTCATTGGTGAGGCCTGCGTCCTGGCTGAGCCTGGACAACGCGCTGCCCATGCGAATGCGCGCGGCCGGCCGAACGGTCGCCTCAAGAATGTCCCGAATCTCGGCTTCCGTGCTGCGACCGTGCTGCTCCGCGCGGAGTTTCAGTGCGCGATGCGTTTCTTCGGGGAGGTTGCGAATGATGACTGCTGGCATGAGTCCTGCTCCTGTCGCTAGGAGCGGTGAATGATATCACTACATCAAATGTGATATCGACACTATGGATTGATCGTTTTGCCCGGGTTGCACAACCTGTATAGACAACTATAAAATCCGCAAACCCGAGGGAAACGAATTGAAATCGGGATTGTCAGGGTTTCACCTGTATAGACAGGACTAAGCACCCGCAGACAATCCGCCCACTTTTCTAAACGCTTCGTTCCCACCACCAGGAGTCTTCATGGCCAACACGGTCGTTCTCAAAGCTGCCACCCTTTTTGCCGCCGGCCTCGTTGCCGCAGGCGCGGCCCAGGCGCAAGAAACCAAAATCGCACTGGGCATGTCCGGCTGGACCGGCTTTGCGCCACTGACGCTGGCCGACAAGGCCGGCATCTTCAAGAAGAACGGCCTGGACGTGGAGCTGCGCATGATTCCGCAGAAGGATCGCCACCTGGCCCTGGCCTCGGGCGCCATCCAGTGCGCTGCCACCACGGTCGAAACGCACGTGGCCTGGAACGCCAACGGCGTGCCCATCACCCAGATCTTCCAGATGGACAAGTCATACGGCGCCGACGGCCTGGCCGTGCGCAACGACGTGAAGGGCTTTGCCGATCTCAAGGGCAAGACCGTGGGCGTGAGCGCACCGGGCACCGCGCCGTACTTCGGCCTGGCCTGGATGCTCAGCAAGAACGGCATGAGCCTCAAGGACGTGAAGCTGGTCTCGCTGGAGCCCCAGCCCGCCGCGCAGGCCTTCGTGGCCGGCCAGAACGACGCGGCCATGACCTACGAGCCCTACCTGTCGACCGTGCGCTCCAACCCCACGGCCGGCAAGATCCTGGCCACCACGCTGGACTACCCGATGGTGATGGACACCGTGGGCTGCGCGCCCACCTGGCTCAAGTCCAACGCCAAGGCTGCGCAGGCGCTGGCCAATTCGTACTTCGAGGCGCTGGAGCTCATCAAGAACGACCCGGCCAAGGCCAACGACATCATGGGCTCGGCCGTGAAGCAGACGGGCGAGAAGTTCGCCGAGTCGTCCAAGTACCTGCGCTGGCAGGACAAGGCCGCCAACCAGAAGTTCTTCTCGGGCGAGCTCATGCAGTTCATGAAGGACTCGGTGCCGATCCTGTTGGAAGCCGGTGTGATCCGCAAGGCGCCGGATGACCTGAACGCGACCTTCGACGCATCGTTCATCAAGTAAGCAAGAGAGCAAGAGCAGCGCACCCAGGATGAGCACGATGCAAGCCACGTCCCCGATCCGCAGCAATGCTGCAGCGCCGGCACCCTTGCCGGCCGCAGCCGCCACCAAGAAGCCCGCGCGCCGCTCGCGCAGCTGGGCGCCCCTGGAGCCCGTGACCCAGCGCGCCCGCTGGATGCTGGGCGTGGGCTTTTTCGTGCTCTTCGTCCTGGTGTGGGCCGCCTTCACGCTGGGCGGGCTGGTCTCGCCCACCTTCCTGGCCAGCCCCATCACCATGGTGAAGGAAGCCTGGCTGCTCTTTACCGAGTTCAACTTCATCCACGACATCGGCATGACGGTGTGGCGCGTGTTCGGCGGCTTCATCCTGGCGGCCGCGGTTGCCGTGCCGCTGGGCATTGCGATGGGCGCGTACAAGCCGGTCGAGGCCTTCCTCGAGCCCTTCGTTTCCTTCTGCCGCTACCTGCCGGCCTCGGCCTTCATTCCGCTGCTCATCCTGTGGGCGGGCATTGGCGAGACGCAAAAGCTGCTGGTGATCTTCATCGGCTCGGTGTTCCAGATCATCTTGATGGTGGCGGTGACCGTGGGCGGTGCGCGCAAGGACCTGGTCGAGGCGGCCTACACGCTGGGCGCCGACAGCCGGGGCATCGTGCGCCGCGTGCTCATTCCAGGTGCCGCACCTGGCATTGCCGAAACGCTGCGCCTGGTGCTGGGTTGGGCCTGGACCTACGTGATCGTGGCCGAGCTGATCGGCTCGTCCTCGGGCATCGGCCACATGATCACCGACAGCCAGGCGCTGCTCAACACCGGGCAGATCATCTTCGGGATCATCGTCATCGGCGTGATCGGCCTCATTTCGGATTTCGTCTTCAAGGCGATCAACAAGCGTCTCTTCGCGTGGGCATCGCTATGAACAACCAGCTTTCCATTCGCGGGGTCTCCCGCACCTTCGAAGGCGCACGCGGCCAGAAGACCCAGGCGCTGCTGCCGGTGGATTTCGAGGTGCGTGAGAACGACTTCGTCACCATCCTCGGCCCATCGGGCTGCGGCAAGAGCACGCTGCTGCGCATCGTGGCCGGCCTGGACTACCCCACCGGCGGCCAGGTGCTGCTGGACGGCCAGGCCATCGAAGGTCCGGGCGCCGACCGCGGCATGGTGTTCCAGAGCTACACGCTGTTCCCGTGGCTCAACATCGAGCAGAACATCCGCTTCGGCCTGCGCGAGCGCGGCGTGAGCGAAGCGCAGCAGAAAGAGCGCGCCGACTACTTCATCGCCAAGGTGGGGCTGCGCGGCTTCGAGCATCACTTTCCCAAGCAGCTGTCGGGCGGCATGCAGCAGCGCACCGCCATTGCGCGGGCGCTGGCCAACGACCCGAAGATGCTGCTCATGGACGAGCCCTTCGGCGCGCTGGACAACCAGACCCGCGTGCTGATGCAGGAGCTGCTCCTGGGCATCTGGGAAGCCGAGCGCAAGACGGTGCTGTTCGTCACGCACGACATCGACGAGGCCATCTTCATGGCCAACCGCGTGGCGGTGTTCAGCGCGCGACCGGGCCGCATCAAGAGCGAGATCGCGGTGGACCTGCCGCACCCGCGCCACTACACCATCAAGACTTCGCCAGAATTCATGGACCTGAAGGCGCGCCTCACGGAAGAGATCCGCGCCGAATCCATGGCCGCCGCCGAACACTGACCTGAAGACATGAGCACCAAGACCCGCCCCGTCCAGCCGCACACGCGCACCAGCAAAGCCGTCGCATCCGCGCCTGCCATGCCTGCGCTGGCGCTGTACGAGCAGGTCAAGGAGCACATCACCCGCAAGATCCAGGACGGCTCGTGGCCGGCGGGCCACCGCCTGCCCTCGGAGCACGAGCTGGTTGCGCAGTTCGGCATTTCGCGCATGACCGCCAACCGCGCATTGCGCGAATTGGTGGAGCAGGGCCGTGTGGTGCGCGTGGCCGGCGTGGGCAGTTTCGTGGCGGAAGACAAGCCGCAATCGACGCTGCTTCAGATCGCCAACATCGCCAGCGAAATTCGCGCGCGCGGCCACGACTACGGCTACCAGCTCGTCAGTGGCGAGCGCGTGGCCGCATCGGCCGACGTGGCCGCATGGCTCGACCTGCGCGCGGGCGAGTCGGTGTTCCACAGCGTGTGCCTGCACCTGGAAGACGGCGTGCCGGTGCAGCTGGAAGACCGCTACGTCAACCCGCGCGTGGTGCCCGACTTCCTGGAGCAGGACCTGAAGGCCACGCCGCCCAGCGAATACCTGGTGAAGAGCGTGCCCTTCGACCAGATCGAGCACCTGGTCGATGCGGTGCTGCCCACCGACGAGCAGGCGCAGCGCCTGTCGATGCCCGCCGCCGAGCCTTGCCTGCTGCTCACGCGCCGCACCTGGACGCGCAACGTGCCGGTCACGCTGGTGCGCTGTCTGCACCCCGCTTCACGCTACCGCCTCGGCAGCCGCTTCCGCGCCGACGGCAATCCCACTTCCGCCTGATCCCACTGGCGAGACACGCATTCGCTTTCGCACGAAACCACTTGTATAGACAACTTACGACCATGAACACAAAGACTGTCACACTCGATCCCGGCCACGTGAACCTGGCCCTGCTGCGCAGCATCCACGCCGGCGGCGTGCAGCTGCAGATGGCGGCCTCCACCGCCCAAGGCCTGCTGGCCGCGCAAGCGGCGGTGCAGCGCATCGTGGACCACGACGAAGTGGTCTACGGCATCAACACCGGCTTCGGCAAGCTGGCCAGCACCAAGATCGGCAGCGATCACCTGGCCGAGCTGCAGCGCAACCTGGTGCTCTCGCACAGCGTTGGCACGGGCGAGCCCATCGACGCGGCGGTGGTGCGCCTGATCCTGGCGACCAAGGCAGTGAGCCTGGCGCGCGGCCATTCGGGTGTGCGGCCTGCGCTGGTGGAGGCGCTGCTCAAGCTGTTCAACGCCGGCGTCACGCCTGTCATTCCGTGCAAGGGTTCGGTGGGCGCCTCGGGCGACCTGGCACCGCTGGCGCACATGGCTTGCGTGCTGATCGGCGAGGGCGAGGCCTTCACCGCCGACGGTGAGCGCGTGAGCGGCCGCGAAGCGATGAAGCGCGTCGGCCTCGACCCCATCGTGCTCGGCCCCAAGGAAGGCCTGGCGCTTCTCAACGGCACCCAGGTGTCGACCGCCTTCGCGCTGGCCGGCCTGTTCGGCGCGGAGAACGTGTTCGCCTCGGCGCTGATGTCGGGCGCGCTGTCGATCGAAGCCATCCAGGGTTCCATCAAGCCCTTCGATGCGCGCATCCACGCGGCGCGCGGCCAGGCCGGCCAGATCGCCGTGGCCGCCGCGGTGCGTGCCGCGCTCGATGGCAGCGCGATCATTCCCTCGCACCCCGACTGCGGCCGCGTGCAGGACCCGTATTCGATCCGCTGCATTCCTCAAGTGATGGGCGCGTGCCTGGACAACCTTTCGCACGCCGCCCGCGTGCTGGTCATCGAAGCCAACGCGGCTTCGGACAACCCGCTCGTCTTCACCGATACCGGCGAAGTGATCTCCGGCGGCAACTTCCACGCCGAGCCGGTGGCGTTCGCGGCCGACATCATCGCCCTGGCGGTGAGCGAAATCGGAGCCATCACCGAGCGCCGTTTGGCCTTGCTGCTGGACACGGGCCTGTCGGGCCTGCCGCCCTTCCTGGTGCATGACGGCGGCCTCAATTCCGGCTTCATGATCGCGCAGGTGACCGCCGCCGCCCTGGCCGCCGAGAACCAGTGCCTGGCCAACCCCAGCAGCGTGACCAGCCTGCCCACCTCGGCCAACCAGGAAGACCATGTGTCGATGGCCACCTACGCCGGCCGCCGCCTGCAGGACATGGTGCGCAACACGGCCGTCATCGTCGGCATCGAAGCCATGGCCGCCGTGCAAGGCATCGAGCTCAAGCGCACGCCTGCCAGCCTGCGCAGCTCCAAGCCGGTGGAAGCCGAGATCGTGCGCATCCGCGAGAAGGTTGCCTTCATGGAGCGCGACCGCTACCTTGCCCCCGATATCGAAGCCATGCAGCAGTGGGCGCTGCGGGCCGACCTGCCTGCCGCGCTGGTCGACTTCCTGCCCAGCCACGCCTGAACCGAACCCTAGGAGACCTGTCACATGAACGCACCCGAGAAATCCTTCGTCGCCCAGGCCGCCGCCGTGGGCACCCGCCATGACCCCAGCCGCAAGATCGCGGCGCCCACCGGCACGCAGTTGTCGTGCAAGAGCTGGCTCACGGAAGCGCCCTTCCGCATGATCCAGAACAACCTGCACCCCGACGTGGCCGAGCGTCCGGAAGACCTGGTGGTGTACGGCGGCATCGGCCGCGCCGCGCGCAACTGGGAGTGCTTCGACCAGATCCTGGCTTCGCTGAAGGACCTGGAAGCCGACGAGACGCTGCTGGTGCAGTCGGGCAAGCCGGTGGGTGTGTTCAAGACGCACGAGAACGCGCCGCGCGTGCTGCTGGCCAATTCGAACCTGGTGCCCAAGTGGGCCAACTGGGAGCACTTCAACGAACTGGACCGCAAGGGCCTGTTCATGTACGGCCAGATGACGGCCGGCAGCTGGATCTACATCGGCAGCCAGGGCATCGTGCAGGGCACCTTCGAGACCTTTGTCGAAGCCGGTCGCCAGCACTACAACAACGACCTGGCCGGCCGCTGGGTGCTCACCGCCGGCCTGGGCGGCATGGGCGGCGCGCAGCCGCTGGCCGCCACGCTGGCCGGCGCCTGCTCGCTGAACATCGAGTGCAACCAGACCAGCATCGACTTCCGCCTGCGCACCCGCTACGTGGACAAGCAGGCCAAGGACATCGACGACGCGCTGGCGCTCATCAAGCACCACACCGAGCGCAAGGAAGCCGTTTCCATCGCGCTGCTGGGCAACGCGGCGGAAATCCTGCCCGAGCTGGTCAAGCGCGCGAAGGCAGGTGGCCCCAAGCCCGACATCGTCACCGACCAGACCTCCGCCCACGACCTGATCCACGGCTACCTGCCCATGGGCTGGACCATCGGCGAATGGAAGGCCGCCATGGCCGACCCGGGCCAGCATCCCACGCTGAAGAAGGCCGCCGCGCAAAGCTGCAAGGTGCATGTGCAGGCCATGCTCGACTTCCACGCCATGGGCGTGCCCACGGTGGACTACGGCAACAACATCCGCCAGGTGGCGTTCGACGAAGGCCTCGCCAGCGCCTTCGACTTCCCCGGCTTCGTGCCCGCGTACATCCGCCCGCTGTTCTGCGAAGGCAAGGGCCCGTTCCGCTGGGTGGCGCTGTCGGGTGACCCGGAAGACATCTACAAGACCGACGCCAAGATCAAGGAGCTGTTCCCCAACAACAAGCACACGCACCGCTGGCTGGACATGGCCAAGGAGCGCATCGCCTTCCAGGGGCTGCCCGCGCGCATCTGCTGGCTGGGCCTGGGCGAGCGCCACATTGCCGGGCTGGCCTTCAACGAGATGGTGAAGAACGGCGAGCTGAAGGCGCCCGTCGTGATCGGCCGCGACCACCTGGACACCGGCTCGGTGGCCAGCCCCAACCGCGAGACCGAAGGCATGAAGGACGGCACCGACGCGGTGAGCGACTGGCCGCTGCTCAACGCCATGCTCAACACCGCGGGCGGCGCCACCTGGGTGAGCCTGCACCACGGCGGCGGCGTGGGCATGGGCTACTCGCAGCACTCGGGCATGGTCATCGTGTGCGACGGCACCGACGAAGCGCAGAAGCGCCTGGCGCGCGTGCTGGTCAACGACTGCGGCTCGGGCGTGATGCGCCATGCCGACGCGGGCTACGAGCTGGCCATTGCCACGGCCAAGAAGTTCGGGCTGAAGCTGCCGATGGTCAAGTGAGCGCGGGCTCGTTCGGCCGCCCATGACGACGACGACACCCGACGCCGCCGCGCTGCACCAGCGCGTGCTGGAGCGCGTGGACGACGCCACCGCCGCGCAGTTCCAGCGCAACGGTGCCTGCGTCATCCGCCAGTTGCTCACCCAAGATGAAGTCGCGCTGCTGCAGGAAGGCATCGAAGCCAACCTCGCCGCGCCCAGCCCGCGCGGCATGGTGGCCAGCCGGCCCAACGACCCGGGCCGCTTCTTCGAGGACTTCTGCAACTGGTCGGACAACGCGGCCTACCGGCGCTTCATCTTCGAGACGCCGCTGGCCCAACTGGCCCAGCGCCTGATGGGCTCGCGCACCGTGCGGCTCTATCACGACCACCTGCTGGTCAAGGAGCCGGGCACGCGCCAGCGCACGCCCTGGCACCAGGACCAGCCCTACTACAACATCGAGGGCGAGCAGAACATCAGCATGTGGATTCCGGTCGACCCGGTATCGCGCGCCGCCACGCTCGAATTCGTGGCCGGCTCCCACAAGGGGCCGTGGCTGATGCCGCGCACCTTCATGGACAACCACGCCAAGTGGTTCCCCGAAGGCAGCCTGCAAGACCTGCCCGACATCGAGCGTGCGCGCGAGCGCTTTCCCATCGTGGGCTGGGACATCGAGCCGGGCGACTTCGTGTGCTTCCACATGCTCACCCTGCATGCTGCGGCCGGTGTGGAGGGCCCCAACCGTCGCCGCGTGTTCTCGGTGCGCTTCATGGGCGACGACACGCGCCACGCGCCGCGCAGCTGGAAGACCTCGCCCGACTTCCCGGGCCTGGCCGATCGGTTGCCGGCCGGTGCGCCGATGGACGACGCACTGTTCCCCCTGATGGTGGGCTGAGAAGAAGACAAGCAAGAAAAAGCAGGGCGATTCCCATTTGGTGGGAATAAGGGCTTGGATGTGGGAGGCGCGGGCAAGATACTGCACGCCACTCCCCCATTCGAGATCCTGCCCGCGAGCCGTCCGATGACGCCCCCGACCGACGCCCCCGTCCACAACGACCGCGCCTTGCGCGTGCTGTCGGTGCTGGCGCAGGGCAAGGCCGCGATGAGCGCCTCGGAGCTGATGGAGGCCACCGGCCTGTCCCAAAGCACGCTGTACCGGCAGATCGCCATGCTGCGCCGCTGGGGCTTCGTCATGGAAAGCGACGGGCGCTACTCGCCCGGCCCGGTGAGCGTGCAACTGGCCAGCGGCTTCGACGACAACTCCGACCTGGTCATGGCCGCGCGCACCGAAATGCGCGCGCTGGCCCGCCAGAGCCACGAGAGCGTGGCCCTGGTCACCGTGGTGAACGAGCGCGTCGTGTGCCTGGAAATGGTCGACAGCGAACAGTCGCTGCGTTGCTCCTTCGACCGTGGCCGCAGCGTGCCCGCCCGCGACGGAGCCAGCGCCAAGTGCCTGATGGCCCACCTGCCCATCGAGCAGCGCGACGCGCTGCTCGATGCGCTGGACGAGCCCCCCGGGCGCCGCGCCGAACGTGCCGCCGAGCTGGACGCGATCCGCGCGGCCGGCCATGCCGTCACGCAAGGCGAGGTCGACGCCGGTGTGTGGGGCGCCAGCGCGCCGGTGCTCGGCGCCGGCCGGCGGCTGCGTGGGGCCATCACGCTCATGGCGCCGCTCACGCGCGTCGAAGGCATGGAAGCTGCATTGACTCACATGACCGTCGTCACGGCGGCCCGCATTTCGCGCGCGCTCCAGTAGCAGCGCGACTTTTTCTTCTCCCTCTTCAATCACTCACCAGGAAGACTCATGACCACTCGCCGCACCCTCGTCGCCGCCGCCCTGTCCGGCTTCGCCTTCTTCGGTTTCGCCGGTGCCGCGCAGGCGCAAGGCGAGCCGCTGCGCGTCGCCACCGACGCCACCTTCCCGCCCATGGAGTTCGTGGAAAACGGCCAGCGCACCGGCTTCGACGTGGAGCTGGTCGAGGCCATCGGCAAGGTGCTGGGTCGCAAGATCGAATGGATCGACATCGACTTCAAGGGCCTGGTGCCGGGCCTCGTGTCCAGGCGCTTCGACATGGCTGTCTCGGGCATCTACATCACCGACGAGCGCAAGAAGGTGGTGGACTTCACCGTGCCTTACTACGCCGGCGGCTTGGTGGTCATGGTCAAGGACGGCAACACGGCCATCAAGACGCCGGCCGACATCAACGGCAAGAAGGTCAGCGTGCAGGTGGGTACCAAGTCGGTGGCCTTCACCAAGGAGAAGTTCCCGCAGGTGCAGCTGATGGAAGTCGAGAAGAACCAGGAGATGTTCAACCTGGTGGACATCGGCCGCGCCGAAGCTGCCGTCACCGGCAAGCCCGCCGCCTACCAGTACGTGCGCACCCGCGGCGGCCTGAAGGTGCTGCCCGAGCAGATCACCACCGAGGAATACGGCATGGCCATCCGCAAGGACACGCCCGAGCTGACCAAGGCGGTGAACGGCGCCATCGCCAAGCTCAAGTCCGACGGCACCTACGACGCCATCGTGAAGAAGTGGTTCTCCGCCAGCTCGAAGTAAGCGGGCCATGGATCTGGACTTTTCTCCCGTCTGGGAAGGCTGGTCCGCGCTGCTGCGCGGCGCGCTGATCACGGTCGAGATCACGGCCTGCGCCCTGGCGCTGGGCTGTGTGCTGGGTTTGCTGGTGGGCATCGGCCGGCTCAACCCCAAGCGGCGTTGGGTCTACGGCGCGTGCACCGCCTATGTGGCGGCCATCCGCGGCACGCCGCTGCTGGTGCAACTGTTCATCCTGTTCTTCGGCCTGCCGCATTTCGGCATCCTGCTGCCGGCCTTCGTGTGCGGCGTGCTGGGGCTGGGCGTGTACTCGGGCGCGTACGTGTCGGAGATCGTGCGCGGCTCGATCCAGTCCATCGACCGGGGCCAGACCATGGCTGCGCTGTCGCTGGGCATGACGCCCGCGCAGGCCATGCGCCAGATCGTGCTTCCGCAAGCCGTGGTGCGCATGATCCCGCCGCTGGGCAACGAGTTCATCGCGCTCATCAAGAACTCGGCGCTGGTGTCGCTGCTCACCATCCATGACGTGATGCACGAGGGCCAGAAGATCATCAGCGTGTCGTACCGCTCGCTGGAGGTGTACCTGGCCATTGCGGTGGTGTACTTCGTGCTCACCGGCACCATGACGCTGATACTGCGCCACTTCGAGCAGCGGCTGCGCCAGGGTGGGCTGGTGCGATGAGCGTGCAGGCTTTCTCGCGTGCCACGCTGGCGGCAATGCCGTGGAAGAACGGCGGCGGCACGACGCAGCAAGTGGCCAGCTGGCCGGCCGGCGCCGGGCTCGATGCCTTCGGCTGGCGGGTGAGCATTGCCTGCATTGCGGCGCCCGGGCCCTTCTCGGCGTTCGCGGGCATCGACCGCAGCATCATGCTGCTCGAAGGCGACGGCGTGCGCCTGTTCACGCCAGACGGGCGCATCGACCACCGGCTCGACGTGCCCCATGCACCTTTTGCCTTCAGCGGTGACGAGGCCATCGATTGCACGCTGCTCGGCGGTGCATCGCACGATTTCAACGTGATGACGCGGCGCGGCCAATGGCGTGCCGACGTCCAGGTACTTTCGCAGGCTGCCACCTTGAGCGCGGCGCCGCACGGCGTGCTGCTTGCCTTGCGCGGTGGGTGGCGGGTCAATGACCAACCGTGCCGCGAAGGCGAAGGCCGGTGCTGGGAAGACGAGCCGCATGCGTGGCACGTGCAACCCGACAGCGCCGACGCACGCCTTGTCGGCGTGCGCATCGTGCCGGCTTGAATCCGTCCGGCCGCCAGTGCAAGAGAGAGAAGGATGATGAAGAACAGCCAACCATTCCCCTCGGCCGATGGCCTGTGGACTGGCCTGCGCCTGGCCCCCGGCGCAGCGCCCGATGCGCAACTGGATGATGCGAGCGCTCCTGCAGCGATCGTGGTCGAGCAAGGCCAGGTCCGCTGGGTCGGCGCGCGCGCGGCATTGCCCGAGGCGTACGCCAGCTTGCCAACGCACGATGGTGGCGGCGCGCTGGTCACGCCAGGGCTCGTGGACTGCCACACGCACCTGGTCTACGGCGGTCGCCGCGCCAACGAATTCGCCATGCGCCTGGCAGGCGCCAGCTACGAAGAGGTAGCCAAGGCCGGCGGCGGCATCGTCTCCACGGTGCGCGCCACGCGCGAGGCCAGCGAGGACGAGCTCTTCGAATCCGCCGCCGCACGCCTGCAAGCCATGCTCGCCGACGGCGTGTGCGCCATCGAGATCAAGTCGGGCTACGGCCTGGCGCTGGAGCACGAGCGCAAGCAGCTGCGCGTGGCCAGGCGCCTGGGCGAGGCCTTCGGCGTGACGGTGAAGACCACCTTCCTGGGCGCGCATGCGCTGCCGCCCGAATACGCCGGCCGCAGTGGCGACTACATCGACCTGGTGTGCAAGCAGATGCTCCCCGCGCTCGCGGCCGAAGGGCTGGTGGACGCGGTCGACGTGTTCTGCGAACGCATCGCCTTCTCGCTGGCCGAGACCGAGCAGGTGTTCCAGGCGGCCAAGGCCCTGGGCCTGCCGGTGAAGCTGCATGCGGAGCAACTCTCGGACATGGACGGTGCTGCGCTGGCCGCGCGCTACGGCGCGCTGTCGTGCGATCACATCGAGCACCTGTCGGCCAAGGGCATTGCCGAGATGAAAAAAGCCGGCACCGTGGCCGTGCTGCTGCCCGGCGCCTACTACACGCTGCGCGACACGCATCCGCCGCCCATCGAGGCGCTGCGCGCGGCCGGCGTGCCGATGGCGGTGTCCACCGACCACAACCCCGGCACGTCGCCGGCGCTGAGCCTGCTGCTGATGGTGAACATGGCGTGCACGCTGTTTCGCCTCACGGTGCCGGAGGCGCTTGCCGGCGTCACGCAGCACGCGGCGCGCGCACTGGGCCTGCAGGACACGCACGGGCGCATCGCCGTGGGCCTGCCCGCCAACTTCGTGCTCTGGAACCTGGACGAGGCGGCCGAGCTGGCCTACTGGTTCGGCCAGCGCCCTGTACATACCGTGGTGCGGCAGGGCCGCATCGCCTTGAGGAACGACGAATGACTCGCAGCTTGCTTGCAGCCGACGCGCTGCTGCCTGGCGGATGGGCCAAGGACGTGCTGCTGACCTGGAACGATGCAGGAGAACTCGCGCAAGTCCAGGCGGGTGCGCAGGCCGGCCAGGGCGCGGCGGTGGCCAGGGGCCCGGTGATCCCGGGCATGCCCAACCTGCACTCGCACGCTTTCCAGCGCGGCTTTGCAGGCCTGACCGAGCACCGCGCCGGCGAGCAGGACAGCTTCTGGAGCTGGCGCACCTTGATGTACCGCTTTGCCGCGCGCCTGGGCCCCGAGCACATGGAGGCCATTGCCACCTGGCTCTATGCCGAGATGCTCGAGGCCGGCTACACCAGCGTGTGCGAATTCCAGTATGTGCACCACCAGGCAGACGGCCGTGCGTATGCGGACGACGCCACCTTGAGCCTGGCCCTGTTGCGCGCCGCCACCAAGGTGGGCATCGGCTTCACGCTGCTGCCGGTGCTCTACCAGACCAGCGGCTTCGGCGGCCTGGCACCCAACGAAGGCCAGCGCCGCTTCATCCGCACCACCGACTCGATGCTGGGCCTGCTCGAATCGCTCAAGCCGGCGTGCGACGCGCAAGGCGCACGCCTGGGCCTGGCACCGCATTCGCTGCGCGCCGTGCCGCCCGATGCGCTGCGCAACGCGGTGGCCGGCCTGGGCGCCATGGACCCCAGCGCGCCCATCCACATCCACATTGCCGAGCAGACCAAGGAAGTGGACGACTGCCTGGCCTGGAGCGGCCAGCGCCCGGTGGAGTGGTTGCTCGACCATGCGCCCGTCGATGCCCGTTGGTGCCTGGTGCATGCCACGCACATGAACGATGCCGAATACCAGCGCGGCGCCGCCAGCGGCGCGGTGGCGGGTCTGTGTCCCACCACCGAGGCCAACCTGGGCGACGGTATCTTCGATTTCGCCAAGTGGCGCGGCCACGGCGGCGCTTGGGGCGTGGGCTCGGACAGCCACGCCACGGTCAATGCCGCCGAGGAACTGCTGATGCTCGAATACAGCCAGCGCTTTGCCAGCCGCCAGCGCAATGTCGGTGCCACGGCCGCCCAGCCGCATGTGGCGACGGCCCTCACGCTGGCCGCGGTGCAGGGCGGGGCGCAGGCCGCCGCACGCCCCGTGGCCGGCCTGGCGGTCGGCCAGCGAGCCGACTTCGTGGTGCTCGATGCGCAGCACCTCGCACTGCAAGGGCTGAGCGCGCCCGACATGCTCTCGGCCCACGTCTTCGCCAGCCATCGCACCTCGGCCATCGATGCCGCGTGGGTGGGTGGCCGCGAGCGGGTGAGCGCAGGCCGCCACGCACTGCACGATGATGCTGCCCAGGGCTTTGTCGCCGCGCGCAGCCAGCTTCTCAAGGATTGATCACCATGGCCTTCGCCACGCAAGAACCGCCGTTCCGTTTCCGCCAGGGCACGCGCCCGCTGCTCATCTCCATGCCGCATGTCGGCACGCACGTGCCGCCCGCGCTGGCCGCGCGCTTCACGCACGAGGCCCGCCATGTGCCCGATACCGACTGGCACCTGGAACAGCTCTACGACTTTGCCGACGAACTCGGCGCCTCGGTGCTGGTGGCCACGCATTCGCGCTACGTCATCGACCTGAACCGTCCGCCCGATGGCGCGAGCCTGTACCCCGGCCAGAGCGTGACGGGCCTGTGCCCGGTCGATACCTTCGACGACACGCCCGTCTACGCCAACGCCGGCGACCTGCCGGGCGAAGAGGAAGTCGCCCAGCGTCGCGATGCCATCTGGAAGCCCTATCACGCCAAGCTGGCCGAAGAGCTGGCGCGCATCAAGGGCGCGCATGGCGTGGCGGCGCTGTGGGACGCGCACTCCATCCGCTCGGTGCTGCCGCGCTTCTTCGAGGGCAAGCTGCCCGATCTCAACCTGGGCACGGCCGACGGCGCGAGCTGCGACCCGGCGCTGGCGCAGACGCTGCTGGGCATCGCCAAATCGGCCACGGGCTACACCGGCGTGCTCAACGGCCGCTTCAAGGGCGGCCACATCACGCGCCACCATGGCAACCCCGCAGGCGGCGTGCATGCGGTGCAGCTGGAGATGACCCAGTCGAGCTACATGCAGGAGGCCTTGCCCTTCGACTACCTGCCCGAGGTGGCGGCCGGCGTGAAGCCGCATGTGCGCAAGATGCTGGAGGCGGTGCTGGCCTTCGTGCAAGCGCAGCCGCGCTGACGAAGGCGCATTGCCAAGGGCGTGCGGGCCCGCAGGAATACGCCCGCTTTCTACAATCGGGGGCATGAAGCCCATTGCCTACACCCGCGCCCAGCAACTGCCCGCCATCCTGGCCGAGCGCATCGCCATCCTCGATGGCGCCATGGGCACCATGATCCAGCGCTTCAAGCTCACCGAAGAGCAGTACCGTGGCGAGCGCTTCAAGGACTTCAATCGCGACGTGAAGGGCAACAACGAGCTGCTCTCGCTCACCCGCCCCGACGTGATCCGCGACATCCACGAGGGCTACCTCGCGGCCGGCGCCGATCTGATCGAGACCAACACCTTCGGCGCCACCCGCATCGCGCAGGAGGACTACAAGATGGCCGAGCTGGCGCGCGAGATGAACCTCGAATCCGCCAGGCTCGCGCGCGAGGCCTGCGACAAGTTCAGCACGCCCGACAAGCCGCGCTTCGTGGCCGGCGCCCTGGGCCCCACGCCCAAGACGGCCAGCATCAGCCCCGACGTGAACGACCCCGGCGCACGCAACGTGAGCTTCGAGGAGCTGCGCGCGTCCTACTACGAACAGGTGGAAGCGCTGGTGCAAGGCGGCGCCGACGTGCTGCTGGTGGAGACCATCTTCGACACGCTCAACGCCAAGGCGGCGCTCTACGCCGTCGACGAATACTTCGAGAACAGCGGCGAGCGCCTGCCCATCATCATCAGCGGTACCGTCACCGATGCCTCGGGCCGCATTCTCAGCGGCCAGACCGTCACCGCCTTCTGGCACAGCGTGCGCCATGCGCAGCCGCTGGCCATCGGCCTGAACTGTGCGCTGGGCGCGGCGCTCATGCGGCCCTACATCCAGGAGCTGGCCAAGGTGGCCGAAGACACCTTCATCAGCTGCTACCCCAATGCCGGCCTGCCCAACCCGATGAGCGACACCGGCTTCGACGAAACACCCGAGGTCACGTCGCGCCTGCTGCACGAGTTCGCGGCCGAAGGCCTGGTGAACATCGTGGGTGGCTGCTGCGGCACCACGCCGGACCACATCGCGGCCATCGGCGCGGCCGTGAAGCCGGTGGCGGCGCGCCATCTTCGCAATCAGCCCTTCTATCGCGAGGCGGCCTGATCCAGAGCGTTCAGCAAGCACTCGCTGAAGAAAAAGGGGCGCCGTGGTGCGCCCCTTTTTCTTTGCCGCGTCTTCTTGAAGCTGCGGTAAAGCCAGTCACTGCGTGCAAGGCCTGTGAACCGCGCGCAGTCGAGAGCCGTTGGAACGGCAGCATGCGTGCTTGGCTGATTGACAGCCTGCGGCAAAGCCGGCCTCATTGTTTCAGCGCAACCTGGAGAACTCGAACATGGCAGAACAACAAGCAACTCTTCGCATGCGATGGCGCTTGCGACACGCCCTCGTGGCAGGCGCACTGGCATTGCCGCTGGCCGTGATGGCCCAGCAGGCCTTCACCCGCGCGGGCGTCAGCCTGATGGCCGGCCCGGGCAACAGCTACCCGGTGGTGGCCATGCTGGGCGAGGGCCAACCTGTGGACGTGATGGGCTGCACCCGCGGCTACGGCTGGTGCGACGTGATGCTGCCTGATGGCCTGCGCGGCTGGCTCTACGCCCCGGTGCTCGAGTACCCCTACCAGGGCACGCCGGTGCCGCTGCCGGGTTATGCCGCGGTCATCGGCGTGCCCATCATCAGCTTCAGCATCGGCAGCTACTGGGGCAGCTATTACCGCGACCGGCCCTGGTACCCCGAGCCGCGCTGGTGGGGCGGCCGCCCACCTCCGCCGCCCATGGCGGGTTGGCGCCCGCCGCCGCCCTCGCGGCCCAGCTGGCAGCCGCACCTCGGCCCGCCGCCGCCCAACTTCCGGCCGCCCACGCCGGTGTGGCAGCCCTCCAGGCCGGACCAGGGCATGCGGCCGCCGCGCGACCCGGGCGTGCATCCGCCGGGGCCGCCGCCCATTTCTACTCCGAACCGCCCCCCTAACGTGGGCCATGGTGGCGGTGGCCGCCAGTGGGACAACAACCAGGGCGGACACAACGATCGCGGCAACCACGGCGGCCCGCCACCCAGCCGGGCGAGCCTCGGTAGCCCGCAGCATGACAGGGGCACCAACGCAGGCCCGCCACCCAACCGTGGTGGCGGTGGCGACCACGGTCAAGGCCGGGGCGGCGGTGGAGGAGGTGGCGGAGGCGACCGAGGCCACGGCAACCAAGGTAACCACGGCAACCGTGGTGGTGGCGGCGACAAGGACCGCTAGCGCCACGAGCGCGGTGGGAAGGGTGCCTACCAGTCCCGCACCGAGGAACCGGCTTCGCCGGGCCTCAGGTGGGGTCCCCTCCTCGGGAGGTGGCGAATTACACGCAGCGAAGCGAAGTGAAAAGCCGGGAGGCTCTTTTATCTAGCCATCAGGGCGACGAAGCGCTGGGCGCCTAGCCCCAGCGGGCGTTCCTTGGACCACACCACATCCACCCACAGGTCCAGCTCGTTCGACAAATTCTCGAACACGATCTCGACCAGCGTGCCCGCCGCAACGTGCGGGCGGGCCAGGTTGCGCGGCAGCCAGCCCCAGCCCAGGCCGGCGCCGATCATGCTCAGTGCGGCCAGCGCGTTGTCGGTGCGCCAGGTGTGGCGGCCGAATACCAGGCGCGGGTCGGTGGTGGCCAGGTCGCGCCCGGCCACCACGATCTGCCGCGTGTTGTGCAAATGCTCTTCGCGCAGCTTGCCGTCCTTGGCCGACTGCAGCACCGGGTGAGTGGGCGCAACAACCATGGCCAGGGTTTCGCTGGTCACTTCCTGAAAGCCTTCGCGCCCGTCCAGGCTGGGGCGCTCGAACACCAGGGCCAGTTGCGCCCGCCCGGTGTGCAGCATGGCCAGCGCATCGGCCTGCGGCGCGGCCAGCACCTCGCATTCCAGCAGCGGGTGTTCGGTTGCCAGCGTGGCCAGCACGTTGTTCCAGGGCGCGGCCAGCAATTCGGGCGCAACCGCCAGGGTCAGGCGCGACTCCAGGCCCTGCGTGAGGCCCAGTGCCTGCACCTGCAGCGCCTTGAGTTGCGCATCCACCAGGCGTGCCTGCGGCTCCAGTGAGCGCGCGGCAGCCGTGGGCTTGGGCTCGCGGCCGCTGCGCTCGAAAAGGGACAGGTCCAGGTCCGCCTCCAGGTTGGCAATGGCCATGCTCACCGCCGAGGGCACCCGCCGCAGGGCGCGCGCCGCGGCCGAGAAGGAGCCGTGGTCGAGCACGGCCAGGAAGACCTGCAGGTTGTCGCTGGAAAGGCTCATGGCTCGTCCCGACCTTTCAATTCATCTGAAAGAACTTAACTTTATATATCAGTAAACAGCACATAAAGTCCTGTTCAACGAAAGCAATCCCGCAAGGAAACAAAACAATGCAAGGCGTCAAACGCAAAGTGGTCTATGTCGGTCTGTACGAAGCCATTGCCATCGTGGTGGCCAGTTTCGGCTTCGCGGCCATGTCGGGCCAGGCCGTGAGCCATGCGGCCCCGCTGTCCATCGCCGCTTCGGTCATCGCCGTGTGCTGGAACCTGGTCTTCAACGGTCTGTTCGAGATGTGGGAGTCGCGCCAGGCGGTCAAGGGCCGCAGCGTGGCGCGCCGCGTGGCGCATGCCATCGGCTTCGAAGGTGGCCTGGTCGTGATCCTGGTGCCGCTGGTGGCCTGGTGGCTCGACGTGTCGCTGGTGGCCGCGCTCATGATGGACCTGGGCCTGGTGGTCTTCTTCCTGGTCTACACCTTCGTGTTCAACTGGGCGTTCGACCGCGTGTTCGGCCTGCCGGCTTCGGCCATGAGTGCGCCGCAAGGGGCATCGCAAGCCGCGTAAAATCGTCGGTCCCAAGGAGCGTTGCAGCGCTCGCCGCCACGAAAGCGCTGGCGGCGCAGCGTCAGGCTTGGGGCCACATGTTTTCTTGCAACGACGCTCGCCTGTATGTGCCTTCACAGGTGAGCCCATGACCGACGCGTCCCCCGACCTTTCTCCCGCTGTTCCCCCCATGAAGCTGTCCGGCCTGGAGCCGGTGCGCATCGGCGAGGGCACGCTCTTCGTGAACATCGGCGAGCGCACCAACGTGACGGGTTCCAAGGCCTTCGCCCGCATGATCCTCAACGGCCAGTTCGAGCAGGCCCTGGCCGTTGCGCGCCAGCAGGTGGAAAACGGCGCCCAGGTCATCGACGTGAACATGGACGAGGCCATGCTCGACAGCAAGGCCGCCATGGTGCGCTTCTTGAACCTGATCGCCAGCGAGCCCGACATCGCCCGCGTGCCGATCATGATCGACAGTTCCAAGTGGGACGTGATCGAGGCCGGCCTGCGCTGCATCCAGGGCAAGGGCATCGTCAACTCCATTTCCATGAAGGAAGGCGTCGACAAGTTCAAGCACGAGGCGCGCCTCATCCGCCGCTACGGCGCCGCTGCCGTGGTGATGGCCTTCGACGAAAAGGGCCAGGCCGACACCTACGCGCGCAAGATCGAGATCTGCGAGCGCGCCTACCGCATCCTGGTGGACGAAGTGGGCTTTCCGCCCGAGGACATCATCTTCGACCCGAACATCTTTGCCGTGGCCACTGGCATCGAGGAGCACAACAACTACGCGGTCGACTTCATCGAGGCCACGCGCTGGATCAAGAAGAACCTGCCGGGCGCCAAGGTGTCGGGCGGCGTTTCCAACGTGAGCTTTTCCTTTCGCGGCAACGACCCGGTGCGCGAAGCCATCCACACCGTGTTCCTGTATCACGCCATTCAGGCTGGCATGGACATGGGCATCGTCAACGCCGGCATGGTGGGCGTGTACGACGACCTGGAGCCCGCCCTGCGTGAGCGGGTGGAAGACGTGGTGCTCAACCGTCGCCCCGATGCCGGCGAGCGCCTGGTGGAAGTGGCCGAATCGGCCAAGGGCGCGGCCAAGGACGACAGCCGCAAGAACGACTGGCGCGGCACGCCCGAGGCGCCCGTGTCGGTGGGCCAGCGCCTGGCCCATGCCCTGGTGCACGGCATCACCGACTTCATCGTCGAGGACACCGAAGAGGCCTACCAGCAGACCCTGGCCGCGGGCGGACGCCCGCTGCACGTGATCGAAGGCCCGCTGATGGACGGCATGAACATCGTGGGCGACCTGTTTGGCCAGGGCAAGATGTTCCTGCCGCAGGTGGTGAAGTCGGCGCGCGTGATGAAGCAGGCCGTGGCCCACCTCATTCCCTACATCGAGGAAGAAAAGCGCCAGGACGAAGCCGCGGGCCGCGACGTGCGCAGCAAGGGCAAGATCGTCATCGCCACCGTCAAGGGCGACGTGCACGACATCGGCAAGAACATCGTCACCGTTGTTCTGCAGTGCAACAACTTCGAGGTGGTGAACATGGGCGTGATGGTGCCCTGCCACGAGATCCTGGCGCGCGCCAAGGTCGAGGGCGCGGACATCGTGGGCCTGTCGGGCCTGATCACGCCGAGCCTGGAAGAGATGCAGTACGTGGCCGGCGAGATGCAGAAGGACGAGCACTTCCGCGTGAAGAAGATCCCGCTGCTCATCGGCGGTGCCACCACCAGCCGCGTGCACACGGCCGTGAAGATCGCGCCGCACTACGAAGGCCCGGTGGTCTACGTGCCCGATGCGTCGCGCAGCGTGAGCGTGGCGCAGTCGCTGCTGTCGGACCAGGCGGCCAGGTACATCGACGAGATCAACGCCGACTACGACAAGGTGCGCACGCTGCACGCCAACAAGAAGCAGACACCGCTGTGGTCGCTGGCCAAGGCGCGCGAGAACAAGACGCCCATCGACTGGAGCGGCTACGTGCCGCCCGAGCCCAAGTTCATCGGCCGGCGCGTGTTCCGCAACTACGACCTGGCCGACCTGGCCAAGTACATCGACTGGGGCCCCTTCTTCCAGACCTGGGACCTGGCGGGGCCGTTCCCCGCCATCCTGAAGGATGAAGTGGTGGGCAGCGAAGCGGTGCGCGTGTTCGGCGACGGCCAGCGCATGCTCAAGCGCCTGATCGAAGGCCGTTGGCTCACCGCCAACGGCGTGGTGGGCTTCTGGCCGGCCAACACCGAGAACGACGACGACATCGCGCTCTACACCGACGAGAGCCGCGAGCACAAGCTGCTGACCTGGTGGGGCCTGCGCCAGCAGACCGAGAAGCAGATGATCGACGGCGTGATGCGCCCCAGCCGCTGCCTGGCCGACTTCGTCGCGCCGCGCGCGTCGGGCGTGAAGGACTATGTGGGCATGTTCGCGGTCACCGCCGGCATCGGCGTGGAGAAGAAGGAGAAGTTCTTCATCGACGACCTGGACGACTACTCCGCCATCATGCTCAAGGCCCTGGCCGACCGCCTGGCCGAAGCCTTTGCCGAAGCGCTGCACCAGCGCGTGCGCATGGACCTGTGGGGTTACGCGCCGCATGAGGCCTTGAGCAACGAAGAGATGATCGGCGAGAAGTACAAGGGCATCCGCCCCGCGCCCGGCTACCCCGCCTGCCCCGACCACAGCGTGAAGCGCGCCATGTTCGAGGCGCTGCAGTGCGAGGAGATCGGCATGGGCATCACCGACAGCCTGGCCATGACGCCGGCCGCCAGCGTGAGCGGCTTCTACCTGAGCCACCCCGACGCCACCTACTTCAACGTCGGCAAGATCGGGCACGACCAGCTGGTGGACCAGTCGCAGCGCCGCAACCAGAGCGAGGCCGAGCTGGAGCGGCTGCTGGCGCCCAACTTGTAGCCCTCGGCATCCCCAGCAAGGCACGACGATGAAGCTTCTCGCGCGATGCATCGTCCTGCTGGCCTTGCTCTGCGCGGGCGCAGGCTCGGCCAGTGCAGCCTCCGCAATGCACTTGGGCTACGGCGCGGACCCGGCCCAGCGGCTGGAGGTCTATTTGCCCGCACAGCCGCGCGGCGCGCCCATCCTCGTCATGGTGCATGGCGGTGCGTGGCGTTTCGGCCGGCCGGATGCGGCCTCGGTGGTGGACAACAAGGTCGCGCACTGGGTGCGCGAACGTGGCTTTGTCTTCGTCTCGGTAGGCTATCGGCTGGTGCCGCAGGTGGACGTGCGAGTGCAGGCGCAGGACGTGGCCAGCGCGCTGGCCGAAGTGCAGAAGCTCGCGCCGGGCTGGGGCGCCGATGCCTCGAGCCTGGTGCTCATGGGTCATTCCGCGGGCGCACATCTCGTGGCCTTGCTCAGTGCCTCGCCGGCAATTGCGACCAACCAGGGCGCGCGGTCATGGGCGGGCACCGTGGTGCTGGACAGCGCCGCGCTGGACACGGTGGGCCTGATGCAGGCACGCCATCCCCGCCTCTACGACCAGGCCTTCGGTGCGGACCCGGCGCTGTGGCGCGATGTGTCGCCCTCTGCCCAACTGCGGCCCGGCAGCGTGCCGATGCTGCTGGTGTGTTCGTCCGAAAGGCGCGACGACTCCTGCGGACAGAGCCAGCGCTTCGCCACCTTGGTACGCACCGCTGGCGGGCACGCCGATGTGCTGCCGCAGGCGTTGACGCACATGGAGGTGAACGCGCAGCTGGGGTTGCCTTCGGACTACACCGCGGTGGTGGATCGCTTCATCGACAAGGCGCTCGCCGGGCGTTGAGCCGACTTGTCCCGCGGGCGGATTTCAGCCGGCCAGCAGCGCCTGCACCAGCATCGGGAGGCCGGCTGCCGCTGTTACCTGCCAGTTCAGGTCCGATGCGTCTGCGCGTGCCTGCGGATCGGGATTGAGGATTGCCACCTGACCTCCGGTGGCGCGCGTTGCCGCCGGCAGGCTGGCGGCCGGCTGCACCAGGCCAGAGGTGCCGATCACCAGCATCAGGTCGGCCTCGGATGCCTGCTGCAGCGCCTGGCGCCAGGCACCTTCGGGCAGCATTTCGCCAAACCAGACGACCCCTGGGCGGATGAGGCCGCCGCAGTGCATGCAGCGCGGCGGGGGCAGGCGTTGCGCCGGCTCCTGCTGCGTTTTCACATCGCCTTGCGGCGCGGGCGTGAAGGGCGCGGCGCAATCGAAGCAACGCGGCGAGAAGATGCTGCCGTGCAGGTGCACCACCAACGAGGAGCCCGCGCGCTCATGCAGGTTGTCCACGTTCTGGGTCACGATGCTCAGCCGTTCGATCTGCGGTGCGCAAGAAGCCAGGCGGGCCAGCGCCTCGTGGCCCGCGTTCGGCAGGGCCTGCGCCACCTGCTGGCGACGCCACTCGTACCACGCCCACACCAGTTCCGGGTCGCTCTCGAAGGCCTCTGGCGTGGCGAGTGTGAGTGGATCGAAGCGTGCCCACAACCCGGTGCCCCGGTCGCGAAAGGTGGGAATGCCGCTCTCGGCAGACATTCCGGCGCCGGTGAAGGCGACGATGCGGCGGGCCTGCCGCAGTGCCTGCTGCAGCGCAGCGGGGAGGGTGTCGGTCATGGGCAAGATCCTGCGCGCCCATCGGCGCAGCGGATGTGCAGGGCAGGGTAGATTAGTGGCCTGCGCTCACCACCACCGCCACCTCCGTCGCTGGCGGCGTATTGCGGCTGCGCCCGCAGCGCACGATGCCGTCGATCATCACCATGCCAACGCCCGGGATGTCGCCCAGCTGCACGCTTTCGAGCAGCGTTGCACCCGAAGTGTGCTGCGCCTTGTCCATGAACACGAAGTCGGCATCGCGGCCCACCTCGATCAGGCCGCAATTGAGCTTGCGCATGCGTGCCGTATTGCCGGTGGCAAAGCAGAAGACGATCTCGGCGGGAATCTCCGCCATGGAAGAAATCAGCGACACCATGCGCAAGATGCCCAGCGGCTGCACGCCCGAGCCGGCCGGCCCGTCGGTGCCCAGGATCACCCGATGCGGGCACTTCAGCTCGATGGCAGCGCGCGCCGCGCCGATGGCCACGCGCTCGTTGCCGTTGTGCACGATCTCGATGCCGCGCGTGCTCTTCTCGCACAGCTCGCACACGTGCTTCATCGGCAGCGAGGTGTGGCCGCCGTTGATGTGGCCGATGATGTCGGCATCGGCTTCCAGCACCGTGTCCTTGTCGATGTAACCCGAGCCCGGCACCGACGGGCCGCCGGTGTGGATGGTGCTTTGAATGCCGTACTTGCGCGCCCAGGCCACCATCTCCTTGGCTTCGTAGCCCGCCTTGACGGTGCCCAGGCCCACTTCGCCCAGCAGGCCCACGCCGGCCTCGGCCAGTTCCTTGAAGTCGCTCTCGACCATGCCCTTTTCAATGACCGGTGCACCGGCCAGCACCTTCACGCCGCCCGGGCGGAAGGCATCGAATGCGCGCTGGGCGGTAATGGCCAGGGCCTTCAGGCCGACGATGTCCTTGGGCCTGCCGGGGTAGTGCACCTCGCCGGCCGAAATCATGGTGGTCACGCCGCCGTTCATGCTCGACTCGATCCAGTTGAGCTGGCTCTGGCGCGGCGTCCAGTCCCCGGCCACCGGGTGCACGTGGCTGTCGATCAGGCCCGGCGCCACGCAGGTCTTCTTCGCATCGATGACGGTCTTGGCGCCCTCGGTGTCGCAGTCCTTTTCCTTGCCCACGGCCACGATCAGTCCGTCGTTCACCACGATGGTGTCCGCGTCGAGGATGGGCTTGTCGATGTCGCCCGAGAGAAGGAGACCGATGTTGCGGATGACTACCTTGCCCGACTTGCCGCCGGCTGCTGCTTCTGCCATGACTTTTCTTCCTCGTGGGTTGCTGCGTTCTGTGGTGCTTCTTCGGCTGACGTGCTGGCATCCACCGTGCGCAGCACCGTCTTGATGACGAAATCTTCCCAGTGCGCCACCGCTTCGGGGCTCTCGAGCGGCTCGCCCATGAAGGCGCTGAGCGTGTAGCGGTTCGAGGTGTAGAAATAACCGGTGGCGGCAATCAGCAGGTACAGGTCGCGCGCGGAAACATCGGTGCGAAACAGGCCCTGCTTCACGCCGGCCAGGGCGATGCGCTCGATGATCGCGATGGCATGCGACGAATACTCGCGCGCGCGCAGCGACTTGGAGATGTGCTTGCCCTTGTGCAGGTTCTCGGTGTTGAGCAGCGTGACGAAGTCCGGGTTGCGCCGGTAGTAGCCCAGCACGAAGCGGATGAACTCGGTGAGTGCCTCCACGGGCCGCGACTCGTCGAGCGCGAGAGAGGACTCGGCCTCGTCCATGCGGCGGTAGATGCCTTCGATCACCGCGATGAACAGGCCTTCCTTGCTGCCGAAGTAGTAGTAGATCATCCGGTCGTACGAGTTGGCCGCCTTCGAGATCTTCTCGACACTGCCGCCGTCGTAGCCGTACTTTGCGAACACCTTGGTGGCCGCACGCAGGATGCTGTCGCGCGTAGCCTCGGCCTGCGCCTCGCGCACGCCCGTTCGGCGCGTGGGCGCCTTCGTGGTGCGTGAGCCTCTGCCTTCGGCCATGGGGGATCAGCGGCCGAGCGCCGGCCGCGCCTCTCCCGCGGGGGGTGGAGCTACACGACCGAAGGGAGTGAAAGGCCGGGGGGCTGTCATTTTTCGGCGAAGGCGCGCTCGACGACATAGTCGCCCGGCGTGCTGGTATTGCCTTCCTTGAAGCCGCGCTCTTCCAGGATGTGCTTCATGTCCACCAGCAGGCCCGGGCTGCCGCACAGCATCACGCGGTCTTCGGCGGGGTTGATGGGGGGCAGGCCCAGGTCGTCGGTGAGCTTGTTGGTGGTGATCAGGTCGGTCACGCGGCCCTGGTTGCGGAATTCCTCGCGCGTCACCGTCGGGTAGTAGAGCAGCTGCTTCTCGATCATCTCGCCCAGGAACTCGTGCTTGGGCAGGTGGTCGACCACCAGGTCGTGATAGGCCAGCTCGTCCACCTGGCGCACGCCGTGCACCAGGATGACCTGCTCGAACTTCTCATAGGTCTCGGGGTCGCGGATGATGCTCATGAACGGTGCAAGGCCGGTGCCCGTGCCGAACATGTACAGGCGCTTGGCCGGCAGCGTGTAGTCGATCAGCAGCGTGCCGGTGGGCTTGCGGCCCACGATGATGGTGTCGCCCACCTGGATGTGCTGCAGCCGCGAGGTGAGGGGGCCTTCCTCCACCTTGATCGAGAGGAACTCCAGGTGCTCCTCGTAGTTGGGGCTGACGATGCTGTAGGCGCGCAGCAGCGGCTTGTTGTTGACCTTCAGCCCGATCATGGTGAAGTGGCCGTTGGAAAAACGCAGCGCCGGGTCGCGCGTGGTGGTGAAGGTGAACAGGCGGTCCGTCCAGTGGTGGACGGAGAGAACACGCTCTTCGCTGAATGCACTCATACGAATCTCGACAAGTCAGTTGGTGGAAAAGGGGCGGGCGCCAGGCACAGGCCGGATGCGGCGTTGGCTTCCGGCATGCCCTTGAAAGGAGCGCCCCGCTGGCTGCTGGCTGGGATGGCGCGGCTCCTCGAACCCGAACCCCCGATTGTCGCTGCATCGCCGGACTGCTGGAAAAACACCATTGCATCCCCTCATTTCGTTTGCTACATTGATTTCATGTAGTGAACGCAACATGAATGTGTAGCGAATGCTACATGCGAGGTCTGGTTCTTGCAAGACCGTTTCGCATGCCATCACTTCGAGATCGCCCCGATGACCGAACACACCAAGACTGACGGCCTGCCGGGCATCGACATGCCCACCCAGGTCGATGCCGAACTGCGCAGCGCACCGCGCAACGAGCGCATGAGCACCAGCAAGATCGAGTGCAACGCCTGCCCGGTGCTGTGCCAGATCTCGGATGGCCGCACCGGCGCGTGCGACCGGTATGCCAACCACGGCGGCGCCCTGGTGCGGGTCGATCCGGTGGTGCTGCTGCGCCGCGAACTGGCCAGCGAGGCGCCGGCGCTGGTGCCCTTTGCGGACAAGGCCGACAAGGCAGGCGACGAAGCGGCAAGCGAGCAAGAGCCCGACTGGAACGGCGACCTGTTGCTGGCCGACGAAGTCTTCGTCACCGGCGTGGGTTCTTCCACCACCTACCCCGACTACAAGCCCGCGCCCTTCATCGTGGCCTCCAAGGCGCAGGGCGTGGACATGGTGACGGTGGTCACCGAGGGCATCTTCAGCTACTGCAGCTTCAAGGTGAAGATCGACACCGACCGCTTCCTGGGCCCCGAGCAGGCGAACGTGCGCTACAAGGGCGAAGTGGTGGGCCACGTCACCACCGCCGAATACGGCTCGCAGATGCTGTCGCTGGGTGGCGTGCACCACCTCACCGGCGGCAGCAAGAAGGAAGGCCGCATGACGGCCGAGCTCATGCAGCAACTGGGCAACAAGCAGGCGGTGGAATGCACCATCGACGGCGGTGCCAGCCTGGTGGTGCAGGCCGGCCGTGCGCCCATCGTCAACGGGGTGCAAGAGCAGCGCATGCGCGTGGGCTGCGGCTCGGCGGCGGTGGGCATCTTCGCGCGCCAGTTGCGCGACCTGTGCGACGAGGTGGTGGTCGTGGACGACCACATCACCGGCGTGCTTACCGAGCACCAGGCCGGGCGCTGCCTGGACATGGCCCCCTCGGGCATCCAGATGCGCGGGCGCAAGTCCACGCCGGGACGCTACTTCCAGGTGGCCAACCCGGGCACCGGCTGGGGCGGCACCGACATCGCCGATCCGCTGTCCATCATCGAAGGCTGGGAAGAGGGCGTGGCCCGGCCCGGCCTGCGCCTGCTGATGACCTCCACCACCGGCGAGCACGCGCAGTGGTTCGTGCTCGACGAGCAGCTTCGCCCGGTGGAGCAGGACATGCCCGCCGAGGTGCGCCGCGTGGTCGAGCGCATCGGCGAGAACTGCGAGCCCTCGCTGTGCACCGTGCTCTTCCTGGGCGGCGCGGGTGGCTCGCTGCGTGCGGGCGTCACCGAGAACCCGGTGCTGCTCACCCGCGCCATCAAGCAGGCGCTGGTCAACGTGACCTGCGGCGGTGCGCCGGCCTATGTGTGGCCGGGCGGCGGCATCACCGTCATGGCCGACGTGATGCGCATGCCCGACATGAGCTTTGGCACCGTGCCCACGCCAGCGATCGTGGCGCCCATCGAATTCACCATGCGCCAAAGCGACTACGCGGCGCTGGGCGGCCACATGGAGCATGTGTTCTCGCTCGAGCAGGCCCTTGCGCGCGGCGCCTGGCACAACGACGGTGCGCCCCAGGCGCGGCGCTGGGTGGCCATCGACCCGGCCAACCCCTGGCCCATCGGCCACCGGCCGATGCTGGGCTGACCAAGGCCAATCGCATGCCCGCAGAACGCACCTTGCTCGACGACGGCCGCTGGCATTGGCAGCATGGCCCGATCGACATCGTGGTGCAGGCCGAAGGCGACGGGGCGGTGTTGGCGCAGGCGCATGAAGAAGCATGGCTGCGCTTTGCCGGTGTGCTCGATGAACTGGTGGGCGAGTTGCGCCTGTTGCGCCAGCCGGTGGCGGCACGCCAGGCATTGCACGGCCCGGTCGCGCAGCGCATGTGGCAAGCGTGCGCCAACGCAAGCGGCGCGCTGGGCTCGCCGTTCATCACGCCGATGGCGGCGGTGGCCGGCTCGGTGGCGCAGGAGCTCATCGCCTTCTACCAGCGCCCCGGCATCCGCCGCGCCTGGGTCAACAACGGCGGTGACATCGCGCTGCATCTCGCCTCCGGTGAATCGGCACGCGTCGGTGTGTTCGCCGACCTCGCACGCTTCGACCCGATGTCGCACCGCGGCCCGCTGCAGACCGACGGGCAGTTCGATGTGCGCGCTGAATCCCCGGTGCGCGGCATTGCCACCAGTGGCTGGCGCGGGCGCAGCTTTTCGCTGGGCATTGCCGACAGCGTCACCGTGCTGGCGGCCAGCGCATCGCAGGCCGATGCGGCCGCAACCCTCATTGCCAACGCGGTCGATGTGCAGGACGAGGGCATTCGCCGCCTTCCGGCCAGCGAATGCAAGGACGACAGCGACCTGGGAAATATCCCTGTCACCGTCGACGTCGCGCCCCTGGCGCCAACGCAGGTGCAGCATGCGCTGGCCGCGGGCGTCTTGCAGGCCCGCGCGCTGCAGCGTGCCGGCCTCGTGTGGGCCGTGGCACTGGTTTGTCAGGGGCAGTGGCGCGTCGTGCAGCCGCTAAGCTTGACGGTTCAGGGAGATCACGCGGCATCGCTGCCGCGCGCGTTCATGCAGGGCCACTCAGTTGGTTCAGTATTTGCTTAATGAAAAGCGAAGGCACCAGAAGTCCATGATCGAAATACGTCGCGTGTTCACCCAGGTTGAACACATCTTCCACGAGTTCGGGCCGCGGCCCGGCCAGCCGCTGGTGCGCGGTGCCATCGGCGCGGTGCTCACCAATCCTTATGCCGGGCGCTACGAGCCCGACATTCTTCCCATGATGGACCTGCTGGAGCCGGTGGGCATCGACATGGCGCACCGCCTGCATGCGGCCATGGACGTGCCCCTGGAGCAGATCGCCACCTACGGCAAGGGCGCCATCGTCGGCGCGGCCGGCGAGCTGGAGCACGGTGCGCTGTGGCACGTGCCTGGCGGCTACGCCATGCGCGAGCTGCTGGGCTGGAAGGGCGATCGCGCTGCCTACAAGGCCGGCACGGTCGACGAGAAAAAGGGGCAGCCGGGCAACGCGCTGTCCATCGTGCCGTCGACCAAGAAAGTGGGGCCGCCCGGAGCCACGCTCGACGTGCCGCTGACCAACGTCAACGCCAGCTACGTGCGAGGACAGTTCGACGCCATCGAGGTGCGCGTGCCGGGTGCGCCGGCGGCCGACGAGATCGTCTTCATCCTGGCCATGACGACCGGCTATCGCGTGCATGACCGCGTCGGCGGCCTGCGCGCCGAGAACATTGCCAAGTGGGATGGCCTGCGTTGATCTGGCGCATCCAAAAACTAATCAACGAGTACGGAACACACACCATGAGCGCCAACATCCGCAAGCTGATCGTGCAGGTCGACGAGACCCGCAAGGAAATGGGTCAGGCTATCGATCCGCCCACGCGCCGCGCAGTGGCCATCGCCGTCATCGAGAACCCCTACGCGGGTCGCTACAGCGAGTCGCTGGACGAACTCATCGCCATCGGTGAAGAGCTGGGCGGCCTCTTGGGCGAGAAGTGCGTCAAGGCGCTGGGCATTGCCCCCGGCGCGGCGCAAAGCTATGGCAAGGCCGCCATCGTCGGCGAGGCCGGCGAGCTCGAGCATGCCGCCGCCATCCTGCACCCCAAGCTGGGCGCGCCGCTGCGTGCCGCGGTGGAAAAGGGCGCCGCGCTGGTGCCCTCGGCCAAGAAGCGCGGCACGCTGGGCACCGCCATCGACGTGCCGCTGGGCCATAAGGACGCGGCCTTCGTGCGCAGCCACTTCGATGCGGTGGAGGCTCGCGTGTCCGACGCGCCGCGCGCCAACGAGATCGTGGTGGCCGTGGCCGTCACCGACAGCGGCCGGCCGCTGCCGCGCATCGGTGGCCTGCAGGTCTCCGAGATCGAAGGCAAGGATGGCCTTCGCTGACGTCGCCCCATCCAACAAGAAAAATCTGCTTCGTTGATCCACTGAAGAACCCTAGGAGAAACTTGATGAAACCCCTGCGCTTCGCTGCATTCAGCGCGCTCTCGCTGGCCTCGCTCACCGTGGCCCTCGTTCCCGCTCATGCCCAAGGCGTGATCAAGATCGGCGAGATCAACAGCTACAAGGCGCAGCCCGCCTTCCTGGAGCCCTACAAGAAGGGCATGGAGCTGGCGGTCGAGGAAATCAACAAGGCCGGCGGCGTCAACGGCAAGAAGCTCGAGCTCATCTCGCGCGACGACAACGGCAACCCCGGCGACACCGTGCGCCTGGCCGAAGAACTCGTCTCGCGCGAGAAGGTGGACGTGCTGGCCGGTGCCTTCCTGTCCAACACCGGCCTGGCGCTGACCGACTTCGCCAAGCAAAAGAAGTTCTTCTACCTGGCCGGCGAGCCGCTGACGGACAAGATCGTCTGGCAGAACGGCAACCACTACACCTTCCGCCTGCGCCCCTCGACCTACATGCAGGTGGCCATGCTGGTGCCCGACGCGGTAAAGACCAAGAAGAAGCGCTGGGCGCTGGTCTACCCCAACTACGAGTACGGCCAGTCGTCCATCGCCACCTTCAAGCAACTGATGAAGGCGGCCCAGCCCGACATCGAGTTCGTGGCCGAGCAGGCCACGCCGCTGGGCAAGGTCGATGCCGGCAGCGTGGTGCAGGCGCTGGCCGATGCCAAGCCCGATGCGATCTTCAACGTGCTGTTCGGCGCCGACCTGTCGAAGTTCGTGCGCGAGGGCAACACGCGCGGCCTGTTCAAGGACCGCACGGTGGTCAGCGTGCTCACCGGCGAGCCCGAGTACATGGACGCGCTGAAGGACGAGGCGCCCACCGGCTGGATCGTGACCGGCTACCCGTGGTACTCGCTCAAGACGCCCGAGCATGACGCGTGGATGAAGGCCTACCAGGGCAAGTACAGCGACTACCCGCGCCTGGGCTCGGTGGTGGGCTATTCCATGATCCATTCGCTGGCGGCCGGCATCAAGAAGGCGGGCGGCACCGACACCGAAAAGCTGGTGGCCGCCTTCAGCGGCCTGGAGCTGATGTCGCCCTTCGGCAAGATCCAGTACCGCGCGCAAGACCACCAGTCCACCATGGGCGCCTACGTGGGCCTGACCAAGAACGAAGGCGGCAAGGGCGTGATGGTCGACTACAGCTACAAGGATGGCGCCAAGTTCCAGCCTTCGGATGACGAAGTGAAGAAGCTGCGTTCGGCTGATTGAAACGGGCGCGGGCCGCGCACCGCGGCCCGCGCTTGTTGCTCCCGTGGTCCTAGGAACATTGCATGAGTTTTTCCGGCTTCATCGTCCAGCTGCTCAACGGGCTGGCCGGCGCATCGTCGCTCTTCCTGGTGGCGGCGGGGTTGTCGCTGATCTTCGGCGTCACCCGCATCGTCAACTTTGCGCACGGCTCGTTCTACATGGTGGGCATCTACATCGCCTACACGCTCACCGACCGGCTGGGCGGCACGCTGGGCTTCTGGCCGGCGCTGCTGCTGGCGGCGGTGGCGGTGGGCGTGCTGGGCGCCGTGATCGAGGTGCTGCTGCTGCGCCGCATCTACAAGGCGCCCGAGCTGTTCCAGCTGCTGGCCACCTTCGCACTGGTGCTGGTGATCAAGGACGCATCGCTGTGGATCTGGGGGCCTGACGAACTGCTGGGGCCGCGCGCGCCGGGGCTGCGCGGCGCGGTCGAGATCCTGGGGCGGCAGTTTCCCAGCTACGACCTGTTCCTGATCGTGGTCGGGCCGGTGGTGCTGGGCCTGGTGTGGTTGCTGCTCACGCGCACCCGCTTCGGCACGCTGGTGCGCGCGGCCACGCAAGACCGCGAGATGGTCAGCGCACTGGGCGTGAACCAGGCCTGGCTCTTCACCGCGGTGTTCGCGCTAGGCGCCTTCCTGGCTGGCCTGGGCGGCGCGCTGCAACTGCCGCGCGAACCCGCCACGCTGGAGATGGACATGCTCACCATCGGCGCCGCGTTCGTCGTCGTGGTGGTCGGCGGCATGGGCTCGCTGCCCGGCGCCTACCTGGCCGCGCTGCTGGTGGCCGAGCTCAAGGCGGTGTGCATCTGGCTGGGCGTGGTCGACATCCTGGGCGTGAGCGTGTCCTTCTCCAAGCTCACGCTGATGGTGGACTTTCTCGTCATGGCCGTGGTGCTGGTGTGGCGGCCGTGGGGCCTCATGGGCCGGCCGCAGGCGCCCAGCCGCTACGTCGGTACGCCCGAGGCGCCGCTGCGCCAGCCCTCCACTTCGTATGTTGCTTCGGTGGCCGTGCTGGCGCTTGCGCTGGCGGCCATGCCGCTGTTCACCGATGCGTCGTCCTACACCACGGTGCTGGCCATCGACCTGATGGTGGCGGCGCTGTTCGCCACCAGCCTGCACTTCGTCATGGGGCCGGCGGGCATGCATTCCTTCGGCCACGCGGCTTACTTCGGCCTGGGGGCCTACGGCGCCGCGTTGCTGGTGCGCGCCAGCGGCATGCCGATGGAGTTGGCGCTGGTGGTTGCGCCGCTGGTCGCCGGCCTCGGCGCCCTGGTGTTCGGCTGGTTCGCGGTGCGGCTCTCCGGCGTGTACCTGGCCATGCTCACGCTGGCCTTCGCGCAGATCACCTGGGCCATCACCTATCAGTGGGACAGCTTCACCGGCGGCAGCAACGGCCTGACCGGCGTGTGGCCCTCGGCCTTCTTCTCGGACAAGCGCATGTACTACTGGCTCACGCTGGTACTCACCGGGTTGGGCATCTGGTGGCTGCGCCGCGTGCTGTTCTCGCCCTTTGGCTATGCGATGCGCGCGGGGCGCGATTCGCTGCTGCGCGCCGATGCCATCGGCATCGATGTCAAGCGCATGCAGTGGGCGGCCTTCGTGGTGGCTGGCGCCGTGGGCGGGCTGGCCGGGGCGCTGTACGCCTTTTCCAAGGGCAGCATCTCGCCTGAAGTGCTCAACGTCACCAAGTCGGTCGACGGCCTGGTGATGGTGCTGCTGGGCGGCATCCAGACGCTGGCCGGGCCGGTGGTGGGCGCCGTCACCTTCAGCTGGCTGCACGACACGGTGGCGCGCGGCACCGACTACTGGCGGGCCATGCTCGGGGGCATCATCCTGCTGCTGGTGCTGCTGTTCCCGCAGGGCATTGCGGGCTTCATTCAGCAGATGGCGCAGCGCCTTCGGCCGGCGAGGGCCGCATCGCCCGAATCTGCACCTGCCGCCAAGGAGGCGCAGGCATGAGCACGACTCGCACCAACCACGACGTGCTCCTGCAGGTGCGCGACCTGGGCAAGTCCTTCGGCGGCGTCAAGGCCGTGGATGGCATCAGCTTCGACCTGCATGCGGGCGAACTGCTGGCCTTCATCGGCCCCAACGGCGCGGGCAAGTCCACCACCTTCAACATGGTCAACGGGCAACTGCGCGCCAGCCAGGGCTCCATCAAGCTCGGCGGTGTGGAACTCATCGGCAAGGCACCGCGCGACATCTGGCACCTGGGCGTGGGCCGCACCTTCCAGATTGCCGAGACCTTCGCATCGCTCACGGTGGTGGAGAACGTGCAGATGGCATTGCTCTCGCACGACCACAAGCTCTTTGCCATGTGGCGCCGCGCGGCCGATCACCGGCGGGGCGATGCGCTGCAACTGCTCGACCAGGTGGGCATGAAGGCGCAGGCCGACCGGCCCTGCAGCGAGCTGGCCTATGGCGACGTCAAGCGCGTGGAACTGGCCATTGCCATGGCCAACGACCCCAAGCTGCTGCTGATGGACGAGCCCACCGCAGGCATGGCACCCAAGGAACGCAACGACCTGATGGCGCTGACCAAGCAACTGGTCATCGATCGCAACATGGCGGTGCTGTTCACCGAGCACAGCATGGACGTGGTCTTTGCCTATGCCGACCGCAGCATCGTGCTGGCGCGCGGCCGCCTGATCGCCGAGGGCAAGCCGCTGGAGATCCGCGACCACCCGAAGGTGCAGGAGGTGTACTTCGGCAGCGGCAAGACCTTCGAGAAGATCGCCCACGAGGCCGCCGCCGTGAACGCGGCGCTGGAAGCACAAGCATGACCATCACGTCCGAGCCCACCGTCCTGCTCGAAGCCAAGAGCCTGTGCGCCTGGTATGGCGCCGCGCAGATCCTCTACGACGTCGACCTGGACGTGCGCCGCGGCGAAGTGGTCGCGCTCATGGGGCGCAACGGCGCCGGCAAGTCCACCACGCTCAAGGCGCTGATGGGCATGCTGGCCAAGCGGCGCGGTGCCATCCGCTTCCTGGGGCACGACATCTCCAGGGCCGAGCCGCACCATGCGTCTCGCCTGGGCCTGGGCTTCGTGCCCGAAGACCGGCGCGTGTTCACCGACCTGACGGTGACCGAGAACCTGGAGGTGGGCCGCCAGGCTGGCCGCCAGTGGGCCGACGGCAGCGACGCGCCGCATTGGACACCCGAGAAGCTGTTCAAGCTCTTTCCCAACCTGGGTGAGATGCCCAACCGGCCGGGCGGACGCATGAGCGGCGGCGAGCAGCAGATGCTGACGGTAGCGCGCACGCTGATGGGCAACCCCTACCTGGTGCTTCTGGACGAGCCCTCCGAAGGCGTGGCGCCGGTCATCGTCGAGCAGATGGCGCACATGATCCTGGAGCTCAAGGCCCACGGCGTGTCCATCTTGCTGTCGGAGCAGAACATGCACTTTGCCGAACTGGTGAGCGACCGCGCCTACGTGCTGGAAAAGGGCCAGATCCGGTTCGAGGGCTCGATGGCCGAATTGGCGGCCAACGAGCAGGTTCGCCGCAGTTACCTGAGCGTTTGATTTTCCTGTTCATCAACCACCACCTGGAGTCCGACATGCGCCAACTGCAACGCCGTTCACTTCTGCAAGCCAGTGCCGCCGCAGGCTTGCTTGGCAGCCTGGGCCTGGGTGCCCAAGGCGCTTTTGCGCAGGCCAAGGTCAAGCCCAACGCAAAGTCCGCGCTCATCGTGGTGGACGTGCAGAACTGCTTCATCGACGGCGGCACGCTGCCGGTCAAGGGCGGGGCGGAAGTGGTGCCGGTCATCAACAAGCTGGCCGATTCCTTCGAGAACATCGTCGTCACGCAAGACTGGCACACCGCCGGCCATGCGTCCTTCGCCAGCACGTACCCGGGCAAGAAGCCCTTCGAGACCACCAAGCTGAGTTACGGCACGCAGGTGCTTTGGCCCGACCACTGCGTGCAGGGCACGGAAGACGCGGCGCTCAACAAGGACCTGAAGCTGCCCACTGCGCAGGTCATCATCCGCAAGGGCTTCCACAAGGGCGTGGACAGCTATTCCGCCTTCGAGGAGGCCGATCGCAAGACGCCGACCGGCCTGGCCGGCTACCTCAAGCAGCGCGGCATCAACACGGTGTTCGTCACCGGGCTGGCCACCGACTTCTGCGTGGCCTGGACGGCGCTGGATGCGCGCAAGCTGGGCTTCCAGGTGTATGTGATCGAGGACGCCACGCGCGCCATCGACCTCAACGGCTCGCTGGCCGCCGCCTGGAAGCAGATGAGCGCCAAGGGCGTCAAGCGCATCCAGTCTGCCGACATCGTTGCCTGAGCCGCACCGCCACCCGATGCCGGCGCTCGCCCTTTCCGTCAACGCGCGTGAAGTCCACCTGGACGTGCCGCGCGAAGCGAGCCTGCTGCATGTGTTGCGCAACGACCTGAACCTCAACGGTCCCAAGTACGGCTGCGGCCTGGGGCAGTGTGGCGCCTGCACGGTGCATGTGGACGGCGTGGCGGCGCGGTCTTGCGTGATACCGGCACACGGTGTTGCCGGCCGCCACATCACGACGCTGGAGGGCCTGGGCACGCGCGATTCCTGGCACCCGGTGCAGCAAGCCTTCGAGCAGGCCCAGGCCGCGCAATGCGGCTACTGCCTCAACGGCATGGTGATGCAGGCCGCGGCGCTGCTGGCGCGCGAGCCGCATCCCAGTGAAGCGCGCATTCGCGACGAACTCAGCGGCAACCTGTGCCGTTGCGGCACGCATGTCGAAATCCTGGAGGCGGTTCGCCAGGCGGCCTTGCTGGCATCGCAGGGCGAGGCGGCGTGAGAGGGGCCACGCGCCGCGCCACGCAGCCCCGCTCCAGGGCCGACTTCCTTGCGGCGAAGGACGTGCTGCTGGTGGTGCGCGACACGCCACCCGCGGCGCCATCGGCCCCCGGACAGCCTGCGGCCGTTGCGCCCAATCCGGCCGAAGGCCCCGAAATACTTCTGGCGCTGTGGGACGACGGCAGCATCACCGCGCTCAACGGCCATGTGGACCTGGGCACGGGCCTGGCAACGGCGCTTGCGCAAATCGTGGCCGAGGAGCTCGATGCACCGCTGGAACAGGTGCACATGGTGCTGGGCGACACCGCCCGCGTGCCCAACCAGGGCGCCACCATTGCCAGTGCCTCCATCCAGATCCATGCGGTGCCGCTGCGCCGTGCTGCGGCCCAGGCACGCGGCTGGCTGCTGGAACAGGCAGCCGAGCACTTCGGCGTGCCGCCAGCAATGCTCGATGTGCGCGATGGTCGCATTCATGCCGACGAAGGCTTTGCCATCGACTTCGGTCGCCTCGTGGCCGGCCGTCGCGCGGTGCTGCAGCTGGCGCCCGATGTGCCGGTGAAGTCGGTCGATGACTACCGCATCGTCGGCACCTCGGTGCCGCGCACCGACATTCCGGCCAAGCTGGCAGGCGAGACGGTGTTCGTGCACGACATGCGCCTGCCCGGCATGCTGCATGGCCGCGTGGTGCGTCCGCCTTACGCCGGCGCCGATCATGGCGAGTTCATCGGCAACACGCTCGCCTCGGTGGATGAGAGCTCCATCGCGCACATTCCCGGCGTCCGCGCCGTGGTGGTGATTCGCGACTTCGTCGGCGTGGTGGCCGAGCGCGAGGAACATGCCGAACAGGCCATGCGCGAATTGCGCGTGCAATGGAAGCCCTGGCGCGGCATGCCGTCCTTGCAGGATGTCGAAGGCGCGCTGCGGGCCAACCCGGCAACGCAACGCCTGCTGGTCGACGAAGGCGACGTGGATGCGGCGCTGCAGTCCGCAGACCAGTCCATGCCGCGCACATACCTGTGGCCCTACCAGATGCATGCGTCCATCGGGCCGTCGTGCGCGCTGGCGCAGTGGCTCCCAGGGGGCGAGCCGAGCCCCCGGCCCGCAGGGCCGGCCGCCCCGGCTTCGCCGGGGTCATGGGCGAGCGCCCCCTTGGGGGGCAGCGACCCACACGAAGTGGGGGCGCGTGGGGGCCTGCGTGTGTGGGCCGGCACGCAGAACCCGCATGTTTTGCGACGCGACCTGGCCCAGCTCACAGGGCTGGATGAGCTTGCGGTGGAAGTGGTGCGGATGGAGGCGGCAGGCTGCTATGGCCGCAACGGCGCCGACGACGTGGCGGCCGATGCCGCATTGCTGGCGCGCGCCGTCGGCGCTCCGGTTCGCGTGCAACTCACCCGCGAACAGGAGCATGCCTGGGAGCCCAAGGGTGCGGCCCAGCTCATGCAGGTGCAAGGCGGCCTGAATGCCGACGGCAGCGTGGCTGCCTACGACTTCGAGACCTCCTACCCCTCCAACGGCGCACCCACGCTGGCATTGCTGCTCACCCGCGCCATCGAGCCACAGGCGCAGGCCTTCGAGATGGGTGACCGCACCGCGCGCCCGCCCTACGAATTCGACAACCTGCGCGTCAAGGTCAACGACATGGCGCCCATCGTGCGCGCTTCGTGGCTGCGCGGCGTGTCGGCGCTGCCCAATTCCTTTGCGCACGAGTCCTACATCGACGAGCTGGCCACGGCGGCAGGCGAAGACCCGGTGGCCTTTCGCCTGAAGCACCTGCACGATCCGCGCGCGGTCGAGCTGGTGCAGGCCACGGCGCAGAAGGCAGGCTGGCGCATGCGCACCGGCCCGCAGGAAAACGCAGACGGTGGCCTGGGCCCCGGCGGCGACATCCTCTTCGGCCAGGGCTTTGCCTACGCCCGCTACGTGCACAGCAAATGGCCGGGCTTCGGCGCTGCGTGGGCTGCGTGGGTGGCCGATGTCGAGGTCAACCGCAAGACCGGTGAAGTGCATGTGCGGCGCGTCGTGGTGGGGCACGACGCGGGGCTGGTCATCAATCCTGCCGGCGTTGAACACCAGGTGCACGGCAACGTGTTGCAGACCACCAGCCGCGCTCTGAAGGAAAAAGTGCAGTTCGCCGCGCCGCCGCAGCCGGGGCAAGCGCCCGAGCATCTGCCCGGTGTGCGGCCGGCCGGCGTGGTGGCCAGCCGCGAATGGGGCAGCTACCCCATCCTCAACTTCCGTGAAGTGCCGGTGATCGAGGTGCTGCAGATGCCGAGGCCCGGCGAGGCGCCATTGGGTGCTGGCGAATCGTCGTCGGTGCCGGGCACGGCAGCCATCGCCAATGCGATCTTCGATGCCACCGGCGTGCGCTTTCGGGCACCGCCCTTCACGCCGGAGGTGGTGCGCGCGGCGCTCAACCCCTTGCCGCCGCCCCCGGTGGGCGAGGGTGGCGGCGTGCCGCCCGATGCAGTGGCGCAGTTGCCTGTCGAAGGTGATGCGAGCGCACCTACCGCAATGCGCCAGGCCCCGGCCGATGTGCCTTGGCCGACGAGGCGGCGCGGCATGTGGGCGATGTCCGGTGCGCTGCTGGTGGGTGGCCTTGGCGCCATTGCCGGCCTGCTGGGCTGGCGCCCCTCCATCGCGCCCGTCAACCTGAGTGCACCGGTCTATAGCGAGGCCACGATCGAGCGCGGCCGGCAGCTGGCGGCGCTGGGCGATTGCGCCGTGTGCCACACCGCGCGGGGTGGCGCACGCAATGCGGGCGGGTTGCCCATGGAAACGCCGTTCGGCACGGTCTTCACCACCAACCTCACGCCCGACGCAGAAACGGGCCTGGGCCGCTGGTCCTTCAGCGCATTCCAGCGTGCCATGCGCGAAGGCATCTCGCGCGACGGCCATGCGCTGTACCCGGCCTTTCCGTACACCGCCTTCGCCAAGACCAGCGATGACGATCTCACGGCGCTGTACGCCTACCTCATGTCGCAGCCGGCGGTGCATGCACCCACGCCTGCACCGCAGATGAAGTTTCCGTTCGGCCTGCGCCCCTTGATGGCCGGCTGGAATGCGCTGTTCCACGACCCGGCGCCCTACCAGGCCGACGCATCGCGCAGCGCGCAATGGAACCGCGGGGCCTACCTGGTCAACGGCCTGGGTCACTGCGGCGCATGTCATACGCCGCGCAACGCGCTGGGTGCGGAGCAGGGCGGCGGCGCCTTCTTGTCAGGCGCCATGGTCGAGGGCTGGGAGGCGCCTGCGCTCACCGCGCTCGCGTCCAAGTCGGCCGTGCCGTGGACGGCAAGCTCGCTCTACCAATACCTGCGCAGCGGCCACAGTCCGCGCCACGGCATTGCCGGCGGGCCGATGGCGCACGTGGTGCGCGAACTGGGCGACGTGCCCGATGCCGACATCCGCGCCATGGCCAGCTACCTGGCGTCCTTCCAGCCCGCCACGAGCGAAGAGCGCGCCGATGAGCTCGCGCGCCAGGCCGTTGCCAATGCGCAGCTGCGCCAACCGGTACCAGATGCGGCGCAGCGCCTGTTCAACGGCGCCTGCGCCGCCTGCCACCACGATGGCAACGGCCCGACACTGCTGGGCGTGAACACGCCACTGGCACTCAACAGCCAGCTGACCAGCGCGCAGCCCGACAACCTGCTGCGCACCATCCTCCAAGGCGTGCGCGAGCCGGCGTCGAAGGACATCGGCTTCATGCCTTCTTTTGCCGATGCGCTCGACGATGCACAGGTTGCGCAGCTGGCTCAGTACATGCGTGCGCGATTCGCGCCGCAGCAGCCGGCGTGGCGCGACTTGCCGCGCAAGGTGCGCGAAGCCCGCGCGCAAAGCCTGGAATAGTTCAGCCCTGCGGCGGAAACTCAGGGTGACGTGGCAGGTCGTCGGCAAACTCCGCCCAGCCAAGGTGCCTGGCGTGCCAGTAGTGGAACTGCGGCGCCAGCAACTCGGGCTGGTCCATGCTGCCTATGGCCAGGTCGATCAGCCCCGGTATGTAGCTGGCGGTGAAGAAGATCTGCGTGCCGCAATGCGGACAGAAGCCGCGCCGCGCTTCCCCTGACGATGCGTAGCTCTTGGCCTGCCCGCCAATGCGCACCTGCTCGTCGCTGAACATGGCCCAGGCCACCGCGGGTGATGAATGGGCCCGCCTGCACATGCTGCAGTGGCAGATAGCGGTCATGATGGGCGCGCCGCTTGCACGCCAGCGCACCGCGCCGCATTGGCAGCCGCCTTCGAAGATGAGGGTCTCGGACATGCTTTGGTTTCCATTCGTTGGCCAGCGCTGCCGCAGATGATGTGTGCCAGCTGCTGACAGCGTAGTGTCAGCAGCACGGGCGCCAGGGTCATCCCGTACGATGGCGCCTCGTTCGCCTATCGCTTGCCCATCAATTGGAGATTCAATGGATGCAACCCTGCTGACGCCTGCCAAATCCCTGCCGCGCGATGCACAGCGCGCCACCCTCATCGGCCGCATCTGGCAACCCGGGCTGGGTCCCACACTGGTGGCCGTGCACGGCGCGAGCTTGCACGACCTGTCCCGGCTGGCGCCTACGTGCAGCGAACTGCTGGAGCTGCCCGATGCGGCCGCCCGCGTGCGCGCCGCGCTCGCCAGCGGCAGCGCACCGCGCATTGCGCAGCTGGACGCTGCGCTGGCCAACAGCCAGGAAGATGTGCGCGACGACAGCAAGCCCTGGCTGCTGGCGCCTTGCGATCTGCAGGTCATCAAGGCCAGCGGCGTGACCTTCGTCGAGAGCCTGCTGGAGCGGGTGATCGAAGAGCAGGCGCGCGGCGATGCCTCCAAGGCCGAGGCCATTCGCGCAGCCCTGTCTGGCGTGCTGGGCGACAACCTCGCGGGTATCGTGCCTGGCTCGCCCCAGGCGATGAAGGTCAAGGAAGTGCTCATCGCCCAGGGTGCGTGGTCGCAGTACCTGGAGGTGGGCATCGGGCCCGACGCCGAGATCTTCACCAAGGCCCCGGTGCTCTCGGCCGTGGGCACGGGCGCGGACATCGGCATCCATGCCAAGTCGGTCTGGAACAACCCCGAACCCGAGGTGGTGCTGGCCGTGAACAGCCGCGGCGAGACGGTGGGCGCGGCCCTGGGCAACGACGTGAACCTGCGCGACTTCGAAGGCCGCAGTGCGCTCCTGCTGGGCAAGGCCAAGGACAACAACGCGTCGTGTTCCATCGGCCCCTTCATCCGATTGTTCGACGAGAACTTCGGCATCGAGCAGGTGCGTGGCATCACGGTGGACCTGACGGTGCGCGGGCAGGACGGCTTCACGCTGCAGGGCGCCAGTTCGCTCACCAAGATCAGCCGCGATCCGCTGGACATCGTCTCGCATGCCATCGGTGCGCATCACGACTATCCGGACGGACTGGTGCTGTTCCTGGGCACGATGTTCGCGCCCACGCAAGACCGGCATGGCCCCGGCCAGGGCTTCACGCACGAAGTGGGTGACGAAGTGCTCATCGCCGCGCCGGAGCTGGGCGCGCTGGTCAACCGGGTGGTGCATTCGGACCAGGCGGCACGCTGGAATTTCGGCATTGGCGCGCTCATGCGCGGCCTGGCCCGACGCGGACTGCTCAGCTGACAACAAACACAGGAGAGGAAGCATGAAAGCGATCTGGAAATTCATCTCACGCACACTCGTGGGTGGGCTGCTGGTGCTGCTGCCGGCCTACCTGGCGATCCTGCTGCTCGCCAAGGGCGTCAAGGGCCTGATCGGCATTGCCAAGCCGCTGGTCAACCACCTGCCCATCGAAGCCAATCACCACGCCATCGCGGCGGTGGGCATCGTGCTGGTGGCCAGCTTCGTCGTGGGCCTGGCGGTCACGACCTGGCCGGGACGGCCTCTGGGCCGCTGGCTGGACAAGGGCCTGCTCGACCGGATTCCCGGCTACACCTTCTTGCGCAGCCTGCTCAGCCGCACCTTCGGCGATGAGTCGGCCGAGTTTCGCGTCGCCTTTGTCGAGTTCGACGACAACACAGCGCTGTGCTATGTGGTGGAAGAGCATGCCAACGGGTACTTCACCGTCTTCATGCCGTCCTCGCCCACGCCGTTTTCGGGCACGGTGCTGCTGATGCCGCCGCACCGCGTCCACTTCGTCGATGTTCCATTCACGCAGGCCTTCAGTGCGATGGCCAAGTGGGGCACCGGCATACGGGACATGGCCCCGCTGGTGGAAAAGCGCCTGACGCGGGACGTCGCTCCCTGAGCAGTTCTTGCGGGGCTGACCGGGCCCTTCAATTCTGCGCCGCGCCCAGCGCGGGAAGGAAGTTGCCGCGCGGCGCCAGGTAGCGCACTTGCGCAGCCAGCAGCTTGTAGCGTTCCTCGGCGCGCCGCTGCTGGGCCACGTAGCGGCTTTCCAGCAATTGCACCAGTTGCAGCAAGCTGCGCTTGCCGGCCTGGTACTGCAGTTCGCCGGCACGCACCAGCTGGTCGTATTGCCCCACCTGCTCGTCGAGCTGGTCAATGGCCGAGCGGCTGTTGGCCATGCGCGGAGGCAGCGTTGCCAGCTCGGACTGCAGCGTGCGCTCTACCCGATCGGCCTCTGCCTTGGCTGCTTCGGCGCGCGCCACGTTCTCGGCGCGCCGCGCCTGGTTTTCGCCGCCCAGCGGCAAGTCCCAGCGCGCGCTGACCAGCCAGCCGTGGTCCTGCTTGGCGTCGGTGATGGGGCGCGAGCTGTTGTGCAACTGCTGGTTGTAGTCCAGGTCGATGCGCGGCGCGATGGTCGACGCCCACGGAAGCACGCGCGCATCGGTGGCTTGCGCGCGCATGCGCGCCGCGGCCAGCAGGCCCGACTCGCCAGCGGGCGCGTCGGGGTTCAGGAAGGCGTCGGACAACTCCATCGGAACCAGCGGGTGAAGCGTCACGCCTGTCAGGCTGGCCAGGCGGTCGCGGCCGCTGCGCAGGTCGGCCAGCAACTGGCCATGCGCCACCTGCGCGTCGAGCAGCGCCGCTTGCGCCTGATTGGCGTCGGACGGTGCGAGCTTGCCCAGTTCGGTGGAGCGAGTGACCAGCGCCACCAGGCGCTGCGCTTCGCTCAGGCGCTGGCGCGAGGCCGGCAGCAGCTCTTCGTTGCGCAGCAGTTCTGCATACGCGTTGGCGATGCGTTCGCCGATTTCTTCTTGTGCGCGGCGCACGTCTTCGCGTGCCGCGCCAACTTCGTGTGCGCTGCCGCGAAGCTCGGCCAGGTCTGCGCCGCCGTTGTAGAGGTTCCAGCGCAAGCCCACCGACGACTCGCTGGTGCGCCCGTCGACCGGCTCGCCGAACAGCGTCTCCTTGGACTGGCCTTGCAAGGCCTGCGCATTCAGCACCGGCGCCAGCCGCGAGCGCGCCTGGGCGCGGCGCTCGCCGCTGGCGGCTTCGAGCGCCCGTGCAACCAGCAACTGCGGGTCTTGTTCCATGGTGCGGGCCAGCAGCGATTGAAGCGTTTCTGGCGCACCGGGCAGGCGCTCCACGGTGGATTGCGCGGTGGAATCGAGTGTGGACGACGCGGCGGGGATGGGGGCTGCCGATGCGGCGCCCATCGAGAGGGTTCCTGCCGCGCTCAAGAGTGCCACGGCGGCCAGGCAGATCAGGCGATGCTTCATGTCAACGCTCCTGCAAGGCACCCTGGATGCCGCGCAGCACCGGCCTGAGCAGGTATTGCATCACGCTGCGCTCGCCTGTGAGCACGCTCACGTCCAGCGGCATGCCGGGACTGACGGGCAGGGCATTGCCCTTGAGCTTGAGCTTGAGCTTGAGCTGGCCGCGCTCGGCGCTGAGCTGCACCTCGAAATACGATTCGCCCTTGTCGTCGACGACCGCGTCGGCGCTGGTGCGATCTACCGAGGTCTGCATCTGTCCAAAAGTGGAGGAGTCGTAGGCCAGCACACGCACATTGGCGACCTGGCCCGGGTGCAGGAAGCCGATGTCCGCCGGCTGCACGCGCGTCGTCATCTGAAGCTGCGATTCGTCGTCGGTTGGGGGCAGGCGTCTCGGCGCGCGAGCCCATTCCCTAGGCGACTGCAGGCTCACGACCGCGAAGGGATGCCGTGAGTGGGATTATGTAAGCACTCGCTTCTGAACTCGCTCGCTCAGATGTGATGGGGCCCTCGATGCGTGGAGCGAGCCAGTTCGGTAGGCCTACAAGAGGGTGCACCAGGGAAGAACATTTTGGCGCACTGGAAAAAAGCCTGAATGAAATCAGGGGCTTAGGAAACTGGACAGTTGACTGACCGATTCAATACCTGCGTCCATGTCGCTCGCTGGTCCAAACCGTGGCGGGACGGCCCGAACTCGCCCCACGACCCCTTCGAGCAAATTCTTGATGTGGGCCGGGGACTTACGGCGATTGCGGAAAGACTCTTTGACCGAACTTTCGGTCCGAAACGCGGGGAGGGGGAAGGACTCTTACCGATTTGGCAAGCGGGAAGACCTGTTTGGGCGCGGAGCACTTAATTGTCCCAAACCAGCATCAAGGCCCACCAGGGCGCGGCTTTGCACCAAAGACAGACTCACTTTCCTCCCTTTCACCAGTTTGGTGCGACCCACGGCCGCGTCACCTGGCGTCTTGTACTCTTTCCAAACCCAATCTCAAGTGTCTGTCATGGCAAATGTGAAGCCACAGACACACTTTGGCACGCTCCCTGCTTTGGAGGGTTGTCTCGCAAACCACCACTACCAATCAGCAAATCGAGGAGCCCCTGAATGATGCACCGCAAATCCGCACTGGCCCTGGCCGCCCTGGCTGCCGGCCTGACCGTCTCGAACGCCGCATTCGCGCAGGCGGCGGCACCCGCTGCGGAAGCATCGCCCCTGACCGCCAACGTCACGCTGACGAGC
>JAFEEG010000036.1 GCA_018241225.1 Pseudomonadota bacterium
TGAACAACCTATCGCAACACCAAATCTAGGCGTCGGTGTGCCGCAACCTGGCCCGGTACTGCGCCGGCGGCAGGCCGAACCAGCGCTTGCAGGCGCGAAAGAAGTTGCTGGTATCGACAAAGCCGAGCAGGTCGGCCACTTCGGCCAGTGAATAGCGCGAATCGGCCAGGTACTGGCGGGCGAGTTCCTGGCGGGTTTGCTCCAGCAGCTGCTGGAACGAGACCGCTTCGTCGTGCAGGCGCCGCTGCAGCGTGCGGTCGGCCATGCACAGCGCGGCCGCCACGTCGGGGCGGCGCGGCTCGCCCGAGGGCAGGCAGCGTGCGATCTCGGCGCTGACTTTGGCGCTGAAGCTCTTCTGGCCCAGCCGTTCCATCTGCTCGTCGAGCAGGCGTTCGTGGACTTCTGCCAGGGTTGCGTCTGCAGTGGGCAGCGGCACCGCCAGGTCGGCGTTGGACAGCAGGAGCCGGTTGGTCGCCGCGCCAAAACGGATCTCGCAGCCAAAGGCGTCTTCATGCGCCCGGCGGTCGCCTGGCGCCGCGTAGGCGAACTCGACCGCCAGCGGCACCAGTTCGCGCCGCGTGATCCACTGGCACTGCGTGAAGGTGGTGAGCATCGCGAATTCGAGACGCTGGCGCGGAATGGGCAGCGCGCCGCCCGCGTGCGAGGTGGCCAGCCAGCAGCCCCGTGCATCGGTCCCCAGCGAAAAGGTCGTGGCGTCGGAGATGACGGCCATGTAGCGCTGCAGCCGCGCCAGGGCAGTGCGCAGGTCGGGGCTGCTGGCCATGGAATGCCCCACCGCACCCACCCGGCCATAGGTGGCAGCCAGCGGCCGGCTCAGCCCCAGCGTGGGGCAGGCGGCGCGGGCCACGGCGCGTTGCCACAGCACGGTGATGTCGTCCACCGCAAAGCGCGCGCCTTGCTGGTGGATGGCATCGGGATCGAACCCGGCGTCGACCATGAGGGCAGGCACGTCCAGCCCCAGGGTGTCGAACATCGACAGCACACCCTCCAGCCAGGCGGCGCTGCTGGTGCGGCCGCCGGGGCGTGCCGCAGCGGCTGTATGCGGCGGCCGCCGTGCGTGGTGGGTAGGGGCGCGAGTGGCGATGGAGTGGCTTTGTGAAGTCATTGTTTTGGCGCGCTTGGGATAGCGCCGGGGACGAGCCCGAATCACAGAATGGCCGAGTCGTCGGACCGCGACCGAAGTATGGCGTCCGGCGGCTGTGCAGCGCATTCCCAATAACCCGGTGTGGAGACAGCCAAGCAATGACCAAGAAGAGCAGCACCAGCAGCAAAGCAAAGATCGTGGCGCAACGCGCCCGCGCAACCCGGCCCTGGGTGCTGGCGTGGGCGGCAGCCGCCGCGCTGGCCGCATGCGGCGGCTCGTCCAGCCCGCCGGTGACTTTGGCGCCCAGCGAGCCGCCACCCGTGGCCGCGGACCCGGCGCTGCGCCAGACCTCGGCCGGCGCGTTGCAGGGCGTGGACGACAGCGCCAAGACGGGCACCTACTTCTGGAAGGGCGTGCCCTACGCCCAGGCACCCACCGGCGCGCTGCGCTGGCGGGCGCCGGTCGCACCCAAGGCGTGGAGCGAGGTGCGCGACGCCAAGCGCTTTGCCAGTGCCTGCCTGCAGATCAGCCGCATGTTCGGCCCGGGCGCCAACAACACCTACGACGCCACCATCGGCACCACCATGGGCCAGCCGGTGGGCAGCGAAGACTGCCTTTACCTGAACATCTGGCGCCCGGCCAGCGAGGAGAAGAACCTGCCGGTGCTGGTCTTCGTGCACGGCGGCAGCAACATCTCGGGCTACACGGCCGATCCGCTGTACGACGGTGCCAACCTGGCCAAGGCGGCCAATGCGGTGGTGGTCACGGTCAACTACCGCCTGGGCATCCTGGGCTTCCTGAACGTGCCGCAACTGGCGCAGGCCGATGGCGAGGAGTCGGGCAACTTCGCCTTGCTGGACGTTGCCGCGGCGCTGAAGTTCGTGCAGTCCGACATCGCCCGCTTTGGCGGCGACGCGGCCAACGTCACGCTGTCGGGCGAATCGGCCGGCGCGGTCAACCTGTTGGCCATGATGAGTTCGTCCCGCAACGCGGGGCTGTTCCACAAGGCCATCGAGATGAGCGGCGGCGTCTCCATTGCCAGCAACCTGCCGCCGGCCACGGTGCCGGCGCTGTCGCCGGCCACGGCCTCGCTGGCCCAGGGGCAGGGCATCCTGGCCAGCCTGCTGGTGGCCGACGGCACGGCTGCCGACGCCAACGCCGCCAAGACCTACATCGCCACCCAGACGCCGCAGCAGATTGCCGCCTACCTGCGCGGCAAGGACGGCAATGCGCTGCTCAAGGTGGTGCTGGCCGCCGGCCTGAACGCGGCCAATCCGATTCCCGACGGCAAGGTGGTGCCGGTCGATCCGATCAGCACGCTGGCGGCCGGCCAGGGCCTGAACGTGCCGCTGATGGCCGGCACCATGAAGGAAGAGGGCAAGCTGTTCGCATCCTTGCTGCCCACGCTGTCGCCGGCCTTCAAGCCCGGCTGGATCGTGGACGATGCGACACGCTTCTCGATGATGTTCAACAACGACCCGGACGCGCCGTCCAAGGTGGCGATCGGCGACATCATCGATGCGTCCTACCTGCCGGTGGACAAGCCGGTGACCGGCTTCAATGCAGCCACCGGCCTCATCACCGCCGCGCTGTTCGAGGCCAACCGCACCAACCTGATGAACACGCTGGCCGCGCGCCAGGCCAAGCTGTGGAGCTACCGCTTCGACTGGGCGCAGCAACCCGCGCCATGGAACGACGTGTACGGCGCCGCGCACGCCTTCGACCTGCCGTTCCTGTTCGGCAACTTCGGGCCGTCGGTCATCTCCGGCGTGGCTTTCAGCAAGGCCAACGAAGGCGGGCGCGTGGCCTTGTCCAAGGCATTCATGGCCAGCGTTTCCGCCTTCATGCGAACGGGTGATCCGAACACCGCCGCGCTGGGCGCCAGCTGGGCCCCGTGGCCTGCATTGCTGCACCTGGACGCCACCGCCAGCACCGCGAAGATCTCCGCGCAATGACCTGCGTCATTGCTACGGGCATTCCCCCAGTCATGTGCTTGTTGCACTGCGCAATACTCCCCGGCGTAAATGATTTCAATGTTTGATTGCAAGGAGACAAACCCATGCTGGGGCTGATGCAGGAACACCCGCTGATGATTTCATCGCTGCTCGAATTCGCCGAGCGCCACCACGGCGACGGCGAGATCGTGTCGCGGCGGGTAGAGGGTGACATCCACCGCTACACCTGGGCCGACGTGGCGCGGCGCGCGCGCCAGGTGGCGCGGGCACTGGACTCCGACGGCCTGGCCTTTTCCGAGCGCGTTGCCACGCTCGCCTGGAACGGCTACCGCCACCTGGAGCTGTACTACGGCGTGAGCGGTTCGGGCCGCGTGCTTCACACCATCAATCCGCGCCTGCACCCCGACCAGATCGCCTGGATCGCCAACCATGCCGAAGACAGTGTGCTGGCCTTCGACCTGAGCTTCCTGCCGCTGGTGCAGGCGGTGCATGCGCGCTGCCCCAATGTGCGCAAGTGGATCGCGCTGTGCGACGCCGACAAGCTGCCGCAAGACTCGGGCGTGCCCAACCTGGTGAGCTACGAGGCCTGGATGGGCACGCAACCCACCGACTACGCCTGGCCGAAGTTCGACGAGAACACCGCCTCGAGCATGTGCTACACCAGCGGCACCACGGGCAACCCCAAGGCGGCGCTGTACAGCCATCGCTCCTCGGTGCTGCACGCGTACGCCGCTGCGCTGCCCGACGTGATGTGCCTGTCGGCCCGCGACTCGGTGCTGCCGGTGGTGCCCATGTTCCACGTCAACGCCTGGGGCATTCCGTACTCGGCGGCCATGGTGGGCTGCAAGCTGGTGTTTCCCGGCCCGGCGCTGGACGGCAAGTCGGTGTATGAACTCATCGAGGCCGAGAAGGTCACATTTGCCGCCGGCGTGCCCACGGTGTGGCAGATGATGCTGGGCCACATGAAGCCGGCCAACCTGCGCTTCTCGACGCTCAAGCGCACCGTCATCGGCGGCTCGGCCTGCCCGCCGGCCATGATCGGCGCCTTCCAGGACGACTACGGCGTGGAAGTGCTCCATGCCTGGGGCATGACCGAGATGTCGCCGCTGGGCACCCTGTGCACGCTGAAGAACAAGCACATGGAGATGAGCCCGCAAGACCGCCTGAACATCCGCCTCAAGCAGGGCCGGGCCATCTTCGGCGTGGACATGAAGATCGTCGACGGCGACGGCCAGGACGTGACCTGGGACGGCAAGGCCTACGGCGACCTGTACGTGAAGGGCCCCTGGGTGGTGCGCGAGTACTTCAAGGGCGAAGGTGGCGACCCGCTGGTCAAGGACGCCAACGGCCAGGGCTGGTTCCCCACGGGCGACGTGGCCACCATCGACGCCGATGGCTACCTGCAGATCACCGACCGCAGCAAGGACGTGATCAAGTCCGGCGGCGAGTGGATCAGCTCCATCGACATCGAGAACATCGCGGTGGCGCATCCGGCCATTGCCATGGCGGCGTGCATTGGGGTGCGCCACCCGAAGTGGGACGAACGCCCCATCGTGGTGGTGGTCAAGAAGCCCGGTGCCGAGGTCACGCGCGAGGAACTGCTCAAGTTCTACGAAGGCAAGACGGCCAAGTGGCAGATTCCCGACGACGTGGTGTTCGTGGACGCCATTCCGCTGGGCGCCACGGGCAAGATCCTGAAGACGCGGCTGCGTGAAACCTTGAAGGACTACAAGCTTCCCGGGCTTTGATTCCGGGTGCATCCTACCGAGCGGTAGCACCACCTTGGCGCAGGTTGTCACCTGTGTGATAGGGAGGGGCTTCTCTTAGGGGCAATCCCTGTGAAGTGCTCCTTGGAAAGCGCTTGTAATCCGCTCGGACTTAGGCTTTTGATGACTGTTAGAAAACTGGAGACCTGTATGAAGTTCGCACTGAAACTCGTGACCGCCAGCATCATCGCGGCAACTGCAACCGGAGCCTTTGCACAGAAGGGCGAGACCGTGAAGCTGGCCTGGCTCGATCCGCTGTCGGGCCTGATGGCCGCGGTGGGCACGAACCAGCTCAAGACGCTGCAGTTCTTCGCGGAAAAGCTCAACGAAAAGAACGCAGCCGGCGTCAAGTTCGAGATCATCCCCATCGACAACAAGCTCAGCCCGCAGGAAACCACCGCGGCGCTGCGCTCGGCCATGGACCAGGGCGCGCGCTACGTCCTGCAGGGCAACGGCTCGGGCCCGGCGCTGGCCATCATCGACGCGCTGGAAAAGAACAACGCCCGCAACCCCGGCAAGGAGGCGCTGTACCTGAACTACGCCGCCGTCGACCCCGACCTGACCAACAGCAAGTGCAGCTACTGGCAGTACCGCTTCGACGCAGACACCTCCATGAAGATGGAGGCGCTGACCACCTACATGAAGGATCAGAAGGACATCAAGAAGGTCTACCTGATCAACCAGAACTACTCGCACGGCCAGCAGGTTTCCAAGTACGCCAAGGAAAACCTCAAGGCCAAGCGCCCCGACGTGGAAATCGTGGGCGACGACCTGCACCCGCTGGCCCAGGTGCGCGACTTCGCGCCCTACATCGCCAAGATCAAGCAGTCGGGTGCCGACACGGTCATCACTGGCAACTGGGGTTCCGACCTGGCGCTGCTCATCAAGGCCTCGAACGACGCCGGCCTGAACGTCAAGTTCTACACCTACTACGCCGTGACCACCGGTACGCCGACGGCCATGGGCGCGGCCTCCGACGGCAAGGTCTACCAGGTCGGCTATGCCCACTACAACATGGGCGGCCAGATGCAGAAGTGGGCCGACGAGTACAAGAAGCGTTTCAACGACGACATGTACACCACCTCGCTCTACACGGTGCTGCTGTCGCTGTCCGAAGCCATGGCCAAGGCCAAGACCACCGACGTGCTGAAGGTGGCCGCCGCCATGGAAGGCATGAAGTTCACCAGCTACAACGGCGACGTCGAGCTGCGCAAGGCCGACCACCAGATGCAGCAGGGCCTCTACATCACCCGTTGGGAGAAGGCCAGCGCCAAGTACCCCTACAGCCCGGAAAACACCGGCTACACCCTGGCTCCGGTGAAGTTCTATGACGCCTACGTCGCCAGCACGCCCACCACGTGCCAGATGAAGCGTCCCGGCCAGAACGGCTGACGCGGCCTTTGAGGGGCCGCCAACCGCGCGGCCCCGTCGAGAAGGGCCCGACCAACATCGGGCCCTTTCTTTTTGTCCTGACTAGGGAGTGATTTCTCAATGGAATTCTTCGTCATCTCGTTGCTGAACGGCGTCAGCTACGGGTTGCTGCTGTTCATGCTGAGCTCGGGCCTGACGCTGATCTTCAGCATGATGGGCGTGCTCAATTTCGCCCACACCAGCTTCTACATGCTGGGTGCCTATTTCGCCTACACGCTGTCGGGCGTGCTGGGCTTCTGGCCGGCCCTGTTCATTGCACCGCTGCTGGTGGGTGCGCTGGGCGCGCTTTTCGAGCGCTACAGCCTGCGCCGGGTGCACAAGTTCGGCCATGTGCCCGAGCTGCTGGTGACCTTCGGCCTGTCCTACCTCATTCTTGAACTGGTGCAGCTCGTGTGGGGCCGCTCAACGGTGCCCTACGGCCTGCCCGCGCAGCTGCAGGGCCCGCTGTTCACGCTGTACGGCACGCAGTTTCCCAAGTCGCGCTCCTTCATCATGCTGGTGGCCCTGCTGATGCTGCTGTCGGTGTGGCTGCTGCTCACGCGCACCCGCATCGGCCTGGTGATCCAGGCGGCGCTCAAGCACCCCGAGATGGTCGAGGCGCTGGGCCACAACGTGCCGCGCGTGTTCATGCTGGTGTTCGGCGGCGGCGCGGCGCTCGCTGGCCTGGCCGGCGTGATCGGCGGCAACACCTACGTCACCGAGCCGGCCATGGCCGCATCGGTAGGCTCCATCATCTTCGTGGTGGTGGTGGTGGGCGGCATGGGGTCGCTCGCCGGCGCCTTCCTGGCGTCGCTGCTCATCGGCGTGGTGCAGACCTTTGCCGTGGCGCTGGACTACTCAGGCGCCACGGCGCTGCAGTCGCTGGGCATGAGCATCACGCCCGAGAACTTCGCCTATCCGCTGCTGTCGCTGACCATCTCGCAGGTGGCGCCGATCCTGCCGTACCTGTTCCTCGTGCTGATCCTCATCTTCCGCCCCAAGGGCCTCTTGGGTACCCGGGAGGACTGACGTTCATGAGCTCCACCATGTCTTCGACGACCGCTACGCCTTACTACCGCTTCAAGCCGCTGAACGTGGGCCGGATCCTGATCTGGTCGCTGTTCGCCATCGCGTTGATCGTGGCGCCGCTGATCTTCAAGAGCAGCCTGGCGCTGACCATGCTCTCGCAGATTGGCTATCTCATCATCATCTGCCTGAGCTACAACATGCTGCTGGGGCAGGGCGGCATGCTCAGCTTCGGGCACGCCGTGTATGTGGGCCTGGGCTCCTTCATCGCCATCCACACGATGAACCTGGCCTCCAAGGGCTCGGTGCCGGTGCCGCTGGTGTTCATCCCGCTGGTGGGTGGGCTGGGCGGCGCCTTCTTCGCGGTGCTCTTCGGCTTCGTCACCACCAAGAAGTCGGGCACCACCTTCGCCATGATCACGCTGGGCATCGGCGAACTGGTGGCGGCCATGGCGCTGATGTTCCCCGGCTTCTTCGGCGGGGAGGGCGGCATCACCACCGACCGCGTGTACGGCTCGCCGCTGCTGGGCATCACCTTCGGCCCGCAGGTGCAGGTGTACTACCTGATCGCGGTGTATTGCTTCATCTGCACAGCGCTCATGTTCGCCTTCACGGGCACGCCGCTGGGCCGCATGCTCAACGCGGTGCGCGACAACCCGGAGCGGGTGGAGTTCATCGGCTACAACACGCAGCGGGTGCGCTACTTCGCCTTCATCATCGCCGGCTTCTTCGGCGGCATCGGGGGCGGGCTGGCGGCCATCAACTTCGAGATCGTGAACGCGGCCGACAGCCTGAATGCACTGCGCTCGGGCGGCTACCTGCTGTTCACCTTCCTGGGCGGCGCCACCTTCTTCTTCGGGCCGATGATCGGCGCGGTGCTGCTGGTGTTCGCCTCGATCCTGCTGTCGGAGCTGTCCAAGGCCTGGCTCCTGTACCTGGGCCTGGCCTTCCTGCTGATGGTGATGTTCGCGCCCGGCGGCGTGGCCAGCCTGATCATGATGAACGTGCGCGTGGCGGCCTTCGGCAAGTTCAAGCGCCTGGTGGCGCCCTACATCGGCCTCATCCTGGCCTCGGCCGTGATGGTGGTGGGCGCAGCCGTGCTCATCGAGATGATCTATCACATGCAGCTCAACGCCGCCCTGGGCCCGAAGGTGCGCCTGTTCGGCGCCGAGCTCGACACCTCGCAGTCCGGCGCGTGGACCGTGGCCGCAGGCCTGCTGCTGGTGGGCCTGGCGGCGTTCGAGGTCGTGCGCCGCAAGTTCGTGGTGGTCTGGGGCCATGCACAGGAAGAAATCGAAGCGGAAATCAAGCGCCGCGACAGCCTGTAAGGGCAGGGAGCAGACAAGTACATGACCTACGCACTCGAACTCAAGGAACTGCGCAAGAGCTTCGGCAAGACCGAGATCATCCGCGGCGTGAACCTGGCCGTGGCAGCGGGCGAGCGGGTGGCCATCATCGGCCCCAACGGCGCCGGCAAGTCCACGCTGTTCAATCTCATCAGCGGGCGCATGGCGCCCAGCAGCGGCGAGGTGCACCTCAAGGGCGAGCGCATCGACGGGCTCAAGCCCTTCGAGGTGAATCGCAAGGGGCTCTCGCGCAGCTTCCAGATCACCAACATCTTTCCCAAGCTGAGCGTCTTCGAGAACCTGCGCTGCGGCGTGCTGTGGAGCCTGGGCTACAAGTACACCTTCCTGCGCTTTCTCTCCAACCTGGACGACGCCAACGAGCGGGCCGAAGAACTGCTGGTGCAGGTGGGCCTGGCCAGGAAGCGCGACGTGCTGGCGGTGAACCTCACCTACGCCGAGCAGCGCGCGCTGGAGATCGGCGTGACCATTGCCGGCGGCGCCGAAGTCATCCTGCTGGACGAACCCACGGCCGGCATGAGCAAGACCGAGACGGCGCACTTCATCTCGCTCATCCGCCAGGTGACCACCGGCCGCACGCTGCTCACGGTGGAGCACGACATGGGCGTGGTGTTCGGCCTGGCCGACAAGATCGCCGTGGTGGTGTATGGCGAGGTGATCGCCTTCGATACGCCCGACAAGGTGCGCGCCAATGCGCGCGTGCAAGAGGCCTACCTGGGCTCGCCCGTGGCTCATGCCCAAGGGGGACACTAGTCCTATGCCCCCACGTTCATCACTTCGTGTATTCGCTGCCCCCCAAGGGGGCGTGGCCTCCCTTGGGGCGGCCCGGCGGGAGGCCATTTCATGCTGAAGCTGCAAGACATTCACGCCTACTACGGCAAGAGCCATGTGCTGCATGGCGTTTCCTTCGAGGTGGGCAAGGGCGAGATCGTCGCGCTGCTGGGCCGCAACGGCTCGGGCCGCTCGACCACCGCCAAGGCCATCATGGGCCTCGTGCATGCCGAAGGCGGCCTGCACTGGCAGGGGCAGGACATCCTGCGCAAGAAGGCCTACGAGGTGGCGCACCTGGGGCTGGGCTACGTGCCCGAGAACCGCGACATCTTCCCCAAGCTCACGGTGCACCAGAACCTGCTGCTGGGCCAGAAGGGCAACGGGAAGGGCAGCCGCTGGAGCTTCGAGGATATGTACGGCATGTTCCCGCGCCTGAAGGAGCGCCAGCACACCGAGGCCGGCGTGCTCTCGGGCGGCGAGCAGCAGATGCTCACGCTGTGCCGCACGCTCATGGGCGACCCCGACCTGATCATCATCGACGAGCCCACGGAAGGCCTGGCGCCCAAGATCGTCGAGCTGGTGGGCGAGTACCTCAAGCGGCTGAAGGACCGCGGCATCTCCGTGCTGCTGATCGAGCAGAAGCTGACCATTGCGATGCACATCTCCGATCGGGCGCTCGTCATGGGTCACGGCACCATCGTTTTCGACGGCACGCCGGACTCGCTGCGCGCCGATGCGGCGACGCGCAAGGAGTGGCTGGAGGTCTAGCAGGAGCCAATCGAATTCCGGGCGAAGGAGCCAAAACGCAAGCTTTGGTAGCAACCGTCGTCATCCGATTTTCGAAGTTCTCCTCCAATGGATACTTTCGGTTAATTTCGAAACATTTCTCATGGTGCTCTCATGGCTCCCCCAATTCCGGGAGAACTCAGGAGAGAGCCATGAACCATTCGAAACAACAACTGATCTGGGCCGTCGCCTCGACCTTGTCGCTGCTGCTGGCCGGCATGGTCTGGGCGCAGGGCACGCCTTCGAACAGCGGCGTCATCCATTTCGCGGGCGAAATCGTCGCCTCGCCTTTTGCGGTGTTCAGGAGCGAGAAACCTTCGGCCAATGCCATGCGACATCACCGCGGCGCCACCGGCGAGCTGGTGTTCGAGCGCGAGTCGGTCCATCGCCCGAGTGCCAGCGTGCATGTGCATTCGCTCAAGGGCGTGGCCCTCGACCTGGGCTTCGTGGACAGCCGCGGCGCGCGTCGTGCCATGCAGCAAGGGTTGTTCCATCGGATCGGGCACGACGGCGGCACGCTTTCGATGGTGGCGCAGGCCACTGGCGGGCCGCACGCCTCGCTGGTCACCGTCGTCTACGACTGAAGTCCTTCCATCTCCAAGCGGCGCCATCGCGCTGCGCCGTCACCCGAACTGGCGGTCAACGTGTCCATGGGGGCGCTGCCCCCCGTCTTTGTCCCGATTGCGACTCCGAGCGCGCGAGACATCATCCTAGAATCGCCGAGGAAAAAAGAACGTCCGTGCTTTTTGCCAGGGGCGTTGCCGTCGCGCACTGTCGATGCAGCTTGCTGCGCGGCAGCCCAACCCAAGTTTTCTTCCCCTTCAAAGGAATGCAGCATGACCGCTGAATACAAAGTCCACGGCGACGTGGCCGTGATCACCCTGAACAATCCTCCGGTCAACGGCCTGGGCTATGCGACCCGCCTGGGCATCACCGAGGGCCTGGCCAAGGCGCAGGCGGATGCGGCGGTCAAGGCGGTGGTGATCACCGGCGCCGGCAAGGCCTTCTCGGGCGGCGCGGACATCAAGGAATTCGGCACGCCCAAGGCGCTGGCCGAACCCAACCTGTTGTCGGTCATCCTGGCGGTGGAAGCGTGCAACAAGCCGGTCGTGGCCGCGATCCACACCGTGTGCATGGGCGGCGGCCTGGAACTGGCCCTGGGCTGCCACTACCGCGTGGCCGCACCGGGCACCAACGTGGCGCTGCCCGAAGTCAAGCTGGGCCTGATCCCCGGCGCCGGTGGCACGCAGCGCCTGCCGCGCGTGCTGGGTGTTGAAACGGCCCTGAACATGATCGTGAGCGGCGAGCCGGTCAAGAGCGAGCTGCTGGCCAGCCTGCCGGGCCAGAAGCTGTTCGACAAGATGGCTGCCTCGGCCGAGTCGGTGGTGGAAGAAGCCGTTGCCTTCGCCAAGGACGTGGCCGGCAAGGGCGAGCTGCCCTTGGTGCGCAACCTGCCTTGCAAGCACCCGCAGGGCGACGCCTACTTCCAGTTCGCCAAGAACATGGTGGGCGGCATGTCCAAGAACTTCCCGGCGCCGCTCAAGTGCGTGGACGCGGTGCAAGCTGCCACCAAGATGAAGTTCGACGACGGCATGGCCGAAGAGCGCCGCATCTTCACGGCGTTGATGTTCACGCCCGAATCCAGCGCGCTGCGCCACATCTTCATGGCCGAGCGCGCCGCCAGCAAGATCCCCGACGTGCCCGAAGACACGCCCAAGCGCGAGATCAAGTCCGTGGGCGTGATCGGTGCCGGCACCATGGGCGGCGGCATCTCGATGAACTTCCTGAACGCGGGCATCCCGGTCAAGATCCTCGAGATGAAGCAAGACGCCCTGGACCGCGGCATCGGCATCATCAAGAAGAACTACGAAGCCCAGGTCAAGAAGGGCAAGCTCAAGCAGGACAAGTACGACCAGCGCATGTCGCTGCTGAGCACCACGCTGAGCTACGACGAGCTGAAGGACTGCGACCTGATCATCGAGGCCGTGTTCGAGGAACTGGGCGTCAAGGAGCAGGTGTTCAAGAAGCTGGACGAAGTGGCCAAGCAGGGTGCCATCCTGGCCTCCAACACCTCGACGCTGGACGTGGACAAGATCGCCGCCTTCACCAAGCGTCCGCAGGACGTGGTCGGCATGCACTTCTTCAGCCCGGCCAACGTGATGAAGCTGCTGGAAGTGGTGCGCGGCGCCAAGACCGGCAAGGACGTGCTGGCCACCGTGATGGCCATCGGCAAGAAGATCAAGAAGACCGCCGTGGTCTCGGGCGTGTGCGACGGCTTCATTGGCAACCGCATGATCGAGCAGTACAGCCGCCAGGCAGGCTTCCTGCTGGACGAAGGCGCGACGCCGCAGCAGGTGGACAAGGCCATCGAGAAGTTCGGCTTTGCCATGGGCCCGTTCCGCATGGGCGACCTGGCCGGCAACGACATCGGCTGGGCCATCCGCAAGCGCCGCGCCGTCGAGCGTGCCGACATGAAGTACAGCCGCACGGCCGACAAGCTGTGCGAGCTGGGCCGCTTCGGCCAGAAGACCGGCGCCGGCTGGTACGACTACCAGGCAGGCAAGCGCGACGCCATCCCGAGCGACCTCGTCAACAAGATGATCGAGGACCACCGCAAGGAACTGGGCATCACGCCGCGCAAGATCTCCGACGAGGAAATCGTCCAGCGCCTGGTGTTCGCACTGGTCAACGAGGGCGCGCACATCCTGGAAGACGGCATTGCCTCCAAGGCCGGCGACATCGACATGGTCTATCTCACCGGCTATGGCTTCCCCATCTGGCGCGGCGGCCCGATGCACTACGCCAGCCAGGTCGGCCTGTACAACGTGGCCGCCACCATGCGCCGCTTTGCGCTGAACCCGCGCGACGACGCCGACTTCTGGCAGCCCGCACCGCTGCTGGCCAAGCTGGCGGCCGAAGGCAAGTCCTTCAGCTGACAGGCAACAGGCAGGAACGAAAGCACCCGTGGCAATCGTCAAGCGCATCGTCCTGTTGCTGCTGCTGGCCCTCGTGGCACTGGCGGCAGCGGTGGGTATCAAGACCTGGCGCACACCCTCGCGCCAGATTGCGGTGGAGCCGCTGCAGAAGGCGCCGGTGGACGCGCAGGCCGTGGCCGGGCGCCTGGCCGGCGCGGTCCGCTTCAAGACCATCAGCAGCCAGGACGACCCGCAGGCAAACGCCGGCGAGTTCGAGAAGCTGCATGCCTACCTGCGCGAGCAGTTTCCCGCCCTTCATGGCGTGATGAAGCTCGAGGAGCCGGGCAACCACGCGCTGGTCTATGTGTGGCCGGGCAGCGACCCCAAGCTGCAGCCCGTTGCGCTCATGGCGCACCAGGACGTGGTGCCCATTGCTGCAGGCACCGAGGACAAGTGGGCCGTCGAGCCCTTTGCCGGCACCATCAAGGACGGCTACGTCTGGGGCCGCGGCGCCTGGGACGACAAGGGCAACCTGCTCGCTCAGATGGAAGCGATCGAACTGCTGGCCAAGTCCGGCTTCAAGCCGCAGCGCACCATCTACCTGATCTCCGGCGCCGATGAAGAGGTGGGTGGCCTGCGTGGCGCGGTGCCCATTGCCAAGCGCCTGAAGGAGCAGGGCGTTCGCTTTGCCTGGATCATCGACGAAGGCCTGCTGGTCACCGAAGGCGTGATGCCGGGCATGACCAAGCCGGCGGCGTTGGTGGGCGTGGCCGAGAAGGGCTATGCCAGCTTCAAGCTCAAGCTGGACGCAACGCCCGGCCATTCGTCGATGCCGCCGCTGCACGGCAGCGCCATCGGCCAGATGGGCTCGGCGTTGGCCAGGCTCGAGGCGCAGCAGATGCCCGCCACCCTGGGCGGCAGCGTGGCCGGCAGCATGTTCAGCACGCTGGCTCCCGAGATGGAAGGCTTCGGCCGCGTGGCGCTGTCCAATCTGTGGCTGTTCGGCCCGGTCGTGCAAAAGCAGCTGGAGGCCAGCCCGGCGAGCAACGCCATGCTGCGCACCACCACGGCCCTGACCATCATCAAGGGTGGCAACAAGGACAACGTGATCCCCGGCTACGTGGAAGCCACCGTCAACTTCCGGGTGCTGCCTGGCGACACGCTCGCCTCGGTGCAGGAGCACGTGCACAAGGTGGTGGCCAACGACGCGATCAAGGTGCAGGCGTACCCCGAGAACGCCGAGCCTTCGCCCGTGTCTCCCATCGACGGTGCCGGCTACGCGGCCATCCAGAAGACCATCCGCCAGGTGTTTCCCGAAGGCGTGGTTGCGCCCGGCCTGATGCTGGGCGCCACGGACGGCCGCCACATGGACGGCATTTCCGACGCGGTCTACCGCTTCTCGCCGGTGCGCGCCAAGCCGGAAGACCTGCCGCGCTTTCACGGCACCAACGAGCGCATCTCGGTCGACAACTATGTCGAGATGATCCAGTTCTACCAACAGCTCCTGCGCAACGCCGGCACCGCCGCGGCACAGGACTGATCCGATTCACCAGAGACCTTTCTTTTTCTCTCGCAAAGGAACCCATCATGACCAGCGCCGTCATCGTTTCCACCGCCCGTACCCCGCTCGCCAAGAGCTGGAAGGGTGCCTTCAACATGACCCACGGCGCCACCCTGGGCGGCCACGCGGTGCAGCATGCGGTGCAGCGCGCCGGCGTCGACGGCGCCCTGGTCGACGACGTGATCATGGGCTGCGCAACGCCTGAAGGCGCCACCGGCTCGAACATCGCGCGCCAGATCGCGCTGAAGGCCGGCCTGCCCATCACCACCTCGGGCATGACCATCAACCGCTTCTGCTCCTCGGGCCTGCAGACCATCGCCACCGCCGCCCAGCGCATCATCGCGGGCGAGGGCGACGTGTACGTGGCCGGCGGTGTTGAAAGTATCTCGTGCGTGCAGAACGAAGCCAACAAGCACATGCTGGTCGACCCGGCGCTGATGAAGCAAAAGCCCGAGATCTACTGGAACATGCTGCAGACGGCCGAGCAGGTGGCCAAGCGCTACGGCATCGGCCGCGACGCCATGGACGAGTACGGCGCGCGCAGCCAGCAGCGTGCCACCGCCGCGCTGGAAGCCGGCAAGTTCAAGGACGAGATCGCCGCCATCACCGTGCTGGCCGGCGTGGCCGACCCCGTGATGGGCCTGCGCACCAAGGAAGTCACCGTCGAGAACGACGAAGGCATCCGCCCCGGCACCACCAAGGAAGGCATCAGCGGCATCCGCTCGGCCATGCCTGGCGGCCTGATCTCGGCCGGCAACGCCAGCCAGTTCTCCGACGGCGCCGGCGCCTGCGTGGTGGTCAATGAGAAGTTCGCAGAGCAGAAGGGCCTCAAGCCCCTGGGCCGCTTCCTCGGTTTTGCCGTGGCAGGCTGCGAGCCCGACGAGATGGGCATCGGCCCGGTCTTCGCCGTGCCCAAGGTGCTCAAGAACCTGGGCCTGAAGGTCAGCGACATCGACCTGTGGGAGCTGAACGAAGCCTTTGCGGTGCAGGTGCTGTACTGCCGCGACAAGCTGGGCATTCCGGATGACCGCCTGAACGTGAACGGCGGCGCCATCGCCGTGGGCCACCCCTACGGCGTGAGCGGCCAGCGCCTGACCGGCCACGCGCTCATCGAAGGCAAGCGCCGCGGTGCCAAGAAGGTCGTGGTGACGATGTGCATCGGCGGCGGCATGGGCGCTGCTGGCGTGTTCGAAGTGCTCTGATTCTTCGGTCGCTCTGAACATCGACAGGCCCTCCGGGGCCTGTTTGTTTTTGGGGTGGCGCAACGGATCAAGTGTCTCTCATATGAGATACACTCGACTCCACTATCCAGCGAGGTAATGCGATGGCACAGACTTCGATGCTCCACGTGCGAGTGGATGAGGAACTCAAGGCGCAAGCGAGCGCGACCTTGGCCAATTTCGGGCTCACTGTGTCGGACGCAGTGCGCATACTTCTGACGCGCGTGGCCAAGGAGGGCGGGCTGCCTGCCGGCCTCACGGTGGATCCTCAAGCCCATGACGCCTGGTTTCGCGCAAAGGTTCAGGAGGCTCTGGCGGACGAGCGGCCCCCGATTGCGCACAAGCAAGTCATGGCAGACGCCAGAGCGTTGATCGATCGCAAGCGCCGTGATCGAAGTTGATTGGTAGCAGGCGGCGCGTGAAGACCTTCTGGCGCTGATCGACTACATCTCGCAAGACAACCTCGATGCGGCCGTTCGCCTGCTCAACGAGATCGAACACAAGGTCGAACAACTGGCACGGCAACCCAGGCTGTACCGCGTGGGCCGCGTCGCGGGTACCCGCGAGATGGTGGTGCGCCCCAACTATGTCGTGGTCTACGTCGAGGATGAGCGGGCAGTGACCGTCCTTCGAGTGCTCCACGCTGCACAAATGTGGCCGCCAAGGCTCGATTGAAATGTTTTCCGACCGCTGGCTCGACCGCTGGACTTCCTTGATGACACAGCGAAGTGGCAGTGCGCCCGTCCTCGAGATTGGATGCGGCCACGGCGACGATACCGTCACCTTGCTGGGGGCTGGATTGGACGTTGTGGCATTCGATCTCTCCCGCGCTTCGGTTGCCGCGGCAAGGCTGCGCGCCCCATCGGCACGAATCGAATGTCGAGACACGCGCGATCCGTTTCCCAGGGAAGCAGCCGATCTCGGCATCGTTGTCGCAAGCCTGTCGCGGCACTACTTTCCCTGGGCGCAGACGCAATCCATCGTCGAGCGAATCCGGAATGTTCTGCGGCCGGGCGGGGTGCTGCTGTGTCGACTGAACTCAACGCAGGACAGCAACTTCGGGGCGGGCGCTGGAGCCCTGATCGAGGAGAACTACTACCTGGTAGACGGCCAGCCGAAGCGCTTCTTCGACGAGGAATCGGTTTCCGAGCTTTTCCAGAACGGGTGGCGCACGATTTCGCAAGAGCACATGACCACGCGCAAGTACTTCAGGCGCAAGGCTCTGTGGGAAGTCGTTGTCGAAAGAGCAGGTTAGCCAGGCGGGAAGAACGGGGCTGTCCGAATTTTTGTGTGCAAGGCGCTGCGTATACTTGTCCACGGCGGCGGGCGTCGCTTGCGACGAACGACCGAC
>JAFEEG010000037.1 GCA_018241225.1 Pseudomonadota bacterium
CACACAAAAATTCAGACAGCCCCCCGAACTGCGCTTCGACCCGCACCAGCGCGTTGCGATCTACAGCGAAGCCCACCAGATCGCCCGCAACGGCGACGCGATGCAGTCCAACGTGTGGCAAGTGGAAACGAGCCGCGAACGCCACACAGCCCCCGTGCCCACCCCCATCGTCGTGCCCCATGCACCGCAGTCCCGCCTGGACGAACCCGGCCACCCAGGGCACTCGATGTTCAAGCAGGCACAAGACCCCATGCGCCAACTCGACGCCCAGCACAACCGCGCCCCAGACCATCGAACCGACCAGGCAGCGGCCGCCATCACGGCGCAGGCCTACAAGGACGGATTGCGCCAGATCAATGGGGTCATGCCCAACGCGGATGGCTCCAGGCTCTTTGCCATCGATGGCACTCCAGGGTCGGTGCTCAGCAAGGTGTCGAACGTGCCCACGGTGCAGGCACTGGACACGCCCGTCGAGCAAAGCACACAGACCTACGAGCAGGCTGCCGAGCGAAACCAGCAGCAAGCGCTCGAGCGCACGATGCAGCAGGAACTGCACCGGAGCCAGCCGACCCACAGCAGCCCTGTGATGTCGCGCTGAGGGCGCGGATGCTGCAAGCCCGTCGGGCCGCTCAGTCCAGGATGTCGAAGGCCTGTGCCTCGACCTGAGCGAACGCTCGGGTGAAGCGCGCCAGCGCCGCGTAGAAGCCAGCCGCCGGATGGGCGATGACGACCTCGCACATCTCCGAGACCCAGGGCTGGATCTGCTCGGAAAAAAAGGCGCGTTGCTGCGTCAGGTTGGCCACCGCCACGTCGTCGCCGGCGATCAGGTAGCGCATGACCTCGAACAGGCAGGCCACGTGGTCCTCGGTCTCGCTCACCGAATCGTCGCGCGACAGGCCCAGGCGGGCCAGTTCGCCGCGCAACTGCGCCAGCGGCTTGTCGTTGAGAAATCCGCTGAGGTAGTGCGAGCCGAACAGGTACACCTCGGGCTTGCCCATGCCGCCAAACAGCGTGTCGTATTCCGAGCGCAGCTGCGCCTCGGAGCGCTCACGGGCGGCGCCCACCAGTTGGCGCCATGGCTCTTCCAGGTAGGCGCCCTGGGCCGGCGCCTCGGTGGGTGCTACCTTGAACGCCTCCAGCAGCTCGCCGTCGGGCGCCGCATACCAAAGGCGCGCCAGCAGGCCGTACAGCTCGGCACGTGCAATCTCCTCGTCGAGGGCGGATGAGGAGGCGGCGGTCGGAGCGAGGTTCATAGCTGGGTGATCTTGACTTCGTTGGATGCCGTGTAGATGTCGATCACGCGGCAGTCGCTGCACATCTTCAGGCGCTCCAGCGCCTCGCCCTGGAACATCGCGTGGCCGGCCAGCTTGCTCAGCATGGCCTCGATGGCCTTGTGCGTACCAAAGGGCTTGCCGCAGCGGATGCACGACCACGGCTTGGCTTCGTTGAGCAGCACCGGCTGGGCGCGCTCGGGCGCCGGCAGGAAGCGCGGCACCAGCGAGATGGCGTTTTCCGGGCAGGTGGTGGCGCACAGGCCGCACTGCACGCAGTTCTTCTCGATGAAGCGCAGTTGCGGGGCGTTGGCGTTGTCCTGCAGCGCACTGGCGGGGCAGGCGCTCACGCAGGCCAGGCACAAGGTGCACTTGTCCTTGTCGACCTCGATGGCGCCCAGCGGCGCACCGGCCGGCAGTGCGATCGGCGCCGGCACGGCCTGGTCCGCCAGCGCGGGGGCGGATTCCACCAGGTGGTCCAGCGTCATCTCCAGCGTGCTGCGCTTCTCGGCCGCCACCGCATGGCGCGCAGGGCTGGCCGGCAATTGCTGGCGGGTGCCACGCAGGCCTGCAAGCGCCTCGTCCAGCGCCGCCGGCGTGGCGGCATCGATGGCCACGAAATGCGTGCCCGAGTACCCCAGCCCGTTCAAGAGAGACTGCGCGATCTCCATCTGCCGGGCGATGGCGGCGCGGTACTGCGGCGCCTCCTCGCCAGTAAAGAGCACGGCCACCTGCGTGGCGCCATAGGCCAGCGCCGACAGCCACAGGTCGATGCCGGTGCTGGCGCTGTGGAACAGGCCCACCGGCATCACTTGGGCCGGCACGCCCTGCGCCTTGCCCAACTGCGCCTGGCGGCCCAGCTGTTCGATGAGCGCGCGGCCGCCCTCCTCGCCATGCAACAGCAGCACGGGTTCGCGCCCGCCGGCTTGCGCGTAGGTGCTCAGCAGCGTGCGCAGCTTGCGGCCTTGCTCGGGTGCGCGCGGGTAGCTGTAGGCCAGCGCGCCGGTGGGGCACACGGTGGTGCAGGCGCCGCAACCCACGCACAGGTTGGGGTTGACCACGATGCGCTGGCGTTCCTTGTCGCTGCGGATGGCGTGCGCCGAGCACACCTCCACGCAGGCGTTGCAGCCCACCTGTTCATTGCGGCTGTGGGCGCAGAGCTTTTGCTTGTAGTCGAAGAACTTGGGCTTCTCGAATTCGCCCACCATCTCGCGCAGGCGCAGCACGGTCTGCAGGCCTTCCCCGGCCCGCGCGGCCAGGCCGCCCGCGACGTGGAAGTACCCCTGCGGCGGCGCGTGCCAGTCGATCTGCGGCGCACTGCCCAGGTCCAGCACCAGGTCGAACTCGGCGCTGTGAACCTGCGGCTCGCGCTGCAGGTCGATGGCGCCAGCCACGCCGCAGGCCTTCACGCAGTCGCCGTGCGATGTGCAGCGGGCCGCGTCGATCTGGTAGTCGAAACCGATGGCCTGTTCGGGGCAAGCGGCAATGCAGGCATTGCAGCGGGTGCACAGGTCCAGGTCGATCGGGTTGCCCTGGCTCCAGCCCAGCTTGAAGTCGCCCAGCCAGCCGGCCAACGATTCGATGCGCCCGGCCACCACCGGGAAGCGGCGCTCCTGCGCCCCGCCCCGCTCACCGGGGCCGGTGGAGAAGATGCTCACCTGCAGCGAATCGGCCAGCAGCGCAGCGGCGTGTTCTGCCGCATCGAGCGGGCCGATGATCAGCAGCCGCCCCTGGCTCTTGTACGAAACGGTAGGCACCGGCTCCGGCTCGGGCAGGCTGGCGGCTGCCAGCAGCGCGGCGATCTTGGGCATGGCGGCGCGCGCATCGCGGCTCCAGCCGCCGGTCTCGCGGATGTTGACGAAGCGGATGGGAGACGTGGCCCCCGGCGTCTGCTCGGCCAGCTCGGTGAACAGGCGCTGCTCCTGCGTGCAGGCCACCACCACGTCCTCGCCGCCGCTGCCGGCAATGGCGCGCTGGAAGGCCGCAGCCTCGCGCCGGCACAGGGTGGTGTGAAGAGGGAGCTCTTTCTTGCCTTCAGGAAGAAGTGCCGCGCCGAGGGTCTTCGGCTCCAGCGGCATGGTCTTGTTGCAGTCGCAGATCAGCGTGGTCGTCATCGGTCTCTTGGCTGGCCGGCTGCGGGGCCTCGGGGGGCGTCGCAGCAGGCGGGCTGGGATCAATCGCGGAATGCTCCGACTGTGCCACGTCCTGGACTTGCGTCATGGCAGGGGTTTCTTCTAGCCGTGCCTTGTTCTTTTCTTCTTCCTCGTCGTCGTCCACCAGCTTAAGAAAGGCGGCGCTGGCCATCTTGCGCAGCTGGGCGGGCAGCAACGGGGCCGGGTTGGAGTAGTCGTCGATGTAGACGTCCATCCGGTCCATGACATTGAAATGCGGATCGGCAAAGAGCTTCTTCATGGCCGCGTTTCGCACCTCGGGCGCCACGTTGCGCGCCATGAAGGGCTTGAAGTCGGACTCGGGCGTGAGAGCCTGCGTGTCTTCGAGCGTTGGCGGCGGCACGTCTTGTTCGGGTTGCGATGCGCCCGTCTCCAGCTGCTGCGCCGTTGCAAGGCTTGCCGCAGGTTCGGCCGGCGTGACGGCTGCGGGCGGCGCCGAAGCGGGTGCTGGTTCCTCGGGTGGCGCCGCATCGCCCTGCATCTTGCGGCGCGACCAGCGATGCAAGAAGCCTTCGTCAGACATCGCCGGCCCCCGAGCCGCGCTTTTTCTCGGTGGTGACGCTGGCCGCATTGCCGAAGCGGTCCAACAGCGGGCGGAAGCTCTCCGGGCGCTTGCGGCGCTTGGGCTCGGCCCGGTAATGCTGCTCGACCCACTCGCGCAGCCACTGCACCACCTCGGGCTGCGCCGGCACCTGCTCGACCATTTCCTGCGCGTCCAGCAGGCGACCGGCGTCGTGGTAGCTCAGCGAGACCAGCGCAGGCCGCGCAATGGGCTGCGCGGCCACGCTGGCTTGTTCCTCGATGCGCCACATGACGAACCAGCAAGGCGCCTCGGTGGTGGCGTTGAGGAAATAGCCCTCGGCGTCGTCATTGAACAGCTCGACGACGAAGCCCGGGTGCAGCCAGCGCTGCTCGCCATCGGCTGTCTCATGCACCAGGCGTGGCACGCTGCCCGCGCCGGGCTCGTCGGGCAGCACGCTATCGAACACCCATCGCCACTCCTGCCAGCGCGCGGCCGGACCCTGCACGCGCTCGCGGCGCATCAGCACCGCGACGTCGAGGTGCGGACGCGCGTGAGAACTGGTGTCGTGTTGCGCCGCGTCGTCGTCGGGCATGGTCTCAGGAGGTGATGTCTTGCACCTCTCGAGAATAGCCTGCAATGGCGGCCGGCGTGCCCCCGCGGGTCAATCGCACCGCGCAGTACTTGAACTCCGGAATCTTGCCGAAGGGGTCGAGTGCCGCGTTGGTCATCAGGTTGGCCGCCGCCTCGTAGTAGGCGAAGGGCACGAACACCGCCCCCTGCGGGGTGCCGTCGTCGCGCCGCACGTGGATGGCCACTTCGCCGCGGCGCGACTGGATGGTGATCACGTCGCCCGGCGACAGCTCAAGCCGCTGCAGGTCCGCCTGGCACATGGACGCCGTGGCAATGGGCTCCAGCGCGTCGAGCACGGTGGCCCGGCGCGTCATGCTGCCGGTGTGCCAGTGCTCGAGCTGGCGTCCGGTGATGAGCACGAAGGGATAGTCGGCATCGGGCCGCTCGGCGGCCGGAATGATGTCGGCCGGCACCAGCTTCACGCGGCCGTCGTCGGTGGGGAAGTCGTCCACGAAGACGATCGGCTGGCCCGGGTCTTCGGCGCTCAGGCAGGGGTAGGTCACGCTCGACTCGCGCTCCAGCCGCTCCCAGGTGATGCCGCTGATGGCCGCATGCATGGCTTGGCGCATCTCGTCGTAGACCTCGGCCACGCCGCATTCGTCGCCCTGGTAGTTCCAGGCCAGGCCGATGCGCTTGGCCAACTCCTGGATGATCCACAGGTCGGGCTTGGCGTCGCCCGGCGCGGTCAGGGCGCGCTTGCCCAGCTGCACCATGCGGTCGGTGTTGCTCACCGTGCCGGTCTTCTCCGGCCAGGCGCTGGCGGGCAGCACCACGTCGGCCAGCCAGGCGGTCTCGGTCATGAAGATGTCCTGCACCACCAGGTGCTCCAGCGCGCCCAGGGCGTGCCGCGCATGGTTCAGGTCGGGGTCGCTCATGGCCGGGTTCTCGCCCATGACGTACATGCCGCGGATCTTGTGCGGGTCGCTGTCGTCGGCCAGCGCCTTGTGCATGATCTCCACCACCGTGTAGCCGGGCGTCTTGTCCAGCGGCGTGTTCCAGAACTTCTCGAACCAGCCGTGCACCTCGGGGTTGTCCACGCGCTGGTAGTTGGGGAACATCATGGGGATCAGGCCCGCGTCGCTGGCGCCCTGCACGTTGTTCTGGCCGCGCAGCGGATGCAGGCCCGAGCCGGGCTTGCCGATCTGCCCGGTGACCGTCACCAGCGCAATCAGGCAGCGCGAGTTGTCGGTGCCGTGCACGTGCTGGCTCACGCCCATGCCCCACAGGATCATCGCGCCCTTGGTGGTGGCGAATTCACGCGCCACTTCACGCAGCGTGACGGCCGGAATGCCGCAGATGGGCGCCATGGCCTCGGGGCTGTAGCCCTTGACGTTCTCCTTGAGCGCCTCGAAGTTGCTGGCACGCTCGCGCACGAAGGTCTCGTCCACCAGGCCCTCTTCGATCACCGTGTAGATGAGCGCGTTGAGCATGGCCACGTCGGTGTCGGGCTTGAACTGCAGCGTGCGCCAGGCATGCTTGCTGATGTCGGTGCGGCGCGGGTCGGCCAGCACGATCTTTGCGCCGCGCTTGGCGGCGTTCTTCATCCAGGTGGCGGCCACCGGATGGTTGGCCGTGGGGTTGGAGCCGATGATGAAGATCAGCCCCGCGTTCTCCACGTCGTTGACCTGGTTGCTCACCGCGCCCGAGCCCACGCCTTCGAGCAGGGCCGCCACGCTCGATGCATGGCACAGGCGCGTGCAGTGGTCGACGTTGTTGCTGCCGAAGCCCGCGCGCACCAGCTTCTGGAACAGGTAAGCCTCTTCGTTGCTGCCCTTGGCCGAGCCGAAGCCCGCCAGGCTCTTGGCACCGTGGGTGTCGCGCAGATCGGCCAGCTTGCCGCCGGCCAGCTCCAGCGCTTCTTCCCAGGTGGCTTCGCGGAACACGTCGCTCCAGTTCATCGGCTGACCGTCGTCGATGCTCTTGGGAATCCCGGGCTTGCGGATCAGCGGCTTGGTCAGGCGCTGCGGATGGTGCGCGTAGTCGAAGCCGAAGCGGCCCTTGACGCACAGGCGGCCGTGGTTGGCCGGGCCGTCGCGCCCTTCGACGCTGACGATCTGCTCGTCCTTCACGTTGTAGGTGATGAGGCAGCCCACGCCGCAGAACGGGCACACCGAGTCGACCTTGCGGTCCACCGCCTGCGAGCCGATCTGGGTCTTGGGCATGAGCGCGCCTGTGGGGCAGGCCTGCACGCATTCGCCGCAGGCCACGCAGGTGCTCTCGCCCATCGGGTCGTCCAGGTCGAACACGATCTTCGATTCGCCGCCGCGCATGGCGTAGCCGATGACGTCGTTCACCTGCTCTTCGCGGCAGGCACGCACGCAGCGGTTGCACTGGATGCAGGCGTCGAGGTTCACGGCCATGGCCGGGTGCGACACGTCGTGCGCCGGCTGCTCGCGGCGCAGCGCCTTCAGTTCGGGGCGCACTTCGATGTCCAGGCGCTGCGCCCATTCGCTCAGCTCGCCGTGCTGGCCGCAGGGACCTTCCTTGCCATCGGCATCGTTCCACTTGTAGCCCAGGTCCGGCATGTCGGACAGGAGCATCTCGACCACCATCTTCTGGCTCTTGACGGCGCGTTCGCTGCAGGCCTGCACTTCCATGCCGGCGGTGGCGGCGCGGCAGCAGCTGGGGGCCAGCACGCGCTCGCCCTTGATCTCGACCACGCAGGCGCGGCAGTTGCCGTCGGGGCGCAGGCCTTCGGTGTAGCAAAGGTGCGGAATGTCGACGCCGGAGCGCTTGGCGGCCTGCAGGATGGACTCGCCTTCATAGGCCTGCACCGTCTTGCCGTCGAGCTGGAATTCGAGCGTCTGAGGCATCAGTTCCTGGAGCTTCGTGGGGGCGTTCATGTTCTTGTTCTCCTGGCCTCAGGCGATTTCGTGCGGGAAGTACTTCTGGATGCTGCGGATCGGGTTGGGTGCCGCCTGGCCCAGGCCGCAGATGGAGGCATCGCCCATCACCTGCGCCAGGTCTTCCAGCGTGACGTTGTCCCAGACCTTGTCCTGCATGAGCGCGGCCGACTTGCCGGTGCCCACGCGGCACGGGGTGCACTGGCCGCAGCTCTCGTGCTCGAAGAAGCGCATCACGTTCACCGCCGCGTCGCGCGCCTTGTCGTGCTGGCTGAGGATCATCACCGCCGCCGAGCCGATGAAGCAGCCGTAGGGCCGCAGCGTGTCGAAGTCCAGCGGAATGTCGCCCAGGCTTGCCGGCAGGATGCCGCCCGAGGCGCCGCCCGGCAGGTAGGCGTACAGGTCGTGGCCGTCGAGCATGCCGCCGCAGTATTCGTCGATGAGCTCCTTCACCGTGATGCCCGCCGGTGCCAGCTTCACGCCCGGGTGCTTCACCCGGCCGCTCACGCTGAAGCTGCGCAGGCCCTTGCGGCCGTGGCGGCCGAAGCCGGCGAACCACTCGGGGCCTTTCTCGACGATGTCGCGCACCCAGTACAGGGTCTCGAAGTTGTGCTCCAGCGTGGGCCGGCCGAACAGGCCCACCTGGGCGATGTAGGGCGGGCGCATGCGCGGCTCGCCGCGCTTGCCTTCGATGCTCTCGATCATCGCGGACTCTTCGCCGCAGATGTAGGCGCCGGCGCCGCGCCGCAGCTCGATCAGCGGCAGCGGGTACGGCGGGTCGGCCTGCAGCTTGGCCAGCTCTTGTTCGAGCAGCGCGCGGCAATCGTGGTATTCGTCGCGCAGATAGATATAGCAGGCGTCGATGCCCACGCAATGCGCGGCCACCAGCAGCCCTTCGAGGAAGCGGTGCGGATCGCGCTCGAGGTAGGTGCGGTCCTTGAAGGTGCCGGGCTCGCCCTCGTCGATGTTCACCGCCATGAGCTTGGGCGCCGGCTGGTCGCGCACGATGCGCCACTTGCGCCCCGACGGAAAGCCTGCGCCGCCCAGGCCGCGCAGGCCCGAATCTTCCATGGCCTTGATGACGTGCTCGACCTCGCGGATCACCTCGCCCACTTCGACCTGGCCGGTGACCAGCGCCTTGGCCAGGCGGTAGCCGCCATGCTCGCGGTAGGTGTCGTAGTCGGTGCAGGCGGGCAGCACGTTGATGGCCGACAGTTGCGGCGACACGCTCTGCTCGGCTAGCTCGGCCGGCTTGAACACCGTCAGGTCGCGCAGCGGCTCATCGCTGGCAGCCGCCGGCTGCAGCGCCTGCATCACGCGCTCGGGCGTGGCCAGCGGCACGGCCTGCTGGTTCACCGCCACCGCGGGCGCCTGCTCGCAGCGGCCGATGCAGGGCGCGGCGATCACGCGCACGTCGTCGCGGCCGGCCAGGCCCAGCAGCTTGGGCAGGCGCTCGAGCAGATCGCCGGCACCGGCCAGCGAGCACGAGAGGCTGTCGCACACGCGGATGGTCACGGCCGGCAGCGACTCGTCGCCGCGCAGGACCTCGAAGTGGTGATAGAAGGTCGCGACCTCGTACACCTCCGCCATGGGGATGTTCATGAGCGCAGCCAGCGCCACCATGTGGCGGTCGCGCAGGCCGTTGTGCGCGTCGTTGACCTTGTGCAGGAACTCGATCAGCAGGTCGCGCCGATAGCCGCCTTCGGGCTTCTCGCCGATGAGCGCGAGCACCTGCTCCATCGCGTCGCCCTCGGGCTGGCGGCCCTTGAGCTTGCTTTTGCGACGAATGCGCTCGCGCATGTCGTCGACGGTGCCGAGCGGGATCGTGGTGGCGTTCTTGCTGTTGGCTGCCGTGCCTGGGTTTCTCTGCATCTGCCTTGGCCTCTTGCGCCGGCTCGTGGGCGGCCGGCGCTTGTCTCGATTTCTGGATCATCTTCTTTGCCAAGGCCCTTGTCCCGAGGGGGAAAAGGGACCTATGCAAATTATTTCCAGTGTCCCTGGAGGCGCTGCAGTGCGTCAAATTCAATCGGCGAACCGATTGATTAGCAACTTGAATGAATCAGGTGTTCTTGCTGACCGTGATGGTCGGGAACTTGGCGGAGAAGTCCTTGGCCTTCTCGGCGATGCCCACCGCCACCTTGCGCGCAACGGCCTTGTAGATGGAGGCCACTTCGCCGTCGGGGTCGGCCACCACGGTGGGCTTGCCGCTGTCGGCCTGCAGGCGGATGTTGATGTCCAGCGGCAAGGCGCCCAGGTAGGCCATGCCGTTGCTCTCGGCCATCTTCTTGCCGCCATCGGCGCCGAAGATGTGCTCCACGTGGCCGCAGTTGGAGCACACGTGAACCGCCATGTTCTCCACGATGCCCAGGATGGGCACGCCCACCTTCTCGAACATCTTGATGCCCTTGCGCGCGTCCAGCAGGGCGATGTCCTGCGGGGTGGTGACGATGACCGCGCCGGTCATGGGCACGCGCTGGCTCAGCGTGAGCTGGATGTCGCCGGTGCCCGGGGGCATGTCGACGATGAGGTAGTCCAGGTCTTTCCAGTTGGTCTGGCGCAACAGCTGCTCCAGCGCCTGCGTGGCCATGGGGCCGCGCCAGATCATGGCTTCGTCCTGGTCGACCAGGAAGCCGATGGACATGACCTGCACGCCGTGGTTTTCCAGCGGCTCCATGGTCTTGCCGTCTTCGCTTTCGGGACGGCGGTTGATGCCCAGCATCATGGGCTGGCTGGGGCCGTAGATGTCGGCATCGAGCAGGCCTACGGCAGCGCCTTCGGCCGCCAGCGCCAGCGCCAGGTTGGCCGCGGTGGTGCTCTTGCCCACCCCGCCCTTGCCCGAGGCCACAGCAATGATGTTCTTCACGTTGGGCATGAGCTGCACGCCGCGCTGCACGGCGTGCGAGATGACCTTGGTCGTGATGTTGACCGAGACGTTGTCCACGCCCGGCACCGTCTTGGCCGCAGCCACCAGCGCCTTGCGCAGCGCCGGCACCTGGCTCTTGGCAGGGTAGCCCAGCTCGATGTCGAAGGACACCTCGCCTTGGCTGATCTGCACGTTCTTGAGCGCGCGGGTGCTGACGAAGTCCTTGCCGGTGTTGGGGTCGAGGACGGATTTGAGCGCTTGGGCAAGCGCTTCCTGGGTAGCTGCCATGGTGGGTTCGAGAAACGTGGGAGGGATGGCAGCTAGTCTAGGGCCTGAACGGCCAGTCGGCCGCCGGCGGCGCCGCAATGCACCGCCGCGGATGCGGGTCATCCATGGCGCGCGATCCGCTTGGTTCGGCCTGGACTCTTTTCGGGCGACTCCTTTGGCGATGCGCCACCCCTTTTTCTCGCGGGAGCGGCCGGATCTTCCCACGGCCTGAATCGCTTCAGCGCCACGCGTTCGCCGCTGGGCGCGACGACCGACAACTCGAGGCGGAAACCGACGCTCTCCACGTACCGATTGAGGGTCGACAACTGCAAGTCCCAGCGCTTCTCGAGTTGCGAAACGGCGTTCTGGCCGATACCCATTGCCGCAGCCACATCGCCCTGCTTCTTGTTTGCCGCCCGACGGATTTCATCCAGGCGTTGCGCTTCTTCCATCGCCTTGAGGTGCACCCTGGAGCGCTTGCGAACATCATTGACGTCCTCTTCGGACAGATCCGCCATCAGGTCACTCAACTTCGTCGTCATCATCAACTCCTGCGTTTCTTGCGTGGGCTTGCTGCTTCGCCCCGCGCCGGACGTGGAGCATCCAAGCGAACCAAATGCGCATCGAAGCGCTTGTTGGCCTTGCGCAAGAGCTCCTTGTAGAACCCAACCTCATCCTGTCCTTGCTTCGCCCCCGCGACCAGCACGATTGCGCGCCGGCTGGGATCAAAAGCGAACGCCGCTCGCCAAACTTCGGAGCCGCTATGCGCGTCATACCGCAACTCCTTCATGTTCGGGTGAGCCGGATTGTTCAAGGTCCCTACCAGAGGACGACCACCACTGGGCCCCACCGTTTCAAGTGCCAGCGCAGCGGCCAGCAATGCCTTGCGCTGCTCGACATCCATCGCCTTCCATTCCGTTGCCCGGAACACATCGTCAAACACGACCTCCCAGCGTCTAGCTGGCTCCTCCCCAGATACACCGCTCGACTTCATCTTGTTCTTCGCCAGATATCACTTAAACATGATATCACGCAAGCATGATCTACAGATGGCGATCGGGACCCAGCGGCCAAGTCATGGCCCCTCGCGGACCGTCGGGCAGAATCAGACGCCCGCTGTCCCGCACTGCATCCCGACACCATGACGACGCCCCCCACACCACAGCCCTTGCAACGTTACAGCCGCTCGCAGCGCCGTGCCCACTGGTGGACCTTCGGCCTGATGGTGCTGACTTACGCGAGCATCGAGTCGCACGGATTTCTCGAACGCGGCTCCTTCGCTCGCCTGACGGTGGTGCAGCTGCACTACTGGCTGGGCATTGCGGTGCTGCTGATCACGCTGCCGCGCATTGCGCGGCGACTGCGCGAAGGCGCGCCGCCGATCGAGCCGGCGCCCGGGGCCGCCGCGCGGCTGGCGTCGGGCGCCATGCACCTGGCCCTGTTCATCTTCCTGGTGGTGCAGCCGCTGCTGGGCATTGCCACCCGGCTGGTGTCGGGCCGCGGAATCGGCGTGCCGTTCACCGACTGGGCCATTCCGTCGATCACGGCCGACCGGGCGCTGTCCAAGGCCATCGAGGGCGTGCACGGGCAGATCGGCACGGTGTTCTACGCGGTCATCGGCCTGCACATCGCCGCCGCCCTGTGGCACTGGCTGCGCGGGCGCGACAACGTGATGCAGCGCATGCTGTAAGGACGCGCGACTCGTGGACGCGCCCACCCGCCCCCCGACTGGCCTGGTGCTGACGGGCGGCGGTGCCCGCGCGGCCTACCAGGTGGGCGTGCTGGAAGCCATCGCCGAGCTGCGCCGCATCCATGCGCCGCAAGACTCGCCCGCCGGCAGCCCCTTCGACATCATCACCGGCACCTCGGCCGGCGCCATCAACGCAGCCGCGCTGGCCTGCGGCGCGGACGACTTCGACACCACTGTGCGGCGCCTGGCCGAGACCTGGCGCAACTTCCACGCCGAGCAGGTCTACCGCGTCGATTCGCTGGCCATGCTCAACAGCGCGGCGCGCTGGCGCCTGCTGCTGGGCATGGGGCAGCTGCTGGCCCGGCTGCTGCGCATCAAGCCGCGCTCGCTGCTGGACAACACGCCGCTGGCCGAGCTGCTGCAGCGCACGGTGCCGCTGGAGCGGCTGCCGGCGTTGCTTCGCTCGGGCCACTTGCAGGCGCTGGCGGTCACGGCCTCCAGCTACAGCTCGGGCGAGCACGTGTGCTTCTTCGACAGCGCAGTGACCACGCAGACCTGGGTGCGCACCCAGCGCCTGTCGGAACACGGGCGCATCGGCCATGCGCACCTGCTGGCGTCCTCGGCCATTCCCTTCATCTTTCCGGCGGTGGCGCTGGGCATTCGCGGGCGAACCGAGTATTTCGGCGACGGCTCCATGCGCCAGTCGACCCCGCTGGCGCCGGCCATCCACCTGGGGGCGCAGCGCATCCTGGCCATTGGCGCCGGGCGCATGAACGAGCCGCACGACGAGGCGCAGCTGCCGCCCAACACCCTCACCGGCCACCCGTCGGCGGCGCAGATCGCGGGGCACGTGATGTCCAGCATCTTCCTGGATTCGCTGGGCGTGGACGTGGAGCGCCTGCGCCGCGTCAACCACACGCTCTCGCTCATTCCGCCGCAGGCGCGCGCCGCCAGCGGGCTGCGGCCGATCGAGCTGCTGCTGATCTCGCCCTCGCAGCGCATCGACGCGATTGCCGCCCGCCACGTGGACGCCCTGCCGGGGCCGGTGCAGCGGCTGTTCGTGGGCCTGCAGCCCAACAGCCTGACGCAGCTCAAGGCCGCCGCCTTTGCCAGCTACCTGCTGTTCGAAACGTCGTTTACCGAAGAGCTGATTGCCCTGGGCCGGGCCGACACCCTGGCCAAGCGCGGCGAGGTGTGCGCCTTCTTCGGCTGGCCTCAGGAAGAGGTGCCATCGGGCACGGACAGCCGCTTGAGCATGCGCACCGCGTCTTCCACGCCTTCGTAGTAGCCCACGGCCACACCGGCTTCCTCAAAGCCATGATGCTGGTAGAAGGCCATGGCCCCCGGGTTGGTCACGCGCACTTCGAGCCGCACCAGCTTGCACCCGGCCACCCGGGCCGTGGCCTCCAGCCAGGCCAGCAAGGCCGAGCCCAGGCCGTGCCGGCGCTGGGCCGCGCGCACCGCAAAAAGGGCCAGGTGCGCCTCTTCGATCCCGTACTGCATGATCGCGAAGCCTGTCACGCCGATGCCCTGGCGCGCCACCACCACGTTGGTGTCGGCGTCGTGGATGCTGCGCATGACGCGCCGGGTGGTCCAGCGCCACGCCAGGCCGTACTCGATGGCATCGCGCGAGAGCTCGGCGATGGCCAGCGCATCGGTGGTGCGCGCGAGGTCGATGTCGTGCTGATAGATCACGAGTGGGCCCTGGTTCCAGGTGACTATAGCCCGCCAACTAAAATACCGCTCCCCCCGCCTGGAGGCAGGGCCGCGCCGCCTGGCGGGCCAGAGCCTCCTGTCCCTGAAGCCTTCACTCAACCGAAAAGCGCCCGCTCGATGACCCAGCGCAAACTCTTCGTCACCACCGCCCTGCCCTACGCCAACGGCAAGTTCCACATCGGCCACATCATGGAATACATCCAGGCCGATATCTGGGTGCGGTTCCAGCGAATGCAGGGCGCCGAGGTGAACTTCGTCTGCGCTGATGACGCCCACGGCGCGGCCATCACCATTGCCGCCGACAAGGCGGGCGTGACGCCCCAGCAGTTCGTGGCCGACATCGCCGCGGGCCGCAAGCCGTATCTCGACGGCTTTCACATCGCCTTCGACAACTGGCACTCCACCGACGCGCCGGAAAACCACGAGCTGGCACGCCAGATCTACCTCGACCTGAAAAAGGCCGGGTTGATCGAGACGCGCGCGGTCGAGCAGTTCTACGACCCCGAAAAGGGCATGTTCCTGGCCGACCGCTTCATCAAGGGCGAGTGCCCCAACTGCCACGCCAAGGACCAGTACGGCGACAACTGCGAGGTGTGCGGCGCCGTGTACGCGCCCACCGAGCTGATCAACCCCTACTCGGCCCTCTCGGGTGCCAAGCCGGAGCTGCGCAGCTCCGACCACTTCTTCTTCAAGCTGTCCGATCCGCGCTGCGAGGCCTACCTGAAGGACTGGACCGTGGCCGCCGGCCATGTGCAGCCCGAAGTGCAGAACAAGATCCGCGAGTGGCTCTACAAGAAGGAAGACGGCACCGGCGGCCTGGGCGACTGGGACATCAGCCGCGATGCGCCCTACTTCGGCATCGAGATTCCCGATGCGCCGGGCAAGTACTTCTACGTGTGGCTGGACGCCCCGGTGGGCTACCTGGCCTCGCTGAAGAACCTGCTGGACAAGACCTGCGTCGAGGCTGCCGGCGAAGGCATCTCGTACACCGAGTACATGGCCCAGCCCGACCTGGAGCAGGTGCACTTCATCGGCAAGGACATCATCACCTTCCACACGCTGTTCTGGCCGGCCATGCTGCACTTCTCGGGCCGCAAGGCGCCCGACGCCATCTACGTGCACGGCCACCTCACCGTGAACAACGAGAAGATGAGCAAGAGCCGCGGCACCGGCATCGACCCGCTCAAGTACCTCAGCGTGGGCCTGAACCCCGAGCACCTGCGCTACTACCTGGCCGCCAAGCTCAACGGGCGCAACGAAGACATCGACTTCAACCCCGAGGACTTCATCGCCCGCGTCAACTCCGACCTGGTGGGCAAGTTCATCAACATCGCCAGCCGCTCGGCGGGCTTCATCGCCAAGCGCTTCGACGGCAAGCTGGGCACGCCCAGCGCCGACGGCGGCGCGCTGCTGGCCGCGCTGCAGGCCGAGGCCAAGACCATTGCCCAGCTGTACGACAGCCGCGACTTCGCTCGCGCCCTGCGCGATGTGATGCAGCTGGCCGACAAGGTCAACGAGTACGTCGACCAGAACAAGCCCTGGGAACTGGCCAAGAAGCCCGACCAGGTGCAGCGCCTGCAGGACGTATGCAGCACCTGCATCGAGGCTTTCCGCCTGCTCACCATCTACCTCAAGCCGGTGCTGCCGGCGCTGGCCGCGCAAGTCGAGGCCTTCCTGGGCTGCAACGCGCTGGGCTGGGCCGACGCCGGCCGCCTGCTGGGCGCGGGCCACGCCATTGCCGACTACAAGCACCTGATGCAGCGCGTGGACCCCAAGCTGCTCGACCAGTTGCTGGAGCCGCCGGCCCCCGAGGCCGAGGAAAAGCCCGAGGCCGCGGCCCCCGGCGGCGAGCCGCTGGCCGAGACCATCACCCTCGACGACTTCACCAAGATCGACCTGCGCATCGCCAAGATCCTGGCCTGCGAAAAGGTCGAGGGCTCGACCAAGCTGCTGCGCCTGACGCTGGACGTGGGCGAAGGCAAGACCCGCAACGTGTTCTCCGGCATTGCCAGTGCCTACCAGCCGGAGCAACTGGTGGGCAAGCTGACGGTGATGGTGGCCAACCTGGCACCGCGCAAGATGAAGTTCGGCGTGTCAGAAGGCATGGTGCTGGCCGCCAGCCACGCCGACGAGAAGGCGCAGCCGGGCATCCACGTGCTGGAACCCTGGCCCGGCGCCACGCCCGGCATGCGGGTGCGCTGAGCCCATGTCGCGCACCGGCCTCCTTCGCCCGGCGCTCGCGGCTGCCATGGTGGCCGGGGCGGGCATTGCCCTGCCCGGCTGCGCCGTCGTCAGCGCGGCCAGCGCCACTGTCAGCGTTGCGAGCACGGCCGTGAGCGTGGGTGCCGGCGCGGTCGGCCTGGCCGCCGATGCCGCCATCGGCACCGCCAGGATCGCCGGCAAGGCGGTGGGCGCGGCGGCCGACGCGGCGATCCCATCCTCCTCTTCCTCCTCCTCCTCCGAACCCGCGAGCCAGCCGTGACGCAAGGCCTGACCGACGACGCCGCAGCGCGCCTGACCGAGCTGGAGATCAAGGCCAGCTATGCGGAAGACCTGCTCGAACAGCTCAACATGACGATCTACCGCCAGCAGCAGCAGATCGACAGCCTCATCCAGCAGATCGCGCAGTTGCGCGAGCAAAGCAGCCGCTCGGCCCAGGACCCGGCCACGCGCAACCTGCGCGACGAGCTGCCGCCGCATTACTGAAGCCCCCCGGCTTTTCACTCACTTCGTTCGTGTAACTCCACCCCCCGAGGGGGGGACCCCACCTGAGGCCCGGCAAAGCCGGTTCCTCGGTGCGGGGCTGGAAAGGGGTGCGGTTGGCCCAGCTCGGGCGCGATCGGCCTACACTCGCGACATGCCCGCTTTGCCCGTCTTCCTGACGATGTCGCGCCGCCGGCGCTTCATGGCGCGGCTGATGCACTGCGGCCCTCCGGAGTTGCGAACAGATTCCTTGGCAATCCGTTCGACTTCCGGAGACTCACTTGGCCCTGAATTTCAGTTTCAGACCGCGCCTGCTCGATGCACTGCACGGGTATGACCGGGCACGCTTTCTAAAGGACCTGGGCGCCGGCGCCACCGTCGGCATCGTGGCGCTGCCGCTGGCCATGGCCTTTGCCATTGCCTCGGGGCTGACGCCCCAGGCGGGCATCTGGACGGCCATCATCGCCGGCTTCCTCATTGCCGCGCTGGGCGGCTCGGCGGTGCAGATCGGCGGGCCCGCCGGGGCCTTCATCGTCATCGTCTACGGCATCGTCGAGCGCTACGGCGTGGCCAACCTGCTGATCGCCACCGCCTGCGCGGGGGTGGTGCTGTTCCTGCTGGGGCTGTTCCGGCTGGGCACGCTGGTGCGCTATGTGCCGGTGTCGATCGTGGTGGGCTTCACCAACGGCATCGCCACGCTGATCCTGCTGTCACAACTGCGCGACCTGCTGGGCCTGTCCGTCGAGAAGATGCCGGCCGACATGTTCTCGCAGATGGCCACGCTGTGGGAGCACCGGGGCACTTTCAACCCCTACGCCTTCGCCCTGGGTGCGACCTGCGTGGCGGGCTTGTTCATCTGGCCGCTGCTGCTGCACGACAAGTCGCGCTTCGGCTATGCGGTGCACCTGATGTTCGGCCGCGTCACCGAACTGCGCCCGGTGAAGATGGCCTCGCGCGTGCCGGGCCCCATCGTGGCGCTGGTCAGCCTCACGGCCCTGGCCTGGGCGCTGAAGCTGCCGGTGGAAACCATCGGCACGCGCTTCGGTGGCATTCCGCAGGGGCTGCCTGCCTTCGCCCTGCCCGAGTTCAGCTGGGAAACGGTCAAGCAGCTGGTGTCGCCCACGCTCACCATCGCCATCCTTGGCGCCATCGAATCGCTCCTGTGCGCGCGGGTGTCCGACCAGGTCAGCGGCCTTGCGCGCCACGACCCGAACCAGGAGCTGATGGCACAGGGGATGGCCAACCTGGTCGTGCCGTTCTTCGGCGGCATGCCGGCCACCGGCACCATTGCCCGCACCGTCACCAACATCCGGGCCGGCGCAACCTCGCCGGTGGCAGGCATCGTGCATGCGCTCACGCTGATGGTCGTGGTGCTGCTGGCAGCGCCACTGGCCCGGCTGGTGCCGCTGTCGGTGCTGGCCGGCATCCTGATCTTCGTGGCCTGGAACATGGGCGAATGGCGCGAGTTCGCACCCTACATGCTGCTGCGCTTCAGCAACCACTACCGGCTGCTGATGCTGGGCACCTTCTTTCTCACGGTGGTGTTCGACCTCACGGTGGCGGTGCAGGCGGGCATCGTGCTGGCCTGCGTTCTGTTCATCCGGCGCATGAACACGCTGTTCCGGGTGGAGCTGGTATCGCTGGAGCCGCCGGTGCTCACCTACCGGCTGTACGGCGCCTTCTTCTTCGGCGCGGCCAACAAGCTGGATGCGGCCATCCAGGCGGTGGAGCGCGCGCCGCGCGGCATGACGGTGGTGCTGGACGCCATGCACATGATCCAGCTCGACACCACCGGCCTGGACGCGCTTCGCCAGCTGCACAAGACGGTGCTGGCGCGTGACGGACAGCTCCGGCTGCAGGCGCTGCAGCCCCAGCCGGCGGGCCTGATCGAGCGCTCGGGATTCGCGGCCGAACTGGCTGGTAGCGCCACGCCGCCCGGGCACCGGTAAAATCGCGGCAAGCCAAAGGTACCCGAACCCATGTTCTCTCTTTTCCGTCGCCCCCACTACAGCTCCGAAATCACCAATTTCATCGAGGAAATGCGGCAGAAGAAGCCCACCCTCGAAGCCGAGCAGCGCGCCGGCCGCGCCCTGCTGTGGGACAAGCACCTCGATCGCGAGTCGCTGGAAGAGTTCAGCGAGGCGCGTGTGGCCCAGCAGCCCTACGTCTACCAGACCCAGCCCACCAACAAGTAAGCCGGTTTCCGGTCGATGACCCGCGAGGCCTTCAGCGCCCAGGACGAAGACGGCGCACCCGTCGTCTCGGCCATGCCCGAAGTCGTCGACCAGGTTGCGCTGGCCCGCCTGTATGGCGAGCCGCTGTTCGCGCTGCCCAACGACCTGTACATCCCGCCGGAGGCGCTGCGCGTCTTCCTGGAGGCCTTCGAGGGCCCGCTCGACCTGCTGCTCTACCTCATTCGCAAGCAGAACTTCAACATCCTCGACATCCCCATGGCGGGGCTCACTCGCCAGTACCTGGCGTACGTCGACGAGATCCGACAGACCAACCTGGAGCTGGCCGCCGAGTACCTGCTGATGGCGGCCATGCTGATCGAGATCAAGTCGCGCATGCTCTTGCCGCCCAAGAAGACGGCCGAGGGCGAAGAAGCCGAAGACCCGCGCGCCGAGCTGGTGCGCCGGCTCATGGAGTACGAGCAGACCAAGATGCAGGCGGCCGCCATCGGCGCCATGCCCACCTTCGGGCGCGACTTCTGGCGCGCCAACGTCTACATCGAGCAGTCGCTCAAGCCGCGCTTTCCCGACGTGAACGTGGTGGACCTGCGTGACGCGTGGGCCGACATCCTCAAGCGGGCCAAGCTGGTGCAGCACCACAAGATCTCGCGCGAGGAACTCAGTGTGCGCGAGCACATGAGCATCGTGCTGCGCCACCTGCAGGGCCGGCGCTTTGTCGAATTCGAGAACCTGTTCGACGTGAGCCGCGGCACGCCGGTGATGGTGGTCACCTTCATCGCCATGCTCGAGCTGGCCAAGGAAACCCTGATCGAGATCACGCAGGCGGAGGCTTTCGCCCCCATCTACGTGCGCCTGGCCTATTCCCCTGCCTGAGCCCGCGGGCTCAGTTCACCGCGAAGCAATACAGCAGGCCGGCGCTTCCGCTCATCTTGAGCTGGTCGACGCTGCAGCCGCGGGTGCCGTGCGACGAATTCCAAGAGGCGTTGGCCACGGGGTCGGGGTTGGTGCCCTTGCGGTCGTGGTGGCCGACGATGGCTGAGCCCCCGTCGGATTTCGTCCAGTTGCCGCAGGTGGTGTCCTTGCCGGGCTCGGGCACGGCCACGGTGCCGTCGGGGCGCGATCCGGTCAGGATGTCGTGACGGTTCACCGGATCGCCAAAGCCGGCCACCACCTCGCCCTTCTCATTGAGCGACGTGTCCTTGCCCAGCTTGGCGTTGGGGCTGTGCAGGTCGGCCACGCTGCCGGCCACCATGTCGCCCTTGGCGTTGTACCAGGGGCCGGCGCCGATGCGGTCGCGCGCATTCACCGCCGGTGCGTTGCCGCTGGCCGTGGTGCTCAGGTAGGCGTGCCAAGTACGGCCGCCGCCGCCAGCCGATGCCGCCAGCGCCTGGCACCAGGCGTCGGCGCCGGTCAGGCCACCGAGGTCGCCGCCTTTTCCAGGGCCATTGCTGGTGATGAAGAAGCCCATCGGTTTGGCCCCCATGCCCGTGGCACAGGCTGCCAGCAGCCCGGCGGCGCAAAGCGCGGCAGCGGCGAGTCGAATCGGCTTGGCGTGACGAATCATTGGAAGTCCTCCGAAAGGTGGAATTGAGGAGCCGCCACGCTAGCGCAAGGTTCGGCCCGCATCAAGGCGGGATTCACCGCTGCCGCCGGCCGCGCAAGCCGCGCAGCGCGTCAGCCCAGTTCGGCGGTTGGCTCGCGCCCCATCAGGGCGGCCACGACCTGGGCCGGCCGGGCGCTGCCGTCCAGCAGGGCCACCACGCCGCTTGCGATGGGCATTTCGACGCCCAGCTGCGCCGCGCGTTGCACGACAGCGCGAGCGCAATACACCCCTTCGGCCACGTGGCCGAGCGATTGCACGGCTTCGGCCAGGCTGTGGCCCTGGGCCAGGAGCAGGCCCACCTTGCGGTTGCGCGACAGGTCGCCAGTGGCCGTGAGCACCAGGTCGCCCAGGCCCGACAGGCCCATGAAGGTGTCGGCCCGCGCACCGAGCGCACTGCCCAGGCGCGTCATTTCGGCCAGGCCGCGGGTGATGAGCGCGGCACGTGCGTTCAGCCCCAGCGCCAGGCCGTCGGCCAGGCCGGTGGCAATCGCCAGCACGTTCTTCACTGCGCCGCCCACTTCGACACCCACGATGTCGTCGTTGGCATACACGCGCAGCGACGGGCCATGAAAAGCCTCGACCAGCGCCTGGCGCACGTCGGCATGGCTGCTGGCCGCCACCAGCGCCGTGGGCTGGCCGCGAGCTACTTCGAGTGCAAAACTGGGGCCGCTGAGCACGCCCGCCGCCAGAGCAGGTGCCACCTGGGCCTGGATTTCGTGGGCCAGCAGGCCGATGTCCTGCCCGCTGCCCTGCGCCGGCTCCACGCCCTTGCAAAGCCAGGCCACGGGAACCCGCAGCCCGCGCAAGGCCTGCAGCTGCTCGCGCAGCGCCGCCATGGGCGTTGCAACGATGACCAGTTCGGCCGAAAGAGCTGCATCGACCGCGGCTGCGCCGACGATCTGCAACGACGAGGGAAAGGCAATGCCCGACAGGTAGCGACGGTTCTCGCGCTCGGCCTGCATGGCGACCAGCTGCGCCGCATCGCGCCCCCACAGGCTGACCTCGTGGCGGGCGGAAGCATTGATGGCCAGCGCCGTTCCCCAGGCACCGGCACCGAGCACGCAGATCTTCATCTTCGGGGTGTGCCGCGCGAGAGGCGCGGCACATGGCAACTTACTGGGCGGGGGTGCCGGCAGCCTGGGCCTGCTGCTGCTCGAACATGGCCTGGAAGTTGATTTCCGCCAGGTGCACGGGCGGGAAGCCGGCGCGCTGGATGGTGTCGGCCACGTTGCCGCGCAGGTACGGGTAGACGATCTGCGGGCAGGCGATGCCCAGGATGGGCGACATCTGGTCTTGCGGCAGGTTGCGGATCTCGAAGATGCCGGCTTGCTTGGCTTCGACCAGGAACACGGTCTTGTCGTTGATCTTGGTCTGCACGGTGGCCGACACGGTCACTTCGAAGATGCCTTCGTTGACCGGCTGCGCGTCCACGCCCAGCTGGATGTCGACCGTGGGTGCTTCCTGCTCGAGCAGGATGGCCGGCGAATTGGGCTGCTCCAGCGACAGGTCCTTGAGGTAGACGCGTTGGATCTGGAAAACGGGATCTTGGTTGTCGGCCATGGTGCTTCTTTCGGGTATCAAGACAAGGCCCGCCGGGAAGCATTTCCCGTCGCGGGCCTGGGTGAATCGGTGATTATGACCGTTGGGCGTGACGCGCCCGGGTCGGGTTCAGGCTGCCTTGAGCAAGGGCTCGAGGCCGCCCCGGCTGTCCAGCGCCATCAGGTCGTCGCAGCCACCCACGTGGGTGTCGCCGATGAAGATCTGCGGCACCGTGCGGCGCTGGGTGATCTCCATCATGGTGGCGCGGGCGCTGGGGTCGGCGTCGACGCGGATTTCCTCGATCTGGTCGACCCCCTTGGACTTGAGGATCTGCTTGGCGCGGATGCAGTAGGGGCAAACCGCGGTGGTGTACATCTTGACCGGCTTCATCTTGGGTATCTGCGCAACTTTCAGGCTTTTTCAAGCGGCAGGTTAGCGTCTTTCCACGATTTGAGCCCGCCGCCCAGGGCTTGGGCCTGCTCGTAGCCGAGCTTCTTGGCCACGGCAACGGCGCGCTGGGCGCGGGCGCCGCTGGCGCACACGATGAGCAGGGGCAGCGACTTGTTCTTCACGGTGCCGGCCAGCTTGGCCTCGAGCTGGTCCAGCGGCACGTTGCGCGCACCGCTCACGTGGCCGGTGGCAAATTCCTCGGGGGCGCGGATGTCCACCACCACCGCACGCTGGCGGTTGATCAGCTGCACGGCGCCCTCGGCGCTGAGCGCGCCCTGGCCGGCCTTTTGCACCATCGGGAAGAAAAGCATGGTGCCGGAGGCGATTGCAACCAGGAACAGCACCCAGTTGGCAATGACGAAGTCGAAGAAGAATTTCACGGGAGTCCTTGGATGACGAACCCCGGATTTTAGAATGTCGGGTTTTGCAGATCTGCCGATTGCGGTTCCCGCGGTCGAAAAAGGGCCCCTACACATGTACAAGCTGGTGCTGATTCGCCATGGCGAATCGACCTGGAACCTCGAAAACCGCTTCACCGGTTGGACCGACGTCGACCTCACCCCCACCGGCGTGGAGCAGGCCAAGCAGGCTGGGCGCCTGCTCAAGGCCGAAGGCTACGACTTCGACATTGCCTATACCAGCGTGCTCAAGCGCGCCACGCGCACCCTGTGGCACACGCTGGACGAACTCGACCGCACCTGGCTGCCGGTGGTGCATTCGTGGCGCCTGAACGAGCGCCACTACGGCGCCCTGCAGGGGCTGAACAAGGCCGACATGGCCAAGCAGTACGGCGACGAGCAGGTGCTGGTCTGGCGCCGCAGCTACGACACCCCGCCGCCGCCGCTGGAGCCCAACGACCCGCGCAGCGAGCGCGCCGACGTGCGCTACGCCAAGCTTTCGCCCGAGCAGATCCCGCTCACCGAATGCCTGAAGGACACGGTGGCCCGGGTGCTGCCCTTCTGGAACGAATCCATGGCCCCGGCCATCCGCGCCGGCCGCCGGCTGGTGGTGGCGGCCCACGGAAACTCGATCCGCGCGCTGGTGAAGTACCTTGACGGCATCTCCGACGCCGACATCGTGGGGCTGAACATCCCCAACGGCATTCCGCTGGTCTACGAGCTCGACAACGACCTCAAGCCCCTGCGCCACTACTACCTGGGCGATGCCGAAGCCGCCGCCAAGGCCGCCGCAGCCGTCGCCAACCAAGGAAAGGCCTAGCGCCACGCACAGTCTTGGAACTGTTGCAGATGCTTCGCTTCCAAGCTGTGTATATTGATCCGGTTCGCTGACAGGACACCAGGACATCCCCCATGGGCCAGAAACTCAAGATTACAGGCTGGGTCGCCGCTGGCGCCGTCGCCGGCGCGTTGACCACCGTCTCGCTGCAAACCGTTGCCCGAGGCTCGCTGGCCCCGCTCCCGCTCGAAGAGCTTCAGCAGCTCGCCGCCGTGTTCGGCATGGTCAAGAGCGACTATGTCGAGCCGGTGGACGAGAAAAAGCTCATCTCCGACGCCATTTCCGGCATGGTGGCCGGGCTCGACCCGCATTCCCAGTACTTCGACAAGAAGTCCTTCAAGGAATTCAAGGAAGGCACCACCGGCCGCTTCGTCGGCGTGGGCATCGAGATTTCCCAGGAAGACGGCCTGGTCAAGATCGTCTCGCCGATCGAGGGCTCGCCTGCCTTCCGCGCAGGCCTCAAGCCCAACGACATGATCACCAAGATCGATGACACGGCGGTGCGCGGCCTCACCCTGAACGAGGCCGTCAAGCGCATGCGCGGCGAGGCCAACACCAAGGTGATGCTCACCATCTTCCGCAAGGACGAGAACCGCACCTTCCCGGTCACGATCACACGCGAGGAAATCCGCACCCAGTCGGTGCGCGGCAAGATGCTCGAGCCCGGCTACGGCTGGATCCGCCTGTCGCAGTTCCAGGAGCGCACGGTCGACGACTTCGTCAAGAAGGTCGAGGAGCTCTACAAGGCCGACCCCAACCTCAAGGGCATGGTGCTCGACCTGCGCAACGACCCGGGCGGCCTGCTCGACGCAGCCGTGGCCATTTCGGCCGCCTTCCTGCCCGAGAACGTCACGGTGGTGTCCACCGACGGCCAACTGCCCGAAAGCAAGGCGGTCTACAAGGCTGCGCCCGAGTACTACCAGCGCCGCTCCGGCAGCGACCCGCTGCGCGGCCTGCCGGCAGGTCTCAAGTCGGTGCCCCTGGTGGTGCTGGTCAATGAAGGCTCGGCCTCGGCCAGCGAGATCGTGGCCGGCGCCCTGCAGGACCACAAGCGCGCCACCGTCATGGGCAGCCAGACCTTCGGCAAGGGCTCGGTGCAGACCGTTCGCCCGCTGGGTCCCGACACCGGCCTGAAGATCACCACGGCGCGCTACTACACCCCCAGCGGCACATCCATCCAGGCGCGCGGCATCGTGCCCAACGTGCTGGTGGACGAAACCGCCGAGGGCAGCCCCTACGCCATCCTGCGCATGCGCGAGGCCGACCTCGACAAGCACCTGACCAGCGGCCAGGGCCCCGAGGACAAGAACCCCGACCGTGAAAAGGCCCGGGAAGAAGCCCGCAAGCGCCTGGAAGCCGAAGCGCTCAAGTCGCCGCAGGACCGCAAGGCGCCGGAATTCGGCTCCGACAAGGACTTCCCGCTGATGCAGGCGCTGGCGCAACTCAAGGGCCAGCCGGTCCTGGTGAGCAAGACGCAGGTCGAGCGCAAGGAAGAAAAGAAAGAGAACTAGCCCACCTCCAGGCTTTTCACTTCGCTTCGCTCCGTGTAATTCGCACACCCCCTCAAGGGGGCAACACCTGCGGCCTGGCAAAGCCAGTTCCGCGGTGTTCCCCGAATGGGCCTCGCCCAGCTCGCCTCTTTGCAGTTGCCAACGCCATGGACGACGACGATCTGCTGCGCTATTCGCGCCATATCCTCCTGGAGGAATTCGGCATCGACGGCCAGGCCCGCGTGTCGGCGGGCCACGCGCTCATCATTGGCGCAGGCGGCCTGGGGTCGCCAGTGGCGCTGTACCTGGCCGGCGCAGGGGTCGGCCGCATCACCCTCGTGGACGATGACGAAGTCGACCTGACCAATCTGCAGCGCCAGATTGCCCACACGGCAGCGCGCGTGGGCCAGCCCAAGGTCCGCTCGGCGGCCATTGCCATGGGCGAGATCAATCCCACCATCCAGATCGACACGCGCGTGGGCCGCGCCGATGCCCAGTTGCTCGACGAACTCGTGCCGCAGGCACAGGTGGTCATCGACTGCTGCGACAACTTCGCCACCCGCCAGCTGGTGAACCAGGCCTGCGTGCGCCATGGGCGGCCGTTGGTGGCCGGCGCCGCCATCCGGTTCGACGGCCAGCTGAGCGTCTACGACACGCGCAACGACGCCTCGCCCTGCTACGCCTGCCTGTTTCCGCCAGATGCGCAGTTCGAGGAAACACGCTGCGCCGTGCTGGGCGTATTCGCCCCGGTGGTGGGCACCATCGGCGTGCTGCAGGCGGGCGAAGCGTTGAAGCTGTTGGCGGGTATTGGCGAGCCGCTGGCCGGCCGGCTGCTGATGTTCGACGGCCGCACGGCCAGCTTCGACACCCTTCGCGTGGCCCGCGACCCGGGCTGTCCGGTGTGCGGCACGCGGCATCCGGGCGGCGCGCACGGCGCCTGAAATTGCGCCCTGGCCGCGCGCTCGCGGCATGAATGTCAGCGCGTTCCTACAACGCGAAGCCCTGCCAACTTGCACCATTGCAGGCCACTGATCGCTACGATTGGTGCACCTGGCCCATTGCCCATCGCCAATGGCAGGCCGATAAAAATGTGAATGTCTTCCGACATGCCAAGGACGCTCAAGACATACATCGTCGAAGACAACGCCACGATCCGGGAAAACCTGGTCGGTACCTTGGAGGAACTGACCCGGGTCTCGGCCATCGGCCATTCCGAAACAGAATCCGACGCCAGGCGCTGGCTCAACGCGCATGCCAACGACTGGGACCTCACCATCGTCGACCTCTTTCTCAAGCAAGGCAGCGGCCTGGGCGTCCTGCAGGAATGCATCCAGCGCAGGGCCAGCCAGAAGGTGGTGGTGCTCAGCAACTACGCCACGCCCGACATCCGCAAGCGCTGCGCCCAGCTGGGCGCGGATGCGGTCTTCGACAAGTCCAATGAAATCGATGCGCTGGTTGATTTCTGCGCCATGCTGTCCAACGACACGGGGGCTGCGGCTGGTGCGGCGTAGCTCGCACCCGGACAAGCCCGCTCGCGCCGCGGCGGCCCCTGCATGCCTCCTGCCCGCGGCTCGCCGCGTGGTGACACAGGCAAGGGCGCGGCGCCGCGCCCAAGTCGCCTCAATCGATCAGCTTGTTCTTCAGCGCGTAGTAGGTCAGGTCGCTGTTGGAGGACAGGTTCATCTTCTCCATCAGCCGCGTGCGGTAGGTGCTCACCGTCTTCACGGACAGCGACAAGGCCTTGGCGATGTCGCCGGCGGTCTCGCCCTTGGCCAGCTTCAGGAACACCTGGAACTCGCGCTCGGACAATTGCTCGTGGGGCGCGCTGTCGCTCTTGCGGTCCAGCTGGCGAGCCAGCAAGTCGGCCACGGCTGGCGTGATGTGGCGCCGACCCAGGGCGATGGTGCGAAGGGCGTTCACGATTTCCATCGGATCGCATTCCTTGTTGAGGTAGCCGCTGGCGCCCTGCCGGATGAGGTTCAGGGCGTAGTGCTCCTCGGGGTAGGCACTCAGGATGAGGATGCCCACGTCGGGGGCCTTGGCGCGGATCATCGCCAGGGCGTCGATGCCGCTTTGCCCGGGCATCGACAGGTCCATGACCAGCACATCCATTTCGGTGTTGCGAACGAGGTCGATGGCCTCGCGGCCACTGGCCGCCTCGCCGACTACGCGAAGGTCGACATGCTCCGAGAAGAACTGGCGCAAGCCAGAGCGGACGATGGCATGGTCGTCCACAATTCCGATTCTGATCATCTGTTGCCTTTGTCGCTTGATCGCATTCTGAAGAGCGCTTACGGTCCCGTCCCTGGTTCAAGATGATTATTCACACTTTGACGTCAAGTCTTGTCGGACAGCGCCTGCAACGGTGGTTGGCATTTCGCCCACTTACGCTGGGTCTGGGCCTGGCCGTGTTGGCCGCGCTGGTGCTGGTGTTCATCAACGAAACGGGCTACCGGCAATCCACCCGGGCACTTCAGGAAATCGGCGAAGCGCAGGGCGAGCGCCTGGTGCTCAGCTCGCTGGTCCAGAACATCGTGGACGCCGAGAACGGCCAGCTGGGCTATCTGCTCACAGGCCAGCCGCAGTACCGCGAGCCCTACGATGCGGCGGCCAAGCAGATCTCCAACCAACTGGCGGCGCTGCGCAAGCTCTACGAGGGCAAGCCCGCCGAAAGCGCCCGCCTGGCCACGCTCACCGACCATGTGAACCGCAAGCTCGCGGAGATCGAGATGACGGTACGCCTGCGCGAATCGGGCAACGACGACGCCTGGAAGTTCGTGGTCACCACCGACGTGGGACGCGAGGAGATGGCGGCCATCCGCACCGAGGCCGCGGGCCTGATGGCGCTGAGCAACCAGTCGCTCATGGCAGGCCAGGCGCAGATTGCGCGTTCGCTGGCCACCGCCCGCCTGGGCATCGGGCTGGCGGCCCTGACCGGCCTGTTCGCCTTCTACCTGTACCTGCGCCAGACACACCGCCTTCGCGAAGCCGGCCAGCGCCAACAGCAGGCACTGGAGCGCGAACGCAACGCGCTGGAAGACGAAGTACGCGAGCGCACCGCCAACCTGGCCGAGCTGGCAACCCACCTGCAGGAGGTTCGCGAGAACGAGCGCGGCTTTCTTGCGCGCGAGCTGCACGACGAACTGGGCGCACTGCTCACCGCTGCCAAGCTCGACGCCGCGCGGCTGAAGTCGCGCCTGGCTGCTTCGCCCGAGGCCACCGAGCGGCTGCAGCATCTGACCGAACTGCTCAACAGCGGCATCGCGCTCAAGCGCCGGATCATCGAAGACCTGCGCCCATCGTCGCTGGCCAATCTCGGCCTGGTGGCATCGCTGGAGATCCTGGGGCGCGAATTTGCCGAACGCTCGGGCATCCAGGTGGAGATGGCCCTGGAGCCCGTCGATCTGGGCGAGGCCAACCAGCTCACCGTCTACCGCATGGTGCAGGAGAGCCTGACCAACATCGGCAAGTACGCCAAGGCCACCGAGGCCACCATCGTCCTGCAGAATTTCGGCAGCCATGTGCAGGTGGAGGTGGCGGACAACGGACAGGGCTTCGACATGCGCAAGATGAAGCCGGCCACGCACGGCCTGGCCGGCATGCGCCATCGGGTGGAGACAGCGCACGGCAAGCTCAGCATCACATCCGCACTCGGGCGCGGCACCACGCTGCGCGCCATGCTGCCTGTCGCGCCCGCGCCCGCGCCAGCAGCCGCGCTGGCCAATGGCCTGCCTCCTACGCCCCCCGCGCCCGGCGACTGACACCTGCCAAAGGACGCAGGGCCTAAGGTCTTCACATGCCGTCAAGGGTGTGGCCTTCAACGTAGCCCAGGCCGCACCAGACGGACTCGCCAGGAGTCCATCATGTTGTACTACGCCGTCGTCTTTCTGGTCATCGCACTGATTGCCGCCGTGTTCGGCTTCACCGGCATCGCCGCCGGCGCAGTGGGCATTGCCAAGGTGCTGTTCATCATCTTCGCGGTGCTGGCCATTGCGGGCTTTATCGCAAGCTTGATGCGGCGCGGCTAGCGCGGCTACGATGACCGCATCCACGAATTCCATCGTCAACATCTCGTTTCAAGGAAAGGGCAGAACAATGAGCGCAACACCCAAGACCGCAGCCGAACTGGCCGAGGAATATCGCCAGGCCGCGCAGGACACGGTCGAATCCACCCGCGCCTATGCGCAAAACGCGGTGAACGCCGCCGGGGAACGAGTGCGCGACTTCCGGCGCGAGGCCGAACCCACCATGGAGCAGATTGCCGCGCGCGTTCAGCAAGCCGTGCAGCGCGGGCTGGAGTCTGCTTCCAAGACCAGTGCGCGCGCACAGCGCCGGTTTGAAGAAGCCGCCGACGTGACCGGCCGCTACATCGCCGACCAACCCGTGCGTTCGGTGCTGCTGGCTGCAGCCGCTGGCGCGGCCCTCACGGCGCTGATCGTGCTGGCCACGCGGCGAAGCGACGAAGACTGACCCTTCGCCCAGGGGGCGCGCATGCGCCTCCTGTGTCGGTTCGTCAGCCGAGCGTCGCGCGGCGCGAGGCATTCATCCATCTTGGGCCTCGCCCCGCCTCCAACATGCTGCATCCCATCTACACCACGGTACTCGGGCATCCGGAACTCGTTGCCGACCATCTTGCCAACTACATGGCGCTGGTCCGGGAAGAAGCAGCAGAGGCCAGCCGCCGACTGGTGGGACGCATCATCGCCGGCGTGCTGGCCGCCATCAGCGCCGTCATGGCGCTGGGCTTGATCGGCATCGCCGCCATGATGGGCGTGTTGCACGGCAGCTTCCATTGGGTGCTCGTCGCCGTGCCGGGCGTGGCCGTCGTGGTGGCGGTGGTCGCCGGCTACTACGCGTCGCGGCCAGCCAACCTCGAGGGCTTCGAGGAAATTCGCGCTCAACTCGAGGCCGATGTTCGTGCGCTGCACATGGCAGGAGACGCCCGTGCCAACTGAGCAACAACTACAACAACAAGCGCCGCGCCTGACCGCGCAGCAGCGCCTTGCCATGTCGCGTCATGCGCTGATGAGCGAGCTGCAAGGCAAGCAGGGGGAACCGCGCCGTCGCCCTGGCGAGCGCCCTTCCCTGCTGGACAGCATTGCCTGGGCACCGGTCGCCCGTGGCGTGGCCCGCCACTGGTGGCAGCGCCATCCTCTTCACGCAGCGGGCCAGCTGGCCCGGCCGGTCCTTGAGAAATACGCCAAGGAAGAGCCGATCAAGCTGGTTGCCGTGGCGGCGGCAGTGGGTGCCGCCGTCGTGCTCACCCGGCCCTGGCGCCTGCTCAGCGCATCCGCCCTGGTCGCCACCACGCTCAAGACTTCCGAGCTTGCCGGCGTGGTCAACGCGCTGATGCAGCGCAAAACATCCCCACGGAAGGATTCGCCATGAAGCAACAGAACTCAGCCCCCGCAACTGCGACTGCCGGACGCCTGCAACTGGACGAAGCGGCCATTCGCGCCGCCGGCAAGAGCCTGGACGAAGGCGCCGTCACGCCGGGCTACGGCCCGTGGCGCGACGACATCGTCAAGCTGCTCAACGACGCGCTGGCCACCGAGCTGGTCTGCATCCTGCGCTACAAGCGCCACTACTTCACCGCCAATGGCGTGCAGTCGCCCGCCATCGCCGACGAATTCCTGGTGCATGCCAACGAGGAATCGGCCCATGCCGACATGCTTGCCGAGCGCATCGTGCAATTGGGTGGAGAGCCCGACTTTGCGCCCTCGCACCTGCTCGATCGCAGCCATGCCGCCTATGACGAATCCACCGACCTGCAGTCGATGGTGCGCGCCAACCTGGTGGCCGAGCGCATCGCGGTCGAGAGCTACCGCCAGATGATCAGCCTGATCGGCGACAAGGACCCCACCACGCGCCGCATGCTCGAAGAAATCCTGGCCGACGAGGAAGAGCACGCCGACGAGCTCAAGGACTGGCTGGGCCACTAGTGCCTTCGGCCGGCACAGGAAAAAGCCCTGCGGTGCAGGGCTTTTTCCTGTGCTCGCAAGGCGCGAAGCAACTGCAACTACATCGTCTTGACCTCGAGCTGGTTGTCGACCGAGCTCACGCCCTTGACGTCCTTGGCGATCTGCTCGGCGCGTTCCTTGGCCACCGGGTTGGGCGCCGGGCCGCGCAGGGTGACCTTGCCCCCTTGCGTGTCGACATCGATCTTGATGGCGCTCAGGTCCGGGTCCTTGGCAAGCCCGGCACTCACCGCCGCGGTGATGGTGGCGTCATCGGCCGCCTTGGCCACGGCGCTGCCCGCATCCTTGGCCGCTTCCGAGACGCGCGATGCTGCGTCGGAAGACTCGACCTTGGCTCGCGCTTCCTTCGCCATCTGCTCGGTCTTGGCCTTGGTTTCGTCGGCGGCGCGTTCCGTCCTGGCGACGGCATCGTCCAGCTTCTGTCCGGCCGTGCGGTTCTCACCCTTGTCGCAAGCGGTCAGTGCCAGCGTGGCGGCCCCCAGCAGCGCACAGGCGCAAGCGGCCTGCAGCCCGCGAGGCAGCAACAGTTTGGCTTCTGTCATGGCAATCTCCTGAAATCGAGATGTTTGAAATCTAGCCATGGCGCCAGGCTCGGCATGTCTGGACGGGGCCGTCAATTGCTGTAGGACAACGGTGCGCTTCAGGCCGTGACGATCCACCCCTCCAGCGGATCGATGTCGGTCGGCAGGCCAAAGCCGGGGGCGCGCTGGCTTGCCCATGCGGCCTGCACCAGGCACAGCAGCGCGTCGATGCTGTCGCCGCTGGCGTCGTCCTGCAGCAGCTCGATCTGCCCGGGCGTCGCATGCAGGGCAATGCCCAGCCGGGTACCGCCTTGCACCAGCCGCGCGGCCAGGTCGGCGCGTGCCAGGCGGCGCTCCTCGGTCTGGCGGGCCTTGTCGTCGCTCTTGTAGCTTCTGCGTCCGATCAGCTCGCGCGCCAGCAGGCCGGGGTAGCCTTCCAGCGCCACCCGCGGCGCGGGGCCGGATGTCGGTGGCACATGCAATCCGGGGAAAACTGCGCCGGCAGCCAACAGGCGAGGCACGCCCGCGTGCATCATGTAGGCGACCGGTGGGTTGACCCATTTCATCGATGGGCTGGAGCCTGCAGGCCCGTCAGTGGCCCGGTGGGCGAATTTGCCGCCAGCAGGGCGCGCCGCGCAGAAGGCAGCGAACAGACGGCGGATCTCGGCGCGGTCCAGCGACGCGTAGTGCGCCACGAGCCCGGGCCAGGTGGTAGGCCAGCCCAGGTGCTCGACCAGTTCGCGCGGAAGGCTGAAGGGAAAGTCGAAGGCGCCGAGCCAGGCAGGCTGCGCGGCCAGCCAGTCGCCCCAGGCATCGAGCGTGGGAAATCTCAGCAACCCATCCAGGGCGAGCGAACGGCCGGTTGCGTCCAACGAGCCTGTGGCCACGACGATGGCCTTGCGCCTTGACGGCGCGCTGGAGAAATCGCAGCCGAGCAGCAGCACAGCGGTCGCCGCCCGCGCAGCAAACGCCTCAGGGGCGGCAGACGATCGAGGCGGTGGCCATCAGCTCTTCGAGCAGGGCCAGCGAGACCTTGCCGGACACCGCATAGGGGTCGAGCTCGGGCCGCTCCGAGTAGCGCAGCAGCATCGAGGAATGCACCTTGGTGAGGCTCACCAGGCCCATGGTCCAGCCGCCGAAGCGCCGCTCGTTGATTTCCTCGAAATGCAGCAGCACCACGTCCTTGTGGCGCGGGTCTTTCTGGATGTGGCCGAAGAGCTCGCTCACCGCAGCGCGACCACCTTCTATGGCCTGCAGGAACACGCCGCCGCCGTGGCACAGGATGCCGGTGATGCCGGTGGACGTGTTGTGCGCGCGGGCCTGGGCCAGGATGGCCTCGATGGTCCTCGGATCGGTATCTACCGCGCGACTGGCGTAAAGCAGACGGACGAGCATCTCGAATCAACCTTTGCGTGGCAGCAGGGAAAGGAATTCGCGGCGCAGCGAGGCGTCTTTCAGGAAGGCGCCACGCATGACCGAGTTGATCATCTTGCTGTCCATTTCCTTCACGCCGCGCCACTGCATGCAGAAGTGCTCGGCCTCGACCACCAGGGCCAGGCCGTCGGGGCTGGTCTTCTCTTGGATGAGGTCGGCCAGTTGCACCACGGCTTCTTCCTGGATCTGCGGACGGCCCATGACCCATTCGGCCAGGCGCGCGTACTTGGACAGACCGATCACGTTGGTGTGCTCGTTGGGCATCACGCCGATCCAGAGCTTGCCGATGATCGGGCAGAAGTGGTGCGAGCAGGCACTGCGCACGGTGATGGGCCCGACGATCATCAGCTCGTTCAGGCGCTCTGCGTTGGGAAATTCGGTGAGCGACGGTGCCGGTACATAGCGGCCCCGGAACACCTCGTTGAGGTACATCTTGGCCACGCGGCGGGCAGTGTTGCCGGTGTTGTGATCGCCCTCGATGTCGATCACCAGGCTCTCGAGCACGCCCTTCATCTTGTCCTCGACTTCGTCGAGCAGGGACTCGAGTTCGCCCGGCTGGATGAATTCGGCGATGTTGTCGTTGGCGTAGAAGCGTTTGCGGGCAGCCTGCAGGCGCTCGCGGATCTTCACGGAGACGGGCGTGCCCTCGTCCTGCGAGTCTTGCGCAGACGGTGTGGCCGGCGCCTCCACGGGGCGCAGCTTGGCGTCGATCTTGGTCAGCATTGGCGCATCCTATCAGTGAATGAATTTCCCGCCCTCTTGGGCCGGAATACACATGGCAATTGACTTTCTTGCTATTGTTTTCATAGCGAAAAATCGGCCACCAGCGGCAGGTGGTCCGACATGCGCGCCCAGATCGGGCCGCGCGGAACGGAACAGTCCGTCAGCCGCAGATGCCGCGCATAGATGAAGTCGAGCTGCGTCAGCGGCAGCCGCGAGGGGTAGGTCAGGATGCGCGGGCCACGCAGGTCGCTGGCGTCGCGCAGGCCCATGGCGTTCATGGCGTAGCGCATGCGGGCGCCCCAGTCGTTGAAGTCGCCGGCCACCACAAGGCGCTCGTCGGGCGGAATTTCGCGCTCGACGAAATCGCGCAGCTGGGCAATCTGGCGGATGCGGCTTCCCTTGATCAGGCCCAGATGCACCACGATGGTGTGAAGCGGCGTGCCGTCCACATCGATCACCGCGTGCAGCAGTCCGCGCTGCTCGAAGCGGTGATCGGAAATGTCGCGATGCGTCTTGCGAATCACCGGCCAGCGGGTGAGCAAGGCATTGCCGTGCTCGCCATGCCGGGTGTAGGCATTGGTTTCGTAGACGGCCGTATAGCCCAGGGGCGCCAGGAACTCGGCCTGCGGCTGCTCTGGCCAGCGCGCGAACTTCAGCGCCGCCTTGCGGTTCATCTTGCGCACTTCCTGCAGGCAGATGATGTCGGCGTCGAGTTGCTCCACCGCGTGACCGAGGTTGTGTATTTCCAGCCGGCTCGCCGGCCCGAGTCCCTGCACACCCTTGTGGATGTTGTAGGTAGCTACGCGCAGCTTGTTGTCGGCAGTCATTCCAGAAATTTTGGCATCAACAGGATGGCTTCGGCATTCGATGGCGAAAAGCAGGCGTCGGCGGCTTGCTTGTAAGGCAGCCACTGCCAGGCGTCGTGCTCGCGCGGCTCGAGCACCGGCTCGATGCGCTCGGGAATGCACAGGCCGAACAGGTGCTCGGTGTTGCGCAGCACGCCCGGTGCATAGCGCCAGCGCCACTGCGGATAGATGGAGTAGACGTTCGAAACGTTCCAGTCACGCAGTCGTGCCGCGAGCGGCGTGCCCGCTCGGCAGTCGATGCCCGTTTCCTCGTGCACCTCGCGCGATGCGGTCAGCGCCAGCGGCTCGTCCGCCGTGTCCTTGCTGCCGGTGACCGACTGCCAGAAGTCCGGCGCGTCGGCGCGGCGGATGAGCAGCACGTCGTGCGCCGGCGTGTAGATCACGACCAGCACCGATTCGGGGATCTTGTAGGGTTGGGCAGTTTCCATGGCAGCGCGGCCCCCAACCCGCTGGGGGCTGGGGGCCGCGACAAGGATACGCGACTGTATTAGGCCGCAGCGGTCGGGTTGCGCAGGCGGATGTGCAGCTCGCGCAGTTGCTTCTCGTCGACCGGGCTCGGCGCCTGCGTGAGCAGGTCTTGCGCGCGCTGGGTCTTGGGGAAGGCGATCACGTCGCGGATGGACTCGGCGCCGGTCATGAGCATGACCAGGCGGTCCAGGCCGATGGCGATGCCGCCGTGCGGAGGCGCGCCGTACTGCAGCGCGTCGAGCAGGTAGCCGAACTTGGCCTGCGCTTCTTCCGCGTTGATCTTGAGGGCGCGGAACACCTTGCTCTGCACTTCCTCGCGGTGGATACGCACCGAGCCGCCGCCCATCTCGATGCCGTTGAGCACCATGTCGTAGGCCTTGGCAATGCACTTCTCGGGGGCCGAGTCCATGAGGTCTTCATGACCATCCTTGGGCGCGGTGAACGGGTGGTGCACCGCGCTCCAGCGCTGGCCGTCCTCGTCGTACTCGAACATCGGGAAGTCGACCACCCACAGCGGGGCCCAGCGGTCGTCGAAAAGGCCGGTCTTCTTGCCGAAGGCGCTGTGGCCGATCTTGACGCGCAGCGCGCCGATGGCGTCGTTCACCACCTTGGCCTTGTCGGCGCCGAAGAACAGCAGATCGCCGTTCTGCGCACCGGTGCGCTCGACGATCTGCTTGAGCACCTCGTCGCCGATGTTCTTCACGATGGGGCTTTGCAGGCCGTCGCGGCCGGCAGCCACGTCGTTGACCTTGATGTAGGCCAGGCCCTTGGCGCCGTAGATCTTGACGAACTCCTGATAGGCGTCGATTTCACCGCGCGACAGGCCGCCTTCGGCACCGCCACCGGGCACGCGCAGGGCCACCACGCGGCCGCCTTGCATGTTGGCCGCGGCCGAGAACACTTTGAAGTCCACCGTCTTCATCAGCTCGGTGAGTTCGGTGAACTCGAGCTTGACGCGCAGGTCTGGCTTGTCCGAGCCGTACTTGAACATGGCGTCGCCATAGCTCATGACCGGAAACGCACCCAGCTCGATGCCGGCGGCGTTGGTGAACACCTGGCGGATCATGCCTTCGAACATGGCGCGGATCTCTTCCTCGGCCAGGAAGGAGGTCTCGATGTCGATCTGCGTGAACTCGGGCTGGCGGTCGGCGCGCAGGTCTTCGTCGCGGAAGCACTTGACGATCTGGTAGTAGCGGTCGTAGCCGGCCACCATGAGCATCTGCTTGTACAGCTGGGGCGACTGCGGCAGCGCGAAGAAGCTGCCGTCATGCACGCGGCTGGGCACGAGGTAGTCGCGCGCACCTTCGGGCGTGGACTTGCCCAGCATGGGCGTCTCGATGTCGATGAAGCCGTTGGCGTCGAGGAACTTGCGCACTTCCATCGTCACCTTGTAGCGGCGCATCAGGTTGTTCTGCATGGCCGGGCGGCGCAGGTCGAGCACGCGGTGCGTCAGGCGCGTGGTCTCGCTCAGGTTGTCGTCGTCCAGCAGGAAAGGCGGCGTGACCGAGGGGTTGAGCACCTTCAGCTCGTGGCACAGCACTTCGATCTTGCCGCTCTTGAGCTGGTCGTTCACCGTGCCCTCGGGACGGGCGCGCACCAGGCCGGTGATCTGCACGCAGAACTCGTTGCGCAGGCCTTCGGCGGTGGCGAAGGTGGCGGCGCGGTCGGGGTCGCACACCACCTGCACATAGCCTTCGCGATCGCGCAGGTCGATGAAGATGACGCCGCCGTGGTCGCGGCGACGGTTGACCCAGCCGCACAGGCTGACGGTTTGGCCCATCAGGGCTTCGGTCACGAGACCGCAGTAGTGTGAACGCATGGCCATTGCTCGTTGCCGGCGCCCTCTTGAGGCGCCTACTCCTCTAACTTGAATTTCTATCGGTGTTTAAGCGGTGGCGATCGATGCGGGGCCGCCTGGCACCACCACACCCATCGACACGATGTACTTGAGCGCCTCGTCCACGCTCATCTTGAGTTCGATGCAGTCGCTGCGCTTGAGCATCACGAAGTAGCCGCCGGTGGGGTTCGGCGTGGTGGGCACGTAGACGCCCAGGTAGTCGTCCTGCAGGTAGTTGAGCACATCGCCGCCGGGCGTTCCGGTGACGAAGGCAATCGTCCAGGCACCTGGACGCGGCCACTCGATGAGTACCGCCGTGCGAAAAGCGTTGCCGCTTTCGGAGAACAGGGTGTCGGAGACCTGCTTGACGCTGGAGTAGATGGAGCGCACCACGGGGATGCGCCGCACCACGGCGTCGCCCCAGCCCAGCAGGCGCTTGCCCACGAAGTTGCTGGCGATGGCGCCCACCGACAGCAGGATCGCCAGGGTGAAGAGCACGCCCAGGCCGCGCACACGATGCTGGCCCAGCCACACCTGCCAGTCGGAGGGCAGCAGCCACAGGGTCTGGTCCAGAGTGCCGATGATCCAGTCGAGCACCCACAGCGTGATCGCCAGGGGCACGATGACCAGCAGGCCGGAGAACAGCCACTTGCGCAGCGCGTGCATGGTGAGGTGCGCGCCCTTGTTCAGTTGGTGCCGGCCGGAGCCGGGCTGGCCGCAGGAGCGGGCGCAGGAGCCGCTGCCGGCGCCGGGGCGCTGGCCGCCGGCGCGTCGGAGGTCGAGGCAGGCGCGCCCTTGGCGTTGTCGCTACCGGCCTTGCCGGAGTCGCCACCCCGGAAATCGGTGACGTACCAGCCCGAGCCCTTCAGCTGGAAGCCGGCGGCGGTGACCTGCTTGCTGAACGCGGCGGCGCCGCAAGCCGGGCAGTCGGTCAGCGGTGCATCGGACATCTTCTGCAGCACGTCCTTGGCATGGCCGCAGGCGCTGCACTTGTAGGCGTAGATAGGCATGGAATTGGGCAGAGATGGCGCTGGCAGGATGGCGCCAGCAAAGCCTTCAATTATAAGGGCGCCCTCCCCTCTTGGGCACCCGGCGGGGCGTCACCCCCGGCCGGCGCCCGTTTGCCGGCTCAGCTCACCGCGATGGGCCGGTGCGGGGTGCGCACGTTGGCCACCCACTGCGGCGCCAGCGACCCCACCAGCATGCCGGTCATCGAGGCCAGCAGCCCGGCCAGCTGGGCCGGAAACACCTCGCCCCAGGGCATGGCCAGGCCCGCCAGCCACACGCCGATGCCCAGCACGATGGCCGCCACCGCCCCCTGGGTGCTCGCGCGCTGCCAGTACAGGCCGAACACCAGCGGCACGAAAGCGCCAACCAGCGGCACCTGGTAGGCGCCGGAGACCAGTTCGTAGATGGACGTGCCCTGCATGCGGATGGCGTAGGCCAGCACGCACACGCTGAACACCAGCACGGTGATGCGCATGGTCCGCAGGTTCGACTTGTCCGAGCCGGCCGGGCGGAACTGGCGCCAGATGTTCTCGGTGAAGGTGACGCTGGGTGCCAGCAAGGTGGCCGAGGCGGTCGACTTGATGGCCGAGAGCAGCGCGCCGAAGAACAGCACCTGCATCACGAAGGGCATCTTCTCGAGCACCAGGGTGGGCAGCACGCGCTGCGGATCGACCTTGAGCAGGGTGGCGGTGGCCTCGGGCATGATCAGCAGCGCACTGGCCACCAGGAACATGGGCACGAAGGCGAAGAGGATGTAGCAGATGCCGCCAATGACCGGCCCGCGGGTCGACGACTTGACGCTGTTGGCCGACATCACGCGCTGGAACACGTCCTGCTGCGGAATGGAGCCCAGCATCATGGTAAGGCCCGCGGCCAGGAAGAAGATCATGTCCTTGAAGCTCGGTTCGGGCCAGAAGCGGAACAGGTCCTTGCTGGCGGCGAACTCGATCACCTTGCCCGCCCCGCCGGCCATGTTGCCGGCGAACACGGCAATCACCGCCAGGCCCAGCACCAGGATGATCATCTGGATGAAGTCGGTCACCGCCACCGACCACATGCCGCCGAACAGGGTGTAGGCCAGGATGGACACCACCCCGATCACCATGCCGCCCGGCACGCTGATGACGCCGGCCGACAGTACGTTGAACACCAGGCCGAGGGCAGTGACCTGCGCCGAGACCCAGCCCAGGTAGCTCAGCATGATGATCAGCGAGCACGCCACTTCCACCGAGCGGCCGTAGCGTTCACGGTAGTAGTCGCTGATGGTCAGCAGCGTCATGCGATAGAGCTTGCCGGCAAAGAACAGGCCCACCAGGATCAGGCAGGTGCCGGCGCCAAAGGGGTCTTCGACCACCGCGCCGAGGCCGCCCTCGATGAACTTCGCCGGAATGCCCAGCACCGTCTCCGACCCGAACCAGGTCGCGAATGTGGTGGTGACGATCATGTACAGCGGCAGGTGCCGACCCGCAATGGCGAAGTCGGACGTGTTCTTCACGCGCCTGGCGGCCCAAAGGCCGATGGCGATGGTGACCAGCAAATAGACGACGACCAGGCTCAGCAGCACGAATATCTCCTCAATCCTCTTTTTCGATGATCTCTAGCACGGCGGTGACTCAGAACAGCCGCACGCGAATCAGCAGCTGCATGGCCAGCAACCCCAATACAAATCCCATGCCACCGTAGATGATGGCCTGCAGCAGCTTGTTGGTTCGCTTCTGCGCGGCCAGCAGCTCCAGAAGCTCCTTGCGGTGGTCGGTGGGCGGGCGCTCCAGGTAGTCGTGCAGCAGGCGCGGCAGCTGCGGCAGCAGCTTGGCCAGGCGCGGCGACTCGGCGCGCAGCTGCTGCAGCAGCTTCTTGGGACCGAGCTGGTCGAGCATCCACTTCTCGAGGAAAGGCTTGGCAGTGGCCCACAGGTCCAGTTCGGGGTCGAGTTGGCGGCCCAGGCCTTCGATGTTGAGCAGCGTCTTTTGCAACAGCACCAGTTGCGGCTGGATCTCGACATGAAAGCGCCGCGAGGTCTGGAACAGGCGCATGAGCACCATGCCCAGCGAGATCTCCTTGAGCGGCCGGTCGAAATAGGGTTCGCACACGGTACGGATGGCCGCCTCGAGCTCGTCCACCCGCGTCCCCGGCGGCACCCAGCCGCTTTCCAGGTGCAGCTCGGCCACGCGCTTGTAGTCGCGCCGGAAGAAGGCGGCGAAGTTCTGCGCCAGGTATTCCTTGTCGACCTCGGTGAGCGTGCCGATGATCCCGAAGTCCAGTGAGATGTAGCGCCCGAAGGTGGCCGGCGCCAGGCTCACCTGGATGTTGCCCGGGTGCATGTCGGCATGGAAGAAGCCGTCGCGGAACACCTGGGTGAAGAAGATGGTCACGCCGTCGCGTGCCAGCTTGGGAATGTCGACGCCGGCCGTGCGCAGCCGGTCGAGCTGGGCAATGGGCACGCCGTTCATGCGCTCCATCACGATGACTTCCGGGTGGCAGAAGTCCCAGAACATCTCGGGGATGAGCACCAGGTCGAGCTTGCTCATGTTGCGCCGCAGCTGGGCGGCGTTGGCAGCCTCGCGCACCAGGTCGAGCTCGTCGTGCAGGTACTTGTCGAACTCGGCCACCACCTCGCGCGGCTTCAGGCGCTTGCCGTCGGGCGAGAGCCGCTCGACCCAGCCGGCCATCATGGCCATGAGTGCCAGGTCTTTCTCGATCACGCCGCGCATGCCCGGTCGCAGTACCTTGACGGCGACCTCGCGCGCGCTGCCATTGGGCAAGTGCAACACGCCGAAGTGCACCTGCGCAATCGAGGCGCTGGCAATGGGAACTTCGTCGAACTGCTCGAAGATCTCGCGCACCGGCCGGTGGAAGGCGCGCTCGATGGTGGCAATGGCCACCTTGGAATCGAAGGGCGGCACCCGGTCCTGCAACCAGGCCAGTTCGTCGGCGATGTCGGCCGGCAGCAGGTCGCGCCGGGTCGACAGCACCTGGCCGAACTTCACGAAGATGGGGCCCAGGCGCTCGAGCGCCTCGCGCAGGCGCTGGCCGCGCGGCGCGTCCAGCTTGCGACCGAAGGAGACGATGCGCGCTAGCGCGTGCAGCCAGGGCTTCTGGAAGCTGGTGAGGATGAGTTCGTCCAGGCCGTAGCGCAGCGCGACCAGGACAATGAACGCGCCGCGATAAAAGCGGCTCATTCGGCGTCGGACTTCGCAGAAGCAGCAGGACCTGAGCGGGCCGCCTTGTCGACGAACTGGCGCAGGCCGCCCACCAGCTTGCGCGCGGCATTGCCGACGGCATGGGCGGGCACGTCGCCGATGATGCGCGCCAGGTCGTCTTCCACGTCCCAGCGCACATGGTCGACCAGCCAGTTGACCTCGGCGGCCAGTTGCACGTCGCCCACGATGCGCACCACGGGCTTGTCGCCCAGCATGGCTGCTTGCGCGAGCTCCAGCGGGTTTTCCTGGGTGATGCTCAGCGTGAGGTCGGGCGTGGCGCCCTCGGGCGCCAGGTCGAGCAGGCCGGCCGGCGTGGCCACCAGCCGAAGGAAGATGCCGCGCCAGCGCGCTTCCACCACCTGGCCCTGCTGGCGCTTCAGGCGCGCCTGCGCCTCGGGCTCCTGCTGCAGCACATGGTTGAGGAAGAGCACCGTCCGATGCTGGATCTCGTGGATGGCCCAGGCGGGGGGCTGGAGCCGGCTCGATGCCTTGTCAAAAAGCTCGGCGAGAAAAGCAAATGGGGACGATGGTGTAGCCATGTCCCCATTATCGTCGCGTCACACTGCCCCCCAGCTTTGCACTTCGCTTCGCTGCGTGTCATTCGCCACCCCCCGAGGGGGAGGCGCAGCTCGCCTTGGGGCGGCCCGGCGGCGGCCGCCTTGCGTTGGCTATTACTGCAGCGCCTGCACGCCCGCCACCAGCCAGCCGCTGCTGCCGTTGGCCGGCTTGGTCATGTTCCAGACCTCGCGGAACGGGCTCGGGCCGGCCGAGATGTCTTCGCGGATCATGCCGGAGAACTCCACGCTGGCCATGTAGACATCGGGCAGTTCCTCGATGCCCAGCAGCTTGGCGTCGAGCATGACCACCTCGGTCTTGTTGGGCTGGCCACCGGTGTGCGCTTCGCGCTCGGCCAGCTGGGTGCGGATCTCGCCGACCATGCTGTCGGTCATCATGGAACGCAGCATGGTGATGTCGCTCTTGTCCCAGGCGTCCTGCAGGGTCACGAAGTTGCGCTTGGCCGCGGCCAGGAAGCCGTCGGTGTCGAAGCCGGACGGAATGCCCCACGACTGCGAGCCGCCCAGGGCCGCGCCGATCATGCTGCCGCCGGCCAACGCAGCGGAGCCGTGCTGGGCCGATGCGGCACTGGTGTCGAAGGCCGCGCCCTGGCGTTCCCAGGGGCGCGCCGAGGCGTCGTTGCCGACGTTGTTGGGGCTGTACTGCGACGGTGCCGTGGCCGTGGCCGGGCCGCCCGCGCCCTGGAAGGCGTAGCCGCCGCCCTGGCGTGCTGGCTGCGCCTTGCGCGCGCTGAACATCCGCCACGCGATGAGCGCGGCCATGGCCACCAGCATGATCAGCAGGAAGTTGGCGAAGGCCGGGCCCAGGCCCAGCGAATTGGCCAGCCATGCCAGGCCCAGGCCCGCGGCCAGGCCGCCGAGCATGGCACCCCATGGGCGCTTGGGCGCAGCTGCTGCAGGTGCGGCGTTACCGGGGCGTGCTGCCTGGTTGGCCGACTGCTGCTGCGCCGGCGCGCCTACGTTGTTGCCAGGTGCGGCAGGCGCAGCTTCGCGCTGCGTCACGTTGCTGGACTGGCGGCCCATCGACTTGCCGCCGCCGATGCGAGCGGCGTCCGCTTGGATGCTCGCAAGGGCGATGGCACAGGCAAACAGTACAGGCACTAATTTCTTCATGGCGTCTCCTCTAGGGCGCTTCTTCATTCAACACTTGATTCCAACATGCAGGGCTACCACGCCCCCCGTCATGTTGTGATAGTCCACATGCCCGAAACCGCCCTCCTTCATCAGGGTTTTAAGTTGTTCTTGGGCGGGATGCATGCGGATGGACTCGGCCAGATAGCGGTAACTCGAGTCGTCACCAGCCACCAGCTTGCCCAGGCGCGGCAGCACCTGGAACGAATACCAGTCGTACACCTTGGCCAATGGCTTGGCCACCTTGGAGAACTCCAGCACGAGCAGCTTGCCGCCCGGCTTGAGCACGCGGTTCATCTCCTTGAGCGCCGCGTCCTTGTGCGTCATGTTGCGCAGGCCGAAGGCGACGCTCACCACGTCGAAATGGTTGTCGGGAAAGGGCAGCTTCTCGGCGTCGCACACCAGCGTGGGCAGCGATACGCCAGCGTCGAGCAGGCGATCGCGCCCGGTGCGCAGCATGGCCTCGTTGATGTCGGTGTGCACCACCTGCCCCGACGCGCCCACCTTGCGGGCAAAGGCCATGGACAGGTCGCCCGTGCCACCGGCAATGTCGAGCACGCGCGAGCCTTCGCGCAGGTTGGCCACCATGACGGTGTAGGCCTTCCAGGCGCGATGCAGGCCGCCGGACATGAGGTCGTTCATCAAGTCGTAGCGCGGGGCCACGGAATCGAAGACGCCGCGCACGCGGCTGGCCTTGTCCTTTTCTTCTACCTGCTCGAAACCGAAATGCGTACTGCTCATGGCACGCATGTTAGGACGGAAGCCCACTTTCCAAGCCGACGACCCCGCGCCGTCGGCGGGCATTTGTCGTATTTCAGTGCCCGCCGCAGGCGTGGCCGCCACCCCCGCCCTTGCCGGCGGGGGCCATGGGCGCATCGCGGTCGGCACCGGCCGCGGCCAGGCGCGACTCGTACTCAGCCCACAGCGCCTTCTCGTTGGCGCCCAGCTGGTAGAGCAGGTCCCACGAGTAGATGCCCGAGTCGTGACCGTCGCTGAAGGTGGGCTGCACCGCGTAGTTGCCGATGGGCTGCAGGTCGACGACCTGCACCTCGCGCTTGCCGGTCTGCAGCACTTCCTGCCCCGGCCCGTGCCCCTGCACTTCGGCCGAAGGCGAATAGATGCGCATCAGCTCGAAGGGGATGCGAAAGACCGCGCCATCGGAAAAACCCACCTCGAGCACGCGCGACTGGCCGTGCAAGGTGATCGATTCGGGCGTCGGTGCGCCAGACTGCAGACCTGCCATGGTTTTCAAGAACTCCTCAGTCTCTCGATGATGCGCGATTCGAGCGCCGGCAGCCTGGCCGCCAGCTCGGCTTCGCGCTGCGGGGCGCGCTCGCGCTGCGCAGCCGACCAGACCGGACTCGGAAAGTGGCTGTCCCAGTCGAAGCGGGCAATGACGTGCCAGTGCAGGTGCGGCACCACATTGCCCAGCGTCGCCAGGTTGATCTTGGTGGGCGACAGCAACTCGCGCATGGCCTGCTCGATGACCGTGACGGCATCCATGCACAGGATGCGGTTATCCCTGGACAACTCGGAAAACTCGCGCACATGCTCGCGCCAGATCAGTCGATAGAAGGCCGGAAAGCCCGCCTCCGACGCGTGGATCACGCGGAACTTCTTGGTTTCGTACACCAGCCTTCCGCCACTGCCCTCGCACAAGGGACAGCTGACGATGCCGCTTGCTGCCAACGCGCTCATCAATGCCTCCGATTCACCAGCACCAGCTTCATCACACCAGAACGCGTTCGATGCCGCCCTGGTTGGCGGCCGCAACGTACTGCTGCATCCATTCCTCGCCCAGGATCTGGCGGGCCATCTCGACCACGATGTAGTCGGCCTCCAGCAGCCCGTTGTTCAGGTCGTTGCCGTAGCGCGAGAGACCCTGCAGGCAGCTGGGGCAGCTGGTGAGGATCTTCACGTTGTCCTTCTGGCCAACCAGCCCGCCCTGGCGCAGCACAGCCTCGCCCTTCTTGAGCTCTTCTTCCTTGCGGAAGCGGATCTGCGTGGAAATGTCGGGCCGGCTCACGCCCAGCGTGCCCGATTCGCCGCAGCAGCGGTCGCTCTTGAGCACGTTGTCGCCCACCAGCGCCTTGACCGTCTTCATCGGGTCCTGCTGCTTCATGGGGCTGTGGCAGGGGTCGTGGTAGAGGTAGCCACCGCCGGCGGCGTCGCCCAGGGTGATGCCCTTCTCGAGCAGGTACTCGTGGATGTCCACGATGCGACAGCCCGGGAAGATCTTGTCGAACTGGTAGCCCTGCAACTGGTCATAGCAGGTGCCGCAGCTCACCACCACCGTCTTGATGTCCAGGTAGTTCAGCGTGTTGGCCACGCGGTGGAACAGCACCCGGTTGTCGGTGATCATCTGCTCGGCCTTGTCGTACTGACCGCTGCCGCGCTGCGGGTAGCCGCAGCACAGGTAGCCCGGCGGCAGCACGGTCTGCACGCCGGCGTGCCAGAGCATGGCCTGCGTCGCCAGGCCCACTTGCGAGAACAGGCGCTCGGAACCACAGCCGGGGAAATAGAACACCGCTTCGGTTTCAGAGGTGGTGGCCCGCGGGTCGCGAATGATCGGGACGTAGTTCGCGTCTTCGATGTCGAGCAGCGCGCGCGCCGTCTTCTTGGGCAGGCCGCCCGGCATCTTCTTGTTGATGAAGTGGATGACCTGCTCTTTCAACGGCGCAACCCCGAGCGTGGCCGGTGGATGCGCGGTCTGCTTCTTGGTGGCCACGCGCAGCAGGTCGTTGGCCAGGCGCTGCGCCTTGAAGCCCACTTCGACCATGCCCGTGCGCACCGCCTTGATGGTGGTCGGGTTGGTGGCGTTGAGGAAGAACATGGCCGCCGCGTTGCCGGGGCGGAAGCTCTTCTGGCCCATCTTGCGCAAGAGGTTGCGCATGTTCATGGACACGTCGCCGAAGTCGATCTTCACCGGGCAGGGCGTGAAGCACTTGTGGCACACCGTGCAGTGGTCGGCCACGTCCTCGAACTCTTCCCAGTGCTTGATGCTGATGCCGCGGCGCGTCTGCTCTTCGTACAGGAAGGCCTCGACCAGCAGCGAGGTGGCCAGGATCTTGTTGCGGGGCGAGTACAGCAGGTTGGCGCGCGGCACGTGCGTGGCGCACACCGGCTTGCACTTGCCGCAGCGCAGGCAGTCCTTCACCGAATCGGCAATGGCGCCGATGTCGCTTTGCTGCATGATCAGCGACTCGTGCCCCATCAGCCCGAAGCTGGGCGTGTAGGCGTTGGTCAGGTCGGCATGCAGCAGCGGAGCGCCCTGCCCTTGCGCACGCAGCAGCTTGCCCTTGTTGAATCGGCCCTCGGGGTCGACGCGACGCTTGTACTCGGTAAAGGGCGCCAGCTCTTCGTCCGTGAGGAATTCGAGCTTGGTGATGCCGATGCCGTGCTCGCCGGAAATGACACCGTCCAGGCTGCGCGCCAGCACCATGATGCGGGCCACTGCGGCATGCGCGGTCTGCAGCATCTCGTAGTTGTCGCTGTTGACCGGAATGTTGGTGTGCACGTTGCCGTCGCCGGCGTGCATGTGCAGCGCCACCCACACGCGGCCCTTGAGCACCCGCTGGTGAATTGCATTGCACTCGGCCAGGATGGGCGCAAAGGCGGCGCCGGAGAAGATCTGCTGCAGCGGCGCGCGGATCTGCGTCTTCCAGCTGGCGCGCAGCGAATGGTCTTGAAGGTGCGGGAACAGTGCGTCCACGTCGCGCAGCCAGCCGGCCCAGCGACCCTGCACGTCCTGCACCAGCGCCACGGCCTGCGCCACGCGGTCTTCCAGCAGCTCGGCCGAGGGGATGTCGTTGGCGTCGTCGGTCTTGCCCAGCGGCAGGTTGCCGCGGGTGAGGAAAGCTTCCAGCGCGCTGCACAGTTCGAGCTTGTTCTTCAGGCTCAGCTCGATGTTGATGCGCTCGATGCCGTCCGAATACTCGGCCATGCGCGGCAGCGGAATCACCACGTCTTCATTGATCTTGAAGGCGTTGGTGTGGCGGCTGATGGCCGCCGTGCGCTTGCGGTCCAGCCAGAACTTCTTGCGCGCCTCGGGGCTGATGGCAATGAAGCCTTCGCCGCTGCGCGAATTGGAGATGCGCACCACCTCGGAGGTGGCGCGGGCCACCGCGTCGGCGTCGTCGCCGGCAATGTCGCCCACCAGCACCATCTTGGGCAGGCCGCCACCGTGCTTCTTGGACTTGGTGGCGTAACCCACCGCCTTCAGGTAGCGGTCGTCCAGGTGCTCCAGGCCGGCCAGCATCACGCCGGTGCGGCGCTGCTCGGCAAACATGAAGTCCTTGATCTCGACGATGCTGGGCACCGCGTCCTTGGCATTGCCGAAGAACTCCAGGCACACCGTGCGGGTGTGCTCGGGCATGCGGTGCACCACCCAGCGGCAGCTGGTGATGAGACCGTCGCAGCCTTCCTTCTGGATGCCCGGCAGGCCCGACAGGAACTTGTCGGTCACGTCCTTGCCCAGGCCCTCCTTGCGGAAGCTCCTGCCCGGAATCTCCAGGCGCTCGGTGCGCAGCAGGGTCTTGCCGTCGGCCGCGTAGTAGGTCAGGTCGAACACCGCCACTTCGGCGTCGTGGATCTTGCCCAGGTTGTGGCCCACGCGGGTGACTTCGAGCCATTCGGCCTGGGGCGTGACCATGCGCCAAGAAGCCAGGTTGTCCAGCGCGGTGCCCCACAGCACGGCTTTCTTGCCGCCGGCGTTCATGGCCACGTTGCCGCCCACGCACGAGGCCTCGGCCGAGGTCGGATCGACCGCGAACACGAAGCCGGCCCGCTCGGCCGCATCGGCCACGCGCTGAGTGACCACGCCGGCCTCGGTATGGATGGTGGGCACCGGCGCCTCGAGGCCGGGCAGCGAGACCAGCTCGACCTCGGTCATGGCCTCGAGCTTCTCGGTGTTGATGACCGCGCTGTTCCAGGTCAGCGGGATGGCGCCGCCGGTATAGCCGGTGCCGCCTCCGCGCGGAATGATGGTCAGGCCCAGCTCCACGCAGGTCTTGACCAGCTCGGCCATCTCGGCCTCGGTGTCGGGCGTGAGCACCACGAAGGGGTACTCCACCCGCCAGTCGGTGGCGTCGGTGACGTGCGAGACGCGCGAAAGCCCGTCGAACTTGATGTTGTCCTTGGCCGTGACCCGGTTCAGGGCCCGGGTGGCCTTGCGGCGCAGCTGGGCCACGTCGCGAAACTTGGCGTCGAAGGCGTCGATGGCCTGCGACACCAGGCCGGTGAGCTCGCCCACCAGCGCGTCGCGCTGGGCGTCGGCATCGGGGGTGCGGCGCTTTTGCACCTCGGCCATGCGGTGGTGCAGGGCTTCCACCAGCTGGCTGCGCCGGCGCGGGTTGTCCAGCAGGTCGTCCACCAGGTAGGGGTTGCGCTGGACCACCCAGATGTCGCCCAGGACTTCATAGAGCATGCGGGCCGATCGGCCCGTGCGGCGCTCGTCGCGCAGTACCTGGAGCAGTGACCAGCCGCGTTCGCCAAGCAGGCGGATGACGATTTCGCGGTCGGAAAAGCTGGTGTAGTTGTACGGGATCTCGCGCAGTCGCACCGGCTCGGCAGCCTGCGACAACAACGCGGTCAGCGCGGTCGGAGCATTCATCGGGATGGGGGCCTCGGCTGGGCGCTGCGCGCCCCATGAACCGGGGCCCCCGATTTTAAGGCAGGCCCACAGGCCCTGCCCCGCGGGCGGTCTAACGGTCTAAAACAGCACCCGGCTGCGGATGGTGCCGGGCACCTGGGCCAGCTTTTCCAGCGCCAGGTCCGAGTAGGCGGCGTCGATATCGGTCACCACGTAGCCGATCTTCTCGTTGGTCTGCAGGTACTGCGACGCGATGTTGATGCCGTTCTCGGCGAACACGCGGTTGATCTGCGACAACACCCCTGGCACGTTGCGGTGGATGTGCAGCAGCCGGTGCTTGCCCGGGTGCGCCGGCAGCGCCACCTCGGGGAAGTTGACGGACGAGGTGCTGGTGCCGTTGTCGCTGTACTTCACCAGCTTTTCGGCCACTTCCAGCCCGATGTTGGCCTGCGCCTCCATGGTGGAGCCGCCGATATGGGGCGTGAGAATGACGTTGTCCAGGCCCCGCAGCGGCGACTGGAACTCGTCCTTGTTGCTCTTGGGCTCGACCGGGAAGACATCGATGGCGGCGCCCAGCAGCTTCCTGGCCTTGAGCGCCTGGGCCAGCGCGTCGATCTCCACCACAGTGCCGCGCGAGGCATTGATCAGAATGGCGCCCTGCTTCATCGCCGCGATCTCGCGCTCGCCGATCATCCACTGCGTGGAAGGCAGCTCGGGCACGTGCAGGCTGACGATGTCGCTCTGGGCCAGCAGCTCGTGCAGGTCGCGCACCTGGCGGGCATTGCCCAGCGGCAGCTTGGTCACCACGTCGTAGAAGGCCACCTGCATGCCCAGCGCCTCGGCCAGCACCGACAGCTGCGCACCGATGGAGCCATAACCCACGATGCCCAGGGTCTTGCCGCGGATCTCGAAGGCGTTCTCGGCCGACTTGAGCCAGCCACCCCGGTGGGCCACCGCGCTTTTCTCGGGCACCCCGCGCAGCAGCAGGATGGCTTCGGCCAGCACCAGTTCGGCCACCGAGCGGGTGTTGGAGTACGGCGCGTTGAACACCGCCACGCCGTGTTCGCGCGCGGCATCCAGGTCGATCTGGTTGGTGCCGATGCAGAACGCCCCCGCCGCCACGAGCTTGGGCGCGGCCTCGAACACGGCCCGCGTGAGCTGGGTGCGCGAGCGGATACCCAGAAAGTGCACATCGGCCAGGCGCGCCTTGAGCTCTTCCTCGCCCAATGCCCCGGCCACCTGCTCCACCTGGGTGTAGCCCTGCTCGCGCAAAAGCGCCACCGCCGACGGGTGGATGCCCTCGAGCAGCAGGAAATGGATCTTGTCCTTGGGAAGCGATGTGCGCGCGTTGGTCATGAATGCCTTCTTGCCAGAGAGAGAATCGAAAGGGTTTTCACGGTGGAGTCGCGCCGAAAAACATGTGACAAACGCTGACTCCGCTGTGTAACAACTGACACATACCCTACACGGCTTCGTATTTCCCAAGCAGGAGTGTTCCCTTATGCAGATCAAGACCGCGGCCATGGGCGCCGCGCTGGCCGCCGCGCTGGCCGCCCCAGTCCATGCTCAGACCGAAATCCAATGGTGGCATTCCATGAGCGGCCCGCTGGGCGAGTGGGTCAATGACCTGGCCAAGCAGTACAACGCCAGCCAGAAGGACTACAAGATCGTGCCCACCTACAAGGGCCAGTACGATGAATCGATGACTGCTGCCATTGCCGCCTTCCGCGCCGGCAATGCACCGGACATCCTGCAGGTGTTCGAGGTGGGCACCGCCACCATGATGGCCTCCAAGACCGCCATCAAGCCGGTGGGCGAAGTGATGAGCATGGGCGGCGCCAAGTTCGACCCCAGCGTGTACGTGCCCGCCGTGGCCGGCTACTACACGGCCCCCAACGGCCAGATGCTGAGCTTCCCGTTCAACAGCTCGACGACCATCTTCTACTACAACAAGGACGCCTTCAAGGCGGCCGGCCTCGACCCCGAGAAGGCACCCACCACCTGGCCCGAAGTGATGGCCGCGGCGGACAAGCTCAAGGCCAGCGGCCACAAGTGCCCGTTCACCACCAGCTGGATGAGCTGGACGCAGCTCGAGAGCTTCTCGGCCTGGCACAACACGCTGTACGCCACCCAGAACAACGGCTTCGGCGGTACCTCGGCGCGCCTGGCATTCAACTCGCCGCTGCACGTCAAGCACTTCGAGAACCTGGCCAAGATGGCCAAGGACGGCACCTTCGTCTACAAGGGCCGCAACAACACGCCCGATGCCGCCTTCCCCTCGGGTGAATGCGCGATGATGACGGGCTCCTCGGGCCTGTATGCCCGCGTGGCCAAGGACGCCAAGTTCAAGTACGGCATCTCCACCCTGCCCGTCTATCCCGACGTGAAGGGCGCGCCGCAGAACACCGTCATCGGCGGCGCCAGCCTGTGGGTCATGTCGGGCAAGCCGGCCGAACACTACAAGGGCGTGGCCAGCTTCTTCACCTTCCTGTCGGACACCAAGGTCCAGTCCGAGAGCCACAAGCGCACCGGCTACCTGCCCATCACCACCGCAGCCTTCAAGCTGACCGATGCCTCGGGCTTCTACAAGGAGAACCCGGGCACCGACGTGGCGGTGACGCAGATGATCCGCAAGACCACCGACAAGTCGCGCGGCATCCGCCTGGGCAACTTCGTGCAGATCCGCACCATCATCGACGAGGAAACCGAGCAGATCTGGAGCGGCAAGAAGAGCCCCAAGGAAGCGCTGGACACCGCGGTCAAGCGTGGCGACGAGCAGCTGGAGCGCTTCCAGAAGGCCAATAAGGGCTGAAAGCCCTTGTTGGCTGACGCCGCACTGTTTGCACCCCTCCCCAACCCTCCCCGCCAGGCGGGGAGGGAGCTGCCGGTGATGGTGGCGTCGCAGTAGACTCCGACGCCCGCCCTGAGTTGACGATGGGCGGGCGTTTCGTTTTTTGAAGAGAAGTCCGAGGGGATATGGAGAAACGCGTTCTTTTTCGGTCGGCCTGGCTACCTTGGCTGCTGATCGCGCCGCAGATGGCGGTGATCCTGGTGTTCTTCTTCTGGCCGGCCAGCCAGGCCATCCTGCAGTCCATGCAGGCCGAAGACGCCTTCGGCACGTCCACCACCTTCGTGGGGCTGGAGAACTTCAAGACGCTGTTCGACGACCCGGCCTACATCGAGTCGTTCAAGGTCACCGCCGTCTTCTCGCTGCTGGTGGCGAGCATCGGCATTGCGCTGGCCATGCTGCTGGCCATCTTTGCCGACCGCATATTGCGCGGCTCGCTGTTCTACAAGACCTTTCTCATCATCCCCTACGCGGTGGCGCCGGCCATCGCTGGCGTGCTGTGGGTGTTCATGTTCTCGCCCAGCATCGGCCTGGTGACCTACTACCTGCGCTACCTGGGGGTGGAATGGAACCACTTCCTCAATTCCAACCAGGCGCTGACCCTGATCGTGGCGGCCTCGGTGTGGAAGCAGATTTCCTACAACTTCCTGTTCTTCCTGGCCGGGCTGCAGTCCATTCCGAAGGCGCTGATCGAGGCGGCCTCCATCGACGGCGCCGGGCCGCTGCGGCGCTTCTTCGACATCCAGCTGCCGCTTCTGTCGCCCACCACTTTCTTCCTGCTGGTGATGAACGTGGTGTACGCCTTCTTCGACACCTTCGCCATCGTGCACGCCACCACAGAAGGCGGCCCGGGGCGCGACACCTCCATCCTGGTCTACAAGGTGTGGCACGACGGCTTCAAGGCGCTGGACCTGGGCGGCTCGGCTGCGCAGTCGGTGGTGCTGATGGTCATCGTCATCACGCTCACGGTGATCCAGTTCCGCTACGTCGAAAAGAAGGTTCAGTACTGATGGGCCGAGCACAACAACAACCGCAATTCATCGGGAGCCGCCGACATGGTTGAACGCCGCCCCGGACTCACCATCCTCTCGCACGTGGTGCTCCTGCTGGGCATTGCGCTGGTGGTGTTTCCCATCTACCTGGCCTTTGTCGCCTCTACCCACACGCGCTCCGAGATCCTGAACGTGCCCATGCCCATCCTGCCGGGCAAGCACCTGGTCGAGAACTACAGCGCCGCCCTGCTGGGCGCCGACACCCAGGGTGCCCGCGTGGTGGTGGGCCGCATGATGTGGATCAGCTTCGTCACCGCGATGGTGATCGCAGTGGGCAAGATCGCCATCTCGCTGCTGTCGGCCTTTGCCATCGTCTACTTCCGCTTCCCGTTCAAGAAGCTCGTGTTCTGGCTGATCTTCGTGACGCTGATGCTGCCGGTGGAGGTGCGCATCCTGCCCACCTACAAGGTGCTGGCTGACCTGAGCATGCTCAACACCTACGCGAGCCTCACGGTGCCGCTCATTGCCTCGGCCACCGCCACCTTCCTGTTCCGGCAGTTCTTCCTTTCGGTGCCCGACGAGCTGGTGGAAGCGGCCCGAATCGACGGCGCCGGGCCGATGCGCTTCTTCAAGGACATCCTGGTGCCGCTGTCCCAGACCTCGATTGCGGCGCTGTTCGTCATCCAGTTCATCTACGGCTGGAACCAGTACCTGTGGCCCCTGCTGGCCACCACCACCGAGGACATGTACCCGGTGGTGATCGGCATCAAGCGGATGATCGCCTCGGGCGACGCCGCGGTGGACTGGAACCTGGTGATGGCCACCGCCGTGCTGGCGCTCATTCCGCCGGCCATCGTGGTCGTGCTGATGCAGCGCTGGTTCGTCAAGGGCCTCGTCGACACTGAAAAATAAAGAACATGTCTGCTATCTCCTTTCGCAACGTCATCAAGCGCTACGGCAAGGGCCCCAAGGCCAACCAGGTGATTCACGGCGTCTCGGCCGAGATCGAGGCGGGTGAATTCATCGTCATCGTCGGGCCCTCGGGTTGCGGCAAGTCCACGCTGCTGCGCATGGTGGCCGGGCTCGAAGAAGTCAGCGCGGGCGACATCGCCATCGGCGAGAAGGTCGTGAACGACGTCGAGCCGGCGCAGCGCGACATCGCCATGGTGTTCCAGAACTACGCGCTGTATCCGCACATGCGCGTGTTCGACAACATGGCCTACGGGCTGCGCATCGCGGGCCTGCCCAAGGACGAGATCAAGACGCGCGTCGACAAGGCCGCCAAGATCCTGGAGCTGGGCCACCTGCTCGAGCGCAAGCCGCGCGAGCTGTCGGGCGGACAGCGCCAGCGCGTGGCCATGGGCCGCGCCATCGTGCGCCAGCCGCAGGTCTTCCTGTTCGACGAGCCGCTGTCCAACCTGGATGCCAAGCTGCGCGCGCAGACCCGCCTGGAAATCCAGAAGCTGCACCGCGAACTGGGCATCACCTCGCTGTTCGTCACGCACGACCAGGTCGAGGCCATGACGCTGGCCCAGCGCATCATGGTCATGAACGCCGGCGTGATGGACCAGTTCGGCACGCCCGAAGAGGTCTACAACCGCCCCGCCACCACCTTCGTGGCCAGCTTCATGGGCTCGCCGCCCATGAACCTACTGCACCACGCCCCCGGGGTCAAGCAAGGCGCCATCCTGGGCATCCGCCCCGAACACCTGGTGTTCGGCGACGACGGCTGGCTGGTCAAGGTCGAGCAGGTCGAGATGCTGGGCGCCGAGCGCCTGATCTACGCCCGCATCGGCGACGAGCAACTGGTCATGCGCGTGGAAGAAGGCGTGCCTGCCCCCGCCATCGGCAGCTCGGTGCGCATTGCCGCGCGTACGGAAAAGCTTCATTGGTTCGATGCAGGCTCGGGCAAGCGCCTGACGAACGCGTGAGCGGCATGAGCACGTTGCCCGCCTGGCCCTACCCTCGCTGGATCGCCCATCGCGGCGCCGGCAAGCTGGCGCCCGAGAACACCTTGGCCGCCTTCCGGCTGGGCGCACGCCACGGCTATCGAATGTTCGAGTGCGACGCCAAGCTCAGCGCAGACGGCATCGTGTTCCTGATGCACGACGCGCTGCTGGACCGCACCACCAGCGGCCACGGCACCGGCGGCAACCGGCCCTGGACGCAGCTGTCGCAGCTCGACGCCGGCAGCTGGCATTCGCGCGACTACGCCGGCGAGCCGCTGCCCACCCTGGCCAACCTGGCGCGCTGGTGCCTGGCCAGCGGCCATCTGCTGGACATCGAGATCAAGCCCACGCCCGGCACCGAGCGCCAGACTGGCGAAGTCGTGGCGCGCGAAGCCGCGGCCCTGTGGGCAGGTGCCCCTGTGCCGCCCTTTCTCACCTCCTTCCAGCCGCAGGCGCTCGAGGCCGCGCTGCAAGTGGCGCCGCAGCTGCCGCGCGGCCTGCTGCTCGACAAGCTGCGCGACGGCTGGCTGCAAGAAGCCCAGGCGCTGCAATGCGCAGCCGTGGTGTGCAACTACAGCCTGTGGGACGCCGACACCGTGGCCAGGGTGCACGCGGCCGGCATGCGCGCCCTGAGCTACACCGTCAACGACGAGAGCGTGGTCCAGTGGCTGTGGCGGCTGGGCACCGACGGCGTCGTGACCGACCGGGTCGACCTCTTTCCGCCGGGCTGAGGCGGCACCCGCAGCGGTCCGGCCTTTTCTTATGATGCGCCGATGACCTGGACCACCCGTTGCGCCCTGATGCTCGTGGCCCTGCTGCTGGCCTGCAGCGGCGCGCTGGCGCAGCCGGGCCCCGCCTCGGCCGCCCCGACGCCGCCCGAGATCACCCTGGAGACGCTGCGCGCCAAGGTGGAGCAGGTGCCCGAATCGGCGGACACCGACGAGGACGTGCAGCGCCTGATGTCGCTGACCGACGAGATCACGGCCGAGTCCGAGCGCTTCGTGGCCAGCCGCACCACGCAACTCAACGACCTGAATGCCCGCCTGGGCGAACTGGGCCCCGCACCAGCGGCCGGCGCCACCAGCAGCGAAGACCCCGACATCACCCGCCAGCGCGCCACCCTGACCAAGCAGCGCAACGCCATCGACGCCGACATCCGGCTCGCGCGCCTGTTGATCGTGAACGCGCAGCAGCACCGAACCGAGATGCTGGCCCAGCGACGCGCCGTGTTCGAGGCCAAGCTGTTCGAGCGCTCCCTGTCCCCGCTCACGGCGCACTTCTGGGAGCGCATGTCCGACGAATGGAAGGGCGACAAGGACGACCTGGCGGGCCTGTCCAAGGAATTCAGCCGGGGCCTGGAAAGCGCGCTGGGCGGCTCGAGCTGGTTCTTCATCGTCCTGGGGCTGCTGCTGGGCATCGGTGCACTGGCGCTGGCCATCCGTGTCATGGAGGCCGCCCTGGCCTGGCTGGCAGCCAGCAGTTTCCCCATCGGGCGGCTGCGGCGCTCGCTGCTGGCCCTGCTGACCGTGGTGGCCTACGTGTTGATCGCCGGCCTGGCGGGCTCCATTGTCTGGGGTGCGATCAACCAGATGGGCGACTGGGGCACACGCAGCTCGCGCCTGGCCGACACGCTGGTGCAGATGCTGATGTTCCTGGCCTTCGTGGTCGGCCTGGGGCGCGCCATGCTGTCCAACAGGCGGCCGTCGTGGCGCCTGCCGCCCATCAGCGATCCGGTGGCGCGGCGCCTGTGGCCGATGCCCTGGCTGGTGGCCCTGTGCGCGCTGGTCAGCGCCACGCCCATCTCGATCAACCAGGTCATCGACGATCCGCTCAATAGCGTGCTGACCAACCTGGTGCCGGTGGCCGCCTTCCTGGCCACCTGCGTGGCGATGGTGTTCGTGGTGCGTCAGTCACGGGCGGACGCCTCGTCAGCCGAAGCGGCCGGCCCCGACGCCGCCCCGGCGGAGCGGCCGGCCTGGGTCAGCGTCCTGCGCGGGCTGGTGGGCATCCTGCTGCTCGCGCTGCTGCTGCTGGTGGCCGTGGGTTACCTGGCTTTTGCCCGCGTGCTGGCAGGCCAGATCCTGTGGGCGGGCATCGTGGCCGTGCTGGGCTACCTGCTGCTCAAGTTCGCGGACGACCTGTGGATGTCGCTGCTGTCTTCGCGCAGCACCTCAGGGCAGAAGGTGCAAAAGAGCATGGGGGTGCGCCCGCAGACGCTGGACCAGGCCGCCGTGCTGATGTCGGCCCTCAGCCGCATCGTGGTCATCTTCTACATGGTGGTGGCGTTCATCGCGCCGCTGGGCAGCACGCCAGGCGAACTCGCGCAGCGCAGCGGCCGGATGAGCACACGGCTGAAGGTGGGCGAGTTCGAGCTCGACTCCAGCGCCATCCTGGGTTCCATCGCGGTTCTCATCGTCGGCTTCATGCTGTTGCGCCTGTTCAAGCGCTGGCTGGAGAACAGCTACCTGCCCAACACCCAGCTCGAATCGGGCATGCGCAGCTCCATCACCACGCTGCTGGGCTACGTAGGCGCGGTGCTGGTGGTGGCACTGGCGCTTTCGGCGCTGGGCATTGGCGTGAACCGCATCGCCTGGGTGGCCAGCGCGCTGTCGGTGGGTATCGGCTTCGGCCTGCAGGCCATCGTGCAGAACTTCATCTCGGGCCTGATCCTGCTGGCCGAGCGGCCGGTGAAGGTGGGCGACTGGGTGGTGCTGGGCACCTCGGAGGGCGACGTGCGCCGCATCAACGTGCGGGCCACCGAGATCCAGCTGGGAGACCGCTCCACGCTGATCGTCCCGAACTCGGAATTCATCACCAAGACCGTGCGCAACATGACGCTGGCCAACGCCGAGGGCCGCGTGCTGATCCGCCTGCCCATGCCGCTGACCACCGATGCCCAGCTGGTGCGCGAGGTGATGCTCAAGGCCTGCCGGGAACATGCCAGCGTGCTGCCCTCGCCCGAGCCGGGCGTGACGCTGGACGGCATCGAGAACGGCCTGCTGGTGTTTCAGGCCATTGCCTTCGTGCCCAATCCGCGCATGGCCTCGGGCGTGCGCAGCGACCTGCTGTTCACCATCCTGGACGGGCTGCGCCAGGCCCAGCTGCCAATGGCGGTGTACATGTCGGCGCCGGTGCCAGGCACGCTGGGGGCGTCGCTGGCGCCTGCCACGCCGGCCGCCCCGCCACCGCCGCCCTCACCGCTGAGCGGCACCTGAAAAGCCGACTCAGCGGCGCAGCCCCCCCGCCAGAAGCCACTGCAGCACGCCGCAGACCACCGCCAGCGCGGCGTAGGTGGCCATCATCCCGTCGCGGCCGAAATACGCCAGGCCACCGGCCAGCACCACCAGGGCAGCCACGAAGTTGATGCCCACCTGCTTCCACAGGGCGAGCGGGGCGCCCTTGCCCATGACGAGCCGGCCGCCCAGGCCCAGCACCACGGCCACGAAAAGGGCCGGAAGGGCGAAATTTGCCAGGTGGATGGTGAGGTCGAACGGGGACATGGAAACGGAGGAATGGCACGCTTCGAGGGCCATTGATGCAGCGCAAAGGCCCCGGGGGGCGGCAAATTTTATAATTGGGAAATGGCAGTCTGGGCCCTGGGCTTGAATCACACGACCGCGCCGCTCGATCTGCGCGGTCGTTTTGCGTTCGCCCTCGATCAACTGGCCCCCACCCTGCACAGCCTGCGCAGCTCGTTCGGCGCCCAGCGCCATCCGGATGTCGAGGCGGCCATCATCTCCACCTGCAACCGCACCGAGATCTACTGCGCAGCCGACAACGCGGCGCTCGAGCACACGGTGGGCTGGCTGGCCGAGAGCGGTGGCGTGGCCCCGGCGCTGCTGCGCTCGCATGCCTATACGCTGGAAAACGACCAGGCCGCGCGCCACGCTTTCCGGGTGGCCAGCGGGCTCGATTCCATGGTGCTTGGCGAGGCCCAGATCCTGGGCCAGATGAAAGACGCCGTGCGAGCTGCCGAAAGCGCCGGCTCGCTGGGCAGCACGCTCAACCAGTTGTTCCAGCGCTCCTTTGCAGTGGCCAAGGAAGTGCGCACCGCCACCGAGATCGGCGCCCACTCCATCAGCATGGCCGCCGCCGCGGTACGCCTGGCCAGCCAGCTGTTCGAGGACCTGAAGCACACGCGCGTGCTGTTCGTGGGCGCCGGCGAAATGATCGACCTGGCCGCCACGCATTTTGCGGCGCGCAACCCCAAGGCAATGGTCATTGCCAACCGCACGCTCGAGCGCGGCGAAAAGCTGGCGTCCCGCTTCGGCGGCGAGGCCATGCGCCTGGCCGACCTGCCGGCCCGCCTGGCCGAGTTCGACATCGTCATCAGCTGCACCGCCAGCACCTTGCCCCTGATCGGGCTGGGCGCGGTGGAGCGTGCACTGAAGCAGCGCAAGCATCGCCCCATGTTCATGGTCGACCTGGCGGTGCCGCGCGACATCGAGCCCGAGGTGCGGGCGCTGTCGGACGTCTACCTCTACACCGTGGACGACCTGGCGCAGGTGGTGCAGCAGGGCCAGGCCCAGCGGCAGGCCGCCGTGGCGCAGGCCGAAGTCATCATCGACGCCGGGGTGCAGAGCTTCATGCACTGGCTGGGCCAGCGCGGCACGGTGCCGCTGATCCAGCAGCTCAACGCGCAGACCGACGCCTGGCGCAATGCCGAGCTGGCCCGCGCCAGGAAGCTGCTGGCCAAGGGCGAAGACCTCGACGCCGTGCTCGACGCCCTGTCGCGCGGCCTCACGCAGAAGATGCTGCACGGCGCCATGGCCGAGCTGCACTCGGGCGACGCCGCCTCGCGCGAGCAGACAGCGCAGACCATTGCGCGGCTGTTCCTGCGCAAAGAGCGTTAGCGACGCTGCCTTCGCGCGCGGGCCCGTCCGGCCTGCCTCGTGCCAGTCATGGCGGGCCTCAAGCGCCCTTCCCTCTTGCCCACCTGCCGACCTCGGCCATCCTTCTCGTGAAAAGCTTTCTGCGCCAACAACTCGAACGCTACGTGCAACGCCTGGAAGAGCTGGACTTCCTGCTGTCGCGCGAGGACATCATGGCCGACATGTCGCAGTACCGCGTGCTCTCGCGCGAGCATGCGCAGGTGACCCAGGTGGCCGGCCGCTACCAGCGCTTCAAGCAGGTCGAGGCCGACCTGGCCGGCGCCCGTGAAATGCTCGAAGACCCCGACATGGCCGACATGGCGCGCGAGGAAATCGACAGCGGCGAGGCCGAACTGGTGAAGCTCGAAGCCGAGCTGCAGCGCCTGCTGCTGCCCAAGGACCCGGACGATGCGCGCAACGCCTTCCTGGAAATCCGCGCGGGCACCGGTGGCGACGAGTCGGCGCTGTTCGCCGGCGACCTGCTGCGCATGTACACCCGCCATGCCGAGCGCGCCGGCTGGCGCTGCGAGATCGTGAGCGAAAGCGAAAGCGAGCTGGGCGGCTACAAGGAAGTGGTGGTGCGCATCGTGGGCGACGACGTGTTCGGCGCCATGCGCTTCGAATCGGGGGGCCACCGTGTGCAGCGCGTGCCTGCCACCGAGACGCAAGGCCGCATCCACACCAGTGCCTGCACCGTGGCGGTGCTGGCCGAGCCGGACGAGGCGCAGGCGGTGCAGATCAACCCGGCCGACCTGCGTATCGACACCTACCGTGCCAGCGGCGCGGGTGGCCAGCACATCAACAAGACCGATTCGGCGGTGCGCATCACCCACATCCCCACCGGCATCGTGGCCGAGTGCCAGGACGACCGCAGCCAGCACCGCAACAAGGCCAAGGCGCTGCAGGTGCTGTCGGCCCGCATCCAGGAAAAGGAACGCAGCGAGCGCGCTGCCAAGGATGCCGCGCTGCGCAAGGGCCTGATCGGCAGCGGCGACCGCTCCGACCGCATCCGCACCTACAACTTCCCGCAGGGGCGGCTGACCGACCACCGCATCAACCTCACGCTCTACAAGCTGCAGTTCATCATGGAAGGTGACCTGGGCGAAGTGCTGGGCGCGCTCAAGGCGGCGCACGAGGCCGAGCAGCTGGCCGAACTGGAAGCGGCGGGCCAGGCGTGACCCTCCCTACCGAAGACGCGGGCGGCGCCCTGCCCGCGACCATCGCGCAGGCCCTGTCGGCCGCCGCCGCGCTGGGCGTGGAGCGGCTCGATGCACAACTGCTGCTGCTGCACGCCCTGGGCCGCACGAGCGACGAGCGCGCCTGGCTGCTCGCCCACGACCGCGATGCGCTGGCCCCGGACACGGCGCAGCGCCTGCAGGCCAGCCTGCTGCGCCGTCTGGCCGGCGAACCGGTGGCCTACCTGCTGGGCGAAAAGGAATTCCACGGCCTGACGCTGCAGGTAGACCCCCGGGTGCTGGTGCCTCGGCCGGACACCGAGACGCTGGTCGACTGGGCCATCGAGCGCCTGCTGGGCCTGCACGAAGTGCGGGTGATCGACCTGGGCACCGGCAGCGGCGCCATCGCGCTGGCGCTTCAAAAGGCGCGGCCCGACCTGCAGATCCATGCCGTGGACGCCAGCGAAGAGGCCCTGGCCGTGGCCCGCGCCAATGGCGAACGGCTGGGCCTTCCGGTGCGATTTGCCCACGGCGACTGGCTCGAAGGGGCCGGCACCGGCTACGCCCTGATCGTGAGCAACCCACCCTACATCCGCGCCGAAGACCCGCACCTGCCGGCCCTGCGGCACGAGCCGCTGTCGGCCCTGGCATCGGGCGCCGACGGCCTGGCCGACATCCGGCGCATCGTGCAGGCGGCCCCCGGGCACCTGGACGACGGCGGCTGGCTCCTGCTGGAACACGGCCACGACCAGGCCGCAGACGTCCGGGCGCTGCTGGAGGCGCACGGCTTCCAGCAGGTGCAAAGCCGCAAGGATCTTGCCGGCATCGAGCGCTGCTCCGGCGGGCTTTGGCGCGCGGTGAAATAATCAACCCATTCTTTCGAGGAGCCCCCATGAGCGACGCCCAGCAACGCATTGACGACCTGGTCAAGCAAAACGAGATTCTTCTTTTCATGAAGGGAAGCGCCAGCTTTCCCATGTGCGGCTTCTCCGGCCGAGCCATCCAGATCCTCAAGGCCTGCGGTGTCGAGACCAAGTCGCTCAAGACGGTGAACGTGCTCGAAGACGACGCCATCCGCCAGGGCATCAAGGAATACAGCAACTGGCCCACCATTCCGCAGCTGTACGTGCGCGGCGAGTTCATCGGCGGCTCGGACATCATGATGGAGATGTACGAGTCGGGCGAGCTCCAGCAGGTGCTGACCTCCGCCCAGTAGAAACCGGGCCTTGTCGTGACCGACCCGCACGCGCCCCCCACCGACTGGAAACACGATGGGGTGCGGGTGGTCCCGGGTAACCAGCTCGACACCAACACGGCGCAGACGCCCGGCATGAACCGGGCGGCCGCCATCAATTTCGCACGCGTGGGCGCCCGCAAGCTGTGGGCCGGCACGGTGCACATCCACGCGGGCGCCAAGACCGGCGCCCATCACCATGGGCCGCTCGAATCGGTCATCTACGTGGTTCGGGGGCGCGCGCGCATGCGCTGGGGCGCAAAGCTCGAATTCACCGCCGAGGCCGGCCCGGGCGACTTCATCTACGTGCCGCCCTACGTGCCGCATCAGGAAATCAACGCCAGCAGCACCGAGACGCTCGAGTGCGTGCTGTGCCGCAGCGACGGCGAGGCGGTGGCCATCAACCTGGACATCGAACCGGCCGAGAAGCCCGAGCAGGTGCTCTGGGTGGACCCGACCCACCCCACCGGAGCGGTCTAGCCCCGGGCTCATGGCACCATGTGGGGTTGAAGAACCGCACATGACCCTCACCCAGAGCCTCCTGACCATTGCCGCGCTGATTGCCACCAGCGCCTTTTTCTCCCTGGCCGAAATCTGCCTGGCGGCCTCGCGCCGGCTGCGCCTGCGGCAGATGGCCGACGATGGCGACCCCAGGGCGGAAAGAGTGCTGCAGTTGCAGGAGCAGCCGGGCCACTACTTCACCGTGGTGCAGATCGGCCTGAATGCCGTGGCCATCCTGGGCGGCGTGGTGGGCGAAGGCGCATTCAGCCCCTACTTCGCCGACCTGTACTCCAACTGGATGAACCCGGAGCTGGCGCAGCGTGCTGCCTTCCTCAGCTCCTTCGTGCTGATCATCTCCATCTTCCTGATCTTTGCCGACCTCTTTCCCAAGCGACTGGGCATGACCGAGCCCGAGCGGCTGGCGCTGCGACTGGTGGGGCCGATGCAGTTCCTGATCACGGCCTTCAAGCCGCTGGTCTGGCTGTTCACCCACGGCACCGACGTGCTGTTCAAGCTGCTGGGCATGCCTACGCAGCGCGAGGAAACCATCACCTCGGCCGACATCCTGGCCATGACCGAAGCTGGCCTGCGCGCAGGCGTGCTGGCCGAGCGCGAGCAGCAGGTGATCGCCAACGTGTTCGAGCTGGACACGCGGCCGGTAAGCAGCGTGATGACCTCGCGCGACCGGGTCATCTGGTTCGACAAGGGCGAGACCGAAGTCATCCTGCGCGCCCGCATCATTGCCGAACCCTTCTCGGCCTACCCGGTGTGCGACGGCGACATCGACCACGTGCTGGGCTACGTGGACGCCAAGGACATGTTCCAGCGCGTGCTCAGCGGCCAGCCGCTGTCCTTCGACCAGGGTTTGCCGCTGAACAAGGCGCTGGTCATTCCAGACCGCATCTCGCTGACCGAAGTGCTGGAGCAGTTCCGCCAGGCCCACGAAGACTTTGCCATCGTCGTCAACGAATACAGCCTGGTGGTGGGCGTGATCACGCTCAACGACGTGATGAGCACCGTGATGGGCGACCTGGTGCCGCCCTCGGACGAAGAGCAGCAGATCGTGCGGCGCGACGAGAACTCCTGGCTCATCGACGGCGTGACCCCCATCCAGGACGTGCAGCGCGCGCTGGACATCGACGAGATGCCGCACACCGACGAGTACGAAACCCTGGCTGGCTTCCTGATGTACATGCTGCGCCGCGTGCCCAAGCGCACCGACAGCGCCACCTGGGCCGGCTTCAAGTTCGAGGTGATGGACGTGGACAGCCACCGCATCGACCAGGTGATGGTGACGCGCGAGGCCGCGCGGCAGTCACCCGAATCCAGCGCGGCGGGCTAGGGCCTTCTCAGGCCGAGCGATTGGCCGCCGCGCACGCGGCCACGGGGGCTTTTGCAGTGCCCCGCCTTGCGACGCGCGCTGCCCAGGCGCTCACGGCCATGGCGGCCACCAGGAGCGTCACGCCGGCCACATGCAGGCTTGGCATGGCCTGGTGCGAAATCATCCAGCCGCCAATGGCCGTGCCGATGGCCTGGCCGGCGTACATGGCGGAGGTGTTCAGCGCCACCGAGCCACTGGCCAATGCCGGTGCCAGCGACACCAGGCGCGCCTGCTGCGCCGAATTGGCCGAGAAGCAGCCCAGCGCCCAGGGCACCATCACCACCGCGGCCAGCACCAGCGTCACGCCCAGCGGCCACAGCAGCATGCTCAGCGCGATGGCGCCCACGGCGATCATCACGCCTCGGGGTGCACCCAGCCGGTCGATGTAGCGCGACATCAGCACATTGCCCAGCAGGCCGAAGGCACCGAAGAGCATGAACAGCGCGCTCAGCTCGTGCACGCCCGCCCCCAGGCTGTCGCGGAAGATGGGCGCGAAATAGGCGAACACCACGAACTGGCCGGCCGCGCACAACAGCGTCACCGCCACGCACAGCATCAGGGCCGGCATGCGAAAAGCCGTGCCCCAGCTGGCCAGCGAGAAACGCGCCGGCCGCACGCCGGCCGGCATGGCCCACCAGACCCAGGCCGCACTGGCCAGCGAGAGCACCGCGACCAGGCCGTAGGCGCCTTGCCAGCCCAGCATGCCGCTGAGCCACGCATTCAGCGGCATGCCTAGCACCGAAGCGAGCGACCAGCCGAGGAAGACGAAGGTGATGGCGCGGCCGCGCTGCTCGGCCGGCATCAGGTGGCCCGCACATGCGGCCGCCTGCGGCGTGAACACCGCCGCCGGAATCACCGCCAGCACCCGCAGCGCCAGAAGCACATGGAAATCCGAGGCGAATGCACATGCCGCATGCAGCAGGCCATACCAGACCATGGCACCGGCCAGAAGCTTGCGCCGGTCGAAGGGCGCCACAGCTGCCGCCAGCGTCGGTGCGCCCAGGCAGACCACCAGGGCCGCCACTGAAATGAGATAGCCCGCCACCGGAACCGGCACCTGGAAGAAGGCGCTGACTTCATTGAGCGTGGCGCTGGCCACCATCACGCCAGTGCCAATGGCGAAATTGCCGGCCAGCAGGGCCCAGAGCATTGAAGGCATGGTGTATTTGGATCGAAGGTTGGAATGCGAACAGCCGCACAGCAGCCGCCCGAAGGGCCGCCATATTGCTATGCGGCGCCCTTCCGCACAAACGCTGATTTGGAATGCCTTTCATGCGCGGCGCGCATGCGAACGGCACGCAAGGGCAGTCAATCCTGCCGGTCGACGAACTTCCAGTTTCGCTGGTTGGCAAATACCGCGCTGGGGTATGGGGACTGCCCCCGGCTGCCGTTGTAGCGGCCCAGAGTCATGAACAGGTCGCCACGCTCGCGGTCGAGGTAGTGACGCAGGATCACGCAGCCAAAGCGCAGGTTCGTCTGCATGTGAAAGAGCGTGGACGCATCGCCGTCGCCAATGACCCGCGTCCAGAACGGCATCACCTGCATGAAGCCGCGCGCGCCCGCGCTCGATACCGCGAACTTGCGGAAGTTGCTTTCCACCTGCACCAGCCCCAGCACCAGGCTCACGTCCAGGCCGGCGCGCTTGGCCTCGTACCAGATGGTCTGCAGGAACTCCTTGCGCGTGTTCCAGTCGGGCATGCGCTTTTTCAGGCGCTCGCTCATGTTGCCCAGCCAGCGCAGGTAGGCCAGGCGCGACTCGGTGTCCTTGAACTCTGGAATTGGCGGCGCGCTGTTGTGGATGGCCGAGCTCAGCGCGGTGCGCACCGAGTCCATCAGCGGTTCCTCGATCTGCGCGCCGGCCATCGCCTGGCGCGGCAGGCCCAGCAGCGACAGCGCGCCGGCCGCGGCGCCGCCCAGGCAGTGGCGCCGCGAAAGCGTCATGCCGCCAGTTTGCTGCGCACGAAGGCCACGGCCTCGGCCACGGGCATCTTGGTCGCGGCGGTATCGCGGCGGTGCTGGTACTCGACCACGCCGTCCTTCAGGCCCTTGTCGCCGATGGTCAGGCGGTGCGGCACGCCGATGAGCTCCCAGTCGGCAAACATGGCGCCCGGCCGCTCGTTGCGGTCGTCCAGGATCACGTCCACGCCCGCGCCCAGCAGCTCGGCGTAGATGCGCTCGGCCTCCTGCTTCACGGCTTCGCTGCGGTCCATGCCGATGGGGCACACCACCACGGTGAAGGGGGCGATGGCATCGGGCCAGATGATGCCGCGCTCGTCATGGTTCTGCTCGATGGCCGCCGCCGGCAGGCGGGTGATGCCGATGCCGTAGCAGCCCATTTCCAGGAACTGCGGCTTGCCGGCTTCGTCCAGGAAGGTGGCGTTCATCGACTTGCTGTACTTGGTGCCCAGCACGAACACGTGACCCACCTCGATGCCGCGCTCGATGGCCAGTTGGCCCTTGCCGTCGGGCGACTGGTCGCCGGCCACCACGTTGCGGATGTCGGCCACCAGGTCAGGCTCGGGCAGGTCGCGGCCCCAGTTGACGCCGGTGGTGTGGAAGTCCACTTCGTTGGACCCGCAGATCCAGTCGGCCATGACGGCCACGTCGCGGTCGGCCACGAGCTTGACCGGCTTCTTCATGTCCAGCGGACCCAGGTAGCCGGGCTTGGCACCGAAGTGCTCCTCGATCTCGGGCACGGTGGCAAAGCGGAAGCCCTCGTTCAGGCCCGGCACCTTGCTGACCTTGATTTCGTTCATGTCATGGTCGCCGCGCACCAGCAGCAGCCAGACCTGCGCGCCGACGATCTCACCCTTGTCGTTGGTCTTGTCGGTGGCCAGCACCAGCGACTTGACGGTGGTGGACAGCGGTACGCCCAGCAGTTGGGCGACTTCCTCGCAGGTTGCCTTGCCGGGGGTCGGTGTCTTGGTGGCCGGCTTGCTGGCAGCCGGGCGCGGGCCGGCAGGCGCCAGCGCCTCGGCCTTTTCCATGTTGGCCGCGTAGTCGCTCTCGGGGCTGTAGACGATGGCGTCCTCGCCGGTGGCGGCAATCACCTGGAACTCCTCGCTCATGTCGCCGCCGATCGCGCCGCTGTCGGCGCGCACGGCACGATAGCGCAGGCCGAAGCGGTCGAAGATGCGACGGTAGGCCTGCGACATGACCTGGTAGCTGGTCTTGGCGGCATCGAGGTCGCGGTCGAAGCTGTAGGCGTCCTTCATGGTGAACTCGCGCCCACGCATGAGACCAAAGCGCGGGCGGCGCTCGTCGCGGAACTTGGTCTGGATCTGGTAGAGATTGAGCGGCAGCTGCTTGTAGCTGCGGATCTCCTGGCGGGCGATGTCGGTCACCACCTCTTCGCTGGTGGGCTGCACGACGTAGTCGCGCTCGTGGCGGTCCTTGATGCGAAGCAGCTCGGGGCCCATCTTGTCGAAGCGCCCGCTTTCTTCCCACAGCTCGGCCGGCTGCACCACCGGCATGGCCACTTCCACGGCACCGGCGCGGTTCATTTCCTCGCGCACGATGGCCTCCACCTTGCGGATCACCCGCAGGCCCATGGGCATGTAGGTGTAGACGCCGGCGCCCAGCTTCTTGATCATGCCGGCGCGGGTCATCAGGCGGTGGCTGACGACTTCTGCGTCGGCCGGTGCTTCCTTGAGGGTGGAGACAAAGAAACGGGAGGCTTTCATCGGGTGACGGCTCAGATATGCGGGAAAACTAGGATGCCCCAGGGCCGGGGCCAGGAAACCGGTCTACTTGCCGAGCGCAACCCGGCATGCATAATCGACTCAGTTCAAAAATTGGGGTTCGATTATGCTCGACCGAGATGGCTTCAGGCCCAACGTCGGCATCATCCTGCTCAACCATCGCAATCAGGTTTTCTGGGGCAAGCGCATACGCACCCATTCATGGCAGTTTCCGCAAGGCGGAATCGACCGCGGCGAAAGCCCCGAGCAGGCCATGTATCGGGAGCTGCACGAGGAGGTCGGCCTAGCGCCGGAGCACGTGCGTATCGTGGCCCGCACCCGCGACTGGTTGCGCTACGAGGTGCCGGATCGGTTCATCCGCCGCGACGCGCGCGGCCATTACAAGGGCCAGAAGCAGATCTGGTATCTGCTTCAACTCACGGGTCACGACTGGGACCTGAATCTGCGTGCCACCGACCACCCGGAATTCGACGCCTGGCGTTGGCACGACTACTGGGTTCCGCTTGATGTGGTCGTCGAGTTCAAGCGCGGCGTCTACGAAATGGCGCTGACCGAACTCGCCCGCTACCTGCCCCGCCAGGATTTCCGCAACCGCTTTCTGCGTGGCAACGTGCGCGGCCGCGAGTTCGATCGTCATCCTGCCGTCGGCGGGCATGAGCCGAGCTTCGAGCTGCCGCCAGGCGCCACTTTCGAACCCGATCCCAATGTTCCGCCTGCTCCCGAAGGCGCCGCACCGGCGCCCAATCACTTCGTTGCGCCGCGCTAGCCGGCTGCTTCTTGTCGCGCTGCCCGTGCTGGTATTGGCGCAGGCCGCGTCGGCGCAGGTCTTCACAGATCTCGACTGGAAGGAATCCCCGGTGCCGCCGGCGCCGGAATTCGACGCGCGTCGCATGATCGAGATCGACATGCCCCGCGTGTACGACCTGAAATACGGCGTCGATCCCAAGACCCTCGCGATTACCAGTGACGGAGTGGTGCGCTATGTCGCCATTGCCAAGAGCACGGGGCCGGGAGCGGCGGTGAATGCCTTCTACGACGGCGTGCGCTGCGCCACCGGAGAAATCAAGACCTACGCGCGCTACAGCGGCGACAGCTGGCACCCGGTCGAGAATCCGGAATGGGTGTCGTTGAATCTGGCCAAGACGCGCTACAGCCTGGCCTTGGCGCGGCAAGCCCTTTGCCGAAGCGCCGCGCCGCGATTGACAACGGACGAAATGGTGCGGGCCCTGAGAAAGCCCGAGTACCTCAACTGACCCTCAGTCAGGCCGACGCGGCCGTGAGGATCATGTTGTCGCGGTGGATCATTTCGGGCTCGGCCACGTAGCCGAGCAGACGTTCGATCTCACCCGAAGCCTTGCGGCACAGCAGGCGGGCCTCCGCGCTCGAGTAGTTGGCCAGCCCGCGCGCCACTTCGGCGCCATCGGGGCCGCGCACGGCGATCACGTCGCCGCGCGAGAACTCGCCTTCCACGGCGGTCATGCCGATGGGCAACAGGCTCTTGCCTTCTCCGCGCAACTTGGCGGCCGCGCCCGCATCCACGGCGACCGCGCCGCGCAGTTGCAGGTGGTCGGCCATCCAGCGCTTGCGCGCCTGGTGCTTGGGCGTTTGTGCCACCAGCAGCGTGCCGATGGCGTCGCCCCGGGTCAGGCGAACCAGGGCGTCGGCTTCTCGCCCCCAGGCGATCACGGTGGATGCGCCCGAACCTGCTGCGCGCTTGGCCGCCAGGATCTTGGTGATCATGCCGCCCTTGCCGATGCTGCTGCCTGCGCCGCCGGCCATTGCTTCGAGTGCCGGGTCGCCCGCCGCGGCTTCGTGCACGAACTGGGCAGCGGGGTCCTTGCGCGGATCGGCCGTGTACAGGCCTTTCTGGTCAGTCAGGATCACCAGCGCGTCAGCCTCGACCAGGTTGGCAACCAACGCACCCAGCGTGTCGTTGTCGCCGAACTTGATCTCGTCGTTGACCACGGTGTCGTTCTCGTTGATCACCGGCACCACGCCCAGGCCGAGCAGCGTGAGCAGGGTCGAGCGCGCGTTGAGATAGCGCTCGCGATCAGCCAGGTCGGCGTGCGTGAGCAGCACCTGGGCGCTGCCCAGGTCGTTCTCGCGCAGCTTGGTCTCGTACATCTGGGCCAGGCCCATCTGGCCGACAGCGGCCGCGGCCTGCAACTCGTGCACTTCGTGCGGACGGGTCTTCCAGCCCAGGCGCTTCATGCCTTCTGCAATGGCGCCGCTGGAAACCATCACCACTTCGCGACCGTCGCGCACCAGGGCAGCAAGCTGGCGGCACCACTCGCTGATCGCCCCCTCGTCCAGCCCGCGGCCCTCGTTGGTCACCAGGCTGGAGCCAACCTTGACGACGATGCGACGGGCGTCGCGAAGAACCGTGGAACCAGCTTTGGCAGTCATCGACTTCTTTTTTTTGAGAACGGATGAATCGATTGTGGGATGGAGCCTGCCTGGCGGCAGGCCGATTTCAGGAGCGATCGGCGAAGCGCGGATCCACTTCAGTGGGCGGCTGCTCTGCAATCTGGGCGGCCTTTACCTGCTGGTAGATCGACTGCACCAGCTGCTCGCAACCTTCGCGCGTGAGCGCCGAGATCTCGAACACCGGACCCTTGAACTTGAGCCGCTTGACGAAGTCCTTCACCTTGGCGGCGCGCTCTTCCACCGGAATCATGTCCAGCTTGTTGAGCACCAGCCAGCGCGGCTTTTCGTACAGCTGCGCATCGTATTTCTTGAGCTCGCCCACGATGGCCTTGGCCTGCGCAACCGGATCGACGCCTTCGTCGAAAGGCGCAAGGTCGACCACGTGCAGCAGCAGGCGCGTGCGCTGCAGGTGACGCAGGAACAGGTGCCCCAGGCCCGCGCCTTCGGAAGCGCCCTCGATCAGACCGGGCAGGTCGGCCACCACGAAGCTCTGCTCCGGCCCCACGCGCACCACTCCCAGGTTGGGATGCAGGGTGGTGAAGGGATAGTCGGCAATGCGCGGGCGCGCATTCGAAACCGCGGAAATGAAGGTCGACTTGCCGGCATTGGGCATGCCCAGCAGGCCTACATCGGCCAGCACCTTGAGTTCGAGCTTGAGGCTGCGCTTCTCGCCCGGATGGCCTGGGGTCTTCTGGCGCGGCGCGCGGTTGATCGCGCTCTTGAAGCGCAGGTTGCCAAAGCCGCCATCGCCACCCTTGGCGATGGTCAGGCGCTCGCCTGCCTGGAGCAGTTCGAACAGCACCTCGCCCGTTTCGGCATCGGAAATGATGGTGCCCACCGGCATGCGCAGCGTGATGTCGTCGCCCGCGGCGCCGAACATGTCCGAACCCATGCCGTGCTGGCCGCGCTTGGCCTCGTGCCGGCGCGAGAAGCGGAAATCGACCAGCGTGTTGAGATTGGGGTCGGCCACCGCAAACACGTGGCCGCCACGTCCGCCGTCCCCGCCGTCGGGGCCGCCGAACTCCTTGTACTTCTCATGACGGAACGACACGCAGCCGTTGCCGCCATCGCCCGCGGCGATGTCGATGAAGGCTTCGTCAACGAACTTCATGAGCTACTTCCAAGTTTACAAATAAGAAAGCCCCGCCAGGCGGGGCTTCGGGGATCACGATCGAGGTGACCGGGCTTTAAGCCGCGGGCGTCACGGTGACCGTGTGCTTGTTCAGCGAACCCTTGGTGCTGAACGACACGTGGCCGTCGACCAGTGCGAACAGGGTGTGGTCCTTGCCCACGCCGACGTTGGTGCCGGGGTGGAACTGCGTGCCACGCTGGCGCACGATGATCGAGCCTGCGCTGATCAGTTCGCCGCCGAAGGCCTTCACGCCGAGCATCTTGGGCTTGGAATCGCGCCCGTTTCGCGTAGAGCCGCCGCCTTTTTTCTGTGCCATGGTGTCCGCTCCTTAGCCGGCGATCGCGCCGATTTGCAGTTCGGTGAACTGCTGGCGATGGCCTTGACGTTTCTGATAGTGCTTACGACGACGCATCTTGAAGATGCGAACCTTGTCGTGCTTGCCGTGCGACAGCACAGTGGCCGTCACCGTTGCGCCGGACACCAGGGGCGTACCGACCTTGATTTCACTGCCGCTGCCGACAGCCAGAACCTGGTCGATCACGATTTCCTGGCCAACGTCCGCAGCAATCTGTTCTACTTTAATTTTCTCGCCGGAAGCAACGCGATACTGCTTGCCACCGGTTTTTATGACCGCGTACATGTTTAACCTCTTGGAATGGGAAACACCTGAAAGGTGCTTCTCGTGAGTCTTCGCGGACGAATTTCCACGAAGCCCAATATTCTAGCACGAAGTGTCATCTCGGCCACCCACGGCGGCTGGGGGCCCCAAGGCCGCGCCGGGGGCCATGCAGGCCTCTCCCTATAATTGCCGGCTATCGATGGGCTCCGAGCCCGCCTTCCTCCACCTTCCTCCGGCGCCCGGCGCCCTGCGACTTGCCAGTTTCCGCTGCAACCAATACCGCGTCCGTGCTCGGCCTCGTTGCCGAAGACATGGCCGAAGTCGACCGAGTCATCGCCAAGCGCCTGGACACGGGCGTGCCGCTCGTCAGCGAGGTTTCGCGCTACATCATTTCTGCCGGCGGCAAACGCCTGCGGCCGGCACTGCTGCTGCTGATGAGCCGCGCGCTCGACTACAAGGGCACGCAGCACTTCAACCTTGCGGCGGTGGTCGAGTTCATTCACACGGCCACGCTGCTGCATGACGACGTGGTGGACGAATCCACGCTTCGCCGCGGCCGCCCAACGGCCAACGAATCGTTCGGCAACCCGGCCAGCGTGCTGGTGGGCGACTTCCTCTATTCGCGCGCCTTCCAGATGATGCTGGACGCCAACGACATGCGCGTGATGGAGATCCTGGCCGAAGCCACCAACATCATTGCCGAAGGCGAAGTGCTGCAGCTCATGAACATGCACGACGCCAGCCTGGACGAGGCCGCGTATCTGCGCGTCATTCGCTCCAAGACCGCCAAGCTCTTCGAGGCCAGCACCCGCCTGGCCGCAGTGCTGGCCAAGGCGCCGCCCGAAGTGGAGGAAGCCTGCGCCACCTACGGGCAGGCGCTGGGCACGGCATTCCAGGTCATCGACGACGTGCTCGACTACGCAGGCGATGCGAACGAAACCGGCAAGAACCTGGGCGACGATTTGCGCGAAGGCAAGACCACGCTCCCGCTCATCCTTGCCATGCAGCGTGGTACGCCCGATCAACGCGCGTTGATCAAGGCCGCCATCGAGGCCGGCGACACCACGCAACTGCCGCAGATCGTTGCCATCGTGAAGGAAACCGGCGCACTCGAGGCCACGCGCGCAGCGGCCGCAGCCGAGGCGCAACGTGCAATCGATGCACTTCCTGCACTTGCACGCAATCAACACGCCGAAGGTTTGCTACAATTAGCGGCTCAGCTGACTGAGCGACGCGCCTGAAGTAAAAACACAAGGCCGCTTCTCAAATCACTGCACTTCGGGGTGTAGCTTAGCCTGGTAGAGCGCTACGTTCGGGACGTAGAGGCCGGAGGTTCGAATCCTCTCACCCCGACCAGATTCCTGTCTGTCAAAACAAAAGCCCGGCTCCTTGCGGAGTCGGGCTTTTTGTTTTGTCCAGCCGGGTTGCACCGGCCCTCGCGGGCCGGGTGCGGCACGATCAACGGCCGGGCTTGAAAGCTCGCTTGGCCGGCTGGCCGTCGCGCGGCGCAAAGCTGCGCACGCCGCCGCCATTGCCGCGATAACCACCATCGCGCTGCTGCTGGAAGCCGTCGCGGCGCTGGCCGTCACCGCGATGGGCGTTGTCGCCCCAGCCAGTCTTGCGGCCGTAGCCACCGCCACCGCCCTCTTCACGCGGAGCGCCGTGGCCGCGACCACCGCCGAAGCCGTTGCCGTTGCCGCCACCAAAACCGCTGCCACCACCGAAACCATGGCGCTGCTCGCCATAGCCGCCACCCGAACGCTGGCCACCGCCACCGAACTTGCGATCACGCGAGTGGTGCTCGCGGTTCTCACGGCCACGGCCGCCGAAGTCGCCATGCGGGCGCGACTGCGGGAAGCGCTGCTGCGGCTCCAGGCCCGGAATGGTTTCGGCCTTGAACTGCTGACGCGAATAAGCCTCGATGTCGAAGATCTTGCGGCGATCGCGGAACTCGGCAAAGGTCACGGCCAGGCCCTGGCGACCGGCACGGCCAGTACGGCCAATGCGGTGGGTGTAGTCCTCGGCCTTCATCGGCAGGCCGAAGTTGAACACGTGGGTGATGGTGGGCACGTCGATGCCGCGCGCCGCCACATCGGTGGCCACCAGGATCTGCACCTGGCCATTGCGCAGCGCCATCAGGCGACGGTTGCGCAGGCCTTGGCTCAGCGCGCCGTGCAGTGCCACGGCAGAAAAACCGTCCTGCTGCAGGTCGTTGGCCAGGCCATCGCATTCCACTTGCGTGCTGGCGAAGACGATCGCCTGGTTGATGCTGGTGTCGCGCAGCCAGTGGTCAAGCAGCTTGCGCTTGTGCTGGGCGTTGTCGGCCCAGAACATCACCTGCTTGATGTTGGCGTGCTTTTCCTGCGGCGTGTCGATCTGCACTCGCTGCGGCTGGCGCATCACACGTGCGGCCAGTTGCTGGATGCGCGGCGCGAAGGTTGCGCTGAACATCATGGTCTGCTTGCGCTCGATGGTCAGCTGGTTGATTTCGGCCAGGTCGTCGGAGAAGCCCAGGTCGAGCATGCGGTCGGCTTCGTCGACCACCAGGAACTGCACCTGGTCGAGCTTGATCTGCATCGAGCGCTGCAGATCCAGCAGGCGCCCAGGCGTGGCCACCACGAGGTTGGCGTTCTGCAGGCGCGCGATCTGCAGCTGGTAGGGCATGCCGCCCACCACGCTGGCAATGCGCAGGCCACGGCAGTGCTGCACCAGGCCGATGGCGTCGTGCGCCACCTGCTGCGCCAGTTCGCGCGTCGGGCACAGCACCAGGGCACCAGGCACGGCCGGCTTGAAATTGCGCGAGTTGGTCGGGTCCTTGCGCTTGGCGCGCTTGGGCGTGGGCTCGCCACGCTCGGCGGCTTCGGCAGCCTGGCGCTGGAATTCGACGCGGGCGGCCTCTTCGGCGGCCGCCTGTTGCTGGATCAGGGTGTGGAGCACGGGCAGCAGGAAGGCCGCGGTCTTGCCGCTGCCGGTCTGGCTGGAAACCATGAGGTCGACAAAGCCCTTGGCGTCGGTGCCCATGGCCAGGGGAATGGCCTTGTCCTGCACGGCGGTGGGCTGGCTGAAGCCCAGGTCTTCGACGGCGGCCAGCAGCTGCGGCGACAGGCCAAGACGGGCAAAGCCGTTGGGTTCTTGCGCCGGTGCAGGCACGGCTGCGGCGTCGAGCGCCTCCAGCTCGGGCGATTCAACGGCGGCGTTGAATTCGGCGGATGCGGAAACGGATTGCGCGGGCGCGAGATCGCCCTGCGCTTCAAAAGCGTCGGTCATGAAAGCAAACTTTCTTGCACGCAAAGCAAAGGCCGTGGGCCCTTGCCGCGTGGATGGTCAAAAAACATCAACCATCCAACGACATTCAGCTCGGCCAGTAGGCACCGGGCTGCGGCCCATTCAAAGGGGCACGCTGTGCAAGATAGGGAGATGCGGGAACTCGCGGCCGGTCTTTGTATGCACCGGACTTTTCGCGAAGCCTGCGATTATCGCACGGCTTCGGGTTTTCACCTAATCTTTCACTTTCAGAAACGTTTCTCGGTAGTGCTCGAGTTCGTCGATGGACTCGTGCACGTCCGCCAGCGCAGTGTGAGCCTGCTGTTTCTTGAAGGCGTTGTAGGCGGCCGGCTTCCACCGCTTGGCAAGCTCCTTGAGCGTGCTCACGTCGAGGTTGCGGTAGTGGAAGAAGCCCTCCAGCTTGGGCATGTACTTGACCAGGAAGCGCCGGTCCTGGCCGATGGTGTTGCCGCACATGGGCGAGCCGCTCTTGGGTACGTAGCGGGAGATGAACTCGATCAGCTGCTTTTCGGCCGTGGCTTCGTCGATGGTGGACACCTTGACCTTGTCGATCAGGCCGCTGCGCCCGTGCGTGCCCTTGTTCCAGGCATCCATGCCATTGAGCACCTCGTCGCTCTGGTGGATCACCAGGACCGGGCCGTCGATGCGGGGCGTGAGGTCGGGCCCGGTGATGACCACGGCAATCTCCAGCAGTCGCTCCTTCTCGGGGTCGAGTCCGCTCATTTCGCAGTCGAGCCAGACCAGGTTCTGGTCGCTTTTCTTCAGGGTGGCGGGGGTCGGGGCGGCTTGCTCGCCAGTGGGCGCGGCGGGGGTCGGGTCAATCGATTCGGGCATCCGCCGATTGTCGTCGATGGCCTACACTGCGCCCCGAATGTCCGCCTCGATCCTCCTGACCTACGCCTTTGCCGCCGCCCTGGCGGTCGGCCTGCTGCTGAAGTTCTGGCTCGCCTCGCGCCAGGTTCGCCACGTGGCCCAGCATCGCGACGCGGTACCCGCGGCCTTTGCCAGCACCATCAGCCTGGCGGCGCACCAGAAGGCTGCCGACTACACCGTTGCCAAGAGCCGCTTCGGCATCCTCGAGATGGCCTGGGGCTCTGCCATGTTGCTGGGCTGGACGCTGCTGGGGGGCCTGGATTGGCTCAACCGGCTGCTGACTGAACTGCTGGGCGGCGGCATGTGGCAGCAGTTGGCCCTCCTGGCCTGCTTCAGCCTGATCGGCGGCCTGCTCGAGCTCCCGTTCTCGCTGTGGCAGACCTTCCGCCTGGAAGAGCGCTTCGGCTTCAACAAGATGACCCTGCGGCTTTGGGTGGCCGACGCGCTCAAGGGCGCATTGGTTGGCGCCCTCATCGGCCTGCCGCTGGCGGCGCTCATCCTGTGGCTGATGGGTGCGGCCGGCTCGCGCTGGTGGCTGTGGGCGTGGCTGGTGTGGGTCGGCTTCAACCTGACGTTGATGCTGGTCTACCCGACCTTCATCGCGCCGCTATTCAACAAGTTCCAGCCGCTGGACGACATCACGCTCAAGAACCGTGTCACCGCGCTGATGAAGCGCTGCGGCTTTGCCGCCAAGGGTCTGTTCGTGATGGACGGCAGCCGCCGCAGCGCCCATGCCAACGCCTACTTCACCGGCTTTGGCGCGAGCAAGCGCGTGGTCTTCTACGACACGCTGCTGCGCCAGCTCAACGCCGGGGAAGTGGAGGCGGTGCTGGCGCACGAGTTGGGCCACTTCAAGCATCGGCACGTGGTCAAGCGCATGGTCGCGATGTTCGCAATGAGCCTGGCGGGGTTTGCTCTGCTGGGCTGGCTGTCGTCGCAGGTGTGGTTCTATGCGGGCCTGGGCGTGTCGCCCAACATGAGCGCCCCGAACGATGCGTTGGCCCTGCTGCTGTTCATGCTGGCCGTGCCGGTCTTTGGTGTCTTCCTCTCGCCGCTGGCGGCCATGCTCTCGCGCAAGCACGAGTTCGAAGCGGACGCCTATGCGGTTGCACAGACCAGCAGCGCCGACTTGTCCAACGCACTGCTCAAGCTCTACCAGGACAACGCGTCGACGCTCACGCCCGACCCGGTGTTCGTCAAGTTCTACTACTCGCATCCGCCTGCCTCCGAGCGTCTTGCACGCATGGCAATGGCCTGAGTGGCCCACACCCAAAGAGAAACCCGTCATGAGCAGCATGTTCCAGCCCAAGGTTTGGCAAGGCCAGCCCCGCCGCGCACTGAGCGGCACCGAAGCCGTCACCGCCCTGGCCAAGCTCGATGGCTGGAAGCTGTCGGGCGATGGCGCCAACGTGGCCATCGAGAAGACCTTCAGCTTTGCAAACTACTTCGAGACCATTGCCTTCGTGAACGCGGTGGCCATGGTTGCGCATGTGCAAGACCATCACCCGGACCTGTCGGTTCACTACAACCGCTGCGTGGTGCGCTTCAACACGCATGACGTGGGCGGCATCTCGGCCACCGACATCGACTGCGCAACCCGCGTCGACGCGCTGTTGAAGCATGGCCCGGCCGCCTAAGGCCGGCGCACCCGCCAGACGGGCGGACCTGCAGACCGGCCTGGTGGTGGCCAGCCACGGCCGCCATTGCCTGGTCGAGACCGACGCGGCCCAACGCGTAATCTGCCACCCGCGCGGCAAGAAAAGCCAGGCCGTCGTGGGTGACCGCGTGCTCTGGCAGGCCAGCCAGGACGAAGGCACGGTCGAGCAGGTGCAGCCACGGCGCAACCTCTTCTATCGGCAAGACGAGATCCGCACCAAGTCCTTCGCGGCCAACCTGGACCACGTGCTGATCCTCATTGCGGCCGAACCCGAGTTTTCCGAGCACCAGTTGGCGCGTGCCCTCATCGCCGCGCAGGCCGAGGGCATCACGCCGATCATCGCGCTGAACAAGAGCGACTTGGTGGCGCCGTTCGAGCGGGCCTGGGCACGGCTGACTCCCTACCGCCACATGCACCACGGCGTGCTGCCGCTGTCGCTCACCGCCTCTGGCGACGTCGATCGCGAGACGCTCCTCAAACGCCTGGCGGGCAAGACGACGCTCGTGCTGGGTCCTTCCGGTGCCGGCAAGAGCACGCTGATCAACCTGCTCGTGCCTGGCGCCGCCGCGCAGACCGGCGAGATTTCGCAAGCTCTCAACTCCGGCCGGCACACCACCACGAGCACGACCTGGTACTGGGTCGATCGCGAAGCGGGCACGGCCCTGATCGACTCGCCGGGTTTCCAGGAATTCGGCCTGCATCACATCGAGCCGACCCAACTGGCCCGGCTGATGCCCGATATTGCCGAGTACGCCGATGCCTGCAAGTTCTACAACTGCACGCACCTGCACGAGCCGGGGTGCGGCGTGATCGAGCACGTGAAATCCGGCGCCATCGGCACTTCGCGCTACCGGATCTACGGCGAGCTGTTCGACGAATTGAGCCAGCCTCGCTTCCCATGAAGGTGCTGCTCTACTCGCACGTGTTTCATCCATCCACGGGCGGTGTAGAGACCGTTTCCAGGACCCTGGCCGAGGGCTTGGCGCAGCGCGGCATCGACTTCAAGCTGCTGACCAGCACACCCGCCGGGGACGACCGCACCGACTTTGGCTACGAGGTCATCCGCACACCCGATTCGCAGGCCGTGCGCCAGCTTGTCGAGTGGGCTGACGTCGTGCTCTTCAATGGCGCAAGCCTCGCGCTGCAACCTGCGCTGACGATTTCGCGCAAGCCTTTTGTCTGGGTGCACGTGGGCTACCAGGTCTCGTGCATCGACGGGCTGGGCTGGGTGGACGGAGAGCCTGCCCCGAGAACGCCGTGGGCATCCGTCGCCTTTCATGCGCGTCGAAGCGGCCCGGTGCGCGCGGGCATCGGAGGCCTGAAGCTGCTGCTGCGCCGGCTTGTGGCGCGACACTTCGTCGACCGGCACGTGGCCATCACCCAATGGATGGACGAGGCGCAGCCGCTGGCACGCCAGGTGCAAATCTACAACCCCTTCCCCGTCGACCGCTTCCGTGGCGCCGCGCCCGTGAGCGCCGCGCCCTACGACTTCGTGTATCTGGGTCGCATGGTGTCCGAGAAGGGGGTCGACACGCTCATCGAGGCCTTTGCGCGCGTGGTCCGCGAGGCTCATGTGAAGCCGCGACTGCTGTTGATCGGCGATGGCGACCGCATGGCACAAATGCGGCAGCTGGCACGCACGCTGGGCGTTGAAGGCCAGGTTAATTTCGCCGGCCGCCAGGGTGGGCAGGCGCTGGTCGACTGGGTCGGCCAGGGCGCCGTCGGCATCGTGCCTTCTGCCTGGGAAGAACCGATGGGCGGCGTGGCCATCGAGCTGATGGCCGCGGGGCGCGGGCTCATCGTGTCGCAGCGCGGCGGCCTGGCCGAATGCGCCGGCGACGCCGGCTTGCTCTTTCCAAATGGCGACGCGCAAGCGCTGGCGGGGTGCATGCTTCGCATCCTGGCCGAGCCCCAGCTGCGCCACACGCTGGGCCAGCGTGCCCTGCAACGCGCCGAGCATTTTGCGCCCGGTCGCTTCGTCGATCAGTACATCGAGCTGCTGCGCACCGTGGCCAAGTCGGCCTGATCAGCCAGCGGCAAGAACTTCGCGCAACGCGCCCACGAGCGCCGTGCACTGCTCGCGCGTGCCGATGCTGATGCGCAGGTACTGGTCGATTCGCGCTTGCTTGAAGTGCCGCACAAGCACCTTGCGTTGACGAAGCCCGGCAGCCACCTGTGCGGCGTCGCGCTCCGGATGGCGTGCAAAGACAAAGTTGGCCTGCGAGGGCAAGACCTCGAAGCCCAGGTCCTCCAGGGCCAGCACCAGGCCTTCGCGCGTGTCGACCACCGCATCGCGCGTTCGGGAGAACCACGCCTCGTCTTCCAGGGCCGCGACCGCACCGGCCTGCGCCAGGCGGTCGAGCGGATAGGAGTTGAAGCTGTTCTTTACCCGCGTGAGTGCCTCGTTGAGGTGCGCCTGACCGCAGGCAAATCCCACGCGCAACCCGGCCAGCGAACGCGACTTGGACAGGGTCTGCGCCACCAGCAGATTGGGGTAGCGCCCGATCAGGGACAAGGCGCTTTGCCCGCCGAAATCGACATACGCCTCGTCGACCAGCACCACGCGGTTGGGGCACGCCTGCAGCACCGCCTCGATGTCGGCCAAGGGCAGCCCGATGCCCGTGGGGGCATTGGGGTTGGCCAGCACGATGCCACCGCAGCCCGAAGCCGCCCGAGCGCACAGAGCAGGAACATCGATGCGCAGGTGCGCGTCCACCGGTTGCAGGTCCACGTCGATGCCGTAGAGCTGCGCATAGACGCGGTAGAACGTGTAGGTCACGTCAGGCACCAGCAGCGGCTGGGCCTGCTGGAAGAAGGCGAAGAAAGCGTGGGCGAGCACTTCGTCGGAGCCGTTGCCTGCAAAGACTTCGCTAGCCTGCAGGCCGTGACGGCGCGCGACGGTCTCGCGCAGTTGCAGCGACTCCGGATCGGGGTACAGCGCCAGCGCATTGCCTGCCGCATCTGCAATGGCATCGAGCACGGCCGGAGATGGCGGATACGGGTTTTCGTTGGTGTTGAGCTTGACCAGACCCTCGATGCGAGGCTGCTCGCCAGGCACGTAGGGCTCGAGCGCACGAATGCGCGGGCTCCAGAAATCCTGCGCAGACACCGCCATCAACCCAGCAGGCGGGCCAGCGTGAGCAGCGCGAGCAGCACCAGCCACATCACCACCGAGCGCCACACCAGCCCCACCACGCTGCGCAGGTGCGCCGGCTCGGGCTCCCGGCCCGGCGTGCTGCCGCTGTCGGGCGGCAAGGTGCTGATGATCGAATCGCCTGCCTGCGCCTGCTGCAGCGGATCGATGACTGCCTCGCTGCGCAGAACGCCGCCGCCCAGGCGCACATTCAGTGCGCCAGACGTGGCGGCAAGGATGACGCCGTCGTTCTCGTTGGGGAAGCGGTCTGCGTCGTTGCGCCAGCAATCGATGGCTTCTTCAAAGCTGCCCACCACCGCAAAGCCGAGAGCGGTAATGCGGGCCGGCAGCCAATCGATCAGTGCCCACGCGCGTTGCGACGCATCCTGCACATGGCTGCTGGCCGGCTGCAAGGCCGTGGCGCCCTTGTTGGACCAGTAGCGCGCCACGAACTCGCTCATGCGGTAGAACACCGCGCCGGCCGGACCCAGCCCGACCGCCGCCAGGATGGAAAACCAGGCCAGCACCCCAAACACGTGCCGGTGCGCGGCGATCACCGAGTGCTCGATAACGTGGCGAACGATTTCGCTGCGCGGCAGATTGGCCGCGTCGATGTGCTGCCAGTGCGCCAGCAGCGAACGCGCCAGCGGCTCGTCGCCCTCTTCCAGCGCGTCGCGAATGCCGGTGAAGTGGTGGCTGAACTGCCGAAAGCCCAAGGTGACGTACAGCAGCGCGATGTTCCAGAGCACCGCGAACGGCAGGCCCAGGGTGAGGATCAGCAGCCAGTGAATGCCCAGCGCCGCCAACGTGGGCACCAGCACCGCCAGGCCCCATGCCACCCAGCCGTGCTGGGGCTTGCCCGCGTCGAAGTTGCGGCTGATCCAGCGCGTCCAGTCGAGCACGCCCGCATACACCGGGTTGTGGTAGCCCAGCGGGCGCACCTGCTCGATGAGCAAGGCGCACAGGATGGCGAAAAAACTCATGCTCCGATGATAGCGACAGGGCTCAACGCAATCGCGCGCGCCCGTCAGGCGATGAGGAAGCGATAGAAATTGCGCAGCATGCCGGCCGTGGCGCCCCAGACGAAACGTTCGTGGGGACCGTCCTGGTAGGGCATCGAGAACCATTGCCGCGCGTTGAGTCCCTCGCCCACCATCGCATGCCGGCGGTGGTTTGCCGGATTCATCAGGAAATGCAGCGGCACCTCGAAGGCATCGGCCACTTCGTAGGGGTTGAGCGTGAGTTCGAATCCCGGCTTCACCAGCGCCACGACCGGTGTGACCTCGAAGGAAGTGATGGTGGTGTAGGTGGGCAGGCTGCCGAGCACCTCGATGTGGTCGGCCGAGAGCCCCACCTCTTCCCAGGCTTCTCGCATGGCCGCAGCGGCGATGTTGGGGTCGGTGGGGTCCACGCGCCCGCCCGGAAAGGCAACCTGGCCGGAGTGCGTGCTGAGCTTCGACGAACGTTCCGTCAGCAGCACGGTGGGCGCTTGCGGGCGCTGCACGATCGGAATCAGCACCGCCGCCTTGGCCGGCATGCGACCGTCCAGCTTGGGCTCGCGCCGCACCTCCGGCGTCCATTGCGGCGGATGGGCAAAGCGCTCGCGCAGCGCCTGTGCCGTCAAACGCGCAAACTCCACTGCCGGCAGCGCACTGTCCACGGCCACCACGGGCACGCGATGCGGATCGAAGGTCCGCAACGAAACCGCATTGATCGGCTCGGAAGGCTGGGCAGTTTCGGCGGACGGAGGAACAGGGGCGCTCAAGTGATGGATCTTTGTTCTAGAGAGATTGACTAGGGCAGAAAAGCAAAAAGCCGCCTTGTCGGCGGCTTTTCTGCAAGGGCCTTGCCCATACGCGCAGCAGATTACTCCGCAGCTGCGTTGGTGTTGGCCTTGCCCGGCAGCTTTTCCTTGATGCGAGCCGAACGACCGCTGCGCTCACGCAGGTAGTACAGCTTGGCACGACGGACGTCGCCGCGGCGCTTGACTTCGATGCCGGCGATCAGCGGGCTGTAGGTCTGGAAGGTACGCTCCACGCCTTCGCCGCTGGAGATCTTGCGCACCGTGAAGCCGCTGTTGAGGCCGCGATTGCGCTTGGCGATCACCACGCCTTCGTAGGCCTGCACGCGCTTGCGGTTGCCTTCGACGACGTTGACGCTGACGATGACCGTGTCACCGGGGGCGAATTCAGGGATCTTGCGGCCAAGGCGCGCAATTTCTTCCTGCTCGAGGGTTTGAATGAGGTTCATGTTTTCCTGCTTGTCGATCATGTCCGCGCTGCACTAAAGGCGGCTTCCCAATAGGGGACCGCGGCCGGCCAGAGGATCGGGGAACCAACGATTATAGCTTTTTTTTGAGCACCGACTCGTCCTGCCTGGACAGGCGCCCGGCGGCACGCGCCGCCTCCACGAGTTCGGGCCGCCTGGCCTGCGAAATGGCCAGGCGCTGGTCACGCCGCCAGCGTTCGATGAGCGCATGGTTGCCCGACATCAGCGGCGCGGGCACCGCCTGGCCGCGCCATTGCTCGGGCCGGGTGTAGTGAGGGCAATCGAGCAAGCCGTCGAGCGCCGGGTTGAAGCTGTCCTGCACATGGCTGGCCTCGTCACCCAGCACACCGGGTTGCAGCCTGGCCACGGCGTCCAGCAGCGCCATGGCGGCGATCTCGCCGCCCGAGAGCACGAAGTCGCCCAGGCTCAGTTGGTGGGTCACGCGGCTGTCGATGAAGCGCTGGTCGATGCCCTCGTAGCGACCGCACACCAGCACGGCGCCCGCACTGGCGGACCATTGCTCGGCAGTTTCGTGCCGCAGACGCTCACCCAGGGGCGAAAAGAGGAGCACCGGCGCCCCGTCGTTGCCTCTTGCGGCTTGCGCCGCATCGAGGCAGGCCGACATGGGCTCGGCCATCATCACCATGCCGGGGCCGCCACCGAAGGGCCGGTCGTCGACCCGCCGGTAATTGCCGGTAGCGTAGTCGCGCGGATTCCACAGCACGACCTCGACCTGCTTGGATTCGTAGGCTCGCCGGGTTACGCCGACCTCGAGAAAAGGCGCGAAGAGTTCGGGAAAGAGCGTGAGGACGTCGAAGCGCATGGCGCCGGGCCCGCCCTCAGTAGTTGGCCATCGGGCGGAGCCGACCCCGGCGCATGAAGCGGGGGACGTGGACGACGGATGGCGCGTGGTTGTAGGATGAACTTGGGCGCTGCTGACGAG
>JAFEEG010000038.1 GCA_018241225.1 Pseudomonadota bacterium
GAATTAACGGGACAGGACACTAGTTGGATAGATCGTGCGAAGGGCAGCCGTGCAGCTTGGGCTGCGCGGCTGCTCGGGCGGGCGCCTCTAGCCTGTGTTGCGCAGCCCCGCAGCCACCCCGTTGATGGAGATGTGGATGCCGCGCTGCAGCCGCTCGCCGCTGTCGCCTGCGCGGTAGCGCCGCATCAGCTCCACCTGCAGGTGGTGCAGCGGGTCGATATAGGGGAAGCGGTAGCGAATGGAGCGCTGCATGTCGGCATTGCCCTCCAGCCGCTGCTTGGCGCCCGTCACCAGCGTCAGCGCCTCGGAGGTGCGGTGCCACTCGGCCTCGATCATGGCGAACACCTTCTTGCGCAGCTTGCGGTCTTCCACCAGCTCGGCATAGCGCGAGGCAAGCGCCAGGTCGCTCTTGGCCAGCACCATGTCCATGTTCGACAGCAGCGTGCGGAAGAACGGCCACTGCGCATACATGCGCTGCAGCAGTGCCGTGCGCTCCTTGCGCGCCGCCGCGTTGCCGGCAGCCTGCAGGAAGGCCTGCACGCCGGAGCCAAAGCCATACCAGCCCGGCAGCGTCAGGCGGCACTGGCCCCAGCTGAAGCTCCATGGCACCGCGCGCAGGTCTTCGATGCTGCGGTTGGGGTTGCGCGAGGAAGGCCGCGAGCCGATGTTGAGTTCCGCGATCTCGCGGATGGGCGTGGAGCTGAAGAAGTAGTCGCCGAAGTCAGGCGTGCCGTAGACCAGGTCGCGGTAGGCGGCCATGCTGGCGGCCGAGAGCTCGGCGGCCGCATCCATGAAGGACGCCGGGGCGCCCTTGCGGCTGGGCAGCAGCGTGGCCTCCAGCGTGGCGGCCACCAGGGTTTCGAGGTTGCGCCGGCCGATCTCGCTGTTGGCGTACTTGGAGCCGATCACCTCGCCCTGTTCGGTCAGGCGGATCTGCCCGCGCACCGTGCCGGGCGGCTGCGCCAGGATGGCCTGGTAGCTCGGGCCGCCGCCGCGACCCACGGTGCCGCCACGGCCATGAAACATGCGCAGCCGCACGGCCTGGCCGTCGGGCGCTTCCTTGGCCATCTCGTCGAACAGCTGCACCAGCGCTGCGCCCGTGCGGTAGAGCTCCCAATTGCTGGTGAAGATGCCGCCGTCCTTGTTGCTGTCGGAGTAGCCCAGCATCACGTCCTGCTCGGCGCCCGAGCGGCGCACCAGCGCGGCAATGCCCGGCAGTTGGTAGAAGGCACGCACGATCGGCGCGGCATTGCGCAAGTCTTCGATGGTCTCGAACAGGGGCACGACGATCAGGTCGCACACCGCGTCGCCCAGGCCGGGCGCATCGCCGTTGAGCGCGCCGCGCATGAGGCCCACTTCCTTTTGCAGCAGCAGCACTTCCAGCAGGTCGCTCACCGTTTCGGTGTGGCTGATGATGTAGTGGCGGATGGCGTCGTTGCCGTAGGTGGCGCGGGCTGCGCGCGCCGCCACGAAGATGGCCAGCTCGCTCCTGGCCAGCGGCGAGTAGTTGGCGTCTGGCACGCGCAACGGGCGCGCTTCGTCGAGCAGGCGCAGCAGCAGGGCCTGCTTGGCCTCTTCGGTCAGCGACGCGTATTGCGGCTCGATGCGGGCAATGGACAGCAGCTCGGCCACCACGGCCTCGTGCTTGTCCGAACTCTGGCGCAGGTCCACCGTGGCCAGGTGAAAGCCGAACACTTCCACCGCACGCACCAGCGGGCCCAGGCGCTGCCCGACCAGCGCTGCGCCGTGCTTCTCGCGCAGGGAGTCTTCGATGGTGCGCAGCTCTACGAGAAACTCCGCCGCCGACTTGTAGGGGTTTTGCGGTGCGACCGCATGGCGCGCCGCCTGGCCGCCGGTGAGTTCGTGCAGCGTGGCTGCCAGGCGCGCATAGACGCCGGTGAGGGCGCGGCGGTAGGGTTCGTCGCGACGGTGCTCGCTGGTGTCGGGCGAGCGCTCGGCCAGCGCGTGCATCTCGGGCGTGAGGTCCACCAGCGTGGCCGACAGCGAAAGCTCGCCGCCCAGGTAGTGCACCTCGGTGAGGTAGTAGCGCAGCACCATTTCGGCCTGGCGGCGCAAGGCGTACTGCAGCGTGTCGGCCGTGACGTTGGGGTTGCCGTCGCGGTCGCCGCCGATCCACTGGCCCATGCGCAGGAAGGGCGCCACGCTTTCATGGCCCAGCGCGCGCTCCAGGTCGGCATAGACGCGCGGGATCTCGCGCAGGAAGGTGGCTTCGTAGTAGCTCAGCGCGTTCTCGACCTCGTCCGCCACCGTCAGGCGCGAGAAGCGCAGCAGGCGCGTTTGCCACAGCTGCGTGACGCGGGTGCGGATCTGCTCCTCGTTCTGGGCCAGCTCGGCGGGCGTGAGCGCATCGGTCTTGTTCGAGCCGTGGGCCGCCGCCCACACGCGCTGGCGCAGCACGATGTCTTCGCGCGCGGCCAGCAACTGGCCGATGCCGCGCTCGGCATCCAGGATGCTCTTGCGCTGCACCTCGGTGGGGTGGGCGGTGAGCACCGGCGAGAGGTAGCTGTGGGCCAGCGATTCCACGATGGCTTCGGTGGATACGCCGGCCTTGCGGATGCGCGCCAGCGCCACGTCCAGGCCACCTTCGATGGCCTCGCCAAGGCGCTCGGCGTCGGTGCGGCGGCGGATCTGGTGCCGGTCCTCGGCCAGGTTGGCCAGGTGGCTGAAGTAGGTGAAGGCGCGGATCACGCGCACCGTTTCGGCGGCAGACAGGCCCTTGAGCAGGTTCTTGAGCGCACGGTCGGCCGAGTGGTCCGCGTCGCGGCGAAAGGACACCGACAGCGTGCGGATCTTCTCGACCAGGTCGAAGGTGGCCTTGCCCTCCTGCTCGCGGATCACGTCCCCGAGGATCCGGCCCAGCAGGCGGATGTCGGCGATGAGGGCCTGGTCGTTGGTATCCGGGCCGTTGCGGCGCGGGGTGGAAGTCTTCTTGTCCTTGATGGTCTTCACTTCTCTTGTTTCCTGGTCCACGCCGCGGGGTTGCTGCGTCGCAGCATGCTAGCATCCACTGCACATTTTCTGAGCGCCGGAGACACGCTTTTGACCTCTCTCGTGATCGCCACGCGCGAAAGCCGCCTAGCCCTGTGGCAGGCACGACACGTTCAGTCCCTTCTTGAAGCGCGCGGCCACGCCGTGAGCCTGCTGGGCATGACCACCCAGGGCGACCAGATCCTCGACCGCTCGCTCAGCAAGGTGGGCGGCAAGGGCCTGTTCGTGAAGGAACTCGAACTCGCCCTGGAAGAAGGCCGCGCCGACCTGGCCGTGCATTCGCTCAAGGACGTTCCCATGGAGCTGCCCCAGGGTTTTGCGCTGGCCTGCGTGCTCGAGCGCGAAGACCCGCGCGACGCGCTCGTCTCGCCGCGCTACGAGCGGCTGGCCGACCTGCCGCAAGGCGCGGTGGTGGGCACATCGAGCCTGCGCCGCATGGTGCTGCTGCGCGCCGCGCGCCCCGACCTGCGCATCGAGCCCCTGCGCGGCAACCTCGATACGCGCCTGCGCAAGCTCGACGAAGGCCAATACGACGCCATCGTGCTGGCCGCGGCCGGCCTCAAGCGGCTGGGCCTCGAAAGCCGCATCCGCACCACCTTCGAGGTGGACGACATGCTGCCCGCGGCCGGGCAGGGCGCGCTGGGCATCGAAGTGCGCTCGTCCCGCCAGGACCTGATCGACCTGCTGGCGCCGCTGAGCTCCCGCTCCGACCTGCTGGCCACTGCCGCCGAGCGCGCGGTGAGCCGGGCCATGGGCGGCAGCTGTTCGATGCCGCTGGCCGCGCACGCGCGCTGGCAGGGCGGCGAGCTTCGCGTCGATGCGGCGTGGGGCGAGGTCGAGGGCCAGGCGCCGCTGGTGCGCGCACAGGTGCAGGGCCAGGCCGGCACGCAGGCGCAGGCCGAGGCCCTGGGCCAACAGGTGGCGCAGGCCTTGCGCCAGGGCGGAGCAAAAGCCAGTTCATGACCCAACGACGCGTGCTGGTGACCCGGCCGGAGCGAGAAGCGCTGCGCTGGGTCGAGGCGCTGCGCCAGCGTGGCATCGACGCCCACGCGCTGCCCTTGCTGGCCATCGAGCCCCTGGCGCACGACACTGCCCTGCAGGACGTCCGTGCGCGAGCCGATCGATTCGACGCCTGGATGTTCGTGAGCGCCGCGGCCGTGGAGCATTTCTTCGAAGCGGGCATGCCGGGCCTGCCAGATCCGCAGGGTCCGCGCTGCTGGTGCACCGGCCCGGGCACCGCAGGTGCATTGCGCGCGGCCGGTGTGCCGCAGGCGCGCATCGACGTGCCGGCACCGGGCAGCGGGCAGTTCGATTCCGAAGCCCTTTGGCAGATCGTGCGTCCGCAGGTGCAAGCGGGTTTCCGGGTGCTGTTCGTGCGCGGCGCCGATACCAACGGGCAGGCCGCCGGGCGCGACTGGCTGTCGCGACAGGTGGCCGATGCCGGTGCCAGCCAGGAGACCGTGGCCACCTACCGCCGCCTGCCACCCGCGTGGACCGATGAAGCGCGCCGCATGGCCGAGGCAGCCGCGGGCGACGGCTCGGTGTGGCTTTTCAGCAGTTCCCAGGCCATTGCCAACCTGCGCGAAGAGCTGCCTGCTGCAGACTGGTCCGCGGCCCTGGCCGTGGCCACGCATCCGCGCATTGCGCAAAGCGCATCGGCCGCCGGATTTGGCCGTGTCCAGGCCTCGCTGCCCGAGCTCGACACCCTGATCGCCTCTATAGAATCCTTTCAATGAGCCTTGCCTCTTCGTCCGACCCATCCATGCAGGAACACGGTGAGCGCGTGCCCGTTGCGCTGGCTGCGCCAGCGGCCACGGTTTCGCATCCGGCCCCGCACGGCAACGCCTCGCGGCTGGTGTTGGGCGTGGTGGCAGCGGTGGCTTTCGCTTCGCTGCTGCTGGTGATCGCGCTGTGGCAGAAGGTCAGCGGCATGCAGGAGCAGCTGGCGCGCCAGAGCGCCGACTCGTTGGCGCAGGCCGCCGAGGCCCGCACCCTGGCACGCCAGGCCAGCGAGACGGTGCAAGCCACTGCAGCCAAGGTGGCCGTCAACGAAGCCCGCGTGGCCGAGCTCACCCTGCAACGCAGCCAGCTCGAAGAGTTGATGACCAGCCTCTCGCGCTCGCGTGACGAGAACCTGGTGGTCGACATCGAATCGGCCGTGCGCCTGGGCCTGCAGCAGGCGCAGGTAACCGGCAACGTCGAGCCCCTGCTGGCCGCGCTCAAGGCGGGCGAGCAGCGGGTGTCCCGCTCGGTCCAGCCCCGGCTGGTTCCGCTGCAGCGCGCGCTGGCGCGCGATGCCGACAAGATCCAGGCTAGCTCCACCGGCAACACGGCCGACGCGCTGCACAAGCTCGATGACCTCATGCGCCTGGTGGACGATCTGCCCACGCTCAACGCGGTGGCCACCCAGACCGGCAGCCCGCTGTGGGCGCCCGACGCGCTGCCCGCCGATGCGCCGTGGTGGCAACGCGTGTTGTCGGCAGTGCGCTTCGAGCTGCGTTCCCTGGTGCGCGTCGGCCGTGTCGACAAGCCCGAAGCAGTGCTGGTCTCGCCCGAACAGGTGTTCTTCCTGCGCGAGAACCTCAAGCTCAAGCTGCTCAACGTGCGCCTGTCGCTGCTGTCGCGTCAACTCGACAGCGCCCGCAACGAACTGGCCGGTGTCACTGCCGCGCTCAACAAGTACTTCGACCCGCGTTCGCGCCGCACGCAGAGCGCAGCCACGCTGCTGCAGCAATTGCAGGCGCAGGTCAAGGAAGGCTCCGCGCCCAATGTCGACGAGACGCTGGCAGCGCTGTCCGCTGCGGCTGCCGGGCGCTGAGGGCGGTCAACAGCAATGCGCGCCGCACTCTGGCTCCTGGCCCTCTTTGGCATCGCCGCCGCAGTGGCGCTGTTTGCCGGCAACAACCAGGGCACCATCACGGTGTTCTGGCCGCCGTGGCGCGTGGACCTGTCGCTCAACCTGGTGCTGCTGAGCCTGGCCGCCTTGTTCGTGGCCCTGCACCTGGCGTTGCGCGGGCTGTCGGCGTTGTTCTCGCTTCCGCGCCAGGCGCGTCAATGGCGCATGCAGCAAAAGGAACGCGCGCTGCACGCCTCGCTGCTCGACGCGGTGGCGCAGCAATTGGCCGGGCGCTTTTCACGGGCGGGCAAGGCCGCGCAGGCCGCCCTGGCCCAGGAGCGCGCGCTGGCCGGGCTCGATGCCAAGCTGCCGCAGGCACTGCAGGTGCGCACCATGGCGCACTTGCTGGGTGCCGAAAGTGCGCATGCCCTGCAAGACCGTGCGGCGCGCGACGCGCATCTGCAGCATGCCTTGAACGAAGCCGCCACTGCCGGCAGCCAGCTCAGCCCCGAAACGCGTGAGGGGGCGGTATTGCGCGCCACCCTTTGGGCGCTGCACGACCGCGACGCCCCCACCGCGCTGGCCCGCCTGAAAGAGCTGCCGCACGGCGCCCAGCGCCGCACGCTGGCCCTGCGCCTGCGCCTGAAGGCCGCGAGGCTGGACCGCCGCACCCTGGACGCACTGGAAACCGCCCGCCTGCTGGCCAAGCACCGCGCCTTTTCACCCACCGCAGCGCAAAGCATCGTCCGCGGCCTGGCCACCGACCTGCTGTCCGAGGCGCATGACGCGAGCCAACTGCTTCGTGCCTGGGCCGAGCTGGAAGCCGAAGAGCGCGAAATGCCTGAAGTCGCCATTCATGCGGCGCAGCGCCAGGTGCTCCTGCGCGGCGACCTGGGCGTGGCACGCGGCTGGCTGCTTCCGGTCTGGGAGCGCATGGTGGCGCAGCCCAGCAGCCTGGGCGACGGCTTGCGGGTGAAGCTCGTGCGCGTGCTGGAGGCCGGGCTCGACTCGGTCGACGCCGATTGGTTGGCACGCATCGAGAGCGCGCAGCGCAACAACCCGCGCGACGCCAACCTGCAATACCTGGCCGGCATGGCCTGCATGAAGCGCCAGCTGTGGGGCAAGGCCCAGCAGTTGCTGACCCAGGCCGGCCTGGGCCTGCAAGACCCCGGCCTGCATCGCCACGCCTGGCAGGCACTGGCGCGCCTGGCCGAACAGCGCGGCGACCAGGAGCAGGCCGCCGCCGCCTGGAAGCGGGCCGCCGAGGCCGACCTTTCCGCCTAGTCCGGGCGCCGCCTGGCGCGCCATCCGGCACCTGCATTTACGGGCTGCGCGCCCCCCAAGTTCCCGCCGATTCCCAGCCATTAGTGCTAGCTCTCACGGAGGGCTGGCCTTCTATTGACATTCGCTGTACATTCAGTAACTGATTGCAAAAGTATTAATGCGTTGCAGTGGCGGAGGCTTGTTTGAAGACCTTGTACTTACGTGGCTTGTGGCTCTTGTGCATCGTGGCCTTGCTTCACGGATGCGCGTTGGTGCCCGGCTATGACTCGGTACGCGACGAGAAATCCACCGCCATGCCGGTGCCCGGTACCGACACGGCCGACCTGCCGCCAGACGGTGCCATCACATCCATCACGCCCACCCTGATCGCGCAGATGCAGGCCGACCTGGCCAAGCCAGTCGGGCAGGACGTCCAGGCGCTGATGGCCGAAGCGGGTCAGTACCGCATTGGCGTGGGCGACACCATCGGCGTGTACGTCTACGACCACCCCGAGCTGGTCCTGAACTCCGCGACCACCGCAGGCGGCAGCGACCCGGCAAGCGTTTCTCCGGCGCCCGGCTTCATGGTGTCCAGCTCTGGCGTGCTGAGCTTTCCGTATGCGGGCCCGATCCAGGCCGCGGGCATGACCATCCAGGAGCTGTCCGACACGCTCACCAAGCGGCTCGCCCGGGTGTTCAGGGACCCCCAGTTGATGGTGCGCGTCGAAGCCTTCCGCAGCAAGCGTGCCTACATCGAAGGTGAGGTGGGTCGTCCTGGCCTGCAGCTGATCACCGACATTCCGCTGACCCTGCCCGAGGCCATCAGCCGCGCGGGCGGCATTTCCGCGGCTGGCGACCGTTCCCATGTCACGCTCACCCGCAAAGGCGTGACGACGTCCATCGACATGATGCGCCTGGCCCAGGCCGGCATCGACCCTTCGCGCATCCTGCTGGAGAACGGCGACATCCTGTTCGTTCGCAACCGGGATGAGCGCAAGGTGTTCGTGATGGGCGAAGTCGCCATCCAAACGCCCCTGCTGATGCGCAACGGGCGCCTGAGTCTCAACGACGCCCTGGCCGAGGCGGGCGGGGCGAGCCTGACGACCTCGAATCCGCGGCAGATCTACGTGATCCGCAACCAGCCGCAAGGTGGCTACAGCATCTATCACCTGGATGCCAAGAGCGCGACGGCCATTGCCATGGCGGACGGCTTTCCGCTCAAGCCCAGGGACGTGATCTATGTCGATCCGGTGCCGCTGGTGCAATGGAACCGCGTGATCAACCTGATCCTGCCCTCGACGACGGCCTACAGCTCGATCGTCACCCTTCCATCAACCACGAGGTCGGGGCGATGAACTCAAGATTGCCTCATCAATCGGGATTCGGGCCGGCCACCTCGCCGATCGGCTCGGACATGTCCGGCGAAGGTGAGATCGACCTGAGTCGGTATTTCGAGGCACTGATTGCCAGCCGATGGCTCATCGTGGGCATCACCGCGGTGGTGACGATACTGGGCGTGATCTACGCGATGCTGCAGCGCCCGATCTACTCCGCCAACCTGGTCGTGCAGGTCGAGGAATCCGAGGGCGCGGCCAAGGGCGCGCTGGGCGAGGCAGGCAGCCTGTTCGAGCTGAAGACGCCGGCTGCGGCGGAGATGGAAATCATCCGCTCGCGCAACGTCATCGGTGCGGCGGTGGACGCCGCACGCCTGCACATCGACGCGACGCCGCGCTATGCGCCCTATGTGGGTGGTTGGCTGGCCCGCCGCGCCACCGAGCTGTCGGAGCCGGGCTTCCTGGGCATGCCCGGCTACGTGACCGGTACGGAGCAGATTTCGGTCAGCCGCTTCGACCTGCCCCCGCGCATGGATTCGGCTCAGTTCACGGTGGTTGCCCAGGCCAATGGCCGCTACCTGCTCAAGGGCGGGCAGCTGGCCGAGCCGGTGCAGGGCACGGTTGGGTCTGCGCTGGCCTTCAGTACGCCCGAAGGCCGCTTCGAACTGCTGATCGACAAGCTCGCCGGCAAGCCCGGCGCCGAGTTCTTCGTGACGCGGCTGTCGCGCCTGGCCACCATCGGCGGTGTCCAGGGCGGGCTGTCGCTCTACGAAGTGGGCAAGCAGTCGGGGATCATCAACGTCGGCTTGCAGGGTGGCAATCCTTCTCAGCTGGTGAAGGTGCTCAACGCCATCGGCGAGCAGTACGTGCAGCAGAACGTCGACCGGCGTGCTGCCGAAGCCCGCAAGGCGCTGGCCTTTCTGGATGTGCAACTGCCGGTGGTCAAGCGCCAGCTCGAGCAGTCCGAAGACGCCTACAACCGCTATCGCAACCAGCAGGGCACCGTGTCCTTCACGGAAGAAGCGTCCACGACCCTGGCCCAGGCGGTCGAGCGGCAGGGGCGCTTGTTCGAGCTTCAGCAAAAGCGCACTGAACTGCAGGCGCGCTTCACGTCCGCGCATCCGGCGGTGCAGACCATCGACGCGCAGATCGCCGCGCTCAAGGCCAGCCTGGTCGACACGCAGGCGCGCATCAAGGCGCTGCCCGGCCAGCAACAGGAAGCGGTGCGGCTCGATCGTGACGTGAAGGTCAACACCGAGCTCTACCAATCGCTGCTGAACAACGCCATGCAACTGCGCCTGGTGAAAGAAGGCAAGGTCGGCAACGTGCGGGTGCTCGACGAGGCGCTGGAGCCGCAAGTGCCCTTCAAGCCGCAGCGCAAGTCGATCGTGGCTGCGGCCGTGGCGCTCGGGCTGTTCCTGGGCGTGGTGGTGGCGCTGATCCGCAACATGCTGGTGGAGCACCGCATCCGCGAGCCGCACGAAGTGGAGGTGCAGACCGGTCTTGCCGTGTTCTCCACCATTCCGACCAGCAAGCAGCAGGTGGGCATTGCCCAGAGGCGCCTGACCGGGGCCACAGGCGTGCGATTGCTGGCCATCGAGCAGCCGGACGACCCCACGATCGAAAGCCTGCGCAGCCTGCGAACCGCCTTGCAGTTCGCCATGCTCGAAGCGCCCAGCAACCGCGTGCTGGTTACCGGCCCCACGCCGGGCGTGGGCAAGAGCTTCGTCACCGCCAACTTTGCGGCGCTGCTGGCAGGCTCGGGCAAGAAGACGCTGATGATCGATGCCGACTTGCGACGCGGGCACCTTCACCAGTACCTGGGGCTTCAGCGCCATGGCGGCTTGTCCGAGCTCATCGCAGGCAGCCTGACCGTGCAGCAGACCGTGCACAAGCAGGTGGTGCCCAACCTCGATTTCCTGGCCACCGGGCAGCTCCCGCCCAACCCGAGCGAACTGCTGACTTCGGAGTCCTTTGCCGCGGCGCTCCAGAAGCTGTCGGAGACCTACGACTACGTGCTGATCGATGCGCCGCCGGTGCTGGTGGCCTCCGATGCGTCCGCGATTGCCGCGCAAGCCGGCTCGGTGCTGATGGTGGCGCGGGCCGAGATGTCGACCATGGGCGAGCTGAAGGAGTCGATGCGCCGGCTGTCGCTGGGCGGCAAGACGGCTGCAGGCGTGCTGCTCAACGGCATCGACATCTCGCGCCGTTCGTACAGCAGCTACCGCTACGGCCGCTACCGGGCTGCCGACTACAACTACGAGAGCATTCTTCCGGAGAACCAGTAGCGGGCCCAGGCCCGCGCGGGCGACCTGAAAGTTGCGAGCCGCCTGCTCAGCGGGCGCCGGCGATGCACTCGCGCAGCGCCGTCTCGAAGCGGCGCAGCACCGAGTCGCGTGCCAGGTTTTCCACGGCCCAGGTGCGGGCCCGCTGCCCCAGTTCCAGCCGCAGCCCGACCTGGTCGGCCAGTTCTTCCACGGCGTGCGCGAACGAACCCGCGTTGTCGGGTTCGGCCAGCCTGCCGCACTGTGCCACCACCTGTCCGAGTTCGGTGTCGGCCCGCGTGCCTGCCACCACCGGCCGGCCGCTGCTGAGCATGCCGGTGAGCTTGGAAGGCATGACCAGGTCTGCCGCGTCGGCCCGTTGCGGCAGCAGGTGGATGTCGGCCAGGCTCAGCAGATCGGGCAGGCGCTCGACCGGCTGCAGATCGAGCCAGTGCACGTTGGACAAGCCGGCGCACGCCTGCACCAGCGCCTCCCGGCCAGAGCCTTGGCCACAATAGACGAACTGGATGTCGGGGCGATGGGCCAGCTTGCGCGCCAGGCCGGCGAGCACTTCGAGTCCCTGCTTGGCGCCCATGTTGCCCGAGTACAGCGCCACCACCGCATCGGCGGAAATGCCCAGTTGCTCCCTGAAGCTGCTGGGCCCGCAAAGAGGTTGAACGGCCGCCACGTCGACCCAGTTGGGCAGGTGGGCGAGCCGGGTGTCGTCCACGCCCTTGGCACGCGCGCGATCGAGCATGCGCTGCGAGATGGTGGACACACGGTCGAAGCGGCGCATCAGCCAGCGTTCGGCGGCGCTCACGCAGGCGCGCAGGCGCTTGCCCTTGAGCAGGCCCAGCTCGAAGGCGGCATCGACCTCGTAGTCCTGGATGTGCAGCCATGCGCGTGCGCCCGACAGGCGTGACAGGGCCAATGCGCCGGGCGTGCAGGCCAGGGCGGGGGCTACGACCCAGACCACATCGGGGCGCCAGCGCCACTGGCCCAGCAGCGCGGGCAGGCTCGCCAGCGCGAAGCTGGACAGGTGGATGAGGCGACGCAGCCCCGAAGGCTGCCGCGGCACCCACAGCGGCGTGCGCAGCACTTGCACGCCATGCCAGATCTCGCTGCGGTAGCGGCTTGCGCTGTGGCCCGGCCACACGGCCCAGGCGGGGTAGTAGGGCGGTGCCGTGATGACCCGCACTTCGTGGCCTTGGGCAGCCAGCCACTGCGCCATCTCGCCGGTGTACTTGCCGATGCCGGTCATCTCCGGCGCGAAGTTGATGCCATAGAGCAGCAGCTTCATGCGATGGCTGGCAGCGGCGTGCCTCCCGATTCATGCACGATGCGCACAAGCGCATGCGCCGCCCGGTCCATGCGGAAGTTCTGTTCAAAGCACTGTGCGGCCGACTCGCGCATTCGCTGCCAATCGGGCTCGGGCGTGGCCAGCCAGCGTTCCAGGAGCTGCTGCGTCCCCGCTTGCGTGTCGGGCGCGACGAAGCCGGCGTGCGCGTGCTGGATCTCGCGCCAGATATTGACCTTGTCGCTGATCAGCACCGGGCAGTTGCAGGCCAGCGCCTCGACCACGGCGATGCCAAAGTTCTCCTGGTGCGATGGCAGGCAGAAGGCCTGCGCGCACCGGAACGCGCCCCACTTGAGATCGCCGCTCAGCATGCCGGCCCAGCACACGCGCTCGGCCACGCCCGACTGCCCTGCCAGCGCCTCGAGCGCCGGGCGCCAGTGCGTCTGGTCGGGGCCGGCCATTACCAGGTGTACGTCGGGCGCATTGCGGCAGGCCTTGGCAAAGGCTTCGATCAGCAGGTCGCAACCCTTCTTGGAATGGATGCGGCCCAGGTACAGCAGCACGCGCTTGCCGCGCAGCTGTGGAAAGGCGTTGTAGAAGGCGTCGCGCGAGACTGCCGGATCGTCGTTCGGCGCAGCCGTGCCGAACGATGCAACGGCCTCCTTGCACCGGTAGAGCCAGAAGCTGCGGCGTGCCAGCAGCCGCTCTTCTTCGCAGGTGAACAGCACGCGGCTGGCGTCGCGCAGCACGCGGTATTCGGCCCAGGGCCAGTACAGCCACTTCTTCAGGTGCTTGAGCGGGTAGCGCTTCTTGAACCACGGGTCGAGCATGCCGTGCGGGTAGACGAAGTAGGGCGTGGTCGTGCCCGCCAGTGCGCGCCGTGTTCCAAGCCCGATGTATTGCCACAGGCCATTGACGATCACCGCGTCGAAGCGGCTCGCATTGGCCTGCAGCCAGGGCTGCAGGCTGGGGCTGTAGCCGAAACGCCCGCGCCCCGGGCCCAGCGCGTGCAACGGCGCGGCGCGAAACTCGTGCACGCAAGCGGCGTCCGGGTCGTCCAGTGAGGCGAACTCGCCGGCGTGTCCCTGCGCCGCCAGCGCGCGGTGCAATTGCGTGGCGCCTTCGATGGGGCCGCCGCCGGCGGCGTCCACCGAGGAGATCAGGTGAAGAAACCTCATGCCCGCTTCAGGTGAACAGTCGCAGTTGCGGGTAGCGCAGGCTCAACAACCCCAAACCGAGCAGGACGCCGAGCAGGCCGTTGGCAGTGAGCTGGCCGATGGCCGGCCAGCTGAGAAACGCCACCGCAACGGTGAACCAGACAAGCAGCGGAAAAATGGCCCGCGTCTGCAGCGAGCGCTTGAGCGCGAGCGCGACGCCGGTGAGGATGAAGATCAGCTTCATGAAGAGGAACATGGCGCCCACCACGCCGCCTTCGATGACCGTGCGTCCCGCTTCGGACTCGGCATAGACGAACGCTCGTCCGCCCGTTTGCACGTACTGCGCCAGGTTCGAGCCGATGCCGATGCCCACGCCCAGCCAGCCAGCGTTTTCCAGCGCCGCAGGCTCGCCAAGGAAGATCGAGAGAATGCGTGCAACGGGGTCTTCGTTCTGCGAGGCCACCTGGAAGCGCTCCTGGATGGCATCCACGGTGCCCTGGAACACGAAGGCCAGGCCGGCTACGACCACCAGCGCCACCACGCCCGTGAACAGCGCAATGCCTTTGCGCCGCATCGGCGCAAAGGCAACGTTGCCCATCAGGTACAGCCCCAGCATGACGCCCGTGTAGACGAAGGACGACCGCGCACCGCTGACGAGCGTGCAGATGATCAGGGCGCCCAGCGCCACCAGGGCGAATGCACGGTGCGAAGTCTTGTGCCTGCGCGCCTCGAAGGCGCCCAGGGCAAAAGGCGTGCAGACGTTGATGAAAATGCCGAAGCCCGAGGTGAAGCTGAATGTGCCCGTCGTGCGCACCACGCCCGCAATCACCGTGAAGAGATCTTCCGCGTCGGTATCCAGCGTCTGGTTGATGAAGGCGCCGGGCGGCGAGTAGCGCTGCAGCAGCCCTAGCGGCGCCATCAGGATCAAGCTGTAGAGCAGCGCGCGGACGGCGGCGATGTAGTCGCGCTCGCTCATGCCGGCCGCGGCAGCCAGCGCAAACCAGATGTACAGCAGCCAGAAGCGCATGCCGATCAACAGGACCGCGAAGGTGCTCTCGCCCAGCGTCAGCTGCAGCAGGCCCCAGCCCAGCACGCAGGCAGACCACGGCACCATCACCTGGAGCACCGCCCGCTGGTGCCTGAAGTGGCCGCGGGTGAGGGCACGCACCACCACGTAGCTGGCCAGCAGGTCGCGCAACAGAATCAGCGGCAGCGTGCTGGCGCTGCTCACCCATTTGCGGATCGCGCCCTCGAAGATGAGGATCAGCATGACCGTGATGAACAGGCGGCCGGTCACGCTCAGGCGCGCGGCGTTCATGCCATGGGCCGGTCGGGCGAACGAGGCGGTGCCGGTTGTCACGATGCCCGGGCTCAGGTGGATGCACGCATCAGGTCGCGAAAGGCCTGCGCGTGCGCATCGATGCGATGCGGTTGATACCAGTCGAACACCGTCTTGCCGATGGCCGCGGCGTCCAGGCGCCCCTCATGCAAGCCGGTGTGCCCCGCAGCGTAGTGCCGCCCGGGCACCAGGCCGTCGTGCACGTGGTAGTCGTCGGCAAGAAGAATGGGGCACACGCCGTGGGCGCTGTAGGCTGCAAACACGCCGCTCTTGGCCGCGACCCTGGGCGGATACCACAGCAGGCCGTAGCGGGCCTGCGCCAGGCGTTGGCTGACCTGCTCTGCCGGCAGGCTGCCATGGGCGTGGATGCGCTGCGAATCGCGCAGCCGGTCGTACTCGGCGGTGCAGATGGGCGGGCCGATGTCATGTACGGCCAGTCCTTCTTCGAGCACCCAGCGCCAGAAATCGGCGCCGAGGCGGCGATACACCTGGGCGCGGATGGCGGGCCCGCCGAACACCACGATCTTGTCGGCCCGCTCGGCAGACCAGGAAGAAAGCTCGCCCACATTGGAGTACACCGGAAGCACGCGGTGCGGCACCGGGCTGCAGTTGTCCCGCAGCCACTGCGCCGCCACGTTGCAGCTGGTCAGCCAGTAACTGGCCAGGTTGCCCAGGTCGGATGCGATGCGGCGCTGCATCGGTCCCAGCCAGAAGGCGGAACGCCAGGGCGGCTCGGTGGCGAACAGTTCGTGGAAATAGATGCCCACCTGCCGGCCGCTGGCGCGCACATGGGTGAGCCGCTCGACCAGCCAGCCGGGAATGCCGCGCGGGTGGTAGCCGTAGCCGCTGAAATTCAGCACCACGTCGCCGCGAGTGCCGTACTCGGCCAGTGGCGTGTCGCGGTTCGGTGCAAGGATGCGAGCCGGAATGTGCCGATTCATGACCTCTGCGTAGTCGCGTACGCCGCCTGCGCCCGGCGGCACCAGTACGACGGATTCGGATGTCACGCGCGGCCCGTTGGCAGCGCGAGTCGCGCCAGCCGACGATACATCACCGGCGTCGAGGCGCTCAAGCCGCGGCAACGGCGTCAAGCTCGTGCGCCTGATGGGCCAGGAAATCTGCGTAAGCATGCGCAAGGCCCTCGCGCAGCGAAGTGCTCGCCTTCCAGCCGAGCTTGTGCAGCAGCGACACGTCCAGCAGCTTGCGCGGCGTGCCGTCGGGCTTGGAGGTGTCGTACTTCAGGCCGCCGCTGTAGCCGACGGCCTCTGCAATCAGCAGCGCAAGCTCTGCAATGGACAGGTCCTCGCCGGTACCCACGTTGATGTGGCTGCACATCGGCTGGGTGTGCGCGGCATGTACCTCGCGCGGCAACTGCATGACATGCACGCAAGCCTCGGCCATGTCGTCCACGAAGAGGAACTCGCGCTTGGCGCGCCCCGTCCCCCAGATGGTCACGAAGGGGGCATTCGCCACCTTGGCCTCGTGAAAGCGCCGGATCATGGCCGGCACGACGTGGCTGTTCTCGGGGTGGTAGTTGTCGCCGGGCCCGTAGAGGTTGGTCGGCATCACGCTGCGGTAGTCGGTGCCGTACTGGCGGTTGTAGCTCTCGCACAGCTTGATGCCCGCGATCTTGGCAATGGCATAGGGCTCGTTGGTGGCTTCGAGCTTGCCCGTCAGCAGCGCCTCTTCGGCCATGGGCTGGGGTGCCAGGCGCGGGTAGATGCAGCTGGAGCCCAGGAACAGCAGGCGCCGCACGCCCGCACGCCATGCCTCGTGGATCACGTTGTTCTGCACCATCAGGTTGGCGTAGATGAACTCCGCCGGGTAGGTGTTGTTGGCATGGATGCCGCCAACCCGGGCCGCCGCCAGGTACACCTCGTCGGGTTGCTCCTTGGCGAAGAAGGCGCGCACGTCGGCCTGGTCGGTCAGGTCCAGCTCGGCATGCGTGCGCGTGATGATCGAGTCCACGCCCCGGCGCTGCAGGCTGCGCACGATGGCGCTGCCCACCATGCCTCGGTGCCCGGCCACGTAGATCCTTCTTGTCGAACTCATCGAGAACCGTCTCCCGTAATGACCACCTTCACGGTCTTGACCAGGATTTTGACGTCCATCCAGAGCGACCAGTTGTCGACATAGTAGGCGTCGAGCTCGACCCGCTTGGCATAAGGGAGGCGATTGCGCCCGCTGACCTGCCACAGCCCCGTGATGCCGGGGCGCATCGTGCAGTAATGGTCCCAGCCGCGGCCATACAGGGTGCGCTGGCGTTCCATGCAGGGGCGCGGGCCCACCAGGCTCATGTCGCCCTTGAGCACGTTCCAGAATTGCGGCAGCTCGTCCAGGCTGAGCTTGCGGATCCAGTGGCCCAGGGGGGTGATGCGCGGGTCCTTTTCCAGCTTCTGGAAGGTGTCCCATTCGGTGCGGGCCATGTCGTTCTTGCTCAGGAACTGGTCCAGGACGGTGTCCGAGTCGTGCACCATCGAGCGGAACTTGTAGAAGCGGAAACGCCGTCCGCCCGCGCCCATGCGCACCTGCCCGAAATGCACCGGGCTGCCCATGCTCACGCGCACCCATAGTGCGACCGCTAGATAGACGGGGCCGAAAAGCAGGAAGAACATCAGCGCACCCACGATATCCATCGAGCGTTTTGCGGCCTGCTCGACTGCGCTCAGCTTGCGGGGAACGAGCGCGGCAACATAAGGCGACGAGCCACTTCCTCCGCCAGGAGACAGCTGTCGGTTCAAGTGGCCTCTGGCACTGGAATCAGGTCGGAACATCCATATTCCTCGGATCAGGTGCGGCATTTACGGCCTTGCTCGGGTCGTGTAACGCTTTACTACTATTCGCAAGAATTTGAACACATTATGCTGACATTGTCGCGCTCCCAAAAGTGGTACGCCATACGGCGAACGGCGTGTCTTGCCATTCGGAGAGCTCCTTTTTTGGGTACTTTTACCCGGGCACGACAAGGCCGGCGGGATGTAGTTCCTTCTTATTCAATTCGCGTAACACGAGCAGTGCTGCGTTTGTGGTGTGTGCGCACCAACTTTGTGGTCGGACTCACCCGATACGGCGACTTCTGGCCGCACTCGCTGAAAGCAGGATGTGGACGAAAAAAAAGCGACCAGGCCTAGCCTGGTCGCTTTTTTGAGGGGTAGGGCGGCGCAGCCGCCACCCGGGGTCAGCCGGCCTGGGTGCCTTGGGCGGCGGCGTTGCGCTCTTCGAAGGGCAGCACCACCTGGCTCAGGTCGCGACGCGTTTCCACCAGGACCAGCGGGCCTTCGTCGAGGACCACGACGGGGGGGCGCTCACGCGGCACGTGCACCGGCTTGGGCTCGGCCGCAATGGCCGCCTGGATCTGTGCCACGCGCTCGACGTCGGAGTTGACCCAGTGCAGGCCCGAGCCTTCGGCGATCTGGGCGAGATCGGCCAGCGGCAGCTCGAACGGCGTGACCCTGGGCATGCCGCGCGCCGGCGCGGCGGCCGCTGGTGCAGGCACTTCGATCGGCTTGGACGAGGCCGTGGCGGGCAGCTCGAGCGACGGAGGCGCTGCCTCCACGCTGCGCAGGGGCTGCATGGGTGCGGCGGGTTGGGCAGGCGCTTCTTCGGCGGCTTCAAACTCCTGGCGCGGCTCGCTGCCTTCGCGCGAAGCGCGCTCGCGGCGATCACGGCCATAGCGGTCGCGCGAGCGCGGGCGGCGCTCTTCACCGTCGGCGCGCGGCGCATCGGGCACCTGGGCGCCCTCGACTGCCTCCGGCAGCGGGGCGGCTTCGGCGCGAATCGCGCTGGCGTTGTCCGCTTCGTTCTCGGCCCGGCGTTCGCCGCGCTCGTTGCGTTCGCCGCGTTCACGGCGCTCGCCGCGGCTGCGCTGCGGCCGATCGCTTGTTGCGGCAGCGGCGTCTTCGCCGCCGGTGCGCTCGGATGCGGTCACTTGACCTTCGGGCAGCGCGACTTGGCCTTCCTCGCGATTGCGGCCTTCGTTGTCGCGACGCTCACCGCGCTCGCCACGTCCGTTGCGACGCTCGCCGTCACGACCCTCGCGCGGTTCGCGGGCTTCGCGCGGCTCACGGCCTTCGCGCGGGGCGCGGGCTTCGCGCGGCTCGCGGTTCTCACGAGGTTCGCGCGGCTCGCGGGCCTCGCGTGGCGCCTGATCGCGTGTCTGCTCGCGCACCGGTGCATCCGTACGGGCTTCGGCGCGGCCTTCGCGACGCTGCTCGCCATTGCGGCCGCCGCGGCGTTCGCCGTCGCGCCCACCACGGCCTTCGCCGCCACGTCCACCTCGGCCTTCACCGCCGCGTCCGCCGCGGCCTTCGCCATCGCGTCCGCCGGCACGGGCTTCGCCAGTGCGGCCATCGCGTCGGCCGGGCTTGGCTTCAGCTGCCGCTGCCGCAGCAGCAGGTGCCGGGGCAGGTGCTGCCGCCGGCGTGCCGCCGAACAGGCCCTTGAACCAGTTGACGAAACCGCGTTCGGCCGCAGGGCGCTGCGCGGGGGCCGGTGCCTGGGCTGCGACCGGCGCGCGCGGCGCAGCTGGCGCACGGGCGGCTTCGGGCTTGGGCGTGGCCACCGGGGCCGGCGCGTCGGGCAGCACGCCCTTGATCACCGGCGTCTGCTTGTTGGTCGGCTCCTGCGAGCGACGCGTGACCGCGACCGGGTCCTCGAACTCGTCGGCCATCTTGTAGCTGGCGTCGACGTGGTCCAGGCGCGGGTCGTCGTGCTTGAGGCGCTCGAGCTTGTAGTTGGGCGTTTCGAGCGTCTTGTTGGGCACCATCAGCACGGCGACGCGCTGCTTGAGTTCGATCTTGGCGATCTCGGTGCGCTTCTCGTTGAGCAGGAAGGAGGCCACTTCCACCGGCACCTGAACGTGCACGGCGGCGGTGTTGTCCTTCATGGACTCTTCCTGAATGATGCGCAGGATCTGCAGCGCGCTCGACTCGGTGTCGCGGATGTGGCCCGAGCCGCCGCAGCGCGGGCAGGGAATGGAAGCACCTTCGGAGAGGGCCGGCTTCAGGCGCTGGCGGCTCATTTCCATGAGGCCGAACTTGCTGATCGAGCCGAACTGCACGCGGGCGCGGTCCTGGCGCAGCGCGTCGCGCAGGCGGCTTTCGACTTCGCGGCGGTTCTTGGACTCGTCCATGTCGATGAAGTCGATGACGATCAGGCCGCCCAGGTCGCGCAGGCGCATCTGGCGGGCCACTTCGTCGGCGGCTTCGAGGTTGGTGCGGGTGGCTGTTTCTTCGATGTCGCCGCCCTTGATGGCGCGCGCCGAGTTCACGTCCACCGACACCAGCGCCTCGGTGTGGTCGATGACGATGGCGCCGCCGCTGGGCAGTTGCACCGTACGGGCATAGGCCGACTCGATCTGGTGCTCGATCTGGAAGCGGCTGAACAGCGCCGCGTCGTCGCGGTAGCGCTTGACCTTGCCGGCATGCTCGGGCATGACGTGCGCCATGAACTGGTGCGCCTGCTCGTAGATGTCGTCGGTGTCGATCAGGATGTCGCCGATGTCGTTGTTGAAGTAGTCACGAATGGCGCGGATGACCAGGCTCGATTCCTGGTAGATCAGGAAGGCACCCTTGCCGCCCTTGGCCGCGCCGTCGATGGCGGTCCACAGCTTGAGCAGGTAGTTCAGGTCCCACTGCAGCTCGGGGGCGCTGCGGCCGATGCCGGCGGTGCGGGCGATGATGCTCATGCCCTTGGGGTAATCGAGCTGGTCCATCGCCTCTTTCAGCTCGGCCCGGTCGTCGCCCTCGATGCGCCGGCTCACGCCGCCGCCGCGCGGGTTGTTGGGCATCAGCACGACATAGCGGCCGGCCAGCGAGATGAAGGTGGTGAGGGCCGCGCCCTTGTTGCCGCGCTCTTCCTTTTCCACCTGGACGACCAGTTCCTGGCCTTCCTTGATGGCTTCGTTGATGCGGGCCGAGCTGGCCGACACGCCTTCGGCGAAGTATTGCTTGGAGATTTCCTTGAAGGGCAGGAATCCGTGGCGGTCTTCGCCGTAGTCGACGAAGCAGGCTTCCAGCGAAGGCTCGACGCGGGTGACGACGGCCTTGTAGATGTTGCCCTTGCGCTGTTCGCGCCCTTCGATTTCGATTTCATAGTCGAGGAGCTTTTGTCCGTCGACGATGGCCAGGCGGCGTTCTTCGGCCTGCGTGGCATTAATCAGCATCCGCTTCATGATGCGTTGTCCTTGTTTCGTTCGCTCTTACATGCCCATGACGGGCAACGATGCACGGACGACCGCTCGCGAAACGACGGGATTGCCTCTTGGCTCCAGATGCTGGTGACAGGGGTGGCGCGCGCGAACGCACGCCTTCTGTCCGAGCGCTAGCTCGTCAGCCGGAGTGGGGGCGCATGGATGGGCGCGAGCCCGATGTGATGCTGGCGCGCCGTTTGTGAAAAAACGGCGGGGAACGCATGATTTTGGACGCGCTCCGGGGCCAATCCAATGGCCGACGCAACCGGCTTGAGCCAGTTCAGGACCATTTGAATAAGCAACATCAGCACAGGGGGCTCGCTTCGATCCGCCGGCAGATGTGGACCTGCCGGCTGGGAATTCCGTTTTCTTTGTTTCGTTGGCGTCGGCTTGACTTGGGCTGCGCTCCTGCCACTTTGCGCTCTAGCGCGGGGTTTGCAGGAGGGCGCTGCCAAAGCGGCATCGACCTCTCAGTGCGGCATGGGCGCTCTACATTCGGGTGTTCTAAACTTCCCGTTTAATCAAGCACTTACATGACCGCGCTGGTGAAAAACATTATAGGTGGGAAGCAGGGCCCCGCCTCAGTGCAAGCCCGCCCCCCTGGCGAATCGGTCAAGCTGCTGACGGTCGACGAAGACTCCGCCGGGCAGCGCCTGGACAACTTCCTGTTCAAGCACCTCAAGGGTGTGCCCAAGACACACGTCTACCGGGTTATCCGCTCTGGCGAGGTGCGTGTGAACAAGGGCCGGGCCCAGGCCGAAACCCGCATCGAGGAGGGGGATATCGTCCGGATTCCGCCCATGCGGACCTCCGCCAGTTCGGCCGCGCCCGAGGCCTCCAGGCCGGTTCCGGCGCGGGTTTTTACCGTGTTGCACGAAGACGACGCCCTGATCGCCATCGACAAGCCCGCCGGCGTGGCGGTGCATGGCGGCAGCGGGGTGAGCTTTGGCGTGATCGAGCAATTGCGCTCGGCCCGGCCGACCGCGCGCTTTCTTGAGCTGGTGCATCGGCTCGACAGGGAAACCTCCGGCATCCTGCTGGTGGCCAAGAAGCGCAGTGCGCTCACCAACCTGCAAGACCAGTTTCGCGAGCGGGAAACCGGCAAGACCTACTTGGCGCTGGTGCTGGGCGACTGGCCGGCCAACAAGAAGGTGATCGACTCGCCCCTGGCCCGCTACCTGCTGCCGGCGGGCGATGGCACGGGCGGCGAGGGCGAGCGGCGCGTTCGCGTGGTGGCCAAGGACCATCCGGACGCCATGCGGGCCGTCACGCTGGTCAAGGTGCTGGACAAGTTCACCTTGCCGGGCGAGGCCGAACCGATGTCGCTGCTGGCGGTCACCATCAAGACCGGGCGCACGCACCAGATCCGCGTGCACCTGGCCTCCAGCGGCCACCCCATCGCGGGGGACGAGAAATACGGCGTCTACGCGCGAAATCGCGAGTTGCTGAAGCTGGGCCTCAAGCGCATGTTCCTGCATGCATGGCGGCTTCAATTCAATCACCCGGCGGATGGCCGGCGCGTGGCGCTGCAAGCCGATCTGCCCCCTGATCTTGCAGACGTGTTGCCGGCATCGTCGAGACAGGGCCTACTTTCAAATCCATGACCGACTCTTCTTCTGCGCGCCGTTTCGACCTGATCGCATTCGACTGGGACGGCACCCTTTACGACTCCACCAGCCTCATCGTGCGCTGCATTCAGGCTGCCGTGGTCGATGTCGGTGGCGCCCGGCCTACCGACAGCGACGCCGCGTGGGTCATCGGCCTGGGCCTTGGCGAAGCGCTGGCCCGCGTTGCGCCCGATGTTCCGCGCGAGAAATACCAGGAGCTGGGGGCACGCTACCGTCACCATTACATGCGGCACCACGACGACCTGGTGCTGTTCGATGGTGTCCTGCCGTTGCTGGACATGCTGCGCGGCCGCGGCCACAAGCTGGCGGTGGCCACGGGCAAGTCGCGCGCGGGCCTGAACGCGGCGCTGGCGACCACGGCGCTGCAGGGGCGTTTCGATGGCTCGCGCACGGCTGACGAGACCTTCGGCAAGCCGCATCCGCGCATGCTTCTCGAGCTGATGGAAGAGCAGGGCACGACGCCGCAGCGCACCTTGATGATCGGCGACACCACGCACGACCTGCAACTGGCCAGGAACGCGGGATGCGCCAGCGTGGCCGTGAGCTACGGTGCCCATGAGAGCGACACCTTCGGCGAACTCAATCCGCTGTTTGTCGCGAATTCGGTGGCCGGCCTGCAGGCATGGCTGCTCGAGAACGGCTGAAACCCTCAAGGGCCACACGGCATGAGTGAACGCATTCCCTTGTGCAACTCTGCCGACCTGGTCGACGGCGGCCGGGCTGTTGCTTTCGACGTTGTTCATGGCGGCCAGAGTTGCCGGGCCTTTGCGATCCGCTTCGAGGGGGGCGTTCATGCCTTCCTCAATCGCTGCAGCCATGTGGCCATGGAATTGGACTACCAGCCCGACCGCTTCTTCGACGATACCGGCCAGTGGCTGCTATGCGCGACCCATGGGGCCGTCTACAAGCCCGACACCGGCGAATGTGCAGGCGGGCCGTGCCGCGGCGGCCTGGTCAAGATTGCCACGAGCGAGCACGACGGCGTGGTGCACTGGCATACTGACTGGAACCTGAAGCCTCTGGTTTTCTAGACAACTCCACATGACCGAACCCACTCGCACGGAACCGGAAGGTTTCGAACCCTTCGAGCCGACGCCTGGCGCTGCGCACAGTGCCCCCAGCGCCAAGTCCCAGCCTGCAGGCTGGGAGCGCGCTACCCTCGAGAAGCTTGCATTCGCAGCCCTGAACGAGCAGCGCGCCGCGCGCCGTTGGAAGACTTTCGTTCGCCTGGCCTGGCTGGCTTTCTTCGTTACCTTGGTCTGGATCGGTTTTTCGCGCGCCACCCCTGCCACGGTGAAGTCCACCGCCCACACCGCGGTCGTCGAGATCAAGGGCGAAATTGCCGAAGGCGCCGATGCCAGCGCTGAATACATCACCGCGGCCATGAAGTCCGCCTTCGAGGACGAGGGCGCCAAGGGTGTGGTGCTGCTCATCAATTCACCGGGTGGCAGCCCGGTGCAGGCGGGCATCGTGGCCGACGAGATCAAGCGCATGCGCGCCAAGTACAACAAGCCCGTGTACGCCGTGGTCGAGGAGACTTGTGCTTCCGCCGCGTACTACATCGCTTCGGCCACCGACAAGATCTTTGTCGACAAGGCCAGCCTGGTGGGCAGCATCGGCGTGCTGATGGACGGCTTTGGCTTCACCGGCATCATGGAGAAAGTCGGCGTCGAACGCCGCCTGCTCACCTCGGGCGAAAACAAGGGCTTTCTCGATCCGTTCAGCCCCATCAGCGATGCGCAGCGCGCGCATGCCCAGCAGATGCTCGACCAGATCCACACGCAGTTCATCAATGTGGTGAAGGCCGGCCGCGGCGATCGCCTGAAGCTGCAGACGCCCGGTCTTTTCAGCGGCCTGTTCTGGACGGGTCAGCAGGCAGTGGAAATCGGCCTGGCCGACCAGATCGGCAGCGTGGACTTCGTTGCGCGCGAAGTGATCAAGGCCGAAGAGGTGATCGACTACACCCGTCGCGAGAACGTGGCAGAGCGGCTGGCCAAGCGCTTCGGCGCGGCCTTCGCCGACACTGCGGTGCGTTCGATGCGCACCGCGCCCGTGCTGCGCTGAGGTTCCTGAGGGGCGCGCTTCGCGCCTGCGCCTTAGCTCCCTGGCCGCTTGGTTCCGCCGTGCTGTGCGAAGGCGGCCAGCGTGGCTGCGAAGACGACAACCAGGTACAGGGCGGCCGTGAGCGAGTGCAGCTTGGCCACGAAGCCGATCACGGGTGGGCCGGCCATGAAGCCAAGGTAGGCAGCCGCAGCAACCGCGGCAATGCCCTGTGAGGGCGCAACGCCCGGCACGCGCGCTGCAGCGGCAAACAGAATCGGCACGATGTTGGCGAAGCCGATGCCCACGCCCGCAAAGCCCACCAGCGCGACCCACGGCGCATCCACCAGCAGCACCAGCGTCATCGACGCACCGGCCAGCACGGCGCTGGTGCGTAGCAAGGCCTTGGGCGTGAAGCGCGCACGCAGTGCATCGCCGGCAAATCGCGTGGCCGCCATCGCGGCAGAAAAACTCGCATAGGCCAGGGCCGCCTGCTCCTGCGGACTACCCAGCTCTTGCTGCATGTACAGCACGCTCCAGTCGTAGATCGCCCCTTCGGCAATCAGGCCGAGCGCGGCCAGCGCGCCCAGCACCATCAGTGCGCCGCGCGGCAGCTTGAAGGCATGATCGCCACCCGCCGACGCAGTTGCTTCGCGTGGGAGCATCCGCGTGGACGCGAACCCGATGGCACCTGCCATCGCCAGTGCGACCAATAGAAGATGCAGTTGCGCGCCCATGCCGATGCCCAGCGCCATGCCGCCTGTCACTGCGCCGACCATGCCGCCCAGGCTGAACATGCCATGCATGCCGCTCATCAGCGGCCGGCCGCTGTGCAGTTCGAGCTGCGCGGCCTCGGTGTTGATCGCAACGTCGAAAACGCTGGTGACCACGCCGAACATGGCGAGCAGGACCAACAGCGCGACGAAGCCGGGCATGAGGATCAGCCCTGCGAGCAGCAATGCATAGATCACACCGCTCAGGCCTGCCATCTGCCGGGCGCCGCGGCGGCCGATCCAGCCGCCCGCGCGAGTCAAGCCCAGGAGCGCGCCGCAGCCCGCCGCCAGCATGGCAAAGCCCAGTTGTGCCTCGTCGATGCCGTAGTGCGCCTTCACCGTGGGAATGTGAACGCCCCACGTGGCAAAGATGAAGCCGGAGCAGAAGAACTGCGTGCGCGAAGCCCAGAGGGTGGTGGGAGAGGGCGGGTGCGGTGCGATGGCGCTTCTGGAATTCATCACCGTCATCACCGCCCAATGGCGAAGACCGCCGGCGCGCGCTCATCGGCCGGTGCCGGCTTGGTGCGCCAGGCCTTCACTGTCTCGGAGCGCACGCTGGCCGAGGCCAGCGTGAGGCCGCGCGCAACGGCCAGGCGGGTGTTGTGCTGCAGGGTCTGCAGCAATGCCTGGGTCAGCGCGGTGTTGCGATAGGGCGTCTCGATGAAGAGCTGGGTCTGACCCGTGCGCAGTGCAAGGGCCTCGAGCTCGCGGATGCGCTGGGCGCGCTCGCCGGCTTCTTGCGGGAGGTAGCCCACGAAAGCGAAGTTCTGGCCATTGAGGCCACTGGCCGCCAGGGCCAGCAGCAGCGACACCGGCCCGCTCAGCGGTACCACACGCAAGCCAAGATCATGCGCGGCCTTGACCACGGACGACCCCGGGTCCGCCACCGCCGGCATGCCGGCTTCGCTGAGCAGACCCATGTCGTGCCCCGCCAGGGCCGGAGCCAGCAGCGGCCGGGCATCGAATTGCCCGCCGTGATCGCCTTTCTTGTGGACCTCGCGCGGCAACTCCTGGATCTGCTGCGCCTGCAGCGCCGCAGCCAGCGGCGCGACGGCGTCGATCCGCTTGAGGTATGCCCGGGCCGACTTTGCGTTCTCGCACACCCAATGCGTGATGGCGGCGGCTGCCTGCAAGGTGCCCAGCGGAACGGACTGCTCCACCGGCACCTGCGCTTCGCAGCCGAAATCCAGGGGAGCCGGAACCAGGAAGAGGGTGCCTAGCTTGGTGTTCGTCAAAGCAGATCGACCCCCGCAGAGCGCAGCATCCGGCAGGTGCGGATGAGCGGAAGGCCCACCAGGGCCGTCGGGTCGTCGCTGTCGATGGCGTCCAGCAGTGCAATGCCCATGCCCTCGCTCTTGGCGCTGCCTGCGCAGTCGTAGGGCTGCTCGGCTTGCAGATACGCCTCGATGGCCGCGTCGTCGAGTTCCCGAAACACGACCCGCACCGGGGCCAGCTCGCGCTGCTCGAAGCCGGTGGCCTGGCAGACCACGGCAACGGCGGTCTGGAAGATCAGTGTCTGCCCGCGCATGCGGCGCAGTTGTTCCACCGCCCGGTCGTGGGTGCCGGGCTTGCCCAGCGCCTGGCCGTCCAGGTCGGCCACCTGGTCGGACCCGATGACGACTGCTTGCGGAAAGCGGGCGGCAACGGCTTGCGCCTTGGCCAGCGCCAGGCGCTCTGCCAGGACGCGAGGGCTTTCGCCGGGCAGAGGTGCTTCATCGACTTCCGGCGAGTGCACTTCGAAGGGCAGCCTCAGGCGATTCATCAGCTCGCGTCGATAGCGCGAAGTAGAGGCCAGGATCACGGTCCGTTTTTGCATGAGGTCGATTGTCCCGGATGCCATGCCGCGGCGCGGATTAGACTGTTGCCGATGAAGAGAGAATTTGTGCCCGAGCACCTGAATGTTGCCGAGTTCGCCCAGGCGGGCGGCCAACTTTCCGGCAGCCAACCCCTGGCCCGATTTGAGCGCCTGGCGGCCGAGGCTGTCGAGTCGACCGATGGTCTGCAGGTCGAGTGGCATGCGCAAGGCGAGGAGCGCAACGACGCTGGCGGCCGGGCCCAGCCCTGGATGCATCTGCAAGCCAGCGCGCAGGTTCCCCTGACCTGTCAGCGCTGCCTGGCGCCGGTTCGCACGCACATCGAGGCCGACCGCTGGTTCCGCTTTGTTGCCGATGAGGCAACGGCCGCGGCGCTGGACGAGGAGTTGGAAGAAGATGTGCTGGTGGCGAGCCGCGATTTCGACGTCCTGACCCTGGTCGAGGACGAACTGCTGATGGAGTTGCCCATTACCCCTCGACACGAGGTCTGCCCGCAGGACGTGCCTCTTTCCGTCCAGGATCCGGATTTCGACTCGGCCGAGAAGGAACGGGATAATCCCTTTGCCGCCCTGGCCAAGCTGCGTTCCGGCAAGCCCGAGTAACGAGGGCTGGCCGACACTACCCAGGCTGAGCTATAATCATGGGCTTCGCGCGTAACCCAAGCCAGTTGCTCGAATATGTTCGGGCGTATAGGGAATTGGGAATGGCAAGTAGGCTGCCAGGTTCCGGAACATTTTTCCGGTTGCTGTCAGCCCGGCTGCAAGAGCGTCCCACCAACCAACCGAATTTCAGGAGCCAACATGGCCGTCCAGCAAAACAAGAAGTCGCCCTCCAAGCGGGGCATGCACCGTTCGCACAACGCCCTGGGCGTTCCCGGCATCGCCGTGGAGCCGACCACCGGCGAAACGCATCTGCGTCACCACATCAGCCCCAACGGCTTCTATCGCGGCCGCAAGGTGCTGAAGACCAAGAACGAAGCCTGATTCGCGTTTTCCAGGCTCGGGCCCGAGGCTACTTCTGCTGTAGCGTCGGGCCTTTGTTTTGATGGCTACGCCCTCCGAATTCGCTTCAGCCCCCTTGTCTGCGATCACGCTCGCCGTTGATTGCATGGGGGGAGACCATGGCCCGTCGGTCACGCTGCCGGCGTGCAAGGCATTCCTGGAGCGGCACGAGCAGGCTTCGCTCGTGCTCGTGGGTGCGCCGGCTGCGCTGGCTGGCTTCTCCCATCCGCGTGCGCGTATCGTGACCGCCACCGAGGTGGTGGGCATGGACGACCCCGTCGAAGTCGCGCTGCGCAAGAAAAAAGACTCCTCCATGCGCGTGGCCATCGCGCAGGTCAAGGACGGAGCCGCCCAGGCTGCGGTGTCGGCGGGCAATACGGGTGCCCTCATGGCGATTGCCCGCTATCTGCTCAAGACGCTCGACGGCATCGATCGGCCCGCCATTGCGCCCCAGTTGCCCAATGTCAAGGGTGGCGCCACCACGGTGCTGGATCTGGGTGCCAATGTCGATTGCGATGCCGAAGACCTCCTGCAATTCGCTGTTCTTGGCTCTGCGCTCGTCTCTGCGTTGACGGGCAACGAGGCGCCTTCGGTCGGTTTGCTCAATATCGGCGAAGAGGCGATCAAGGGCAGCGAAACCATCAAAAAGGCATCGCAATTGCTGCGAACGGCTGCCAATTCGCAAGATTTGAATTTCTTCGGAAACGTTGAAGGCAACGATATCTACAAAGGTACAACCGATATCGTTGTTTGTGACGGCTTTGTTGGAAATGTGGCACTGAAGGCCAGCGAAGGTGTTGCCTCGATGATTGGCGAATTCATCCGCATGGAGTTTTCGCGCAGCATCTTCACCAAACTTGCTGCAATTGCGGCTTATCCGGTTCTAAAGTCTTTCAAGAATCGACTGGATCATCGACGTTACAACGGTGCGGCCTTGCTGGGGTTGCGCGGCCTGGTGTTCAAGAGCCATGGGTCTGCCGACGAGATGGCTTTCGGCTATGCGCTCGATCGCGCTTATGATGCCGCTCGCAACAATCTGCTCGACCGGGTTCGAGCCCGCATCGCGCACGCCGCACCGCTTCTTGCGCGTAAAGAGTCCGCGGCGCCGGCCGAATCGGCGGCACTTCAAGTCTGATGGCTTCATATTCAAGAATTACCGGAACGGGCAGCTACCTGCCTCCGCGCCGGGTGACCAACGACGATCTCGCGCGCGAATTGGCGCAGCGTGGGGTCGAAACTTCCGATCAATGGATCATTGAGCGGACCGGCATTCATGCTCGCCATTTCGCGGCGCCCGAAGTGACCAGTAGCGACCTGGGCTACGAGGCGGCCCGGCATGCGCTCGAGGCGGCTGGGCGCCAGGCCAGCGAGGTCGACCTGATCATCGTGGCCACGTCCACGCCGGACATGGTCTTCCCGTCTTGCGCTGCCATCCTGCAGAACAAGCTCGGAATTGCCGGCTGCCCCGCGTTCGACGTGCAGGCGGTCTGCAGCGGCTTCGTCTACGCCCTCACAGTGGCCGACGCCATGATCCGCACCGGCAGCGCTAAGTGCGCGCTGGTGGTTGGCGCAGAAGTTTTCTCCCGCATCCTCGACTTCAACGACCGCACGACCTGCGTGCTGTTCGGCGACGGCGCCGGCGCAGTGGTGCTTGAAGCCAGCGAAACGCCGGGCATCCTGGCGAGCGATCTGCACGCCGACGGAAAGCATGTGGGCATCCTGTGCGTGCCCGGGCACGTGTCGGGCGGGCAGGTTTCTGGCACGCCGTTCCTGCACATGGACGGCCAGGCCGTCTTCAAGTTGGCGGTGCGCGTGCTCGAGGAAGCAGCCCGCGCCACGTTGGCCAAGGCCGGCAGGACCGATGCCGACATCGACTGGCTCATTCCGCACCAGGCCAACATCCGCATCATGGAAGGCACGGCCAAGAAGCTGAAGCTGGACCGCGAAAAGCTGATCGTTACCGTGCATGAGCATGGCAACACCTCTGCAGCTTCGATTCCGCTGGCGCTCGACGACGCCGTGCGCAGCGGCAAGGTGAAAAAAGGCGACACGGTCATGCTCGAGGGTGTGGGTGGCGGCTTCACCTGGGGCGCCGTCCTACTGGATATGTAGTGGCAGCCGGCCCGCCATGCGGGCCGATTGCCGCTGCAGGAGACACAAAAAAAGCAATGAAATCATCTGCCTTCGTATTTCCCGGCCAAGGCTCTCAGTCTGTCGGCATGCTGGACGCCTGGGGCGACCACCCCGCCGTGCGCGAGACGCTGGCTGAAGCGTCCGATGCCCTGGCCGAAGACGTCGCCAAGCTCATTCACGAGGGGCCCAAGGAGGCCCTGGCGCTCACCACCAATACACAGCCCGTGATGCTCGTGGCGGCCATTGCCGCCTGGCGCGCCTGGCTGACCGAAGGCGGTGAAAAGCCTGCCGTCGTCGCTGGACACTCGCTGGGAGAGTACTCGGCCCTGGTTGCCTCTGGCGTGCTGAGCCTCGCGCAGGCCGCACCGCTGGTTCGCTTCCGCGCCCAGGCCATGCAGCAGGCCGTGCCCGTCGGAGTTGGCGCCATGGCCGCCATCCTCGGCATGGATGCCGCCAAGGTGATTGCTGGCTGCGCCGAAGCCCAGGCCACGTTCGGCGCCGATTCCGCCGAAGTGGTGGAGGCCGTCAATTTCAACGACCCGATGCAGACGGTCATTGCCGGTAGCAAGGCCGCGGTCGAAAAGGCCTGCGAAGTGCTCAAGGCCAATGGCGCCAAGCGTGCGCTGCCGCTGCCCGTGTCGGCGCCCTTCCATTCCAGCCTGATGAAGCCCGCGGCCGATGCGCTGCGCGCCAAGTTGGCCGATGTGACGTTCGCAGCGCCCCAGATTCCGGTCGTCAACAACATCGACGTGGCCGTGGAAAGCGATGCACAGCGCATCAAGGACGCGCTGGTGCGACAGGCGGCCGGCCCGGTTCGCTGGGTCGAGACGGTGCAGGCCCTGCAGGCGCGCGGCGTGGCCGCAGTGATCGAATGCGGCCCTGGCAAGGTGCTGGCCGGCATGGCCAAGCGCATTGCGCCCGACCTGGTTTCGGGCGCCATCTTCGATCCGGCCTCGCTGGCCGAAGTGAAACAACAGCTGGCTTGACTGACATGAGCGATTCCAACGAATTCAAGGGCCAGGTGGCCCTGGTGACCGGCGCGACGCGCGGCATTGGCGCGGCCATCGCCCTCGAGCTGGCGCAGTGCGGCTTCAAGGTGATCGGTACCGGCACGACGGCTGAAGGCGCGCAAGCCATCGGCGCCGCGCTGGCGGCACACGGCGGCGAAGGGCGTGCGCTCAACGTGAATGACGCGGCAGCCACAGACGCGCTGATCGACGCAATCGTCAAGGACCACGGCGGCCTGCACGTGCTGGTCAACAACGCCGGCATCACCCGCGACACCCTGGCCATGCGCCTGAAGGACGAGGATTGGGACGCTGTGCTCGACACCAATCTGAAGGCGGTATTCCGCCTGTCGCGCGCGGTCATCCGCCCGATGATGAAGCAGCGCTATGGCCGCATCATCAGCATCACCAGTGTCGTGGGTGCGTCCGGCAATCCCGGCCAGGCCAACTACGCTGCCGCCAAGGCCGGCGTGGCCGGCATGACGCGCGCATTGGCGCGCGAGCTCGGCAGCCGTAACATCACGGTCAATTGCGTGGCGCCCGGCTTCATCGCCACCGACATGACGGCCTCCCTGCCCGAGGCGCAACAGCAAGCGCTGCTCTCGCAGATTCCGCTGGGCCACCTGGGCAAGCCGGCCGACATCGCGCACGCGGTCGCCTACCTGGCATCGCCGCAGGCAGGCTACGTGACGGGGCAGGAACTGCACGTCAACGGCGGCATGTACATGTAAGCGGGGCGATCAGCCTTCAATTTTCCCAAGCGGCAGGTCGGGCAAACCATGAAGCCCGGCCAGCTAAAATCCACAAGTTACTTACAACCCTCAGAGGGAACCAAATGAGCGATATCGAAGCACGTGTCAAGAAAATCATCGCCGAGCAGCTCGGCGTGGAAGAGTCCCAAGTCACCAATGAGAAGGCTTTCGTGGCCGACCTCGGCGCAGACTCTCTGGACACGGTCGAACTCGTGATGGCGCTCGAAGACGAGTTCGGCATCGAGATCCCGGACGAAGACGCCGAAAAGATCACCACGGTGCAAAACGCCGTCGACTACGCCACCAAGAACCAAAAGGCCTGATCGGCCCACGGAACCCCGCTCCCCGGTGCGCTGCCTTTTCGGATGACGCGCCGCGAGGGCGGTCCCATTCATCCCTGAAAGGTTTGCCGGCATGACCAAACGCCGCGTCGTCGTGACCGGGCTGGGTTGCCTGGCTCCAGTCGGAAATTCCGTCACTGAAGCCTGGGCCAACCTGCTGGCCGGTCAGTCGGGCATCGACACCATCACGAGTTTCGATGCCAGTGCCTTTGCCTGCCGCTTTGCTGGCGAGGTCAAGGGCTTCGACATCACTCAGTACATCCCCGAGAAGGAAGCGCGTCACATGGACCGCTTCATCCATCTCGGGCTGGCAGCGGCCGTGCAGGCCGTTCAGGACAGCGGCTTGCCCACGGGCGATGCGCTGACGCCGGAGCTGGCCGTGCGCATCGGGTGCAACATCGGCTCGGGCATCGGTGGCCTGCCGATGATTGAGCAAACCCACTCCGAACTGGTCAACCGCGGCCCCCGCCGTGTGTCGCCGTTCTTCGTGCCTGCCTCGATCATCAACATGATCTCCGGCCACGTGTCGATCAAGTACGGCTTCAAGGGCCCGAACGTCGCAGTGGTCACGGCATGTACGACGGGTCTGCACGCCATTGGCATGTCCGCGCGCATGATCGAGTACGGCGATGCCGACGTGATGATCGCCGGCGGTGCCGAATCCACCGTGTCGCCGCTGGGCGTTGGCGGCTTTGCTGCTGCCCGTGCGCTGAGTACCCGCAACGACGATCCCAAGACGGCTTCGCGCCCCTGGGACAAGGATCGCGACGGGTTCGTGCTGGGCGAGGGTGCTGGCGTGATGGTCCTCGAGGAGTACGAGCATGCCAAGGCCCGCGGCGCCAAGATCTACGCCGAGCTGGCCGGTTTCGGCATGTCGGGCGATGCCTATCACATGACCGCGCCGGACGTCGACGGCCCCCGCCGCTCCATGTCCAATGCGCTGGCGAACGCGGGCGTCAACGCCGACCAGGTGGGCTATATCAACGCGCACGGTACGTCCACGCCGCTGGGCGATGTGAACGAAACCAATGCGATCAAGCTCGCTTTCGGTGACCAGGCCAAGAAGCTGGTGGTCAACTCGACCAAGTCGATGACCGGCCACCTGCTGGGTGGCGCCGGCGGCATCGAATCGGTGTTCACGGTGCTGGCCGTGCATCATCAGAAGAGCCCGCCGACGATCAACATCTTCAACCAGGATCCGGAGTGTGACCTCGACTACTGCGCCAACCAGGCGCGCGATCTGAAGATCGATGTCGCGGTCAAGAACAACTTCGGGTTCGGCGGCACCAACGGCACGCTGGTGTTCAAGCGCGCTTGATCTCCATCTACGCATGCACAGCGCCCCATCGGTGAGCTTTCCGGTGGGGCGCTCGCGCATGGCGCGTCGGCTCGCGTGGGGCATCTGGGCCCTGGGGGCGGCCGCGCTGCTGGCGTGGTGCGTCCAGTTCGCCGGTGCACCGTGGCGCACCGCGATACTGGCCAGCGCCTTGGCGCTCGCCGCTCGCGGTGCGTGGGCCGCATCCCGGTTGGGGGAGGGCGTGCAGTTGCGCTGGGATGGTGTGCATTGGTCATGCACGGGCACTACGCGCCTGGGTGGCGCGGGTGCGTCGATTCATCTCGACCTTCAATCCCTTGTGCTCGTTCGACTGAACGCGCCTGGTCGTCCTGCCGCCTGGCTCTGGCTCGAGCGCGCGAACTGCCCCGAGCGCTGGCTGGACTTGCGTCGCGCCCTGTACGCACGCGTGCCGGGTGGCGACGAACCGGTGTTGTCCCAACCATGACGAGCCGGCCCACGCCTCCTTCTCCGCCTGCGGCAACCAATTCCGCAGACGCAGACTTCCAGCTTGTGCAGCGTACCGTGGCCGGCGACGACCGGGCCTACGAACTGCTGGTGCTCAAGTACCAGCGCCGCATCGAGCGCCTGATCGGCCGCATGGTGCGGGATGTCGACCTTGTCGAGGACATTGCCCAGGAAACCTTCATCCGGGCCTACAAGGCGCTGCACCAGTTCCGCGGCGAAGCCCAGTTCTACACCTGGCTCTACCGCATTGCCGTGAACACCGCGAAGAAGGCGCTGGTGGACATGAAGCGGGACCCGACGGTTCCCGAGGCCGCCCTGCGTTCGAGTGACGAAGACGATGAAACTTACCGGCCCGGGAACGAACCAATAAGCGACGAAAGCCCCGACACCATTCTTGCAGCCAAGGAAATTGCGGCTGCAGTGAACGCCGCCATGGACGCATTGCCGACTGAATTGCGGCAGGCAGTCACCCTGCGGGAAATCGAAGGCTTGAGTTACGAAGAGATTGCCGAGGTCATGAATTGCCCTATCGGCACGGTACGTTCGCGCATCTTTCGGGCGCGCGAAGCCATTTCGGCCCGGGTCAAACCGCTGTTGGACAACCAGTCCGGCAAGCGTTGGTAGGTAGCTAGCAGGTGAATGAAATGAACGATTCCGACAAGTTGCGCGAACAGGTTTCGGCATTGGTGGATGGACAGTTGCGTGGCGATGAGTTCGCAAGCGCCGTCGAGCGCGTGTGCGGGCACGAGGAGCTGCGTGGCACCTGGCATACCTACCACATGGTGGGCGAGGTGCTTCGTTCGGGCCAGCACGTTGCCTGCCAGGATTCCACGGCCTTCGTCAGTCGTTTCCGCGAGCGCCTTGCGGCCGAAGGCCTTCGACCAGCTGTTGCGCCCGTTGTCGACGTGCAGGTGCCACCTGTGGCCCGCGTCGAAGCCGCCAATGAGCCGGTGTTCCGCTGGAAGCTCGTTGCCGGGTTCGCCTCGGTTGCGGCCGTGGCGGCCATCGGTTGGAGCCTGGGCAGCAGCGTGCTGCAGGGGCCGTCGGGCGGCGCGCAGCTGGCGCAGCAGCAGGGCAATGGTGCCGTGCCGGTGCTGGCGTCGTCTGCTCTCCCGCCTGTCCAATCCTCCACCACGACGACCACGAGAGTGCTGGTTGGCGACAACCAGAAGCCGCAGGTGATGCTTCGCGATGCCCGCCTGGACGCCTTGCTGGAGGCGCACCAGGAAGCTGGTGGGGCTTCGCACATGCCGTCCGGCTTTCTGCGCAACGCCACCTTCGAGGGGCAGTCACGCTGAATCTCGCCACCTTGGACGCAATGACGATTCCGACGCGAAACTCCGTGCGCATTCTGTTGCCAGCGGTGGCCATGCTTTGCGCCGCCCAGCTGGCGACGGCCCAGCCCGCAACTTCGGGCGCTCCGGCGCCGGCACCAGCAGCCAATGGAGCCGACGATACGCCCAACCTCGGAGTGGTCGACTGGATCAAGCGGATGCACGGTGCGGCGCGCCGGCATTCGTACGTCGGCACCTTCGTCGTGTCGGTGGCCGCGGGCGACTTGTCGAGCGCGCGCATCTGGCATGCCTGCGAGGGCGATCTGCAGATCGAGCGCGTCGACCTTCTGTCGGGGCCGCCGCGCACCACATTCCGCCGCAACGAACAGGTGCTCACCTTCCTGCCCGACCAGCGCCTGATCAAGGTGGAAAAGCGCGAGAACTCCGAGCTCTTTCCCAATCTGCTGGGCATTCCCGATTCTGCGATTGCGGACTTCTACAACGTCAAGGTCGTTGGCAAAGGGCGGGTCGCCGGATTCGACACCGACGTCATCCAGTTGATGCCGCGCGATTCGATGCGCTTCGGCTACCGCGTCTGGACAGAGAAGCGTTCGGGCCTGCTGACCAAGCTCCAGACGGTCGACAACGAGGGCAAGGTGGTCGAGCAGTCGGCCTTTTCCGAACTGCAGCTTGACGCTCCGATCAAGGTGCAGGCGCTATCGCAGATGATGGGCAGCACCGCCGGCTATCGCATGGAAAAGTCCCAGGCCGAGCGCACCACCGCTCAGGCCGAAGGCTGGGGGTTGAAGTCGCCCGTGCCGGGCTTCAAGCCGATCAGCTGCCATCGCCGGGTGCTCGGCGGCGCCGCCGGCGCCGAGAGCATGCTGCAGTGGACCTTCTCGGACGGGCTGGCTACCGTGTCGCTGTTCCTCGAACCCTTCGACGCCAGGCGCGATGCGCAAGAAGGCGTGATGAGCCTTGGCGCAACCAACACGCTGACCCGTCGCCTTGCGACGCCTTCTGGCGACTGGTGGCTCACTGCCGTGGGTGAAGTGCCCGCGCGCACGCTGGAGGCCTTTGCCCAGAACCTGACCCGGCAACAGCCGCGTTGACGGTACTGCCGTGCGTTGATGGGTGAACCAAAGCACCCATTCGGGTTCATAGTCCTGTCTTTGCTTTTCGCATCTTCTTTTTCTTCTAGGGAAAGCCGTTCGATGATGATGTTGTTGTTCAAAGCCGAGGGAAAGAGATTTCGCACCTACGCCATGGCAGCAGGCCTGGCGCTCGGCGCCACCCTGGGCTTCTTGCCGGCAGCGCCGGCCCATGCACAGACGCGCACGCTGCCTGATTTCACCGACCTGGTCGACCAGGTCGGGCCGTCGGTGGTCAACATCCGCACCATCGAGCGCGTCAGCCAGCGTGGCAATCCCGAGATGGACGAGGAGATGCAGGAGTTCTTCCGCCGCTTCTTCGGCCAGCCCATGCCGGGCGCGCCGCGCTCGCAGCGGCCCAACCCCAACCGCCCGCAGCCGCAGGAAGAAGAGCGCCCGCGCGGCGTGGGCTCGGGCTTCATCCTGACGGCTGACGGCTATGTGATGACCAACGCGCACGTGGTGGAAGACGCCTCCGAGGTGCTCGTGACCCTGACGGACAAGCGCGAGTTCAAGGCCAAGATCATCGGTGCCGACAAGCGAACCGACGTAGCCGTAGTGAAGATCGACGCCACCGGCCTGCCGGCCGTGAAGGTGGGCGACGTGTCCAAGTTGCGCGTGGGCGAGTGGGTGATGGCCATCGGCTCGCCTTTCGGGCTTGAAAACACCGTGACGGCGGGCATCGTCAGCGCCAAGCAGCGCGACACGGGTGACTACCTGCCCTTCATCCAGACCGACGTGGCCATCAACCCCGGCAATTCGGGTGGGCCGCTGATCAACATGCGCGGCGAAGTGGTGGGCATCAACAGCCAGATCTATTCGCGCTCGGGCGGCTTCATGGGCATCTCGTTCTCGATTCCGATCGACGAAGCGTGGCGAGTGAGCGAGCAGCTGCGCACCAGTGGCCGCGTCTCGCGTGGACGCATCGGCGTGCAGATCGACCAGGTGACCAAGGACGTGGCCGAGTCCATCGGCCTGGGCAAGGCCGCTGGCGCGCTGGTGCGCAGTGTCGAGTCGGGCTCGCCGGGCGAGAAGGCCGGCATCGAGGCCGGAGACATCATCACCAAGTTCGACGGCAAGCTCATCGATCGCCCGAGCGACCTGCCGCGCCTGGTGGGCAACACCAAGCCTGGCACGCGCAGCGTGGTGACGGTGTTCCGCCGCGGCGCAACGCGCGACCTGAACGTGACCATTGCGGAGATCGAGCCTGACAAGCCGGCGAAGGTTGCCGCAGAACGCGAAGAAGCTCAGCCGAAGTCTTCTTCTTCCGTTGCGGCTCGTTCGCTGGGCCTGGCCGTGACCGAACTCACCGAAGCGCAAAAGCGCGAGCTCAAGCTCAAGGGCGGCGTGAAGGTGGATGCCGCCACCGAAGCGGCCGCACGTGCGGGCTTGCGAGAGGGCGACGTGATCCTTGCCGTGGGCAACACTGAGGTGGGCAGCCTCAAGGAGTTCGACAGCGCCTTGTCGAAGGCCGACAAGTCCAAGCCCATCAGCATGCTGTTCCGCCGTGGCGACTGGGCCCAGTACGCCCTGGTGCGGCCGGCGCGCTGATCGACGTTTCGTCAAGTGGCCCCAGCCTCTAGTCGGGTTTTGGGGCCACTGTTTCAGCCAAATGCAGACGCCTTCGAAAAATTTTTCTCAGGTGGTTCTGGAGTTAAGTTTGTTTGTGCACACTAACTTAAATTCGGCCTAACAACTCGATTTGGTAGAATACGACGCCTCTCCGATGGGTCTCACGCATAAGCCAAACAAGCTTGTTCACGATGCGGGATGTCTTGTGACAGTCCACCGGCGCTCCACAGATCGCCCACAAGTTGTCCCCCCGGTCTTGCACCGGATTTGTTGATAAGCTGTTTATAAGTTTCATGTTGCTGACCCGCAACGAGGCCTTTGGCCGGTCTTCGCGGCTGTACGCGCCCCCCTTTTTGCCTACAATGAAGCTCCAACTACTGCAGTTGCCATTGCTTGTTGGTTCAGGGCGCGTCTCCTAGAGGACGCGCCCTTTTTTCTTGCCTGCAGCCTGCATGCACGAGCCAATTCAAGTACTTAAGCGTCCCCGTTGATGAATCACATCAGAAATTTTTCGATCATTGCGCACATCGACCACGGCAAGTCGACGCTTGCCGATCGCCTGATCCAGCGCTGCGGCGGGCTCGCAGAGCGCGAGATGGAAGCGCAGGTCCTCGACTCGATGGACATCGAGAAAGAGCGTGGGATAACCATCAAGGCCCAGACCGCAGCGCTGCACTACAAGGCACGCGACGGCAAGGTCTACAACCTCAATCTCATCGACACACCGGGGCACGTCGACTTCTCGTATGAAGTGTCGCGCTCGTTGTCTGCATGCGAAGGTGCATTGCTCGTCGTCGATGCAAGTCAGGGTGTCGAAGCGCAGACCGTGGCCAACTGCTACACCGCGCTCGACCTCGGCGTGGAAGTGCTGCCGGTGCTCAACAAGATGGATCTGCCGCAGGCCGATCCCGACAACGCGAAGGCCGAGATCGAAGACGTGATCGGCATCGATGCCACCGATGCGATTCCGTGCTCGGCGAAGACGGGCATGGGCATCGAGGAGATTCTCGAAGCGGTGGTTGCGAACGTGCCGCCGCCGCGCGGCAATTCGAGTGGCGCGCTGCGCGCGATGATCATCGACAGCTGGTTCGATGCGTACGTTGGCGTGGTGATGCTGGTGCGCGTGGTCGACGGCCGCCTGGCCAAGGGCGACCGCATCAAGATGATGGCCACCGGCGCGAGCTACAACGCCGACAACCTGGGCGTGTTCACGCCGTCCAATGAGCCGCGCGAATCGCTGGAGGCGGGCGAGGTGGGCTACATCATCGCCGGCATCAAGGAACTGCAGGCCGCCAAGGTGGGCGACACCGTGACGCAGATCAAGCAGGGAAGTGGTGGCGCGGCATTCACCGCCACGGAGCCGCTGCCGGGCTTCAAGGAAATCCAGCCACAAGTGTTCGCGGGCCTGTACCCGACCGAAGCCAGCGAATACGACGCACTGCGCGACGCGCTCGAGAAGCTCAAGCTCAACGATGCGTCGCTGCAGTACGAGCCCGAGGTCAGCCAGGCGCTGGGCTTTGGTTTCCGTTGCGGCTTCCTGGGCCTGCTGCACATGGAGATCGTGCAGGAGCGCCTTGAGCGCGAGTTCGACCAGGACCTGATCACCACCGCGCCGAGCGTGGTCTACCAGGTGGTGAAAAGCGACGGCGAAATCGTCATGGTGGAGAACCCCTCCAAGATGCCGGACGTGGGCCGCATGGCCGAGATCCGCGAGCCGATCGTCACCGTGCACCTGTACATGCCGCAGGAATACGTGGGTTCGGTCATGACGCTGGCCAACCAGAAGCGCGGCGTGCAGATCAACATGGCCTATCACGGCCGGCAGGTGATGCTCACCTACGACATGCCGCTGGGCGAAATCGTCCTGGACTTCTTCGACAAGCTCAAGTCGGTCAGCCGCGGCTACGCGTCGATGGACTACGAGTTCAAGGAATATCGCGCCTCCGACGTGGTGAAGGTCGACATCCTGCTCAACGGCGACAAGGTCGATGCACTGTCCATCATCGTTCACCGCAGCCAGTCGCAGTTCCGCGGCCGCGCCGTGGTGAGCAAGATGCGCGAAATCATTTCGCGCCAGATGTACGACGTTGCGATCCAGGCGGCGATCGGGGCCAACATCATTGCGCGTGAGACAATCAAGGCGCTTCGCAAGAACGTGCTTGCCAAGTGCTACGGCGGTGACATCACCCGCAAGAAAAAACTCCTGGAAAAGCAGAAGGCCGGCAAGAAGCGAATGAAGCAGATTGGCTCGGTGGAAGTGCCACAAGAGGCATTCCTCGCGATCCTGCAGGTCGAAGACTAAGAACAAATGCCTTTTCTTACCTCCATCATCCTGGCCGCTTTTGCCGGCTATATCGGCGCGTGGTATTTCGGCGCTGTCGAAGGCAACTTCTCCCTCCTGCTCTTTCTCGCCACGCTGGTGACGGGCATTTACTGGGTGGCCGAGCGCTTCTATTTCCTGCCGCGGCGCAAGCTGACAGCGCAAACGCTGGACGCCTCGCTGGCGCAGCGTCAGAGCGATCTGGCTCGCCAGGGCATCACCCAGGTCGACACCGTCGACACCCAGGCGCGCGAGCGCCTGCTGATGCAGCCTTGGTGGCTCGACTGGACGGCGGGCCTGTTCCCCGTGATCCTGGCGGTGTTCCTGCTGCGCTCGTTCGTGGTGGAGCCTTTCAAGATTCCTTCCGGCTCCATGATGCCGACCCTGCTGACGGGCGACCTGATCCTGGTGAACAAGTTCACCTACGGACTGCGCCTGCCGGTGATCAATACCAAGGTCACCGGCGGCAACCCGCTGGCACGTGGCGACGTCATCGTGTTTCGCTACCCGCCCAAGCCCAGCATGGACTACATCAAGCGCGTGGTTGGCGTGCCGGGCGATGAAGTTGCCTATTTGAACAAGCAGCTCACGATCAACGGCAAACCGGTGCCCAAATCGGCCGTGCCCGAGTATTTCGACGAGGAAAGCATGCGCTACCTCAAGCAATTCAGCGAAGACCTCGGCGGAAAAGAACACAAACTTCTCAATGACGACACGCGCCGCGCCGGTTTGTCGGAAGTGGAGATTGCTGAGTTCCCGAATCGTGACAATTGCCGTTACAGTATTGAAGGCGTGGTTTGCAAGGTGCCCGCGGGTCACTATTTCGTGATGGGTGACAACCGCGACAACTCGCTGGACTCGCGCTATTGGGGTTTCGTCCCTGATGAAAACATCGTCGGCAGGGCGTTTTTCATCTGGATGAACTTCGGCAATTTCAAGCGCATTGGCTCGTTCCAATAAGCGCTCAATAAGACGAGGGTAGTCATGAGGGTTAAGCGGTGGGGCCGCCCGGCTGGGCAGCGTGGCATCTCGTTCATCGGCCTGCTGTTCGTGGCGGTGGTGATCGGTTGTCTCGGCGTGGTGGTGGCGCAGGTCATTCCGACGCTGATCGAATACCAGGCCATCTACAAGGCAGCCAACAAGGCCAAGGAAGGCACCACGGTGCCTGAAGTGCGCGCCATCTTCGACCGCGCGCAGGCCATCGACGACTTCCAATCCGTGACGGGCAAGGACCTGGTCGTGCAGAAGGTGGGCGACAAGGTGGTCGTCTCCTTTGCCTACGACCGCGAGATCCATCTGTTCGGCCCCGCCTACCTGGTGCTCAAGTACAAGGGCCAGTCGAGCTGAGTCTCGGCGCGCATGGATCGGCTGTGTCGGATAGCGGAATTGCCGCGCTGCAAACGCGCCTTCAACACAGCTTCGCGGACGCGCGCCTGCTGACGCGGGCGCTCACGCACCGCAGTTTCTCGGCCGACCACAACGAGCGCCTGGAATTCCTGGGCGACTCGGTGCTGAACCTGGCCGTTTCGCACCTTCTCTTTACGCGCCTGGCCGATCTGCCCGAAGGCGATCTCTCGCGTGTGCGGGCCAACCTTGTCAAGCAGGACACGTTGCACCAGCTGGCGCTCAAGCTTGCGCTGTCGCCGCTGCTTCGACTGGGCGAAGGCGAGGCGCGCTCGGGCGGCTCTGCCCGGCCCTCGATCCTCGCCGACGCGCTGGAAGCGGTGATCGGTGCCGTGTACCTCGACGCAGGCTACGAGCCGGCGCAGGCGCTGGTGCACCGGCTGTACCAGTCGGTCGAGATCAACCCGCGCATGGAAGCCGCGGCCAAGGACCCGAAGACCGAACTGCAGGAATGGCTGCAAGGTCACAAAATGAAGTTGCCGGTCTACCGCGTGGCAGCCACACTGGGGGCCGCGCACAAGCAGACCTTCGAAGTGGAGTGCGAGGTGGCCGAACGCGGCTGGACCGAGCGCGGCATTGGTGGCTCGCGCCGTGCCGGGGAGCAGGCTGCTGCTGCAGCCATGCTCATCCGCCTGAAGGCCAGCCCGCAGCACCAAAGAAGCAAATGAATCAGGATCCCAACGACACGCTGCCCAGTGGCATGCCTCCAGTTCCGCCGGCAGCCGCAGCCATTCCTGGCCGCCGCTGCGGCCTGATCGCCATCGTCGGCAAGCCCAACGTGGGCAAGTCCACGCTGCTCAACGCACTGGTCGGGCAGAAGATCAGCATCACCTCGCGCAAGGCACAGACCACGCGGCACCGCATTACCGGCATGCGCACCGTGGCGCAGCCCGACGGCACCGGCACGCAGTACGTCTTTGTCGATACGCCGGGCTTCCAGACGCGCCATTCCAATGCGCTGAACCGCTCGCTCAACAAGACCGTGCTGGGCGCGGTGGCGGACGTCGACCTGATCCTGTTCGTGGTCGAGGCTGGCAGCTTTACGCCGGCCGACGCCAAGGTGCTGAAGCTGCTGGGCGAGAAGATCCCCACGCTGCTGATTGCCAACAAGCTGGACAACGTGCACCGCCGCGGCGACATCGCGCCCTGGCTGGCGCAGATGCAGCGGGAACACGCTTTTGCCGAGTTCGTGCCCATGACGGCCAAGAACCCGAAGGACATCGAGCGCCTGCTGGGTATCTGCGAGAAATACCTGCCCGAGCAGGACTGGTGGTACGACGAGGACGAGCTCACCGACCGCAGCGAGAAGTTTCTGGCCAGCGAAACGGTGCGCGAGAAGCTCTTTCGCCTGACGGGCGATGAGCTGCCCTACACCTCCACCGTCGTCATCGACAAGTTCGAGGAAGAGCCGCCGCAGCGCAAGGGCCAGAAGCGGCTGGTGAAGATCGCCGCCACCATCGTGGTGGAACGCGACGGCCACAAGGCCATGGTGATCGGCGACAAGGGCGAGCGCATCAAGCGCATTGGCACCGAAACCCGGCAAGAGCTGGAAAAGCTCATCGACGCCAAGGTGTTCATCGAGCTGTGGGTCAAGGTGCGCTCTGGCTGGGCGGACGACGAGGCGCGGGTCAAGTCCTTCGGCTACGAGTAGCCGGGCGGTAGAGCGTTAGTAGCCCAGGTGGCCACCCATCGCGTCTCCCACGAGCCGGCGTTCGTCCTGCACCACTACGACTGGAGCGAGTCCAGTCTCATCCTCGAAGTCTTCACCCGAAACCACGGGCGCATCGCGCTGGTGGCCAAGGGCGCCAAGCGGCCCAGTTCCAACTTCCGGCCGGTGCTGCTGCCGCTGCAGCCGCTGCAGCTGAGCTTTGGCGGCGACGCGGAAATCCGCACGCTCAAGGCCGCCGAATGGATGGGCGGTCATGTCATGCCAACCGGCGACGCGCTGCTGTCGGGCTACTACCTCAACGAACTGCTGATGCGCCTGATGGCGCGCGACGACCCGCACCCGGCCTTGTTCGAGGCCTATGCAGGCGTGGTCGAGGTGCTGGCTGGCGACCATGCCGGGGCGCAGAGTGCCGCGCAGTCGGCGGCATTGCGCGCCTTCGAGCTGATCCTGCTGCGCGAGATCGGATTTCTGCCCAGCCTGGATGCGCAGACGATGACGCTGGAACCGCTGGCGCCCCAGAACAGCTATGCGCTGGTGCCCGAAGCCGGGCTGCGCGAAGCCCATGACGACGAGCCTGCGCTGCTCGGCGCCGACTGGCAGGGCCTGCAGGCGGCGCTGGACGAGCGCCTGCCATTCACCGCCACCCTGCGCGCCATCGCCGGCCTGCCCGCCGGCGGCAACAGCGCATTGCGCAACCAGTTGCGGGCGCTGCTCAACTACCATTGTGGCGTCGCAACATTGCGTACCCGGCAACTGATGAGAGACCTGCAAGCCCTATGAGCCCAACTTCCACCGCCCTGTCGGTCAATCTCAACAAGGTGGCCCTGGTTCGCAATACCCGCCACCTGGGCATTCCCAGCGTGCTGTATGCCGCCGCGATCTGCCTGGACGCCGGCGCGCACGGCATCACGGTGCATCCGCGGCCGGACGAGCGTCATATTCGCGGCCAGGACGTGCACGAGCTGTCGGCCCTGTTGGCCAAGGACTGGCCCAAGGCCGAGTTCAACATCGAGGGCAACCCCTTCCACAACCTGATGGATTTCGTGCGCGAACTGCGGCCGACGCAGGCCACCTTCGTGCCTGACAGCCAGGACCAGTTCACCAGCGACCATGGCTGGACCTTTCCCGACGACGCGCAGCGGCTCAAGCCACTCGTCGCCGAGTGCAAGGCCCTGGGCGTGCGCGTGAGCCTCTTCATGGACCCCGAGCCGGACATGATGGCTGCGGCCAAGGCCGTGGGCGCCGACCGCGTCGAGCTCTACACCGAGGGCTATGCGGCATCGCGCGGCACCTCGCGTGCCGATGCGGTGCTGCAGGTCTACGTGGATGCGGCCAAGGCCGCCCTGGCGGCCGGCCTGGAAGTCAACGCCGGCCACGACCTCAGCCGTGACAACCTGACTGAGTTCCTGAAGGCGGTGCCGCAGGTGCGCGAGGTGTCCATCGGCCATGCCTTCATCGCCGATTCGCTCGAACTGGGCTACGCCGCCACCACGCGCGAGTATTTGCGCTGCATCAGCGAGGCCCAGTGATCTACGGCATCGGCACCGACGTGTGCGACATCCGGCGCATCACGGCCACGCTGGAGCGCCAGGGTGAACGCTTTGCCACCAAGGTGCTGGGCGATGCCGAACTGGCCATCTGGCGCACGCGCAGCGCGCGCTGGCCCCAACGTGGCGTGCGCTACCTGGCCACCCGCTTCTCGGCCAAGGAGGCCTTCAGCAAGGCCGTCGGCATGGGCATGCGCATGCCCATGACCTGGCGCTCGTGCGAGATCCTCAACGAGAAAAGTGGCAAGCCTGTCATCGTGCTGCATGGGGAGCTCAAGACCTGGTTCGAGGCGCAGGGCCTGAGTGCCCACGTCACCGTGACCGACGAAACCGACTACGCGGCCAGCTTCGTGGTGGTCGAGCGCCAGAACCCGCCAGCCAAGCCCTGATGAATTCCAAGTCCCCCGTGCATGCGCCGCTGATCATCGACATCGCGGGCACCGACCTCACGACCGACGATCGCCGTCGGCTGTCCAACCCCCTGGTGGGCGGAGTCATCCACTTCACCCGCAACTGGCACAGCCGCGTGCAGATGCGCGAGCTCAACCGCGAGATCAAGTCGCTGCGGCCCGATCTGCTGATTTGCGTGGACCATGAGGGTGGGCGCGTTCAGCGCTTTCGCACCGACGGCTTTACCCGATTGCCGGCCATGGGCCAGCTGGGCCGCCTGTGGATGAACGACGCCATGCTCGCCACCCAGGCGGCCAGCAGCGCCGGCTACGTGCTGGCCGGCGAGCTGCGCGCCTGCGGTATCGATTTCAGCTTCGCGCCGGTGCTGGACCTCGACTGGGGCGAGAGCGGCGTGATCGGCGATCGCAGCTTCCACCGCGACCCACGGGTGGTCGCGCTGCTGGCCAAGAGCGTCATGCACGGCATGCTGCAGGCCGGCATGGGCAACTGCGGCAAGCACTTTCCGGGGCATGGCTACGTCAAGGCGGATTCGCACGTGGCCATTCCGGTGGATCGGCGCGGCCTCAAGGCCATCCTCGCCGACGATGCGCGTCCCTTCGAATGGCTGGGCGGCACCCTGTCGGCCGTGATGCCGGCACACGTGATCTATCCCAAGGTGGACGCGCGCCCCGCGGGCTTTTCACCCCGCTGGCTCAAGGAGATCCTGCGCGGCCAGCTCGGCTTTGCCGGCGCGATCTTCAGCGATGACCTGAGCATGGAGGCCGGCCGCTACATCGACGGGCGCCTGCTGAGCTTTGGCGAGGCGGCGCTGGCCGCGCTCGAGGCAGGGTGCGACCTGCCCATGCTGTGCAACCAGAGCGTGGGCGAGAAGGCCGTGGGGCTCGACCAGATGCTCGAAGACCTGGCCAGTGCGCAGGGTGCCGGGCAATGGACGCCCGACCCGCAGTGCCATGCCCGCCGCCTGTCCTTGCTTCCGGTGGGCGACACGCCCACCTGGGAAGGCTTGACCGGCTCGCAGCGCTACCAGGACGCGCTGCGACGTCTTCAGTCCGTGGCCTGAGCGCCGCCGGCGGCGGGCGCTGGCCACAGCGGCTGTCCGCCCAGGTCCAGGTGCGTGAGGTACAGCCGCAGGTCGAATTCGTGCTGGTGGTAGGCCGGCTCGATGTGGGTGCACAGGGCGTAGAAGGCCTTGTCGTGCTCGCGGATGCGCAAATGGGCCAGCTCGTGCACGACGATCATGCGCAGCCATTCGTCCGGCACCTCTCGCATGACGCCGGCAACCCGGATCTCGCGCTTGGCCTTGAGCTTGCCGCCCTGGACGCGCGAGATGGTCGTGTGCGTGCCCAGGGCGTTGCGCACGATGTGCAGCTTGTTGTCGTAAGCCACCTTCGACAGCGGCTCGGAGCGTCGCATGAACTGCGCCTTGAGTTCATGCACGTAGTCGTAGAGCGCGCCGTCGGTTCGCACGGCATGCGCCGCCGGATAGCGGGCCAGCAGCAGCCGGCCCAGGCTGCCTTCGCCGATGCGCTCTTGCACCTGCGCCAGGAGCGCCGGCGCATAGCCCGACAGGTACTTCAGCGCGGAAGGCGCAGGACGCGCCATGGCAGGCTCAGGATTCCCGGCGCAGGGCGGGGAAGAGGATCACGTCGCGGATGCTGGGCGAGTCGGTCAGCAGCATCATCAGGCGGTCGATGCCGATGCCGCAGCCGCCGGTGGGCGGCATGCCGTATTCCAGCGCCCGCACGAAGTCGTGGTCGAAGAACATGGCTTCGTCGTCGCCGCTGTCCTTGGCCGCCACCTGGGCGTTGAAGCGTGCAGCCTGGTCTTCGGCGTCGTTGAGCTCGGAGAAGCCGTTGCCGAATTCGCGGCCGGTGATGTAGAGCTCGAAGCGCTCGGTGACCTCGGGGCGCTCGTCGTTGGCGCGGGCCAGCGGCGAGATCTCGGTGGGGTGCTCCATGATGAAGGTGGGCTGCCAGAGTTTTTCTTCCACCGTTTCTTCGAAGTACAGCACCTGCAGGCTGGCCAGGCTGCGGCCCGCCAGGCGGTCCTTCTCCTCGGTCATGCCCAGCTTGCGCAGGGCATTGCGCAGCCAGTCGGCGTCGTCCACGTGCTCGCCGGCCTCGGTGTACTTGAGGATGGCTTCGCGGATGGTCAGGCGGGCGAAGGGCTGCGCCAGGTCAACCGCCTTGCCTTGGTACTCGAGCTGCAGGCTGCCCACGGCCTTCTGGGCGATGGTGCGGATCAGCGTCTCGGTGAAGTCCATCAGGTCGCGGTAGTTCCAGAAGGCCGCGTAGAACTCCATCATCGTGAATTCGGGGTTGTGCCGCACCGAGATGCCCTCGTTGCGGTAGCTCCGGTTGATTTCGAACACGCGCTCGAAGCCGCCCACGATCAGGCGCTTGAGGTACAGCTCGGGCGCGATGCGCAGGAACATTTCCTGGTCCAGCGCGTTGTGATGGGTCTTGAACGGCTTGGCGTTGGCGCCGCCCGGAATGGGGTGCAGCATGGGCGTCTCGACTTCGAGGAAGTCGTTGGCCACCATGAATTCGCGCAAGGCCGACACGGCGCGGCTGCGTGCGGTGAAGCGCGCGCGGGCCGATTCGTCGGTAATCAGGTCGACGTAGCGCTGGCGGTACTTCTGCTCCTGGTCGGCCATGCCGTGGAACTTGTCGGGCAGCGGGCGCAGGCTCTTGGTGAGCAGGCGCACGCTGGTGACCTTGATCGACAGCTCGCCGGTCTTGGTCTTCATCAAGGTGCCCTCGGCACCGACGATGTCGCCCAGATCCCAGCGCTTGAAGTCGGCATAGACCTCTTCGCCAACCGCGTCGCGCGTGACGTAGAGCTGGATGCGTCCGGTGGCGTCCTGCAGCGTGGCGAAGCTGGCCTTGCCCATGACGCGCTTGAGCATCATGCGGCCGCCCACGCTGGCGGCCACCGGTTGCTCCTCGAGCACCTCGGCCGCGGTCTCGCCGTGGGCGGCCTGCAGGTGGGCCGCCCGGTCGGCGGGCATGAAGTCGTTGGGGAACGCCACGCCCTTGCCCTCGGCCTGCGCGCTGCGCAGTGCCTTCAGTTTTTCGCGGCGCTCGGCAATCAGCTGGTTGTCGTCGAGCGCGGGTGCGGCGGTGTTGGGCGTAGGCTGGGTCATGGAAGGGGCGAAATGGGATGCGCGCGCTTGATTGGAAGTGCCCGCAGGGCAGCGCGAAACCCACTATTTTATCCGGCCCCTTGCCGGCGCGTGGCCGCGTTCAGGCGATGCCGTGGCGAGACAGCAGGTCGGCGACCAGTTCGAGCCGCATCAGCGGGCTTTCCAGCTCCATCAGGCGCTGCTTGAGCTCGGTCTGCATGGGCAGCAGTTCGCACCAGCGGTTGGCCACCCAGCCGCAATCGTCGAAATGGAAAGGTTCGGCCACGGGCAGGCGAACGTCTTCGCGGCCTTCGGCCACGCGGCGCGCCTCCAGCGTGTCGACCAGGCGCTTCAATGCCTGCGACACGTGCGCCAGGTCATCGGGCAGCGGCAGCGGCTGGTCGCCCGCCAGCCATTCGACTTCGCCGGTCCACAAGCCGTTCTTCTGCTGCGCGCTGCTGTGTATCCGAAAGCGACGGGTGCCAGCGCACTCGATGTGCAGCAAGGCCGGCTGCGGCGCCTCGAATCGCCGGATTTCAGCCAGCGTGCCGATGGTGGCGAATCGCTCGGCTTCGCCGCCTGCCACGCGAACCTCGGATCCCTGCGTGAGAGCGACCACTCCAAATGGGGCGCCCGCCTTGTGCGCCTCGCCAATCATGTGCAGGTAGCGAACCTCGAAGATGCGCAGCGGCAGCAGGCCGCCGGGATACAGGACGCTTCCCAGCGGGAACAAGGGGAGGGTGGTCAGCGAAGTGGATGTCATGAAGAAAGGTGTCCGCGGCTGGCTATCATCGCACTCCCTCCCAAGCGGAACGCCATGCTCTACCAGATTCCCTCGTTTCTTCTCGATGTGATCACTGGCTTGTTCGGTGGCGCCTGTCTGTTGCGGCTCTACATGCAGTACCACCGGGTGCCCTTCGGCAATCCGCTCGGGCGCTTCGTGTTCGCCATCACCGACTGGATCGTGCTGCCCCTGCGGCGCATCGTGCCGGCCTTTCGCCGCTGGGACCTGGCCAGCCTGATCGCTGCCTGGCTGCTGGTGATGGTCAAGTTCCTGCTGCTCTTTCTTCTCGTTGGCGCGGGCGGGGGCTACGCCACGCTGCCGCTGCTGTCCGTGTTCGGCCTGCTGCAGCTGGCGGTGTCAGGGCTGACGGCACTCCTGATCGTCTACGCGATTCTTTCGTGGATTCCGACGGCCTCGTCCATGTTGCAGGACCTCGTGCGACGACTGGCCGAGCCGCTGGTGCGGCCCGTGCGCAAGGTCATTCCGCTGGTGGGCGGCGTAGACCTGTCCCCGCTGGTGGTGATCGTGCTGCTGCAGATCGTGGCCATCGTCCTGGGCGACGGGCTGGCCTGGGCCTACGGAATGGGCAGGCGCTAGGAGTCCGCGCGGCAGAAG
>JAFEEG010000039.1 GCA_018241225.1 Pseudomonadota bacterium
ATGCCGAACTGCAGCCCCTGGCCGTCACCAAGCTGCTCAAGGCCCTGGTGGACAAGGAACAGCCTTCGCTCGTGATCTTGGGCAAGCAGGCCATCGACGACGACAACAACCAGACCGGCCAGATGCTCGCTGCCCTGACCGACCTGCCGCAAGCCACCTTTGCCTCCAAGGTCGAAGTGGCTGGTGACAAGGCCACGGTGACCCGTGAAGTGGACGGCGGCCTGGAAACCATCGCCCTGAGCCTGCCCGCGGTCATCACCACCGACCTGCGCCTGAACGAGCCGCGCTACGTGACGCTGCCCAACATCATGAAGGCCAAGAAGAAGCAGCTGGACACGGTGTCCCCGGCCGACCTGGGTGTCGATGTGACCCCGCGCCTGAAGACGCTGAAGGTGAGCGAGCCTCCCAAGCGCGGCGCCGGCATCAAGGTGCCCGACGTGGCCACGCTGGTGGACAAGCTCAAGAACGAAGCCAAGGTCATCTAAGGCTGCCTGGGAACAAGAGAAGGAAGACACGAACATGACCGTCCTCGTCATTGCTGAACACGACCACGCCACCGTCAAGCCGGCCACGCTCAACACCGTCACCGCCGGCATCGCCTGCCAATCGGGCGATGTGCACGTGCTGGTGGCTGGCGCCAACGCCGCCGAAGCCGCTGCTGCTGCCGCCAAGATCGCCGGCGTGGCCAAGGTGATTGCCGCCGACAGCCCGAGCCTGGCCGAGAACCTGGCCGAGAACGTGGCTGCGCAGGTGCTGGCCATTGCAAGCAACTACAGCCACATCCTGTTTCCTGCCACCGCCAACGGCAAGAACGTCGCCCCGCGCGTGGCGGCCAAGCTGGACGTGGCGCAGATCAGCGACATCACCAAGGTGATCTCCCCCGACACCTTCGAGCGCCCCATCTACGCGGGCAACGCCATTGCCACGGTGCAAAGCGCCGATGCGACCAAGGTGATCACGGTGCGCACGACCGGTTTCGATGCAGCCGCCAAGGAAGGCGGCAGCGCCGCCGTCGAGAACGCCGCCGGCGTGGCCGACTCGGGCAAGAGCAGCTTCGTGAGCCGCGAAGTGACCAAGAGCGCACGCCCCGAACTCACGGCCGCCAAGATCATCGTCTCCGGTGGCCGGGCCCTGGGCAGCGCCGAGAAGTTCCAGGAAGTGATGGCGCCGCTGGCCGACAAGCTCAACGCGGGCCTGGGTGCCAGCCGCGCCGCAGTCGATGCGGGCTACGCCCCCAACGACCTGCAGGTGGGCCAGACGGGCAAGATCGTTGCGCCGCAGCTGTACATCGCAGCGGGCATCTCCGGCGCCATCCAGCACCTGGCGGGCATGAAGGATTCCAAGGTGATCGTGGCGATCAACAAGGACCCCGAGGCGCCCATCTTCAGCGTGGCCGACTACGGCCTGGAAGCGGACCTGTTCACGACCGTGCCGGAACTGGTCAAGGCGCTGTAGTCGCCGGCTCACCGCCACAAGAAAAAGGGCTCCCCGACCGGGAGCCCTTTCTACATGCGCGCCTGTGCGCGTGCCAGCGTCTGGCTGGGCAACTCGCCGAAGGTGCCGCGGTATTGCGAGGCAAATCGCGACAGGTGACGAAAGCCCCATCGCGTGGCGACGTCGGTCACCGAGCAGCCTGCAACGGGCGCGATCAGGTCGCGCAGCGCCCCGTTGAGCCGCATGTTGGCGAACCAGCGCCCTGGTGTCATGCCCACGCGCTGCTTGAAGATGTGCTCGATGGAACGCAGGCTGTAGCCGCTGCGCCGCGCGATTTCCGTCAGGTCCACCTCGGTCATCAACTGGGTCTGCATCAGTCGCTCGCACGCCAGGATCAGGTGGTAGTGGCGGTCTGCGGCCTGCGTCCGTGAAGACCGCTTGTCGAGGTCCGCGGCGCAGAGCGAGTCGGCATAGGCCGTGACGAGGCTGCGTGCCATTTCGTGTGCAAGCCTTGTGCCGATGCCCTCGGGTTGAAGCGACCTGGCCAGCGCCATGGCATCGTCGACCAGCGTGCGCAGGTAGACGCGCCTTTGCGCCGCGATCCTGATCGATGCGAGTCCGCGCACTGGCAGGTCCAGCGGACGGCCCAGGCGCTCGGCAGCCACCGATTGCAGGTCTGCTTGCGCAACGGTGAAGTTGATCCAGCGCGACGCGCCGCCCGCGTGATAGAGCAGCTCGACGCCGGGCCCGTAGACCTGGATCTCGCCCTCGTCGATGGCCTGCGTGTTGTAGCGCGTGATGCCCCAGCCCTCGGCCACCATCCCGATGCATACGCAGTCCTTGGGCATTGCCCCCTGGGCAATCACCGGAAAGTCGTATTGGCCCGTCTCGATGCGCACGTTGCCGATGGTCAGGCGCTGATGGTCCATCGTCGCACGCCTGGGCGACAGCAGGCGATGCTCGAAATGCCCGCCGTACACCACGTCGAATGCCTGCGCAGGCTCGAAGCCCGAGTAGGTATGGCGTTCGTAGAAGGAGGAGTGAATCACGTCAGGGCCGCGGGCTTGCGCTTTTTGGATAGTAGCTTCCTCATTCGGTTCATACCATGCGACCGAGAAATCGTGGGACGAGCCGGGAAGGGTTCCGGGGCCGGCAGGCGTTGCAGGATATCGTTGCGACCATTTTTCGATAATCAGGGAAGCTGCAATGCACTGCGCGTTCAATTCGGAACCGTCTTCACGATTTTCCGCATCCATCTGCGCAAGAGCGCTGCCTGCTTCCTGCTGGTTGGCAGCACACTGCTTGCCGGCCATGCACTGGCCCAGGAAGACGCCTCGGCCTCATCGGCACAGGCCAACAACCCGTTGGCCAACATGACGGCCTTCAACCTGCAGAACTACTACATCGGCAAGCTCACCGAGAGCGACGATTCGGCCAACCAGTTCTGGCTGCGCTATGCCTCCCCGTTTTCGGTGGGCCAGACCAAATGGCTGCTGCGCGCCTCGCTGCCGGTCAACACCTTTCCAACGGCACCGGACGGCACCAAGCGCACCAGCATCGGTGACCTGAACCTCTTCACCGCCTACCTGTTCGACACCGGCAACCCGGCAGTGAGCTTTGGCTTCGGCCCGCAGGTGACGGCGCCCACGGCCGCCAAGGACGAACTGGGCAGCGAGAAGTGGTCGGCCGGCCTGGTGAACGTGCTGTTCAACGGCGCGAACCCGAAGTTCCAGTACGGCTACCTGCTGTCGTGGCAGCACAGCTTTGCCGGCAGCAGCACGCGCGAGACGGTGAACCAGGCGGCCTTCCAGCCCTTCGCGTTCTACCAACTCGGCGGCGGCACCTACCTGCGCGCCGCGCCCATCTGGCTCTACAACATCGAGAGCCACAACTACAGCATGCCGTTGGGCCTGGGCGTTGGCCAGGTCATCAAGCAGGGCAAGACCGTCTACAACCTGTTCGTCGAACCCCAATGGTCCGTGGCCGACAAGGGGCCGGGCCAGCCCAAGTGGCAGGTGTTTTTCGGCCTGAACATGCAGTTCCTCAACTAGCCGTGCAGGGCCGGGTCTGCACAACATCTACTCAAGGCAAGTCATGAAGAAGTTCTCCTCGATGCGCTCCTTGCTCGCCGGTGCTGCTGTGCCGGCGTTGGTCCTGGGGGCTGCGGCTGCATCGCATGCGCAGTCCGATCGATTCGACCAGTTGGCCAAGTCGCCCTTTGCGCAGAACCGGCCTACCGCGGCTACGGCGAAAACGCTGCAAGAAGAACTGATCTTCCAGCGCGCCACGCAAACCTACCTGTGGGCCCTGCCGCTGCTCAACACCATGGGCATGCGCGACGGCTTCGCCAAGTCCTTCGGCAGCGGCTACAACACCATGGCCATCTGGGAAAAGCGGCTCGATGCCAAGACGCTCATCACCACGCCCAACTCCGACCTGATCTACGGCATGGTGTTCGTCAACGTGGCCGAGACCGGCCCGCTGGTGTTCGAGGCGCCGCCCAAGCTGCAGGGCATCCTGCTGGACTTCTGGCAGCGGCCCATTCCGGTGGATGGCGGCAAGTTTGCCGGCGACCTGGGGCTGCCCGGGCCCGACGGCGGGGCGGGCGGCAAGTTCCTGATCCTGCCGCCGGGCTACAAGGGCGAGGTGCCCGAGGGCTACTACGTGTACCGCTCGGGCACCAACAACGTCTTCATCTTCCTGCGTTCGTTCTACCAGAGCCTGGACAACATCCAGCCGGCGGTGGACGTGCTCAAGCAGTCGGTGCTGTACCCGCTGGGCAAGAAGGACTCGGCGCAGAAGATGAAGTTCTTCGACGCTTCGGGCAAGCCGCACAACATGCTGCCGCGCACCGACGTCGCGGCCTTCGAGGAGCTCAAGTGGCTGGTCGACTCCGAGCCCGCCACGCTGGCCGACCCCGACTGGATGGGCATGATGGCCGGCCTGGGCATCGTCAAGGGCAAGCCCTTCAACCCCGATGCGCGCACGAAGAAGATCCTGAGCGACGCCGCCGCCACCGGCTACAAGATGAGCCGCGTCATCGGCCTGCAGGCGGACGCCAGCACCAAGGTCTACAAGGACCGCCAGTGGGTCAACCCGGTCAACAACGTTTCGGCTCGCTGGCCCGACGCGGTCAACGACCTGAGCTTCATCGACCAGAAGGGCGGCCACCGCGACCTGGATGGGCGCGCATGGTTCTTCACCGACTACTACTCGATCAGCCCCGGCATGGTGACAATGACGCCGGGCAAGGGCGCCTTCTACATGATTGCGTTCAACGACAAGGACGGCAAGCCGCTGACGGGCGCGAGCAGCTACAAGGTCACGCTGCCGGCGAACATCCCGGCGGACCTGTTCTGGTCGGTCACGCTCTACGAGGCGCAGAACGCCTCGGGCCTGGCCAACGGCCAGCCCTTCCCCTCGCTGGGCACGCTGAACAAGCCCAGGCAGAACGCCGACGGCAGCACCACGCTCTACCTGAGCCCCAAGGCGCCCAACGGCCAGGAAGGCAACTGGCTGGCATCGGTTCCCGGCCGCGGCTACTTCGCCATCCTGCGGCTGTATGCGCCGTCGGAGTCCGCGCTCAACGGAACGTGGAAGCCGGGCGACATCGAGAAGACCAGATAGCAGCAAGAAGACAGGAAGGAAAGACGATGGAATTGACAAGTAGAACACTCGCGGTGGCCCTGGGCGGCGCCGCGCTGGCCGCGCAGAAGTTGGCCAGCGCACAGGCAACCGGGGCGAGCAGCGGCGCTAGCGCGGCGCCCGCAGCAGGCCCGGGCCAGGTGCCGCATCCGCAGAAGGCGGCGGACGTCACGCGCCCCGCAGCGGGCATGGCGCTGCATCCGGCCTATGTGCGCACCGTCGCGGCCTATGCCTACATGTGGGGCTGGCCGCTGGTCAACATGCGCAATCGCCGCACCACCTTCGAGAACGCGCCCGCGCCCGGCTTGCTCAACGGCATCCTGCCGGTTGCGCCCACCGGCCAGGTCGGCATGCTGCACGGCTACGTGGACCCGGCCGAGAATTTCGTGACCTGCCCCAACCAGGACGTGGTCTACGGCCTGGGCTTCTTCTCGCTGGACAAGCAGCCGGTGATTGCGCAGGTGCCCGACTTCGGCGAGCGATTCTGGGTCTAGGCCCTGTACGACGGGCGCACCGACCAGTTCGCCGAGCTCGGCAAGCCCTACAAGACCAAGCCCGGCTTCTATCTGCTGGTGGGACCGAACTGGAAGGGCGAGAAGCCCGATGGCGTGGAGGCCGTCATCCGCAGCTCGACCGAGATGGCCAACGCGATTCCGCGCATCTTCATGGACGACACCCCCGAAGACCTGAAGGCGGTGCAGACGCCGCTGAACCAGGTCGTGTTCTACCCGCTGGACAAGTTCGACGGAAAGATGAAGTCCATCGACTGGGCCAATGCGCCGCACTTCCCCGGCCCCAAGACCAACGGCGAGGAAACCAAGTGGGTGGTGCCAGAGAAGTTCTTCGACCAGCTCGGCGCGGTACTCGAGAACGTGTCGCCGCTGCCGGGCGAAGAAGCGCTCTACGCGCAATTCGCCCAGCTGCTGGAAGCCGGCAAGAACGACGCGGCCACCAGGAAGATCATGGTGGACACCGCCATCAAGACGGAAGCGGAGCTGATCAAGCCCTTCTTCCAGTGGAAGAACAACGGGCGCACCGCGGGCAACGGCTGGTTCCGTTCCACCAACAACGCGCAGTGGGGCGTGGACTACTACAACCGCACCGGCACCTCCAAGTCGAACATGTTCGACAACAAGCCGACCGAGACACAGTACTTCTACACGGACAACGATTCGAGCGGCAAGGCGCTCAGCGGTGCGGGCACCTATGCGGTGACCTTCCCCAAGGGGCAGGAGCCGCCGGTGAACGGCTTCTGGTCGCTCACGCTGTACAACGACAAGCACCTGTTCAACCCGAACAGGCTCAAGCGCTATTCGCTGGGCACCAAGAACAAGAACCTGCTGCGCAATCCAGACGGCTCGCTCACGCTCTATGCCGGTGCCAAGTCACCCGGCAAGGACAAGGAGGCCAACTGGCTGCCCGCGCCGCAAGGCACCTTCTCGCTCTACATCCGCGCCTACTGGGGGCAGCAGCCGATTCTCGACGGCTCCTGGAAGCCGCCGGTCATCCGCAAGATCGCCTGAGGGCGCCGCGCCTCAGGTCTTCAGCCGGATCAGCAGGTTCATCAGCCTCATGGCGCGCCCGGCGTAGGGCGGCTGGAAGAACATCTGGATGCCCGACAGCGGCCCTTGACGGAACACCGGCCGCAGCTTGGAGAAGGTGATGAACCCTTCCCTGGAGTGGTAGTGCCCCATGCCGCTGGGGCCCACGCCGCCAAAGGGCAGGTCGTGCTGCGCCAGGTGCAGCAGCCCCTCGTTGATGGACACGCCGCCGGACATCACGTGCGAGACGTAGTAGCGCTGCAGGTCCTTGTCATTGGTGAAGGGGTAGAACGCCAGTGGCCGGTCCTGCCCGTTGACGTAGCGCGCCACATCCTCGCGGCTCGCGTAGGTACGCACCGGCATGATCGGGCCGAAGATCTCGCGCTGCGACAGCACCATGTCATCGCTCAGGTCGAACACCAGGTGCGGCGCCATGATGCGCCGGCTGGCGTCGGGCTGCTGGCTGGGCGCCAGGTTGACGATCGTCGCGCCCTTGGCCCGCGCGTCGTCCAGCGCGGCCTGCAGCCGGTCGTAGGAGCGCTGGTCGATGATGGCGGTGTAGTCGCCGTTGTCGAGGTCGGGGTAGCGCTGGGCGATCAGGCGCAGGCAGTGGCCGGTGAATTCCTCGCGCTTGCCCTCGGGAATGAAGACGTAGTCGATGTTGGTGCAGATCTGTCCGGCGTTGAACATCTTGGCCCACATGATCCGCTCGGCTGCCGTCTTCATGGGAAAGTCCGGCCCCACCACCGCCGGCGCCTTTCCGCCCAGCTCCAGCGTGACCGGCACCAGGTTGCGCGCGGCGTTGGCCATCACGGCGCGGCCGGTGGCGCCCGAACCGGTGAACAGCAGGTGGTCGAAGGGCAATGACGAAAAAGCTGGCCCTCGGCCGCCGCCGTCGCTGAAGAAGCGCAGCTTGCTTTCCGGAAAGTAGCTGGGCGAGATGCGCATCAGCAACTCGGCCAGGTGCTGCGAGTTCTCGCTCATCTTCACCATGGCGCGGTTGCCCGCGGCAAAGATCGCGGCCAGCGGGCTGAACGACAGGTTGATCGGGAAGTTCCACGGAACGATCACGCCCACCACGCCCAGCGGCTGCGGAATCACCCGGTTCGACGCGCCGGGGTAGAGCAGCACGTCGATGTGGCGGCGTTGCGGCTTCATCCACTTCTTCAGGTTCCTGATGCTGTCCTTGATGGCCTCCAGCACCACGAAGAATTCGCCGAACAGCGTCTCGAATTCGCTGCGGTTGCCGTAGTCCCTGCAGATGGCCTCGACCAGCGCCGCGCGGTTGTCCTTGAGCAGCGCGGCCAGCTGTTTCAGGTCGGCCACGCGCTGCGCATGCGTGGGTTCGGGGTGGGCCAGGCAGGCGGCGCGCTGCTGGTCCAGGCACTGCTGGAACTCGGCCGGTATGGCCAGCGCATCGAAGTCGGGGGTGCGTGCATTCATGCTGTGCTCCGGATCATGTCGACCGCCTTCTCGGCGATGGCGATGGTGGGTGCGTTGGTGTTGCCGCCGATGAGCGTGGGCATGACCGACGCGTCGACCACGCGCAGGTTCTGCAGGCCGTGCACGCGCAGCTGTGCGTCGACCACCGCCATGGCGTCGGTGCCCATGCGGCAGGTGCCCACGGGGTGGTAGACCGTGTCGGCGCGTGCGCGCAGCACGGCGCGGATATCGTCGTCGCTGCGAACGTCGGCGGTGAACAGGTCCTTGTGGCGCACGCTGGCCAGGGCCGGCGCATCCATCAGGCGGCGCGTGAGCTTGAAGCCCTTCAACAGCGTTTCCAGGTCGTCCTCGTGCTGCAGGAAGGCCGGGTCGATCAGCGGGGCCGTGTGCATGTCGGGACCCTGCAACGTCACGCTGCCGCGGCTTCGGGGCCGCAGCAGGCACACGTGGCACGAGTAGCCGTGGGCCATGTGAATCTTGCGGGCGTGGTCCTCGACCAGGCCGACGACGAAATGCAGCTGGATGTCGGGTGCGTGCAGCGCCTCGTCGGTCTTGAGGAAGCCGCCGCATTCCGCGAAGTTGCTGCTGAGCATGCCTTGGCGCGAGCGCAGGTAGCGAAACAGCTCGCGCGTCATGCGCACGCTGCCGCCCAGCGAGATGCCCATCAGGTCCAGGCTCTTCGCGGCGAAGCCGAACACGAAGTCGGGATGGTCCTGCAGGTTCTGGCCGACGCCGGGCAGGTCGTGGATGACTGCGATGCCCAGGCTGCCCAGGTGCGCGGCGGGGCCGACACCCGAGACCATGAGCAGCTGCGGCGAATGAAAGGCGCCCGCGCTGACGATCACTTCGCGCCGCGCCTTGAAGACGCGCTCGCGTCCACCCTGCATGCAGGCCGCGCCCACGGCCCGCCGACCCTCGAAGAGGATGCGCGTGACCTGCACGCCGGTTTCCACCTGCAGGTTGGGCCGCCGGCCCATGTGCGGCTGCAGGTAGGCCCGCGCCGCGCTCCAGCGTTCGCCGTTCTTCTGCGTGACCTGGTAGACGCCCAGGCCCTCCTGCTGCGCGCCGTTGAAGTCGCTGTTGAGCTTGAAGCCCGCCTGTTGCGCCGCCTGCCTGAACACGCCCTGGAACGGGTTGCCCGATTGAAGTTCGGCCACGTGCAGGGGGCCGCCCTGTCCGTGGAACTCGTTGTCGATGGTGGCGTTGTGCTCGCTGCGCCGGAAGTAGGGCAGCAGTTCGTCGTAGGACCAGCCCACGTTGCCCAGCGCCGCCCAGTGGTCGTAGTCGCTGCGGTGGCCGCGCACGTACACCATGGCGTTGATGGCCGACGAGCCCCCCAGGCACTTGCCGCGCGGCTGGTAGCCGCGCCGACCGTTCAGGCCGGGCTGCGGCACCGTCTGCAGCGCGTAGTTGTTCAGCGTGGTCGGCAGCATCGCCACCGTGGCGGCCGGCGTGTTGACGACCGGGCTGTCGCCCTGGCCGCCTGCCTCCAGCAGCGCCACGCGGGTGGCCGCGTCTTCGCTCAGGCGCCCGGCCATCACGCAGCCGGCCGAGCCGCCGCCGATCACCAGGTAGTCGACTTCGGTGGTGGTGTTCGTCATCGTGTCGTCGCCTTCATTGAGGCAGCATGGCGGCCAGCTTGCTCTTGTCAACGGGGCAGCCCATGGCCTCGAAGCGCGCCTTTTCCTTGAAGTTGACGAGATAGGGCAGGTACTCGCCCATGGTCTCGCGCTCGCGTCCGGGCTTGTCCACCGCGAACCAGCTGTGCTTGAAGTCGCTGCTGACCTGCGTATGGCGGTTGATGACCATGCCGAACTCCGACGATCCGCTGGGCATGCCGTCGCCGTTGCCCATCTCGATCCAGGCCACGCCGCATTCCTGCTTCGCGTTCGCGGGCCGGTCGGCTTCGCGCGAGATGACCACCATGAAGTTGCCCGCGGCATCCACCGTGGGCAGCAGCTGCTCGTCATAGATGCAGTCGGGCGTCACGGCGGAGGTGAGCGCGCCGGCGGTGCACACCGACATGTAGCGCATGTCCGCGCCGGGCGTGTTCTGCGTGTCGCCGTTCCAGGTCCTGGGCACGGCGGGCATCTTGCCGGTCAGGGCGTAGACCTTGCCATAGTTGCGGCTGAGGTAGGCGTAGCCGTAGCGCGTGGCCAGGCTGCTCCACCAGCCGCCAAGCAGCTGGGGCGAATCGTTGTGCAGCCTGGGCAGGAACAGGTCGGTCACCACCTGGCGGCGGTTGAAGAAAGCCTGCAGCGGGATCACCGCGTCTTCCCTGGCGCCCACGTTGTCTGCATCCACCCAGGGCAGGGCCTTGAGCACGCCCCAGGCACGCGGGTCCACCGAGCTGGGCAGCTGCTTGCCGCGCATGGCGGTGGTGCTGCCGTCGCAGGCGTCCTGGCCCTTGAGCACCTTGCCGTCGGCCAGGTGCAGCTCCACCTCGGGCAGCGGCACGCGGCCCAGGTAGTCGGCACTGTGGTCGGGGACGTAGTTGCGCATCCACATGAACACTTCATCGCCCGCCGGCGCGTTGGTGTAGAGCGTGTTGGCGGCGCGCTGCGCGGGTGCGTGGCCGCTGACGATGTAGAAGGTGTAGTTGCGCTCCTTCACGTCGCGCGCCACGCCGGCGCGGAAGGGGTTGGACGAACCCGCGTCGGGGTTGATCTCGTTGTCGTTGAGCGCGTCCTGCGGCTCGCCCCTGGGGTTGTAGGTGTTGAAGTTCCAGTGGCGCATGTGCGGGTACTGGCCCTTGACCACCAGCCTGGCTCCCTCGGGCAGCTTGAAGGCGGTGGGAATGTAGGTGGTGGCCGTGTCGGGAAACTGGTTCTCGAAGGAGAAGGAGTTGCTGTCGTTGGTGAACACGCCGCTGCGCGCGCGCGGGCCGGGCCAGAAGCACGAGCGCACCACCAGGTCGCTGCGGTAGTTGGCGGCGGTGTGCACGTCCATGGGCTTTTCCGGCGGCATGGGCGGCAGGATGCGGCCGCGCCCGGAACTGTCGACCACGTAGCCGGTGGGCGAGGGCTTGGCGCTGCCGTCGGCGGCGCCGCTTCCCATCTCGAAGCGGGTGTACTCGGGCCGGGGCCTGGACGGATCGTCCTTGGACAGGCGGTTCGTGGCCCACACGATGACGGCGACGATGCCGATGGCGGCCAGCAGCACCAGTGCACCCAGCAGCTTGAAAAGCGTCTTGAACATGCGGTCTCCTTTTGTTGTGTCTTTCGGGCTGGCCACCGCCAGGCTCCGTGGTGTCCCTTCCAGGAGGGCTCAGTCTTCGATCAGGTGGTAGTCGGACTTCATGGCGCCGCACTCGGGGCAGCACCAGTCTTCGGGGATGTCCTCGAAGCGGGTGCCCGGCGCAATGCCCGAATCGGGGTCGCCCTTGGCTTCGTCGTACACATGGGCGCAGTAGGCGCAGCGGTATTTCTTCATGGGGATGTCCCGGGTCTTGTCTTGATCAGGCGGCGCCGACACGCGTGGTGCCGCCGGCGTGCAGCGTGGGGATGAGGTCGAAGCCGTGCTGGATGCGCAGGTCGCGCGCACGCAGCTCGGGCTCCATCAGCAGCCACACCTTCTCGTGGTTGTACGAAGGCGTGGTGGGCCACAGGTGATGGATGAGGTGGTAGTTGTGCCACTGCATCAGCGGGCGCAGCAGGCCCTCGCGGCCGATGCGCATGGTGGTGCCCGCCGTGAGGTTGTTGGTGGTCGACGCAGCGGTGGTGATGTGCACCAGCTTGCCGCTCTCGTCGCCGTCCAGGTGCGGCAGCCAGAGAAAGGTGAAGGCGATCAGCCCCAGCGTGATGCGCGAGGGAATGAGCCACAGCATCAGCACTTCCCACCCGTAGCCCATCCAGGCCAGGCCCAGTGCCAGCACGGCGGTTGCCAGCAGGAGGGGCAGCGCGCCACGCAGGGACTTCTTGCCGCGCGGATCGGCGGCGCGCAGGTTGTACCAGGCGTAGTAGAGGTCGAAGCTCATCCAGCGCAGCGGCAGGCTCCAGGCGCTGCCGTGCACGAAATGGTCCGGGTCCTGCGGATCGTTGGTGAAGCGGTGGTGGATCATGTGCGAGTAGCGGAACACGCCCAGCGAGACGTGCGGCACCACCATCAGCAGCGCGATGCGGCCGATCCAGTCATTGAGTTGCAGGCGCGACGAGGCCGCGCGATGAAGCGCGTCGTGCGCCACATGGAACACCGGCCACATGAACACGATGTTCAGCAGCAGGCCGGCCCACAACGGGATCCAGCCGCGCACGGCCGACACGTCCACGGCGACGACCCCAGCGACGATGTAGGCCAGCAGGGCAACAGTGGGCCACGCCACCGTGGGCGGATTGGTCAGGCGGTACAGCTCGGCCTTCTTGGCGGCCGAAACAGGCACCGGGTTCTTGGAGGAGGCATTGGAGGACATGGCCGGAAATTCTGTTGGGCCACCCCCTTCGCAGCCATAGTTGAGCGTGCCAGGAATTTGTCTTAAAGTGCCACAGTGCGAAGTGCCCGTGTCACCCTCAACCCTGCCGCGGGCCCCAGGGCGCCCGACATCGGCTTGCGAAGCGCCTGGTTCGAGCCCTGCGTTCACTCTGCGTATTTCCAGATCCTGGCCGGCCTGCTGGCCGAGCGCGGGCTGGCCGCGCCGCGCACCTATTCGGGTGCCGCGCGGCTCATGCCGCTGTTGGATTTCCTGCCGCTGCTCGACACGCTGGGGCTGCCGCCGGAAGCGAGCGCGGGTGTGGAGGTCGGGTGGGCGATTACCGGCGCGGCGCATGGCCCCATGGGCCTGGCCGCCATGACCAGCGACACGCTGTCGCACGCGATGTCCACCGTGGCGCGCTACGCGCCCATCCGCAACCGCATGTTCGACTACCACCACAGCCGCCAAGGCGGCGAAGAGGTCTTGAGCATGCCGGCGCGCATGCCGCTGGGCGCCTACCAGCCCTTTCTGCAGGCGGCCACGCTCTACGCGATCTTCAATGTGTTTCGCGCGGTACTCGACGACTCGGCGCTGCAGCAGGCTGCCATCTGCCTGCCCTGGCCGGACGGACCCGCTGGCGCGGTGGCACCGGTCGCGGCGCGCTACCCCGTGCGCTTTCGATCGGAGGAGCTGGCCATTCGCTTTCCGCAGGCACTGGCCAGCCATCGCCTGTCCAGTGCCGATGCCGATACGCACCAGCGCCTGCGCCGCGCCGGCGACGAGGAACTGACCAAGCTGTCGGGCAGCGTAGCCGCCAGGGTGCGCCACCTTCTGCACCAGGCGCAGCCGGACTGGCCCACGCTGGAAGACATCGCGCAGGTGCTGTGCATCTCGCGCCGCACGCTGCTGAGAAAGCTCAAGGCCGAAGGCCTGAGCTACCAGGACCTCATGGACGAGGCGCGCAACGAACTGGCCTGCTGGTACCTGCGCCACACGGCGCTGTCGCTGGCGCAGGTCTCGGCCAAGATCGGCTTCAGCGAGCAGGCCAACTTCAGCCGCAGCTTCCGGCGCTGGCAGGGGCTCACGCCCAGCGACTACCGGGCCTGCTTCAACGCTCCGGCATCGCGTACCAGTCCATCGCGGCCTGCGTGAGCGAGCGGTAGCGCTCCGGCGGCGCGAGCCGGCCAGCGTCAACAAGCGGCATCGTGGGAACAGGCCCTAGAATTTCCCCGATAACCGACAGCCCATCCGGGGGAGACACAACAGGTGACGCGCGCCACGGTCGACGCACAAGACGATCTACTCCTCCGGGTCCTACCCCCCCGGGTGCCGCGGCATTTGGTGTCGCGCCCCCGGCTGCTGGCGTCCGACGAAGGGCTGCGGCGCTTTCCCTCCATCCTGGTGCAGGCGCCGCCGGGCTTCGGCAAGACCTCGCTGCTGGCCCAGTGGCGGCTGGAGCACCTGGCGCACGGCGCCGTGGTGGCCTGGCTGACGGCCCAGGCACAGGACGACCCGCAGCGCCTGGCGCAGAGCCTGGCCATGGCGGTGCGCCAGGGCCTGGGGCGCCAGAACTTTGCCCACACGCTGCTCGAAGGCGGCGGCCCGGGCGGTGCCGTGGGCCTGGGCGGCATCACGGTGCTGCTGGCCGAGATGGCGCAGTCGGCCATCGACATGGTGCTCATCGTCGACGAAGCCGAGCGCCTGCCCAAGGCCTCTCGCGAGGCCCTGGGCTACCTGCTGCGCAATGCGCCGCCCAACCTGCGCACCATCGTGGCGGCGCGGCCCGACTGCCATTTCGACGTCGAAGACCTCGTCGCCTACGGCCAGTGCGCCGAGCTGGGCGCGGGCGAGCTGCGCTTCAAGCTCGAAGAAACGCTGGAACTGGTGCGCTCGCGCCTGGGCAACCGGCTCGACCAGGACAGTGCCGCGCGCCTGCACGGCCTGACCGAAGGCTGGCCGCTGGGGCTGCAGCTGGCGCTCACCATCCTCGGGCGCGGCGCCGACGTCGCCGGCATGGCCGCGCTGGACGGCGCGCTGCACGACCATTTCGTGAAACTGCTGGTGGACAAGCTGGAGCTGGCCGATCGCGATTTCCTGGTGTGCATCTCGGTGCTGGACGACCTGCACCCGGACCTGTGCCGCGTGCTCAGCGGCCAGGACGACGCGGCCGAGCGCCTGGCGCGCCTGAGCCGTGACACGCCGGTGTTCGCCGCCACCGAGCGCGGCGACTGGCTGCGCATGCACACCCTGGTGCGCGACGTGCTTCGCCAGCGTTTTGCCACGCTGCCCGCCGACGAGCAGGCCGCGGTGCATGCCCGCGCCGCCAAGTGGCTGGCCGACCACGGCCTGATCGAGCCAGCGGCGCGCCATGCGCTGGTGGCCGGCCAGCATCAATGGGCCTACGAGCTGGCCGAGCGCAGCCTGTACGAATCGCTGATGCGGCATGGCCGCCAGGGCGCCGTGCTCGAATGGCTGGGGCAGTTGCCCACGCAAGAGGTCGATGACCGTCCCCGGCTGCTGCTGGCCGCGGCCTGGACGCTGGCCATCAGCGAGCGCCACGAAGACGCCCAGCGCCTGGTGGCCCGCATCCTGGCGCAGCCGAACGTCGACGACGGGCTGCGTTGCGAGTGCGCCCTGATCCTGGGCGGCGCGGCGGTCTTCGCCGATCTGCCCGACCGTTTTGTCGAGCTGCACGCACCCTGGACCGACTACCCGTTCAACGACCCCATGCTGCTGCAGGTGCAGGCCAACCGCACCGCATACCGCGCGCTGCTCGAAGGCGAGCCCGCACTGGCGCGGCTGCGCCAGCAGCAGGCGCCGCGCGGCAACTTCGGCAACGACGTGGGTTACGTCGGGCGCTGGGGCGAGCTGATCATCGGCCTGAGCTACTTCTGGGAAGGCCAGGCGCTGCTGGCCGACCAGCTGCTGCGCCCAGCGCTGGCCAGCGCCGAGTCCGACCTGGGCCGTCGCAACGGGCTGGCCTGCATGCTCGCGGCGCTGCTGGCGTCCACCGCCTGGGAATGCGACCGCCCGGGCGATGCCGCCGCCTTGCTGGCCGACCGGCTCGACGTGCTCGAGCGCGGCGGCCTGCCCGAATGCCTGCTGCTGGCCTACCGCACGCTGGCCCGGCTGGCCCTGTCCGAAGGCGCCGAGCACCGCGCACTGGAGCTGCTGGGCGCGCTCGAAGCCGCCGCCGTGGCACGCACCCTGCCGCGCCTGGGCATCGTGAGCCTGGCAGAGCAGGTTTTCCTGCATGCGCGCCGTTACCGCGCACAAACCTGCCGCGAGCTGTGCGGGCAGATCGACGCGCGCCTGCAAGACCCCGCGCTGCCCACCGGGCCCCTGTGGCGCCGCCGGGTCGAGCAGCTGCGCGAGCAGGCGCAGGCCTATGCCGCCGTGGCGGCGCAGGACTGGCGCGGCGCGCTGGCGCCCCTGGCGCGCGCGGACGAGCTGGCGCTGCAGCTCAAGCAGGGCCGGCTGCACATCGAGCTGCTGGGCATGCGTGCCTTTGCGCTGGACCGCTGCGGCGAGGACGCGCGAGCCCTGCTGCGCGAGGCCACCGACCTGGCGCAGGCGCATGGCCTGCAGCGCGTGTTCATGGACGCGCACCCCGACCTGGGCGAATGGGTGCGCGGGCAGGGCGGCAAGCAGGCACCGGCACCCGCTTCGCCGGTCGAGCTGCCGCCGGCGCCCGCGCCGGCCATCGCGCGGGCACCGCTGGTCACCCCCGGCATGGTGCTCACGCCCAAGGAGCGCGAAGTGCTCGAACTGCTGGCGCGCAACCTGTCCAACAAGGAAATCGGCAATGCCATGCAGGTGGGCGAGACCACCATCAAGTGGCATGTGAAGAACCTGTTTGCCAAGCTCGACGCCGGCTCGCGCAAGCAGGTGGTGCAGCGCGCGCGCATCCTGGGGTTGATCAACCCCGGCGAATAGGGCTGCGGGCCGGGCGCCCTAGTTCGCGCCCACCATGAAGTTCTCGCCCCGATAGGCGCCCTGGAAGGTGCGCACCGGATTGGCCACGTAGCGTGCGACGCTCTTCTTGAGGCTTGCGTATTCGCGGCCTTCCATCCTGTAGGCGTAGTCCGAGCCGATCCGCAGAACCTGGACCCCCGGCGCGCCGGACACCGACGACTCGTGGTAGCCCGACAGGAGCACCGCGGAAATCTTTCGCCCGGACGGGTTGTCCACCACCCAGCGCACCGGCTCGTAGCTGCTGAGCACGAGCACGAGCGGTGCCGACGAAGGCGCGACCGCGACACGCACCGTGGCGGCCGCACGGGTGCCCGCAGGCGCGCGTGTCGCACTCGCGCCTTCGTACACGCCGATCACGTCCACCTGGGCATTGGCGGGAACGCTCGCGAGCATGGGGGCCAGCTGCGCCTGTTCTTCCTGGGCCTTCCTGAGCTTGGCCAGTTGCGCCTGTTCTTCCTGGGCCTTCCTGAGCTTGGCCAGTTGCGCCTCCAGGTTGGCCGCCGCAAGAACCTGCTGCAGGTCCTGCGCCTCGCCGGTCTGCACCTCGGCGCCGATCGACACCGTGTTGCCGCGCCGCATGTAGCCGGTGCGCGGCGCCAGCGACACGACCATGCCGTCGCCGTGGCGGAAGTCGGTCGCTGGCGCAACGGTTGCGGCATCGATGTCGATCACCTGGCCCACGTTGCGATAGGCGGATGCGGGGTCCGGGGTGGCGAGCAGGATCCTCGATTCGCCGACCTTCGCATAGCCGTTGGAGCGCAGGGGCCCCAGGTCCCAGAAGCCCTGCTCGCCTGAAGGCAGCGCCAGCCAGCCCAGCCCGGGGTGGGACAGGTACACCGCCTTGGTGCCGTTGCCCATGAGGAAGGGCGTGCCGGAGCTCACTGGCCGCTCCAGGTTCCACTGGCCGACCGGAACGACCGCGAGGGTGCCGTCGGCTTCGCGCAGGTGGTCGACCAGCGCGGCCGACTGGCCGGCGCCGACCAGTTGCCGCTCGGAACCGCCGGGCACGGCAAGCGCCCAGTTCGGGTGGCGCTGCGCGATCGCGTACGGCGCTGCCCTGCCGGTGGCCAGGTCCAGCAGGGCGGCGCCGCCCTGGGGCTCGTTCCTGATCGCCACCAGCGCGTTCACGCCCGGCAGCCAGGCAATGAGCTGGCGGTACTTGTCGGTGCTCCACACCTGCGTGCCGGTCTCGACGTCGAATGCCTTCAGCCCGCGCGACGATTCCCCCTGGGCCAGCAGGACCCGGCCATTGGGCGAGAGCGAAACGGCATTGCGGTTCGAGCCCAGGCCCTTGAAGGTCTGCAGCGCCTTGCCGTCGGGCAGCCGTATGACCGTGTAGATGCCTCGGTTGGAGTGGATGGCCGCCACGTTTGCGCTGGCACTGGTGACGATCGAGGTTGCCAGGTCGTCCGAGGCCGGCACCAGGCGCGGCGCGCCCAGGGGCGCCAGCGGCACCAGCGCGGGCCTGGCCACCAGCGCGGCCAGGCGCTGCATGCCGATCCATTCGCCCAGGTCTTCATCCTGCTGGCGCAGGCATTGCGGGTCGACCGGCTTGTTGCGGATGTCCTGCGGGGTGTCGAAGCGCGCGACGGACACCGCCGCGGTGCAGGTCAGGGCCCGCACCTTCAGGAGGCGCTCGACCTGCTCGGCCGCCTGGGCCTGCCGGCCCTCCTGCTTCTGCGACTCCAGGTAGCGGCTGATGGACAGCGACAGCTCGTCGGAGACCGGGAAGGCCTGGGTGATTCTTTCTGTCGCCGGCGTGAGTGCGGCGGAGATCTTTCCGCAGCCCGCCACCACCGTGGCGGCAAGCACCAGGCCCAAGGCAAGGCTCCGAGAGGCGAACCGGTTCATGCAGACCCTGTCGTTACATTTGGACGCAGCGAATGCTAGCCACGGCCCCGGCCCAGCACAACCTCCAGGTGAATAGTGCCGCCCCGCAAGGCCATACCCCCTCCCGTAAGAAGGGGGCAAAAACACCGCCGACTGCCTATTCTTCGATCCTGTGAGAGCTGCGCGATGCGGCTTTCGATCCACCGGAGGCCGGCCCGCTGCCGCGCCGGCCTCGAGAAGGAGACAACAGGCATGACCACCACCACCACCAACACCGCTCCCGCCATCGTTTCGTCCGGGGTACTGGGCGACACGCTTCGCGCCGAGGCCCTGACCTGCACCATCGGTGCCGAAGTCTTCGGCGTCGACCTGGGCGTTGCCGCCCGCGACGAAGAACTCGTCAAGGAAATCCGCGCACTGCTGCTGCGCCACCGCGTGCTGTTCTTCCGCGACCAGGACATCTCGCGCGCCGACCACGTGGCCTTTGCGCGCCGCTTCGGCGACCTGGAAGACCACCCCGTGGCCGGCAGCGACCCCGAGCACCCCGGCCTCGTGCGCATCTACAAGTCGCCCGAGGTGCCCAACGACCGCTACGAGAACGCCTTCCACTGCGATGCCACCTGGCGCGAAAAGCCGCCCTTTGGCTGCGTGCTGCGCTGCGTGGAAACGCCCGCCGTGGGCGGCGACACGATCTGGGTGAACATGGTGGAGGCCTACAGCCGCCTGCCCGAGGACATCAAGCAGAAGATCCAGGACCTGCGCGCGCGCCACAGCATCGAGGCGAGCTTCGGTGCGGCCATGCCCACCGACAAGCGCCTGGCGCTGCATGCCCAGTTTCCCGACGCCGAGCATCCGGTGGTGCGAACCCACCCCGAGACGGGCGAGAAGGTGCTGTTCGTCAACGCCTTCACCACGCACTTCACCAACTTCCACACCTCGGCCAATGTGCGCTTCGGCCAGGACTACGCGGCTGGTGCCAACCAGCTGCTGAGCTACCTCGTCAGCCAGGCCGCCATTCCCGAATACCAGGTGCGCTGGCGCTGGAAGAAGAACAGCGTGGCCTTCTGGGACAACCGCAGCACCCAGCACTACGCTGTCATGGACTATCCGCCGAGCCACCGCAAGATGGAGCGCGCCGGAATCATCGGCGAAGCCACTTACTGAAACACGGATTCAAGGAGAACACCATGGTCAAGGCCATTCGACTGCACCAGACCGGCGGCCCGGAAGTGCTCGAACTCGAGCACGTGGAAGTCGGCGAGCCCGGCCCCGGGCAGGCGCGCGTGCGCCACACGTACATCGCCGTCAACTTCATCGACATCTACTTTCGCACCGGCGCGTATCCGCTGCCCCTGCCCAGCGGGCTGGGCTCGGACGCGGTGGGCGTGGTGGAGGCGGTGGGCCCCGGCGTGACCGACATCAAGGTCGGTGACCGCGTGGGCTACCTCATCGGCCCGCAGGGCGCGTATTCGGAGGCGCGCGTGATGCCCGCCGAGGTGCTCATTCCGCTGCCCGATGGCGTGTCCGACCGCACGGCCGCCACGCTCATGATGAAGGGCATGACGGTGCAGTACCTGTTCAGCCAGGTGTATCCGCTCAGCGGCGGCGAGACCATCCTGTACCACGCGGCCGCCGGCGGCGTGGGCCTCATCGCCTGCCAGTGGGCCCGCGCCATGGGCGTGACCATGATCGGCACGGTGAGCACCGACGAGAAGGCCGCCATTGCCAAGGCCAACGGCTGCACGCACACCATCGTGACCTCGCGCGAGAACATCTCGCAGCGCGTGCGCGAGCTCACCGAAGGCAAGGGCGTGCCGGTGGTGTACGACTCGGTGGGCAAGGACACGCTGGCCGCCTCGCTGGACTGCCTGCAGCCACGCGGCGTGCTGGTGAGCAATGGCACCTCGTCCGGCCCGGTGCTCGTCGACACCATGATGCTGGCGGCCAAGGGGTCCCTCTGGGTTACCCGGCCGGCGATGATGCACTACATCCAGCCGCGCGCGCACATGCTCGACATGGCTGACGAACTGTTCGACCACGTGCTGGCCGGGCGCATCGTGAGCGAGCCGCGCCAGCTGTTCGCGCTGGCCGAGGCCCGCGAGGCGCACCGCGCGCTCGAGTCGCGCGCCACCACCGGCGCCACCGTGCTGGTGCCCTGAGCGCCTGGAACCCAGCGAGGCCTTCATGGACCTGAATGCACACGGCGCCCGTCCGGGCGCGGATGACACCTACCTGTTCGGCCGGCGCCAGGCCTGGTTCGCCTTCGGCATGACCATCGCGCTGATGATGGTCGACTACATCGACCGCCAGGTCATCGTCTCGCTCTTCCCGCATCTCAAGGAAGCCTGGGGCCTGTCGGACAAGCAGCTGGGCGCGCTGGTGTCGGCCGTTTCGGTGACGGTGGCGCTGGGCGCCATTCCGATTGCGCTGGTGGCCGACCGCTTCAGCCGCGTCAAGAGCATCGTGGTCATGGCCACGCTGTGGAGCCTGGCCTCGATCTCCTGCATGTTCACCCGCAACTACGGCCAGCTGCTGGCCGCGCGCGCAGTGGTGGGGCTGGGCGAGGCGGGCTACGGCTCGGTGGGCGCGGCGCTCATCGCCAGCCACTTTCCGTCCCGCATGCGCGGCGCGCTGATGGCCGCCTTCTTCGCCGCGGCGTCGGTGGGCTCGGTGCTGGGCGTGCTGCTGGGCGGCGTCATTGCCGCCAAGTGGGGCTGGCGCGCGGCCTTCGGCATCGTGGGTATTCCGGGCCTGGTGCTGGCGCTGCTGTACATGGCCGTGCGTGACTACAGCACGGTGCAGCTCACGCCTCGCATCGAGGCGGCCACGCGCTCCACGCGCGGCACGGTGCGCGCCATCGTCGGGCGGCTGATGCGCTCGCGCACCCTGCTGTGGGTGTGCATTGCCGGTGCGGCGCAACTGATCCTGGTGTCCTCCGTCTGGGCCTGGCTGCCGAGCTACCTCAACCGCGAGCACGGCATGGTGCCCGAGCAGGCTGCCATGCGCGCTGCGCTGGTGGTGCTGTGCGGCGCGCTGGGCAGCGTGGTGTGGGGCGCGCTGGCCGACCGTGCCGGCCGCCGCCGCCCGGCCGCCAAGCTGCGCGTTACCGCGGTGGTGTGCGTGGCCTCGGCCGCAGTGCTGGCGTTGGCTTTCGGTGCCTCGCACATCGGCATTGCACTGACGGCACCTGCGCAGTTCGCGCTGCTGGCTGTCGGCGGCTTTCTCATGAACTGCAGCGTGGGCGTGGTGGCCGCGGTCGTCATCGACGTGGTGCACCCTGGCATCCGGGCCACCGGTGCCTCGGTCCTCTCGCTGTTCCAGAACCTGCTGGGCCTGGCGGCCGGCCCCTTCATTGCGGGCCTGCTGTCGGACGCCTGGACGCTGCAGCACGCGCTGGTGGCCATGCCGGTGTTCGGCCTGCTGGCCGCCTGGGGCTTCGTGCTGGCCTCGCGCACCTACGAGCTCGACCTGAAGCTCGTGACAGAAACCCAATCCGCGCCCCTGGGCGCACACCGCAGCGTGCCGGCCTGAGCGCGCACGGATTTCCCTCTTCTTCTTTTTCCTGAACCAACGGACCCACACCATGAACGGACTGATGATGGATCAGCCCCTGCTGATCTCTGCCCTGCTGACCCATGCCGAGCGCCACCACGGCGACCAGCAGATCGTCTCGCGCCGCGTCGAGGGCGACGTGCATCGCTGCACCTTCCGCGAGATGGCGGCACGTGCGCGCCGCATGGCCAACGCGCTGGACGCGCACGGCATCGACATGGGCGATCGCGTGGCCACGCTGGCCTGGAACGGCTACCGCCACATGGAGCTGTACTACGCGGTCTCGGGCTCCGGCTCTGTGCTGCACACGCTCAACCCGCGCCTGCATCCCGACCAGGTGGCCTGGATCGTCAACCACGCGGAAGACCGCATCATCTTCTTCGACCTGAGCTTCCTGCCGCTGGTCGAGGCCATTGCCGATCGCGTGCCGACCGTCAAGGCTTTTGTCGCCATGACCGACCGCGCCCACATGCCGGCCACGAGCAAGATCCGCGGCCTGCTGTGCTACGAGGAGCTGGTGGACGACCACTCGGCCGATTTCCAGTGGCCGCACCTGGACGAGCAGCGCGCCTCGTCGCTTTGCTACACCTCGGGCACCACGGGCAACCCCAAGGGCGCGCTCTACAGCCACCGCTCGACCATGCTGCACACCTACGCGGCGGCGCTGCCCGACGCGCTGAACTGCTCGGCGCAGGACGCCATCCTGCCGGTGGTGCCCATGTTCCACGTCAACGCCTGGGGCCTGCCCTACGTCGCCTGCATGGTGGGCGCCAAGCTGGTGTTCCCCGGCCCGTGGCTGGACGGCAAGTCGCTGCACGACCTGATCGAGTCCGAGGGCGTGACGCTGTCGGCCGGCGTGCCCACCGTGTGGCAAGGCCTGCTGGCCCACACGGACAGCCATGGCCTGCGCTTCTCGCGCATGCGCCGCACCATCATCGGCGGCTCGGCCTGCCCGCCGGCCATGACGCGCACCTTCCAGGACCAGTACGGCGTGCATGTCCTGCATGCCTGGGGCATGACCGAGATGAGCCCGCTGGGCACGGTGTGTTCGCTCAAGCCGGCGCAACTGGCCATGGATGCCGACGCGCGCCTGGCCGTGCAGGCCAAGCAGGGCCGGGCGGTGTTCGGCGTGGACATGAAGATCGTGGACGAGAACGGCCAGGAGCTGCCGCACAACGGCGTGGCCGCAGGCGAGCTGCTGGTGCGCGGCCCGTGGATCATCGGCAGCTACTTCAAGGGCGACGGCGGCAATCCGCTGGTGGATGGCTGGTTCCCCACCGGCGACGTGGCCACCATCGACGCGGACGGCTTCATGCAGATCACCGACCGCAGCAAGGACGTGATCAAGTCCGGCGGCGAATGGATCGGCTCCATCGACCTGGAGAACATCGCCATGGCGCACCCCGCCGTGGCCATGGCCGCGTGCATCGCGGCGCGCCACCCCAAGTGGGACGAGCGGCCGCTGCTGGTGGTGGCGCTCAAGCCCGGCAAGGCGGCCACGCGCAGCGAGCTGCTTGGCTTCTACGAAGGCAAGATCGCCAAGTGGTGGACGCCCGATGACGTGGTGTTCGTCGACAGCATTCCGCTGGGCGCCACCGGCAAGATGCTGAAGAACCGCCTGCGCGACATGTTCCAGGACCACCTGCTGGCCGTGGCCTGACGACAATCCGCGGCAAGGGGTGCCTGGTGCACCCCGCCTCGTTTGCCTGGAGCAGGTCATGGAGCAGGTCATGGAGCCGATTGCAGCCGTCAACCTTTCACTGGAGTCGCAACTGCGCTTCCGGATTGATTTCGGGCTGGCCGGCGGCCCGACGATCACCACCGATGCCATGCCGCCGCTGGGCGGGGGCCAAGGCCCCGACTCCGAGCGGTTGCTGGTGGCGGCCGTTGCCAACTGCCTGTCGGCCAGCCTTGCCTTCTCGCTGCGCAAGTACAGGAACCCCGAGATCGCGATGCGCACGCAGGCCGAGGGCCGGCTGACCCACAACGACCAGGGTCGGCTGCGCATGCACGGCATTGCGGTGGACATCCACCTGGGCGCGCCGGCCGACAGCATCCGGCTGCTCGAGCGTGCGCTAGCCCAGTTCGAGGACTTCTGCACCGTGACGCAAAGCATCCGTGCGGCCTTTCCCGTGGTTGCACGGGTCTTCGACAGCGACGGGAAGCTGTTGACCGGCGATTGACTCTGAATCCAACATACTGGACAATCCGTCCACTATGAAGGAGTCGGTTCCGCCCGCGGCGTCTGAAGAAGAGGACATCAACCTGCGCATCGCCAGGCGCGTGCGCGAGCTGCGCTCGGCGCGCGCCGAAACCCTGGACTCGCTGGCCGCCAGGTCCGGCGTGAGCAAGTCCATGATCTCGCTCATCGAACGCGGCGAGGCCAGCCCCACTGCGGTGGTGCTCGAAAAGCTGGCCGCCGGGCTCGGCGTTGCCATGGCGGCACTGTTCGGGCCGGACAAGTCGGCGCAGCAGCAGCCGTTGTCGCGCCGCGTCGACCAGGCCATCTGGAAAGACCCGGAATCGGGCTACCTGCGGCGCAACCTCTCGCCGGCCAACTGGCCCACGCCCATCCAGCTGGTGGAGGTGCATTTTCCTGCCGGTGCGCGCGTGGCCTACGAATCGGTCAACCGCAAGCCCGCGCTGGAGCAGCAGGTCTGGGTGCTGCAGGGGCAGATCAATCTCATGCTGGGCGAGCAGAGCTTTGCGCTCAAGGTCGGCGACTGCCTGGCCATCCGCGTCGACCGCCCGCTGGTCTTCAGCAATCCGTCGACTCAGGCCGCGCGCTATCTCCTTGCGGTGTGCGACCCGTCGGCGCCCAGCCTTCTCCAATGAGGAACTTGCGATGAGCAGCAGCAGCAACAGCAACAACAGCCACAACCAGGACACCGTGAACCTGATCGACTGCACCGAGGCCGAGCATGCCGATGCGATCCTGGCCATCCTGAACGACGCCATCGTCAATTCGACGGCGCTCTACGACTATGTGCCCCGGCCCGCGGAAGCCATGAAGACCTGGTTCGGCACCAAGCGTGCCAACGGTTTTCCAGTGGTGGGTGCCACGGACGGCAGCGGCAAGCTCATCGGCTTCGCCAGCTACGGAACCTTCCGCGCCTTTCCCGCCTACAAGTACACCGTGGAACACAGCGTGTACGTGCACAAGGACCATCGCGGCCAGGGGCTGGGCAAGATCCTGATCGGCGAGCTGGTGCGCCGCGCGCGCGCGGCCGACCTGCATGCCATCGTCGGGTGCATCGACGCGAGCAACGCGGGCAGCATCGCGCTGCACAAGAGCCTGGGCTTCGTGCATTCGGGCACCTTCCCGCAGGTGGGCTTCAAGTTCGGACAGTGGCTGGACGTGGCCTTCTATCAGCTCCTGCTCGAGACTCCCGCACAGCCGGTGGACGGTTGATTCGCGGCAGCCTCCAGCGTACCCGTTCAATCTGGCAGAGGGCGTGAGGGTATCGTTGCCCCGGGCCCCGATGTTTCATAGACTCGCCGCATGCAGATCCAGGTGTACATCTCCATCGCAATCCAAGGCCAGGGCGGCCTTGTGCTGCGTGCGACGTCACCGCGCACGCGCGCACATTCCTGAGCCCGGCGGTCAGCCTCCCCATCTACAGCGCACCCATTGACCGTCGGGCACCCGCCCCGCACGGTTCGACCGGGACTGCCGCTCACGGACACCCGTAGACCCAGCCCTTGCAGCCTGCGTGCTGCCAACGGATGACGTCGCACGTCTTCCTGCTGCTGCGTTCCGCCTGAATCGCCAAGCGCTGACAACCCCCTCCCGCCGGCCCATGGGCCCCACGGGAGGGTCGCGGTCCCACGCCTTCAGGAGAACAACACTTGGTCATTCACTCCATCCTCGCGGTTACCGACCTGTCGCCGCAGGGCAACCGTGCCGTGCTGCGCGCGGCGATGCTGGCCGCCCAGCACGGGGCGCTGCTGAAGCTCATGCATGCGTCCCGCGATTTCGCAGCAACGCCGCGCCCCGACGCGCAACCCGAGTTGCAGCGCCTGGCCGCCGAGGTCCACGCGCGCTTCGACATCCTGGTCAAGCGCGTGGGCGATGCCAGCGGCCACCTGCAGGCCGTGGCCGAGGAGGCGCGCTGGGTCGACCTGCTGGTGGTGGGCGAGCACGCGCAGGAAAAGAGCGCACGGACCTTCTTCTGCGCCCACCCCTTGGAGCGCCTGCAGCGCGCCGTGCCGTGTCCGATCCTGCTGGCGCGGCTGGAGGTCTTTCATCGCTATCGCCGCATCCTGGTGGCGGTCGACTTCACGCCCGATTCCAAGAAGATGGTGAAGCTGGCCTGGGCGCTCGACGGCGACGCGCAGGTGGAACTGTTCCACGCGCTGAACACCACCTTCGAGGGCAAGCTGCGCTATGCCGACGTGTCCGAGCGCGCAATCAAGGTCTACCGCCACGAGAGCATGCGTGATGCGCACGAACGCATGTTCTGGCTCAGCGATTCGTCCACGGCCCGGCGCAACCGCGTGGTCGCCGCCATCGGCCGGGGCGACGTGGCGCGCCAGGCGGTGATCCAGCAGCAGCACTCCAGCGCGGAGTTGCTGGTGGTTGGCAAGCGTCGAAGCTCGCGCATCTCGGATGTGCTGCTGGGCAGCGTGGCGCAGCGCGTGCTGTGGTGGTCCAGTGGCGACGTGCTGCTGGTGCCGCACGACCTGCGCATCGACCCCAGGCACGATGCGGCCGCCGTCGCGGTGCCGCCCGCGCCGAGCGTGGGTGCGCGCCCCGCCATCGGGAGAGCCGCATGACGTGCGCAACCATGAACCTCGTGCTGCCTTTTCCCGGCTTTCGCATTCCGTTCTTCCGGCCGGCCGAGCTTCGCATCGACGTCGACCCGTCGGCCAAGGGGCGCGGCGAATCGCTGGAGGCGCTGTACGAGCGCATTCATTCGCAGGGCGATGCGCTGCACGATCTGCCCGGCTTCAGCCTGCGCGACCCGCGCCTGAAGGCCCACATCCGGGAAGCCGACGGCGAGTTCTATGCGTATGTCGAAGACCTGGAGCGCCACTGCCTGGCCGGCTGCACGGTCTTCAACAGGCTGGTGGAGGTCGATCGCCAGGCGGACCGGCACCTGCGCTCGCCGCACTCGCGCTACCTGGCGCAGTACCAGCGGCGCGGCATTGCCACGTCCGTCTACGAGTGGGCGCTGTCCAGGGGCATCTGCCTGATGACCGGTGCGCGCCAGTCGGCCGGCGCGCATGCGCTGTGGCGCAGCCTGGCGCAGCGCTACGAATCGGGGTTTGCCGATCTGCGCAACAGGAAGCTGACCTACCTGGGCCGCGAGATCGGCGCGTGGGACCTCAATCGGCTGGAGACGCGGATGTTCCTGCTGGGGCGGGAGACCTCGCTGGCGCAGTTCGGCGCGGCGGTCGGAATGCTCTACACCCCGCGCTAGGGTCGGCCCCGGAACGCGCGGATTCCGGCGCCCATCTAAGCGTGGGAACGAGGCTGGCAAGGGGCAAGACCATGAGGAAGATGGAACCCGGATCGCAACGCGTGCTGTTCGCGGCGACGGCCGCTGCCGCGCTGGCTGCTGCCTGCGGCGGCGGCGGCCATGGCGGTGGCGGCATATCGCAAGAGGACCAGGCGGCCCTGGTCGCGCAGGGCCAGCAGATCTTTCGCTTCGAGACCTTCGGCGATGAAGCGCAATGGAGCGACAAGCTGCGCATGCACGAGGTGGTCGGCACGGCCGTGTCGCCCGAGGCTGCGCTGGCGGTCGGGCTGAAGGTCGATGCGCAGGCGCTGCCGGCCGCGGTGGTGCAGGGCATCCAGGACGGGAGCATCGACCTCAAGAGTCCCGCAACGACCATCGCGCTGCTCAAGCTCGACGCAGTGGTCGGCCTCAAGGGCACGGTGCAGACCGTGGGCGGCAAGGATGCGCTCACGCGCCTGGGCGTGACCTGCGCGCTGTGCCATTCCACCGTGGACAACTCCTTCGCGCCGGGCATCGGCAAGCGGCTGGACGGCTGGCCCAACCGGGACCTGAATCCCGGCGCCATCATTGCGCTGTCGCCCGCGCTCGATGCTGCCCGCAAGGCCGTGTACCTTTCGTGGGGCAAAGGCAAGTACGACCCGCGCTTCAACATCGATGGCAAGAGCAAGCCGGTGGTCATTCCACCGGCCTATGGGCTGGAGGGCATCCACAGCGTGACCTTCACCGGCGACGGCCCCGACATCGCCTACTGGAACCGGTATGTGGCCGTCACCCAGATGGGCGGCCAGGGAAGCTTCAGCGATGCACGCCTGAACCTGAGCATCACCAACGGCACCACCGACCTGGTCAGCGGCAAGCTGCCGGCGTTGCAGGCCTACCAGCTGTCGCTGAAGGCGCCGCCGGCGCCGGCCGGCAGCTTCGATTCCGCAGCGGCGGTGCGGGGCCGGGCGGTCTTCGAGGGCGCGGGGCGATGCGCGAGCTGCCACAGCGGCACGCTGTTCACCGACGCCAACATCATGCTGCATCCGCCCGGCGATTCGATGGCCGAGCCCGAGGTGCCAAGCTACGCCGCCCGCTCGGCCACCGGCCTGTACCGCACCTCGCCGCTGCGGGGCGCGTGGCAGCACGCGCCTTACTTCCACGACGGCTCGGCGGCCACGCTGGAAGACGTCGCCAGCACCTACAACACCCGCCTGTCGCTGGGCCTGAGCCCGCAGCAGATCTCGGACCTGGCCCAGTATCTGAAGGCGCAGTAGCGCAGTAGTGCCGCGGGCGGCGCATCCCTATACTGCGCAAGACCAGGGTCTCCCGCGCCCTGATGGCGGCCAGGCGATGACGGCTCTCGCGAATTCGGGTACGGACACCCACAAGGCCAGCCTCGGCACCTTGATGCTCTCGGCATTGGGTGTCGTGTTCGGCGACATCGGCACCTCGCCCCTGTACGCCTTCAAGGAAACCATCAACCCGGAGCACGGCATCGGCTTTTCTCCCGGGGTGGTGATCGGGCTGCTCTCGCTCATCGTGTGGGGCCTGATCGTGGTCGTGACCATCAAGTACGTGGTGTTCGTGCTGCGCGCGGACTACGACGGCGAGGGCGGCATCCTGAGCCTGCAGGCCCTGGCGCGCCGAGCCCTGGAAAAGATGCGTGCCGGGCGGGCCTGGTGGGCAGCGGTGGGCATGCTGGGCCTGGTGGGCGGCGCCATGTTCTACGGCGACAGCCTCATCACGCCGGCCATCTCTGTGCTCTCGGCCGTCGAGGGCCTGGAAGTGCAGGCGCCGGCGCTGCAACCGGCCGTGCTGCCCGTCACCATCGCAATCCTGGTGGTGCTGTTCTGGATCCAGCGCAGGGGCACGCACGTGGTGGGGCGGATCTTCGGCCCGGTCATGCTGCTGTGGTTCGCGCTGCTGGCGCTGGGCGGCGTGATGCAGATCCTGCGCGAGCCGCAGGTGGTGCAGGCGCTCGACCCGCGCCATGCGCTGCGCTTCCTGTTCGAGCACAAGGCCCAGGCGCTGCCCGTGCTGGGTGCCGTGTTCCTGGCATTCACGGGCGGCGAGGCCCTGTATGCCGACATGGGGCACTTCGGCGCCAAGCCGATCCGCCTGGCCTGGCTGGTCATTGCCCTGCCTGCGCTGGTGCTGAACTACTTCGGCCAGGGCGCGCTGGTGCTGGCCGACAGTGCGGCCACCGACAACCCGTTCTTCAGGCTGTATCCATCATGGAGCGTCCTTCCCATGGTGGTGCTGGCGTCGCTGGCCACCGTGATCGCCTCGCAGGCGGTGATCTCCGGGGCGTTTTCCATCACCGCGCAGGCCATGCGGCTGGGCTACCTGCCGCGCATGCGCGTGGTGCAGACCTCGGGCGAAGCCATCGGCCAGATCTACGTGCCGGCGGTCAACTGGCTGCTGATGGTGGGCGTCATCCTGATCGTGCTGGGCTTTCGTTCGTCGAGCGCGCTGTCTGCCGCCTACGGCATTGCGGTGTCGGTGACCATGGTCACCACCACGCTGCTGGCCGGCATCGTGGCCTTCGGGCTGTGGAAGTGGAACCGGCCGGCCATCGTCGTTGCGGTGCTTGCCTTTGCGGCGGTGGACTTTGCCTTCGTGGCCGCCAACACGCTCAAGGTGGCCGAAGGCGGCTGGCTGTCGCTGTGCGTGGCGCTGGTGGTCATGGTGATCTTCACCACCTGGGCCAAGGGACGGACCATCGGCTTGTCACTGGCCGCGGCCGAGCGCCTTCCGCTGCCGGGCTTCATCGAATCGCTGGCGCTGAACATGCCGCACCGCGTGCACGGAACGGCCGTGTTTCCCAACTCGGATGTCGACTCCACGCCCTTTGCGCTGCTGCACAACCTCAAGCACAACCAGGTGCTGCACGACCGGGTGGTGGTGGTGAAGGTGGAGTCCTGCGACACGCCGCGCGTGGATGCGCGCCGGCGCATCGAGGCGCACGAATGCGGGCACGGCATCTGGACCCTGGTGGCGCGCCACGGCTTCATGGAGCGCCCCGATTTGCCCGAGTACATCCGCATCTTTGCCTACCAGAACGGCCTGGCGCTGGAGTCCATGACCACCTCCTACTTCGTCACGCGGGCATCCATTGGCGCGGGGCACCTGCCCCACATGAATCCGTTGCGCGAGGCGCTGTTCGTGTGGCTGCAGCGCAATGCGGGGCGGGCGTCCGACTACTTCCAGTTGCCGGACAACCGCGTGGTGGAGCTGGGGCAGCGCACGGGCTAGCCCCTTCCAGGGATCAGGCCAGCTGCACCTTCTCCTGCCGCACCTGCGCACCCATGCGCGGCGCCTTGTGCTTCGGGCGCAGCAGGAAGTGCGAGAGCGCAGGAATCAGCAGCACCGCACCCACCATGTTCCACAGGAACATGAAGGCCAGCAGCAGGCCCATGTCGGCCTGGAACTTGATGGGCGAGAGCACCCAGGTCAGCACCGCGGCGGCCAGCGTCACGCCCACCAGCACCACCACCTTGCCGGTGAACTGCAGGGCGTTGCGGTACGCATCGGCCAGCGATGCGCCGGCGCGCTGGGAGGCCAGCTGCACGCTCAGCAGGTACAGCGCGTAGTCCACGCCGATGCCCACGCCCAGCGCGATCACCGGCAGCGTGGCCACCTTCACGCCGATGCCCAGCGCCACCATGAGCGCCTCGCACAGCACCGAGGTAATGACCAGCGGCACCACCGCCACCACCACCGCGCGCCAGCTGCGGAAGGTGATGAAGCACAGCAGCACCACCGCCGCGTAGACCAGCCACAGCATCTGCCGCCAGGCCTGGTGCACCACGATGTTGGTGGCCGCCTCGATGCCGGCGCTGCCCGCGGCCAGCAGGAAACGGTGCTGGTCGCCGCTGTGCGCGGCCGCGAATTCGGCACTCGCCTGCACCACGCGATCCAGCGTGGCGGCACGGTGGTCCGACAGGTAGGCGATCACCGGCATCACAGAGCAGTCGGTGTTGAACAGCTCGGGGTTGTTCACGCTGGCCTGCTGCGCGCCGTAGTTCAGCACGTCCTGGTTGCGCGCGATGGTCAGCCACTTGGGGCTGCCGTCGTTGCTGCCGGCGGTGATCTGGCGCACCGCATTGGCCAGCGACACCGTGGTCTGCACGCCGGGCACCTGCTGTAGCGTCCAGGCCAGGCGGTCGGCCTCTACCAGCGTGGGGTACTTCAGGCAGCCTTCCTTGGCGGTCTTCACGATCACCGCGAACACGTCGCTCGACAGGGCGTAGTGCGCGGTGATGTAGGCGTTGTCTCGGTTGTAGCGCGAATCGGCGCGCAGCTCGGGCGCACCGGCGTCCAGGTCGCCGATCTGCAGGCGCGTGCTGGCCGCCAGGCCCAGCACCAGCAGCAGGGCCGCCGCACCCACGGTGGCCAGCGCCAGGCGCCGGCCGGTGAAGCGGGCGAGCTTCTCGTAGGTGCCGCTCACGCCGCCGCCGTCCACCGCGTCATGCTCGGCGCGCAGGCTGCGCTGCGCGGCCTTGTCGCTCACGCCCAGGTACGACAGCAGCACCGGCAGCAGGATCAGGTTGGTGACGATGAGCACCGCCACGCCCACGCTGGCCGTCAGCGCCAGTTGCTGGATGACGGGGATGTCGATCACCATCAGCACGGCAAAGCCCACCGCATCGGCCACCAGTGCCGTCAGGCCCGCGAGGAACAGGCGGCGGAAGGTCAGGCGCGCGGCCACCAGGCGGTGCGCACCGCGGCCGATGTCCTGCATGATGCCGTTCATCTTCTGTGCGCCATGGCTCACGCCGATGGCGAACACCAGGAATGGCACGAGGATGGAGTACGGGTCGAGTTCGGCGCCACCCAGCGCCACCAGGCCCAGCTGCCAGATGACGGCCACCATCGAGCAGCCCACCACCAGCGCGGTGCTGCGCACGCAGCGGGTGTAGAAGTAGATGAAAACGGTGGCCACCGCGGCGGCCAGCGCAAAGTACAGCGCCACCTGGTGCAGGCCTTCGATCAGGTCGCCCACCAGCTTGGCAAAGCCCACCGCGTGGATGCCCACGCTGTCGCTCTCGTAGCGCTCGCGCATCTGCTCGAGCGTGCGCGAAAGGCCGCGGTAGTCCACCTGCTTGCCGGTGGCCGCGTCCTGGCTCAACAGGGGCACCACGATCATGCTGGACTGGTAGTCGCTGCCCACCAGGCCGCCCACCAGGTTGGCCCGCGCGATGTTGGCGCGAAGCAGTTCGATGGCGGCGGGCGAGCCGTCGTAGTTGTCGGGCATGACCGGGCCGCCGCGGAAGCCTTCCTCGGTCACTTCGGTCCAGCGCACGGCGGGCGACCACAGCGACTTCATCCATGCGCGATCAACGCCGGGCGTGAGGAACAGCTCGTCCTGGATCTTCTTGAGCGTGGCCAGGTAGGCCGGGTCGGTGATGGAGCCCTTCTTGTTCTCCACCACGATGCGCAGCACGTCCCCCATGCCGCGCAGGTCGGCACGGTTTTCCAGGTAGTTCTGGATGTAGGGATGGCTCTTCGGAATCATCTTCTCGAAGCTGGCGTTGAAGGCCAGGCGCGTTGCCGCCACCCAGCCCAGCGCCAGCGTGGCCAGCAGGCAAAGCGCAATCACCACGCGGCGGTGGTTGAAGGTCAGGCGCTCCAGCAGCGAGCCCGATTGCGGATCGAATTGGGCGAGCGTGCCCGGCGCCGCGTCGCTCGACGCGGTGGAGATGGGGGTCATGAGAAAGGTCTTTCTGCCCGAAGTGCTTCAGGGCAGTTGAAGGGTTCGGGTGCCGCGCGGTCCGCCCACCACCAGGGTGCCGGGCGCGGGTGCGGCTACGGCGGCGGCCGGCAGGCTGCCACCTTCCAGTTGCAACGGCGAGAAGGTGACGCCGTCGTCGCGGCTGGCCAGCACGTGGCCGGCCTGGCTCACCAGGACGAAGCGGCCGTCGCTGGTGCGGGTGCCCGCGGTCAGGCCGGCAGGCACGCCGGTGGAAGACTGCTTCCAGGTGCGCCCGCCGTCGGCACTGCGCAGCACCGTGCCGCGCAGGCCGTAGGCCAGAACGGTCTGCTCGTTGCCGGCCAGGCCGAAGAGCGTGCCCTGGTAGGGAATTTCGATGGCGCGAAAGCGCGCCTCGCCGGCCGCGCGCTTGAGCAGCAGCCCTTGCTCGCCGGCGATGTAGAGATCGGTGCCCACCTTGCGCATGGCGTACAGGTGCAGGCCCTTGGGGTTGTCCAGTTCGCCGGCAATCGACGTCCAGTGCGCGCCGGCGTCGGTGGTGTGCATGACCTGGCCGAAGGCGCCGACCACATAGCCTTCGCGCGCATCGGCGGCGAACCACACGTCCAGCCAGGGGTTCTGGTCGCCCTGCTCGGTGGCGCGGCCGTCGTATTGCACGCGCCAGGTCTGGCCGGCGTCGCTGCTGTGCAGCACAACGCCGTCGTGGCCCACGGCCCAGGCGTTGCTCGCGTCGGCAAAGTTCACCGCCACCAGGTCGCTGCTGACGGGCACATCGGCCTGGCGCCAGCTCTTGCCGGCGTCGTCGGAATACAGGATGTGGCCGCGCTGGCCCACGGCCAGCGTGCGGGTGCCCTGGGTGGCCAGGCCGTTGATGAGGGCCTTTGCCGCCAGCGGGCTCTGGCGCGCCGGGGTGTCCAGCACGTCGCGCCAGCCCGGGTTGTTGGCCGCGCCCCAGGCACCGGCGGCTGCAACCAGCCCGATGAACCCGAACGCGGCGTACGAGCGCAGGCGCTCATGCAAGCGAAGTTGCCTTGCTGCCATGGCGAGTGCTCCCTTTTTCTTGTCGTTGCTCAGCGCACGCCGGAGCCGGCCAGCGAGTCGGCGGTCCATTCGCGGTCGGGCAGCGCCTTGGTGTGGCGCAGGCCGCCGGTCTCGGCGATGTAGCCGGTCAGCGAGTACACGCCCGAGACGAAGTCGTAGTGGCCGAACATGTCGGTGTAGGGCGCCGGCAGGTCGTAGCTGGGCGTCATGTAGGCAAAGCCGGCGCGGTAGAGCTGGCCGCGTGCGTCGTAGTTGTCCGAGGCCAGCGCGGCCCACGAGTCTTCGTCCAGGTAGAAGCGGCGCTTGCTGTAGACGTGGCGCTTGCCTTCGCGCAGCGTGGCGTCCACCACCCACACGCGGTGCAGTTCCCAGCGAACCAGGTCGGGGTTCAGGTGGTGCGGCTGCAGCAGGTCGTCCTGCTTGGACTGGTACACGGCCGTGTAGTCGTTGTAGGGCACCAGCATTTCCTTCTTGCCCACCAGCTTGAAGTCGAAGCGGTCCATCGAGCCGTTGAAGATGAAGGTGTCGTCGAAGGTGGTGGCGCCGGCGGTGCCGGGGTTGGGCGTGTCGAACGCCAGGTCGGGTGCGACCTTCACGCGTCGCTGGCCGGGCAGGTAGGCCCAGGCGCGACGGTCCTTGTTGCCGATGTCCAGCGGGTCCACGATCATCAGCGCCTCGCCGGCACGGCGGGCCGGGCCGGTGTAGGTCAGCTTGATGCGCCAGTAGATGTCTGCGTTGGCGCGGGCCGTGTCCCAGAACGGGAAGTCCTGCACGCTGGTGCCTTCGGTGGCCAGCGCGGGGCGGCCGGCGGCGTCGACGTTCAGGTTGCGGTACTTGGCCTCGTAGCTCTGGCCGTTGAAGCGCACCAGGTGGTTCCACATGGCTTCGTAGCCGTCCTTCGGGATGGGGAACGGAAAGCCCGCGTGCACGCCTTCCATCGAGCGGCCGTTGTTGGTGGTCTTGGCGTTCACGGCGGCAGCGGCCGTGTTGTCGATCACGAACTTGGGAAAGGCCACGCTGCGGTGCGTGGGGTACACGTCGACGCGAAAGCTCGGGTACTTCTGCAGCAGGGCCTTGGTGCCGTCGGTGAGCTGGTCGGCGTACTGCGCCATGTTGGCGGCCGTGACCTGCACGCGCGGCTTCTCGCCGGCAAACGGGTCGGGGCGGATGCCGTCGCCGGCCTTGTAGCCGGCCGGGGCCTTGGTCAGGCCGCCGGTGTAGGCGGGAATGGTGCCGTCCTTGTTGCCGGCCTTTTCGGCGCCCACGGGGGTGAGCGTGGTGCCCAGGGCCTTGGCTTCTTCAGCGGTGACGCCGGCATGTGCCGACATGCTTGCGAGCGCGGCCAGCAATGCGGTGGCCAGGGGCGAGATGATGAGTTTCCTCATGATGCGAATCCTTAGAAGGTGGTCTTGAAGGTCAGGCTCACGAAGCCGCGGTCCTTGAGCAGCGTGGTGAAGCCGTTCTGGGACGTCACGGCAGTGCCGTTGTCCTTGTACTGGCCGAGGTAGTCGATGTATTTCAGATCGAAGCGGTACTTCTGGCGCACGTCCATGCCCAGGCCGACGCTGTAGTTGCCGTTGCCCTGGTTGCCGCCGAAGATGGTTGCGGCGTTGCCGCTCAGGCCGATGGCGTAGGTCATCGGTGCCGAGAGATCGATGCCGGGCCACACCTGGAACCAGGTGGGCGTGAAGGAGAAGCCGGCACCCACGTAGTCCTTGGTGGTGCAGCCGTCCCACTTGGTCTTGCCGGCGCAGGCTGCGAAGCCTTCGGCATAGAACAGGTTCTGGCCGCTGGTGACCTTGTCCCAGCGCGACCAGGTCAGCTCGGCCGCCCAGGCGGCGGTGTCGAACAGCGGCGTCTTGGGCACCACGCCCACGGCGTTGAGCAGGCCGTGGAAGGTGTCGCCGCGCGGGCCCTTGGTGTCGCCTTGCGTCGGCAGGCCCGGCGCAATGCCCAGCACCGTGCTGTTGAGCGGCGTGTTGTGGCGATACGAGAGTTCGCTGCCGAAGCTGATGCCCCAGATGTTCTTGGCCAGGCTCACACCGTACATGTCGATGTTGTCGGCATAGATCAGGTTGTACTGGCTGATGTTGCGGCCCACCTGCGTGAGGAAGGTCTGCGGCAGCTTGTCGGCAAAGTTGCGGTAGTAGAAGCCGACGGTGCCGCCGTCGAGCATGTCGGGGCTCCAGCGCGCCGACAGGCCGCCTTCGCCGCGCTGCTTGGGCTCGGACGGATTGCCGCGCGTCGCAAAGCCCAGCTGCTGCGACAGGAACTGGCGGTCGGGGCCGTTGAAGGCGAAGTCGACCGGGCCCAGGTAGGTGCCGCCTTCAGGGTAGCGGTACGAGTCCCACTCGAGCATGTATTGCGCGGCCACCGACAGCGTGTCGGTCACCTGTGCCTGGCCCGAGACCTGGTTGAGCGGGCGGAACAGTTCCTTGGCTTCCACGCCCGGCGTGGCAAAGCCCTTTTGCAGGTCCAGCGGGTTCTGCGCGTAGGCCACGCTGTGCATGTTGCCGCCCAGGAAGAGCGACTCGCCCCAGTACAGCGAATGGCGGCCCAGTTTGGCGTTGACCGGCACGTTGCCCAGGTCGAAGCCGCCGAACACGAAGGCATCGAGGATTTCGCCCGACGGTCCGTTGTAGTAGCGCTGGACGTAGTCGCTGTAGGTGTGGTTGATGTAGCTCGGAATGGCCGACAGCGGCGGGTTCGGGTTGCCGTGGCTCGTGCTGCCGTAGGCGCCGTCGTACCAGCCCGCGGCGCTCACGCGGCCGCCGAAGCGCTTTTGCCAGGTCAGGTCCAGCTCGGAGAGCAGGTCGATCCGGTTGGCCACGGTCTGGCCGCGGTTGAAGCTGTAGGTGCCTTCGTCCGACACGGCCGAGTTGCCGATCTTCGGGTCGCGGCTTTCCACGCGGTTGGCGTAGTTGTAGCGCAGCGTGTTGTCCCAGCGGATGGCCAGGTCGGGGTTGCCCGTGTCGAACTCGAATCCGTGCGCTTTCGTTGCGGCGAGCGAGAACAAGATGACTGCGCCCGCGACGGCGGCGATGTGGAAAGGCGGACGGACGGCGGCGGCTTCCGTCGAGCGTTGGGAGTGGTACACAGGTCTCCTGCTGTTGTTGGAGTTCGTGAAGAAACCCCTCGATTGCGCACGAGGGGGGACGACAGGAATTCTCAAAGTCAGGACGACCGCGAGCCCCCTCCTTGCGGAAGGGGGGGCAGGGGTAGGGAAACCCAGGGGACCGGAGGGGGCGGGGCGCTACGGGCGGCGCTTGCGCGCCGGAATCCAGTGGGCCAGCGTGCCCGCCGCCACCAGGGCGATCAGCCCCGTGGTGGCAATGCCGGCGGCCAGCGACAGGCTGGCGGCCAGGAAGGACAGCAGCGCCGGCCCGCAGGAGGAGCCGATGTCCGACATCAGGCGCCACACGCCCAGGAAGTGCGCCCGTCCGTGGCGCGGCGAGTGGTCGGCCCCCAGGGTCATGATCATCCCGGAGCCGATGCCGTTGCCGAAACCGATGGCCAGCGCGGCCAGCAGCAGCGTGACGAAGCCGGTGGTCAGCGGCATCAGGAGCATGGCCGCGCCCATGATGAGCATCGAAGGCACCGCCACCCAGCGCCGGCCCTTGTGGTCCATCACCTTGCCGGCCGGGTAGAACACCAGCATGTCGATGCCGCCGGCCAGGCCGTAGATGAGCGAGGCCGCTGCCGGTGCCAGGCCCAGGTGCTCGGCCCACAGCGGAATGACCGCCTGGCGCGATGCCCGCACCGCGCTCACCAGCACCACGCCGATGCCCAGGGTGAGAAAGATGCGCCGATGGTCGCGCAGCGTGGAGCCCAGCGTGACCGAGGCGGGCTCTGCCTGCCCTGGCGCCGGGGGCGGGGGCTGCAGGTCGGGAATGCGTGCGCCCACTACGGCTGCACCCAGCACGCCGGCGATGCCCACCGCGTACGCGGCCCATAGGCCGAAGGCATGCACGGCCGCCGCCGCCAGGAACGGCCCGGCGAACATGCCGATGCGCATCACCCCGCCCAGCGTGGACAGCGCGCGGGCCCGGTACATGATGGGCACGGCCTCGGTCATGTAGCTCTGGCGCGCCAGGTTGTAGACCGACTGCGACATGCCCACCATGAAGCAGCCCAGCGCGAACAGGCCCAGGTGCCCGGTGCCGATGCAAAGCGCCATGCCCAGCGCGCTCCAGATGCCCGCGGCCACGATGGCCCAGCGCTCGCCCCAGCGCATGGTGATCAGCGAGGCCGGGATGTTGTTGAGCAGCGAGCCGATGCTGATCATGGCCACCACGAGCGCGGCAGTGGGCACCGAGGCGCCCAGTTCGCGCGCCGTCAGCGGCACGATGGGCAGGATGGCGCCTTCGCCCAGGCCGAAGAGGAGGGAGGGTCCGAAGGCGGGAATGGCGATCTGCCGAAGCGAGAAGTCGCCAGGGGCGGATGAAGAAGAAGGGCTTGGCGCGGGAGGCAGGGGCGGCATGCGGGCAGGGCCCGGGCGCGTGGCCCCGGCCGGATGACGGCGAGCGGGAGAAGGCCGCATTGTCCCGCCGATGCGTTTTGCCTGCTGGGCCGGGGTTTCCTTCCGGCCCGCAGCGCCTGCAAGCGTCAGAAGCTGTGGGCGATGCCCAGGTCGTAGCCGGTAGCCGCGCGCGGCGCATAGCCCACCACCGCGGGGTAGGCGCCGCTGGTCTGGGGCGGCACGCCGATCACGGTGGGGTTGTTCTGGCCGTCGCTGATGTGCGTCCAGGCGCCGGTTGCGTACAGCAGCGTGCGCTTGGACAGGTTGTAGGTCATGCCCAGCGAGAACTTGGAGATCGACGCGTCCTGGTTGCGCACCGACAGTGCCGGCGCGTCGGTGCTGTACTTCACGTAGCCATAGCTGGAGCGGACGCGCATGGGGCCCACGGGCACCGTCACGCCGATCATCGCGCCGTCGTAGTCGGCCGAGGTCTTGGTCGACGCGCCGGCCACGATGACGCGAGAGTCGTTGGTGGCGCGCGAGAGTTCACCGTGCAGCTTCATGAAGCCGAAGTCGTAGGTGGCCGTGAGGTTGAGGGTGGAGACCTGCGTGTCGGTCAGCGGCGTGGCGAATGGCGGCGACGCGTCCAGCGCGGTGCTCACCGTGTAGCTGCCCGCGATGTCGAGCTTGTCGTTGGCCCAGCCCGCGCGCCCGCCGTAGTAGGCGCCGCGCTTGGACGGGCTGTCGGGCTGGTCCGAGGACTTGGTGTTCTCGGGGAAGTTCATCGACAACTGGCCGAAGAAGCCGCCCAGGGAATTGGGCGTGAAGTAGTTGATGGCGTTGTTCACGAAGATGTAGTTCGCCGGGCCGCCGGTCGGGCCGGCCAGCAGGCCGCCACCCGGCAGGGCGGTGAAGACCGCCAGGCGCGCGTTCACCATGCCGATCAGGTTGGCGCCCACGCCGCTGTTGAGAAAGGGGTCGGTCACCGTGTCGGACCAGAAGGTGGGCGAGAGGTCGCGGCCCAGGCGGATCTCGCCCAGGCGGCCGGTCAGGCTCACGGTGGAGCGGCGCGAATACAGCGGCTGGCTTCCGTCGTCCACGTTCAGCGACTGCTCGATCCAGAAGCCCGCGGACAGGCCGCCGCCCAGGTCCTCCGTGCCGCGAAAGCCCCAGCGGCTGGGCACCCAGTTGCCGCTGGTCATGGCCGTCTGGCTCAGGGTGATCGACTGCGGTCGTGCGGGCGTGACCGCGCCGACGTTCGTGCTCTTGAGGCTGTAGTAGCTCACGCCCACGTCGGCAATGCCGAACAGCGTGACCGACGACTGGGCCGATGCCGCGCCTGCAAGGGCCAGGAGTGCGATCGATACGGAGGTCTTCTTCATCTTTGCTTGTCTCTTTGAATCGTTGTGGTGGGAAATGCGCTTGTTCTTCGGGCGTGCACGGACCCGCCTCGCACGGCGCGGGCGCCGATGCGAGTTGCTTGACTTGCCTTGGGGGTGTGGGAGGCGCGGGCTGCCTGCTCGGCGTTGCCGAGTTGCCTCTGGCGCGTCAGGCCGGGGGTGCCTGGCTGTGCTTGCGTGCGGTCAAGGTGTGTCTCCAGTGCTGTTCTTGCTCTTGGGCCTCGGCGACCCGAGGGTGGCCGAGGCCTCGTTCATCGCAATGTAGGTTGCAGTCGATGAACAAACGAGATGGAGAAATGCTGCGGTCGATCAGCTTCCGGCATCGCCGCGAAGGCGCTGGGGCAAGTCGTTGGCCCAGCGCGTGTGCCTAGCGCGGCAGCTCGGCCGCGCACTGCAGCGCGAAGGCCAGTTGCTGCAGTTGCAGGGACCGGCCCACGCGGTGGAAGTCCATGCAATGGCCGGTGTTGCGCACCATCGCGGCGTCGACGCGCGGCGATGCGCCTAGCGCACGCGCGAAGCTGTCCACCTCGCCCTGGCCGCAGATCCACAGGTGGTCGAACTCGGCCTGGCGGTAGTGCACCGGCACCTGGATGCGTGCCAGCGTGGCTGGTGCGTTTGCGTTCCAGGTGCTCACGATGTCCACCAGCTCCGCCTTGGGCGCGCCGCTGCCGGCGATGCGCGTGCTGGTGGCGGGCATGTCGGGCGCCCAGCTGCCGACGGGGCCGAACATGAACTGCGCCTTGGCCTCGGGCGGGATCTCGACGATGGGAATGTCGGGCAGCTGTTCCCACATGGGCTTGTGCTCGGCCGGCGTGTTCATGCACACGCCAGACACCGCCAGGCCGATGATGGGCAGCTCGCCCGGCTCGCTGGCAATGGTCGCGGCAATGGCGCCGCCGATGGAGTGGCCGATGAGCACCATGCCGCGCGTGCCGCTGCCATAGCGCTCCCACGCATCGTGCAGGGCCCGGGTGAGCGCCTTGGCCTGGCCGCGGATGGTGCCTTCGCCCGCCGGCAGGATGGGGCTGCCCGCATAGCCCGGCCGGTCGGGCGCGACGACGGGTATGCCGCAGGCCGCCGCCTGCTCCATCAGCGAGGCGCCCGGCACGTCGAAGTAGGCCGAGGTGTAGGTGCCGCCATGAATGGCGACGACCAGCGGCGTGTCCGGCGCCAGCGGGGCCGAGGGCAGTCGGTGCCGCCCGGAAAGACCACCGAAGAGCCGGGCGGCATGTTGTGTTGTCGAACTCATCTGTCTTGTCTCCTCGTCGTTGTTGTCATCTCGAAGCGGGAATGCGCATGCGCGATCAGGGCAGCGCCTGCGCCTGCAACCTGTGCAGCGCAGGCGCCGGGTAGTACATGCCCGCGCGCACCACGCCGCTCACCTTGTGCAGGTTGGCCACGTCCTGCAGCGGATCGGCATCGAGCAGCACCAGGTCGGCATTCTTGCCAACCTCCACGGTGCCCATGGTGCCCTCGCGCTGCAGGAACCTTGCGCCGTTGAGGGTGGCGGCCTGCAGCACCTGCAAGGGCGACAGGCCGGCCTGCGCCATCAGGTCGAACTCCTGGTGCAGCGAGAAGCCCGGCACCACCCAGATCGAGCCGCCCATGTCGGAGCCCGCCAGCAGCGGCACGCCCGCATCCTGCAGCAGCTTGGTAAAGCGCAGCTGCAGGTTGAACAAGCGCCGGTACACCTCGCGGTCGGCGGCGGAAATGCGCTGCGGAAACTGCGCGCCCAGCTCGCTCCACATCTGGCGAACCGGCGCGGGCATGAAGCGCAGGTTGGGGTCGCTGCGGTAGGCCGGGTCATCGGCCACTTCCATGGTTCGCAGGCGGATGAGCGTGGGCGCCTGCCAGGCGCCGTCGCGGATCAGCTCGCCCGCCAACTCCTTGCACTTGCCCTCGTCGTAGCTGTCGATCACGCGCTGCAGGCTCTGGAACTGCTGCGGGCGCGGCATCATGGCCGGGTTGGCGATGATGCGCGCGACCATGGCCTGCGCCGCGGGCGATGCCGGCCCGATCTGCGGTGGCTCGATGTGCACGTGCGAGAAGGCCTCGCGGATCGGCGCTTCGTCGCGCGAGCAGCCCAGCAGCATCACCTCCAGCGGACCCAGGTGTTCGATGGCGCGCATCACCCTGGCGGCCTCGCGCACGTTCACGTCCATGTTCAGGTGGCCGGCATAGGGCAGGCCCTGGGCCTTCGCTTCCTCGCCGGCGGCATAGAAGTTCTTGCTCGACAGGCCCACCGTCTTGATGAAGTCCGCGCCGTCGGCTTTCTGCCTGCGCACTTCGGCACGGGCCGCGTCGGGCGTGGGCGCCAGTTGGTCGGTGAGGATGGTGCCTGGCAGTGCGAGCAGGGCGGGGGCATCGGCGTAGTCGAGCCGGCCTTCGCGGCGCGCGCGCAGCAGCTCGGGCGAGCCCGACATCTGGCGGTAGCCGGTGATGCCGTTGGAGAGCATCAGCGCCAGCGTGGGGCGCGGGTCGGGCGCGTTCAGCGGATGGGCGTGCATGTCCAGGTAGCCCGGCACCACGAACTTGCCGGTGGCATCGACCCGCTGCATGGCGCCCGTCGTCTTCCTGAGCGAGGCGGTGGACGCGATGCGCGTGATGCGGCCGTTTTCGACGACCACGCTCATGCGAGGAAGCAGGCGGCCGTCCTTCACGTCGACCACGGTCACGCCGTCGAGCATGAGCGCGTCCGCCGCCGCGGCCGACCATGACGGTGCTGCCAGTGAAAAAGCCAGGCCGAGGGCCGCAAGCAGGCGATGCAGTGTCGGGTTGTTCTTCATTTGTCGTTGCGTTTGCTCAAGGCAGGTTGGCGCTTGGCGTCGCTCGCGCGCATGAAGGCGTCGAGCTCGCGGTTGAACTGGTCGGACACCAGCTGCGGGAAGTGATGCGGCGCGGCAATGTCGAGTCGGCGCCCGCCGCCCGCTTGGGCCACGGTGTCGCACACGATGTCGAAGGCCGGGCTCCAGCCGGCCGACACCACCAGCAGCGGAACGCCGGCCTGGCGGATGGCCTCGAGCTGTGCGCGCAAGGTCTTGCCCGAGGGCAGGCGCAGCCGCTTGATGGCCTCGCCCATGCGATGCAGCTCCTGCTCGCTGGAGCCGCCTCGCACCTCTTGCGGAATGTTGACCAGCCGGATGAACTTCTCGATGCGAGCCTTCGGCGTGCGGCTGAACACGATGGTGCCGATCATGCGCAGCACGAAGCCCAGCACCGGCGGCTTGCTGATTGCCAGCGCCGCCATGGCCGGCTCGATGAGCGTGAGCGAGCGCACCTTCGACGGATTGCGCGCCGCCGCGTCCAGCGCCACGCAGCCGCCGAAGGAATGGCCCACCAGGTGGGCGCCCTCGTCGCCGATGAGCGAGGCGACCAGTGCTCCGTCGAGCTGCGCATCGTCCGGGCGGCCGGGGTCGGGCGTGCGGCCGTGGCCCGGCCGGTCCGGCACGTCGAGCTGCCAGCCCAGCGCTGCCAGATGCTGCTGCGTGCTGAAGTGGTCGTGCCCGCCCAGTGCACTGCCTTGCGCACTGCCGTGCACCAGGATCACCTGCGGACCCGCGTCGCCCCAGCGCGTGATGTGCATGGGCGACGTCGGCGTTGCGGTCGCCTGCGCGTCGTCGCGCTTCATCGTGCCGCCCTCGGGCCGCAAAGGAATGGATGCATGTGGGTGTCTCCGTTTCAATCTGCCGTGATGCCCGTCGCGCTCACCACCTTCTTCCAGCGCGCGACGTCGCTTTGCACCAGATTGCCCAGCTGCTCGGGCGTACCGGTGCTGACCTGCAAGCCCTGCTGCGCGAGTTCGGCCTTGACCTCGGGCGTGTTCATCACCGCCACGAAGTCGGCGTTCAGCCGCGCCACCAGCTGCGGCGGCGTGCGCGCCGGCGCCAGCACGGCGTACCAGGCGTTGACCACGTCCATGTCGGCAAAGCCCTGCTCGCGGAAGGTGGGCACGTCGGGCAGCTGGCTGCTGCGCTGTTCGCCGGTAACGCCCAGCAGCCGCAGCTTGCCCGCCTGGGCGTGCGTGCGCACCGAGGGAACCGAGGCGAACATCAGGTCCACATGGCCGGCCATCAGGTCGGTGATGGCGCCTGAAATGCCTTTGTACGGCACGTGGGTGAACGACACGCCGTACGAAGTCTTGAGCAGCTCCATCGCCAGGTGGTGCGGCGTGCCGTTGCCCGGCGTGGCGTAGTTCAGCTTGCCGGGGTGGGCCTTGCCGTAGGCGATGAGCGACTTCATGTCACTCACCTGCAGGGCGGGATTGACCGCCAGCGCCATGTTGGCCTCGGCCAGCTTGGCAATGGGCGCGAAGTCGCGCAGCGCGTCGTAGGGCAGGCTCTTGTAGATGGCCGGCGTGATGGTGTGCGTGTTGATGGCCATCAGCAACGTGTGGCCGTCGGGCTGGGCCTTGGCTGCGAAGGCCGTGCCCAGGTTGCCGCTTGCGCCGGGGCGGTTGTCCACCACCACCGGTTGGCCCCAGCGTGCCGCCAGGCGCGGACCGATGATGCGTGCAATGGTGTCGCTGCCGCTGCTGGGGGTAAAGGGCACCACCAGCGTGACGGGCCTGGAGGGAAAGGCCGCGCCTTCGGCCTGCGCACCGGTGCTGGCCATGGTGCCGCCCAGCGCCAGTGCCAGCAGCGCCGTCGTTGTCGTCGTCGTCTTGTTCATGCCGCGCTCCTTGCCGGTGCGGGCGCCAGCTTCAGCAGCTTCTCGGCGTTGCCGTGGGCGACCTTGGCGCGCTCGCTCTGGGCAATCGGCAGGTTCGAGAACCAGCGTGCGGCTTCCATGTTCGATTCGAAGGGGTAGTCGACCGAGAACAGGATGTTGTCCCAGCCCACCACGCTGGCGGTGCACATCAGCTCGGGCGTGGAGAACACGCCCGAGGTGGTCACGCGGAAGTGGTCGATGAAGGTGTTGCGCACCGACTTCTTCAGGTGTGGCGACTTCGGCGTGAGCCGCCCGTCGGCACGCCACAGCGCAAAGGGCAGCAACTCGCCCATGTGGCCGATCACCATGCGCAGGTTGGGGAAGCGGTCGAACACACCCGACAGAATCAGCCGCAGCACGTGCGTGGCCGTCTCCACCGCATAGCCCCACGAGGCGTAGCCCAGTTGCGGAAAGTCCTTGTAGTAGGCCTCGAACACCAGCGGATGTGGGTTGGAGGGGTGCAGGTAGATCGGCACGTCCAGCGCCTGTGCGGCCTCGAAGATGGGCCAGAAGCGCGCATCGTCCAGGTAGGCGCCGCGCGTGTGGCCGTTGATCATCGCGCCCTTGAAGCCCATGCGCTGCACGGTGCGCTCCAGCTCGGTCGCAGCCGCCTGCGGCGCGCCGGTGGACAGCGTGGCAAAGGCCGCCAGGCGCGTCGGGTGGCGGGCCACCGCCTCGGCCAGGTAGTCGTTGGCGGCGCTGGCGAGGGCCGCGGCCTGCTCGCCGTCCTCGATCTCCTGGGTGCCGGGCTTGGTGTGCGAGAGCACCTGCAGGTCGATGCCCGCGCGGTCCATCTCGGCAATGCGCATGTCGCCCACTTCATCGAGCCCGGGCACGCGCGAGGGCGCGAGCAGGGCGCGGTCGGTCTCGTCATAGGTGGCCATGAGGCCGTCGTAGACAAAGTGCTCTTCCAGTGCAATGAGCCGCACCGGCGGCGGCACATAGACCTGCGTGAGTTGGGGGGAGGGTGTGCTCATGCTGCTGTCTCCGGGGGATGCTCGTGATTGGTGATGAAGTCTTCTGGCAGCGCGGGGCCCCACACGTAGAGCGAGTCCTCGGGCGGATGGTCGGCTGCGGGCCAGTCGACGTCGTGCGCAATGAAGTCGATGTCGAAGGAGTATTCGGCGTAGCTGCCCCAGGGGTCGCGCACGTACTGGAAGTAGTTGGAGCCAAGCACATGCCGCCCCATGCCCCAGCCACGGTCGAAGCCGGCGCTGCGCATCTGCTCGGCGCCGCAGCCCACTTCGTCGATGCTGCCCACGGTCCAGCTCGAATGGTGCAGTCCCGGCGCGTGCGACTTGGCGAAGGCCACCAGGTGGTGGTCGCTGCCGTGCGCGCCATGCAGGAAGGCGATGAGGTCCTGCGAGCGATCCGACAGGCGCAGCCCCAGGATCTCGGTGCAAAAGCGCAGCATGCGCGGCACGTCGGCGCTGAAGAACAGAAGGTGCGACAAGTGGCGCGGCCGCACCGCGCGCACCTTGCTGCGTGCGGGCGCCGCGCCCTGGCCGGGTGGCACGCTGCTGCGGTTGGCCGCCCGGGCCTTGGCACTGGGCGATACCTTGGCCGCCACCACCAGTTGCAACGGCGTGCCGTCGGGGTTGCGCAGCCACAGGCCCGTGCCGTCGGACAGCGGGTGCGGCGCGCAGGCCAGCCCATGGCGGTCGATGCGATCGCGAAACACCGGCAAGTCTTGTTCATGAATGCCGTAGCTCAGGTACTCCAGCCGCTTGGTCGGCCCGCCCGCATGCACCGAGCCCCAGCAATGCGGATGGCCGGCGGTGTACAGGTCCAGCCTTTCGCCAACCTGCCGTGCCTCCAGGCCGAAGGCCGCGTAGAAGCGGCGGGCCTCGGCCAGGTCTGGCACGCTGAAGGCGAAGCGGTGCACCGAATGCACGCCGATGGCGCCGGCACGGCGCGAAGTCGCGTGGTTCATGCGCTGCGCCCCGAAATGCGGCGCAGCAACGCCTGGCCGTCGGCGGGCCAGTCGTTGCCGCGCCAGGCCACGTGCTGGTCGGGCCGCACCAGCGTGTAGCGAGTGGGGTAGAGGCTGGCGATGCCGCCTTCTTCCGGCCGCAGCACGGCCAGCGGCAGGCCGCAGGCGCCGGCAGCGGCGCTGGCGGCGGCCAGGTCATCGTCGCGGCTGCCGCTGCTGGCCACCAGGGTGAAGCCCTGGCCGAAGTGGTCGTACAGCGAGCTGCCGTCGTGGCGCCACGCGTGCGGCGCCAGGCCGCCGGGGCGCGAGCTGGGCACGTAGTTGATGAAGTCCGCCGGTGGCGCGCTCGTGCCGTCGGGCACGATCACCGGCGAGTCCTCGTAGCGGTAGCCCAGCACCACGCCCAGCGTCATGAACTCGCGCATCTTGCTCATGCCGATGCGCTGGCCGATCTCGCTTCGCACGGCGTTGCCCGCTTCGCCGGCGTCCTCCAGTCCGGCGGCGGCCAGCTGGTTGCCTAGGATGGCGTGGTTGGCCTCGGCTTCGGCCATCACCCATTCGTGAACCGGGCGGCGCTCGGCCTCGTAGCTGTCCAGCAGGGCGGCGCCGCCCCAGCCTTGCAGCATTGCGGCCAGCTTCCAGCCCAGGTCCACGCCGTCGGCCACGCCCATGTTCATGCCGTAGCCGCCGAAGGGCGGATGCAGGTGGCAGGCATCGCCGGCCAGGAACACGCGGCGGTCGCGGTAGGTGTTGGCGATGAGCCGGCTGGCCACCCATTCGTCGGTGCTCAGCACTTCGTAGGGCAGGTCGATGCCGGTGGCGCGGCGGATGAGCGCGGGCGCATCCAGGTCTGCCAGCCGCACGCCCTTGGGCACCTGGGTGGGCATGAAGAACCACGTGTCGCCGCGATCCATGGGGCCGATCAGGCTGGGCATGTCGTCGTTGATCTGCCAGTACATGATGGCCGGGCCATGCGGATGCGCCTGGGCCAGGCCCGGCGCGCGAAAGACGATGTTGTAGTTGCGCGAAAGCCCGTATCGGCCGTCCATGCGCGCGCCGATCAGCTCGCGCACCGTGCTGCGGGCGCCGTCGGCACCCACCAGGTAGGCCACGCGCATGGTGCTGTCTTCGCCGCTGGCCTTGTCGTGCAGGCGGGCGAGCACGCCCTCGCCATCTTGCGTCAGGCCCCGCAGCTCGCAGTTGAAGCGGATGTCCACGCCCGGCAGCGACTGGGCATGCGCGCGCATCACTTCTTCCACCGTGTATTGCGGAATCCACTGCGCGTGCTCGGAATACAGCGGGTTGCGCCCGGGGGCGCAGTACATCGCGTTTTCGAAGCGGGCCAGTTCATGGCCGGCCAGGCGGGTGCAGAACACCACGTTGGACGGGTACTGCACGCCCAGCGGCGATGCGTCGCGCAGCTGGTCGGCAATGCCCCAGCGGCGCATGTGCTCGCGGGTGCGCACATTGGTGGTCTTGGCGCGCGGCGCATAGCCCACGCGGTCGTTGCGCTCGATCACCTGGCAGCGCACCCCGCGCTGGCCCAGTTCGATGGCCAGCGCCAGTCCGACCGGGCCGGCGCCGACGATCAGCATAGGCAGCGGCCGAGTTGTCTCATTCATTCCTTGTCCTCGGCTTACAAGCAGATGGGGCGGATCGTAGGAAGCGGCGGCTGATCGCCAAAGATGCTGGAAATGCGCCAGCGATGCTCAAAACGCATCGAGGCCCGCGGGCTTGTACCCGGAGCGGGTTTGCACCGAGAGACGCCAGTGATTCAAAACTCGAACAATTTGAGTAGTGAAGTGCTTTTGATGAATCAGACGAGATGAAACTCAACACAGTTCGCGATTTCCTGGCCGTGGCCGAGCGCGGCAGCATGCGGGCCGCGGCGCGCCAGCTCAGCCTGGCGCAGCCGGCCATGACACGCAGCATCCAGGAGCTGGAAAAGGAACTGGGCGTGGAGCTGTTCGAGCGCCGTGCGCGCGGCGTGGCGCTCACGCCCATGGGCGAGGTCTTCCTGCGCCGTGCCCAGGCCCTGCGTGCCGAGATGCGGCGCGCGCAGGAGGAGATGGACCAGCTCAAGGGCGAGCGCCATGGGCACCTGCGCATCTGCCTGTCCAGCGGCTCGCACATGGCGCTGCTGCCCAATGCGCTGCGGCCCTTCCGCCAGCGCTTTCCGAACGTGGCGCTGGAGATCATCGACACGGTGCTGCCACGCGTGGAGCGCGACCTGATCGGCGGCACGTTGGACGTCTACATCGGCCCCTCGTACGACGAGGTGGCGGGCGAGCTGGTGTCCGAGCGGCTGTTCGACAACGAGCGCATCGTGCTGGCCCGCAAGGGCCATCCGCTGTCGGGCGCGAAGTCGCTGGCCGAGCTGGTCGATGCCGAATGGGTGACCACCTCGGTCACGCACCGGGCCGAGGACGAGATCGTGCCCATCTTCACCCAGCGAGGCCTGCCGGCGCCCAAGATCGTGGTGCAGGGCCACTCGGCGCTGACCTTCTTCTTCATGATCGCGTACTCCGACCTGCTGATGATGCTGCCCATCCAGTGGGAACGCACACCGCCGTTCGCGGGCCTGCTCTCGCGCATCGATGTGGGCGAGCGGCTGATGGCGCCGCCCATCTCCATCGTGCGCCGCTCGGCGCTGCCGCTCACGCCGGCGGGCGAGTACTTCTGCGACATGATCCGGCGCGCGGCACTGCACCGCGAGTGAGGTATCGGCGGGCGGCGCAGACCGGGGCTAGTGGAGGTTCAGGTGACGGAGATGCGCGGGTTCGCTGCGGTGGTCGGCTTCGTGCCCCTGAGCGGAAGTTCAGATTCCCCAGAAACAGACGTTCGGGCGCAGCATGAATTTCCGGGTTCGCCGAACGCCTATGGATTCGAGCGTACCAACGAGCCCTTTTCGAGAATCAAGGGCGAATCAGTTCTGTCGGCTCCGACCTGAACTTCGCGAAGTGTTTGCCATTGCAGCTTACCGTTCGCGAGCTTTGCTTTGCCCATGACAATCGTTCCGTCTCGCCCGCTTGTGACTACAAGAACGGCTGTGCTTCCCACAACGGTGCCAACTACTGGTCCTTCCTCGTTGAGACGGCCGCAGTCAACCGTTGCCATTGAACGTGAGCCGGAAATGGAGTCGCCTGTCTGCTGCAACGTGAAGGCAGCGATGCCGCATTCGGCGCCGCGTTGACGCTCCGATGCGCTTCGAAGGTCAATGGCCCATCGACCTCCGAATGGCTCCGCCGCCAAGGCCAAGCTGCCACTCACAAGAACACCTGCGACAAGAGTCAATCTGAAAATGTAGTGGGCCATGGGTGCAAAGTGTGGGGCTGGCAGGTGACTGCTTGTGGCCGTCAATCGGACATGGGCCGACCATTCCTTGCCATCATGGGAAGGTCAAGTCCAACCCGAGCATCCTGCCAAGGCCAAAGGTGAAGACCGAGAGGACCAGGAGCAACAGCACGAAAATTGCGGCCACCTTGCCGCCCCCGCGCAGCACTGTGCCCTTCGTCTCCTTCCCCTTCTTCCCTCGCTCATAGTGCCACTTGATGGCGAAGAACATTCCCGCACCGAACACGAGAACTTTGAACGCAATGAAGACAACGGGGACCCAATCCATCGTGCTGAGTATCTCTGAGCTTGGCACCCTGGTTCAAGGCATCGGATGTCTGGTCTTGCCGAAGCCCGCCGGCGCCGGTTCGATGCCCTGGGTGGTCACAGGCTTCGGTCGCTCAGTATTAGCGAAGCGATATGCCCCACACATCGTCTTGCTTGACCACAATCCAGAGGTTGGCGTGACGGCTCAGTTCCACATCGCTGTCTGATCGTCGGGTGTACGTGACGAGGAAATGAACTTTGTCCTGGCTGGCCAGGACCGGTACTTTCGATTCGTATCGGGTAGATGCCCACCCTGTGCTATTCAGCCTCACGAAAAATCCGCTGATTGGGTTCGTCCCAAAGCAGGGTCTCGGACCCCGAAATCATCACATGTGGGAAGTGAAGTTGGGCATCCATCCCAGCCAAATCCAGTGAATTGAACGCCTCTGTAAATTGGTCAAGGCAACGCGCGGCTTCTTCAACTACATCTGGGTCAATCGAGCTGTCGCTCGTTTTGCTAACAAAGGAGAGAAAGCTGCTCATATCGTGTCTCAGCCCACTGTTGGAGGGGAGCCATGTTATGCGCAGCAGCCATCGCTGAGCATGTCGTCATTCGAGAGGACTGCTTCTGGGCCGGAAGGCGCCGAACCACCCGGCCCAGTGATGCCGAGTGACTATCGCTGACAGCATTTCCGCATCTTCTTCGCAGAGGTCGGGGCCCCTACGCTTGGCGCCCATCCGAGACCCAAGGGGCACTGCGCCCCGAAGAAGGAGACACATGCTCGTCGAACCGCGCAAACCGCTGGCAGCCGCCGCACTCGCGCTGGCCCTGGCCGCAAGCCTTGCCGCCGCGGCCGCCCTGGCCCAGCAGCCCGCACCACTTCGCATCGGCTACCTCAACACCTTCTCCGGGCCGATCGGCCCGCTGGGGCAGGACATGTACGACGGCTTCATGCTCGGTGTCGAGCAGGCCGGCGGCAAGCTCGGCGGCGTGCCGGTGGACATCATCAAGCAGGACGACCAGTTCAAGCCCGAGGTGGCCAACCAGATCGTCCAGAAGCTGATCGAGAAGGACAAGGTGCCCATCATCACCGGCGTGGCCGGCTCCAACGTGATGATGGCCGTGCAGCGCGCGGTGGCCGAGAAGGAGGTGTTCCTGGTGGGCGCCAACGCCGGCCCGTCGGAGCTGGCGGGCGCGCAGTGCTCGCCCCTGCGCTTCATCGCCTCGTGGCAGAACGACAGCTGGGCCGAGGCCGCCGGCAAGTACGCCAGCGACAAGGGCTACAAGAAGATGCTGCTGGTGGCCTCGAACTACCAGGCCGGCAAGGACGCGGTGGCCGGCTTCAAGCGTTTCTACAAGGGCCAGGTGGTCGACGAGATCTACCCCGGCGTGACGCAGCCCGACTTCTCGGCCGAGCTCACGCAGATCGGCGCGGACAAGCCCGATGCGGTGTTTGCCTTCGTGCCAAGCGGCGGCATCAACTTCATCCGCCAGTACCAGCAGGCGGGGCTGCTCAAGTCGGTGCCGCTGCTCACCGTGGGCATGGCCGACGGCACCACGCTGCCGGCGCTCAAGGAGTCGGCGCTGGGCATCCAGAGCGTGCATTTCTGGGCGCCCGACACCGACAACCCGGTGAGCCGGCAGTTCGTCGATAGCTTCGAGAAGAAGTACGGCCGCATTCCCTCCAACTTTGCGGCGCAGGGCTACGACTCGGCCCTGCTGCTGGACGCCGCCATCGGACGGGTGAAGGGCGACGTGTCCGACAAGAAAGCCTTCACGGCCGCGCTCAGGCAGGGCAGCGACAAGTCGGTGCGCGGGCAGCTTCGCTTCGGCAACAACAACTTCCCCATCAACGACTGGTACGCCTTCGAGGTGGCCAAGGACGCCAAGGGCCGCGTCAGCCTCAAGACCGTGGCCACGCCCCTGAAGGGCTACCAGGACTCCTACCACGATAAGTGCGCGATGAAGTGATTGATCGCGCTGCCGCCCACGACCCATGACCACCCGACAGATGACCGCACCCCGACACAGCGCCGAATCCCGCACCTATCGCCAGCTGATTGCCGGCCAATGGGTGGCGGCCGATGACGGCCGAACCTTCGACGACTTCGACCCCTACACCAGCGAGGTGTTCGCGCGCATTCCCGCCTCCGGCGCCGCCGATGTGCAGCGCGCCATCGACACCGCGCACCAGGCCTTCCCGGCCTGGGCCGCGATGGGGGCGCGGGCTCGGCAGGCGATCTTCCTGAACGCCGCGAACATCCTGGAGCGTCGCGCCGACGAGCTGGTGTTGTTGATGGCGAAGGAGACCGGCTGCGCATCGCCCTTTGCGCGCTTCCAGATCCAGTGGGCCACGGGCCTGCTGCGCCAGGCTGCCGGCTACTCCTACTTGCCGGGCGGCGAGATCGTTGCATCCGACATGCCCGGCGTGTTCGCCATGGCGGTGCGCAAGCCGCTGGGCGTGGTGTGCGGCATCTCGCCGTGGAACGGCTCGCTGGCGCTGGGCTTTCGCACGGTGGCGGCTCCGCTGGCCTGCGGCAACACCATGGTGCTCAAGCCGTCGGAAGACGCGCCGGTCTGCGCCGGCCTGGTGATGGGCGAGATCTTTCACGAAGCGGGCCTGCCGCCGGGCGTGCTCAACGTGGTCACCCATGCGCCGGGCGAAGTCGGGCCGGTGGCCGACCTGCTGTTCGAAAGCCCCCATGTGCGGGCCTACAACTTCACCGGTTCGTCCAGGACGGGCGCCGCGCTGGCCGCGCGTGCCGGCCAGCAGCTCAAGCGCATTGCGCTGGAGCTGGGTGGCTACAACCCGATGCTGGTGCTGGCCGATGCCGACCTGGACTACTCGGTAGACACCGCCGTCTTCGCGGCCTTCTTCCACCAGGGGCAGATCTGCATGAACACCCGCAAGATCCTGGTGCACCGCTCGCTGTACGACGCCTTCCTGGTGCGCTTCATGGCACGCGCCGAGGCCATCCGTGCCGGCGACCCGAGCGACCCGGCCACGCGCATCGGCCCGCTCATCAACGACCAGGCGGTGGCCAAGGTGAAGCAGGGCATCGACGAGGCGCTGGCGCGCGGCGCCCGCCGGCTGGTGGGTGGCAGCATGCGGGGGCGCTGCGTCGACCCCACCGTGCTGGTGGACGTGCCCGCCGATGCACCCATCCACAGCGAGGAAGTGTTCGGCCCGGTGGTGCTGGTCGAGCCCTTCGACGACGAGCAGGAAGCTGTGGCCAGGGCCAACGCCACCGCCTACGGGCTGTCCGCCTCGATCATGACCGCCGACGTGTGGCGCGGCGTGAGCCTGGGCGGCCAGGTGCAGGCCGGCATGGTCAACGTCAATGGCCCCACCATGGGCGGTGAGCCGCAGATTCCCTTCGGCGGCGTCAAGGACAGCGGCTGGGCCCGCTTTGGCCGCTGGGCCATCGACATGTTTACCGACCTGAACCTGGTCACGGTGAGCCAGGCCCGGCGCCAGTACCCGCTGTGAGCACGGGGCGCAAACGATGAACGCGCTGCACATTCCGCGCACCCTGTTCGCGGCCGGGGCGGTCGACCAGTTGCCGGCCGAACTCGCGGCCTTGGGCGTGCGCCGGCCGCTGCTGGTCACCGACCGCGGCATCGTCGCCACCGGCATCGCGGCACGCGTGATGACTGCGTGCGGCGACGGCGCGCGGCCCGCCGTCTTCGACGCGGTGACCGAGAACCCGCTGTTCGCCGACGCCGACGCCGGCGCCGCCTGCTACAAGGCGCAGCATTGCGATGGCGTTGTCGCCCTGGGCGGCGGCTCGGTCATCGACACCGCCAAGCTCATTGCGCTGCTGGCCACGCACCCGGGCCGGGTGGCCGACTACGCCGGCGTGGCGGGCGCCCGCCTCGGCGCGGCAGCGCCGCTGGTGGCCATTCCCACCACGGCGGGCACGGGCAGCGAGGCCTCGCCCTCGGCCGGGCTGCATCCGGATGCCGGCACGCCGTCGGTGGGCATCAACTCGCGCCACCTGGTGCCGCGACTGGCGCTGCTCGACCCCGAACTCACCGCCACGCTGCCACCACGCCTGGCGGCAGCCACCGGCATCGATGCGCTCTCGCATTGCATCGAGGGCTACCTGTCCGAGCGCGACCAGCCGCTGGGCAAGGCCATGGCGCTGGACGGCATTGCGCGCGTGGCCCGCAACCTGCGCCGCGCGGCAAGTCCTGGCGCGGACAGCGAAGCGCGTGGCGAGATGTTGGTGGCCGCCTTCGCGGGCGGCGTGGCCATCGGCATGGGCCTGGGGCCGGCGCACGCCATTGCGCTGACCTGCAGCGACCAGGGCTTTCACCACGGGGTGCTCAGCGGCATCGGCCTGGTGGCCGCGCTGGATGCCACCGCCGCGCGGGTGCCGCAGCGCATGGCGGCCGTCAACGGCGCGCTGGGACTGCCGGCCGGCGCATCGACCGCGCAGGGCGTGGCCGCGCTGATGCGCGAGCTGGCACTGCCCACTACGCTGGCCGAACTGGGCTACGCCGCCTGCGACACCGGTGCGCTGGCGCGGGCCGCCGCGCGCAGCCACTTCAACCTCAGCGCGCCCTTCAAGCCGGACGAGGCCGCCTACGCGGACCTGTTCGCGCAGTCGCTGCGCATTGCCAATGAACCGCTCGCGCGGGTCCAGCCATGAATGCATCGCTTCTTTTTGCGCAGGCCCTGAACGGGCTCCAGCTGGGCGTGCTGCTGTTCCTGCTATCCGCCGGGCTCACGCTGGTGCTGGGCATCATGAACTTCGTGAACCTGGCGCACGGCTCGCTGTTCATGATGGGCGCCTACTTCGCGGCCGCCGCCTTCGGCGCCACCCAGTCCTTCGTGCTGGCGGGCGTGGCCGCGATCGGCGGCGCGCTGGTATTGGGCGTCTTCATGGAGCGGGTGGTGCTCGCGCGCCTGTACCAGCGCGACCATCTCTACCAGGTGCTGGGCACCTTCGGCCTGATCCAGGTGTTCAACGAGGTCGCGCGTTTCATCTGGGGGCAGGCGCCGGTGTTCATGACGGTGCCGGAACTGCTCTCGGGCACGGTGCAGCTGGGGCCGGTGGTCTATCCGGCCTACCGCTTCGCGATCATCGTGGTCGGGCTGCTGGTGGGCGTGGCGCTGTACCTGGTCATCCACCGCACGCGCGCCGGAATGCTCATTCGCGCCGGCGCCTCGGACCCGCAGATGCTTTGCGCCCTGGGCGTGGACAACGGCCTGGTGAGCGCGCTGGTGTTTGCCGTGGGTGCGGCGCTGGCGGGCCTTGCGGGGTGGATGGCCGGGCCCATCCTCACGGTGCAGCCGGGCATGGGCGAGCCCATCCTCATCCTGGCGCTGGTGGTGCTGATCACCGGCGGCATCGGCTCCATTCGCGGCGCGTTCTACGGCGCGCTCATCGTCGGCGTGGTCGACACCATTGGCCGGGCCTTCCTGCCCGGGCTGCTGCGCGAGGTGGTGGAGCGTTCCCTCGCGCAGAACGCCGGGCCGGCCATCGCCTCGATGCTCATCTATTTCCTCATGGCCGTGGTGCTGACCTTTTGCCCTGCGGGGCTGTTTCCGGTGAAGCATGGATAAGAACCCGACCCTCGTTGCTCCGACCCAGGTGCTCATGCCCGCCGCGTCCCGGCCAAAGCGCAAGACCAGCCTGCGCCAGGTCTTCGGCATTGCCCTGCTGGCGGCGTTGGCGGCGGTGCCGCTACTGGCGCAGCTCACCGGGCAGGCCTACTACCTCACGCTGGTGTCGCGAATGATGGTGTTCGCGCTCGCTGCCCTGGGCCTGAACCTGATCGTGGGCTATGGCGGCATGGTCAGCTTCGGCCATGCGCTCTACATGGGCGTGGGCGCCTACGCGGTGGGCATCCTGTCGCATCACGGCATCGGCAACGGCTGGGTGCACCTGGCGGTGGCGCTGGGCGCCGGCACGGTACTGGCCGTGCTCATCGGGCTGGTGTGCCTGCGGGTGACCGGCATCGCCTTCATCATGATCACGCTGGCCTTCGCGCAGATGATGTATTTCGCCGCGGTGGGCCTGAAGCAGTATGGCGGCGACGACGGCTACGCGCTGTCCGGCCGAAGCGACTTCGGCATGCTCGACCTGGGCAACGACGTGGTGCTGTACTACGTGGTCTTCGCGCTGCTGCTGCTCGCGCTGGCAGGCCTGAACCGGCTGGTGCAGGCGCGCTTTGGCATGGTGCTGCGCGGGTGCAAGACCAACGAGCGCCGCATGCGCGCGCTGGGGTTCGACACGGTGCGGGCACGGCTGGTGGGCTATGTCATCTCGGCGCTGGTGTGCGTGCTGGCCGGCATGCTGCTGGCCAACCTGGCGCGCTTCGTCTCGCCCTCGTACATGCAGTGGTCGGTATCGGGCGAGCTGATCGTGATGATCGTGCTGGGCGGCACCGGCAGCCTGCTGGGTCCGGTGTTGGGCGCCATGGTGTGGCTGGCGCTGGAAGAGTTTCTGTCCTCCGGCGCCTGGGGCCTGCCCGGTGGGCTGGAGGCCTTGCTCAAGACCCATTGGCTCGGCGCGCTGGGCCTGGTGGCGGTGCTGGTCACGCTGACGCTCAAGCAGGGCCTGTACGGCTGGCTGCAGCAGCGCGAGGAGAAGGACCAATGAGCACCCCGCTGCTGCAGGTACGCAAACTGGCCAAGCGCTTTGGCGGCCTGCGCGTCACCGATGGCTTCGACCTCGACGTGGGCGAGGGCGAGGTGCACGCCATCATCGGCCCCAACGGCGCGGGCAAGACCACGCTCATCAACCAGCTTTGCGGTGAGCTGCGGCCCGACGCAGGCTCCATCGTCTTTGCCGGCGAGGAGATCTTGCAGGCCCCGGTGCAGCGCCGCGTGGCATTGGGCATGGCGCGCAGCTACCAGGTGACGTCGGTGTTCCCGGACTTCACCGCGCTGCAGAACGTGATGCTGGCCGTGCAAAGCGCCAGCGGCCACAGCTACGGTTTTCTCAAGCCCGTGCTCTCGGACCCGGCGCTGGTGCAGCCCGCGCAGGAGCTGCTGGTGCGCGTGGGGCTGGGCGGGCAGGGCGCATGCCGCGTGGCGTCGCTGGCGCACGGAGCCCGGCGCCAGCTGGAGCTGGCCATGACGCTGGCCCTGGGCCCGCGCCTGATGCTGCTGGACGAGCCCATGGCCGGCATGAGCCAGAAGGAGTCGGCCGAGATGGTGCAGCTGCTGCGCCAGATCCGTGGCCAGCACGCCATGGTGCTGGTGGAGCACGACATGGACGCGGTGTTCGCGCTGGCCGACCGCATCACCGTGCTGGTGTATGGCCGGCCCATTGCCACCGGCACGCCCGACGAGATCCGCGACAACCCCGAGGTGCGGCGCGCCTACCTCGGCGACGAGGAGGAAGTGCTGTGAACGGTGCAAGCCAGAGCCTGCTGCAGGCCAGCGACATCGAGACCTGCTATGGCGCCAGCCAGGTGCTGTTCGGCATGAGCTTCGACGTGATGACCGGCGAGGTGGTCACCCTGCTGGGCCGCAACGGCATGGGCAAGTCGACACTGGTGAAGTCGGTCACCGGGCTGATGAAGCCGCGGCGCGGCACGGTGCGCCTGGGCGGCGCCGAACTGGCAGGCCGGCCCGCGCACCAGGTGGCGCGCGCGGGCATCGGGTTGGTGCCCGAGGCCCGGCATGTGTTTGCCAACTTGAGCGTGCGCGAGAACCTGGTGGCCACCGCCGCCAACCGGCATGGCCATGCCGACCCCTGGACGCTGCAGCGCGTGTACGCCATGTTTCCGCGGCTGCAGGAGCGCGAGCGCAACCTGGCCTGCAACCTCTCGGGCGGCGAGCAGCAGATGCTGGCCATCGGCCGCGCGCTCATGACCAACCCGCGCCTGCTGATCCTGGACGAAGCCACCGAAGGCCTGGCGCCGCTGGTGCGTGGCGAGATCTGGAACTGCCTGGCGCAGCTCAAGGCCACCGGCCTGGCCATGGTGGTGATCGACAAGAACATCGGCCCGCTGCTGCGCCTGGCCGACCGCCACTTCATCGTCGCCAAGGGGCAGGTGGCATGGAGTGGAAGCTCCGAGGCGCTGCGCGCCCAGCCCGAGTTGCTGCGCACCTACGTGGGCGTGTAGCGCTAGCCGCGGGCCGCGAGTGATGCCGGGACTGCATCGCTGCACTGTGTTTGGCATCTTTGCCTATCTCTGGCACCCGGGCAGCATGCAAGCCCACAAGGAGAGATAGATGTACCTGCGTTCCGCCTACTGGATGGGTGCCGCCAAGCGCGGCGCCGAGCAGCAGTTCCAAGACCTGATCGAGCGGGAGCTGCTGCCCGCCATGCGCGCCATGCCGGGTGTGCATGCCGTGCGCGGCCTGTGGCCGGTCAAGCGCGAAGACTCGCCGCCCGAGCTTGCCCTGCAGGTGGTGGTGGAGTTTGCAAGCCTGGCCGATGCGCAGCGCATGCTCGATAGCGAAGAGCGCAAGGCGCTGCGACCGCGTGTGCTGGAGGCCATTGCGCTGTTCGACGGCAGCCTCAGCCACATCGAATTCGAAACCCGTTCCTGAAATAGAGAGACCCTGAAATGAAGTTGCTACGTCACGGCCCCGTGGGCCAGGAAAAACCCGGCGCGCTGGATGCCGATGGCCAGGTGCGCGACCTGTCGCTGCTGGTGCCCGATTTCACGCCCGAGTGGCTGTCGCGCGAGAAGCTTCAGGCACTGGCCGCCATCGACCTGGCGCGCATGCCGCTGGTGCCGCCGGGCACGCGGCTTGGCGTGCCGGTGGCTGGCGTGCGCCAGTTTGTCGCCATCGGCCTGAACTACCGCCAGCATGCGCAGGAGGCCGGCCTGGAAATTCCCACGGAGCCGGTAGTCTTCACCAAGGCACTGACGTCGCTGGCAGGGCCCGACGACGATGTGCGCCTGCCGCCGGGCTCCGAGGCCGGCGACTGGGAGATCGAGCTGGGCTTTGTCATGGGCACCACGGCGCGCAACGTGCCGGTGGAGCAGGCGCTGTCGTACGTGGCCGGCTACTGCCTGGCCAACGACGTGTCCGAGCGCGACTGGCAGATCAAGCGCGGCGGCCAGTGGGGCAAGGGCAAGAGCTTCGACGGCTTCGGCCCGGTGGGCCCCTGGCTGCTGACGAGCGACGAGCTGCCCGACCCGCAGGGCATCCCGCTGGAGCTGAAGGTGAACGACGAAGTGCGCCAGCGCAGCAACACCTCCGACATGATCTTCCCGGTGGCGGAAATCGTCTCGTACCTGAGCCAGTTCATGACGCTGCTGCCCGGCGACGTGGTCATCACCGGCACACCGCAGGGCGTGGGCCTGGGCATCAAGCCCACCCCGGTGTTCCTCAAACGCGGCGACGTGATGACCCTCAGTGCAGGCCCTCTGGGCACGCAGCGCCAGAAGGTGGTCTGATCCACAGGTCCGCAAGAAGCGGCCAGCAGCAGCAACAACAACAGCAACCATCTTGAATGACTAG
>JAFEEG010000003.1 GCA_018241225.1 Pseudomonadota bacterium
TCGGCCTATCGCTCCAAGCTGTTCGCCAAGACCTGCCAAGCCCTGGGCATCAAGCACACCTTCACCAGGCCTTACCTCCCCCAAACGAACGGCAAGGCCGTGCGCTTCATTCAGACCTGCTTGCGCGAGTGGGCCTATGGCCGCGTCTGGGCCAACAGCCGTGAACGCACTGAGTGGCTACCTTCTTGAGCTACTACAACACCCGTAGGCCTCACTCTGCCTTGGGCTACAAGCCTCCTGCCTCTCGACTCGGCGGGAATAACCTATTGCAACTCAACACCTAGAGCCCGCCAAGGCCCCCGGTAAAAAGGGGATGTGCGCGCTGGGGGACAATCCGGGGCATGAGTCTTCTTGCTGCCGACGAAGCCCAGGCGGCCCGCCTGGGCCTGCGCTGGAAACCCGGATTCAGCGCGCTGGGTCCCGCCTTCCATACCGAGCTGCGGCCCCGTCCCCTGCCCGACCCGTACTGGGTGGGGCGCAGCCCATCGGTCGCCCGCGACATGGGGCTGGCGCCCGGGCAGCTGGACACGCCCGAAGCACTGGAGGCCTTCACCGGCAATGTGCTGGTCGAGGGCAGCCGCCCGCTGGCCACCGTATACAGCGGCCACCAGTTCGGCGTGTGGGCCGGCCAACTGGGTGACGGCCGCGCCATCCTGCTGGGCGAGACCGACACCGGGCTGGAAGTGCAGCTCAAGGGCAGCGGCCTGACGCCCTATTCCCGCATGGGCGACGGCCGGGCCCTGCTGCGCTCGAGCATCCGCGAATTTCTCTGCAGCGAAGCCATGCATGGGCTGGGCATTCCCACCACCCGGGCCCTGTGCGTGACCGGCTCCGACGCCCCCGTGCGGCGCGAGGAAATCGAAACCGCCGCCGTGGTGACCCGCGTGGCGCCCAGCTTCATCCGCTTCGGCCATTTCGAGCACTTTGCGGCCAACGAGCGCATCGAGGAGCTGCGCCAGCTGGCCGACTACGTCATCGACCGCTACTACCCGGCCTGCCGCGAAAGCGAGCGATACAGCGGCAACGCCTATGCGAACTTCCTCGAAGCCGTGAGCGAGCGCACCGCCAGGCTGCTGGCCCAGTGGCAGGCCGTGGGCTTTTGCCACGGGGTGATGAACACCGACAACATGAGCATCCTGGGCCTGACCATCGACTACGGGCCCTTCCAGTTCCTGGACGGCTTCGATCCGCGCCACATCTGCAACCACAGCGACACCTCGGGCCGCTACGCCTACAACCAGCAGCCCAACGTGGCCTACTGGAACCTGTTCTGCCTGGCGCAGGCCCTGCTGCCGCTCATCGAGGACCAGCAGGTGGCCGTGGCCGCGCTGGAGTCTTACAAGACGGTGTTCCCCACCGAGTTCGAATCGCGCATGCGCGCCAAGCTGGGCCTGGCCGAAGCGGCCGAGGGCGACCGCGAGCTGGTGAACGACCTGCTGCGCGCCCTGGCCGCCGAGAAGGTGGACTGGACCATCTTCTGGCGCCGTCTGTCGCATCACGTGGGCGGCGAGGGCCAGCAAACCGTGCGCGACCTGTTCATCGACCATGCCGCCATCGACGCCTGGCTGCCAGCCTACGCCGAGCGCCGCAGCCGCCAGGGCCTGGGCGACAGCGAGGCCGCCTCGGCCATGCTGCGCGCCAACCCCAAGTTCGTGCTGCGCAATCACCTCGGGCAACTGGCCATCGACCAGGCCCGGCAAAAGGACTTCTGCGGCGTCGCCCGCTTGCAAGCGCTGGTGGAGACTCCATTTGAAGAACACCCCGGCCACGAAGACATGGCCGGATTCCCCCCCGAGTGGGCTTCCTCCATCGAAATCAGTTGCTCGTCATGACCTACCCTGTTGAAAAGACCGAAGCGCAATGGAAGGCGCTGCTGGCCGAAAAGGGCGCCGAGCGCGCCGCCTTCGAAGTCACCCGCCATGCCGCCACCGAACGCCCCTTTACCGGCAAGTACGAGGCCCACTGGGAAGACGGCAGCTACCATTGCGTCTGCTGCGGCGCCAAGCTGTTCGATTCGGGCACCAAGTTCGACGCCGGCTGCGGCTGGCCCAGCTTCTCGCAAGAGGCGGTGCCCGGCGCCATCAAGAACGTGGTCGACCGCTCGCACGGCATGGTGCGCACCGAGAACCTGTGCGCCAATTGCGGCGCGCACCTGGGCCACGTCTTTCCCGACGGCCCCACCGACACCGGCCTGCGCTACTGCATGAACTCGGCATCCCTGGACTTCAAGCCCCAGGAATGACGCTGCCCCACCCTCACCTGTTCACATGAAACTGCTGATCGACTTCCTTCCTATCCTGCTGTTCTTCGGCGCCTTCAAGGTCTATGGCATCTACGTGGCCACGGGCGTGTTGATGGCGGCGACCACCCTGCAGATGGGATGGACGTACTTGCGCGAAGGCAAGCTCGAGCCCATGCAGAAGGCCACGCTTGCGCTCATCCTGGTGTTCGGCACGCTCACGCTGGTGCTGCACGACGACCGCTTCATCAAGTGGAAGCCCACCGTGCTGTACGCGGCCATGGGCATCGGCCTGGCCGTGGCCTACTGGGGCACGAAGAAGAACTTCCTGAAGATGATGCTGGGCACCCAGCTGGCGCTGCCCGAGCGCATCTGGTCGCGCCTGAACATCGCCTGGATCGTGTATTGCCTGTTCATGTCGGCCATCAACGGTTGGGTGGCGGCCTTCTACAGCACCGACGCCTGGGTCAACTTCAAGCTGTGGGGCTATGTGTTTCCCATAGCCTTCCTGGTCGCGCAGGGCCTGTACATCGCGCCGCACCTGAAGTCGGACGAGCCGCAAGCATGACCACGCAAGCGCCGCCTACCGCCGCCGCCCTGCAGGCCCGCCTGGCCGAAGTACTGCAGCCGACGCAGCTCGAGGTGATCGACGAAAGCGCCGCGCATGCGGGCCACGCCGGTGCCAACGCCGAGGGCTACGGCACCCATTTCCGGGTGCGTATTTCCTCGCCCCGGTTCCAGGGCAAGAGCCGCGTGGCGCAACATCGGCTTGTGTATGATGCGCTGCACGATTTCGTGGCCCAGGGCCTTCATGCGCTTGCCATTGAAGTGCTCTGACAAAACGCCGCCAGATCGAGAAACAGCGCCCTCGCAGGCGCCCCCCGAAAACTCCCTTGCTTTCCATGAAAAAACAACTCTTGCACGCCGCAGTGGCAGCAACGCTGCTGGGCGCCGTTTCCATGGCCGCCCATGCGCAGAACATTGCCATCGTCAACGGCCAGCCGGTACCCAAGGCGCGCGTGGACATGCTGGCCCAGCAGCTGGCCGCAGCCGGCCGCCCCGTCACGGCCGAGATGGAGCCCCAGCTCAAGGAAGAAATCATCTCGCGCGAAGTCTTCATGCAAGAGGCGCGCAAGCAAGGCCTGGACGCCACCGATGACTACAAGGCCCAGCTCGACCTGGCCCGCCAGGCGATCCTGATCCGCCAGCTGTTCGCCACCTACACCAAGACCCACCCGGTGACCGACGCCGAGGTGCAGGCCGAGTACGACAAGTTCGTGGCGGCCAACGCCGGCAAGGAATACAAGGCTCGCCACATCCTGGTCGAGAACGAAGACCAGGCCAAGAAGATCATTGCGGACATCAAGAAGGGCGCGAAGTTCGAGGACATCGCCAAGAAGCAGAGCAAGGACCCGGGCTCGGGCGCCAACGGTGGCGACCTCGACTGGGCCAACCCCAGCAGCTTTGTGCCCGAGTTCTCCGAAGCCATGATCAAGCTGAACAAGGGCGAGATGACCCAGACCCCGGTCAAGTCGCAGTTCGGCTGGCACATCATCCGCGTGGACGACGTCCGCCAGGCCCAGCTGCCCAAGCTGGAAGAAGTCAAGCCGCAGATCGTGCAGCAACTGTCGCAGCAGCGCCTGCAGAAGTACCAGGAAGACCTGCGCGCCAAGGCGAAGGTCGAGTAAGGCTTTCTCAGACATCCTGGCCGCTTCGGCGGCAAAGCAAGAAAAAACCCTCCTGCGCCGCTGGCCCAGGAGGGTTTTTCTTTAGTGCTCTACGATCTTGTCTACTCGTAGGTGAGATCGGTCACCTGCAGCACGCCCTTGGTGATCGTTGTGCCTTGTACGCGGACCTTCTGGCCATTTGCTAGGGTTCCCGCGGCGCTGATGGTGGCATTGGTGATATCGATCTGCTGCACGCCCGACGCGGTGCGCACGCGCATGCTCGAAAAAGGAGGCGCGTAGTTCTCGATCGTGCCGTGCAGGTCGTAGAAGGTCGTCAGCGCCCCGCCACCGGGGACGTGGCGGATCTTGATGCTGCTGGCCACCAGCACGCCGGAGTCCGACAACACGCCGACGGCCACCACCTTGACGCCGTTGTTCAGCTTGTTCTCCTGCCCGCCCGTCACCGGGGCGGACGATCCGTCGATGCTCACGCCCATCAGCTTGAACGAACTCTTGGAGGCAAAGTCCGCGATCACGCCCTCGAGTTGCACGCGCGCGTCCCTTACGGTGGACAAGGCATACCAGCCTTCGATCGCAGTGGCTCGCAGCACGCCACCAACCGGCGCCTGCGCGGCCTCGACACGAACGATGCGGCCGTTTGACAGACCATCGGCCGGCAAGGCGGTGACCAGTTTGTAGTCGATGACCAGGCTGCCCAGCTGGAAGGTGCTGTTGGCCGAGTCGAGCCCGCCGATCATTCCGGTGACAAGCGTCGTGGTACCGGCAAGCGCCTGCGTCTCGACACGCGTAGCACGCAGCACCCCTGGCGCCACGGGGAGCGCCCAGACCTGCACCTGGGGACCCGCGGTCAAGTCGGCCAGGCCCGTCACGTCGGCCCAGACGGTTTCGTCGTCCACGCTCACCGTGCTGCCCAGCAGCTGGAAGGTGCCTGCCGTGGTGTTGACCGAATCGACTGCGCCACGCATCTGCGCCGTCGACTTCAGCTTGAGCGCCGTACCCGTGGCCGTGGCCGCATCCACCGGACCGGTGACCGCCACCGTGACACCCAGCTGCCAGTCGACGGTATCGCGCCGGTCCACCTGCGTCGGGTCGGTCTTGTCGACGTCGTAGCGGATGCCGCCGACGATGATGCTGCCCATGCCGTCGACGCTGCCCACGGCGGTGCTGGCATTGGCCGAGGTCGCGCCTGTGCCGCCCGAGCCCACGCCGGAGCCGTCACCCGTGCCGTTGCCAGCGGTCGACGTGGAGCCGCCGTCACTGCCGCCGGACGAACTGTCGCCACCACCGGCCGCGGCGTTGCCGGACGAAGCGTCGCCGCCACCCGCCGCGGCACTGCTAGTCGAGGAGCCATCGCTGCCCGCGCTGCCGCTTGAGCCATCCACGTTGACGCCAGTGCCCGTAATCGAGCCCGAAACGCTGCCGCCGCCCACCTCGGAGCCGCCGCCGCAGGAAAGCAGGAATGCCAGCATGAGCGAGCCCAGGCCCGCTCGCAAAAGGTTGTGCTTAAAGATCATCATGAGTGGTTCTCCCTCTCACCCGTGTTGTTCCGGGCTTCTTCGAAATAGGTGTAGATGCCCACGCGGATGCGGCCACCGGCTGTGCCGTCGGCGGCCTGAACGGCGCGGGTCATCTGGTCGGTCAGGTCGTGGTGCAGCGACGCCCAGCGTTGGCGCACCATTGCCTGGATCGCTTCGCAAGCCTCCAGCGACAGGCCCTTGGCATAGACGGCACGCTCGAGCATGGGTGCGCGCTCGCCCTCCACGTTGGAGGTGGCGGCAAGCAGGTGATCGCGGGCGTTGTCGCCCATGAAGGCCAGCAGCGTCTGCAGATCGCCCTGGGGCACGAAACCGTCGGCCAGCAGTTCGGCATGGCCCTGGCTCTCTTTCACCAGGCGCAGGCGCAGCAGTTCGTCCAGAATGGAGCGGTGGTGCCAGTTGCCGCGGCCGGCCTCGCGCGCCAGCTTCTCGAAACTGGGCTGGTCGCCCTCGGCCACGATCGGCAGCCGCCGCATGGCCGGCTCGCGCACCATCATCTGCAGCCACAGCGTGAAGGTCTTGGACGCGCTGGACGATTCGGTGGCCTGCAGGGCGTCAGTCTCGGTCCGCACCAATGAAGTGACGGCCTTGCGGTTCAGCCCGGTGGTCACCGACAACTGGCTGAGGTTGGGCTTGGCAACGCCTTGCTCCTTCCACAGGCGCTCGGCTTCTTCCAGCATCAACTGGCGCAGCAGCTCGTCGAACTGCGCATAGCGCAGCCCTTTCAAAAGAGCCAAGCGCACCACGGGCCGCAGGATGCGTGCACAAGCGGATTGGACCCAGGCGATCTGTTCTTGCATCGGTTTCGGTTAGGGAGGGCGCGTCGGACGCGCACTCTAGCTGAAACGTGCGGTTACCGATCACGCCGATCATACTGATGAGCAGCGGGTCGCCTCAAACGTGAGCCCGACGCCGCACGACGCGTTCAAGCCACGCGAACTACTCGAAAGCCGGCCTTCCTGCCCAAGACCGGCACCTTTTCACGCCCAACAGATCAGTTCGAATCGAGCATGCGCTGCCAGTACGTTCGATAGCGGCGCCCCAGTGCTGGCCCAGGTGCCGGGATCACGTGCGGGCCGGTGATCGCTCCTTGATAGGTCTTGCCGTCGATCACCACCGAAAAGGGCGTTGGTGTCGGTGGCAGACCTCCGCCAGCGCGAATTTCGAAGAGGTCGGCTGTGTTAAACACCCCGTCTCGATTTCGGTCGATGGTTGCCGAGCCGTCAACGAAACTCATGCCGTAGAGGCGGGCAATGCCCAGACTCCCGCACATGTTGGTTGATGGCGGCGTGGGCGAGTTCGTGCCGAAGAAGACCGTTCCGGCAATCGTGGTGGAGCCGCCCACTACCTTCTCGCCCGAGGCCTGAAGCACGGCGTACCAGCCGCTTGCCGCATCCAACGCAGTCTTCGCCGCGGCAATCGACGCGGAAGTACCTGTTTGAACAAGGTCCGCCGTTGCGTCGTACAACTTGCCGGCAACGCCCTCGTTGAGGCCCGCCTGCCCCTCGACGATCGCGGTGGTGGGCGTGTAGAGCAGATCGTGCTTGTCCTTGATCATGTAGAAGCGGTTCTGGACAGTGGTGTCGAACGGGTGTTCGCGGTCGCCAGATCCGATCAGCAACGAATCAGTGGAAATTGTGGGTGAGGCAGGAACAATATCCGGCGGGTAGAGGAACTTGCGCGCATTGGCGCCGGTACCGCCCAGCGCCGCAAGCTTGCCCACAGTCCAGTTGTTGGGGCTTGCGTCGTCGATATTGATACGCCAAATGTTCGCGCCTGTGTCGCCCGCATAGATGCGGTCCGCAAAGCCGTCCCGATTGGAGTCGTAGATAGCCATCGCGGCGGGAATGTCGCGCGTCATGCCAGCAACCGTGGTGTTATAGGTTGCACCCGTAGGAGACGGGCCGGCCTGCCAGATGGGGTTGCCCGTCAGCATGTCCACTACCATGACGCCGCGCCCCTTGGTCGCGGTGCCCTGATTGATTGGATCGGGATCCTCGGCCGCCGCGTCGTAGCCAAGGCCGAAGATCAGAACAAGGCTGCCGCTCGCCGAAGCAGTGGCGGAATAACGGATCTTGGCCACACGCGGATCCGACCAGGATTGCCCCAGCTCGCTGAACCCGGTGTCCAGGTTGCTGCGCTTCCACATGACCGTCGGGTTGGCCGGATTGCTCACATCGAAGGCATAGATGAAGCGCCCGCCGCGCCGCATGGACATGAACAGGTAGGCCTTGTCGCCGCGCGTGTAGTCGATCTTGCCGTCGGTCGAAGTGGACGAGGTGTAAACCGTCGGCGAGCCGTCCATGAAGTACGGCTTGGCGGTGGCGGCGCTGGAACTGTCGATCAGCGGCGTGTGGTCACGCATGCGCTTGAACTGGCCGTAGTGCTCGGGTGCGATGAAGCTCCACAACTCGCTGCCATCCTTTGCGCTGGTGTCTTGGCCGCCCTTGACGGCATGCAGCATGCCGTCGTTCGACCCATAGAACACCATGATGTCGTCGGACGTGCGGTTGTAGTTGACGATGGCCGGGCGCGAGTGCAGCACGTCGCCGTGCACGAAGCCGCGGATACTCGACGTCGTCGTATTGGGATTGCTCGGATCCAGGTTGGCCGGATCGTCCAGGTTGACGTTGCCGCCGCGCACCCAGTTGATGATGGCATCGTGTTCCGCCGCGTTGGCCGCGCCCAGCAGCGTGTTTGTTATCCCGCTATTGTTCGTATCGAAAGACGCCATCGCGCCGCATGCGGCCGACCCAGTTCCCGTACACGTATAGATCCTGCGGGAAGCTTGGCTGGTCGGATACGTCGTGCGCAAGTATTGCGCTACGCCGCCCTTCTCTACCAGGTCACCGTCAGGCGAGTCGGAGCTTCCGCCCAGGCCCTGCGAATTCACGAAGTAGGTGGGATTCCAGAATGTTGATGGTGCAGTCCAGAAGCTGACCGCCCCCGGATTGACGAACCCGGTCGTAGCGTTCTCCGCGCTGGCGCCTACGCTGTCGACCAGAATCACGGAAGGCGGCGAGGTGTTGTTGTTGACACCCAGCTTGTACTGCTTGAGGTTGCCCACCCAGTTCGGCTGGGCGTTTCCGTCCGGCCGGAACACCCCCAGGTACACCTGGTTCAGATAGCTGCCGCGCACACTGACCGACACCGGCAGCGAGGCCGATGCGTACACCGAATTCGTAGCCAGCATCTTGTCCGTGAAGTTCTTGATCTGCAGGTTGAGGGCCGCGTAGCTGCCGGCCTGGGCGTATTCGCCGCCGCCTTCGGCGGCCATGTTCTTTAGGATCTGCGTATACGCGGTGCTTTGCTGAGCGTTGTAGGCGTCGATGGTGTAGGTAAAGACCGCGCCGTTGTTGGCCGCCACCGTGCCCGTACCAAGGTCAGGGCGCAGACGCAGGAAGCGCGTCCAGGCAGACTGGACATCCGGTGCGGTCGAGTAGCTGTAGGTCTTGAGCGTGGACAGCGACGGATCCGTCGAGGCCGGAAGGGCGGGATTTGCTGCCTTGTTGTTGTTGCCGATGAAGATGATGTAGGTGTTGCCGCAGGCGCCACTCGGGCCTATGTATCTCGAGCCAACTGCCGAACCTTGGTAGGCGAAGCCCCCGGTCAGGGCGGGCGTGGAGGTAGAGGTCGTTCGTGACGATGGATTGCCCGAATAGTCGGCGGAGGGGTCCATTCCGGCCCAACTGTTCGAACTCGTCAAGTAGAGCCAGGTCTCGTAAAGGGTATTGGCGATACCACCCTTGCTGTTCGGAACGTTTTCGCCCAGCTTGTTCCCGGTATTCAGGCCGGTGTAGATGGTCTGCGTGATGTTCTGCAGGGCCAGGTTGGCCTGTGACGCCGTCATGTCTGTCGCCGAGTTCGTCATGCCACGTACACCAAAGCGCACGTATCCGCCGATCTGTCCGGTGGTCGTGTACATGATCAATCCGACATTGGCCGGCTTGGTCAGCCCCGCGATGAAGTGTTTGATCGCCTGGAGTTCCGCCTGACCGGCCGTCGGCTCGTCAGGCCAATGCTGGGCTGCCTCGGTCCAATTGGCGGTATTGTCGAGAATGAAGATGATGTTGGGCACACCCGCATTCCCGTTCTGCTTGAACAGGTCCGTATCGTCTGCATGGGCCGGGCCACAGGCAAACAGCCAGAGCACCATGGCAATCAGCGCCAGCAGCTTCGAATTATTGGAATGTTTCATGGCGGGCTTTCGTTGGTAGTCGAGCACGTCGATCGAGAGTTTCAGCAAGTCGCGCTGGCCGGCAGCAGCACGCGCACCCCTTGGTGCATGGCCGCGGCGGCACCGGTACGGGTATCCGTGGCGGTGGCCTTGATATCCCAGTATGTGTTCTGTGGCGCGATGCTGCCTCCGCCACCCGGGGTGCTGGGGTCGTAGGTGTCGCTGTAGCCAATCGCCGTGACCGACTGCATGCATGCAGGGGTGTCGACCGTGGTCTTGTAGTCGATCACGCCGTCACCATTTATGTCGACATTGATGGTCTGTTGTGCGGGCGGCGCGGTGAAGTTGGTGACGCTGCCCATGAGTTGCTCCACGCCTTGCTGCGCTGCCGCAATGGCCTCGTTCTGGGCTTGCACGTTGCCCACCGTGCGCAACTGGGAGTTGCTCATGCGGATCGCCGAAACCACCAGAAGGATCAGCACCACGAGCATCACCAGGCTGACCAGCAAGGTCATCCCGCGCTGCCTTTGCCTTACCGGGATCTTGCGCGTGCAGGTATGCGTATGCTTGTTCATCATTCACGCTGCTGGCTGAGGTTGACGACGCGAACGGTTGCCACGTAGACATGGCGCTTATAGGCGTCGCTGAAAGGACCGACCGAACCGGCCGATCCCATCGAATAGGTCTTTTGCACATCGCTATGGCCAGCGGACGGATTGCTGTTGCGAACCAGCAGGTTGACCTGCACCGCCATCAGGTTGGACCAATCCGCCAGCGCAGGCGCGGTCACCATTGGGCCGGGAGTTCCGTCGGGCGTGGTAGCCGCAGCGGTCACATCGATGCCGTAGTCGATCTGCATGTTCTGGACGCCCTCGACCAGCGGCACGACCGCAAAGCCAGGCGAGCCGCTGCAATTGGCTGGCGCAGCCGGGTCGCCCGTGGTGCACAGGTCCAGGCGCTTGAGCGTAGGCACGGGCTTGCCGTTGTCGGCAGCAGCCGAGCAAGTCGTGGCTCCCGCAGCATAAACATTGCAGGGGCTCACGAAATAGATGTGCTGCACGTAGCGGCGCAGCTCGGCCGCGTTGATGCCGTCTTTCTTCAAGAGACTGAAGATTGCAGTGGGCGCGCCAGTGGTGGTGTCGTCGGCAGCCTTCACCCTGTTCGCTGCGATCACCAGACCAGTCGCCTTTGCAGCGGGCGTGGTCTGCACGTAGAACTGGCCAACCAGCAGCGAGGCATTGACCGGAGGCAGTGAATCGTCGGCTTCCAGCCTGCGGATCACAAGGATGTCCGTGCCCGACACATGGTTCGCGTCAGGAAGGCAAGTCGAAAGCGGTGCCGGTACCGAGGTCGGTGAGTCGTAGCCCTGAATCGGCAGAGCCATGTTCGCATCGATCTCCTTCGGGCCTGTCAGATCGCAAGGGTTGGGCAACACCGTCGGAGCCGTGAAGCCGTAGGAATACTGGCCGTAGTAGCCTGCATGCTGAATATCGGCCTGAAGCGCGGCAAGCGCATAGCGCCCGTTTTCTATCTGACGGCCCGACTGGTCCTGTTCGCTGCGCGCAGTGCTCTGATTGGCCATCAGCACGGACAGGCCGGCCACAAGGATCAAGCCGATAACGGCCGCCACCATGAACTCGATCAGCGTCAAGCCCGACTGACGGCTGCGCGCAATCAGTCGTCGGGTGTGCGAAGGGGCGAGGTGCTGCATGATGTGGTGCATGCCGGTCAGGCGAGATTGGCAATCTGCAGGGGCAGGCTGATGACGCGCCGCAGCTTTTCGTCGCCGTACAACCCCTTGCCGCAATTGAGACTGGATATGGGCGCCGTAGTCGGTGCGACGCCCTGCCACGCGATACTGAGCATGTAGGTGTTGCTGGCCGTATCAAAGCTGATGCAGCCGCGTGCTCCAACCATGGCACCCGCCTTGTTGGTCGTACCACCACTGTCCTTGTAGGACTCGGCAGCGCCCTGCAGCAGATTGCTCCAGGCACTGAGATCGCTGTTGGCCAGGTTGTCCGCGGCAAGCGTACCCAACGCGCAGCCGGAAGGCAGGGTTCCTCCTGTGCCCAGGTAGGGCGTGCCATTCGATGTATCGGTGGTCACGGCATAGCAAAGTGCCACGCGCCTGTTCACACTGATGCGGCCGGAAATGTCCTGCAGGAGCAGCAGCGCCTGCGCGCGCTGGTAGGCCTCGACTTCCGCACGCTGGCTGGCAATCATCAGCCCGGCCAGCCCGAGCAGGCCAAGCATCAGGATCACCATGCTGACCAGCACTTCGATCATGCTGAAGCCGGCTTGGCGACGCTTCGGCGTCGAGGGATGGCAATGAAGCGCACGCATTCAGCAACTCCCCGAAGTAATGGTGCTGCTAACCGGCAGCCCGCTGAGATCGAGCCCAACGCAACGTTGGGCAAGGTTCGTATAGGTGCTGCTGCCCAGCGTGAACGGGGTCACGGTGGTCGTGAGCCGGCCGGTGCTGTTGAATGTCAGCCCTGTCGCCGGACCGGTGATCGTCAGGCCCGAAAAGCCTTCGCGCTGAGCCAGCGTGTTCGACCCGGCGGTAACACTCCATCCGTTCTGCCACCCCCCGCTGGCCGGCGTGACCGTCACGTTGACATTGCGCTTGAGCGCCTCGCTGCGCGCCAGCGTCAGCATCGACCACACGTCGTAGGATGCCGTCTTGACTCGCTGGCCGGCGATGAAGGTGCCGAACGACGGGACTGCGAGCGTGGCAAAGATCGCGGCAATGGTGAGCACGACCAGCATCTCGATCAGCGTAAAGCCATTGCCCGAATGGCTACGCGTCCCACATGGATTGGAGACGCGCCACATGGCGGCTCGTTTCCGATTACCAGCAAGTCGCGACATCGGCGGTACCCGTGATCGTCTTGTTGCCGGCTTGGTCAATCTTCAGCGTCATGCATTGCCTGTCCGCCGCCTGATTGCCGATCGGCGTGGCCGTGATCGTGTAGGTCGGCGGCGTCGCCGTGTTGTCGGCGGTCGTGACCACGGTGTAGTACTGCACCACCTCAGAAGGCAGCGTCGAGGTTCCAAGGTCGGTGTCATTGCCGTACCGCCGCGCATCGAGATTGAACTGCACCTGCTTGTTGGCCACGTTCATGACCCAGCTGACCGCCGAAGCGCGATGCGCACGCAGCATGTACCGCATGTACGACGGATAGGCCAGCGAGACCAGAATCGCCACGACCGCCACCGTAACCATCAGTTCGATGAGGGTGAAGCCGCGCGCGCGGTGCCCCGGCCTGGTATGGGTTTTCAGCAGCTTGATGAAAAGACGTTCCATATCGAGGGTCACTGGCGACCCGCCTTGGGTTAACGGAGCGGAGCGGATCGGATTAATACGTCCGTGTAACTATATATTGCAAATGTGAATTGGTCCCATGAATCAGGTCGAACAATGGGACTTTCTCCCGGAATTCGGATGAGCGGTTTTTAAAACCCGACAAACGGCAAACTCGTGAAAAAAGGCGCCGCCTTCGGGCGCCAGCGCCCGCCGGGCTTGCCCCCTAGGGGAAAAACCTAGGTAGCAAACGTTTGCGCAAACGTTTGCTTTCTCCAAAAATCCGGCAGTCCGGCCTCGAACCGGTCGTTCTAAAGTCCATTCCAATGGAGACCCCGCACCATGAAGCTCAATCGTCGCGCCCTGCACCAACGTGCCCTTGCCCTGACTGCCCTGGGCCTTCTTGCCGGTGCACCGGCGCTGGCGCAGGACAAGCCCAAAGTTGCCCTCGTGATGAAGTCGCTGGCCAACGAGTTCTTTCAGACCATGGAAGACGGCGCCAAGGCACACAACAAGGCCAACGCCGCCAAGTACACGCTGGTGGCCAATGGCATCAAGGACGAAACCGATACGGCCGGACAGATCAAGATGGTCGAGCAGATGATGGCGCAGAACATCAACGCGCTGGTCATCGCCCCGGCCGATTCGAAGGCGCTGGTGCCGGTGGTCAAGGCGGCCATCGACAAGGGCATCCTGGTGGTGAACATCGACAACCAGCTGGACGCCGGCGCGCTCAAGGAAAAGAACATCTCGGTGCCCTTCGTGGGCCCGGACAACCGTGCCGGCGCCAAGCTGGTGGGCGACTTCCTGGCCAAGAAGCTCAAGTCGGGCGACAAGGTGGGCATCATCGAAGGCGTGTCCACCACCTTCAATGCGCAGCAGCGCACGCTGGGCTTTCAAGATGCGATGAAGGCCGGCGGCATGAACGTGGTGGGCGTGCAGTCGGGCCAGTGGGAAATCGACAAGGGCAACACGGTGGCCGCCGGCATGCTGCGCGAGCACCCCGACCTGAAGGCCCTGCTGGCCGGCAACGACAGCATGGCGCTGGGTGCAGTGGCAGCAGTCAAGGCTGCCGGCAAGACCGGCCAGGTGCAGGTGGTGGGCTACGACAACATCAACGCCATCAAGCCCATGCTGGCCGATGGCCGGGTGCTGGCCACGGCCGACCAGTTCGCCGCCAAGCAGGCGGTGTTCGGCATCGAGACGGCCCTGAAGGCGCTGTCGGAAAAGAAGAAGCAGGCCGACATGCCGGCCGCGGTCAAGACCGACGTCGTGCTGGTCACCAAGGACAGCAAGTAAGCAATCAAGCAGGCCGCGGGCCCCTTCCCTTGACCGCCGCACCGCACGTCGAGTCCGCCACCCGCACGGCCACGCCCGTGCTGGTGATGGAGGGCCTGGGCAAGGACTACGCCGCCCCGGTGCTCGACGGCGTGAGCCTCACGCTGGCGCCGGGCCAGGTGCTGGCGCTCACCGGCGAAAACGGCGCCGGCAAGAGCACGCTCTCCAAGATCATCTGCGGCCTTGCGCCCGCTACGCGCGGTCACATGCGGCTGGGCGGCGCGGCCTATGCGCCCGCCTCCCGCCGCGAAGCCGAGCAGCTGGGCGTGCGCATGGTCATGCAGGAACTGGGGCTGGTCTCCACCTTGTCGGTGGCAGAGAACCTGCTGCTGGGCCGCCTGCCCCACCGCGCCGGCTGGATCCGCCGAGCCGACCTGCACGCGCTGGCCGCGCAGCAGCTGGCGCGCATCGGCCTGCAGCACATCGACCCGGCCACGCCCGTATCCACGCTGGGCATCGGCCAGCAACAGATGGTGGAGATCGCCCGCAACCTGCGAGACGACACCCGCGTGCTCGTGCTGGACGAACCCACCGCCATGCTCACGCCGCGCGAGACCGCGCAGCTGTTCGAGCAGATCGACGCCATGAAGGCGCGCGACGTGGCCATCATCTATGTCTCGCACCGGCTCGAAGAGCTGCAGCGAATTGCCGACCAGGTGGCGGTGCTTCGCGACGGCCGCCTGGTAGACGTGCGACCCATGGCCGGCGTGCGCGAGGACGAGCTGGTCGAGCGCATGGTCGGCCGTGCGGTGCATTCGCTGGAAGACCGCCCGCGGCGCACTGCGGGCCCGGTGGTGATGCAGGTCCGTGGCCTGGGCCGCGGCCAGGTGGTTCGCAGTGTCGATCTGGACTTGCACGCCGGCGAAGTCCTGGGCCTGGCCGGGCTCGTGGGGTCCGGCCGCACCGAGCTTCTGCGCCTGATCTTCGGCGCCGACCGCGCCGACCAGGGCGAGATCACGCTCAACGCGGCCCAAGCGGCGGCCCCGGCCCAACGCGTGCACGGCAACTGGCGCTCGCCCATGCAGGCCATCCGCGCCGGCATCGGGCTGGTAACCGAAGACCGCAAGTCGCAAGGCCTGCTGCTGCCCCAGTCCATCCGCGTGAACATCACGATAAGCGACCTGGCCGCCGTGGCGCGCAGCGGCTGGCTGCGCAGCGCCAAGGAACGCGGCATTGCCCAGCGCCTGTCGCAACTGCTGCGCGTGCGCTCGCACGGCATCGAGCAGGCCGTGTCCACGCTCAGCGGCGGCAACCAGCAGAAGGTGGTGTTCGCGCGCTGGATTCATCGCGACTGCCGCGTGCTGCTGCTCGATGAACCCACACGCGGCGTCGACGTCGGCGCGCGCGCGGACCTGTACGCCGAGCTGGACCGCATGGCAGCCGCAGGCAAGGCCATGCTGATGGTCTCCAGCGACCTGCGCGAGCTGATGGCGGTGTGCGACCGCATCGGCGTGATGAGCGGCGGCCGGCTGGTCGGCATCTTCGAGCGCGGGCAATGGACCGAGCAGATGCTGCTGTCCGCCGCGTTCAGCGGCACGGGTGGGCGCACTGCGTCCCCACCCTCTTCCTCCCCATCCACCCCTGCGAGCGTGAGTGCGAGCGCATGAGTTCTTCATCTACTTCAGCATCCAACCCCGACACGCCGGCGAGCGCCGCGCCAGTGGCGGCGCCCACGCGCCAGCGCGGGCAACTGGGCACCTATGTGGGGCTGGCCGTGGTGCTGGCCGCCATGATCGCCCTGTTCGCCAGCTTGAGCGACTACTTCCTGACCAAGCAGACCTTCGTGACCATCGCCAACGAGATACCGGCGCTGGCGGTGATGGCGGTGGGCATGACCTTCGTGCTCATCATCGCGGGCATCGACCTGTCGGTGGGCTCGGTGCTGGCGCTCAGCGCCGCCATCACGGCATCGGCCATCCTGCAATGGCATTGGAGCGTGCCGGCCGCCGCTGCGCTGGGCCTGGCCGCGGGGCTGCTTTGCGGCGCCATCACCGGCGCGGTGTCGGTGGCGTGGCGGCTGCCCTCCTTCATCGTCTCGCTGGGCATGCTCGAAGCGGTGCGCGGCTCGGCCTATCTCGTCACCAACTCGCGCACGCAGTACGTGGGCGATGCCATCTCGGGCCTGGCGGCGCCGTGGATCGGCGGCATCTCGGCGGCTTTCGTGCTGGCGGTGCTGCTGGTCATCGTGGGCCAGGTGGTGCTCACGCGAACCGTGTTCGGGCGCTGCGTGGTGGGCATCGGCACCAATGAAGAAGCCATGCGCCTGGCCGGCGTGGACCCGCGCCCCATCCGCATTGCCGTGTTCGCGCTCACGGGCCTGCTGGCCGGCCTGGCGGGCCTGATGCAGTCGGCGCGCCTGGAGGCGGCCGACCCCAACGCGGGCGCCGGCATCGAGCTGCAGGTGATCGCGGCCGTGGTCATCGGCGGCACCAGCCTCATGGGCGGGCGCGGCTCGGTCATCAACACCTTCTTCGGCGTGCTGATCATCTCGGTGCTGGAGGCGGGCCTGGCGCAGATTGGCGCCAGCGAACCCAGCAAGCGGATCATCACCGGCGCGGTGATCGTGGTGGCCGTGATCATCGACACGCTGAGGCAGCGGCGCGCGGGCACCGCTGCCTGAGCTCAGACCCGGAAAGCCCAAGCCCATGGCCACCATCAAGGACGTTGCACTGCGCGCGGGGGTGTCGGTCACCACCGTGTCGCACGTCGTCAACGAAACACGCCACGTCAGCCCCGAGGGGCGTGAACGGGTCAACGCCGCCATCCGCGAGTTGCGCTACGTGCCCAGCCAGGTGGCGCGCAGCCTCAAGAGCAACAGCACGAGCACGCTGGGCATGCTCATTCCCAACAGCTCCAATCCCTACTTTGCCGAGATCGTGCGGGTGGTGGAAGACCGCTGCTTCGCCGCCGGCTATACGCTGGTGCTGTGCAACACCGACGACCTGCCGCAGCGCCAGGGTGTCTACCTGCAGGTGCTGGCGCAGCGGCGCATCGACGGGCTGATCGTCGTGTCCACCGGCAGCGACGAAACGCTCGCCAAGCAGTTGCATGGGCTGAAGATGCCCGTGGTGCTGCTCGACCGCGAGATCGACGACCCCGCATGCGACCTGGTGGAAACCGCCCACATGCAGGGCGCGCTGCTTGCGGTGCGCCACCTGCAGTCGCTGGGCCACCGCCGCGTGGCATGCATCGGCGGGCCGGCGGGCGTGGCGTCGAGCGAGCAGCGCGTGCAGGGCTGGCGGCTGGCGCTGGCCGAGTCCGGTGCCGCCCCCTCGTCGGACGACGATGCGCTGCTGTGGCGCGGCGGCTTCACCAGCCAGGGCGGCTACGAGGCCATGCACGCCATCCTGCGCACCGACAGCCGCCCGACGGCCGTATTCGTCTGCAACGACCTGATGGCCATCGGCGCCCTGCGCGCCGTGCATGAAGGCGGGCTGCGGGTGCCCGACGACATCTCCGTCATCGGCTTCGACGACATCGACCTGGCGGCCTACACCAGCCCGCCACTGACCACCGTGGCGCAGCCCAAGGAACACATCGGCGCACTGGCCGTGGACATGCTGCTCGAGCGCGTCGGCGGGCGACGCCGCGAGCCGCGCAAGGTCATGCTGCAGCCGGAATTGCGCGTGCGTGCCACCACGGGCCGCGCGGCTTCCTCCAGCGAAATGAAAGGCCCTGCACGATGAGCGACGACTCGATGGACTGGATGCAGGACGCACCGCGCATCGTGGTGCTGGGCAGCCTCAACATGGACCTGGTGCTGCGCGTGCCGCATGCGCCCGATGCCGGCGAAACGCTCATGGGCCGATCGATTGCCCGCTCGGCCGGCGGCAAGGGTGGCAACCAGGCGGTGAGCTGCGCCAGGCAAGGCGCTGCCGTGCAGATGATGGGCTGCATCGGCGCCGACGCCGACGGCCGGGCACTGCGCGAAGCGCTCGAGCAAGACGGCATCGATACGCGCGCCGTGCGCGTGCAGTCCGACGAACCCACCGGCACCGCCCTCGTGATGGTGGACGACGCTGGTCAGAACCGCATCGTGGTGATCGCCGGCGCCAACGCGCAGGCACGCGCTTCCGAAGCCGAACTGACCGCGGCCCTCACCGGCGCGGCATTCCTGCTGATCCAGTTCGAGACCCCCATGGCCGAAGCCGTGCGCGCCATGCAGGTAGCCCGGCAGGTGGGTTGCAGGGTGTTGATGAACCCTTCGCCGGTGCACGCCGTGGACGATGCCTTGTGGCCGCTGGTCGACACGCTGGTCGTCAACGAGGTCGAGGCGGCCGAACTGAGCGGGCTGCCTGTGCGCCAGCCGCTGCAGGCCGCGGCCGCTGCCCGGGTGTTTCATGACCGTGGCGTGCCCCGGATCGTGGTCACCCTGGGTCATGCGGGCGCCGTGGCGCTCGATGCGGACGGTGCGCGCCACCATCCTGCGCCTCGCATGGACGTGGTCGACACCACCGCGGCCGGCGATACCTTGACGGGTGCGCTCGCAGCCGAACTGGCGCGCGGCGCCACGCTCGACCAGGCACTGGGCCAAGGCATTCGCGCCGCGGCACTGTGCGTGATGCAACTGGGCGCGCAGTCTTCCATCCCTTCGCGCGACGCGGTGTTGCACAGCGCCCCCGCGCCCATCTGGACCAGGTTGCCATCATGAAACGCACGCCGCTGCTGCACGCCGAGCTCTCCCAGGTCATCGCGGCGCTGGGGCACGGCGACACGCTGCTCATCGGCGACGCGGGCATGCCGGTGCCGGCGGGGCCCAGGCGAATCGATCTCGCGTTGACGCCCGGTATTCCATCGGTGGCAGACGTGCTCAAGACCGTGCTGCAAGAGATGCAAGTGGAGCGCGCCGTGATCGCCAGCGAGGCGCTCCAGCGCAATGGCGGGCGCCTGCCCGACTGGTGCGCCAGCCTGTCTGGCCCCGCGCCGCAGGCCGTGTCGCACGAAGAACTCAAGCGGCTGAGTGCCAGCGCCAAGGCCGTTGTGCGTACCGGCGAATTCACGCCCTACGCGAACATACTGCTGGTGGCTGGGGTCGTCTTCTAGGCTCAGGTGTGCGCCGGCTCGATGGTGAGCTTCAGACCAAGCGCGCGCACAACCTTGAACAGCGTGTCGCTGCTGGGCGCACGCTCGCCCGAAAGACTTTTGTAGAGGCTCTCGCGCGAGAGACCTGTCTCGATCGCAAGCTGCGCCATGCCTCGCGCGCGAGCGATTGCCCCCAGCGCTCCGGCAAGCTCCGCAGGGTCGCCTTCTTCAAGCACCTGACTCAGGTACTCGGCCACGTCCTCCTCGCTTTCGAGGTAGTTGGCAACGTCAAAAGGACGGGTCTTGATCTTCTTGCTCATTTCGCAACTCCAGAGCCAGCTTCTTGGCTCGTTCTATGTCGCGCTGCTGGCCGGACTTGTTGCCTCCGCCCAGCATGACGATGATGGTCGCCCCCTGCTTGATGTAATACATGCGCCAGCCTGAAGCGAGTTGACCGGTCTTTTAGGCCGCCCAGCCACGCAGCAAACCCATCGGTTTCGATTACGGTCGTCACCGCAGTATTGTAGCCGCATGGCTACAAGATGGTCGACCCGATGCTGTTGGTCAGGACTTCTTCGTCGCTACGCGCCGGGTTCGCGCTCGCGGTGCTGCTGCGCCATCCGCCGCAGAACCCCGCCGCGAGACCTGCGCCCCGGCCGGCAACCCCGCCGCCCGCCCATTCGGCACCCCCTCGCGCGCACTGCGCATGAAGCGGCTTTCGACCGAAGTCACGCCGACGATCCGCGCCAGCTGGCGGCTGATGCTGACGTACGCATGCCCAATGCGGCTGTCGAAATAGAGCGAATCGCCGCGCTCCAGGCGCACCACCTCGCCCGTGTCGAAGTACACGTCGATGGTGCCCGAGAGCACATACGCAAACTCCTCGCCCTCGTGCCGTGCAAAGTCCTCGGGGCCTTCGACGCGGCGCGCATGCACCGTGCCCACCACCGGACTCATGAGCTTGCCGGTCGCGTTCGTGCCCAGGAACTCGTAGGCAAAAGACAAGCCGCGGTAGACCACGCCCTGCCCTGAGCGCGTCACCACAGGCGCGTCCAGCGCTGCCGTCTTCACGCCCTCGCCGGCGAACATGGCGTTCATGTCCATCTTCAACGCATGCCCCAGGGCTGCGAAGTTCTCGTAGCCCAGGGCGAGCTGTCCGCGCTCGGCGCGCGAGATGGTCGGGACCGAGACACCCGAGAGCTCCGACAACTGCTGCAGCGTCCAGCCAAATCCCTTGCGGGCGCTGCGCAACCGACGGCCGAAGGTCTCCCGGTCCAGCGACTGCACCGCGGGCAGCCCCTGCTCGCTCGCGTGCGATTTCATGCGTTCATCCTCATTGCTCCTGCATTGCCCTCGGTGCCTGACTGCTCATTCTGCCAGCGAGCGCCGCATCGCCCATCGAAATCTCTGGCCCGATATTTGCGTGTGTGCAAATTGCGTATCCGCAAGTTCTCCTTTGGTGCGCCTTGAGTGTTTACCCTAGAAGCGTTCTCATTTTTTGCGTATGCGCAAATTCTTGCCTACACTTCGCGGCTTCTGACGCAGGGCCCTTGCGGCACTGTCCCTTCGCAACACGATCTTTTTCCTCGCGCACCATGACCACAGAGACCGCCGCCATCCAAGCCGACTTCCTGGTAATCGGCGCAGGCATCGCGGGCGCGTCGGTGGCCCATTGGCTGGCGCCACATGGCCGCACCATCGTGCTCGAGCGCGAGTCGCAACCCGGCTATCACTCCACTGGCCGCTCGGCCGCGCTGTTCATGGAAAGCTACGGCACGCCGCAGGTGCGTGCCCTGACCATGGCCAGCCGTGCCTTCCTGGCATCGCCGCCCGAAGGCTTCAGCGAACACCCGCTGCTCACGCCGCGCGGCGCCATGATGGTTGCCACGCCCGAGCAGCGCGCCGCGCTCGACGAGCACTGGGAAATCCTCCATGCCATGTCGCCGAATGCGCGCCGCCTCACGCCGGAGGAAGCCTGCGCCATCGTGCCGGTGCTGCGCGCCGACCAACTGGCCGGCGCGGTGATCGAACCCGACGCAGCCGACATGGACGTGCACGCCATCCATCAGGGCTACCTGCGCGGCATGCGGCGCGCGGGCGGCAAACTGGTGTGCGATGCCGAGGTCACCGCGATGCAGCGAGTGAACGGCCGCTGGCTGGTGGACGCGAGCGGCCAGCGCTACGAGGCGCCCGTGGTCCTCAATGCCGCCGGCGCCTGGTGCGACGTGATCGGCAAGCTCGCCGGCGCCATTGCGCTGGGCCTGCAGCCGTGCCGCCGCTCGGCCTTCATCTTCGCCGGCCCCGCCGACACGAACCACGCCAGCTGGCCCATGGTGCATGGTGCCTCCGAGGACTGGTACATCAAGCCCGATGCCGGCATGTTGCTGGGCTCGCCCGCCAATGCCGACCCGGTCGATCCGCAGGACGTGCAGCCCGAGGAAATGGACATCGCCCTGGCCATCCATCGCATCGAGGAAGCGACCACGCTGCAGATCCGCCGGCCCACGCGCACCTGGGCCGGCCTGCGCTCCTTCGTGGCCGACGGCGATCTGGTGGGCGGCTTCGACGAAAACGCCGAAGGCTTCTTCTGGATCGCGGCCCAGGGCGGCTACGGCATCCAGACCTCGGCCGCCATGGGCGAGACCTGCGCCGCGCTGGCGCGTGGCCTGCCCGTGCCGCCCCACCCTGCCTCCTTCGGCCTCACCGCCGAGATGCTGAGCCCGCGCCGGCTGCGCGCCGCCGCCAGCGCCTGAGACCCACGCCACAACTTGCCACAGGAGCCTTCTTCCATGCGCATCTTCAGTGCCTCCCTCGCCACCGAAACCAACACCTTCGGCCCCATGCCCACCGGCCTGGCCTCGTTCCGTGAACGCGGCTACTTTCCGGCGGGCCAGCATCCGGACAACCTGACGCTGTTCTCCGGTCCGCTGTGGGCTGCGCGCGTGCGCGGCAAGGACCAGGGCTGGACGCTCATCGAAGGCATGGTGGCCGCGGCACAGCCCAGCGGCATCACCACGCGCCACGCCTACGAGTCATTGCGCGAAGAACTGCTGGCCGACCTGAAGGCCGCATTGCCGGTGGACGTGGTGCTGCTGGGCCTGCACGGCGCCATGGTGGCCGACGGCTACGACGACTGCGAAGGCGACCTCCTGCAGCGCGTGCGCGCCATCGTCGGCCCCGACACGATCATCGGCGCCGAGCTCGATCCGCACTGCCACGTCACCCCCGAGATGGTGGACAACGCCAACGTGCTCATCACCTTCAAGGAGTATCCGCACACCGACGTGCTCGAACGCGGGCTGGAGCTGGTCGACCTGTGCGTGGCCGCCGCGCAGAAGAAGATCCGCCCGGTGGCCGCCGTGGTGGACACCGGCATCATCGTCACCGTCCACACCTCGCGCGACCCGGCTCGCAGCTTCGTGGCGCGCATGCAATCGCTCGAAGGCAAGGACGGCGTGCTCTCCATCTCGCTGGCCCATGGCTTCAGCTGGGGCGACGTGCCCGGCATGGGCACCAAGATGCTGGTCTACACCGACGGCAACGCGCAGCAGGCGCAGGCCCTGGCCCGCCAGCTGGCTGATGAAGTGATTGCCATGCGCGACGCGCTCACGGTGCACTACCCCGACATCGACACCGCGCTGGACGAAGCCCTGGCCTTCAAGGGCGGCCCGGTGGTGATGGCCGATGGTGCCGACAACCCCGGCGGCGGCGCGGCGAGCGATTCCACCTTCGTGCTGCAGCGCATGCTCGAGCGCGGCATCGACAGCGCCGCGCTGGGCCCGCTGTGGGACCCGATTGCCGTGCGCATCGCCTTCGAAGCCGGCGAAGGCGCGAAGCTGCAGATGCGCATCGGCGGCAAGATCAGCCCGCTGTCGGGCCAGCCGCTGGACCTGGACTGCACCGTCAAGGCGCTCAAGCGCGACCTGGTCATGACCGGCCTGGCCGGCACGCCCGTGCCCATGGGCGACTGCGCCCTGGTGGAAGCCGGCGGCATCGAGATCGTGCTCATCACGCTGCGCAACCAGGCCATGGGCACCGACCTGTTCACGCAGCTGGGCTGCGACCTGGCGGCCAAGCGGCTGATCGTGGTGAAGTCGTCGCAGCACTTCTACGCGTCCTTCTCCAAGGTGGGCAAGCACGTGATCTACGTGGCGGCGCCCGGCGCCGTGACGCTGGACCTGAGCACGCTGCCCTACCGGAAGATCCAGCGCCCCAAGTGGCCCATGGATGCGCTGCCCGCCTGACACCACTTTTCCCTTCCTGTTCGACCTACCGGAGTTCCGACGATGAAACGACGCACGCTCGCCGCCCTGGCCGCCTTCGGCGCCCTGACCCTGGCAAGCCTGGGCTTCACCGCCCAGGCCCAGACCCCGCCCAAGACGCTGCGCATGGTGGCGCATGCCGACCTGAAGATCCTCGACCCGACCTTCACCACCGCCTACATCTCGCGCAACTTCGGCTACATGGTCTACGACACGCTGTTCTCGCAGGACGCGAGCGGCAAGCCGCAACCGCAGATGGTCGAGAAGTTCACCCAGTCGCCCGATGGCAAGCAGTGGAGCTTCACGCTGCGCCCCGACCTGAAGTTCTCCGACGGCACCCCCGTCACCTCGGCCGACGCCATTGCCTCGCTGCTGCGCTGGACCGGTCGCGACAGCCTGGGCCGCGCCCTGGCGGCCAATGGCGCCGAATGGAAGGCTGTGGACGCACGCACCTTCACGCTGACGCTGGCCCAGCCCTTCGGCATGGTGCTCGACGCATTGGCCAAGCCCTCGGGCTACCCGGCCTTCATCCTGCCCGAGCGGCTGGCCAAGCTGCCCACCACGGCGCCCATGACCGAGGTACTGGGCTCCGGACCCTACGTCTTCAAGCGCGACGAATGGGTGCCCGGCAACAAGGCCGTGTTCGTGCGCAATGCGCAGTACGTGCCGCGCACCGAGCCGGCGAACGGCCTGGCCGGCAGCAAGAAGAGCAACTTCGATCGCGTCGAATGGCTCTACCTGCCCGACGCCAACAGCGCCGTGGCCGCCCTGCAGCGCGGCGAGGTCGACCTGCTCGAACAGCTGCCACCCGACTACATCGCGCCGCTGCGTGCCGACAGCAACGTGAAGGTGGGCAGCTCCGGCGCCTACGAGGCCTTCCTGGTGCTCAACCACCTGCACGCGCCCTTCGACAACATCAAGGCGCGCCAGGCCTTCCAGATGGCGGTGAGCCAGGAGCGCTTTGTCGCGGCCATGGGCTATCCGGCCGACATGCGCAAGGCCTACTGCCACACCTTCTTCATCTGCGGCAGCCCCAACGACACCGGCGCGGGCTCGCAGCCCTGGGCCAAGGCCGACGTGGCCAAGGCCAAGGCACTGCTGGCCGAGTCGGGCTACAAGGGCGAGAAGGTGGTGCTGCTGGTGCCCACCGACATCACCTACCTCAACGCGCTGGCACTCATGGCCGCGCAGACGCTCAAGAGCATCGGCGTGAACGTGGACATGCAGTCCATGGACTGGGCCTCCATCGGCGCGCGTCGCGCCAAGCGCGACGCACCTGCGGCCGGCGGCTGGAACGTGTACGTCACCGTGGCCGGCGAGTTCGACGCCAACTCGCCCATCACCAACGCCTATCTCAGCCCCGCCTGCGGCAACTCGCTGCCCGGCTGGCCCTGCGACAAGGAGCTGGACGCGCTGCGTGCCGCCTGGCTGCAGTCCACCGATGCCGCCACGCGCAAGCAGCGCCTGGACGCCTTCCAGACGCGCGCCTTCGATGCCGTGCCCTACATCAATGCCGGCCAGTACTCGGCCGCCTTCGCGGCGCGCGCCAACCTCAAGGGCGTGGACAAGCTCTGGGGTGGCATGCCCGTGGTCTGGGCACTGGACAAGTAAGAACCCCGCAACGCGCCCCCACCTCGCACGACGATGAGCTACGTCCTTCGCCGCCTCGTCGCCACGCTGCCCGTCATGGCGGTGGTGGCGGTCGTGGTCTTCCTGCTGATCCACCTCTCGCCGGGCGACCCCGCGGCGCTCATCGCCGGCGACCTGGCCACCGAGGACGACATCAACCGCCTGCGCGAGACGCTGGGGCTGAACCTGCCGATCTGGCAGCAGTTCCTGATCTGGCTGGGCAAGCTGGCCACGGGCGACCTGGGCACCTCCATCTTCACGCAGGTTCCCGTGACCACGCTGCTGGGGCAGCGCCTGGAGCCCACGCTGGTCATCGCGCTGCTGACCATGCTTCTGACCATCGTCGTGGCCGTGCCCCTGGGCACGCTGGCCGCGTACCGCGCGGGCAGCTGGATCGACCGGCTGGTGATGCTGTTCGCCGTGCTCGCCTTCTCGGTGCCGGCCTTCCTGGTGGGCTACCTGCTGGTCTACGCCTTCGCCATCAAGCTGCCGTGGTTCCCGGTGCAAGGCTATGTTCACATGAGCGAGGGCCTGGGCCCATGGCTGCGCAGCGTCGCGCTGCCCTGCATCAACCTCGCACTGGTCTACATCGCACTGGTCACGCGCATGACGCGGGCCACCGTGATGGAAGTGCTGCACGAGGACTACATCCGCACCGCCCGCGCCAAGGGCCTGGGCGTGCTGCCGGTGCTGGGCCATGCGCTGCGCAACGCGGCCGTGCCCATCGCCACCACGGTAGGCGTGGGCATCGCGCTGCTCATCGGCGGCGTGGTCGTCACCGAGACCGTGTTCGCCATTCCAGGCGTGGGCCGGCTGGTGGTCGACTCGGTGCAGCGGCACGACTACCCGGTGATCCAGAGCGTGCTGCTGCTGTCGGCCGGCGTGTATGTGCTGATCAACCTGCTCATCGACCTGAGCTACCGCCTGTTCGATCCGCGAATCAGGTACTGAATGGGCACCGACATGTCTTCCCTTCCCATGGACAACAACGCCGCCGCGGCGGCCGAGGACGAAGCGCCCTTCGTGCCGCCCCGCTGGCGCTGGGCGCGCAAGCACCCGACGCTGATCATCGGTGCGCTGCTGCTGATCCTGGTGGCGGCCATCGCGCTGGCCGCGCCCTGGATCGCCACGCACGACCCGCAGGACATCGACCCGCTCACGCGCATGCAGCCGCCCTCGGCCGAGCATTGGCTGGGCACCGATGCGCTGGGGCGCGACGTGTTCAGTCGCGCCGTCTGGGGCGGGCGCGTCTCGCTGGTGGTGGGCATCAGCGTGGCCGTTGTCTCCACATTGCTGGGCGTGGTGCTGGGCCTGATGGCGGGCTTCGTGCGCCGCGTGGACGGCTTCATCATGCGCGTCATGGACGGGCTGATGGCCATCCCGGGCATCCTGCTGGCCATTGCGCTGATGGCGGTGACGCGAGCCAGCCTGACCACGGTGGTGGTGGCGATCATCGTTCCCGAAGTACCTCGCGTGGTGCGGCTGGTGCGCTCGCTGGCGCTCACGCTGCGCGAGCAGCTCTTCGTCGAGGCGGCCCATGCGGTGGGCACGCGCCTGCCGGTCATCCTGGTGCGCCACGTGCTGCCCAACATGGTGGCGCCGCTGGTGGTGCAGGCCACCTTCATCGCGGCTTCGGCGGTGCTGTACGAGGCAGCGCTGTCCTTCCTCGGCGTGGGCGTGCCACCCGTCACGCCCAGCTGGGGCAACATGATGGCCGAGGGCCGCAACTTCGTGGCCGTGGCCTTCCACATCATTCTCTATCCCGGCCTGCTGCTGGCCGCCACTGTGCTGGCCATCAACCTGCTGGGCGATGGCCTGCGCGACGCGCTGGACCCCCGCCTGGCGCGGCAACTCTGAAGGCCGTGATGAACTCACCCAAACGCGACGCCCTGGCCACTGGCCAGGTCCTGCTCGAGGTGGACGACCTGCACGTTCGCTTCGATACCCTCAACGGCCCCGCACGCGCCGTCGACGGCGTCTCCTACACGGTGCGCGCCGGCCAGACGCTGGGCGTGGTCGGCGAATCGGGTTGCGGCAAGAGCGTGACCGCCATGGCCGTCTTGCGCCTGCTGCCCACGCCGCCGGCGCGCCTGCGCGGCGCAGTGCGGCTGCGCGGCACCGACCTGCTCACGCTCAGCGAAGCGCAAATGCGCGGCATCCGGGGCAACCGCATCTCGATGATCTTCCAGGAGCCCATGACCTCGCTGAACCCGGTGCTCAGCGTGGGCCGGCAGATTGCCGAGACGGTGCGCCTGCACCAGAAGGCCAGCCGCGCCGAAGCGATGGCGCGTGCGGTCGACATGCTGCGCCTGGTGCAGATCCCCGAGCCCGAGCGCCGCGCCAACGAGTACCCGCACCAGATGTCCGGCGGCATGCGCCAGCGCGTGATGATCGCGCTGGCCCTGGCCTGCAACCCCGAGGTGCTGATTGCCGACGAGCCCACCACCGCGCTGGACGTGACCATCCAGGCGCAGATCGTGGAGCTCATCAAACGGCTGCAGCGCGAGCTGGGCATGGGCGTGGTCATGATCACGCACGACCTCGGCGTGGTGGCCGAAAGCTGCGACCGCGTGGTCGTGATGTATGCCGGCCGCAAGGACGAGGAAGCGGACGTGCAGGACCTGTTCGACCGCCCCCTGCACCCCTACACCCGCGCGCTGATGGCCTCGATGCCTTCGATGAACACGCAAAGCGCACGGCTCACCGAAATCCCCGGCCTGGTGCCCTCGCCGCTGGCAGCGCGCCGCGGCTGCGCCTTTGCTGCGCGCTGCCCGCATGCCGATGCCCGCTGCAACGCCGAAGTGCCGGCGCTGAGCGACCAGGGCAGCGGCCACGGCGTGGCCTGCTTCGCCGTGGAAGAAGGCCGCCTGGCCCCGATGGAGGCGCTGAGCGCATGAGCACCGACAACAACAACACCCTGCTGCGCGTCGAAGACCTGCGCAAGCACTACACCGCGCCCCGCCGCTGGCTGGCCAAGGCACAGCCGGCGGTGCAGGCGGTGGACGGCGTGTCCTTTACCGTGGCCCGGGGCGAGACGCTGTCGCTGGTGGGCGAATCGGGCTGCGGCAAGACCACCACGGCCAAGTCGGTCATGCGGCTGATCGAGCCCACGGCGGGTACGGTGCAGTTGAACGGCGAAGACCTGCTCAAGCTCAGTCCCGGCCAGATGCGCGAGCGCCGCCGCGACGTGCAGATCATCTTCCAGGACCCCTACGCCTCGCTCAGCCCGCGACTCACCGCCGGCGAGATCGTGGCCGAGCCGCTGCGCAACTTCGGCAAGCAGTCGGCCAGCGAGCGGCGCGAGCGCGTGCAGTGGCTGTTCGGCAAGGTGGGCCTGCGCCCCGAGGCCATCGACAAGTACCCGCACGAGTTCTCCGGCGGCCAGCGCCAGCGCCTGGGCATTGCCCGCGCGCTGGCCGTGCAGCCCAAGCTCATCATCTGCGACGAGCCGGTGTCGGCGCTGGACGTGTCGGTGCAGGCGCAAGTGGTCAACCTGCTGATGGACCTGCAGGCCGAGTTCGGCATTGCCTACCTGTTCGTGGCGCACGACCTCTCGGTGGTGCGCCACATCAGCCACCGCGTGGCCGTGATGTACCTGGGCCGCATCGTCGAGCTGGCGGACCGCGACACGCTGTTCAGCGCGCCGCGCCACCCCTACACGCAGATCCTGCTGTCGGCGGTGCCGGTGCCCAACCCGCGCACGCCGGCCCAGCGCATGCTGCTGCAGGGCGATCCGCCCAGCCCGGCCAATCCGCCCTCGGGCTGCCGCTTCCATACCCGCTGCCCGCTGGCGCAGCCGGTGTGCAAGGAGCGCTCGCCCGAGCTTTCGACGCGCGAGACAAGCGGCACCGGCGAACACCGCGTGGCCTGCCACTTCCGCTGACGCGGCCTCGCGCCCCAGCCTGAACCAGGAGACCTGCATGACACCGACCCATCACGACCTGCTCATTCGCGGCGGCACCGTCATCGACGGCACCCGCGCTCCCCGCTTCGATGCCGACATCGCCATTCAGGGTGGCCGCATCTCGGCCATCGGCAACCTGGCCGGCCACAGCGCCGACACCGTCATCGAAGCCAAGGGCCGCATCGTCGCGCCGGGCTTCATCGACTCGCACACGCACGACGACCAGGCCGTGCTGTCGCAGGCGGCCATGCCCTTCAAGGTCTCGCAGGGCGTGACCACGGTGGTGGCCGGCAACTGCGGCATCAGCGCCGCCCCGCTGCGCCCCGACATGGAACTGCCCATGCCGCTGAGCCTGATCGACACGCCGGCCGAAGGGCGCTTCACCACCTTCCGCGCCTACCTCGACGCACTGCGCACGCAGCCCTCGTCGGTGAACGTGGCAGCCATGGTGGGCCACTCCACCCTGCGCGCCGTCACCATGGGTTCGCTGGACCGCGAGGCCACGCCGGAAGAAATTGCCGCCATGCAGGCACTGGTGGAAGAAGCCATGGAAGCCGGCGCCATCGGCCTGTCCACCGGCACCTTCTACCCGCCGGCCGTCAAGGCCACCACCGAGGAAATCATCGAGGTGTGCCGGCCGCTGAGCGCGCGCCAGGCCTTGTACGTGACGCACATGCGCGACGAGGCCGACCAGGTGATGCAGGCACTGGACGAGACATTCCGCATCGGCCGCGAGCTGGACGTGCCGGTGGTGGTGTCGCACCACAAGGTGCAGAGCCCGCAGAACTTCGGCAAGTCGCAAGTCACGCTGCCGCACATCCGCGAGGCGATGAAGAAGCAGCGCATCTGCCTGGACTGCTACCCCTACACCGCCGGCTCCACCATGATCCGCGCCGACCGCGGCATGCTCGACTGCCGCGTGCTCATTGCCGACAGCCAACCGCACCCCGAGTGCGCGGGCCGCGACCTGGACGACATCGCCCGCGAATGGGGCGTGGACCGGGTCGAGGCATCCAGGCGCCTGCAACCGGGCAGCGCCATCTATTTCATGATGGACGAGAACGACGTGCAGCGCATCCTGGCCTTCGAGGACACCATGATCGGCTCCGACGGCATTCCCGCCGGCGAGAAGCCGCATCCGCGCCTGTGGGGCACCTTTCCACGCGTGCTGGGCCACTACAGCCGCGACGTGGGCCTGTTCCCGCTGGAGACGGCCGTGTGGAAGATGACCGGCCTGACGGCCCGCAACTTCGGCCTGCACCAGCGCGGCACGCTGCAGCCGGGCCATCACGCCGACATCGTGGTGTTCGACGCCCAGACCATCCGCGACGCCGCCAGCTACGAAGACCCCAAGAAGCCCGCCGAGGGCATCGACGCCGTCATCGTCAACGGCGCCGTCACCTGGCAGCACGGCGCGCACACGGGTGCGCGCGGCGGCCAGGTCATCACCCGCCAACCGATCAGCCAAGACGGCCAGAACGCATGAGCACCACCATCGAACGCATTCCATCTCCCCTGCCCGTCCCCTTCTCGAAGGCGGTTCGCGCGGGCGGCTTCCTCTTTCTCTCGGGCGTGCTCGCCATGGATTCGCAGGGCGGCATCATCGAAGGCGATGTGCAGGTGCAGACGCGCGCCGTACTCGAGCGCATTGCCCTGAGCCTGAAGGAGTGCAACAGCAGCATGGCCCGCGTCGTGCGCGCCACCATCTGGCTGTCGGACCTGGCCGACTTCGCTGCCTTCAACGAGGAATACGCCAAGCACTTCCCCGACGGGCTGCCTTCGCGCTCTTGCGTGCAGGCCGTGCTCTACAAGGGCGCCAGGGTGGAGATCGAGGTGCAGGCGCTGGACGCCTGATCCAAAACGCCTATCGGCGCTTGGCCGCGGACGCAAGACGCCGGCCGAGCTGCGCCTCCAGCGCCACGGTCTCGCCCTGGCGAATCACCTTGTACTCGGCCTGGCTGCCGGGCGCCAGCATCGCCGTCTCGTTGATGAGGGCCGTGGCGTCGGCAATGCTCTTGCCGTTGAGCGCGATGACGGTGTCGCCCACGCGCAATCCGGCTTTTTCGCCGGGGCTGCCGCGCTCGATCTTCTTGATGACCGCGCCCGGGTCGCCGCGCTCGACATCGCTCGCGCTCACGCCCAGCCAGCCCCTGTCGACGCGCCCGTGGGCAATGATCTGGTCCATCACCTTGCGCGCCAGGCTCACCGGAATCGCAAAGCCGATGCCCTGGAAGCCGCCACTTTCAGAGTAGATGGCCGAGTTGATTCCCACCAGGTTGCCCTCGATGTCCACCAGCGCGCCACCCGAGTTGCCGGGGTTGATGGCCGCGTCGGTCTGGATGAAGTTCTCGAAGGTATTGATGCCCAGCCGGTTGCGCCCGGTGGCGCTGACGATGCCGTGCGTCACGGTCTGCCCGACCGCGAAGGGGTCTCCCACGGCCAGCACGATGTCACCCACCTGCACCGAATCGGCATCCGCGAAAGTGATGGGCTGCAGGTCGGTTGCATCCACCTTCAGCACCGCCAGATCGGTCTCCGGGTCGCGGCCGAGCAGCTTGGCGTCCACCGTCTTGCCGCCGGGCAGCATGACGGCGAACTCGCTCGCGCCCTCGACCACGTGGTCGTTGGTCAGGATGTAGCCCTTGGCCGCGACGATCACGCCCGAGCCCAGGCTCAGCGAATCGTCCGCGCGCCGGCCCCGGCGCTTGGGCGCACTGCGCGAGTAGACGTTGACCACCGAGGCCGCCGCCTTGCGCGCCGCCTGTCGATAGCCCGCATCGCGCCGCCCCAGCAGCGTGCTGGCCAGCGACGAGCTGCCGCTGGTTTCATGGACGGTGACGACTTCGCGGCGGGCCGCAGTCGGCGTGGTGGGCGTCGGCGGCGTGGCCGGGCCGAACGCCCGCCAGGCGACCAGCAGGCCGGCACCAATGGCCACGGCCTGGGCAAACAGCATCCACAGGCGATGCCAGGGAATCGAATTGACTTTCATGAGCGACGAGAAATGCCCTGGCGCGAGCCGCGAGCGGCCGAAAACTCAGCTCCAGATGACCGAGCGCATCGAGATCGATGCAGCCTGGAAGTCGGCGTTGAAGAACTTGGGCGCATCGCGCGCCGGGTCCACCGCGCCGGCCGCGTACAGCAGCGGCAGGTAGTGGTCGTAGGTGGGATGCGCCTGCACCGCCACCTGGCCCATCTTCTGGAACGACGGCAGCGCTGCCAGGTCGCCCTTGGCGATCTGCTCGCCCACCACCTTGTCGAACTCGATGGCCCAGTCGTAGGCCTGGCCCGGCTTGGCGTCGAAGCGCACGGCCCGCAGGTTGTGCACGATGTTGCCGCTGCCCACGATGAGCACGCCGCGCTCGCGCAACTCGCGCAGTTGCTGGCCCAGCATGTAGTGCTCGACGGGCGAGCGGCTGTAGTCCATGCTCAGTTGCACCACCGGGATCTCGGCCTTGGGGAACATGGGCTTGAGCACCGACCAGGTGCCGTGGTCCAGGCCCCATTCGGCCTTGTCCAGGCCCAGCGCTGCACCGTTGACCGGCTGGCGCACGGCCTGGCCGATTTCCTCGGCGACCCGGGGCGCACCCGGCGCCGGGTACTGCTGGTTGAACAGCTCCTGCGGAAAGCCGCCGAAGTCGTGAATCGTCTTGGGCTTGTCCATGGCCGTGAGCCACCAGCCGCCGCGCGTGAGCCAGTGCGCCGAGATGCACAGGATGAGCTGCGGCTGCGCCCATTTGCTGCCGAACTCCGTGCCCAGGGCCTGCCAGCTGCGGCGATAGGCGTTGTCTTCGATCGCGTTCATCGGGCTGCCGTGGCCCAGGAAAAGCACCGGCAGGCGCGGCGAGCGCTTGAGGTGCTTGAAGGCGAAGGCGTCGGGCGACGCAGCTTCGGTGGTGGTCGACATCGAAAAGACTCCAGTGGCCATCATGGCGCCGGCAGCGAGGATGTCACGCCGGCGCTGTCCTTGCCCGAGGAGGGGCATCAAGCGGTCCACTTGCGGGCGTTGCGCCAGATCTGCATCCAGGGGCTCAGTGCGCTCTTGTCGCCCGAGGTCCAGCTCGTCTGGATGTTGCGGAACACGCGCTCGGGGTGCGGCATCAGGGCGGTGAAGCGGCCGTCGGCGGTGGTCACCGAGGTGAGGCCGCCGGCGCTGCCGTTCGGGTTGAACGGGTAGCGCTCGGTGGGCTGGCCCAGGTTGTCGACATAGCGCATGGCCGCAATCGCCTTGCCGGCGTCGCCGCGATGCTTGAAGTTGGCATAGCCCTCGCCATGTGCCACCGCAATGGGCAGGCGCGCACCGGCCATGCCGGCAAGGAAGATGCTGGGCGAATCGAGCACTTCCACCATCGACAGGCGGGCCTCGAAGCGCTCGCTCTGGTTGGTGGTGAAACGCGGCCAGTCTTGTGCGCCGGGAATGATGTCGGCCAGCTCGGCGAACATCTGGCAGCCGTTGCACACGCCCAGGCCGAAGGTGTCGGTGCGGCCGAAGAAGGCCTTGAACTGCTCCGAAAGTCGCGGGTTGAAGGTGATGCTGCGCGCCCAGCCAATGCCCGCGCCCAGCGTGTCGCCGTAACTGAAGCCGCCGCAGGCCACCACGCCCTTGAACTGCGCCAGGTCGGCACGGCCGGTTTGCAGGTCGGTCATGTGCACGTCGAAGGCGTCGAAGCCGGCCTCCGTGAAGGCGTAGGCCATTTCCACGTGCGAGTTCACGCCCTGCTCGCGCAGGATCGCCACCTTGGGCCGGCTGCCGCCGATGACGGCGGGCGCGGCCAGCGTGGCCTTGAGCGATTCAGGCAGGAAGACGTGCATGCCCGGGTCGGCCGGATCGCCGGCCGCGGCATGTTCCTGGTCGGCGCAGGCGGGGTTGTCGCGCTGGACGTTGATCTTCCAGCTGACCGAGTCCCACACCTGGTGCAGGTCTTGAAGGCTGGCGCTGAACACCGACTTGGCGTCGCGCCAGATTTCCAGGCGGCCCTTGCCGGCATCGATGATGGAGCTGTCGGGGCGGGTCTTGCCCACGAAATGGCTGCAGGCCGACAGGCCGTGCGCGCGCAGGGTCTGCATGACCTCGTTGCGCTCGTCGGTGCGCACCTGCAGCAGCATGCCCAGCTCTTCGTTGAACAGTGCCTTGAGCGTGAGTTCCTCGCGGCGGGCGCTCACCTGGGTGGCCCAGTTCTTGGCGTCGCCGTATTCGGCGCGGCTGTCGCTGATGCCGTCGCCTTCGGTCACCAGCATGTCCACGTTCAGCGCCAGGCCCACGTGGCCGGCAAAGGCCATTTCGCAGGCCGCGGCGAACAGGCCGCCGTCGGAGCGGTCGTGCATGGCCAGGATGCGCTTCTTCGCGCGCAGCTCGGTCACGGCATCGACCAGGCGCACCAGGTCTTGCGGGTCGTCCAGGTCGGGCACCGCGTCGCCGCCCTGCCCCAGCGTCTGCGCCAGGATGCTGCCGGCCATGCGCTGCTTGCCACGGCCCAGGTCGATCAGCACCAGGGTGGTGTCGGCTTCCTGCGCGTCGAGCTGCGGCGTGAGCGTGCCGCGCACGTCGTCGACCGAGGCGAAGGCGCTCACGATCAGGCTCACCGGCGAGGTCACGCGCTTGTCTTCATTGCCGTCGCGCCACTGGGTGCGCATGGACAGCGAATCCTTGCCCACCGGAATGGAGATGCCCAGCGCCGGGCACAGCTCCAGCCCCACGGCCTTCACGGTTTCGTACAGGGCGGCGTCTTCGCCGGCCTCGCCACAGGCGGCCATCCAGTTGGCCGACAGCTTGACGCGGGACAGCTCGATGGGTGCCGACAGCAGGTTGGTGATGGCCTCGGCCACCGCCATGCGGCCCGAAGCCGGTGCGTCGTAGGCGGCCAGCGGCGTGCGCTCGCCCATGCTCATGGCTTCGCCGGCAAAGCCGGCGAAGTCGGCCAGCGTCACGGCGCAGTCGGCCACCGGCACCTGCCAGGGGCCCACCATCTGGTCGCGATGGCTCATGCCGCCCACCGAACGGTCGCCGATGGTGATGAGAAAGCGCTTGGAAGCCACCGTGGGGTTCGACAGCACCGCAATGGCCGACTTGGTGAGGTCCACGCCGGTGAGCTCGAGCGGCTTGAAGCTGCGCGGCACCGACTTCACGTCGCGGTGCATCTTGGGCGGCTTGCCCAGCAGCACGTCCATGGGCATGTGCACGGCTTCGTCTTCTTCGGGCGCCTGCGTGTCCGAAAGCAGCAGCTGGCGTTCTTCGGTGGCCACGCCCACCACCGAGAAGGGGCAGCGTTCGCGCTCGCAGAAGGCCTGGAAGGTGGCCAGCGACTCGGGCGCAATAGCCAGCACGTAGCGCTCCTGGCTCTCGTTGCACCAGATTTCCTTGGGCGCCAGGCCCGACTCTTCCAGCGGCACCGCCGAGAGGTCGAAGCGCGCGCCGCGGCCCGCGTCGTTGGTCAGCTCGGGGAAGGCATTCGAGAGGCCGCCCGCACCCACGTCGTGGATGGCCAGGATGGGGTTCTTGTCGCCTTGCAGCCAGCAGTGGTTGATGACCTCTTGCGCGCGGCGCTCGATCTCGGGGTTGCCGCGCTGCACCGAATCGAAGTCGAGTTCGGCCGCGTTGGCGCCGGTAGCCATCGAGCTGGCGGCGCTGCCGCCCATGCCGATGCGCATGCCCGGGCCGCCCAGCTGGATGAGCAGCGCGCCGGCCGGGAACTGGATCTTCCTGGTCTGGCTGGCGTCGATCTGCCCCAGGCCGCCGGCGATCATGATCGGCTTGTGATAGCCGCGCTGCACCGTGTCGACGTCGCTGGCCACGGCCTGCTCGTATTCGCGGAAGTAGCCCAGCAGGTTGGGCCGGCCGAATTCGTTGTTGAAGGCCGCGCCGCCCAGCGGGCCCTCGGTCATGATCTGCAGGGGGCTGGCAATGTGCTCGGGCTTGCCGTAGCTGCCCGCTTCCGGCCACAGCTTCGAGACGGTGAAGCCGGTCAGGCCCGCCTTGGGGCGCGAACCACGGCCGGTGGCGCCTTCGTCGCGGATCTCGCCGCCAGCGCCGGTGGACGCACCCGGGAAGGGCGAGATGGCCGTCGGGTGGTTGTGCGTTTCCACCTTCATCAGAACGTGGTGCTGGGCCTGGCTCTTTGCGTAGCCGGGCGAGGCCGCGCCGGCGTCCATTCGTGCGGCGAAGCGCTCCACCGCATGGCCTTCCATGATGGATGCGTTGTCCGAGTAGGCCACCACGGTGTGCTGCGGGCTCGTCTTCTCGGTGTGGCGGATCATCGAGAACAGGCTTTGCGGCTGCTTTTGCCCGTCGATGGTGAAGTCGGCGTTGAAGATCTTGTGGCGGCAGTGCTCGCTGTTGGCCTGCGCGAACATCATCAGCTCGACGTCGGTGGGGTTGCGCCCCAGCTTGGTGAAGGCGTCCACCAGGTAGTCGATCTCGTCCTCGGCCAGGGCCAGGCCGAAGGTCTTGTTGGCTTGCACCAGGGCGGCGCGGCCGCCGCCGGCCACGTCTACATGGGCCATCGGGGCGCCGGGCAGCTCGGCGAACAGCGCCTGCGCCTGCTCCAGCGACGGCAGCACCGATTCGGTCATGCGGTCGTGCAGCACGGCTGCCACCGCGGCGCGCTGCTCGTCGCTGAGCACGGGCGCCTTGCCGATGAGCGGCGCCTTCAGGCCGACGTGGAATTCGGTGACGCGCTCGATGCGGCGCACCGCCAGGCCGCAGTTGTGGGCAATGTCGGTGGCCTTGGAGGCCCAGGGCGACACCGTGCCCAGGCGCGGAGCCACCACGATGGCGGCATGGCCGTTGGCCGGCTCGGTGGCCGGCTCGCCGTAGTTCAGCAAGGCGGCGAACTGGGCCTGCTGCGCATCGGACAGGGGGGCGTCGGTGGCCACCAGGTGCACGAAATGGGCTCCCAGCGAGCTGATGCGCGGCTCGATGGCCTGCAATTGGGGCAGCAGCTGGCGGGCGCGGAAGTCGCTCAGGGCACTGGCGCCGGAAAAGCGCATCACGATGGGGGCGGTGTGGGGCCGGTTGGTGGTCACGGGCAGCGTCACTGTCGTTGGAGGGGCCTGGCGGCCTGGATTGAAGGGCGAGGGCTTCTCTCGTTGGGTGGCCGCTGACTGGGGCCATCCCGTGGAAACCCTGAATTTTAGCTGGCTGAATGGGATAATTTCCCGCATGAGCATCACCTACAAAGACGCCGAGGGCGTGGCCGGCATGCGCGTGGCCTGCCGCCTTGCTTCCGAAGTCCTGGACTACCTCACCCCCCACGTGAAGCCCGGCGTCACCACCAACGAACTCGACAAGCTCGCGCACGACTACATCACGCAGGTCCAGGGCGCCGTCCCGGCGCCGCTCAACTACATGGGCGGCGGCTCGATTCCCTACCCCAAGTCGATCTGCACCTCGGTCAACCACGTGGTCTGCCACGGCATCCCCAACGACAAGGCCCTGAAGAAGGGCGACATCGTCAACCTCGACATCACCGTCATCAAGGACGGCTGGCACGGCGACACCAGCCGCATGTTCGTCGTGGGCGAAGGCTCCATCGCGGCCAAGCGCCTGGTGGCATTCACCTACGAAGCCATGTGGCACGGCATCGTGAAGGTCAAGCCGGGCATCCGGCTGGGCGATATCGGCCATGCCATCCAGCGCTTTGCCGAGAGCAACGGTTTCTCGGTGGTGCGCGAGTTCTGCGGCCACGGCATCGGCCGGGGCTTTCATGAAGAGCCGCAGGTGCTGCACTACGGCAAGCCGGGCACGCTCGAAGAGCTCAAGCCGGGCATGACCTTCACCATCGAGCCCATGATCAACGCCGGCAAGCGCGACATCAAGGAATTCGGCAACGACGGCTGGACCATCGTCACGCGCGACCATTCCCTGTCGGCGCAATGGGAACACACGGTGCTGGTCACCGAGACGGGCTACGAGGTGCTGACCCTGTCGGCCGGCAGCCCGCCCCCGCCCGCCTTCGTGACGAACACCCCCGCCCCAGCCACCGCTTGATCAGGCGCCGCGTGCGCCAATAGCAGACATGGTCGACCTTTCCATGCTGCGCGACGCCTATCGCGCGCACAAATCTTCCGTCTTCGACGCGCTGCGCAACGCGCATGCGCCTGCACGCAGCGTGCACGGCGTGCTCAAGCAGCTGTCCAAGCTGGCCGACGAGACGCTGCGCGCCCTATGGGCCGAAGCGGGCTTCGGCAACCAGCTGGCCCTGGTGGCGGTAGGCGGCTACGGGCGTGGCGAGCTGTTCCCCTACTCCGACGTCGACGTGCTGCTGCTGCTGCCCGACGGGCAGTCGGGCGAGTCGTGCGAGGCCGTCGAATCGGCCCGGCTGGAAGCCTTCATCGGCCAGTGCTGGGATGCGGGGCTGGAAATTGGCTCGAGCGTGCGCAACCTCCAGGAATGCCTGGCCGAGGCCGAGAAGGACGTCACGGTGCAGACCTCGCTGCTCGAGGCGCGCCTGGTGGCTGGCGACAAGAAGCTGTTCAACGCCTTTCGCGACCGCTTCCAGGCCTCGGTCGAGCCGCGCGAGTTCTTCGCCGCCAAGACGCAGGAAATGCGCCACCGGCACCAGAAGTTCGAGAACACGCCCTACGCACTGGAGCCCAACTGCAAGGAATCGCCCGGCGGCCTGCGCGACCTGCAGATCATCCTGTGGGTGGCCAAGGCGGCGGGCTTCGGCAACAAGTGGGACGACCTGGCCAAGAATGGCCTGGCCACGGCCTTCGAGGTGCAGCAGATCAAGCGCAACGAAGCCATGCTCTCGCTCATCCGCGCGCGGCTACATGTAATTGCCAACCGGCGCGAAGACCGCCTGGTGTTCGACCTGCAGACTGCCGTAGCTGCCAGCTTCGGCTACGAGGGCGAATCGCAGCGCAAGGCCAGCGAAGCGCTGATGCGCCGCTACTACTGGGCGGCCAAGGCGGTCACGCAGCTGAGCGAGATCCTGCTGCTCAACATTGCCGAGCGCCTGCAGCCGCAGGCCGACGTGCCCACCCGCATCAACGAGCGCTTCTTCGAGAAGGGCGGCACCATCGACGTGGCCAGCGACGACCTGTACCTGCGCGAGCCCGCCGCCATCCTCGAGACCTTCTGGCTCTTCGAGAAGACGGTGGGCGTCAAGGGCCTGTCGGCGCGCACGCTGCGCGCGCTGTACAACGCGCGCCACGTGATGGACAGCAAGTTCCGCAACGACCCGGCCAACCACGAGATGTTCATGCGCATCCTCAAGGAGCCGCGCGGCATCACGCACGCCTTTCGCCTCATGAACCAGACCTCGGTGCTGGGGCGCTACCTGCGGGTGTTCCGCAGCATCGTGGGGCAGATGCAGCACGACCTGTTCCATGTGTACACCGTGGACCAGCACATCCTGATGGTGCTGCGCAACATGCGGCGCTTCTTCATCGTCGAGCATGCGCACGAATACCCCTTCTGCTCGCAGCTGGCGGGTGGCTGGGACAAGCCCTGGGTGCTGTACGTGGCCGCCCTCTTCCACGACATTGCCAAGGGCCGCGGCGGCGACCATTCGGTGCTGGGCGCACGCGACGTGCAGCGCTTTTGCAAGCAGCACGGCATCGACCGCGAAGACGCGAAGCTCATCGAATTCCTGGTGGCCTCGCACCTGACCATGAGCCACATCGCCCAGAAGCAGGACCTGAGCGACCCGGTCGTGATCGGCGACTTTGCAAAGCTGGTGGGCAACGAGCGCTACCTCACGGGCCTGTACCTGCTCACCGTTGCCGACATCCGCGGCACCTCGCCGCGCGTGTGGAATGCCTGGAAGGGCAAGCTGCTCGAAGACCTGTACCGCGCCACCTCGCGCGCCCTGGGCGGGCGCCTGCCCGACCCCGGCGCCGAGGTGGAAGCACGCAAGCGCGACGCGCTGGCCCTGCTGGCGCCGCACGCCCTGCCCTTCGAGGCACACAAGGCGCTGTGGGACACGCTGGACGTGGGCTACTTCATGCGCCACGACGCCGCCGAGATCGCCTGGCATGCACGCCAGCTCTCGCGCCACGTGCCGCTGGCCGGCACGCCGGTCGACCCGCATGCGACGGCCATCGTGCGCGCGCGCCTGTCGCCGGTGGGCGAAGGCCTGCAGGTGCTGGTCTACACGCCCGACCAGCCCGACCTGTTCGCGCGCATCTGCGGCTACTTTGACCATGCTTCCTTCAGCATCCTGGATGCCAAGGTGCACACGGCCAGCAACGGCTACGCACTCGACACCTTCCAGGTGGTGACCACCTTCCTGCCCGACCACTACCGCGAGCTCATCAGCATGGTCGAGACCGACCTGGCCCATGCGCTGACCAAGCCGGGCGAGCTGCCCGCGCCCAGCCGCGGCCGCGTGTCGCGCCGGGTCAAGAGCTTTCCGATCAAGACGCGGGTCACGCTCACGCCCGACGAGAAGGCGCAGCGCTGGGTGCTCAACATCTCGGCCAGCGACCGGGTCGGCCTGCTCTACTCGGTGGCCCGGGTGCTGGCCAGGCACCACCTGAACCTGCAACTGGCCAAGGTCACGACCCTGGGCGAGCGGGTGGAAGACACCTTCCTCATCAGCGGCCCCGAGCTGCAGGGCCAACGCTCGCAGATGGACATCGAGACCGAGCTGGTCGAAGCCCTGGAATAGAAAAGAAAACGGCCCGCCAACTGGCGGGCCGCTTCACTTGCGCCTTTCAGGCAGTCAGTGCGCCATCACCGGGGCTTCGGATGCGGGCACGGCACCGGTGCGCACCGCGTCGTTGGCCGCCTCGATGTGGGCGCGCCGCATCGGCCGCAATACGAACCAGGCCATCAGCGCCGCCAGCGCATTGAGCGCACTGGCCACGATGAACACCGCATGCCAGCTGCCCGTCATGCTTACCAGCACGCTGGAAACCGGCACCAGCAGCGAGGCCGTGCCCTTGGCGGTGTAGAGCATGCCGGCGTTGGCCGTGGCATAGCCCGAGCCGAAGGTGTCGGCGCAGGTCGAGGGGAACAGGCTGTAGATCTCGCCCCATGCAAAGAACACCAGGCCGGTCAGCACGACGAACAGGACCGGGTTCTGGCCGTAGTGGTACAGCGCCAGGATGCCGAAGGCTTCCAGGCCGAAGGCGAAGAACATGGTCGGTTCACGGCCGATGCGGTCGGACACCCAGCCGAAGAACGGACGGGTCAGGCCGTTGAGCACGCGGTCGATGGCCAGTGCAAAGGTCAGCGCCGGCAGTGCCAGGCCCATGATGCTCACCGGCGTGTCGCCGATCTGGAAGTCCTTGGCGATCGGGCCCAGTTGCGCGGTAGCCATCAGGCCGCCGGCGGCCACGACCACGAACATGAAGTACATGACCCAGAAGACGGGCGAGCGCACCACTTCCGAAGGCTTGAAGTCGCGGCGCGACTGCGGCACTGCCGGGTTCTCGGACCCACGGCCAGCCTTGGCCTTGAGCGCCGAACTCACCACGTTGCGCGGGTCGGTCAGCAGCAGTGCCAGCACCGCAACGACCACACCCTGGCCGATACCGAAGTACAGGAAGGCCGATTCGTAGCCGCTGGACTTGATCATCGCGGAGATGGGCAGGATCGTGAGGGCCGAGCCCGCACCGAAGCCTGCGGCGGTCAGGCCTGCGGCCAGGCCGCGACGGTCCGGGAACCACTTCAGAGCGTTGCCCACGCAGGTGCCGTAGACGGCACCGGCGCCAATGCCGCTGACCGCTGCGGCCACATAGAGCATCGGCAGCGAATCTGCAAAGGAGTTCAGCACCCAGCCGATGCCGCACATGATGCCGCCCACCAGCACCACCGGGCGCGGACCGAAGCGGTCCACCAGGTAGCCTTCAATTGGAACGAGCCAGGTTTCTGCCAGGACGAAAATGGTGAATGCCACCTGGATTGCCGCGCGCGACCACCCGTGTTTTTCCTGAATCGGATTGACGAATAGCGTCCATCCATATTGCAGGTTCGCAATCATCGCCATGCAGACGATACCCATCAACAATTGCATCCATCGGTACGAAGCGGGTCGGGTCGCCATCGTCGCCAACGTGTTGTCTCTAGTCATTGTGTTGGTCTCCAGATTGGGGAAATGAACTCATCCTTGCAAGCCCTGCCGCCCAATGGACAACGGAGCCACGCACTCATCTGCGTGGAGGCATTGTGAGAATGCGCCACCCCGCCAAGAATTGACTCGGATCAAGAATCGGGGAACCCCTATGACGACCGGAATGTAAAGATGACTTTAGTCACTGGTGGAAAATGCCCCCTGCATTCGCCAATGAATCCATTTCACTCAATGTCTCGATAAATGAAAGATCATTGAAAGCTGTTCGAAAGCAAATGCGCAAAAAAAAGCCCGGGACGACCCGGGCTTTTTTATGGAATGTGCTTTTTAGCGCTTGCCGTACGCGGTGCGCATCGCCTTGTACAGGATGACGATGGGCATGACAGCCGCGAATTCGCGGAACATGGCAACAGCGGATGCGGCGCCTTCAGATTGGCGTGCCGGAGCGTAGGTGGTAGCTTGATTCATGGTGGTGGCCTTTGATTGATGCCTCGATTTTAGGGTTTACCCTAGATTTAGGCAAGCCACCCCCTATTTCAAGACCTACGCGCCTTTTCAGACCGCCACATGCGCCCCGCCTTGCGATTGCAGGCGCACCCGGTCGTACTCGGCCTGCGGCACCGGCTGCGCATTCGGGTCGCCCAGGTCCTGCAGCCTCAGGCGGTAGGTTTCGCGGGCACTTGCACAGGCCAGCGCGGCCAGCACCGTGATCGAGAAAGTCATCGCACCCACGGTGAACCAGATGTTGGTGGACCCCGGAGGCGCCACGGCGGCGAACAGGGCCGGCAGCATGGCGGTGACGGTGGTGCCCAGGTTCTGCGAGATGGCCATGGCCGAGACACGGCTGCGGGTGCGGAACAGCTCCGGATAGAAGCTGGGGAACACCGCGTTGTAACCCTGGTAGACGATGCCCCACATCAGCAGCGACAGCGCGATGGCCAGCGGCACGTTGCGGATGCTGATGGCATACAGGTAGCCGAAGGACAGCAGGCCCGAGGCCAGCGCACCCACGATGATCGGCGGCTTGCGGCCGATGCGGTCCGACAGGCTGCCCACCAGCGGAATCACCACCACCGCCAGGATGTTGCCCAGCACCGGAATCCACAGGTAGATGTCCTTCTTGAAGCCGATGCCGTAGGCCGACTGCACCGCGTAGGCCGCGCCGAACACCGTGGCCACCACCGGGATCACGTTCATCAGCGCCATGCAGATCACGCGGATCATGTCGCGCCAGCTGTCCTGGAAGGCCATGACGATGGGCGACTTGGGCACCTCGCCTTGCGACGTTTCCTCGGTGAAGGCAGGCGTCTCGTCGACTTCGCGGCGGATGATGTAGCCGGCCACGATCACCAGGAACGACAGCAGGAAGGGAATGCGCCAGCCCCAGCTGTTGAACTGGTCTTCCGGCATGTAGTGCGCCAGAGGCAGGAACACCGCGGCCGCCAGGATCTGCCCGGCCTGCACGCCCTGCAGCGTGAAGCTGGCGAAGAAGCCGCGCCGCCCGAAGGGTGCGTGCTCCAGGATCATCGAGCTGGCGCCCGAGATCTCGCCGGCCACAGCAAAGCCCTGGATCAGCCGCATGACCACCAGCAGCGCCGGTGCCCACAGGCCCACTTGCGCGTAGGTGGGCAGCAGGCCCACGGCCATGGTCGAGAAGCCCATGAGGAACATGCAGATCAAGAGCACGTTCTTTCGCCCGTGCGTGTCGCCAAGGTGGCCCAGCACGAAGGCGCCGATGGGCCGCGCCACATAGCCCACGCCGTAGGTGGCCAGCGAGGCAATGATGGCGATCTTCGGGTTGCCCGTGGGAAAGAAGATCTGCGGAAAGATCAGCGACGCCGCGGTGGCGTAGATGAAGAAGTCGTAGTACTCCAGCGCCGAGCCGATCCAGCCGCTGGCGGCGGCCTTCTTCGACTGCTGTTGCTGGTTGTGCGCCTGCGGCGCCGATTGCACGTTGGCCATCGGTCAGTCTCCTGATTGTGGGTGTGACAGCGGGGGGCGGGGGAAAAAGCGGGCGGGCGGTCAGCTCGTCTGCTGTGCCTGTGAAGCCAGGCGGGCTGGTGCGTTAGCGGCGCCGTAGCCGTCATATGCGGCGTCGCGCTGCACCAGCTCGAAGAAGATGCCACCGGCCAGCGGCGGCGTGTAGGCGTGCAGGTAGTCGCCGCCGCTTGCGCGGTCCAGCAGCACGCCGTGCGCGCGAAGGCGCGCCAGCAGTTCCGGCGCCACGTCCAGGCGCGTCGGAAGGTCGTCGTAGTAGTTGTCCGAGATCGGCACGAAAGGCACGCCGCGCTCGCGCAGCGCCGCCACGGCGCCGAAGATGTCCTGCGTAGCCAGCGCAATGTGGTGCACCGTGCCGCCGCCGCGCTTGGACACGCCGCGCGCAATCTGCGTGCTCTGGCTGGTCGACGCGTTGAGCACCAGGCGCACGCTGCGCTCGGCATTGGCCAGGCCCCGGCTTTGCACCAGGCCGAAGGGGTCGGCCAGCTCCAGGCTTTCGCCCGCTTCCAGGCCCAGCACGGCGCGGGCAAACAGCATCCAGGTGTGCAACTGGTCGGGCGCCAGGGCCAGGGCCACATGGTCCACGCGCTGCAAGCCCGGGCGGTGGTTGTCGGCCGCTTCGGCACTGCCTTGCTGCACCACGAAGTCGGTCTTGAACAGAGCTTGCGTGCCAACGCGCGTGTCGACGAAATGCATGAGGTTGCCCCCAGGCATGACCGTGGCCGGCACCCGCATTTCGCCGGGGCCCACGGGGCTGTCGTGCCAGCGCGAGAGTAGTTGCGTGGCGCGGCCCACGGCCTGCACCGGGTCGGGGCTGCCGATGCCCAGTGCGCACACGGTGCAGTCGCCGGCCTGCTCGAAGCGCTCGCTGGCGTAGGAGTCCGGCTGCGCGTTCACGATGAAGTGGATGTCGCCCTGGCGGTAAAGACGCACGGCCTTCGAGCGATGCTGCCCTGCCTGGGCAAAGCCCATGCGCACGAACAGCGCGTCGAGGTTGCGGGCGAGCTTCTCGTCGGCAGCGAACTCGATGAACTGGATGCCGTCCAGCGTGGGCGCGGGCGGCGGCTCGAACAGCCCGAGCGCAGCAGGCGCCGACGGCAGGCGCTTGCGCATCTCGCTCTCGAGGAACAGCAGCGAGCGCATGGCGTCCACCGCGGTGCGGCGGTTGGGCGTCTCGCGGAAGATGTCGTTGAAGATCTCCAGCGACAGCGTGCCCTGGTAGCCGCTCTTGAGCACCTGCTCGAAGAAGTCGAACACCGGCAACTCGCCCTGCCCCGGAAAGCAGCGGTGATGGCGCGCCCATTGCAGCACGTCCATGGCCAGCAGCGGCGCATCGGCCATCTGCACGAAGAAGATGCGATCGCCCGGCACCTGCGCAATGCCGGCGAAGTCGTCGCGCAGCGAAAGCGTGTGGAAGCTGTCCAGGATCAGGCCCAGTGCCGGATGGTCGGCGCTCTGCACGATGTCCCAGGCCTGGCCCCAGCGCGAGGTGGCACGGCCCCACGCCAGCGCCTCGAAGCCGATGCGGATGCCGCGCCGGGCGGCGCGCTCGGCCAGCTCGTGCAGTTGGGCGGCAGCCAGGGCCGGATCGTCGATGACCAGCGGCGAGGTGTTGGAGCACACCAGCAGCAGCTGCGCGCCCAGTTGCTGCATCAGGTCGAACTTGCGCTCGGCGCGCTCCAGGTTGCGCTGGAACTGTGCCTGCGGCATGCCCTCGAAGTCGCGCAGCGGCTGGTACAGGTCCAGCGTCAGGCCCAGGTCGGCGCCGATCTGCCGCAGGTCGGCAGCAGAGCCCTGGAACTGGATGAAGTCGGGTTCGAAGAGCTCATAGCCCTCGAAGCCGGCAGCCGCAATGGCTTCCAGTTTCTGACGGAGCGTGCCGCTGAGGGACACGGTGGCAATGGATCGGCGCATGGACGCACTGTAGGGCGCGACCCCCTGCGCTCACAATGACCCGATTGCAGTCGGCGTTCGATCATCGAACGGTTTCGCGCGACATTCGCGCACATCTGGGGGTTGTCCCTAGCCGTCTGCGGCGCTTGCCGGCCATCCACGCGCCGGGAAGAGTATGGAGATCGAACGCCGCGAGCTGCGGCTGCTCAGGCCCCGGGCTCGAAGGGATTGAGCGCCCGCAGCGGCCTTCCCCAGGCACGGGCCGGCGCATGCGCGGCACGCTGTTCGCGCCAGCGCCGGTGCGCATTGCGCAGCGCTTCGGCACAGGGGCCGCCATGCCACGCGCCAGAAGCATCGCTGCTGCTGCGATAGAGGTGCCGCTGGAGCAGTTCGAGCTGCGCGGCCAGGCCCGCATCGCCCAGTTGGGCCGCCCACTGCTGCGGCACGGCGCCCGCATGCGCCTGGCACCAGGCCAGCAGCGCCTGGTGTGCGCCCTTTGCATCGTTGGCCTGGCAGGCGCCGAGCACGCGCTCGAACATGACGCCGTCGGACTGTTCATGGGCGGCAGCCTGCGCCGCGCGATGCTGGCGCCAGCGCGGCCACATCCTGACCACCACGAACGCGAGAACTGCAAGAAGGATCAGCGCCACCCCCCAGATGCCCAGCCGGACCCAGTCGAGCGGCTTGCGCGGTGCGCTCGGCGCCGCGCCCACTGGCAGCTCGGGCGCAATGCGCGCGCCGGCATGGGCGCCCGACTTCACCTGCACCGTCACCGCGGGTGCCTGCGCCGTGGCCGGCTTCTGCGTCTGCGGATCGAGCCATTGCAGTTGCACCGCGGGCAAGGTGTAGCGGCCCGAATCCTCGAACACGTAGGTCACGCGCTCGATGCGCCGCCCGCCGGCAAAGCCGCCGCCCTGGCCGCTCGAGTCGGTCAGCACCGGGTCGGCCACGTACATCCGCACACCCGACGGTGCCTCGAAATGCGGTGGCGGAATCAGCATCGCCGGGGTGTTGGCGGCCTGGACCTCCACGGTGCGCACGAGCGCATCGCCCGCCGCGAGCTGCGTCGCGTCGCGGTCCAGGCTCTGGTGGATGGCCAGCGGCGTGGCCGGCATCACCGCGCCAGCGGTGGCGCCTGCGGCCGCGGCGCCGGCCGGCAGCTGCACGGCGATGCGCGTGGCCGGCAGCGTCAGGCTGGCCTGCGCGGTCTTGCCGTCGTCGGCGTGGTAGCTGAAGTCGATCTTCACCGGCGGCAGCGTGAAGTCGCCCGCCTGCTGCGCGGTGAACACGTAGGTCTTCTGGATGGTGGCCAGGGTCTGCTCGCCCTCCTGCTCCACGCCGTGGACGCCGCGATCGTCGGGCATGGTGATCACGGCGCCCGGCACTTCCAGCGTGGGAAAGGGCGGTGCCGACAGGAAGAAGTTGGGCGCCACCACGGTCACCTCGATCTGCACCTGCTGGCCCACCAGTGCCGGCTGCTTGCCTTGCACCTGCACCCGCACGTCGGGCCCCGAGGCGGCATGGGCCACGCCCGTGGCGAGCGCGAGCTGCAGCAGTACGGCGAACCACAGTGCCAGTGCCGCGCCCGCCGATGCCACGCGTGACGTGCGGCCCCTCATGGCTTGGCTCCTTGCTGGCCGGCAACCGGCTGCGCTGGCGATGCCGGCCGCGCGGGCTGCTGGACCTGCAGGGCGAACTTGCGCGCCAGCATCGCCGTTGGCGAGGTCTGGATGTTGCGCATCCAGGCCTCGGCGTTCTGCGCAGCGGTGAGCTGCACTTGCTTGCCGCCCTGCTCCTTGGTCTTGTCGAACTCGATCTTGTCGGGCTGCAGGTCGGGCGCCTCTTCCTCGCCGTCCTTGTGCTGCCTGGCGATGAGCGCCTTCATCAGCGCGAGGTTGGCCTTGGCCTCCTTCCAGTCGGGGCGGCGCTGCAGCGCCTGCGTGTAGAAGGCGATTGCCGCCTCGTAGCGCCTGCGCTGCGCCAGCGAGTTGCCCTGGTTGAACAGGCTCTCGGGCGAATCCACCAGCGCAAAGGCCTGCTGCGCGGCATCGAAGCGTCCGGCCCGGTACAGGGCAACGCCGCGCCACATGGGGTCGGTGAAGAGCCCGGCAGCCTTGGCGTAGTCTTCGTCCTCGAATGCGAGCCGACCCTGCTGGTCTGGCGTGAGCCACCAGTCGATGAAGCGCTTGTGGTGCGACGGCGCGGGCGCGTCGGCGGCCTGCTGTTCATCGGCGGTGGACTCCACCAACTGGGCCGCGGCCCCGCGCGGAACGCCGGTTGCAGCCAGCAAGGCCGCGAACACCCACGTGCCCAGCCAACGGACGGTCCAGCCCTGGCGAAACCACAACGCCGACAGCAAGGTGATGGGCAGCACCAGCCACCAGCCGGCTTCCTTCCAGCGTGCGTTGGATTCCGACTCCTTCTGCGCCAGGTGCGACTGCACGCGGTGCTGCACCCAGGCCACGTCGTCGTCGCCATCGAGCGTGACCGTGGCCACGGGCACGTCGGCATCGCTGCCCAGGCGCTTGAGCGCTTGCACGTCCAGGCGGGCCGAGCTGGGACGCCCGGCGCTGCCCGGTGCTTCGTCGTCCGGCGTCTTCAGCGGCCCGCCCTGCTCCGTGCCGAAGCCCAGCACCACCGGCAGGCTGCGCCCGCTGTCTACCTGCGCCTTGAACGCCTCGGTGGCGCCAGGCTCCACGCCGTCGGTGAAAAAGACGATGGTGCCGGGCGTGTCTTCCTTGGCCATGTCGGCGTCGATGGTGCGCAGCGCCAGCGCGGTGTTCTTGCCGGGCTTGGGCATGATGCTTGTCTGCAGCGCGTCGACAAAGGTCTGGATCAGGCGGCCGTCGTCAGTCAGCGGCAGCACCAGGTGCGTGCTGCCGGCATAGGCATAGATGGCCGTGCGCGCGCCCTGGCGCAAGGCCAGCAGCGACTTGACCTTGAGCTTGGCCCGCTCCAGTCGCGTGGGGCTGACGTCCATCGCATCCATGGTCACGCCGAGGTCGATGGCAATGGCCAGCGGGGCCTTCTCTTCCAGGAAAGGCGGCCGTTCGCGCTCCCAGGTGGGGCCGGCCATGGCCAGCGCGCCCAGCGCCATCAGGGCCGAAGTGAGATGCACCGGGCGCAGGTGCCAGCGCCCCCGCCGGTCCACCACCAGCGCATCGAGCAGATGGGGCGCAATGTTCTGGCGCCAGCGCTTGCGCACGTCTTCGCGCCAGCCCACCGCCCACAGCAGCAGGCCCGCCGGCAGCAAGGCCAGCAGCCACCACGGGCGGATGAAATGGAACTGGGCGAGGCTGTCGAGCATCAGGCGCTGCTCCCCTGCTCCACAACCGGCTTGTCGCCTTGCGCATCCTGCTTTTCGGCAGAGCGGGCCGCGGCGGCCCGGCGCATCATGGCCAGCGAGGCCATCAGCAACTGGTAGGCAATGACGATCAGCACGGCCGCGCCCAACGGCCACATGAAAAGCTCGCGCCGGGGCCGCCACGACAGCGTCTTCTGGTTCTGCGGCGTGATGCGATCCAGCGTGGCATAGATCTGCTCCAGCTCACCCTGGTTGCCGGCAAAGAAATAGCGCCCGCCGGTGGCGGCCGCCAGTTGGCGCAACAGGTCGAGGTCGACCTTGTCCTCGCCGGTCGCGGCGGGGTCGCCGATACCCACGGTGTGCAGCGTCACGCCGCGCTCCTTGGCAATCTCGGCGGCCTTGGGCGGCGGCATCTTGCTGGCGGTGTCGTTGCCGTCCGTGAGCAGGATCATCACCTTCTGCGGCGCCTTGCTCTGCTCGAACATCTTGATGCCCAGGCCGATCGCGTCGCCCATGGCCGTGCTGGGCCCCGCCATGCCGGGCAGCATCTCGTCGATCATGGCCTGCACCAGTGCATGGTCCATGGTGAAGGGCACCTGCGGATAGGGCGCATCGCCGAACACCACCAGGCCGATGCGATCGCCCGGGCGACGGCCCACGAAGTCGCGCACCACCTGGCGCACCGCATCGACCCGCGCGATGACGGCGCCGTCGGGGCGCTTGTAGTCGCGCGTGTCCATCGACTGGGACAAATCCAGCGCCAGCAGCAGGTCGCGCGCGGGCTGGATCTTCTCGATGGGCGGGTCCACGAACTGCGGCCTGGCCAGCGCCAGCACCACCAAAGCCCAGGCCACCGGCGCAATGAGCTTTTGCAGCCAGTGCGTGTGCGGCACCACCGCGCCGGGTGCCGGCTTGAGCCCGACCGCGCTGGCCACCTCGCCGAAGAACGGCAGGCGCACCGAGGCGCTTTCCTCCCGGTAGGGCGGCATCAGCCACCACACCAGCAACGGCAAGGGGAGCAAGGCCAGGAGCCAGGGAAACTCAAGTTGATACATGGCCCTGGATCCATTGGCGCGAGGCATCGATCAGCACGCGCACGTCGTTGGGTGAAACGCGCGCCAGCGCCTGCGGGTCGTGGTACTGGATTTCGCGCACCAGCGGCGCCAGCGCCTGCGCGCCGTGCGTGGCATGGCCCGCGTTGGCCAGGAGAAACTGCGCCCACTCGGCACCGCTCTGGCTGGCCACCAGCTCGCGCGGCCAGGCCGCGAGCGCGCAGCGCTTGACCAGTGCCGGCAGCGCCTCGAGCAACTGCGGCCCCGTGGCCGGGTCGGCCTGCCAGCTCGACTCCAGTCGGCGCAGCTCGGCCAGCGCTTCGCGCCGATAGCGGTTGCGCCACCAGCGCCGCGCGCCGCGCCAGGCCAGCCACAGCGCCAGCACGGCGAGCAGGACACCCAGCACCTCCCAGCCCACGGTCTGCGGCCGCCACGATACGGGCGGCGGCAGCACCACGTCGGCCAGTTGCGACAACGAGGGAATTGCGTCGGAGGCGTTGGCGGCTTCGCTCATTGCCTGCTCCCGCGCCGGGACGGGGCGTTGTCCTGCCCGAGCAGGCGGCGCAGCTGGGGCGCGGTTTCCTCGGCAGCCGACAGCGGCAGCACCGGCACGCCGATGCGGTGACGCCATTCGAACAGCTCGCGGCTGCGCTCGCTGACGAATTCGGCAATGCCGCGGCGCACCGCATCGCGGCCCAGGCCCAGCTCCACCTGCAGCTCTCCGTCGCTGACCACCAGTTCGCCCGATGGCGGCAGCTCGCTCATGAAGGGATCGTGCACCACCACGGCCAGCAGGTCGTTGCGCGCGGCAATTTGCGACATCAGCTCGCGCGTGAGTTCGTCGTGGCCGTCGAAGTCGCTCACCACCACCACCAGGTGGTCGTGGTGCGCCAGCCTGGCCGCCTGCCCGAGCGCCTGGTTGAGCTGCGATGCGCCACGCCTGGCCGGTGCATCGGCGCGCAGCTGCTGGTTGCGCCGGGCGATCTCGCCAAGCAGCTGTTGCACCGCATCGCGGCTTCGCTTGGGCCGCAGCTGGGTGAAGTCGTCGTCGCCGAACACCACGCCACCCACGCGGTCGCCATCCATCAGCACACGCCACGCCACCAGCGCCGCGGCTTCTGCCGCGCTGACCGACTTCATGGCGCGCCGGGTGCCGAAGAACATGTTCATTCGCTGGTCCACCAGCAGCAGCACGGGCCGGTCTTTTTCTTCGGAGTACACGCGAACGTGCGGCACGCTGGTGCGTGCCGTCACGCGCCAGTCCATGCTGCGGATGTCATCGCCCGGCAGGTAGGGGCGCAGCTCCTCGAAGTCGAGCCCGCGCCCGCGCACGCGCGAGGCATGCCGGCCGGCAAGCACGCTGTGCACCGGTTGGCGCGGCTTGAAGTGGAAGTCTCGGGCGGCCACTTCCAGGCTGGCCAGGTACTCGGTGCTCACGTGCACGCCGGCAACGACACTGGCCTCGCCCGCCGGCTGCGCAGCCGGCGTGGAGCCGCCCGCGCGGGACAGCCGCGCCGACAAGGCATTGCCGACCCTTGCCAGGCCGGCCAGTTGCAGCCGCTTGCCGTTGAACATGAAAGCCGCCCCGTCGTCCGCTGGCTCAGGCCACCGCGACCTTCTGCACCAGGCGGTCGATCACGGCATCGGCCGTGATGCGCGCCGCATGCGCTTCGTACGACAGGATCAGGCGGTGGCGAAACACCTCGTGCACCACGCTCTGCACGTCCTCGGGCACCACGTAGTCGCGGCCTTGCAGCCAGGCATAGGCTCGCGCCACCTTGTCCAGGCCGATGGAGCCGCGCGGGCTCACGCCCACCTGGATCCACTGCGCCAGATCGGCATCGATGGCCGCGGGCTCGCGCGTGGCCTGCACCAGCGCCACGATGTACTGCTCGACGGCTTCGCTGACTTGCAGCGCATGGATTTCCGCGCGCGCAGCGAAGATGCTTTCCTGCGCCAGGCGCGACTGGCCCTGCCCGCTGGCGGCATGCGACTCGTGCGCTTCCTCGCTGCGGGCCAGCCGCACGATCTGCGCTTCGGCGCCGGCCTCGGGGTAGCCCACGCTCAGGTGCATCAGGAATCGGTCCATCTGCGCCTCGGGCAAGGGATAGGTGCCCTCCTGCTCGATGGGGTTCTGCGTGGCCATCACCAGGAACAGCGGCGGCAACGGATGCGTCGCGCCGCCCACGGTCACCTGGCGCTCTTCCATGGCTTCGAGCAAGGCCGCCTGCACCTTGGCCGGCGAGCGGTTCACTTCGTCGGCCAGCACCAGGTTGGCGAACAGCGGCCCCTGCTGAAAGCGGAACTCGCCCTTGCCGCCTTCGCTGTAGTAGATCTCCGAGCCGGTGATGTCGGCCGGCAGCAGGTCGGGCGTGAACTGGATGCGCGAGAGCCTGGCGTCCAGGTGCTTGGCCAGGCTCTTGATGGCGCGGGTCTTGGCCAGGCCAGGCAGGCCTTCGACCAAGAGGTGCCCATCGGCCAGCAGGCCCAGTAGCAGGCGCTCGATCATGCGCTCCTGGCCGATGATCGATTCGCCCATGCGGGCCTTGAGTTGAAGAACGTCGTCGCGTGCGGTCATGGAGATCCTTCTTCGTTTCTTTTCAGCGCGCGCCGCCGGTGAACCACTGGAAGTACGGGTTGGACGGTGCTTCGCGCATCAGCAGCCGGACATCGTTGGCCCAGCCCTCGCGGTCACCCTGGTAGGCGAAAAGACCTGCGCGATAGAAAAGATAGAGCAGTTCGCGTTCCCGGTCGATGGCCTCGGTCAGCGCCGGGTCCGCGCCCTGCAAGGCAGGCTCGGTGCGCGCCTGCAGCATCGTGCCCAGCACTTGCGGGAACTCCTCGCGCCGCACCCAGCTGGCGTACTCGATGCGCGGATGGTCGTCGGTGACGGGCTGTGCATTGCCGGCATACCCTTCGAGCATGGCACGGTCGCCCACCCAGGTGGCGAGCAAGGCCGCCGGCGAATCCACGCCAACCTCGGCCAGGGCCTTGGCGACTTCGGGTTGCTTCATGCGCTGCGCAATGCGCGCAGCATCCAGCACCATCGGTTGCATCGAGCCCACCAGCATCATCTCGTGCAGCTCGGTGGTCCACAGCGTGGCGTGCGGAAACACGGCCAGGAAGCTTTGCACCAGCGAGCGGGTGTCTTCGTCGTTCTGCGTGGGCAGCGGCAGCCACTGCGCCACCATGCCGCCAGTCTGCAGCCGCGCGGCGGCCAGGCGGTAGAAGTCGCTCGAATACAGGTTGACCACGCCCGCGGCCGATGGCGGCGGCGGCTCCAGGGTGATGAGGTCGTAGCGCCCCTGCCCTTGCAGCAACTCGCGCCGGCCGTCGCGCACACGAATCTGCATGCGCGCATCGCGCGTGAGGTCGTAGTTGCCACGGAAGTTCGGCGCCGCGCGCACAACGGCTGGCAGCAGTTCGGCCACGACGCGTTCCTCGAGGCCCGGGTAGGCCAGCAAGGCTCCACCGGTGATACCCGTGCCCAGGCCGATCACCAGCGCGGACTTGGGCTCGCCGCCATGCACGATCAGCGGCAGCAGGGCCTGCAGCCGCATGTAGCGCAACGAGGTCATGGCATCGCCCGAGTTGGACACACCCTGGATATACAAGCGGTTGAAGTGGTTCTGCCCGGCGCGCTGCTGCACCACCGCCACCGTGGCACCACGGCTTTCTTCATAAGCCACCAGCTCGCCCCCGCGCGACTGGCTCAACAGGCGCGCCAGCCGATCAGGCGGCGCCAGCATGGCGCCCGCCACCACGAAGCCCGCGAGCGCAGCCACGCCCCAGCGCGGCACTGCGCGTACGCCGGGCCCCGAAAGCACCGCCACCAGGCCCAGCGCGCTGGCCGCCACGGCCAGCACCGCCAGCGTGCGCACCAGCCCCAGCCACGGAACGAGCACGAAGCCCGCCAGCACCGTGCCGACGATGCCCCCGAGCGTGTTCAAGGCCAGCACCGTGCCTACCTCGCGACCCACGCCGCCGTTGCCCGACGCCAGTCGCAACGCCACCGGAAACGCAGCACCGAGCAGCAGCGTGGGCAGGAAGACGACGCTCAACGCTGCCGTGGCAAAGCGCGCGCACATGGCCGCCAAAAGGCTGCCGGTGGCGCCGCGCGTCCACTGCGAGGCCAGCGTCTGCAATTGCACCAGCCAGTCGCCCAGCAGTGCCACTTCAAGCAGCGCGAGTGCGCCCGCGGTGCTGATGAGCACCGCGAATACGCCCCACGGATCGGCCAGCCGATCGGCCCGCCGCGCGATCCAGGCGCTGCCCAGCATCAGGCCGAGCAGGTAGGTGGCCAGCACGATCGCAAAGGCCACGCTGCGCGTGCTGATGAACTGCACGATGGCCTGCGACCACACCACTTCGTAGCCCAGCGCGAGGCCGCCCGCAATGGCGTAGAGCACCACCGCAAGGCGGGCATGCCGCGCCTGCTGCGAATCGTCGGAAGCGGCTTGCGTGCCGGCGGGCTCGGCACCCGACTCATCGGCGGTGGTGCCACGCCGGGCAAGCGCCCAGGCCGCCACCGCAACCAGCACATTGAGCAACGCCGCTGCCGCCGCGCTGCCCCGCAATCCGAACCATGGAATGAAACAGAAGGCGGCCAGCAAGGTGCCGGCAACGGCACCCAACGTGTTGGCCGCGTACAGGCGCCCGCCAGCCCAGGCCCGTTGATCGAGCATGGGCCGCAGCGCGCGCATGAGAACGGGCAGCGTGCCGCCCAGCAACGTGGCCGGCAGCGCCACCAGCAGCAGTGGCAGCAGCCACGCCGCAGGCCCGATGTGCGCATCGAGCCAGACAAAGGCAGGCGCAATGGCGCCCAGCGCGAAAGTCACCGCCAAGCCGAGCAGGCCTGCGGCCAGTTCGAGCACGGCGTACAGCCGCCACGGTTGCCCCGCCCGGTCGGCCCAGCGCCCGAAGAGCCAGCCGCCGGCCGCCAGGCCGGCGAAGAAGGCGCCCACGCCCAGGCTCACGGCATGGACGTCCACGCCCACCACGAGGGAAAGCTGCCGGATCCACAGCACCTGGTAGACCAGGGCTGCGACACCCGACGCGAATAGAAGCGCGGCCGGCCAGGCCAGCCGCACCCGGGTGGGGGAGCCGGCAGCCGTGGCGCGGCCCTTCTGCGCGGCCTTGGCCGCCTTGGCCTGCCGCATCACACCCTGCACTCAGACACCATCACTTCTTCTGCTGAGCGCCCTGCATCTGCTGCTGCTGCCGCTGCATGGCGGCCTTCACCTTGCTCTTCACGTCGGCCACGGCCTGGTCGATGGTGAAGCTGGCCGGGATCTGGCTTGGGGGATAGTCAACGAAGGTCTGCAGGAAGTTGCCGGCACGGCGTCCGCCCTCGAACAGGACGAACGCGTTCTCGGTCTGCATGTTCTCGTACCCGTTCGTCGGGCCGATGTCCGCGCGCTCGTACGGGTCCAGCCGCAGGTTGTAGAACTTGGGCGTTCTCAGGCAGGTGAAGGGCTCTTTCCAGATCTGCATGCCGCCCTGCGCCCGCTGCTCGCAGAAGACCACCTTGAAGGCCGTCGGGTTCGTCGCGCCGGGCAGCGACGTGTCGAAGCGCATCGCCACCAGTTCTGCGTCGTCGTTGAAGTAGAAGAACTCGTCACGCGAACTCTTCTCGGTCTGCCCGGTCAGCATGGGCAACTGGTTGTAGCCGTCCAGGTGAACCTTGAAGTTCTTGCCACCGATGCCGGTGCCCTTGAGCAGGCGGTCCTTGATGTTGGTGTCGCCCGCGGCGGCCAGCAAGGTGGGGAACCAGTCCAGGCCCGAGAAGAGGCCGTTGCTCGTGGTGCCCGGCTTGATCTTGTCAGGCCAGCGAACCATGGCGGGCACGCGGAAGGCGCCTTCCCAGTTGGAATCCTTCTCGCTGCGGAACGGCGAATTCGCGGCGTCGGGCCACGAGAAGAAGTTGGGGCCGTTGTCGGTGGTGAAGATGACGATGGTGTCCTTCGTGATGCCGGCATCGTCCAGCGTCTTCAGGAGCTTGCCCACGTTCTGGTCCATCTCCCACATGCCGTCGGCATATTCGTGGCCTGGGCCGAGGCCGGCCTTTCCGCGGTTCTCCGGCTTCACATGGGTGTACATGTGCATGCGCGTGAAGTTCATCCACACGAAGAAGGGCTTGTCGGCCTTCTGCTTCTTGATGAAGTCGATGGCGGCGCCGGTGGTCTCGTCGTCGATGGTCTCCATCCGCTTCTTTGTCAGCGGGCCGGAGTCCTGCACCTTGCCGTCGGCGGACGACTTGATGACGCCGCGCGGGTTGTACGCCTTCAGGAACTCGGGGCTGTTCTTGAACCAGTAGGGCCGCTCGGGCTCTTCTTCCGCGTTCAGGTGGTAGAGGTTGCCGAAGAATTCGTCGAAGCCGTGCTTCGTGGGCAGGAAACGGTCCTGGTCACCCAGGTGGTTCTTGCCGAACTGCGCAGTGTTGTAGCCCAGCGGCTTGAGCGCCTGGGCAATGGTCACGTCGCGGTCCTGCAGGCCGGCCGGAGCGCCCGGCACACCCACCTTCGAGAGGCCCGTGCGGAACACGCTCTGGCCGGTCAGGAAGCTCGAGCGACCGGCCGTGCAGCTGTTCTCGGCGTAGTAGTCGGTGAACTTCATGCCTTCGGTGGCAATGCGATCGATGTTGGGCGTCTTGTAGCCCACCACGCCCAGTCCGAATGCGCTGACGTTGGTCTGCCCCACGTCATCGCCGAAGATCACCAGGATGTTGGGTTTCTTGCCGCCGCCATTGGCCGGCGGCTGGTTCTTGGTCTGGCCTTGCGCCTGCGGCGGCTTGGCCTGCGCGCCCGCGCTGGTGGCGCCGAGCACGGCACCCAGTGCCATACCCGCCGTCACCAGCACGCGTGCCCAGCGCGTGCGCTCAGCTGTCAGTTGAAACATCGTCCTTCTCTCCTTTCGGTACTTCAGGGCTTGCCCGGGAAAATCTGCTTCCAGTCTTTCTTCATGCTGACCACGACCCAGTTGCGGCGCGGCGCTTCGTCCAGCGCCTTGTCCAGCTTGCCGAAAGGCGACTGGCGGTCGTAGGCAAACTCGCGCTCGCCGTCGTCGTGATGAACCAGAAGGCCCAGGCGCCTGCCTGGCCCGGTGGTGGCGTACTGCAGCATCTGCAGGTCGCCATCGGAGTTGCCGAAAGCCAGGATGGGTTGCTGGCCGATGTGCATGTAGATGCCCACCGGCTTGCCCGGCCCGTCATTGATGAAGTCCAGCTTGGGCTGGCGCATCAGCGACTTGCCGTCGAAGGCAACACCCTGCGAAGAACCCACCACCTGCTCGGGCGGAATGCCATACACCTCCTGCGTCCAGGGGCGCATCACCTCCATGGTGCCGCCCGAGACGATGTAGGTCTTGAAGCCCTTGGAGCGCAGATAGCTCAGCAACTCCAGTTGCGGCTGGTACACGGTTTCGGTGTAGGGGCGCTTGAGCGTGGGATGCCGCGCGGTGGCGAACCACTGGCGCACCGTGCGGTCGTACTCTTCCACCGACATGCCGCTGTTGGCCTGCACCAGCAGATCGAGCAGGGGCTTCTCGCCCAGCGCCAGCGCGCCCTTGAGGTCGTTGGCAGCCAGGGCCTTGTACACGGGGTTGTCCGCCCACTGCGGATTGCGGGGCGCGGCCGCCTTGACCTGGTCGATCATGAAGGCGAACTGCGTGTACATGGGTTGCTCCACCCACAGCGTTCCGTCGTTGTCGAAGGTGGCAATGCGCTGCGCCGGCGGCACGTAGTTGGGCGAGCCGTCGCGCGTCACGTCGTTGACGAAATCGACAATGGCCTGCCGTGCCGGTCCGTCGGACCACGAAGGCAAGGGATCGGTGCCTGAAAGAACCGCGCAGCCTGTTGCACCCCACGCCACGAAGCCCGCAACGAGCCACGAAGCCGCCCGCTTCCACCATGTCCTGCCTGATTGAGAAAAGACTGCCATTCCTCACAACCCTCTTGTTCCGAGTTGAAGTGTTTTGATCTATACGTTGCCGCGGGCCTGTTCTTGTTCTGCGACGCTGCGCATTTAACCCGGGTGCCGTCGAGCGTAACGTTGTTGTACGACGCTGGCAATCGTTATGCGTACGAACGTGGTCGCTTCACATTCATCCTGCTTTCAATCGCCGCTCCAGCCATGCGCTGTAGCGAGACAAGCCGAAGCACAGCACCCAGTAGACCAGCGCAAGAAACAGATAGCCCTCGAGGTAGAAAGGCCGCCATACAGGATCGCCGCCCAGCGCCAGGCCCAGCGCCCCGGTGAGTTCGAACAGGCCCACGATGGTGACGAGCGAGGTGTCCTTGAGCGTACCGATGACTGCGCCCATCAACGCCGGCACCACGATACGCAGCGCCTGTGGCAACACGATGTCGCGCTGCACTGCCCAACGGCCAAAGCCCAGCGCCATGGCTGCATCGGTCTGGCCACGCGGCACCGCCTGCAGCCCGCCGCGAATGATCTCGGCCACGTAGGCCGCAACGAACAAGCCCAGACCCGCAAGCACGCGCACCAGCACGTCGGGCTGCCAGCCTGCAGGCCACAGCAGCGGCAGCAGGAAGGACGCCATGAACAGCACCGAGATGAGCGGCACACCGCGGATGAGTTCGATGTAGGTGCTGCACAGCGTGCGCACTGCAGGCCACGATGAGCGCCGCCCGAGAGCCAGCAGAAGTGACAGCGGAAAGGCCAGCGCCAGGCTCACCACCGCCAGGCCGATGGTCAGCGGCAGGCCGCCCCACCGGTTGGTGGGCACATAGTCCAGGCCGAACAAGCCGCCGCGCATGAGCACGACGAAGCCCGACAACACCACGATCCAGGCCGGCACAAGCCAGCGCCGCCAGCTGCCGGGCCACGCGCTGAGCATCGTCAGGCCCGCAAGCAGGCTCACCGCCACGGCCGGACGCCATTGGTCCTCGAAGGGGTAGCGCCCGAACAGGATGGGCCGCCACTTCTCGGCCACGACGCCCCAGCATGCACCTTCGCGATGGGCCCGGCACAACTGCGCATCGGGCCGGAAACTGGCGTCGAGCACCGCCCACTCCAGCGCATGCCAGCCTGCCCAGGCCAGCAGCGCCGCAAGCAGCAGCGAGGTGACAGCGCGCAGCGGCGAGCCCCACAGGTCCTTGGCCATGGCGGACTTCATTCCCACCCCCGCAGCGCCACGCTGGCGTTGTAGCGGTTCATGCCCAGCGAGATGAGCAGCGACAGCAGCAGGTAAACGCACATCAACACCGCGATGCACTCGAAGGCCCGGCCGGTGGAATTGATGGAGGTATTGGCCACCGACACCAGCTCGGGATAGCCCACCGCCACGGCCAGCGAAGAGTTCTTGGTGAGTGCCAGCAACTGGTTGGTGAGCGAGGGCACGATCACGCGAAGCGCCTGGGGCAGCACCACGATGCGCAACTGCTGCACGGGCGTGAGGCCCAGTGCCTGCGCCGCCAGCACCTGGCCGCGCGACACCGACTGGATGCCCGCACGCACGATCTCCGCGACATAGGACGCCGTGTAGAGCGACAAGGCCAGCACGACCGCAAGGTACTCGGGGCTGATTGCCGCGCCGCCGCTCACATTGAAGGGCCCGCGTTCGGGCCACTCGAAGTGCGGCGGCCACCAGCCGCCCTCGCCCGCCACCGGCCACGGCATCGACAGGCCGCCCTTGCTCAGCCAGAAACCCGGCACGAGTTCGATCGCCTCGGTCGAGTCGGGCAGGAGCTGCGTGATGGCGAAATACAGCATCAGCAGCTGCACCAGCAGCGGGACATTGCGCAGCACCTCGACATACGCCGTGCAGATGCCGCGCAGCAGCGTGTGCGAGGCCAGTCGGCCGATGCCGATCAGGGTACCCAGCAGCACCGAGAGCACGGCCGCCGGCACGGCCGCGCGAATGGTGTTGACCAGGCCTGCAAGAAAAGCGCGCCAGAACGGCTGGCTGGCATCAAAGGAGAGCCAGCCCTCGGCAATGTCGAAGCCGGCCGGGGCAAGAAGAAAGTCGAAGCCGGAGCGCACGCCGCGCGAGCGCAGCACGTCCAGCGCATGGTTCACCACCCACAGCGCCAGACCCAGCACGGCAGCCACCAGCAAGGCCTGCAGCGCCCAGGCGAACCACTTGCCGCGCAAGCCCTGGGCGCGGCGCCGCTCGCTCATCGAACTGGAGGCGCGTAGATCAGGCCGCCCTTGCTCCACAAGTTGTTGGAGCCCCGTGGCAGCTTGAGCACCGACTTCGGTCCGACATTGCGCTCGAACATCTCGCCGTAGTTGCCCACGGCCTTGATGGCGCGGTAGGACCAGTCCTTGTCCAGCCCCAGCAGCTTGCCCAGGTCTTCGCCGCTACCCAGCAGGCGCTGCTGCGCCGGGTCCTTGCTGCTGGCCTTGAGCTCGTCGGCGTTGGCCTGGGTAATGCCGTACTCCTCGGCCTCGATGAGTGCGTTGGGCACCCACTTGGCAATGGCAAACCATTCGTCGTCGCCGCGGCGCACCAGCGGCGCCAGCGGCTCCTTGGAAATCAGCTCGGGCAGGATGACGTAGTCGTCGGGGTTGGGTGCTTCCTTGTTGCGCAGGCCAGCCAGCGCGGATGCGTCGGTGGTGAAGGCCTGGCAACGGCCCGAGAAGAAGGCCTTGAACGACGCCTCGAAGCTCTCGAACACCACCGTCTTGACCGGGATGTTCTGCGCGCGGAACCAGTCGGCCACGTTCTTCTCGTTGGTGGTGCCGGCCTGGGTGCAGATGGTGGCGTTCTTCAGCTGCTTGGCGCTGGTCACCTTGATCTTCTTGGGAACCAGGAAGCCCTGGCCGTCATAGTAGGTGATGGTGGTGAAGTTGAAGCCCAGCGAGGCGTCGCGCGTGAGCGTCCAGGTAGTGTTGCGCGCCAGGATGTCGATCTCGCCGGCCTGCAGGGCCGAGAAGCGCTGCTGCGAATTCAGGGGCACGAACTCGACCTTCTTGCCGTCGCCCAGCACCGCCGCGGCAATGGCGCGGCACGTGTCCACGTCCAGTCCCGACCAGTTGCCTTGCGTATCGGGCGCCGAGAAGCCGGCCACGCCGTTGGTCACGCCGCATTTCACGCTGCCGCGCTGCTTGACCGCATCGAGCGTCTTGCCTGCCAGGGCGGGCGCGCTGGCCGCCGCGCACAGGGTCAAGGCAATGGCGGTGATCGCCGGGCGAAAACGAGTCATGGTTCTTCTCCGTGTATTTGTGCCGCAGTGTACGGGCCGCAAGGGAACTCGCCAAAGCGAACATGCTCACTAGCAAATAACCACGCACCGTCGTGGATGCGCCTCGGTCTTGAACCACAATGGCGCTTTTTTTCGTCAATCCAAACCAATCAACAGAGAAAGTGGCAACTGCAAATGATTCGATCCGATGACACCGGCAAGTTCGTACTTCGCGTCGCCGTGGGCGTGCTCATCCTCCTGCACGGCATTTCCAAGCTGAGCAGCGGCGTGGGTTTCATCTCGGGCCAGCTGGCATCGCAAGGCCTGCCCGGCGCCCTGGCCTACCTCGTCTTCATTGGCGAAATCCTCGCCCCGGTGCTGCTGATCGCCGGCATCTACACCCGCCCCGCCGCCTGGATCGTGGTCATCAACATGATCGTGGCCATCTGGCTGGTGCACACCTCGCAGCTGTTCGGCCTGAACAAGCAAGGCGGCTGGAACCTGGAGCTGCAGGGCATGTACCTGTTCGGCGCCATGGCCGTGGCCCTCATGGGTGCGGGCCGCTTCAGCGTGGGCGGCACCGGCGGTCGCTACAACTGATCGGCTTCAGTCGTCTTCGGCGGCGTCGAGGCCCGGAAACAAGACCTCGGTGAAGCCGAAGCGCGAAAAATCCCGCACGCGCATGGGATAGAGCTTGCCCAGCAGGTGGTCGACCTCGTGCTGCACCACCCGTGCGTGAAAACCGCTCACCGTGCGATCGATCGGGTCGCCATAAGGATCGAAGCCGGTGTAGCGGATGTTGGCAAAGCGTGGCACCACGCCGCGCAGGCCCGGCACCGACAGGCATCCTTCCCAGCCTTCTTCTTCATCGGTGCCGATGGGCGTGATCACCGGATTGATGAGCACCGTGCGCGGCACGACGGGCGCGTCAGGGTAGCGCGGGTTGGGCGCGTCGGTGCCGAAGATCACCAATTGCTGGTCCACGCCGATCTGCGGCGCTGCCAGGCCCGCACCGTTGACCGCGGCCATGGTCTCGAACATGTCGCGCACCAGCAGGTGCAACTCGTCGGTGTCGAATTCGGCCACCGGCTGTGCCACCCGCAACAAGCGCGGGTCACCCATCTTCAGGATTTCTCGAAATGCCATGCGCGGATTATCTGGCCCCCGCGCATGCCGGCGCTTGCGCTGGGCTCAATTCCAGTAGGGTCGGCCTCCCCAATAGCCGCGGCCGTAGTAGCCGGGGCGGCCATAGTAGGGACGCCCGTAGTAGCCGCCGACGCCGATGCCAACGCTCACGGGCGGTGCCACCACCACGGGCGCAGGCGCAACGACGGCCGGTCCACCATAAGGGCCATAGGCAGGCGGTGCAACCACGCACCCGCCAAGCGCAAGTACGGCTGCGCCGGCGGCGCCAATCAGGGCGATGCGGGCAATTGCAGTCATGGGCGTATCTCCATTCAGAAGTCCATTCATCTGGACATTCAACGCCCCCGCCTTTCTCGCTGTTGACCCCTGCCTGTGAAGGTGAAGTAAAGCCTGGTTCAGGCTTGCAACAAGGCAATCATCTGCGCCTCGTCGATGACGCTCACGCCCAACTCCCGTGCCTTGTCCAGCTTGCTGCCAGCCTCGGTACCGGCCACGAGGTAGTCGGTCTTCTTGCTCACCGATCCCGCCACTTTGGCACCTGCGGCTTCGAGCATGTCCTTGGCTTCGTCGCGGCCCATCGTAGGCAAGGTGCCCGTGATGACGAAGGTCTTGCCTGACAGCGGCTTGGGTGCGCGCGCAGCCGGCTCGCCCTCCTCCCAATGCACGCCGCTGGCGCGCAACTGCTCGACCACCTCGCGGTTGTGCGGCTGGCCGAAGAAAGTGTGCAGGCTCTGCGCCACCACCGGGCCCACGTCGTTCACTTCGAGCAGTTGCTCTTCGCTCGCATCCATGATGGCGTCGAGCTTGCCGAAGTGCTTGGCCAGGTCCTTGGCGGTGCTTTCGCCCACATGGCGGATGCCCAGGCCGAAGAGAAAGCGCGGCAGCGTGGTCGACTTGGATTTCTCCAGTGCATTGACCAGGTTCATGGCGGACTTCTCGGCCATGCGCTCCAGGCCCGCCAAGGTCGACAGACCCAGCTTGTACAAGTCGGGCAGCGTGCGGATCAGGTTGCCGTCCACCAGTTGCTCGACCAGCTTGTCGCCCAGGCCCTCGACGTCCATCGCGCGGCGCGCCGCGAAGTGCAGGATGGCTTCCTTGCGCTGCGCCGCGCAGAACAGGCCGCCGCTGCAGCGGTGGTCGACTTCGCCTTCCTCGCGCACGGCATCGGAGCCGCACACCGGGCACTTGGCCGGCATGGTGAAGATGGCACCACGTTGCTCGGCCGGACGCGCAGCGCTTTCCGGCAAGACGCCCACCACCTCGGGAATCACGTCGCCGGCACGCCGCACGATGACCTTGTCGCCCACGCGAACGTCCTTGCGCCGCACTTCGTCCTCGTTGTGCAGCGTGGCGTTGGTGACGGTGACGCCGCCCACGAACACCGGCGCGAGCTTGGCCACCGGCGTGAGCTTGCCCGTGCGGCCCACCTGGATCTCGATGGCCATCACCTCGGTCACCTGTTCCTGCGCCGGGTACTTGTGAGCCACGGCCCAGCGCGGCTCGCGGCTCTTGAAGCCCAGTTGCCGCTGCAGCGCCAGGCTGTTGACCTTGTAGACCACGCCGTCGATGTCGAAGGGCAGCGCATCGCGCTGCGCCGCGATGCGCTCATGGAACTCGACCAGCACCTGGGACCCCTGCCCCACCGCGCGGTCCTTCGACACGGGCAGGCCGAAGCGCCCGAGCGCGTCGAGCATGGCGCCGTGCGTGTCGGGCTGGTCGTCCCAGCCCACCACTTCGCCCAGGCCGTAGGCAAAGAAGCTCAACGGCCGTTGCGCCACCAGGGCCGGATCGAGCTGGCGAATGGCGCCTGCCGCGGTGTTGCGCGGATTGATGAAGGTCTTCTCGCCCTTCTCGCGCTGGCGCTCGTTGAGCTTCTCGAAAGAATCGCGGCGCATGTAGACCTCGCCGCGCACTTCCAGCACCTGCGGGGCGTTGCCGCTCAGGCGCAATGGAATCTGGCCGATGGTGCGCAGGTTCTGCGTCACGTCTTCGCCCGTTTCGCCGTCGCCTCGCGTGGCGCCTTGCACCAGCACGCCGTTCTCGTAGCGCAGGTTGATGGCCAGGCCGTCGAACTTCAGCTCGGCGGAGTATTCGACCTGCGGTGCGTCCGCCGCCAGACCCAGTTCGCGGCGCACGCGCGCATCGAATGCCTGCGCGCCGGCGGCGGTGGTGTCGGTCTCGGTCTGGATGGACAGCATGGGCACCGCATGCCGCACCGGCGTGAGGCCCGGCAGCACCGCGCCACCAACGCGCTGCGTCGGCGAATCGGAGGTGCGCAGCTCTGGATGCGCCACCTCGATTTCCTGCAGGCGCCTGAAGCGCTTGTCGTACTCGGCATCGGGCAGCTCGGGGGTATCGAGCACGTAGTACAGGTAGGCGTGGTGCTGCAGCTCGGCGCGCAAACGCTGCGCCTCGGCAGCCAGCTCGGCCGGCGCCGTCGTCGAATTGGAAGTGGTCATGAAAGGCTCAGCTGAACAATCGCCGTGCCAGCGAAGAGCCGGCGGCGAGATCGCGCGAATCGAGCGTGTCGTAGAGCTGCTCGAGGTCGGCGCCAATGATGTCCATGGTGTCGCCCTGCAGCAGCTGGCTGTCGCCGTCGGTTACCACGCCGTCCATCTCGCTGGCCAGGGTGGCGGCCACCTGGCGCATGCGCTCGAACGGCTGCTCTGCACGGGCAACCTGCGGCACGTCCAGGCTCAGCACCAGCTCGCGGATGGCAGACTGCGTGGGGTCGTCCGCCAGCGCGGCCTGGGTGTCGAAGCCCAGGCCGAGAATGGGCGGCAAGCCCGCCTCGCTGGTGGGCAGCACCATGCGCCCGGGCAGCATGCCGGCCACGAAGCCCAGGCGTGCCGCGTTCTGCTGCACGTAGCCGGGGCTCCAGGCCGCATGGCGGGCGCGCAGCACGAAGCTCAGCTGCGCATCGTGCGAACTGGCGAACTGGTCGAGCTCGCGCGCGCGGCCCACCTCGTCAAGCATCTCGGGAAACTGCGGCGTGCCGTTGATGGCGTCGGCAAAGGCCGAGGCCTTGACGGTGAACTCGGAGAACTCGATCTCGTTGAGCGCACCGGTGCGGTTGGCCATTTGCACACCGGCCTGGAAGGCCCGGTAGCGCTGGCCCGCCGCGGGAAGCTCCCACTGGCCGTTGGCGTCGTTGAGGCCTTCGATGGCCACCGGCTTGCTGCCCGCGCGGCGGGTGGCGGGCATGGCGGCCAGTGCGGCATCGCCCGAGACAATGCCGTCCAGCGCGATGGGCGCAATGACGTCGATGAGCGCATCGAGCCCGCCGCGCCGCTCCACGGCACCGCCCGCCAGCGCGGCAGGCGCGGGCAGGTCGGGGTCGAACAGGGGCTCGTGCCGGTCGGCATTGCCGTCCATCGGCGGGTCCACGTGCAGCACGGGCTCGTCGCCGCCTTCGCGATTGATGGGCTGCGGTGCGGTTGGCGCGCCGCCTTCCGAATCCGGCAACTGCTGGGGCTGGCGCGGCGTGTTGCGGCGCGAGGTCCAGGCGTTGTAGGCAATGACGGCGGCCAGCACCAGGCCGCCGAGGATGGCGAGGGCAACGGTCAAGCTGCTCATTGGAAAGCCTCTCCCAGGCTCGAGTCTTGGTCTTGGTTTTCTTGGGGCCTCATTGGGCACCCCGTGCTTCGCACCGCGGTGCGAGCACCCTTCGCAGCGGCCAGGCGGGCGCTCATGCCGCTTCGGCCATCGAGGCGGCCGCTTCCATGTCCACCGCAACGATGCGCGAGACGCCCTGCTCCTGCATGGTCACGCCGATCAGTTGCTCGGCCATTTCCATGGCGATCTTGTTGTGGCTGATGAACAGGAACTGCGTCTCCTTGCTCATGGCGGTCACGAGTTTTGCGTAGCGCTCGGTGTTGGCGTCGTCCAGCGGCGCATCCACTTCGTCCAGCAGGCAGAACGGCGCGGGGTTGAGCTGGAAGATGGCAAACACCAGTGCGATGGCCGTGAGCGCCTTCTCGCCACCCGAAAGCAGGTGGATGGTCTGGTTCTTCTTGCCCGGCGGCTGCGCCATCACCTGCACGCCCGAATCGAGGATCTCGTCGCCCGTCATCACCAGCTTGGCATTGCCGCCGCCGAACAGCTCGGGGAACATGCGGCTGAAGTGGTCGTTGACGATCTTGAAGGTGCCGCCCAGCAGCTCGCGCGTTTCGCCGTCGATCTTGCGGATGGCGTCTTCGAGCGTGTTGATGGCTTCGTTCAGGTCGGCCGATTGCGCGTCCAGGAAGGTCTTGCGTTCGCGGGCCACGGTCAGCTCGTCGAGCGCGGCCAGGTTGACCGCGCCCAGCGCCGCCACTTCGCGGTGCAGGCGATCGATTTCGCTTTGCAGGCCGGTCAGGCGCACCTTGTCGGCCTCGATGGAAGCGGCCACCGCCTCCAGGTCGGCCTGTGCATCGGCGAGCAGTTGCGCGTATTGCTCGAAGCCCAGGCGCGCGGCCTGCTCCTTGAGCTGGAAGTCGGTGATGCGCTGGCGCAGGGGTTCGAGTTCTCGCTCGAGCTGCAGGCGCCGCTCGTCGCTGGCGCGCAGCTTGATGGTCAGGTCGTCGTACTGGCTTCGGGTGGCGCCCAAGGCGGCTTCACGCTCCATCTTCAACGACAGCGCATTCTGCAGGCCGGCCTGCGCGGCCGCGTCGGACAGGCGCTCCAGCTCGGCACGGGCGCGCTGGTCTTCATCGGCCAGGGCCACGGTCTGCTGCTGGGCGGTTTCGATGGAGCGCTGCAGTTCGGCGCGGCGCTGCTCCAGCGTGCGCTGTGCAAAGGTGGCTTCCTGCGCCTGGCGTTCCAGGCTGCGGTGCTGCTCGCGGCTGTCGGCCAACCGGCGCTGCGACTCGATGACCTTCTCGTCGAGTTGGGCGTGGCGTTCCTGGCTGTCGGCCAACTGCATGTCCAGCTCCTCGAAGCGAGCTTCGGCGGCCACGCGGCGCTCCTGCAGTTCTTCGAGCTGCGCGTTGACTTCGCCCAGGTCGGCGTTGAGCTGCTGGCTGCGCGCGCGGGTCTGCTCGGCCAGCTGCGTCAGGCGCAACGTCTCGACCTGCAGCTCGTGCGATCGCGATTGGGTATCGGCGGCTTCGCGGCGAGCCGTGACCAGGCGCGAGGCGGCATCGCTGTAGGCCGCTTCGGCACGCACCAGCGCGCTGCGCGCTTCTTCGTTGATGAGGGCCTGGGCACGCAACTGGCGCTCCAGGTTCTCCATTTCCTGTTGGCGAGCCAGCAGGCCGGCCTGCTCGGAATCTTGAGCGTAGAAGTTGACGCCATGGGCCGAGACGGCGTGCCCGCTCTTGACATAGATGACACCACCGGGCGGCAGCTTGTCGCGCAGCGAGAGCGCTTCCTCGAAGCTCTGCGCAGTGAAGCTGTCGTGCAGCCAATCGGTCAGCAGGGCTTGCAGGCCCGCGTCGTTCAGGCGAAGCAGGTCGGACAGGCGTGGCAGGCTGCCGCCCGACGCGGGCTGGGCTGCGGCTGGCGGGCTGTAGAAGGCGAGCTTGGCCGGCGGCGCGTCCTTGCCCTCGGTTCCCAGGAAGCCGCGCACCATATCCAGGCGGCTGACTTCCAGCGCGCCCATGCGTTCGCGCAGCGCGGCCTCCAGGGCGTTTTCCCAGCCCTGCTCGATGTGGATCTTCGTCCACAGGCCTTGCAGCCCGTCGAGCCCGTGCTTGGCCAGCCACGGGGTGAGCTTGCCGTCGGTCTTGACCTTTTCCTGCAGCGCGCGCAGCGCTTCGAGGCGCGCCGAGAACTCGGCATGCTTGGCGCTTTCGGTGTTGACCTGCTGCTGCTTCTCGCGCCGCGATTCGTCCAGCTGGGGCACCGATTCCTGCAGCTCATGCAGGCGGGCTTCGGACTCGCTCGCGGCCTCTTGCGCGGCGGCCAGCTGCTCCTGCATGTCGGCGAGCTTGGCTTCGTCGGGCGCGGCCAACGCGCGCTTGTCGGTTTCCAGCCGCTCGGCGCGCACATTGAGCTGGCGCATCTGGTCGTCGATGTTGCGCTGGTCGGCGGCCAGCACCTGGATCTGCTGCTGCACCTGCGTGACGGCGCCGCGCTGCGAATTGGCTTCGTCCTGCGCGCGCTGCAAGGACTCTTCCAGCTCGGGCATCCGTGCGTCGTGCTCTTCGAGCTGCGCGGCCAGCAGGATGGACTGCTCCTCGGCATCCACGCCCTGCCCGGCCAGCGTCTCGATCTCGGCCTGGGCCTCTTCGCGGCGCGTGCCCCACTGGGCGACCTGCTCCTTGAGCTGCACCAGGCGCTGCTCGACGCGCTGGCGGCCCTCGACCACGAAGCGGATCTCGCCTTCGAGGCGGCCGACTTCGGCACTGGCCTCGTACAGCTTGCCCTGCGCCTGGTTGACCTGGTCGCCGGCAGCGTAGTGGGCCTGCCGCACGGTTTCGAGTTCGGCCTCGACGTGGCGCAGCTCGGCGGTGCGCGCTTCGAGGTCGTTGATGGACTTCTCGGCGTCCATCTTGATCTTGGCCTGGTCGGCCTCGCTCTCGCCGCGCTTCAAGAACCACAGCTGGTGCTGCTTGCGCGTGGCATCGCCTTGCAGCGTGTTGTAGCGCGCGGCCACCTCGGCCTGCTTCTCGAGCTTATCGAGATTGGTGTTGAGCTCGCGCAGGATGTCTTCCACCCGCGTGAGGTTCTCGCGCGTGTCCGACAGGCGGTTCTCGGTCTCGCGGCGGCGCTCCTTGTACTTGGAGACGCCCGCGGCTTCTTCCAGGAACAGGCGCAGCTCTTCGGGCTTGGATTCGATGATCCGGCTGATGGTGCCCTGGCCGATGATGGCGTAGGCGCGCGGGCCCAGACCCGTGCCCAGGAACACGTCCTGCACGTCGCGCCGGCGCACCGGCTGGTTGTTGATGTAGTAGCTGCTCGTGCCGTCGCGCGTGAGCACGCGGCGCACGGCGATTTCGGTGAACTGGCTCCACTGGCCGCCGGCACGATGGTCGGCGTTGTCGAACACCAGTTCCACGCTGGAGCGGCTGGCCTGCTTGCGGCTGGTGGTGCCGTTGAAGATCACGTCCTGCATGGACTCGCCACGCAGTTCGGAAGCACGCGATTCGCCCAGCACCCAGCGCACCGCATCCATGATGTTCGACTTGCCGCAGCCGTTGGGGCCGACCACACCGACCAGTTGGCCGGGCAGCATGAAATTGGTCGGCTCAGCGAATGATTTGAAGCCGGAAAGCTTGATCGAGTTGAGGCGCACGAGCTTTGCCTTGCTGGAACCAGATTTGCCTTTGCGGCAAGATTCCGACCCAAGCTGTTGATTTGTAAGGAAATTTGTCGCAGAGAGAACTGCGCACCGAAGCGAAGATGATACCGTGCGGACAAACATCAGAACGTCCAGGGAGTCCCCATGTCACAACGCTTGAAAGTGCTGCTGCCAACGGCGCTGTCGCTGGCCCTTGCGGGCTGCGGCGCGACCCACTCGACCAACCGCGCCGAGCCCTACGCCAACAACGAATGGATGCAGTCCGGCGCCAACCGCGTGGCCAACCTGGCGCTGCGGGACAACCTCGAATCCATTCGCCGCGTGCAGGCCTCGCTGTACCGGCGCAATCCGCGCGAATGGCGCAAGTGGGCGTCCAGCCAGGAGGACGCCACCAAGCGCGTGTGGAGCCAGGCGATGGCGGACGCGCCCCTGGCCGCGCTCAACGGAGCCACGGGCATCGACGCGGTACGGGTCGCCTTTGACACCGGCTACCAGGGCGACCGCGTTGCGGCGCTGGTGGCCGGCTGGGTCGCGATGCTCAAGCAGGCCAACGGCAACACCTGGTCGCAGACCATGATCGACGGGGTCGATGCGGAAAACGCATTCCGCGTAGCGCGCAACATGGAAATCTCGCTCTGGCTGCTCTATGCCCGACGCGACGGCAAGGACCAACCCATTCTCCTTTCCACCGAGATCAGCGAGCAAGGCCGCAACCTGGTGGTGGACCGTGAGCTGTCGAAGGTCGTCGCCCGGCTCGACCTGCTGGCCGCGCAGGCCGACGAGAAGTACAGGCGCGCGGCGCTGGACTTCAGCCAGAACTGGGTCATGGGCAGCGTGGCGCCGTTCTTGCAGTTGATTCCACGCTAGGTGCATTGGCGCCGTGGCGCCGCCATTTGGTTGCGACCTTTGACGGATTGCATGCCTCGCCGGAGGTGATGCGGCAGGTAGACTGCATCGAACCTTGATCAACAAGGAGACAGGCCCCCAGCGGCCCGATGATGTCGCGCTAGACGCGCAGCCTCTCTAGAATGCGCTGCAACACCAGGTGCCGCCTTGTGCGGCGCCATGCAAAGTCTTGCAGAAGGGGCCAGCACGAATGAGTTCTCTCAATTTCATCGGCGGTGAAAAAGGCGGCGTCGGCAAGTCGGTCACGGCTCGGCTGCTCGCCCAGTACTTCATAGACCGGAACAGGCCCTTCACCGGCTTCGATACCGACCGCTCGCACAACTCCTTCACCCGCTTCTACCAAGGCTTTGCATCCCCGGTGGTGGTAGACAGCTACGAGGCGCTGGACACGGTGGTGAACGGCTTCGAGGGCAATCCCGAGCACAGCGTGATCGTCGACCTGGCGGCGCAAACGCTGGCGCCGCTGTCCAAATGGATCAAGGAATCGGATCTGCTCCCGCTGTTCCGGGAGCTGGGCGTACCGGTCAACTTCTGGCATGTGCTGGACGATGGCCGCGACTCCACCGACCTGCTGGGTACGCTGGTGGATACCTTCGGCGACAAGCCCAACTACATCGTGGTGCAGAACTACGGGCGGGGCAGCGACTTCGCCCTGCTGCTGGGCTCGCAGTCGCTGTCAAAGGCGATGCTGGCCGGCGCCAAGGTCATCGCACTGCCCCGGCTGCACGAGGCCAGCATGCGCAAGATCGACGCGCAGAACACCAGCTTCTGGAAAGCAGCGAACGACCGCGAGAGCCCCTCGGCCCTGGGCCTGCTGGAGCGCCAGCGCGTAAAGAGCTGGCTGGCGACGACTTACGCCGCCTTCGACACCTTACCTCTGTAGGCGCCGTCCTTGGCGTGCTTGCGGGTGAGCAGCAGCCCGAGCACCAGCAGGCCAAGCACCGTGAAGGCAATGAAGGACCAGTTGGCAATGGACAGGCCCAGAAAGGTCCAGTCGATCTTGGAGCAGTCGCCGCTGCCGCGAAAGATCATGGGAATGGCGCGCTGCAGCGGAAAGCTCTCGATCATCCCGTAGATGTCGCGCCCGCAGCTGACGAATTCCGGCGGATACCACTGCAGCCAGCTCTGGCGGGCCGCCGTGTAGGCGCCGCCCACGCTGGCGACCAGGCCCAGCACGCCGAACACGCTGCGGGCGCTACGGCCACTCACCGCGGAAGCCAGGCCGGCAAACACCGCCACCCCCACCAGCGCATAGCGCTGCACCACGCACATCGGGCAGGGTTCGAGCCCCACCACATGCTGCAGGTACAGGCCGAAGGCCAGCATGCCCACACAAGCCAGGCCGATCAGGCCGAATGCACGGCGCGGGGCGCCAAAGAACCATTGAATCAAGGTGATACCCAGTCTTCTTCCACGAACACCCGGGCCTTGCGAGGCGTGGCGACCACCTGGTCGCCCTCCTTCAAGCCCAGGTCGCGGAACTGTTGCGCAGGGATTTGCGCCTCGATGATAGTTCCGCTGCCGGGATTGTCTGGATTCGATTCCAGGGGCTCAAGTTCCAGCCTCGCGATGGGACCGACCACGATGGCGCGGCCGATGCTGGCCACGATGCCGCTGGCACCGGCCGTGTAGGGGCGCACGTCCAGGTCGTGCGGACGCACGTAGGCCAGGGCCTTGGCATCGCGTGCGCCGCCGTGCTCGGGGGCGTTGAAGCGCACGCCCTCCACTTCCACCTCGCCCTCGTGGGCACGCCCGTGGAACAGGTTGACGTCGCCCAGGAAGCCGTAGACGAAGGGACTGGCGGGGTGGTCCCACACCTCCTGCGGCGAGCCGACCTGTTCGATGCGGCCGCTGTTCATCAGCACCACGCGGTCAGCCACTTCGAGCGCCTCTTCCTGGTCGTGCGTGACGAAGATGGAGGTGACGTGCAGCTCGTCATGCAGGCGGCGCAGCCAGCGGCGCAGCTCCTTGCGCACCTTGGCATCGAGCGCGCCGAAGGGCTCGTCCAGCAACAGCACCTTGGGCTCGACCGCCAGGGCGCGCGCCAGGGCAATGCGCTGGCGCTGCCCGCCCGACAGCTGCGAGGGGTAGCGGTCGGCCAGCCAATCGAGCTGCACCAGCTTGAGCAGCTCCATCACCTTCTTCTTGATCTGCGCGTCGCTCGGCCGGGTGCTGCGCGGCTTCACGCGCAGGCCGAAGGCCACGTTCTCGAACACCGACATGTGGCGAAACAGTGCGTAGTGCTGGAACACGAAGCCCACCTGCCGCTCGCGCACGTGCACGTCGGTGGTGTCCTCGCCGGCAAACAGGATGCTGCCGGCGTCGGCCGTTTCCAGGCCGGCAATGATGCGCAGCAGCGTGGTCTTGCCGCAGCCCGAGGGGCCCAGCAGCGCCACCAGCTCGCCCGAATCCACGTCCAGGTTGACGTTGCGCAGCGCGTGAAAGTCGCCGAACTGCTTGCTGACGTTGCGAATCTCGATGCTCATTTCCTTGTTCCTCTCACTTCATCACGCTGCGGCAGCGTCGGCCGACGGCGGGCGCTCGGGCGGCAGGTTTGCCAGCGCCTTCATTTCGCGCTCGTGGCGCCACTCGATGACCGACTTGATCACCAGCGTGACCAGCGCCAGGATGGCCAGCAGCGATGCCACGGCAAAGGCCGCGACCGACTGGTATTCGTTGTAGAGCACTTCCACGTGCAGCGGCATGGTGTTGGTCTGGCCGCGGATGTGGCCCGACACCACCGACACCGCGCCGAATTCGCCCATGGCGCGCGCGTTGCTCAGGATCACGCCGTACAGCAGGCCCCACTTGATGTTGGGCAGCGTCACGCGCCAGAAGGTCTGCCAGCCGGTAGCGCCCAGCACGATGGCCGCCTGCTCTTCGTCCGTGCCCTGGGCCTGCATGAGCGGAATGAGTTCGCGCGCAATGAAGGGAAAGGTCACGAAGATGGTGGCCAGCACGATGCCCGGCACGGCAAAGATGATCTTGATGTCGTGCGCGGCCAGCCAGGGGCCGAACCAGCCCTGCGCGCCGAACACCAGCACGTAGATCAGGCCCGCCACCACCGGCGACACGGCAAACGGCAGGTCGACCAGCGTGGTGAGCACGGCCTTGCCGCGGAACTCGAACTTGGCGATGGCCCAAGCGGCTGCAACGCCGAACACCAGGTTCAACGGCACCGAGATGGCTGCGGTGATCAGCGTCAGGCGGATGGCGGCCCAGGCGTCGGGCTCGCGCAGGGCCTCCAGGTAGGCGCCGAAGCCCTTGCGCAATGCCTCGGTGGCCACGGCCGCCAACGGCAGCACGAGGAACAGGCCCATGAATGCCAGCGCCAGGCCGATCAGCAGCCAGCGCACCACCGGTGACTCGGTGGTGCCGGCCTGCGCGCGGCGCGCGCTGCCGCGAAGTCCGGATGCGCCGCCGCTCATGAGGAAGCTCCCGAACGCTTGCGCTGCCAGCCTTGCAACGCGTTGATGACCAGCAGCATCGCGAAGGAGATGACCAGCATCACCAGCGCCACGGCCGTGGCGCCGGCAAAGTCGTACTGCTCGAGCTTGCTTATGATGATCAGCGGCGTGATCTCGGAAATCATGGGCATGTTGCCCGCGATGAAGATGACCGAGCCGTACTCGCCGATGGCGCGTGCAAAGGCCATGGCAAAGCCGGTAAGAAGCGCCGGCATGATCGCCGGAAGAATCACCAGCCTGAAGGTCTGCCAACGCGTGGCGCCCAGCGAGGTGGCGGCTTCTTCAAGCTCCTTCTCGGTGTCTTCGAGCACCGGCTGCACCGTGCGCACCACAAACGGCAGCCCGATGAAGATCAGCGCAATGACCACGCCCGCCGGCGTGAAAGCCACCTTGATGCCGTGCGGCTCCAGGAACTGGCCGACCCAGCCGTTGCCGGCCAGCAGCGCGGTGAGCGAAATGCCCGCCACGGCCGTGGGCAGCGCAAAAGGCAGGTCAACCAGCGCATCGACGATGCGTTTGCCCGGAAAGTTGTAGCGCACCAGCACCCACGCCACCAGCAACCCGCCGAACAGGTTGACCAGCGCCGCAATCAGCGATGCGCCGAAGGTCAGGCGGTAGGAAGCCAGCACGCGCGGCGAGGCCACGGCCGTCCAGAACTGGTCCCAGTTGAGCGTGAAGGTCTTGAAGACCAGCGCCGACAGCGGAATCAGCACGATCAGGCACAGGTAGAACAGCGCATAGCCCAGCGTGAGGTTGAAGCCGGGCAGCACGCGCTTGGCCTTGCCCCCGCTGGGGCCACCACGAAAAACCGGCGCTGCCGGTTTTGCTGGCAGCGCCGGTGAAATCGAAGCGCTCATGACTGATTACTTGCCACCGGGGGTGTAGATCTTGTCGAACTGGCCACCGTCGTTGAAGTGCACCTTCTGCGCTTCACCCAGGCTGCCGAACAGTTCCTGCACGGTGAACAGCTGCACTGGCTTGAAGGTGGCGGCGTGCTTCTTCAGCACGGCTTGCGAACGCGGGCGCAGCGCATGCTTGGCGGCGATTTCCTGGCCTTCGTCCGAGTACAGGTAGTCGAGGTAGGCCTTGGCCAGCTCGCCGGTGCCCTTCTTGGCCGTGGTGCGCTCGACCACCGCCACCGGGTTCTCGGCCAGGATGCTGATCGAGGGATAGACCGCATCCACCTTGCCAGCGCCGAACTCACGGTCGATGGACAGCACCTCCGACTCGAAGGTGATCAGCACGTCGCCGATATTGCGCTGCAGGAAGGCGGCGGTGGCATCGCGGCCGCCGCGCGCCAGGATGGGCACGTTCTTGAACAGCTTGCCCACGAACTCGGCGGCCTGCGCATCGCTGCCGCCCTTCTTCTTCACGTAGCCCCAGGCGGCCAGGTAGGCATAGCGGCCATTGCCGCCGGTCTTGGGGTTGACCACCACCACCTGCACGCCCGGCTTGATCAGGTCTTCCCAGTCCTTGATGCCCTTGGGGTTGCCGTTGCGCACCAGGAACAGCATGGTGGACGTGGTGGGTGCCGCGTTGTCGGGAAACTTCTTGGCCCAATCCTTGGCGACGATGCCCTTGTCGGCCAGGAACTCGATGTCGGTGGTGGTGTTCATGGTCACCACGTCGGCATCCAGGCCGTCGGCCACGGAACGCGCCTGCGCGCTGGAGCCGGCATGCGACTGGTCGATCTTGACGTCCTTGCCGGTGGTCTTCTTGTAGTGCGCGACGAAGGCAGTGTTGTAGTCCTTGTAGAACTCGCGGGCCACGTCGTAGGACACGTTCAACAGGGTCTGCTGCGCGAAGGCCGGGGCCACGGCCGCCGCGGCCAGTGCGAAGGCGACAAGGATTTTTCTGGTTCTGGTGGTCATGGTTGAGCCAATCGTTCTGCGTTGAAATTGGAAGAAGAAGCATGGGCCGGCCCCGCCGCAGGCGAGCCTCCCAGGGTCAGGGACTGGAACAGCGCCTGGCCCAGTGGCCAGGGTCCGTGCCCCGAATCGTGGTCGATGTGCCCGGCATTCTGCATACGGACGAATTCGCTACCCCAGGCGCGGGCATAGGCGCCGGCCAGGCGCACGGGGCAGACCGGGTCGTTGCTGCTGGCCACCATCAAGCTGCGGTACGGCAAGGGCGCATAAGGCACTGGTGCAAAGCTGGACGTCTGGGCCCGGCGCTCGGGATCGACCGGCGCCACCAGCAGCGCCCCGCGCACGCGCGCAGCAGCCTGATCGCCCAGATGCGCCACGGCAACGCAGCCCAGGCCGTGCGCCACCAGAACTACCGGCGCATCGGCCGACAGCACCAGCGCTTCGAGTGCCGGCACCCATGCATCGCGGTGAGGCGTGGTCTCCTCAGGCGCGGTGAACCAATGTGCGCCGCTCAACTCGCCGGCCCACAGGCTCTGCCAGTGGCCGGCGTTGGCGCCTTGCCAGTCGGGCACGAGGATGGTCTGGAAATGGCTCACGGGCGGTTGAAGGGAAATTGAGCCCGGATTGTGCGAAGCCAGCCTCGGATAACAAACGAATATCTGCTTGTTTGTTTATGGGCAAATTCGCATAAAGAGAATTTCCAACTGATCTAAGCGCACCTCCGGGTCCTTCCGGTCCTTCAAAACAGCTCTTCGTCCACCATGGCGGCCAGCACGGACAGGCGCAACCTGCGCCCCCAGTTCAACGCCGGCTCGCGCGCCAGCACCACTTCGCCGCCATCCTCTTGTTGCGTCACCCACTGCAGGCGGCGCGCCTCGCCGCTGCCGCCTTGCGCACGCAGCTGGTAGGCATTGGCGATGCGCTGGCCGCGCAGCAGCGAGGCGGCCTGACCGGCCAGCACCGGGCTGTCCACGATCAGCACCATCTCGGTGTTCGAATGGGCGGAGCGACGGTCCATGTTCATCGAGCCGATCGACAGCCACCGCCCGTCCACCACCGCCAGCTTGGCGTGCAGGCGCCCCGTCGAAGCACGGGCGGATGCATTGGCATTGGCCTGTGCCTTGGCCGCCTCGGCCGGCATCAGCTCGTACACGGCAACGCCCATATCGAGCAAGGCGGTACGATAGCGGGCGTAGCCAAAGTGCACCAGCGGCTCGTCGGTGGTAGCCAGCGAGTTGGTGACCAGCGACACCCGCACCCGCTGCGCCACGGCCCGCAACGCCTTCAAGCCGCCTTCGCTGGGCACCACGTAGGGCGAGGCCAGGAACACCTCCGACGATGCCGACTGCATGAGTTCCAGCTTGGCCCGCATCACCGGGCCGTCCTCGCGGCGCCCGACGGTCGGGGCCACCTTGTCTGGCGGGTCTGCCACCACGCGCACCGGCGCCGGCGTCAAATCGACCTTGCCGCGGCCCAACTGTGCGCCAACCGACGCCTGGCCCAGTTCGTCATGCTCGCGCACCAAAGGTTGCGCGCCAGGCACCTGGACCCACTTGTCGAAGGCAAGGCGGGCCGGCTCGCCCTGCTCGTCCGCTGCGGCCAGGCTCTGCACCGGGTAGGCCCGCTCGCTGTTCCAGTACTGGTCGAACACGGCCGACATGCTCGCCACGACCGGACCGGCCGACAGCACGTCCAGGTCGATGAAGTTGGCCGGCTCGCTGCGCTCGAAGTACGCATCGGCGATGTTGCGGCCGCCGCTGATGGCAAATGCGTTGTCGGCCACCAGCAGCTTGTTGTGCATGCGGCGGTTCACGCGCGAGAACTCGCGCAGCGACAGCAAGGTGCGCCGCGCCACGCTGCCGTCGCGCGCGGGCAGCGGGTTGAACAGGCGCACCTCGACGCCCGCCTGGGCGGCCAGGCCCGCCAGCAAAGCCTCTTCCTCGCCGGCGTACAGGTCGTCCACCAGCAGGCGCACGCGCACGCCGCGCGCACCGGCATCACGCAATTCGCGCAGGAACTGGCGGCCCGAGACATCGTCGGCGACCTGGTAGTACTGCGCGTCCACGCTGCGCTGCGCCAGGCGCACCAGCGCGATGCGCGCCTCGAAGGCCTGGTCGCCCGCAGGCAGCAGGCGCAGGCCCGAGCGCGCCGGGGTGCCCTCGTCTTGCGGCCCCAGCGACGCCAAGGCAGTTGAACCCAACGCGGTAGCGGCCCCATCGTCGATGGCCAGGGAGGGCACGCGCTCCACGCCCTCGGGCAGGCCGGCGCAGGCGACCAGCAGGGCCACCAGCGGGAGCAGGAACCAGCGGGGAAAGCGCAGCAAGGTCATGGGTGGAATCTAGGCAAGCGCGCCCCTGGCCACGAGTCAGCAGTGCGCCCAACACGAGTGAAATAGTTCACACTTCACGCTCCAACCCCAGCCCTGCCTCCCGATCCCGTCAGCGCCATGACTGCCGATGCCGCCGAAGACGATGACACGGGCAACCGCCTGCCCCGCGACCTGTTCGAGGCCGTGGCCTCGCATGGCCAGGTGCGCAGCTTTGCGGCAAACGCCATCCTCATCAACGAAGGCGACAGCACCAACTCGCTGTATGTCGTGCTGACGGGCCGCGTGAAGGCCTACGCCAGCTCGGAAGACGGACGCGAGGTGGTGCTGGCCGAATACGGCCCGGGCGAGTACTTCGGGGAGCTGTCGCTCGACGGCTCGCGCCGCTCGGCGTCCATCCAGGCCCTCGAGCCTTGCACCTGCCGCGTCGTCCAGGGCCAGGAGCTGCAGGCCTTCCTGACGGAGCACCCGCAGTTCGGCGCGCACCTCACGCGCAAGCTGATCCACATGGTGCGGCGCCTGACGGATCAGGTGCGCAGCCTGGCCCTGCAGGACGTGTACAGCCGCGTCGTGGCCCTGCTGGACGAGTTCTCCGAACCCGCGGGCACGGAGCGGGTGCTGCGCCACAAGCTCACCCAGCAGGACATTGCCGACCGCGTGGGCGCCTCGCGCGAGATGGTGAACCGGGTGATGAAGGAACTAGCCGCCGGTGGCTACGTCACCCAGCGCGAGGGCCGCATCGTGCTGCTGCGCAAGCCGCCCTCGGCCTGGTAGGCGCGGCGCGCAGGCTCAGATCGAGTAGTCCTGCGGGTCGGCGCCGTTGAGGTTTTCGGCCAGGAAGTCGATCAGCTTGCGCACTGCCGGCACCAGCGCGCGCCGCTGAGGAAACACCGCGTGGCAGATGCCCGGGTGCGGCCCCCAGCCCGGCAGCACCTCCCGGAGCCGGCCGTTGCGCAGGTCGGCGCGACACATGTAGTCGGGCAGCACGCCGGCGCCCGTGCCGGCCAGCACCGCGAACTGCAGCGTGGCCAGGTCGTCGACCAGGTAGCGAGGCGTGTGGTGGAGCACGTATTCCGCGCCGCCCGGCCCTTCCAGCCGCATGACGGCGCGGCCATCGCCTGCAGCGGACATGGCCACAGTGTCCAGCCGCTCCAGGTCGTGGGGCGTTTGCACAGGGCCCTGGCGGCGCAGCATCTCGGGATTGGCCACCAGCATGCCGCGGCTTTCGCCGAAGTTCTTGGCCACCAGGGTGGCGCTGTCCTCGATGACCGGGCGCACGCGCAGTGCGATGTCCACGCCCTCTTCCACCGGGTCCACCGGCCGGTTGAGAGTCAACATTTCCACCCGCACCGCCGGGTAGCGCTGCATGAAGCGCGGCAGCAGCGGCCCCACGGCGCTCTGCGCCAGGGTGACCGGGCAGGTGATGCGCACCTTGCCGCGCGGCTCGGTCTGCACCTGGGCCACGGCCTCGGCCGCTGCCTGTGCCGCGTCGCGCATGGCAACACAGTGGCGCAAGTAAAGCTCGCCGGCGGGCGTGAGCGACAGGCTGCGGGTGCTTCGCTGCAGCAACTGCACGCCCAGTTGCGTTTCCAGGTCGGCCACGCGCCGCGAGAGGCGCGACTTGGGAATCCCCAGCGCCCGGCCCGCCGCGGCAAAGCCACCCCGCTCGGCCACCTCGGCGAAATAGACCATGTCGTTCAGATCCTGCTGCATGGCGGCACCCTCTTTTCCTTGTCGTCCTATTTTTGGAACAATCTAAGTCAAATTCGCCGACTTATCAATCAATCGCATCATAAATAGACTTCTCCCCATGCCGATGCATTTGTATCGGCGCCAACCAAGGAAAGAGAGCAAGTCATGAAGCTGCTGCACGTTGATTCGAGCGTCCTGGGCGCCAATTCCGTTTCGCGCCGTCTCACCGCCAACACGGTGGCCGACTGGGTTGCCACCCATCCCGGCACCGAAGTTCAATACCTGGACCTGGCCGTTTCGGCCCCCAGCCACTTCGACGCCGATTCGCTGGGCTTTCGCCTGCCCGAAGGCACGCCGCTGAGCGATGTGCAAAAGCGCGAGAACGCGGTGTCCGAGCAACTGGTGAGCCAGTTCCTGGCCGCTGACGTGGTGGTTGTGGGTGCGCCGCTGTACAACTTCTCGATCCCCAGCCAGCTCAAGGCCTGGATCGATCGCCTGGCGCAGCCCGGCCGCACCTTCAAGTACACCGAGAAGGGCCCGCAAGGCCTGGCCAGCGGCAAGACGGTGATCGTGGTTTCCACCCGCGGCGGCATCTACTCCACGAGTGAAGCCGGCCAGGCAGCCGAGCACCAGGAGAGCTACCTGAAGGTGGTGTTCGGCTTCTTCGGCATCACCGACGTGCGCTTCGTTCGCGCCGAAGGCCTGGCCATGGGCGAACAGCAAAAGGCCCAGGCGCTGGAAGCCGCGGCCGGTGACATCCGCCGTGCCAGCACCGAGGCAGCGAACCAGGACAAGGCCGCCGCGGCCGCCTGATCGCCACTGACGGCATCTGCCCCCGAAGGGCCGGACTCCACAAGGGTCCGGCCCTTCTTGCTTTCCTACTTGCCGTGCGCCTTCACCCAGGCCACGTACTTCTCGACCCAGCCCTTGAGGAATTCACGGGTGGATTCGATGCCCACATGGCCCTTGTCGTCGAACAGGCCCTCCTTGTTCTGCACAAAGGCCTCGGGCTGGCCCAGCGTGGGCACGTCCAGGTAGGCCAGGATGTTGCGCAGGTGCTGCTGCGCCAGCGACGTACCCAGCGCACCCACAGAGATGCCGATGACGCCGGCGGGCTTGCCGGCCCAGGCGCTCTGGCCGTAGGGACGCGAGGCGTTGTCGATGGCGTTCTTGAGCACACCGGGAATCGAGCGGTTGTATTCGGGCGTGACGAACAGCACGCCGTCCGCTGCGGCGATCTCGCCCTTCAGGCGCCGCACCGACTGCGCCTGGTTGCCGTCCTGGTCCTGGTTGTACAGGGGCAGGTCGTCGATGCGCACATGCTCGAAGGTCACGCCGGCGGGCGCGAGGTTGGCCAGCGCCAGGGCGAGCTTGCGGTTGAGCGAATCCTTGCGAATGCTGCCGATGACCACGGCGATCTTGAGTTGACTCATGCGGTAAATCTCCAGAAAAAGAGAGGGTTGAGGGGGTTCGATCAGTTCAAGGCACGGGCCGCGCGTTCTGCAGGCTGGCCTGCGTCACGCTCGCACCCGGTGGCACATCGGCCGTGATCCAGACGTTGCCGCCAATGGTGGCACCGCGCCCGATGGTCACGCGCCCGAGGATGGTGGCACCGGCATAGATGACCACGTCGTCTTCCACCACCGGATGGCGCGGCAAGCCCTTTTGCGGGTTGCCGTCGGCATCGGTCGGAAAGCGCTTGGCGCCCAGCGTCACGGCCTGGTACAGGCGCACCCGCTTGCCGATGATGGCGGTCTCGCCGATCACCACGCCGGTGCCGTGGTCCATGAAGAAGCCCGCGTCGATGCTGGCGCCTGGGTGGATGTCGATGCCGGTCTGGCTGTGCGCCAGCTCCGCCACGATGCGCGCCAGCAGCGGCAGGCCCAGCCCGTACAGCTTGTGGGCCAGGCGGTGGTGGATGAGCGCCAGCACGCCCGGATAGCACAGCAGCACCTCGTCCACGCTTTGCGCGGCCGGGTCGCCCTGGTAGGCCGCCAGCACGTCGCTGTCGAGCAGGCGCCGGATGGCCGGGAGCTCGGCGGCAAAGGCGCGAATGGCAGCAGTGGCCTGTGCATCGACCTCGGGCGCCGACTGGCCGGCGTGGCGCACCTGGTAGGCCATTTCGAGCCGGGCCTGCTTCTCCAGGCAATGCAGCGCGGAGTTGAGGGTGTGGCCCACATAGAAATCCTCGCTCTCGTGGCGCAGGTCGGGCGGGCCCAGGCGCATGGGAAACAGCGCGCCCTTGAGCTGCTCGATGGTCTGCGCCAGCTGGTCGCGCGAAGGCAGTTCGCGGCTGCCCGGCTCGCGGGGGCGGTTTTGCGAATCGCGCCAGCCGCCGCGCACCGCGCGCAGCGCCGTGACGATATCGCCCACATCGAATTGAGACATTCCATCCTCTCTGCTCTGGCGCATCGGCAGCGCCCACGAGCGGATGGTAGGCCGGATTCGTTGCGGGCGCCGCGAACCGGCACAACCGGGCGCCCGCGCCGCCTCAGAGCTTGGCGATGGACACCTCCGTGGCCTTGACCAGCGCCACCACTTCGGAGCCGATGCGCAGCTGCAGCTCGTCGATGGAGCGGGTGGTGATGACCGAGGTGACGATGCCGAAGGGCGTTTCCACGTCGACCTCGGAGAGCACGTCGCCGCGGATGATTTCGCGCACACGGCCCTTGAACTGGTTGCGCACGTTGATGGCTTGGATGGACATGTCGAAGGTTCCTTTGCTTGGAGTGGATGAAGTGAAGGGAAAGACTCAGACCGCCCAGCGCAACGCATGCGCCGCCGGGCCCAGCCATGAGGTGTCGCCTTGCGGCGGCGCTTCGGCCGCACCGGGCTTTTGCAGCACGCGGTCCAGGATGCGTTTTTCCAGCGCGGCAAACGCGGGGTCGCCCTGCGAGCGCGGCCGTGCGAGGGTGATGGCCTCGTCCAGCGCGATGCGTCCGTCCTCGATGAGGATCACGCGGTCGGCCAACGCAACGGCTTCCTGCACGTCGTGCGTGACCAGCAGCGCAGTGAATCGATGGCGCTGCCACAGCGACTCGATCAGGCGGTGCATCTCGATGCGGGTGAGCGCGTCCAGCGCGCCCAGCGGCTCGTCCAGCAGCAGCAGGCGCGGCTGGTGCACCAAGGCACGTGCCAGGGCCACGCGCTGGCGCTGTCCGCCCGACAGGCGTGCCGGCCATTCGTCTTCGCGCTCGGCCAGACCCACCTGTGCCAGCACCTTTGCGCCGCGCGAGCGCGCCTGGGCCGGCAGGCCCAGCGTGACGTTGTCCAGCACGCGGCGCCAGGGCAGCAGGCGCGCCTCCTGGAACATGATGCGGACCTCTTCGCGCAGCCCGTCGATGGGCTTGTCGTCGGCCAGCAGCTGGCCTTCGCTGGACTGCTCCAGCCCGGCCACCAGGCGCAGCAAGGTGCTCTTGCCGCAACCGCTGCGCCCGACGATGGCAATGAACTGCCCCGGCTCGATGGACAGGTTCAGGTGCCGCAGCACCTCGCGCTGCCCGTAGCGCTTGGTCAGGCCCTTGGCCTGCAGGCGCACGCCCTCTTCCTCTTGTTCGATGACGACTTCTTCGCTCATGCGGTCTTCCCCTGGTAACCCGGATGCCAGCGCAGCCAGCCGCGCTCCAGCGCCCGTGCAAAGACGTCCGCCACCTTGCCCAGCAGCGCGTACAGCAAGATGCCCACCAGCACGACGTCGGTGCGCAGGAACTCGCGCGCATTCATCGTCAGGTAGCCGATGCCCGACTGCGCCGAGATGGTCTCGGCCACGATCAGGATCACCCACATGAGCCCCAGCGAGAAGCGCAGCCCCACCAGGATCGACGACATGGCGCCCGGCAGGATCACCTCCTTGTAGAGCTGCCAGCGCGACAGGCCGTAGCTGCGGCCCATCTCGATGAGCTGCGGGTCCACGTTGCGGATGCCGTGGAAGGTGTTGAGGTAGATCGGAAAGAACACCGACACCGAGATGAGAAAGATCTTGGCCGTCTCCTCGATGCCGAACCACAGGATCACCAGCGGAATGAGCGCCAGCGCCGGCACGTTGCGCACCATTTGCACGGTGGAATCGAGCAGCGTTTCGAAGAAGCGCACCGAGCCCGTGAGCAGCCCCAGCAGCAAGCCCGCGCCGCCGCCGATGGCCAGGCCCAGCAAGGCGCGGCCGGCGCTGATCTTCAGGTGCTCCCACAGCTCGCCCGAGAGCGTGAGCTCCCAGGCGCTGCGCAGCACATCCAGCGGAGCCGGCAGCACGCGCACCGACAGCCAGCCCGCGGAAGACGAAACCTGCCAGGCCACGACCAGGGCCAGCGGCACCAGCCAGGGCACCAGCCGGCGCCCCACGGCGCGCGCCAGCGCGCGCAGCGCAGCCAACGCTGGCCGGGCATCCACCCCGGCCGAGCCGATGGCGGGCGATGCCGCCGAAAGGGTCGAGAGTTGTTCGCTCATGCGTGGGTGCCCTCTCTTCAGCTTTGCGAGACAAGACGCGAAGGTGCGTCCAGGTTGGCCACGACCTCGCCGAAGGGGCCGGTCTGCGCCGCGCCGGCCAGGCGCTCGCGTGCGCGCGCCGACAGCAGCGGAAACACCAGCTCGGCGAATCGGTACGCCTCCTCCAGGTGCGGATAGCCCGAGAAGATGAAGCGATCGATCCCCAGCGCCGCGTATTCCTCGATGCGCGCCGCCACTGTGCGGGCATCGCCCACCAGCGCCGTGCCCGCACCGCCGCGCACCAGGCCCACGCCGGCCCACAGGTTGGGGCTAATCTCCAGCTCGGCGCGGCCGCGCTTGCGCCCGCCGTCATGCAGCGCCGCCATGCGCCGCTGCCCTTCCGAATCCATGCGGGCGAAGGCGGCTTGTGCGCGGGCCACAGTGGCATCGTCCACCCGGCTGATCAGTTCGTCGGCTGCCTGCCATGCGGCCGCCTCGGTTTCGCGCACGATCACGTGCAGCCGGATGCCCAGGCTCAGCTGGCGGCCCCGCCTGGCGGCGCGCTCGCGCACGTCGGCCAGCTTGCGAGCCACCTCCTGCGGCGGCTCGCCCCAGCTGAGATATGCATCGACCTGTTCGGCGGCCAGATCGTGCGCCGCCTCGGACGAGCCGCCGAACCACACCGGCGGATGCGGCTGCTGCAAGCTGGGAAACAGCAGGCGCGCGCCCTTCACGCTCAGGTGCTTGCCGTCGTAGTCGAAGGCTTCGCCGGTGTGGCTGCGCGAAATGATCTCGCGCCAGATGCGGATGAACTCGGCCGACTGCTCGTAGCGCGTGGCATGGTCCAGGAACACGCCATCGCCTTGCAGCTCGGCCTGGTCACCACCGGTGACCAGGTTCACCAGGAGGCGCCCGCCCGAGAGCCGGTCGAAGGTGGCGGCCATGCGCGCGGCCAGGCTGGGCTGGTGCAGGCCCGGGCGCACGGCCACCAGGAACTTGAGCCGCCACGTCGCGCCGATCAGGCTGGACGCGATGACCCACGGGTCTTCGCACGATCGGCCGGTGGGAATGAGCACACCCTCGTAGCCAAGGCTGTCTGCGGCGCCGGCGATCTGGCGCAGGTAGTTCAGGTCGACCTGGCGCGCGCCTTCGGCACTGCCCAGGTAGCGGCTGTCGCCGTGGGTCGGAAGAAACCAGAAAAATTGCATGGGTCGTTGATCTCCAGGGGTTCAGACGGCAAAAAGCAGGAGGGCCGGCGCTCGGAATGGCCGTGCCGGCAGGCCCCAGGCCTGCGCCGTGGTGCGCACCACCAGGGCGATGCGCTCGTGCACGTCGATGCTGCTGCTCATGGCCATTCGCCTCAGGCCAGGCCCGCGGCCGCGGCGTCGAGCACGTTGATCTTTTTCGGGATGAGCTTGAGCGCGTAGAAGGTGTCGGCAATCACCTGCTGCTCGGCCAGGATGGCCCGGGTGATGGGCCCCACGCCGAACACGGTGCGGTTGGTGGTGGCCTCGCCCACCGAGCGCGGCAGGCCCCACAGTTGCGACAGCTCGGTGGCCAGCGCCGCCTTGTTCGCCGCGCCCCACACGTCGACCTGGTTGATTTCGTCGATCAGCACCTTGATCACGTCCTGGTTCTTCTCGGCGTAGCCCAGCGACGAGAAGTAGTAGGCGCGGTTGTTGACCACGCCGGTGGCATCCACCAGGCGGCGCGCCTCGAGCGCCTGCTCGGCTGCGGCGCTGAACGGGTCCCAGATCACCCAGGCGTCGATGGACTTCTTCTCGAAGGCCGCGCGCGCATCGGCCGGCGGCAGGAAGACGACATTCACGTCGCTGTAGGCCAGACCATTCTTCTCGAGCAGCTTGACCAGGAAGTAGTGGACGTTGCTGCCCTTGTTGAGCGCAACCTTCTTGCCCTTGAGGTCCGCAGCCGACTTCAGCGCAGAGTCCTTGGGCACCAGCACCGCCTCGGTCTGCGGGCGCGGCTGCGTGGCCGCCACGTAGGCCAGCGGCGCGCCGGCGGCCTGAGCGAAGATGGGCGGCGCCTCGCCCACGTCGCCGAAGTCGATGGAGCCCACGTTGAGCGCTTCCAGTTGCACCGGGCCGGCGGTGAACTCGGTCCACTTCACCGACACGCCCAGCGGCGCGAGCCGCTTTTCCAGCGTGCCGCGACCCTTGAGCAGTGAGAGGTAGCCCTTCTGATGGCCGACGCGCAACTGGCGGGCAGTCTGTGCCTGCGCCAGACCCGCGATGGCGGGCAGGCCGAGTCCGGCGGCTGCCGCGGCCTGGATAAGGCGGCGGCGCTGGGGGGAAACGATGGCTTGTGTCATGTTGATTCCTTGCAGTGCGTTGCTTGTTGCTTGTTCGATAGGCGCGAGTTCTCCCGCGCAGCCCCGAAGGAGCCGCGTCAAGGGCGAAACGCGAGATGAAGGAAAAGGGAAGCGGGCTGCCGCGGCCAGGGCTGGCCACGGCGCGGGAGGCCTCAGGCGCTACATCGCACCTGGGAGAAAGGAACCGGCTCGAAAGCGGCGGACACGGGCAGCTGCAGGCCGTCGGTGGCCAGGGCGGCCACGCTGTCGTCCAGGCGTTGCGCCAGTTCCGCCTGCAGCTGGTAGGCGCCTTCGGGCGCGAGGGTCACCTGCGAATCGGTGGCGTACACACCCGCCAGGATGTGCCGCGCCCCCAGCGACTGCAGCACGGGGCGCAGCGCATAGTCGAGCGCCAGCATGTGGTGGGGGCTGCCGCCGCTGGCCAGAGGCAGCACGGCCTTGCCCTTGAGCGCCGACTGCGCAAGCAGGTCCAGGAAGACCTTCAACGCGCCGCTGTAGGCCGCCTTGTAGACGGGCGTGGCCACCACCACCGCACGCGCCGCTGCCAACTGGTCGATGGCGCGCTGCAGCGCCGGGTGCGAGGTGTCGGCAGACAGCAAGGCCTGCGCTGGCAGGTCGCGCACCGAAAGGCGCTCCACCCGCACGCCGCGCAGCGCCAGCCGCGTGCCCACCGCCTCCAGCAAGGCGCTGGAGCGCGAGGGCGCCGAGGGGCTGCCAGCCACCAGCAGGACGCTGCCGCTGCTTGTCGTGCTCATTACTTGCTCTTGCTGTAGATCTGGTCGAACGAGCCGCCGTCCGCGAAGTGCGTCTTGTCGGCCTTCGCCCAGCCGCCGAAGGCCTGGTCGATGGTGAACAGCGTCAGCTTCGGAAACTGCTTGTCGTACTTGGCCTTGGCCTTCTCGCTGGTGGGCCTGTAGTAGTTGCGCCCGGCGATGTCCTGGCCTTCGTCGGTGTACCAGTACTTGAGGTATTCCTCGGCCACGGCGCGGGTGCCGCGCTTGTCGACCACCTTGTCCACCACCGTCACGGCGGGCTCGGCCAGGATGGAAATGGAAGGCACCACGATGTCGAACTTGTCGGGGCCGAACTCCTTGACGGCCAGGAAGGCCTCGTTCTCCCAGGCCAGCAGCACGTCGCCCACGCCGCGCTGCACGAAGGTGATGGTGCTGCCGCGCGCACCAGTGTCGAGCACGGGCACGTTCTGGAAGAGCTTGCCGACGAACTCCTTGGCCTTGTTATCGCTGCCGTACTTGCGCTTGGCGAATTCCCAGGCGGCCAGGTAGTTCCAGCGGGCGCCGCCCGAGGTCTTGGGGTTGGGCGTGATGACCTGCACGCCGGACTTGGTCAGGTCGTCCCAGTCCTTCAGGCCCTTGGGGTTGCCCTTCTTCACCAGGAACACGATGGTCGAGGTATAGGGCGAGGAGTTGTGCGGAAGGCGCTTTTGCCAGTCGGGCTTGACCAGGGCGCCGTGGCTCACGAGCGCGTCGGTGTCGCCGGCCAGGGCCAGGGTGGCCACGTCGGCTTCCAGGCCGTCGATGATGGAGCGGGCCTGCTTGCCCGAGCCACCATGCGACTGCTTGACGCTCACGTCCTGGCCGGTCTTGCCCTTCCAGTAGGCGGCAAAAGCCTTGTTGAAGTCCACGTACAGCTCGCGGGTGGGGTCGTACGACACGTTCAGCAGCTGCACCGGCTGCTGGGCCAGCGCCGGCAATGCCGACAGGGCCATGCTGGCCCCCACGGCGGCGCCGAGTGAAAGCTTGATAAAGTTGCGGCGAAGGCTCTTCATGGTGTTTCTGCTCTAGAAATGCATATCGATGAAGGTTTGAATTCTTGGTGAGGCATAAGAAAACGCGAACTACTGAGTTCTCAGTTCTTCATAGCCAAATCAACTAAAGACCCACCACACCCCAAATTCCAAAGGCAGGCACCCCCATGGCACGCATGGTTCAATGCATCAAGCTCGGCAAAGAGGCCGAAGGTCTGGACTTTCCGCCCTACCCCGGCGAACTCGGCAAACGCATCTGGGAGAGCGTGAGCAAGGAGGCCTGGGCCGCCTGGCTCAAGCAGCAGACCATGCTCGTGAATGAAAACCGGCTGAACCTGGCCGACCTGCGCGCCCGCCAGTACCTGGCGCGCCAGATGGAAAAGCACTTCTTCGGCGAAGGCGCCGACGTGGCCCAGGGTTACGTCCCCCCCACCGAGAGCTGAAGCGGCGGTGCCAGCCGCCGAGCCGCTGCACTGGCGCGCCGACGGCGTGCCCCACAGTCCGCGCTTCTCGGACATCTATCACACCGAATCGGGCGCCCTGGCCCAGGCAAGACATGTCTTCCTGGGCGGCTGCGGCCTGCCCGCGGCCTGGGCGAATCGCCCGCAATGGCGGATTCTCGAAACCGGCTTCGGGCTGGGCCTCAGTTTCCTGACAAGCTGGCAGGCCTGGAAAGACGACCCGGCGCGCCCGGGGATTCTGCATTTCGTCTCGGTCGAAGCCTGGCCGGTGTCGAGCGAAGACATCCTGCGGGCCTGCGCCGCCTACGACGAACTGGCCCCGCTGGCGAAGCAACTGGCGCAGCAGTGGCATGGGCTGCTGCCGGGCTTTCACCGGCTGGCCTTCGAGGGCGGGCGGGTGCTCCTGACCCTGTGCATCGGCGACGTGCGCGCCATGCTTCGCGCGCAGCGCCACTTCGAGGCCGACAGCATCTTCCTGGACGGCTTCAGCCCGGAGCGCAATCCGGACATGTGGTCGCTCGATGTGCTCAAGGGTGTCACGCGCCTGGCCCGCCTGGGCAGCCGGCTGGCCACCTGGACGGTGGCACGGTCGTTGCGCGACGGGCTGAAGCAACTCGGCTGGCAAGAGGGCAAGCTGCCCGGCTTGCCGCCCAAGCGCGATTGCCTGGGTGCAACGTTCGAGCCCGCCTGGCCGCTGCGCCGCCCGCCGGTGCCGGCCGAGCAGCTGGCGGCGCCGGGGCATTGCGTGGTGATCGGCGCCGGCCTGGCGGGCGCTGCCGTGGCCGCCAGCCTGGCGCGGCGCGGCTGGCGGGTGTCGGTGCTCGATGCGGCCGCCCGCCCGGCGGCTGGGGCATCGGCATTGCCCGTCGGGTTGATGGCGCCCCATGTCTCGCCCGATGACGCGCTGCTGTCGCGCCTGAGCCGCGCCGGCATTCGCGCCACGTGGTGGCAGCTCGCCCATCTTCTTTCCCAAGACCTGGACTGGTCGGCCTGCGGCGCGATGGAGCGGCGCACCGAGGCCAAGGTCCGCTTGCCGGACACCTGGTCGGCCGAAGGCCCCAACGAATCTTGGCGCGCGAGCGCCGAACAACTGCACGCCGCCGGGCTCGACGAAGGCACGACGGCGCTGTGGCATGCACGCGCCGCCTGGGTGCGCCCTGCCCGCCTCGTGGCGGCCTGGTTGTCGCAGCCCGGCATCGAACTCTTGCCCGATTCACGCGTGGCTCGCATCGACAACGAGCACGGCCAGTGGGTGGCCTTCGGCGCAGACGGCCGGCCCTTGGTACGCGGCGATCGCGTCGTGATTGCGACGGGCTACGCTTCGCTGGATTTCGCACCCGGCCTGCCGCTGCAGGCCGTGCGCGGCCAGGTCATGTACGGTCACGGCTGCGCCGGCCTGCCCCGGCACCCCATCAACGGCGACGGCCACCTGATCGCCCATGTGCCCGACGGCCTGGATTCGCTGTGGCTGGCGGGCTCGACCTACGACCGCGACAGCAGCAGCACCGCCCTGCGCGACGAGGACATGCAGGCCAACCTGGAACGCGTGGAGCACCTGCACCCCGGCGCCGCCAAGGCGCTGCAGAAACGCCAGGCGCATGGCCAGATGCAGGCCTGGGCAGGCGTGCGCTGTGCCTCGGGCGACCGCCGCCCCCTGGTCGGCCCGGCGGACCCGCAGCAAGCGCAAGGCCCCTGGGTCTGCACGGCACTGGGCTCGCGCGGCTTGAGCTTTGCCGCGCTGTGCGCCGAACTCCTGGCCGCGCAATGGCATGGGGAACCGCTGCCGCTGCCGGCGACCATGGCCCGGGCACTGGATACGCGGCGGCTAGCGGGTTGAGGCGACAGACATTGCCTGCCTCAGGCAAGGACTCCAAGCACTCGACACGCATCGCCAGGGCGCTAGACTGTCCAAGTTAGCTACTTTTCAGGAGCCAGTGATGATCACCGTCACATCCGTCGAGGCGCAAAACAAGTTTGGCCAGCTCCTTGACAACGCCCAGCGCGAACCAATCATCATCACCCGCCATGGGCGTCCTGCCGCCTACATGATCTCCCCCCAGGATATGAAGGAGCTTCAAGAGGCGCGTGCACGGGCCGATGAAGGCAAACCTGCGCGCGACTGGGCAACAGCAAGTGCGCAAGCCTGGAACGAATTCGACTCCAAGTTCGGCTCGTTCGCGGACGAGCACTCCACGCTCTGATCGAATGGCGCAATTCGACGTACATCGCAACAAGGGAAGCCAGAAGGAGAGCATTCCATTCGTGGTGGTCATCCAGTCTGCACGCTTCGATGCCTATCGCCGACGGGTGGTCGTGCCATTGGTTCTGCGCCAGCATGCTCCCGGCGCTTCGATTTCTGGTTCGCGCATGAATCCGATCTTCAGCATTGGCGGCGTTGAGGTCGTTCTCAATCCGCTGCAGGTCGTATCCGTGGCCACCGATCAACTTGGCGTCGTGGTTGACTCACTGTCGGACCAGGGGCAGCAGATCATTGAGGCCATGGACGAGTTGACGACCAGGGCTTGGGGATAGATCCACAGGCCGACGCACACAATCACCCCATGCCCGTCCAGCACTACGACATCACCCACACCACCACCTACCGCTACGCGGAGCCGGTCAGCTTCGGCCTGCACCGGGTGATGTTCCGTCCGCGCGAGAGCCACGACCTGCGCGTGCTGGCCACCGACCTGCAGGTCAGCCCGCCAGCCAGCATCCGGCTGATCCAGGACCCTTATTCCAACTCGGTGGCGCTGGTACAGCCGCTGGACAGTGCCGCCGAACTCAAGTTTGTCTGCACCTTCCGCATCGAGCAGGTCCCCACCCCCATCGAGAGCCTCCTGGAAATCGACCCGGCCGCCGAGTACCTGCCCTTTGCCTATTCGGTGCAGGACCGGCTGGACCTGGAGCACTACCTGCGTCCGCATCACGACGACCCCGAGGGCGTGCTGATCCGCTGGGCCCACCAGTTCCTGCAAGGCGAACAGGAAAGCAAGCGCACCCGCGATGTGCTCTCGCGCATGAACGCCCACATCGGCAGCACCTTGACGTACGAAGTGCGCAACGAAGAAGGTACGCAGACGCCGCTGCAGACGCTTGAACGCGGCAGCGGCAGTTGCCGCGACTACGCGCTGCTGATGATGGAGGCCGCGCGCCGCCTGGGCATCGCGACACGCTTCGTCTCAGGCTACCTGTACGACGCCGCGCTCGACGCGGCCAACACCGCCGAAGGCAGCGAGACCCCGATCAGCGGCGCCGGTTCCACCCATGCCTGGATGCAGGCCTACCTGCCCGGCGCCGGCTGGGTCGCCTTCGACCCCACCAACAACATCATGGGCGGCCAGCAGCTGATACGCGTTGCGGTGGCGCGCGATCCGGCTTTCGCCTCGCCGCTGTCGGGCAGCTGGTTCGGCAGTGCCAATGCGTACCTTGGCATGGAAGCCACGGTGGACGTGCGGCGCGTGGACCCACTGGCGCCGCCAATGCCTGGCTGACGTGCGCCAGGGACATCGATCGAGCCCTACTCGATCGCCTTGCCCATATCC
>JAFEEG010000040.1 GCA_018241225.1 Pseudomonadota bacterium
TTCCTTGAAACCGAACAGCCGCTCATAGAACGCGGCCCAGTGCGCCATGCGCCCGCGATACACGTTGTGCGTGAGGTGGTCCACCACCTGGAAGCCGTGGCCCACCGGGCGGCGCTGCACGCCGGGCAGGAACTCGAAGTCGATGTCGTAGATGGACTTGCCGTCTTCGAAGCGGTCGATCAGGTACAGCGGCGCGCCGCCAATGCCCTTGATGGCCGGCAGGCGCAGCTCCATGGGGCCGGTGGCCATCTCCACGGGCTGGGCACCCAGCTCCAGCGCGCGCTTGTAGGCCTGGTGCGAGTCCTTGACCCGGAAGGCCAGGCCGCAGGCCGAGGGGCCGTGCTCGGCCGCGAAGTACGAAGCCGGGCTGTGCGGCTCGCGGTTGACGATGAAGTTGATGTCGCCCTGGCGGTACAGCACCACGTCCTTGGAGCGGTGCTTGGCCACCAGCGTGAAGCCCAGCTTCTCGAACAGCGGCTCCAGCGTGCCCGCCACGGGCGAGGCGAACTCCACGAACTCGAAGCCTTGCAGGCCCATGGGGTTGTCGAACAGATCGGACATGAATGGCTCCTTTCAGCGGGCAGCGGCGGTATCGACCGCCTGCACTTCGATTTCCACACCCACGCCGAACACCAGCTGCGCCTGCACCAGGCTGCGCACCGGATAGCGGCCTTCCTTGAAATAGCCGGCATAGACCTTGTTGAACGCCGCGAAGTCGTTCAGGTCGGCAAGCCAGATGTTGACCTTGACGACATCATCCAGCGAACCGCCCACGGCTTCCAGCCTTGCGGCAATGCTCTTGAACACCGCATGCGTCTGCGCCTCGATCGGGCCGGTGAGCGGCCGCCCTGCGTCGTCGAACGGGATCTGGCCCGACAGCATCACGAGGCCGGCGGCGCGCACCGCGGAAGAAAAAGGCATGCCGCCGGGCGCGGGGTAGAAAGTGGTAGCGGAGTTCATCGAAGGTCTTCTCTCGAAAGTTGCGAGGGCGTCAAACGGAAAAACCGGCAGGGGCCGAGCGTTTGGCGCCTGCCGGCTGTGTGCGCATCAGGTCGTGCGCATGGCCGGGGCGGCCAGTTGTCGGTTCACGACGCGAAAGGCCACGTACACCAGGCCGATCCATACCGGAATCGCGAAGGCCGAGCTGCGGATGTCGGGCGTGGCCGCCATCACCGCCACCACCACGGCCATGACGGCCAGGCAGATGTAGTTGGACAGGGGCGAGAACGGTGCCAGGAAGCTGGCACGTGCGCCCTTGGCGGCCTGCGCCTTGCGGTACTTCAGGTGCGCCAGGATGATGATGACCCAGGTAATGACCAGCGCCGCGACGATGAGCGACATCAGCAGTTCGATCACGCCGGCCGGCGCCACGTAGTTCAGCACGATGCACAGCGCGGTGAACACGCCCGGGTACACGATGGCGCGCACCGGCACGCCGCGCTTGTTCACTTCCATCAGCGACTTGGGTGCATTGCCTTCCAGCGCCATGCCGTAGAGCAGGCGGCTGTTGCTGTAGACCATGCTGTTGTAGACCGACAGCGTTGCCGTGAGGATGACGAAGTTCAGCACGTTGGCCGCGAGCTTTTCGCCGATGCCGGCGAACACCAGCACGAAGGGGCTGCCGCTGTAGGTGCCACCGCCGGCCTTGAGCTGCGCCACCAGGTCGGTCCAGGGCGTGAGCGCCAGCAGCACCGCCATCGAGCCCACGTAGAACACCAGCACGCGCAAGATCAGCTGGTTGATCGCCTTGGGGATCACCTTGCGCGGCTGGTCGGTCTCGGCCGCCGCAAAGCCCAGCATCTCGACGCCGCCGAAGGCGAACATGATGAAGGCGAAGGCCATCACCAGGCCCGACACGCCGTTGGGCAGGAAGCCGCCGTGCGCCCACAGGTTGCTCACGCTCTGCGTCGGGTTGTGGGTGGTCGACAGGATGTAGATGCCCGTCGCGATCATGGCCACCACGGCCACGATCTTGATCAGCGCGAACCAGAACTCGAACTCGCCGTAGGCCTTCACGTTGATGAAGTTGACCGCGTTGATGAGCGCGAAGAGCGCGGCCACGATGACCCAGGTCGGAATCTCGGGCCACCAGAACTGCACGAACTTGGCACACGCCGTGAGCTCGAGCATGCCCACGAGCACATACAGCGCCACGCAGTTCCAGCCCGACAGGAAGCCGGCAAAGCGCGACAGGTAGCGGTTGGCGAAGTGGCTGAACGAGCCGGCGGTGGGCTCCTCCACCAGCATTTCGCCCAGGAATCGCATGATCAGGAAGATGATCGCGCCGCCGATGGCGTAGCCCAGCAGCACGCCGGGGCCGGCCATCTCGATGATGCCGGCCGAGCCCAGGAACAGGCCCGTGCCGATGGTGCCGCCCAGGGCAATCAGTTGGATGTGGCGGTTCTTGAGCTTGCGCTCCAGATGCCCAGTGGAAGAAGTGCTCACCGGTGTCTCCTCGGTTGGATGTGGAATGGAGTGGATGGGGCTGCCCGCCCCGCGGGTTGTCAGGAACGGGTCACTGCTCGGCGCGGCCGCGCCACATGTCCCAGGCCAGCGTGAGGCCCACGCCGATGTCGCGCACCGGGCGCGGCGGGATGTAGTTGGCGGTGCCCTCGACGAGGAAGTCGTCGATCAGCGAGTTCTGGCGCCCCAGCGCGAGGTCGGCAATGAGCATGCCGGCGGCGGTGTGGCGCACGATGCCCGAGCCGTTGCAGCATGAGGCGGCGTAGGCGTTGTCGGCAATCTGGCCGAAGGCCGGCGCGTGGTTCTGCGACACGGCCAGCCAGCCCATCCAGAAATGCTCCAGCTCGATGGCCCCCAGTTGGGGAAAGCGCCGGCGCAGCAGGTCCAGGTTCATGGCCTTGGCCTTGGCGCGCCGCGCATCGTTGGTGCGCAGGCTCGGCGAGTATTCGAAACCCTGGCGGATCATCAGCCGCCGGTCTTGCGTGAGGCGCAGCGTGGAGCCGGCCACGCCATGCGCGGGCGTGACGCCCCAGGTGTCGTCGGTGCCCAGGCTGGCGAGCTGCGCATCGGTGAGCGGACGCGTCAGGCTGGCGAACAGCAGCACCGGCACCTGGCGCTCGCGGTACACCCCGAAGGATTGCGAGAACGCGTTCACCGCCAGGATCAGCTTGTGGGCGCGGATGCGGCCGTTGGCGGTGCGCACCGAAGGGGTTGCGCCGTGCAGGTCGGCCTCGATGACCGGCGAGTTCTCGAACAGCTGCACCTGCGCAGGCAGGCTGTCGGCCAGGCCGCGCACCAGGGCGGCCGGGTTCAGCAGATGGGTGCCGGGCGTGTAGACAGCGGCGGCGTAGTAGTCGGTGCCCAGGCGGTCGGCCAGCGCATCGCGCTCCAGGTATTCGTAGCGCTCGCCCCAGGCATCGAGGTTGTGCGCGTAGCTCTTGAGCGATTCGTCGGCCACCGCATCAGTCACGGCCACGTGGTAGCGGCCGCGCTTGCTCCAGTCGCAGGCGATGCCATGCTCGGCCACCAGCCGGTCCAGCGCATCGACCGCGAAGCGATTGACGCGGATCACATGTCGGCCCTGCTCCACGGCTGCGTCTGAAGGGGACGAACTGTGCGGCAGGTCGATGGCAAAGCCGGAATTGCGGCCCGAGGCGTTCTCGCCCACCACGCCGGCTTCGACCACCGCAATGGACGCTCCTGGCTGCTGCTCGGCCAGTTGCCGCGCAGCAGCCAGGCCCGCGTAGCCGGCACCCACGATGAGCCAGTCGACGTCCATGTCCTGCTGCAGCGAAGCCCGGGGCTGGCGGTTGGCCAGCAGGGCGCTCCAGCCGTTGGTGCGGTCGTCGTTGGGCAGGCGGTCTACGGTGCGCGGCATGTCGGGGCTTTCGTCTCTGGCCCCGGTAAGGGCCGTGAAATCTGCGGGCGGGTTGCCGCATGGCCGCGAACTTTAAACAACAATAAATTATTATTGTTTGTTGTTTTCCCCTATGGACGGATCGCCGGGAACCCGCTAGAAGAAACAAGAAATATTTAATATTGTTTTTTCACGAGGCTCGAAGAAGAACATGACAACGCCCACCATGCAGCGGCGCGGACGCACTCCCCAGAACGAACGGGTGGAGGCGACCCAGCGCAAGATCATCGATTCGGCGCTGAACCTGTTGCGCCAGGAAGGCCTGCGCGGCACCACGCTGCAGGCCGTCGCCCGCGGCGCCGATGTGTCGCTGGGGGCCTTGCAGCATCACTTCGAGAGCCGCGATGCCCTGATGGAGCGGCTGGTCGACGAGGTGATGGAGCCGCTGGGCGACCAGGGCAGCGTCTGGCCCGACACCGCCCTGCCCCTGCAGGAGCGGGCCGAGGAATTCGTCAGCCGCGCCTGGCGGCACATCTTCGGCGCGCCCAACTACCTGGCCGCCTGGAGCCTGTTCTTCGGCTGCAAGGCGATGCCCACCCTGTTCGGCCGCATCGACGCCCATCGCGGCGACGTGGACCGCACCTTCTACGCCCGCTTCCTGGACACCTTTCCAGAATTGAGGGCCAACCACCCGAACCCGCAAGGCTTTGCCGTGCTGGTGTTCGACAGCCTGCGGGGCGCGGGCATGCTGGAGCTGTTCACCGTGGACCGTGCGGAGAAGGAAAGCGGCATGCAGGCCCTGGCCGAGCTGATCGCCCATGCCTGCGGCGTTGGCGCACAAGGCGCCGAGCGCCCTGCCCTGCGTCGCGCACAGGGCTAGTGCCGCACGACGCAGAACTCGCTTGCCTCAACCAAGGCGCGCCACGCCCGTCAGGTAGCCGTGCACGGCCAGGCCCAGTTCGTGGCGCAAGGTGGCCTCGGAAGGCGGCGGGTCGGTGGTCAGCATGCACTGCGACAGCCAGCCGTACGAGATGGCATGCGTCATGCGCGCCACCATGGCCAGGCGGTCCTGCGGCGGCGGGTCCGATGCGCAGGCCAGCGCGTCGCGCCATGCGTCGACCCAGGTGTCGTAGTGGCGGCGAAACGCACTGGGCGCGGACACCTGCCGCTCCAGCGTGAACAGGAGCGTCCAGGTCTGGGTGTCGGCCGCAATGTTCTTCACCTGTACGTCGAGCACCGCATCGACGACTTCGGCAAGGGGTCGTCCGCGATGGCTCTCGAATGACTGGCGCAGCTTGAGCTCGGCGTCCTTGACGGTGTCGCTGATCCACTTGGCCGCCAGCGAGCGCATGTTGCCGAAGTATTCGTAGAAGGTTCCCACGCCCACGCCTGCCACCGAGGCGACCTCGCGGATGGTGGTCTTGGCATAGCCGCGCTCGAGCAGAACCCGAACAAAGGCATCGCGCAGGGCTTTTTCGCTGTGCTGCGCACGGGACTGGCGCGGACGCCGGCGCACCTCGGGCGCCGTGGGCAGGGGGACCTGCTGGTCCCGCGCCGAAATCCGAACACGCGCATTGGGCATGAAACCTAGACTTTCCGCACTTGCATTGAAGGGCCGCACGCTAACACGAATCGCCGCCTCGCCCAGGGGTGCGCTGCCGGCCCGACCGCCACGACATGAACCTGCTTTCTGCCCTGGCACGCACTGCGCGTGCCCTGCCGAACAAACCCTTTGTGCGCCACCAAGGCCAGACGACTACCTATGGCCAGGCGCTCGATCGCTCGCGCCGCGCCGCCGCGCTGCTGGCCAGCCAGGGCATCGGCCCGGGCGACCGCGTGGCGCTGGTGTGCCTGAACACGCCGGGCTTCATCGACGCGATGCTGGGCGCCTGGCGCCTGGGCGCGGCCGTGGTGCCGGTGAACCACAAGCTGGCCGCACCGGAGATCGAATACATCCTGGCGCACTGCAGCGCCAAGGCCGTTGTTTTCGACGCGGCGCTGGCGCCCGTGCTGGACAAGGTGCAATCGCAGGCGGCCCGCTTCAGCACCGCCGGCGCAGTGCCCGCCGTGCCGGACTTCGACGCCTTGCTGGCCGACACCACCGACGGCATCGACGGCATTGCCGTCGATGAAGACGCCGTGGCGGAAATCCTCTACACCTCGGGCACCACTGGCAAGCCCAAGGGCTGCCTGCACAGCCACCGCAACGTCACCATGGCTGCCATCGGCGCGGCGCTTTCCTCGTCGATGACGCCGGCCGAGCGCACGCTGATGGCCATGCCGATCTGGCACTCGTCGCCGCTGAACAACTGGTTCGGCTGCACGCTGTACGTCGGCGGCACAGTGGTGCTGCTGCGCGAGTACCACCCGCAGCACTTCCTGCAGACGGTGCAGGACGAGCGCGTCACGCTGTACTTCGGCGCGCCGGTGTCGTACTTCGCGCCGCTTCAGGCAGTGCCGGACTTTGCCCGCTACGACCTCTCCAGCGTGCGCGCCTGGATCTACGGCGGCGGCCCCATTGGCGCGGACATGGCACGCAAGCTGGTCGAGGCCTACAAGACCGACCGCTTCTTCCAGGTCTTCGGCATGACCGAGACCGGGCCCACCGGCACCACGCTGCTGCCCGAGGAACAGCTGGCCAAGGCCGGCTCCATCGGCCGCCTGGGCCTGCCCGGCGTGGAGTTGCGCGTGGTGCGCAAGGACGGCGAGGAAGCCGGCCCCGGAGACATCGGCGAGATCTGGCTTCGCTGCGAAAGCCTGATGCTGGGCTACCTGGACGACGAGGCGGCCACGCGAGCCGCCGTCACGAAAGACGGCTGGTACCGCAGCGGCGACCTGGTTCGCCTGGACGAAGACGGCTACCTCTTCGTGGTCGACCGCACCAAGGACATGATCGTGACGGGCGGCGAAAACGTGTACTCGAAGGAAGTCGAGGACGCACTCTCGGCCCAGCCCGCCATTGCCGACGTGGCCGTGGTCGGCCGCCCGCATCCCGAATGGGGCGAGACCGTCGTGGCCCACGTGGTGCTTCGCAAGAACGCGCCGCCCACCGATGCAGACGCGCTGCGCGACTACCTCGCCCCACGCCTGGCCAAGTACAAGATCCCGCGCGAATACGTCTTTGTCGATGCGCTGCCCCGCACGTCGACCGGCAAGTTGCAGAAGTACATGCTGCGCGCCTGAACGCGCCCGCGAACAAGAGAACCATCACGACAACCCGAGACAAGCAGAGATGAACCTGAACAACATCAAGACGACCGTACTCGCCGCCCTGGCAGCCGCCTTCCTGTGCGCCAGCGCCAGTGCGCAGGCACCCGTGCCCGATGCCGCGGCCTCCGACCCGGCGCGCATGGGCTGGATGCAGGGCTCGCCCCCGTCGCCCGACAAGCTGATCCGCTGGTCGGACGGCAGCTTCTACAAGTTTCCACAACTGCGCTGGTCCTTCTCGAACTGGGCGCAGTTCATGCCCACCACCAATGTCTGGCGCGGCGACGGCCCCGTGGCGCGCCTGCCCAAGGCCGAGAAGCCCGGCCTGGCCGACATCAGGTTCCGCCCCATGGGCAGCAGCGACGAGACGACCGTCGGCGCAGCGCTCGATGCCAACTACAGCGACTCGATCGTGGTGCTGCACAAGGGCCGCATCGTCTACGAGCGCTACTGGGGCGTGACCACGCCGCACTCGATGCACATCGCCATGTCGGTGACCAAGTCGGTCATCGGCACGCTGGCGGCCACGCTCATCGCCGAGGGCAAGCTCGACCCCAAGGCCAAGGTCACGCACTACATCCCCGAACTGCAGGACTCGGGCTATGCCGACGCCACGGTGCAGGACGTGCTGGACATGACCAGCGGCATCCGTTTTTCCGAGGCCTATGCCGAGCCCAAGGCCGAGATCTGGACCTACGTGCGCGCCGGCGGCATCACGCCGCGCCCGCCTGGCTACAGCGGCCCTACCAACTTCTACGACTACGCCAAGACGGTGGAAAAGGCCAACGAGCCGGGCAGCACCTACGCCTACCAGACCGTCAACTCCGACGTGGCGGGCTGGATCGTGCGGCGCGTCTCGGGCAAGACAGTGGGCGACCTGTTGTCCGAGCGCGTGTGGAGCAAGCTGGGCGCCGAGCGAGACGCGGTCATCGCGGTGGACTCGGCCGGCAACGAATTTGCCGGGGGCGGCCTGAACCTGACCACGCGCGACCTCGCCCGATTCGGCGAGATGATGCGCCTGGGCGGCCGCTACAACGGCCAGACCCTGGTGCCCAAGGCGGCCATCGACGAGATCCGCCGTGGCGGCAACCGCGAAGTCTTCGACACGCCCGCCAACGCCAACCTCAAGGGCTGGAGCTACCGCGACATGTGGTGGATCGCCCACGACGACCACGGCACCTTCATGGCGCGCGGCGTGCATGGGCAGGCAATCTACGTCGACCCCAAGGCCGAAGTCGTGATTGCCCGCTTTGCCTCGCACCCGGCGGCCAGCAACTCGGCGGCCGACCCGGTCATGCTGCCGCTGTACCGCGCCGTTGCCGACGAGCTGATGCGCGGCAAGTAAGGCCGACGGCCTCAGGTCCCGAGGCCGTGAGCGCGGGCCCGCCCGAGCGTCGCGCTGGGCAGTTCGCCAAAGGTCCGTCGATACTGCTGCGCAAAACGGGGCAGGTGCGCAAAGCCCCATCGCATTGCCACCTCGCCAACCCGGCAATCGCGTGTGGGCATGATCAGTTCGCGCAAGGCGCCATTGAGGCGAATGTTCGTGAACCAGCGGCTTGGCGTCATGCAGACCGCGCGGCGAAACACCAGCTCCAGCGAGCGCAGGCTGCAGCCACTGATGCGGGCAACTTCGGCCAGGCTGAGGTCGAGCATCGGCGCCTCGAACATCAGGCGCTCGCAATCCAGGATCAATCGATGGTGGCGCAGCGCCGCAACTGCCTTCGCGCCGCCCGGCGCGGCCTGCGCTGCGCACACCGCGTCGACGTAGGCCCGCGAGATTGCCTGTCCTATTGCAGAACCAAGCGTCGTCGAAACCCCGCCGGCAGGAAGCGAGCGGGCCAAAGCCAACGCGTCTTCGACCATTCGTCGCAGCGCCAGCCGCTGGACGCGCGGTAGCGACAACGTCGTCACGACGCCGCGCTGAATCTTCAGCGGACGCCCGCTTCGCTCGACCGCCACCTGCTGGAAGACGGCGTGTGGCATGTTCAGCGTGATCCAGCCCGAGGCCCTTTTCGTTTGATAGAGAAGGTCCGCGCCTCGCGGGTACAGCTGCACGTCGTTTTCCGCCACATCGCGGGTATTGCAGCGAATGCCATCCACACTGTCCAGGACCATGCCGATGCAGATCAGTTCTTTCGACATGGCGCCTTGCGCAACCACGGGAAAGTCGTAGCGACCTGCGTCGATGTGGATGTCTCCCAGGATCAGCCGCTGGTGCTCCAAGGTGGAGCGCTTCGCAGACAGCAGGCGGTGCTCGAAGTGTCCGCCATAGACGACATCAAAGGCATGGGCCGTCTCAAATCCTGAATAGACGTAGCGTTCGTAGTTGTGATTCGGCATCGGCATTGCCCAGGAAGTCTAGTTCTTGGATATGTTCTCTTGCTCCCCTGCTTTCGCGCTCGCCGCATTGCGAGCATTCAACGAGCGCCATGCGTGTTTGTATTCGGATTGGGTGCGATGCGCAAAGAGGAAGACACCAGCAACAACAACAGATGGGCCACAGCCTGCCTCGAGGATATTGCTCTGGTGTGAAGCAATTCACGTTGCGTGTCGTTGCACTTTCTCTTCATCATCAGGTTTGATGAGCCAAAGGCTTCGGCTTCGCTCTCCGTCTTAGTACAAACGGGCGCACTTCAACCTGAAGTGTCGACCCCGCCGAACAGACGGAGCAACCCCATGGCAAGAAGAAGAAAAACCAGTCCGCTCGAAGACTTCCTCGAGCTCGTGGCGATGATGCCGTGGTGGGCGGGCGTCGCGCTGGCGCTTCTGGCCTACGTGCTGCTGCACCGGTTCGCTCAGCCGGTTCAATTGGCGGGCGTGAAGCCCGCAGACATGGCGACTGCCGCCGTCCGCTCGGCCGGCGCAACGCTCGCGGGCTTCGCCCAGTACATCGTTCCGGTTCTTTGTCTGCTCGGTGCCGGCATGTCCGCCTGGCGTCGCCATACCCGCCGCACGCTGCTGACCGCGGTGGCGCATGCAAGGGGAGCCGACGCGCTGGACGGAATTTCGTGGCGAGAGTTTGAAGTGCTGGTCGCAGAGGCTTTCAGGCTGCAGGGTTTCCAGGTGACGGAAACCGGGGGCGGGGGCGCAGACGGCGGTGTCGACCTGGTGCTGGCCAAGGGCGGCGAGAAGTTCCTCGTGCAGTGCAAGCAATGGAAGGCCCACAAGGTCGGCGTGGAGATCGTGCGCGAACTCTACGGCGTCATGGCAGCACGCGGCGCCACCGGCGGTTTCGTCGTGACCTCTGGCGGCTTCAGCAGTGCCGCCCAGGAGTTTGCCCGTGGGCGCAACCTGAAACTGGTGGATGGCGCACGCCTCTTCAGCCTCATTCAGCAGGCGAAAACCTCGCTGGCATCGACGTCCACCACGCCAGCCGAACTGGTGGAAGCAAGGCAGCGCGGCTGGACTGCGGCCCCTGGCCCCATCTGCCCGTCATGCGGCGCCGACATGGTCAAGCGCACGGCCAAGAAGGGGCACAACGCCGGCCAGGCCTTCTGGGGCTGCTCGACGTATCCGGCCTGCCCAAGCGTGCGCTCAATCGCCTAGCTCCCGCAGGCTCTTCTTCCTGCGGGCCAGCCACCGATGCGCCAGCGCCACGCAACCGGCGATGGCGATGATGAGCAGCAGGGCGACGCCCTCGTAGCGCTCCAGGTCCGCAATGAACCATTTCAGCGTGTGGCCGAACAGGTAGCCGGCACCGGCAACCAGAACCGCCCAGATCGCAGCACCAATCATGTTGAAGCGCAGGAAGTGGCGCGCCCTGACGTCACTCATGCCGATCACGATGGGCCCGACGATCCGAAGGCCGTACATGAAGCGCACGCCGATGATCAGCCACGCCTGATGACGCACCAGCGCGCGGTTGACCCGTTCGGCCCTGGTGGCCAGAAAGGGCATGCGGCGCAGCAATGCGGCGCCGTAGCGCCAGCCCACGAAGAAGAAGATCTGGTCGCCGATCATGCCGCCGAAGAAGGCGATCACGATCACCAAGGGCAGCGACAGGTGGCCCTGGTGCGCGGCAAAGCCCGCGAGAACCAGTACCGTCTCGCCCTCCAGCAGGCTGCCCCCCAGCACCGCGAGGTACCCGTATTCGACGAGGAAGCGGTGCAGGGACATTGAGACGAGGAGGTTCGGCGTCCTGGCCCATTGTGCATGCCTCGTCGGGAAGTGGGCAATGGTGGCCGCCCGCGGGTAGCCGGCATGGCGCGCAGGTGGCGGAAGCGGTGGGATTCGAACCCACGAACGGTTTCCCGTTGCCGGTTTTCAAGACCGGTGCCTTCAACCACTCGGCCACACTTCCTGAACTTGAAGGACCCGCCGCTGATGCGCATCTGTTGCCGATGCGGTGCGCCGGGGCGCAGCAACGCTATAGGTTGCGGCGCTTGTCGATTCTATCCTGCGCGAGTTCAGTCGCCCGGCAGGAACATCTCCTGCAGGTCGCTCAGGAAGTCGAAGCCCTTTTCCGTCGGCCACGCATGCCACAGGTCGCGCGCCAGCAGGCCCTTTTGCTCGGCCGCCTCCAGCGCGCGCTGGATCGACGTGATGGCCAGGCCCGTGCGCTCGCCGAACTGGGCAAAGGAAAAGCCGTCCCTCAATCGCAGGGCGTTGAGCATGTATTCGAAAGGCAGGTCGGCCAGCGCCACGTCCTCGCTCTGCGCCACCGCGCGGCCGGCCAGGGCGTTGTCCATGTACAGGCGCGGATCGCGAAAGCGCACCTGCCGCACGATGCGGTGCGCAAAGCTCAGCTTGCCGTGCGCGCCGGCACCCAGGCCCAGGTAGTCGCCGAACTGCCAGTAGTTGAGGTTGTGCCAGCACCGATGGCCCTGGCGCGCATAGGCCGAGACCTCGTAGCGCGCCAGCCCGGCCGCGCCCGAGGCCGCGGTGATGACGTCGAGCATCGCGTAGGCATCGTCCTCGGGTGGCAGGTTCTTCGGCGGATGCTTGGCGAAGTAGGTGTTGGGCTCCAGCGTCAGGTGGTAGACCGACAGATGCGGTGGCTGCAGCGCCAGGGCCTGGTCCAGGTCGGCCTGCAGTTGCGCGACGCTCTGGCCGGGCAGTGCGTACATCAGGTCGATGTTGAAGGTGTCGAACGCATCGGCCGCCTCTTCGATCGCGGCAATGGCCTGCGCCCGGTCGTGCACCCGGCCCAAAGCCTTCAGGTGTTCGTCGTTGAAGCTCTGCACCCCCACCGACAGGCGCGTGGCGCCGGCGCTGCGGAAGGCTCGGAAGCGCTCGCGCTCGAAGGTGCCGGGGTTGGCCTCGAGCGTGATCTCGCAGTCGGGCGTGAACTTCAGGCGCGCGCGCATTTCGCCCAGCAGGCGGTCGATGCCTTCGGGCGAGAACAGGCTGGGCGTGCCGCCGCCGATGAAGACGCTGTGGACGGTGCGGCCCCACACCAGCGGCAGCGATGCGTCCAGGTCGGCCAGCACCGCATCGATGTAGCGCTGCTCGGGAAAAGCCTCGCCCTCGCCTTGCCGGGCCTTCCACTCATGCGAATTGAAATCGCAGTACGGGCATTTGCGCAGGCACCACGGAAGGTGCACGTAGACCGACAGCGGCGGCAGCGCGGCCAGTTGCAAGGGCCCAGGCCGCATGTGATGCAGCACGTCGTTGGCGCGCACGGCGCCCGCCTCGGCGGATGGCGAGGCGCCAGTGGAATGCGGAACGATCGGAATACTCATGACGGGAAACGATTGGCGAGCAAGACGGCTTCGCCCGGTACGGGCTGAATCAGGGCGCGGATGAAGCGTCGGCCTGCCACAGCGACTGCCAGCGCTCGCGCATCAGCGCCAGCATGGCACGCGCGGCCTGGCCGCGGTGGCTGTTGGCGTTCTTCACCTCGGGCCGCAGCTGGGCAAAGGTCTTGCCGAACTGCGGCAGGAACATCACGGGGTCGAAGCCGAAGCCGTTGTCACCCACCGGCTCGCGGGTGATTTCTCCGGGGGCACGGCCGGAGGCAATGAGCGGCTCCGGGTCGTCGTGGCTGCGCAGCGCCACCAGCGTGCTGACCAGCGCCGCACGACGATTGCCCACGTTCTGCATCTGCTCGAGCAGGGCGCGCACGTTGTTGGCATCGCCCTTTGGGTAGCCAAACTGGGTGGCATAGAAGGCCGTGTCCACGCCGGGCAGGCCACCGAAGGCTTCCACGCACAGGCCGGCATCGTCGGCAATGGCGGGCAGCCCGGTGGCGGCGCTGGCATGGCGCGCCTTGGCCAGCGCGTTCTCCACAAAGGTGCGATGCGGCTCCTCGGCTTCGCCCACGCCCAGCTCGGACTGGCGCACCAGCGCAATGCCCAGTGGTGCGAACAACTGCTGCAGTTCGGCCAGCTTGCCGGCGTTGTTGGAGGCCAGGACGAGCTTCATCGTCACTGCGCGGACAGCGGCTTGGCCAGCGCCTGCTGCTGCAGCGCGACCAGCTCGCCAATGCCCTTTTCGGCCAGCGCCAGCAACTGGTTCATCTCGTCGCGCGAGAAGGCCTCGCCTTCGGCGGTGCCCTGCACTTCGATGAAGTGGCCGGCGCCGGTCATGACCACGTTCATGTCGGTATCACAGGCCGAGTCTTCGACGTATTCCAGGTCGAGCAGCGGCGTGCCCTGCACGATGCCCACCGACACCGCCGCCACGTGGCCGCGGATGGGCGAGGCGGCAATGGCGCCCTGGGCCAGCAGCTTGTTCACCGCGTCCTGCGCGGCCACGAAGGCCCCGGTGATGGCCGCTGTGCGCGTGCCGCCGTCGGCCTGAAGCACGTCGCAGTCGAGGTGGATGGTGCGCTCGCCCAGTGCGGCCAGGTCGAACACGGCGCGCATCGAGCGGCCGATGAGGCGCTGGATTTCTTGCGTGCGCCCGCTTTGCTTGCCGCGCGCGGCTTCGCGGTCGCTGCGGGTGTGGGTGGAGCGCGGCAGCATGCCGTACTCGGCCGTGACCCAGCCCTCGCCGCTGCCGCGCTTGTGCGGCGGCACGCGCTCTTCCACGCTGGCGGTGCACAGCACGCGGGTCTGGCCGAACTCGATCAGCACCGAGCCCTCGGCATGGATGGTGAAGCCGCGCGTGATGCGCACGGGACGAAGCTGGTCGGCGGCACGGCTGCCGCTGCGGATGAAATCGGTCATTGCTGCGAAATGGACTGGAAACTAGACGGAAATTCAGGTCTTGGTGCGGGCGGCCGAGCGGCGGATGGCCTCGTTGATCTCGGCAATGGAGCGCTCGATGGCGTCTTCATCAAGATCGGCCGCCTCGCTTTCGGAGGGCATGCCGGCCTGGATGGTGGAAGCAAACACGCCTTCACTGATGCTGTCGGTGGACACGCCACGCTCCACCCCGGTGACGTCGGGCGTTTCCCACTCGAGGGCGATCATGGTCACGTTGTCGCCGTTGGCGCCACCGCGGCGCAGGGCCATCTCGACCAGCTCGGGCGCCGCGTCGGCCACCGGGCGGGTCGCCAGGATGCGCACGATCTGCATTTCGTCCATGACGCCCCACAGGCCGTCGGAGCACAGCATGATGCGATCGCCCTGCAACAGCGGCAGCGGCTCCGAGATCTCGAACATGGGCGTGGTGGGCGAGCCCAGGCAGGTCAGCAGCAGGTTGCGGTTGAACACTTCCGGCCCGGCATTGGGGCGCGGGCGCTCGGCATGCGAATGATCGAGCGTGCGGGTGAGCATCTCGCCGTCGCGCACAAGGTAAAGGCGCGAATCGCCGCAGTGGACCCAGGTGGCGCAGTTGTCTTGCAGCACGGCCGCCACCACGGTGGTGCGTGGCGTGTCGAGCATGCCCTTGTTGCCGGCGTAGCGCATGATCTGCTGGTGCGCCGCCATCACGGCCGAACTCAGGAAGGCCTTCACGTCCTTGAGCGTGGGCCGCGCCTCGCGCTGGTACAGCGCTGCAATGGTCTGCAGCGCCATCTGCGCCGCCACCTCGCCCTCGGGGTGCCCGCCCATGCCGTCGGCCAGCACGAACAGGCCCGACTCCCGCGTGTAGCAATAGCCCATGCGGTCTTCATTCTTGAGACGTCCGCCCTTTCGGCTGACCTGGAATACGGAGAACTTCATGCGGGTCGGGTGGTGGGTGCGGCAGCCTTGGGCAGCGATTTCTTCTCGGAAGAACGGATGTTGTCGATGGACAGGCGCACCTTCTCACCCACGGTGAGCTTGGTGTAGCGGCGCTCACCCTCGCGGCTGAGCTCCTTTTGCAGCGCAAACACCGACTGCGGGCGTGACAGCGGATCGAGCGACATGCACCACTCCACCACCTCGATCAGGTTGTCGGAATAGACGCCGCGCAGGCGCGACAGCGACAGCGACAGGCGGTCTTTTTCAATACGCTGCGGCGCGTCGCTGGGCGGGTAGCCCTGCATGCAGGCATAGATGCAGGCGCCGATGGCGTAGATGTCGGTCCAGGGCCCCATGGACGAGTCGCGCCGGTACATCTCGGGCGCGGCAAAGCCGGGGGTGTACATGGGGCGGATGAAGTTGCCTTCCTTGCTCAGCACCTCGCGCGCCGCGCCGAAGTCGATCATCACCGCGCGGTCGTCGTCGGTGACGAAGATGTTGGCTGGCTTGATGTCCAGGTGCAGCATCTTGTGCTGGTGCACGATGCGCAGCCCGCGCAGGATCTCGTCGAAGAGCGAGCGGATGGTGGACTCGCGGAACACCTTCTGCTTCTTGAGGTCGCGAGCCGTGACGATGAAGTCCTGCAGGGTCGCGCCCTCCAGGTAGTTCATCACCATGTAGACCGTCTCGTTTTCGCGGAAGAAGTTGAGCACGCTCACCACCGAGGCGTGCGAGATCTGCGCCAGCGAACGGCCTTCTTCAAAGAAGCTCTTGAGGCCCAGCCGGTACAGCGAAAGTTTTTCCGGCGGCACCACCGGCAGCAATTCGCCAACGCCGCGCGTGGCCAATGAAGACGGCAGATATTCCTTGATCGCCACCTGCTGGCCGGTACTGTCGACGGCCAGGTAGACAACCCCGAAGCCTCCTGCCGACAGACGGCGCACGACGCGGTAGCCGCCAATGACCGTGTCCGGCAACAGGGGCGAAGGTTTGACCTTTGACATAATCCGGGAGTTTCGCCCGAAGGCGGCAGTGCGGCAAGCGAACGACATGCCGGCGCCAAGGTGCGAGGACAACCAATACAGCGAGGCGCAATGCCAGTTTACAGTATGACCGGCTACGCAAGTGGCCAAGCCGGCAACGCTGCCGGCAGCAGCGAGGGCGATGCGCGTCCCTCGGCAGCAGGCCGCCTGGGCCTCGAAATCCGCTCGGTCAACAGCCGCTTCCTCGACCTCACCTTCAAGCTGCCCGAAGAGCTTCGCCAACACGAGGCCGCATTGCGCGAACTGTTGGGAGAACGCCTCAAACGCGGCAAGGTCGAAGTGCGCGGCGCCATCGAAAGTACTGCACCGGGCGGTGTGGTCGAGCCCTCTACCCGCTTCCTGCAGCGCCTGAACGGCGTGCAGGACAGCATCCGTGCCTGGCTGCCCACCGCGCGCGAGCTGAGCGTGGCCGACGTGCTGCGCCTGGCCGGCGGCGAAAGCGCAGCCCACGGCGACTGGGGCCCCACGCTGACCGAATTGGCCACCCGCGTCATCGACGAGCTGGTGGCGGCGCGCGGCCGCGAAGGCGCCCGCCTGGCGGCCATGCTCTCGGACCGGGTTGCCCAGTTGCGCAAGCTGGCCGATCAGGCCGCGCCCCTGGTGCCCCAGCTGGTGGAGCAGCAGCGCCAGCGTTTCCTCGAGCGCTGGCAGGAGGCCATGGGCCTGGCGGCCGGCAGCACCCTGCCCGAAGCCGCGCAGGACCGGGCGTTGTCCGAAGCCACGGCCTTTGCCATCCGCATCGACGTGGCCGAGGAGCTCACCCGGCTGGCGTCGCATCTGGACGAGATCGAGCGGCTGCTCAAGAAGGGTGGCGACATCGGCAAGCGTCTCGATTTCCTGATCCAGGAACTGCACCGCGAAGCCAACACGCTGGGCTCCAAGTCGGCCACGCTGGAGCTTTCGCGCATCGGCGTGGACATGAAGGTGCTGATCGAGCAGATGCGCGAGCAGGTTCAGAACATCGAGTAAAACCGGACATGGACTATCCCGGAAACATCTTTGTGGTGGCGGCCCCCAGCGGCGCTGGCAAATCGAGCCTGGTCAAGGCGCTGATGGAGCTGGACTCCGCCGTGCAGCCCTCCGTCTCGCACACCACGCGCCCTCCCCGCGGCCAGGAAAAGCACGGCCGCGAGTACTTCTTTGCATCCCATGCCGAGTTCGACGCCATGGTCGAGGGCGACGCCTTCGTCGAATGGGCCCATGTGCACGGTCAGCGCTACGGCACCTCCAAGAGAGCCATTGAGGAGCGCGTGGCCCAGGGTGCCGACGTGGTGCTCGAAATCGACTTCCAGGGTGCGCTGCAGATTCGCAAGGCCTTTGCCAATGCGGTGCTGATCTTCATCCTGCCTCCCAGCTGGGAAGAGCTGCGTTCGCGCCTGGAGCGCCGCGGCGAAGACAGCGACGAGGTCATCGAATTGCGCCTGAAAAACGCCGCCGAGGAGATGGCTCAGGCCTGCCTGTTCGATTTCGTTATAATCAACGAGATATTTGAACGCGCGCTTTTCGACCTCAAAGCGATCGTCCACGCGCAGCGGCTTCGGTATACCGCACAGCGCCGTCTGCGTGCCGATACCTTCGCCGCGCTGAACATTCCCTGACAGACCACCACCCGAAAGCTCAACGATGGCCCGCATCACTGTCGAAGATTGCCTGCAACAGATCCCCAACCGCTTTCAGCTCGTGCTGGTGGCAACGTACCGCGCCCGCATGCTGAGCCAGGGCCATGCCCCCAAGATCGAAAGCAAGAACAAGCCGGGCGTCACCGCCCTGCGCGAAGTGGCCGAAGGTAAGGTTGGTCTCGAAATGCTCAAGAAGGTGCCGGGCTGATAGCGGCTGGTCACTTTCACAAAGAAAGGCACCCACTGTGGTGCTTTTTTTACGCCCTGACACGGATGGCCGGCAGCCACGCTAAAGTCGGGGTATGAGCGTAGCGCCGGCCCGCCCCATGGAAGCTTGCGTCCCTTCGGGATGCAGCGGGGGCCTGTCCGTGCCGCCCAAGGGGGCCTTGGCATGACCGCATTGGCCAAGACCAAGCCGAGCCACCCTCCCGGCGTCCATCGCCCGACGCCCGCATCGCTGAATGCCGCGGCCGCCAGTTTTGCCGCGCTGACGGCCAAGCTCGACTACCTGGACGCGGAAGACACCGAGCAGGTTCGCCGCGCCTACCGCTTTGCCGACGAGGCCCACCTGGGCCAACTGCGCAACAGCGGCGAGCCCTACATCACCCACCCGATCGCCGTGGCCGCCCAGTGCGCCGAGTGGAAGCTCGACGCCCAGGCCTTGATGGCCGCCCTGTTGCACGACGCCATCGAGGACTGCGGGGTGACCAAGGCCGAGCTCATCGAGCGCTTCGGCGCCCCGGTGGCCGAACTGGTGGACGGGCTCACCAAGCTGGACAAGCTGCAGTTCAATACCCGCGAGGAAAACCAGGCCGAGTCCTTCCGCAAGATGCTGCTGGCCATGGCGCGCGACGTGCGCGTCATTCTCATCAAGCTGGCCGACCGCACCCACAACATGCGCACGCTGGACGACGCGCCGCGCGAGAAGTGGGGCCGCATCTCCCGCGAGACACTGGACATCTACGCCCCCATCGCGCACCGGCTGGGCCTGAACCAGACCTACCGCGAGTTGCAGGAAGAGTCCTTCAAGCACCTGCTGCCCTGGCGCTATGCGGTGCTGTCCAAGGCGGTCACCAAGGCCCGCAGTCGACGACGCGACCTGATCCAGAAGGTGCAGAAGGAGCTGGAAGGCGCCTTTGCGGCCGCGGGTATCAATGTGCGCATTGCCGGACGCGAGAAGACGCTCTACTCCATCTATCGAAAGATGCAGGACAAGCACCTGAGCTTTGCCCAGGTGACCGACATCTACGGCTTCCGGCTCATCCTGCCCACCGTCATCAGCTGCTACACGGGCCTGGGCATCCTGCACCAGATGTACAAGCCGCTGCCGGGCAAGTTCAAGGACCATATCGCAATTGCCAAGGTCAATGGCTACCAGTCGCTGCACACCACGCTGGTGGGCCCCTCGGGCGTGAACGTCGAATTCCAGTTGCGCACCGAGGCCATGCACGTGGTGGCCGAGTCGGGCGTGGCGGCGCACTGGCTGTACAAGGCCGCCGACCCTACGCCGGCCAGCAACGAGCGGCTGGGCACCAAGTGGCTGCAGTCGCTGCTCGACATCCAGGACGAGACCCGAGACGCCGCCGAGTTCTGGGACCACGTCAAGGTCGACCTGTTTCCCGATGCGGTCTACGTGTTCACGCCCAAGAGCCAGATCCTGGCGCTGCCGCGCGGCGCCACCGTCATCGACTTTGCCTACGCCATCCACAGCAACGTGGGCGACCACACCTCGGCCGCGCGCATCAACGGCGACCAGGTGCCTCTGCGTACCGAGCTGAAGAACGGCGACGTGGTGGAGGTCATTACCGCGCCCACGTCCAATCCCAATCCGGCCTGGCTGGGTTTTGTGCGCACTGGGCGGGCACGTTCCAAGATCCGGCACTACCTCAAGACGCTGGCGCAGGCGGAATCCGAACAGCTGGGCGAACGCCTGCTGGCCCAGGCGCTGCGCGCCGAAGGCCTGGGCAGCCTGCCCGCGGACGACGAAGAGCACCAGGGCATGTGGGAGAAGCTGCTGCGCTTTACCGGCAACCGCACGCGCTCCGAACTGCTCACCGACATCGGCCTGGGCAAGCGCATTGCCACCATCGTCGCCAAGCGGCTGATGACGCTGCTGGCCGAGCGCGGTGAAAAGCCTGACGCGCTCATGCTCAGTCGCGAGCGCTTTACCGCGCACGAAACCGTCTCGCAAGGCGCCGTCACGCTCGACGGCAGCGAAAACTCCTCGGTGCGCTTTGCCCTGTGCTGCCGGCCCATTCCGGGCGACGAGATCGTGGGCTATCTCGGCCACGGCGAAGGCCTGGTGGTGCACACCGAAGAATGCGGCGTGGGCCAGCGCCTGCGCTTCCGCGACAGCGAGCGCTTCTTCGCGGTGGAATGGGCCGACGAGCCGGTACGCACCTTCGAGACCGGCATCGTGATTACCGTGCGCAACGACAAGGGCGTGCTGGCCCGTGTGGCCGCCGCGCTATCCGCGGCCGAAGCCGACATCACGCATGTGGAAATGTCGGAAGAAGCCCCTCAGGACTCGACCGACCTGCGCTTCGTGATTGCAGTGCGCGACCGCACGCACCTCGATGCCGTGCTGCGCGCGGTGCGCCGCACGCCGTCGGTGCTGAGCGCGGTGCGTACCGTGCCTGCGCCCTAGGCCCAGGTCACTGGGCCCAGGTCAGTTGGGCACCGGGTAGCGCACCTCCAGCACCTCCACCTCGTGCACGCCGCCGGGCGTGACCAGCTTCACCACGTCGCCCTCGCGCGATTTCAGCAGCGCCCGGGCAATGGGCGAGATCCAGCTGACCTCGTGCTGGCTGCTCTGTGCCTCGTCGATGCCCAGGATGGTCACGCTGCGCTCCTCGCCCGTTTCGTCCGCATAGGTGACGGTGGCGCCGAAGTAGACCTGGTCGCTGCCATGGTGGACCGACGGGTCGGTGACCTCGGCGATTTCCAGGCGCTTGGTGAGAAAGCGGATGCGCCGATCGATCTCGCGCAGGCGCTTCTTGCCGTAAAGGTAGTCGCCGTTCTCGGAGCGATCGCCATTCTTGGCGGCCCAGTGCACGGCCTCGACCACCTTCGGGCGCTCGTCGTCCATCAACTGGATCAGCTCCGCGCGCAGGCGCGCGAAGCCGCCCGGCGTCATGTAGTTGCGAGTGCCTGCGGGAATGGAGGGCAGCGCGCCGCCTTCTTCTTCGTCGTCGGAGTCGCTTTCCTTGGTGAATGCCTTGCTCATGGCCAGCTCAATTCGTCTTGTCGAGCGAAATGATAGGCCGGTCGGGCCACCTTGCATGGGCCCGCCGGCAACATGCCACTCAGGGTGTGGGCGGATAGCCGGCCTCGGCCAACGCGTCGGAGAAGTCGTCGCGGCTTTCCGGCGATTCGATCTTCAATTGGCGCTTGCCGACGTCGATGTCGACCTGGGCGCGCGGGTCGACCAGCCTGCAGGCGATGGCAACCTTGCTGGCGCAGTGGCCGCAGCTCATGTCGGGAAGAGTGAATTCGAGCATGGGTTTCCTCTTGGGGGTTGTGGGTGGGGCTGTCTGAATTTTTGTGTGC
>JAFEEG010000041.1 GCA_018241225.1 Pseudomonadota bacterium
AGCCGATGGCAACGTTGTAGCGGCGCACCGCTTGACCCTCTGCCATGTCCACCAGCGCCACCTTGTGCGCCTGCGGCACCTTCTCGCGCAGCGTCAGGCCCGAGGGGAAGACGGTGCCCGCGGGCAGGCCGCCGTCGTTGGCAACGATCGCGACGTTGTCGCGCTCGTCCATGGTGATGTACAGGGGCGCGCGAGCGGCGCTGCTTGCTTGTGGGTCCATGATCGGTTGCTCAGGCACTGCGGATTTTGATGTCAGGCACGCTTGCCGACTTCGGTGACCTCGCGCGTCCATGCGCGGGCCTGCTCACTCAGGCTCAGCCCCAGGCCTGGTCGCGTGGGCACGATCATTCGGCCATCCTTGATCTCGAGCCGCTCGTTGAACAGCGGCTCGAGCCAGTCGAAATGCTCGACCCAGGGCTCCGTCGGGTAGATGGCCCCCAGGTGCACGTGCAGCTCCATGGCGAAATGCGGGCCGAGCATCAGCCCGGCGTGCTCGGCCTGCGAGGCGATCTTCAGGAAGGGCGTGATGCCGCCGACACGCGGCGCGTCGGGCATGAGGTAGTCGGCCGCGCGATGGCGAATGAGCTCGCCATGCTCGGCCACGCTGGTGAGCATCTCTCCGGTGGCAATGGGCGTATCGAAGGTTGCCGCCAGTGCCGCGTGGCCTTCGTTGTCATACGCATCGAGCGGCTCCTCGATCCACACCAGGTTGAACTGCTCGAAGATTCGGCACATGCGCTGGGCTGTCGGGCGATCCCATTGCTGGTTGGCGTCGACCATGATCGGCACGTGTTCGCCCAGGTGCTTGCGAACCGCCTCCACGCGCTGGATGTCCAGCTTGCCATCGGGCTGGCCCACCTTGAGCTTGATGCCACCGATGCCGCGCTCGCGGGAGGCCGCGGCATTGACGACCAGCTGCTCGATGGGCGTATGCAGGAAGCCGCCCGAGGTGTTGTAGCACTGGACCGAGTCGCGCTGCGATCCCAGCAGCTTGGAAAGCGACAGCCCCGCGCGACGCGCCTTGAGGTCATACAGCGCAACGTCGAAGGCGCCGATGGCCTGCGTCGACATGCCGCTGCGCCCGACCGACGCGCCGGCCCAGCACAGCTTGGTCCACAGCTTGGAGATGTCGCTGGGATCCTCGCCGATCAATGCGGGCGCGATTTCCTTGGCATGCGCGAACTGCCCGGGGCCGCCCGCGCGCTTCGAGTAGCTCAAGCCCAGGCCCTGGTGGCCGTCCTTGCTCTGGATCTCCACGAAGAGCATCGCGATCTCGGTCATCGGCTTTTGCCGGCCGGTGAGTACCTTCGCATCGCTGATCGGCGTGGCCAGCGGCAGGTAGCACGAGGAGATGCGCATCCAGGCGATGCTGTCGTTGGAGGCGCTGGAAGTGATGGCTGTCATGAGGATGGGTGAGTGAGCGGGCAGGGCGTGCCTGGGGTCTGTGGGGCAATCAGTCGATCGTGATGTTTCCGGCCTCGATCACCTGCTTCCACCGGGCGTATTCCTTCTTCTGGAACTCGGCGAACTGGGCAGGCGTGTTGGCCACCATCTCGAAGCCGATGGCGGTGAAGGGCTCCTTCACGGCAGGATCGTTGAGGGCCTCGACAAAGGCGGCCTGGGCCTTGTCACGCAGCGCGGGCGGCAGACCCTTGGGCGCGACGATGGCCTGCCAGGAAGCCACTTCCACGTTCTTGACGCCAGCTTCTGCCAGTGTCGGCACGTCCGGCAGCAGGGGCGAGCGCTTGGGGCTGGTGATGGCCAGGGCGCGCATCTTTCCGGCCTTGATGTACTGGTACACCGCGTTGATGTTCTGGAACGAGGCGTCCACCTGGCCGCCCATCAGGTCGGTTTGCGCTGGCGCACCGCCCTTGTAGGGCACGTGGATGCCCTTGGTTCCGCTCTGCTGCCAGAACAGCTCGGCCGTGAGGTGGTCGCTCGAGCCGTTGCCCGCCGAGGCGAAACTCATCTTGCCCGGATGGGCCTTCTCGAAGGCGATGACATCGGCCACGCTCTTGTGCGGGGAATTGGTCGGCACCACCAGCACATTGGGGGAGGCCACGGCCACAGTGATGAGGTCGAAGTCCTTCAGCGGGTCGTACTGCAGGCCCTTGATCAGATGCGGCACGATGACCAAGGGACCCAGGGACGTCACCAGGAAGGTATAGCCATCAGCCGGCGCGCGCTTGACGAAGGTGGCCCCGATGGTGCCCGTGGCACCGGCCCGGTTGTCCACCACGAAGGTCTGCTTGAACTTCTCCATCAGCTTCGGGCTGACGGCACGCGCCACCTGGTCGGTCGAGCCACCGGGCGGGAAGGGCACGACCAGCGTGACGGACTTGTCCGGCCAGTTCTGGGCCTGGGCGGCCAGGACGGTGGCACTGATCGCAATGGATGCCAGCAGTTTCTTCATGGGATGTCTCCAGTGTCTGGCGCAACCGCGCGCCGGTAGTTATTGATAACGTTATCATTTTCGACGAGTCAATGACCCGCCTGCCTCGTTGATCGCGCCCTGGGTATGTCCAGAAACTGGCGCGTAGGGCATATGATAGCGTTGTCATTTTGAACGTCAACCTCAAAGCGCGCAGCCAATTTGTTATCGTTGTCATGCGCCGGATCCGCGACCGGGTCGGCGGACCACGCCTGGAGACTTTCTCGAACCTATGAACCACCCGTCTGCGGCCAAGGCCGCCACCCTGCACGATGTCGCCAAAGCCGCGGGGGTGTCGCTCATCACGGCCTCACGCGCTCTGAGCAATCCTGGCGTCGTGTCCGAACGCACGATCGCCAAGGTCCGCGAGGCGGTCGAGGCAACGGGCTACATCCCCAATCTGCTGGCCGGCGGCCTGAAATCCAAGCGCAGCCTGATGGTGGCCGGCATCGTTCCCGCCCTGGCCGTGGCCCAGTTCCTGCCGACGGTCCAGACCTTGACCGGCGAGCTGGCGGCGGCCGGCTACCAACTCATACTCGGGCAGACCTACTACGACGCCGACGTGGAAGAGCAGGTGCTCAACACCATGATCGGGCGCCAACCGGACGGCATCGTCATCACCGGATTGATCCAGTCGCAAAAAGCACGTGACCGGTTGCGCCAGTCCGGCATCCCGGTGGTGGAAACCTGGGACCTGAGCGAGCGGCCCATCGACATGCTGGTCGGGTTCTCGCACCTGAAGGTCGGCAGCGCCTTGGGCGGATACTTCTTGAGCAAGGGGTGGCAGCACATCGGTATCGCCAGCGGCGACGACCATCGTGCGCGCATGCGCCGCGACGGCTTCGAGACCGCGCTGGGGCGCAAGGTGCCCACGGCACTCGTGCCGGCCCCCAGCTCGCTGGAGCTGGGGCGAAAGGCGCTGGGGGAACTGCTGGCGACGGACCCCCATCTGCAGGCGGTGTGCTGCAGCTCGGATCAGCTGGCCCAGGGCGTGATGGTCGAGGCACTGGCGCGTGGAATGCGGGTGCCCCAGGACCTGGCCATCTGCGGATTCGGCAATGCCGATTTCAGCGCCCACACCGTGCCGTCGATTTCCACCGTCCACGTCGACGGGCCGGAGATCGGTCGCCTCGCGGCACGGCTGATCATTGATCGTTGCCGAGGCCAGGCCGTATCGCAGCCCATCGTGGATGTCGGGTTCCGGCTGATCGAGCGACAGAGCACGCTCACCTAGGCGACTACTCGAACTTGGCGCCCGAGTCCTTCACGACCTTGGCCCACCGTGCCTTCTCGGTCTTGATGAAATCGCCGAACTGGGCCGAGGTGCCCGGACGGTATTCGGCGCCCAGTTCCTGCAGGCGCTTTTGCATGTCCGGCGCGGCCAGGATCTTCTCGACGGCGCTGTGCAGGGTCGCCACGACTGGCGCAGGCGTGCCCGCAGGCGCAACGATGCCCTGGAACGAACCGGTCTCGAAACCCGCGAGGCCGGCTGCCTCGGCGACGGTCGGAATCTCCGGAGCCCCCGGAAAGCGCTTTGCGCTGGAGATGGCCAGGGCCTTGAGCTTGCCGGCCTTGACCATCGGGTAGGTGGCGACCATGCCGTTGAACAGCAGGTCCGCCTGGCCAGCCATCACGTCGTTGATGGCCTGCGACCCGCCTTTGTAGGGGATGTAGGTCCAGACGATGCCGGTGCGCATGGCGAAGTCGATGCCCGCCAGGTGATTGGCGCCGCCCGTGCCCGAGATGGCGAAGTTGATCGAGTTGGGCTTGGCCTTGGCCAGTGCGATCAGTTCCTTGACGTCCTTGGCGGGCAGCGCAGGATTCGCCGCCAGGATGTGCGGCGAGTACGCAACCAGGCTCACAGGGGCGAAATCCTTGACCGGGTCGAAGGGCAGGGAAGGAAAGACGCTCGGCGCAATCGCCAGCGAGCCGATGTCGTTGAGCAACAGCGTGAGGCCGTCCGGCGCGGACTTGGCGACGAAGTCGGAACCCAGGTTGCCCGTCGCGCCCGCCTTGTTGTCCACCAGGACGTTGGCGCCCAGCGCCTCGGCCAGCTTGGGGGCCAGGAGTCGCGCAAGGATGTCGGAGGTTCCACCTGCCGGATTGGGCACGATGATCTTGACGGACTTGCCCGAGAAATACGTGGCGCCGGGGTCTGCGGCGCCCGCCTGCGTCGCTGCGCACAAGGCGCCGGCCGCGACAGCCAGGGCAACGGCCAACTTGCGGCGCTGGATCTGAAAGCTCATGTCATCTCCAAATATTTGGTAACGTTGTCATTCCAGCGAAAGTAGAGGTAAATGCCTGCTGTTTTCGAATCACCCATGGGCAGGACTCGATCCGTCGCTGACGTGGCTAAATGGTATCGTTGTCATTTCTGACAGGCAAGCGTTGACGCAAAGGGTTTTCCCGCGAAACGGAGGTTCTGGACCGTGACGAAGTCCGGCCCGTGACTGCCATTGCTGGGAGTTTCCTACGTCGCGCCAGCTCCATTGGTAGTACAAGATTTGCGAAAGAGTAGTTGCAGCGCGGCCGCGGTTCGGCGGCATTTCGTTGGATCGAAAGGAGAACAGCCATGCAGCTCGCGATGATCGGACTTGGCCGAATGGGAGCCAGCATGGTGCGGCGCCTTCTCGCCAAAGGCCACGAGTGCGTCGTCTACGACATGCAGCCCGCGGCCGTGGCGGCATTGCACAGCGCTGGCGCGACCGGTGCCGCGTCGCGCGCAGAACTCGCGGCCAAGACGGAACGCCCACGCGCGATCTGGCTGATGGTGCCGGCAGCGGCCGTCGATGCCGAACTCGAACAGCTCAAGCTGCATCTCGATCCGGGCGACATCGTCATCGACGGCGGCAATTCCTACTACCGGGACGACATCCGGCGCGCCGAATCGCTGCGGGCGTCCGGGATTCACTACCTCGACGTCGGCACCAGCGGCGGCGTTGCGGGACAGGACCGCGGCTATTGCCTGATGGTCGGCGGCCTGCCGGATATCGTCGAACGACTGACCCCGATCTTCGCCGCCTTGGCACCCGGCTTCGATGCGGCGCCCCGAACGCCCGGTCTGTCGGGTGAGCCGACGCCGGCCGAGCAAGGCTTTCTGCATTGCGGCTCGCACGGCGCCGGCCACTTCGTCAAGATGGTGCACAACGGCATCGAATACGGCCTCATGGCGGCGTATGCGGAGGGCCTCAACATCCTCAGGAACGCCAACGTGGGCAAGCGTGTGCACTACGTCGACGCCGAGACGACACCGCTGCGCAACCCCGAGTTCTATCAGTACGACCTCGATTTGCCCGGCATCACCGAACTCTGGCGACGGGGCAGTGTGATTGGTTCGTGGCTGCTCGACCTGACGGCGCACGCATTGCGCAAGGACGCGGACCTTGCTGCCTTCGGTGGCCGCGTGTCCGATTCGGGCGAGGGTCGCTGGACCATCGAGGCGGCGATCGAAGAGGCGGTGCCGACGCCCGTGCTGAGCGCGGCGCTCTATCAGCGCTTCACCTCGCGCGGCGAGGGCGATTTTGCCAACCAGGTGCTTTCGGCAATGCGCAAGGAGTTCGGTGGGCACGTCGAAAAGAAGCCCGGGGGCGCGCAATGAACGCGCGCGCCGCATCACCGTCCACCCTGGAGACGACATGAATGCCAATACGCAAAAGCTGCAGGCACTCGGCCAGAGCCTGTGGCTCGACAACATCAGCCGACAGATGCTCAACGACGGAACGCTTGCGCGCTACATCGGCGAGCTCTCGATCACGGGCTTGACCTCGAACCCCACCATCTTCGAACACGCCATCGGCAAGGGCGCGGCCTACGATGTACAGATCGCGCCGCTCTCGCGCGCCGGGCGCTTCGGCGAAGATCTTTTCAACCAGCTCGCGCTCAGTGACCTGGTGCGTGCCGCGGATCTGTTCAAGCCGGTGCATGACGCCACCGGCGGCGTCGACGGCTGGGTGTCGCTCGAGCTGTCGCCGCTTCTCGTCGACGATTCGGACACGAGCATCGAATCTGCCGCGCGCCTTCATGAAGCAGCCGCGCGGCCCAACCTCTACATCAAGATTCCGGGAACGAAGGCCGGCGTGAAGGCGATCGAGGAGTCGATCTTCGCCGGCGTTCCGATCAACGTGACGCTCCTGTTCTCGCGCGAGCAGTATCTTGCTTCGGCCGAGGCCTACCTGCGAGGAATCGAGCGGCGACTTTCCGCCGGAAAGAGCGCGCAGGTCGATTCGGTCGCGTCGCTCTTCGTGAGTCGCTGGGACGTCGCCGTGAAGGACCGTGTGCCGGCCGGGGAGCGCAACCGCCTCGGAATCGCCATCGCCCGCCGCACGTACAAGGCGTATCGCGAGCTGCTCCAATCGGCGCGCTGGCAGAAGCTGGCCGCTGCTGGCGCTCGCCCCCAACGGCTGCTGTTTGGCAGCACCGGCACCAAGGACCCAGACGCGCCGGACACGCTCTACGTCGAGGCGCTCGCCGCGCCCGACACCGTCAACACCATCCCGGACAAGACGCTGCTGGCGTTCGCCGAGCATGGCAACGTGGGCGCGACGATGCCCGTCGACGGCGGCGATGCCGAGGCGGTCATTGCCCAGTTCCGCGCTCGCGGTATCGACGATGCCGCGCTCGCCGAGCAGTTGCAGCAGGAAGGCGCCGCCGCATTCGCCAAGTCGTGGAAGAGCCTGCTGGGCGAGATTGCCGGCAAGGCGGCACGGCTTGCCTGAAACGAATCGAGGCCCCCATGACAGACAAGCTGGATCGGCAATGCATCGACACGCTGCGCTTTCTCTCGGTCGACATGGTGCAGCAGGCCAACAGCGGCCACCCCGGACTCCCGCTCGGCGCGGCGCCGATGGCCTACGTGTTGTGGTCGCGCTACCTGAAACACCACCCGTCGAACCCCCTGTGGCCCGATCGCGACCGCTTCGTGCTCTCGGCCGGGCATGGCTCGGCGCTGCTCTATGCGCTGCTGCATGTGACGGGCTATGGCCTGTCCATCGATGACATCAAGCGCTTTCGACAGTGGGGCAGCAAGGCGCCAGGGCACCCCGAGCGCGGCCACACCGCGGGCGTCGAAGTCACGACCGGCCCGCTCGGCCAGGGCTTTGCCAACGCTGTCGGCATGGCCATCGCCGAGGCGCAACTGGCAGCACGCTACAACCGCGACGGCCACCGGATCGTCGACCACCGCACCTGGGTGATCGCCAGCGACGGCGACCTGATGGAAGGCGTTGCTTCAGAAGCCGCGTCACTGGCTGGCCACCTGAGGCTCGGCAAGCTCGTCTGCCTCTACGACAACAACGCGGTCACGCTTTCCGCCGGCACCGACATGACCTTCACCGAGGATCGCGCCAAGCGCTTCGAGGCCTACGGCTGGCGGGTCTTGAATGTCGACGACGGTAACGATGTAGAGGCGATCGATGCGGCGCTTGCCGCTGCCTGCGCGGACACGCTGAAGCCGTCGCTGATCCTCGTTCGCACCCACCTGGGCTTTGGTTCGCCCGAGCAGGACAGCTTCAAGGCGCACGGCTCGCCGCTGGGCGACGCCGATGTCAAGAAGACCAAGGAAGCACTCGGCTGGCCGCTCGAACCGCCGTTTCTCGTGCCCGCGCCGGCGCTGGCCCGATTCCGCGAAGCGCTGAATTCCGGCATGTCTGCCGAATCTGACTGGAACGAGCGCGTGGCCGCGTATGGGCAAGCCTTTCCCGAGCTTGCGCTCGAACTGCTCCAGCGTCTGCGCGGCGAACTGCCGGATGGCTGGGACGCTGGGGTGCCGACGTTCGCTGCAGACGCCAAGGGCATGGCGACGCGCGTGGCGGGGGGCAAGGTGCTCAACGCGCTTGCGCCGAGGTTGCCGGCGCTCGCGGGCGGCTCGGCCGACCTCGATCCATCGACGCATACCGCCATGAAAGGGCAGGGCGACTTCAATCCGTCGCGCATGCCGAACGAGGACAGCGAGGGCTCCGATGCCGGAGGCTGGAGCTACGCAGGCCGCAACATCCACTTCGGCGTTCGCGAGCACGCGATGGGGGCCATCGTCAACGGCATGGCGGCTCACGGTGGCTTCATCGGCTTTGGCTCGACCTTCCTGGTCTTCTGCGACTACATGCGACCGCCTATCCGCCTGGCCGCGCTGATGGGCCTGCACGTCGTGCACGTCTTCACGCACGACAGCCTTGCCCTGGGCGAGGACGGGCCGACGCATCAACCGGTCGAGCAACTCGCCAACTTGCGCGCGATTCCACGCCTGACGCTGCTGCGCCCGGCCGATGCCAACGAGACTGCGGTCGCCTGGAAGATCGCGATCGAGACGCGCGACAGGCCGGTGCTGCTGGTGCTGACCCGCCAGGACGTCGCGACACTCGATCGCAGCCGGTACGCCAGTGCCGAGGGCGTGCGACGAGGGGCTTACGTCCTCGGCGATGCAGGCACGGCAGCGCCGTCGCTGATCCTCGTGGCAAGCGGCTCGGAGGTGGGCCTCATCCTTGCCGCTGCCGAGCGCCTCTCATCCGAAGGTGTGGCCGTGCGCTGTGTGTCGATGCCGAGCTGGGATCTGTTCGAAATGCAGCCGCAGAGCTATCGCGACGAGGTGTTTCCGCCGCAGGTCACGGCGCGCCTCGCGGTTGAGCTCGGCGTTCGCCAAGGCTGGGATCGCTATGTCGGCGCGCGAGGCGACATGCTCGGTGTCGACGACTATGGCGCATCTGCGCTGGCGCAGGTGCTTCTCGAGAAGTACGGCTTCACCGTCGAGAAGGTCGTCGCGCGAGCCAAGGAGCTGCTCTCTCGCCAGGTCGAAAGCAGCCATTGAGCGTATCGATTCGGCTCACACCTGTCCTGCTCCACCAAACACAGCTGCAGGATTGGGAAGGTGCGGTGGATCGGGTGCGCCGGCCCTGACCCTGCGCACTGCAAGTTCGCCCGTCGAGAGTCTCTTGGCCGCAGTTGCGCCAGAGGCGGGCTCCCAGTCGTGAGGTACCACCAGCACATCGGTGTTCGAGTGGCCCAGAATCCTGCTCGCGGTGCTCTGCGAGAAGAAGTCGGCGAGTCGTGATGAGGGCCGCTTGCCGACGACGATGAGTTCCGCGCCGCCAATTTGCTGCTGCGCAATCGTCTGCCTGGCAGCGTCATCGTGGTCCATTGCGGATTGCACGCGCTTTCCCTCGTTGGGCGTGCGCACCGCATGGAAGAGCTCGACCTGGGCCGACTCGCCCAAAGCGAAGCTGAGGTCGATGAGCCTGCTTGACGCCTGCGTGGAGTCAATGGCGACGATCAGGCTGCGGTAGTCATGTTCGGCCTCGCGCCGCGCGACGAGAACCGGCCGCTTGGCGACTTGAAGGAGCTGTTCGACCGGCTGCCCCATGAAGAAGGTCTGCAGGTTCTTCTGCGGCGCCGTACCCCAAACGACGAGGTCGGCGCGCTGCACTTCAGGCAGGAGATCTTCGACGGTGAAGCCAAGGCGGTTCGATGCGCGTGCCCGGATGCCATGACGTTGACTGAGCTGAAGAGCGTGGAGCGCCAGCCTGGTGGAGGCATCCGCGGGCCGGACCTCGCCAGGGCAGGCAAGGTAGACAAGCTTGAGCGTCGCACCGTGCAGCGCGCTGAGCAGGGCTGCGCGAGTCAGCGCAATGTTCCCGCGCCGCGAAAAATCGGTCACGGCGAGGATGAATTGAGGGGGCATGGCAGCTGCATGCATGGGAAACACTCCATCGAATGCGAACGCCATTCAAGAAAGGCGTTCGCGACCGCGCGATGCTGGCGCCCAGCGGTGGATGGTTGCGCTGAAAGGGGAGAGAGCGGACCGCCGGGCTCAGGAGTGTGCTGGCGTCGGCTGGAGACGAGCCCTCTTTGCAGCACGTGCGTAGGTCGCCGTCAGGAACAGCGCAGCCAAGGCAACGTGGGTGCAAAACAGGGTGGTGGTCATGGCGCGAGTCTATGCGGCTTGCTCTTTCCTGGCATCGGTGCGGCCGATGCCCTCACAAGCTCTGCCAGATTGCGCGCCACGCTCCCAGGGTCGCGGTGCGTCAATGGATGGGCGGCGGGGCCGATTGGCCGGAGGTCAATTCCGATTCACTGCTGCGAAGCTCGGCGGCGAGATGGCGGTAGAAATCTGCGCTTTCCGCATCGGTGCGTTGGCCCAGGATCGAGGAGAGGCGGCCGAGCGCCCTGCGGGCCGCTTCTTCGTTTCCAGCTTGCAGGAAGCTCTCGGCCCCCTCGTCGAAGTGCGCGGCAGCGCTCCCCCATTCGCCCAGCTTGAGTGCCGTCTCACCCAGCAGGCAATGGGTCAAGCCGGCTTCCTGCTTGGCCCCGCAGTCGTGGGCCTTGTCCAAGGCGGCAAGCCCCTTGGTTTGCGCAAGGGCGTATTCGCCCAGCCGAAAGTGGCTGTCCGCCGTGAGATTCAGGATCTGCGCTGCTTCGATCGCGTCGTCGGCGATTGCAATCGCGCCTTCGAACAGGCGGATGGCCTCCCGGTTCTTGCCAACCTTCTGAAGCTCGGCACCCCTTTGCACCATCTGCACCAGGGTCGGATCCCGGGTCTTGATGGGCGCCACGTCCTGCGGCTTGCCGAGCGGAAAATGCAAGGGCTTGAGCAGGGGCAGGGCATGGCCCCGGATCTTCTGCCCGGTGCCCAGCTCGACGAAGGGTTGTCCTTCCATGCACCGCGCGACAGGAATGAACAGCCGTTGTTCATGGCCAGGACCCACGGAGACGGAGCCGGTGAAGAACGGATCGTGGAAGGTGTGGCTGTGGCCGTCCACGACAAAGCCATAGCTCTTGATGCTCGCCGCGGTGTCTCCCTTGTTGCGGACCACGATCTGGAAGACCGACTGCGTCTCGCCGTCGGCGGCCTTCACCGCCACGAGGCCGCTGGTCAATTCGATCGTCTGGCCATTGCGGCGCCAGCTGCGTCGGCCCCACCAGAATCCAATGCCAGCGAAGCCGATGCCGGCAACCGCCAAGCCAGCGTTCAGGAGATTGAGGTTGGCCGGGGACATGATGGCCTCCTTCCCAGGGGAGTCGCCTACGAACAATAGTCCCTCGGCGCGAGGATTCAATGTCCAAACTGGAGTCGACTTCCTGATCGGGCGTTTCGGGCCGCACATCGAGGTGCCGCCGAAAGGTACTTGGAAGCGAAGGAGGCTTCGCGTCGGCCGCCGTAAACGAAAAAGCCCCGGTCGTTGCCAATCGGGGCAAGAGGTCGGTGGTCGACCTTGGAGAAAGGGTCTCTCGCAGGTGCCTACATCATGAGCGTGTTGGCGGCGCTAGGCAACAGCGCCGTTTGCCGCTTGAAACGCAAATCGAATTGGTCTGGATGCCTTGCCAGGCCCAGTCATCAATTCGACGACCGGGCCTTTTCTTTTGCACCGCTGCATTCTTCAAGAGGAGAGAAAAAAGGGTTCGAAATGAGTCGATTGCATACAGCCAAAGTACACGGAATTTCCAATGGGTTGACGCTTTTGCAGCATTGCTTTTCGCCCCCGGATTCAATACGTAGAATGCCCTGCGAACGCCCCAAGATGGGGCGTCATCAATAAAGGGGAGTGAAGGTATGGGTTTCTTCGCGGCACTGATTGAATCAATGCGACGCCCGGCGGGTTTTGTCGACGGCGCCGATTCCCCGGCAGCACAGGTCGCCAATAAGCCGCTCAATAGAGAATTCCTTCGCCCTCAACAACATGCATTGGCGCTGGAGCCCCGCGTCATGTTCGACGGCGCAGCCGCTGTCGCCGCCACCGACCCCAATCACCAGGCCGACGCCTCCAAGGCACCCGAAGCGCCCGCAGCTGCCGAGCGCACGACATCTTCCGCCACGCGCACCGAAGCAGCCGTGGCCAGCGTTGCAAGCGCACCGGCTGCGCCCACCGCGCCCGCGCACAGCCTGCTTGTGGTCGACAGCCGCGTCGAGCAGCAGGAAATGCTCAGTGCCCAGGCCGGGCCGGGTGTCACGGTGCTCGTGGTGGGCACCAACCAGGACGGGCTGGCCGCCATTTCCGCCGCGCTGGCCAGCCTTGGGCAGGTCGATTCGATCCAGATCCTGTCGCATGGCGCGGCGGGGCAGTTCACGCTGGGCAATCGCACCATCAGCAGCGACAACATCGATCAGCTGGCCGGGCAGCTCAAGGGCTGGAGCGCCGAGCTCACGCCGGGCGCGGACATCCAGCTGTATGGCTGCAACGTCGGTGCCGGTCCCGCAGGCCAGACGCTGGTGAACGAGTTGGCCCGCCTGACGGGCGCCGACGTGGGTGCCTCCAGCGACGCCACCGGGCCGCGGTGCAAGCGCTGCGCCAGGGCGACTCGCTGGTGGAAAGCTTCACCTACCAGGCGCGCGACCTGGCTGGCGCCACCGACGCGGCGCGGCTCACCGTGACCATCCACGGTGCCTGGGACGCACCCGTGGCCGTCGACGATGCCAACGTCGCCGCGGCGGGCACCATCCGCGATCCGAGCAAGGGCCTCGATGCGGTGGGCAACGTGCTGCCCAACGACACCGACGTGGACGCCAACGACACCAAGACGGTCACCGCCATCGGCGTGGGTGCCGAGTCCAGCAACCCCGCGCTCACCGCGGTGGCACAACCCGATCAGCCGGTGCAGGGGCTGTACGGCCGGCTGCTCATCAATGCCGACGGTAGCTACACCTACACGGTGGACGTGCTCAACCTCACGGTGCAGGCCTTGCAGCCGGGCCAGACGCTGGACGAGTACTTCACCTATCAGGTCAGCGATGCGGGCAACCTGAACGACACCGCCACGCTGCACATCGTGGTGCGCGGCATCAACAACCCGCCCTTTACCCTTCCTGACCAGGGCGACGCGGTGGAAGCCGGTGGGCTGGACAACGGCACGCCGGGCGTGAACCCGCGCGGCAACGTGCTGGCCAACGACATCGACCTGGACGGCGACGCGCTCACCATCACCGGCATCCGCACCGGTCCGGAGCTGGGCACGGGCACCGACGGCACGGTGGGGCAGGTGCTGCACGGCCAGTACGGCGACCTGCTCATCCTGGCCAATGGCGACTGGAGCTACGTGGTCAACAACAGCCTGGCCGCGGTGCAGGCACTGCGCATCAGCGGGCAGACGCTGGAAGAAAGCTTCACCTACACCGTGGCCGACATTCGAGGCGACACCGACACGGGCCTGTTGCGCATCGTGATCGACGGGCGCAACGACACGCCGCTAGCGCATGACGACGCGGGCGAGGCGCTGGAAGCCGGCGGCATCGACAACGGTACGCCCGGCAAAGATTCCGTGGGCAACGTGCTGGACAACGACACCGACGTCGACAGCGTGGCCAATGGCGAATCCAGGCACGTCGTCAACTACACCAGCGCCGCCGGCGTGGTGGGGGACGCGGGCAGCACCGTCGCGGGCATCTACGGTTCGCTGGTCATCGGCGCCGATGGCAGCTGGCGCTACGTGGTGGACAACAACAATGCGGCGGTGCAGGCCCTGCGCACCAACGGCGAGACGCTCACCGAGAGCTTCAGCTACCTGATGCGCGACACCGAAGGCGCCACCTCGCGCGCCAACCTGGTCATCGTGGTGCGAGGCGCCAACGACAACCCGGTGGCGCGCGACGACAGCAACGTGGCCTCCGACCAGGTCGTGGCGCCGCAAGCCACCGGCAACGTGCTGCCCAACGATTCGGACGTGGACGGCGGCGACGCGCTGCACGTCTCGGCCATCCGCACCGGGGCCGAGGGCGCCAGCGGCACCGCGGGCCAACTGGGGCAGGCGCTGGCCGGGCGCTACGGCACGCTGGTGATCCATGCGGACGGCAGCTACACCTACAGCATCGACCTGAGCAACCCCGAGGTGCTGGCCGCGGCGGGCATGGGCCGCGTGCTGCAGGACCTGTTCACCTACACCGTGTCCGACAGGGCCGGTGCGACGGACCTGGCTCAGCTGACCATTTCGCTGGACATCTCGGCGCCGCGCATCGACAACGGCGACCCGCTGTACTTCCAGCGCCTGTTCGAGCAGCTGCAGCCGCACACGCAGGAGCTGGGCTACGAGCCGGCCATCTTCGTGCAGCCGGTGGTGCGCCAAAGCGCGTTCATCGACAGGCTGGAGCAGGCGTCGTCCGACGGCACCCGCCTGGACATGGTGCTCGACCGCGGCCTGATCGCACCGCCTTCGCTCGGCGCCAACCTGGGGCAACTGGCGGGCCAGTTCGTCGGCCAGGTGGTGCGGGAGAACCAGTTGGCGGCGCAGCTGGAACTGGCGCGCCTGACCGGCCGGCACGGCCGCGTGTCGCTCGGCGCGGACGGCTTGCTGTCCGATCCGTCGACGTTCTCGCTGACCGACGACGGCCTGACCAAGGGCGAGGCACAGCGGCCAGGTCTGGATGGGCCAGCGCCGGCGGCCCGCCCGGCGGCGGACGCTCGGTCCGGCGAGCGCAACAAGCAAAAGCAGGCGCGGGCAACCACCGCACCTGGCTTCAGCGAGCAACTGCGGCGCGCTGCGGGGCAGGCTTCGCCGACACATCGCTGATACGCCTGTAGGGTGGAGGCCGCTCCCTCGGGGGCGGGCCTACACTGGTGCCAACATGCAGCACATCCTTACGCTGTGCATCGGCAACATCTGTCGCAGCCCGTTGGCGCAGGTGATGCTGGCGCGCGAATTTCCCGGCAAGACCGTGTGGTCGGCGGGCCTGGGCGCCCTGGTCGGGGAGCCGGCCGACCCCCTGTCGATAGCCCTTGCGGCCGAGAACGGCCTGGACTTGCGCGCGCACCGCGCACAGCAAGTCACCATCCAGATGTGCCAGCGCGCCGAGCTGATCCTGGTCATGGAACAGCATCACCGCGCCGAGCTGGAGCGGCGGTATCCGTTGACGCGGGGCCGGGTGTTCTGCCTGGCGGCCGACGACATTGCCGATCCGTTCAGGCAGCCGCGCGCGGCCTTCGAGGTGGCCTACGCCGACATTGCGCGCGGCGTGGACAGCTGGACAACGCGCATTCGCCAGCTGGACTGAGCGCAACCCAGCCCGGGCAGGCCTGCGTTCAGGCCGATTGGCTGCTGCGCCTGGGCAGCTTCCAGCCCGGCCGCACCCAGTGGCAGGTGTAGCCCTCGGGATAGCGCTGCAGATAGTCCTGGTGTTCCGGCTCGGCGTTCCAGAAGGGGCCTGCGGGCTTCACCTCGGTCACCACCTTGCCGGGCCACAGGCCCGAGGCGTTGACGTCCTCGATGGTGTCCAGTGCCACGTCGCGCTGTGCTTCGCTGGTGTAGTAGATGCCCGAGCGATACGAGGCGCCGCGGTCGTTGCCCTGGCGGTCTGCGGTGCTCGGATCGTGGATCTGGAAGAAGAACTCCAGCAACTGCCTGAAGCTGAGCTTTTCCGGATCGAACACGATCTCGACCGCTTCGGCATGGCTGCCGTGGTTGCGGTAGGTGGCGTTGGCCACATCGCCGCCGCTGTAGCCAACGCGGGTACTGACGACGCCGGGGTGGTGGCGCAGCAATTCCTGCATGCCCCAGAAGCAGCCGCCGGCGAGGATGGAGGTTTCGGTCTTGTTCATGGCTTTGGATTCTCCGCTGGTTGTGCCTAGTTGGCGTTGCGTCGCCCAAAAAGCAAGGGGCCGGCAGTTGCTGCCGGCCCCTTGCCGTCATGTGTATTGAACCGAGAGCTGCGCCGCGAAGGCTTCAGGCCATGGACTTGCCGTCGCTTGCGTCCTGGCCGGCAGCGGTGCTCACAGCGGCCGTCATGAGGCCGATGGCACTCGCGCGGAGCAACTCCTGGCGCAAGGCCGCTTCGAGCTGCCTGCGGGCGGAATCCGGACGGTCGTGGTCGTATTCCTCGTCGAGTTCACAGTGCAGGTAGTAGTCGACGCGTGTCATGAGCCGTTCTATCGACGCTGCAATGTCCGCTTCATTCATTCCGCGCTTCCTCCGTAGCTGCTAGCTGGGTGCGATGGGGTGACGCAAAACCCGCGAATGGTACCGTTGGTAGCCATTGAATTTCTCGAATATGTGAGCTTTATACAGATACATACAGTGCTTCACTGACTAGAGTGAAGCTGCAACGAAATGCGTTGCAGGCCTGCAACGTCAGATGGTAGTCCGCTGCAATCATCTGCCCGGCCGACCGGCCGAAAGTGCGACTTGATGGTAGTGATTTACCCGTCAGATCAAGCGCCCGTTGCTTCCAGTTCGTCCGTCAGTCGCAGCCATAGTTCCTCCAGGCTGTCGATTTCTTCATTCAAGACCTTCAGTCGCTTGCCGGCTTCGGCAATTTCAGCCGGGGGCAAAGGCTGGGTCAGGCGGGTTTCGAGCTGCTCGCGTTCCGTGCTCGCAGCTGCCATGCGTGCCTCGGCCTTGGCCAGTTCCTTCTTGATGGGCTTTTGCCGCTCCAGGCGAGCCTGGCGTTCCTGGGCATCGAGTTGGCGCTGCTCACGAGAAGACACTGCCGGGGCGGGGTCCGGTGCTGCAGCCATGGCCGGCGCCTGTACCTGCGCGGGCGCCGGCACTGCGGCAGCGGCAGCCGCTGCCGAAGCGCGGCCGGCTTCCTTGGCCAGCTCGCGCTGGCGCTTGGCTTCTTCCAGCAGGTAGCGTTGGTAGTCGTCCAGGTCGCCGTCGAAATCGGCGACCTTGCCACGGCCGACCAGCCAGAACTCGTCGCACACCGAGCGCAGCAGGGCCCGGTCGTGGCTGACCAGCATCAGGGTGCCTTCGAACTCGTTCAGGGCCACGGCCAGTGCCTCTCGGGTGGCCAGGTCCAGGTGGTTGGTCGGCTCGTCCAGCAGCAGCAGGTTGGGGCGCTGCCACACCATCATGGCCAGCACCAGGCGCGCCTTTTCGCCGCCGCTCATGGTGCCCACCGCCTGCTTGACCATGTCGCCGCTGAAATTGAAGCTGCCCAGGAAGCCGCGCAGGTCCTGCTCGGTGCTGCGTTCGCGGCTGGAGGCGCCCAGGTCGCGCGCCAGGCGCACCATGTGCTCCAGCGGGCTGCTGGCGGGATGCAGCACGTCCAGTTCCTGCTGGGCAAAGTAGCCGATGTTCAGGCCCTTGCCCTCGGTCACCGTGCCGGCCAGGGCGCCCATCTCGCGGGCGATGGTCTTGACCAGGGTCGACTTGCCCTGGCCGTTGGCGCCCAGGATGCCGATGCGCTGACCTGCCAGCACCGAGCGGTTGACGCCGGTCAGGATCACCTTGGCCGGCGCATCTTCCTGCACGTAGCCGAAGGCCGCATCGCTGATGGAGAGCATCGGGTTGGGGATGTTGTCCGGCTCCTTGAACTCGAAGGTGAAGTCCGCTTCGGCCAGCAGCGGCGCCACCTTTTCCATGCGCTCGAGTGCCTTGACGCGGCTTTGCGCCTGCTTGGCCTTGCTGGCCTTGGCCTTGAAGCGGTCGATGAACTTCTGCAGGTGGGCGATCTTTTCCTGCTGCTTGGCGAAGGCCTGCTGCTGCTGCTCCATCTGCAGCGCGCGCATTTCCTCGAACTTGCTGTAGTTGCCACCGTAGCGGGTCAGGCCGGCGTTCTCGATGTGCAGGGTAACGTCGGTCACGGCGTCCAGGAATTCGCGGTCGTGGCTGATGACGATCATGGTGCCGGCATAGCGCTGCAGCCAGCTTTCCAGCCAGACCAGGGCGTCCAGGTCCAGGTGGTTGGTGGGCTCGTCCAGCAGCAGCAGGTCGCTGGGACACATGAGGGCGCGGGCCAGTTGCAGGCGCATGCGCCAGCCGCCGGAGAAGCTGTTCACCGGTTGGTCCAGCTCGCGCACCTGGAAGCCCAGGCCGAGGATCAGGGCCTGGGCGCGCGGCACGGCGTCGTGCTCGCCGGCGTCGGCCAGCTCGGTGTAGGCGTGGGCCAGTTCCATGCCGATGTCGTGGTCGTCCGGCGCCTGCGCGTGCTTGTCTTCAAGCTCGGCGAGCGTTTGTCGAATTTCGGTCAGGCGCGTGTCGCCTCCCACCACGAAGTCGGTCGCCGATTCTTCCGTCTCGGGCATGTTCTGGGCTACCTGGGCCAGGCGCCACTGCCTGGGCAAGGAGAAGTCGCCGCCGTCTTCGTGCAGCGTGCCGTTGAACAGTGCGAACAAGGTGGACTTGCCGGCGCCGTTGCGACCCACCAGGCCGACTTTCTCGCCGGGGTTGATGGTGACGCTGGCACCGTCCAGCAGGACTTTGCTGCTGCGGCGCAGGACGACGTTCTTGAGGGTGATCATGTCAATGGATTCGCCAGGCCTTGCAGGCCGGGCGCTTGTATAGGGATTGCACGGGCCGGCCGGGCAGCCGGCCCAAGGTGCCGGGGTTCAGGCCCCCGGCGCGCTAGACGAGATTTTCTCTTGTCAGGAGAAGCACCTGGTCTTCGCCGGCACTCGTGGCCAGCCACACCACCTCGAGCTGCGGAAAAGCCGCCTCGAAGTGCTCGCGCTCGTTGCCGATTTCCAGCACCAGCACGCCATTTTCGCTGAGGCAGCCCGGCGCCGCCGCCAGCAGGCCCCGGATGAAGTCCATGCCGTCGGTGCCGCCGGCCAGGGCCAGCTCCGGCTCGGCCCGGTATTCGGCCGGCAGGGCGTCCATGCTGCGCGCGTTGACGTAGGGCGGATTGCACAGGATCAGGTCGTAGGGGCCGCGCACATCGGCCAGCCCGTCCGACTGCAGCAGGGTGACGCGTTGGTCCAGCTCGTGCCGCGTGACGTTGATGGCGGCCACCTCCAGGGCGGCGGGCGACAGGTCGGCCGCGTCGACCCTGACATCGGGATAGGCCATGGCGGCCAGCACGGCCAGGCTGCCATTGCCGGTGCACAGGTCCAGCACGCGCTGGGTGTGTTCGCCCAGCCAGGGGTCGATGGTGCCGTCGGCCAGCAGCTCTGCAATGAAGCTTCGCGGCACGATGGCGCGCTCGTCCACGTAGAAGGGCACGCCCTGCAGCCAGGCCTCGCGTGTGAGGTAGGCGGCCGGCAGGCGGGTGTCGATGCGCTCTTGCAGCAAGGCGCCCACGCGCTGCGCGTCGGCCGGGGAGACCTCGCGGTCGGCCACGGAGTCGAGCTCGTCCAGCGGCAGCTTCAGGCGCCACAAGACCAGCCAGGCGGCTTCGTCGAAGGCGTTGGTGGTGCCGTGGCCAAAGGCCACGCCGCCCTCGGCCAGCAGCTTTGCGCCGGCCTCGATCAGTTGAATCACCGTGCTCATGGGGCTCCCAGGGTGTCCAGGGCGCCGATGGCGCGGCGGTAGATGTTCTTCAGCGTCTCGATGTCGGCAACGGCAATGTGCTCGTCGATCTTGTGGATGCTGGCGTTGACCGGCCCCAGCTCGACCACCTGCTCGCACACCTTGGCGATGAAGCGCGCGTCGCTGGTGCCGCCGCTGGTGGACAGCTCGGTCTCGATGCCGGTCTCGTCGCGGATTGCCCGCTGCACGGCCGCCACGAGCTCTCCGGCCGGCGTGAGAAAGGGCAGGCCGCCCACGGTCCATTGGAGCTCGTACTCGAGCTTGTGCTGGTCCAGCACGCCGTGCACGCGCTCTTGCAGCGATTCGGGCGTGGATTCGGTCGAGAAGCGGAAGTTGAAGTCCACCACCGCCGTGCCCGGAATGACGTTGCTGGCGCCCGTGCCCGCGTGGAAGTTGCTCACTTGCCAGCTGGTGGGCTGGAAGTGCGCATTGCCCGAGTCCCAGGCGCCGGCGTCATTGATGGCGACCAGCTCGGCCAGGGCCGGCGCCAGCGTGTGCACCGGGTTGCGGGCCAGGTGCGGGTAGGCGATGTGGCCCTGGATGCCTTTGACCGTCAGGCGCCCGCTCATGGTGCCGCGGCGGCCGTTCTTGATCATGTCGCCGGTGCGTTCCACGGCGGTGGGCTCGCCCACGATGCAGTAGTGCAGCTTCTCGCCACGGGCGCGCAGCTGGTTGCAGACGATGACGGTGCCATCGACGCCGGGGCCTTCCTCGTCGCTGGTGAGCAGCAGGGCCAGGTTGAGCTGCGGCTTCGGGGTGGCCTGCAGATATTCCTCGATGGCCACCACGAAGGCGGCCAGCGAGGTCTTCATGTCGCAGGCGCCGCGGCCGTAGAGCTTGCCGTCGCGGTGCGTGGGTGTGAAGGGCGGGCTGATCCATTGTTCCAGCGGGCCGGTGGGCACCACGTCGGTGTGGCCGGCAAAGACCAGGGTGCGGGCCTGCGCATGGTCGCTGCGGCGGATGGCCCACAGGTTGGTCACGCGGAAGGTGTCGGGCCCGCTCTCGATGGTCTCCAGTTCGAAACCGAGCTTGGCCAGCCGCTCGCCGAGCAACTGCTGGCAGCCTCCGTCTTCGGGGGTGACGGAGGGGCGCGAGATCAGTTGTTCGGCAAGGAGCAGCGTGCGAGTCATGTCTGAGAATTCGATGGACCGCCCCGGTCGCGCCGCTAGAGCGAGAGTCGGGGGTGGGTCAAAATTTCACGTCTAGCGTGATGTCGGTAAAGGTGGGCTCCTCGAGCTGGTCGAGAAGGGCCCGGTCTTCGTGTTTTTCGGCGGGCGCCTTGCGGTTCTGCAGGCGCCACATGAGGTTGGTGGGCGAATCGGCGTTGGCCAGGCCTTCGGCACGGTCCACCGAGCCGTCCACGATCAGGCGGGCGATGTCTTCCTCGAAGGTCTGCGAGCCCTCGGCCATCGATTGCTCCATGGCTTCCTTCACGGCGGAGAAGTCGCCCTTCTCGATGAGGTCGGCCACCAGCTGGGTGTTGAGCATGATCTCGATGGCCGGCACGCGGTTGCCTTCGGGCGTGCGCAACAGGCGCTGCGAGATGATGGCGCGCATGGCCGAGGCCAGGTCGCCCAGCAGGGTGGGGCGCACCTCCACGGGGTAGAAGCTCAGGATGCGGTTGAGCGCCCGGTAGCTGTTGTTGGCGTGCAGCGTGGCCACGCACAGGTGGCCCGACTGCGCATAGGCAATGGCCGCGTCCATGGTTTCGCGGTCGCGGATCTCGCCGATCTGGATGACGTCTGGCGCCTGGCGCAGTGCGTTCTTCAGCGCCAGCTGCAGCGACTCGGTATCGCTGCCGATGTCGCGCTGGTTCACCAGCGATTTCTTGTTGGTGTAGGTGAACTCGATGGGCTCTTCCACCGTGAGGATGTGGCCGCTGGCGTTCTCGTTGCGGTAGTCGATCATCGAGGCCAGCGTGGTCGTCTTGCCCGCGCCGGTGGCGCCCACCATCAGGATCAGCCCGCGCTTTTCCATGATGAGCGTCTTGAGGATGGGCGGCAGGTTCAGCGTGTCGAAGGCCGGAATGGTCGACGGGATATGCCGCACCACCACCGCGTAGGTGCCACGCTGGCGCATGGCGCTGATGCGGTAGTTGCCCGCGCCTTCCAGCGCCAAGGCTGTGTTGAGCTCGCCGTTGCGCTTGAGCTCGTCGATGCGGTTGGCCGGGAGGATTTCAGACAGCAGCGACAGCGGCGCCTCGGGCGGCAGCAGCTGCGCGTTGATCGGCAGGCACTGCCCGTTGATGCGGATCTGCGCCGGCGCATGCGCCGAAAGGTAGATGTCCGAGGCCTTGCGGTCGGCCATCAGGCGAAGAATGCGCTCCATTGTGCTCATCTGGTTCTCCTCATCGTCGTTGTCAGCGCGCTGCTGACTTTGCCGCCAGCTTACTTGGGCCGGCGCTCCCACGCATCGTCGGCAACCCCCTGTCGGTCTCGCACAACAACGTTCGCGGGAAACAGCAGTCGGGGGGTGGGCAAGCTCAGTCGCGCAGCAGGTCGTTCAGGCTGGTCTTGGAGCGCGTTTGCGCGTCCACCGTCTTGACGATGATGGCGGCGTAGGTGCTGTAGTCCTGGCCCGACTTGGTCTTCTTGGGCAGGTTGCCGCTGATCACCACGCTGCCTGCGGGCACGCGGCCGTAGAAGGTCTCGCCCGTGTCGCGGTTGAAGATGGGGGTGCTCTGGCCGATGTACACGCCCATGCCCAGCACCGAGTTTTCCTCGATGACCACGCCTTCGACCACTTCGGAGCGTGCGCCGATGAAGCAGTTGTCTTCGATGATCGTGGGGCCGGCCTGCAGGGGTTCGAGCACGCCGCCGATGCCCACGCCGCCCGACAGGTGCACGCCCGCGCCGATCTGCGCGCACGAGCCCACGGTGGCCCAGGTGTCGACCATGGTGCCTTCGCCCACGTAGGCGCCGATGTTCACGTACGAGGGCATCAGGATCGCGCCCTTGGCGATGTAGCTGCCGCGGCGGGCCACGGCCGGCGGCACGATGCGCACGCCTGCGTTCTTCAGTTCGTCGGCCGACAGGTGCGCGAACTTGGTCGGCACCTTGTCATAGAAGCCCAGCGCGCCGGCGCTGATCTGCTCGTTGTCCTTGAGGCGGAAGGACAGCAGCACGGCCTTCTTGATCCACTGGTGCACCGTCCACTTGCCCACGGATTCGCGGGTGGCCACGCGCAGCTTGCCGTTGTTGAGCTCGGCAATCACATGCTCGACCGCGTCGCGCACTTCCTGGGGAGCGGCGGCGGCGGAGATGTTGGCGCGGTTTTCCCACGCGGCGTCGATGATTTGCTGGAATTGTTGGGTCATGCTCGGATGCTCAGGTTGGTATCAGGGAGGTCAGGGCGGCGTTGGCGATGTGGCTAGCGGCCCTTGTTGACGAATTCGGCGATGCGGTGCGCGGCTTCGGTGCATTCGGAGGTTTCGGCCACCAGGGCCATGCGGATGCGGCCGCGCCCGGGGTTGTGGCCTTGCGCGTCGCGCGCCAGGTAGGAGCCCGGCAGCACGGTCACATTGTATTGACGGTAAAGCTCGCGGGCGAAGGCGGTGTCGTCGCCTTGCCACGCCTGCGGCACGCCGGCCCACAGGTAGAAGCTGGCGTCGGGCAGGCGCACGTCCAGCACCTTGTCCAGCAATGGTGTTACTGCCGAGAACTTGGCGCGGTACTTGGCGCGGTTGTCCACCACGTGTGACTCGTCGCCCCAGGCGGCAATGCTGGCCGCCGCCACGGCGCCGCTCATGGCGCTGCCGTGGTAGGTGCGGTAGAGCAGGAAGGACTTGATGAGCTGCGCGTCGCCTGCCACGAAGCCGCTGCGCAGCCCCGGCACGTTGCTGCGCTTGGACAGGGAGGTGAGGGCGATCAGGTTCCTGAAGTCGCCGCGGCCCAGGCGCGCAGCGGCTTCCAGCCCGCCCAGGGGCGGCTCGTCGCGGAAGTAGATCTCGCTGTAGCACTCGTCCGAGGCGATGACGAAGCCGTGCTCGTCCGACAGCGCGAACAGCTTGCGCCACTCGTCCAGCGACATCACCGCACCGGTGGGGTTGCCCGGCGAGCAGACGAACACCAGCTGGGTGCGGGCCCAGACCTCTGCCGGCACGCTGTCCCAGTCCACCGCGAAGTTGCGCTCGGGCACGCTGGGCACGTAGTAGGGCTCGGCGCCGGCCAGCAGGGCCGCGCCCTCGTAGATTTGATAGAAGGGGTTGGGCGAGAGCACCACCGGGGCTGGCTGCACGGTGGCGTCGATCACCGTCTGCGCCAGGGCAAACAGAGCCTCGCGCGAGCCGTTGACCGGCAGCACTTGGGTGGCCGGGTCCAGTTCGAGCTGGTAGCGGGTCTTGAGCCAGTGGGTGAAGGACTCGCGCAGCTTGAGGTCGCCCGCGGTGGCCGGGTACACCGCCAGCGCACCCAGGCCGGCCATCAGTGCGTCCTTGATGAAGCCGGGGGTGGCATGGCGCGGTTCGCCGATGCCCAGGCTGATGGGGGAATAGGCCGCGTCCGGCGTGACGCCGGCGAACAACTGCCGCAGCCGCTCGAAGGGGTAGGGCTGGAGCTTGGAAAGCAGGGGGTTCATTGGCCGATTATCGGCCGAGCCCGCTTCGCTCGCAGCCCGCAGGTGGCCGATCAGAGCTTCTTGACCAGCACCTGGCTCTTGCGATCCCAGTTGTACTTGCGCTTGCGTGCCTCGGGCAGCCAGTCCGGGTCGACCATCTGGAAGCCGCGCTTGATGAACCAGTGCATGGTGCGGGTGGTCAGCACGAAGATGCTGTCCAGCCCCATGACCTTGGCGCGCTGCTCGATGCGCTTGAGGATGCGTTCGCCGTCGCCCTGCGACTGCACGTTGGCCGAGACCGTCAGTGCCGCCATTTCACCGGTGCGCGCCTCGGGGTAGGGGTAGAGGGCAGCGCAGCCGAAGATCACGCCGTCGTGCTCGATCACGGTGTAGTGGTCCACGTCGCGCTCGATCTCGGTACGGTCGCGCTTGACCAGCGTGCCGTCGCGCTCGAAGGGCTCGATCAGCTGCAGGATGCCGCCGATGTCGTCCACCGTGGCTTCGCGCAGGCTTTCCAGCTTCTCGTCCACCACCATGGTGCCGATGCCGTCGTGCACGTACACCTCCAGCAGCAGCGAGCCGTCCACCGAGAAGGGCAGGATGTGGTTGCGCTCCACCCCGCCCACGCAGGCCTTCACGCAGTGCTGCAGGTAGAAGGCGGTGTCGGTGGGGCGCTGCGGCGGTGCCAGGGTGGTCAGCAGCTTCTGGGCGGCGGCCAGGGGCAGCTCGGTGTCGATCGGGTTTTCTTCGCTGATGGGATGCGCCGGGTCTTGCGCAATGCCCGGGACCTCGGTCAGGAAGATCAGCTTGTCCGCCTGGATGCCGATGGCCACGCTGGTGGCCACTTCTTCCATGGTCAGGTTGAAGGCCTCGCCCGTGGGCGAGAAGCCGAAGGGCGACATCAGCACCATGGCGCCGAAATCCAGTGCGCGGCGGATGCCCACCACGTCGACCTTGCGCACCAGGCCCGAATGCTTGAAGTCGACCCCGTCCACCACGCCCACCGGCCGGGCGGTGATGAAGTTGCCCGAGATCACCCGTACGGTGGAGCCCGCCATGGGCGTATTGGGCAGGCCCTGGCTGAAGGCGGCCTCGATCTCGTAGCGCAGCTGGCCGGCGGCCTCCTGGGCGCAGTCCAGCGCCACCGCGTCGGTGATGCGGATACCGTGCGAATACTTCGCCTCGTGGCCCTTGGCCTTGAGCTGCTCGTTGACCTGCGGCCGGAAGCCGTGCACCAGCACCACCTTCACGCCCATGCTCTGGATCAGGGCCAGGTCTTGCGCAATGTTCTGCAGCTTGCCGGCCGCGATCGCCTCGCCCGCCATGGCGACCACGAAGGTCTTGCCCCGGTGCATGTGGATGTAGGGCGCCACCGAGCGGAACCAGGGGACGAAGGTGAAGTTGAAGACAGTGGACATGCGCCGGGTGTGACGGAGGTCTAGCAGGGGGACGGTGGGCCCGCAGCCTGGGCGGGGATAATTCCGCAATTGTCCATCAAGCTTTTCCCGGAGCCGTTGCGCTCAACCATTCGCCTTGTCTGCCGTCTCTCCCGCCCCCGTCCTGAAGATCGAATTCCCCGAATCGCTGCCCGTTTCCGCGCGGCGTGAGGAGATCGCAGATGCCATTGCGGCGCACCAGGTGGTGATCGTCTGCGGCGAAACCGGCTCGGGCAAGACGACCCAGCTGCCCAAGATCGCCCTGGCCCTGGGGCGCGGCAAGCTCAACGCGCCGCCCGGCAAGGGCCGCCTCATCGGCCACACACAGCCGCGGCGCATTGCCGCCAGCTCGGTGGCCAAGCGCATTGCCGAGGAGCTGAAGACGCCGCTGGGCGAGGTGGTGGGCTTCAAGGTGCGCTTCCAGGACCGATTGAGCCGCGATGCCTCGGTCAAGCTGATGACCGATGGCATCTTGCTGGCCGAGACGCAGACCGACCCGCTGCTCAAGGCCTACGACACCCTCATCATCGACGAGGCCCACGAGCGCTCGCTGAACATCGACTTCCTGCTGGGCTACCTGCGCGAGATATTGCCGCGCCGGCCCGACCTGAAGCTGATCGTGACTTCGGCAACCATCGACGCGGAGCGCTTTGCGCAGCATTTCGCGTCGGCTCGTGGGGGCGAGATGATTCCTGCGCCCGTCATCTACGTTTCGGGCCGGACCTTCCCCGTCGAGCAGCGCTACCGCCCCTTCGAGGAATCGCGCGACTACGACCTGAACGATGCCATTGCCGACGGCGTGGACGAACTCTGGCGCGACCCGCGCGATGGCGGCGACATCCTGGTCTTCCTGCCCGGCGAGCGCGAGATCCGCGAGGCGGCCGACCACCTGCGCAAGCACCTGTCGCACCAGCCGCTGCTGCGCAATGCCGAGGTGTTGCCCCTGTTCGCCCGCCTGTCGCAGGCCGAGCAGGACCGCATCTTCGACAGCCACGCCGGGCGGCGCATCGTGCTGGCCACCAACGTGGCCGAGACCTCGCTCACCGTGCCCGGCATCCGCTACGTGATCGATGCCGGCACGGCGCGCGTCAAGCGCTACAGCTTCCGCAGCAAGGTCGAGCAGTTGCTGGTGGAGCCGGTGAGCCAGGCTGCCGCCAACCAGCGCGCCGGCCGCTGCGGGCGCGTGGCCAACGGCATCTGCATCCGCCTGTACGACGAGAAGGACTTCAACGGCCGGCCGCGCTTTACCGACCCCGAGATCCTGCGCAGCTCGCTGGCCGGCGTCATCCTGCGCATGAAGTCGCTGCACCTGGGCGACGTGGAGCGCTTTCCGTTTCTCGAAGCGCCCTCGCGCCGTGCCATTGCCGACGGCTACCAGCTGCTCAACGAGCTGGGCGCGGTGGACGATGCCAACGAGCTCACGCCCATGGGCGGCGAGCTGGCCAAGTTGCCGCTGGACCCGCGCGTGGCCCGCATGATCGTGGAAGCGCGATCGCGCGGCGCGCTCGAAGAAGTGCTGGTGATCGCCTCGGCCCTGTCGGTGCAGGACGTGCGCGACCGCCCGCTCGACGCGCAGGCGCAGGCCGACCAGGCCCACGCCAAGTTCGACGACGAGAAGAGCGAGTTCAGCGGCTACCTGCGCCTGTGGAAGTGGATCCACGATGCGCGCGGTGGCCATGGAGACAGTCACAAGCTGAGCAACCGGCAGTACGAGCAACTGCTGCGCCAGAACTTCGTGAACGTGCGGCGCGTGCGTGAATGGCGCGACATCCATTCGCAACTGCTCACGGTGGTGACCGAGCACAAGTGGCGCATCAACACCCAGCCCGCCAGCTACGAGCAGCTGCACCAGGCCATGCTCTCGGGCCTGCTGGGCAACATCGGCTGGAAACTGGAGGACGACGAGGCCTACCTGGGTGCGCGCGGCATCAAGTTCTATCGTCATCCTGGCGCACATTTGAAGAAGAAGCCCGGCCGCTGGATCGTGGTGGCCGAACTGGTGGAAACCGCGCGGCTGTTCGGCCGCGGCATTGCCAACATCGAGCCGCAGTGGCTCGAGCAGGTGGCGGGGCACTTGCTGAAAAAGCAGATGCTCGACCCGCACTGGGAAAAGAAGGGCGCGCAGGTCACGGCACTGGAGCGCGCCACGCTGTACGGCCTGGTGGTCTACAGCGGCCGCCGCGTGGACTTCAGCCGCATCGACCCGGCCGCCGCGCGCGAGATCTTCATCCGCGAGGCGCTGGTGGCTGGCCAGTGGGAAAGCAACCTGCCGTTCCTGGCGGCCAACCGCAAGCTGGTGCGCGAGGTCGAGGCGCTGGAGCACAAGTCGCGCCGGCAGGACGTGCTGGTGGACGACGAGCTCATCTTCGCCTTCTACGACGCGCAGATTCCGCCCGACGTGGCCAATGGGGCCAGCCTGGAGAGCTGGTGGAAGAGCGCCTCGCGCGAGACGCCGCGCCTCTTGTACCTCACGCGCGACGAGCTCATGCGCCACCAGGCGGCGGGCATCACCACCCAGGCCTTTCCGCCGACGTTGCGCCTGGGCGGCGTGGATTGCGCCGCCACCTATCTGCACGAACCCGGGGACGCCAAGGATGGTCTCACGGTGACCGTGCCTCTGTTCGTGCTCAACCAGGTGAGCGAGGAGCGCTGCGAGTGGCTGGTAACCGGCATGCTCAAGGACAAGATCCAGGCGCTGCTGAAAAGCCTGCCGCAGCGCCCGCGTTCGCGCCTGGTGCCGCTGCCGGAAACGGCGGCGCGCTATGCCGAGCAGCTTTCAGTGCCCGAGGCCTTCGGCCACGGTTCGCTCACCGATGCGCTGCTCAAGCTCGTGCGCGATGCCACCAGCCTCGACGTCAAGCGCACCGACTTCAAGCTCGAGATGCTGGCGCCGCACATGTTCATGAACCTGCGGGTGGTGGACGAGCACGGCCGGCAACTGGGCACGGGGCGCAACCTGGGTGCCTTGAAGGCCGAACTGGGCGCCCAGGCGCGTGGCGCTTTCCAGGCGCTGGCCGGCATCCAGGTGAAGAAGTCGGCGCCGGGCGTGGCGCAGCCGCCGGACACCGCGCCCAAGGGCAAGGTGGTGGAAACGGCCGCCAAGGCCGAAGCCACGCCGGCGTTGCCGGCCGGCCAGCGCTACACGGCCTGGACCTTTGGCGAACTGCCCGAACTCATGGAAGTGCGGCGAGGCGCGCAGTCGCTGGTGGGCTTTCCTGCGCTGGTGGATGCGGGTGACGCCGTCACCATCGAGGTGTTCGACGAGCCCGAGGTGGCTGCGGCCAAGCATCGTGCCGGCTTGCGCCGCTTGTTCGCGCTGCAACTGAAAGACGCGCTCAAGTACCTGGAAAAGAACATCCCGGACCTGCAGAAGATGGCCGTGGCCTTCATGCCGCTGGGCACGCTGGAGGACTTGCGCGCGCAGATCATCGACGTGGCGCTGGAGCGCGCCTTCCTGCAGTCGCCGCTGCCTTCGGACGAATTCGATTTCAAGAAGCGCATGGACGAGGGAAGAGGGCGCCTGACGCTCATTGCCAACGAGGTCGCGCGCCTGGCCGGCGTGGTGCTGGCCGAATACGCCACCGCCGCGCGCAAGATCAAGGACACCAAGATCCAGCCCGAAGCCACGCAGGATGCGGCCCAGCAACTGCAGCGACTGGTGGGCAAGCGCTTCGTGGCGGACACACCGTGGAGCGCGCTGCAGCATTTCGCGCGCTATCTCAAGGCCATCACGCTGCGCCTGGACAAGCTGCGCGCCGATCCGGCGCGCGACACCGCCAAGCTGGCCGAACTCAAGCCGCAGGAACAGCGCTACTGGCGCCTGGTGGCCGAGCGCAAGGGTGTCGTGGATGAGCGGATGAGCGAGTTCCGCTGGCTGCTCGAGGAATTGCGCGTGAGCTTCTTTGCGCAGGAGTTGCGTACGCCCCAGCCCGTCAGCATCAAGCGGCTGGACAAGGCCTGGGCGCAGCTAGGTCACTAGCGAGGGTGCTGTCGGTCGTCGCTATAACCTGCCCATGAGCAGCAGGATGACCACGATCAGCAGCACCAGGCCAACACCGCCGCTGGGCACGTAGCCCCAGCCGCGGCTGTAGCCCCAACTGGGCAGCGCGCCGATCAGCATCAGGATCAGCACGATCAGGAGGATGAAAGACAGGGACATCTTGTTTCTCCGTGTGTTGTCGGATGTCCCATGGTGGCCGCGAGCCCGCGCATGCAGTTAGCGATAACTGCGCCTTCACCGGTCAGGAAGCACCGACCGATCCTGTCAGCCAAGCCGCTGGGGCCCGGCCGCAAATGGCGTCAGAGCCGGGCGAGCCGGTCCAGCGCGGTGTTCAGCGTCTCGTCCTTCTTGGCGAAGCAGAAACGCACCACGCGCTGGTCGAAACCGTCGCCGTAGAAGGCTGACAGTGGAATGGCCGCCACGCCGATCTCGCTGGTCAGCCACAGGCAGAAGTCGGCTTCGCTCTTGTCGCTCACCTCGGAGATGTCAACGCACTGGAAGTAGGTGCCCTGCGAGGGCAGCAGCTTCAGGCGCGTCCGGGCCAGCCCCGCGGCAAACAGGTCGCGCTTGCGCTGGTAGAAGGCCGGCAGTTCCAGATAGGGCTTGGGGTCGGCCATGTAGGCCGCCAGGGCATGCTGCATGGGCGTGTTCACGGTGAACACGTTGAACTGGTGCACCTTGCGGAACTCGGCCGTCAGCGGCGCAGGCGCTGCCACGTAGCCCACCTTCCAACCGGTCACGTGGTAGGTCTTGCCGAAGCTGCTGACGATGAAGCTGCGCGCAGCCAGGCCCGGGAAGCTGGCCGCACTCTGGTGCCTGGCTTCGCCGTAGACCATGTGCTCGTACACCTCGTCGCTGATGACGAAGATGTCGGTGGGCGCCAACAGTTCCTCGAGCTGGCGCATCTCGGCCGCAGTCCATACCGTGGCGCTCGGGTTGTGCGGCGTGTTGATGATGATGGCGCGCGTGCGCGGCGTGATGGCCGCTGCAATGCGGCCGAAGTCGGGCCGGAAGGTGCCGGGCGTGAGCGGCACGCGCACCACCCTGCCGCCGGCCAGGTCGATGTTGGGCACGTAGCTGTCGTAGCACGGCTCCAGCACGATCACTTCGTCGCCCGGGCGCACGATCGCCAGGATGGCCGTGATGATTGCCTGGGTTGCACCGGCCGTGACGGTGATCTCGTCGGCCGCGCGATAGGCATGGCCATAGAGCTGCGCGATCTTGGCCGAGATGGCCTCGCGCAGCGCCGGGATGCCCGGCATCGGCGGGTACTGGTTGTGGCCCGCGGCCATGGCGGCGCTCACGTCGGCCAGCAGTTGCGGGTCGCAGTTGAAGTCCGGAAAACCCTGGCCCAGGTTCACCGCGTTCCTCTCGGCCGCCAGGGCCGACATCACGGTGAAGATGGTGGTGCCCACGGCGGGCAGCTTGGTATCGATGGCGGGGGTGCGGGCGCTGGGGTTGCTCACGGTCGGGGTGCTCACAGTTCGTAGTCTTGCGGGTGGCCGGCCAGGGCCTTGGCGATCAGGTGCCGGTCCAGCCGGTCGGACAGCAGCTCGGCAAAGCGGAACACGAAGTTGCGCAGGTAGGCGCTTCGCTTGAAGGCCACGCGGGCGATGTTCTGGCCGAACAGGTGCCCCATCGGGCGCACCGCCAGGTCGGCGTTGGTGTCGTCGCGCACCGCCATCTCGGCCACGATGCCCACGCCCAGGCCCAGTCGCACGTAGGTCTTGATGACGTCGGAGTCGATGGCTTCCAGCGCGATGCGCGGCGTCAGCTTCTTGGCGGCAAAGGCGTGGTCGATGCGCGTGCGGCCGGTGAAGGAGGGGTGGTAGGTGATGATCGGCTCGTTGGCCAGGTCTTCCAGCGAAACGCGTTCCTTGGCCGCCAGCGGATGGTCCTTGGGCAGCACCAGCACGTGCTGCCATTCGTAGCAGGGCAGGGTCACCAGGTCGGGGTAGTCGGCCAGCGATTCGGTGGCGATGCCGATCTCTGCCACTTCATCCATCACCATGCGTGCCACCTGGTCGGGCGAGCCCTGGTGCAGGCTGACGTTGACCTTGGGATAGGCCTCGCGCAGCTTGGCCACCGGCACCGGCAGCACATAGCGGGCCTGGGTGTGGGTGGTGGCAATGGACAGGGTGCCGGTGTCCTGGGCGCTGAACTGCTCGCCGATGCGGCGCAGGTTGCCCACCTCGCGCATGATCAGCTCGATGCTGGCAATGACGTGCTGGCCCGGCTCCGTCACGCGCTTGAGACGCTTGCCGTGGCGCGCGAAGATTTCCACGCCCAACTCTTCTTCCAGTTCGATGATGGCCTTGGACACGCCGGGCTGCGAGGTATGGAGCGCCTTGGCAGCCTCGGTCAGGTTGAGGTTGCGCCGCACGGCCTCCTGAACAAATTTGAACTGGTGCAAATTCATAACAATTCCATCTTTATTTTGGAATCATTATGCATTCGGAATCTATCTAACGCGCGCCTTAGATCAGTTTTTCAAGGCCAATCGGGCCAGTGCGTCGACGAGTTCAGGGGTTTCGCCCACGGCTGGGCGCAGGCGCAGTTGCAGCCCCGGGTTGGCCTGCTGCAATTGGGTCATCAGTACCGGCAGGTCTTCCCGCAGGTGCTTGCCGACACCCAGGAAAATGGGCAGCACATCGACGGCCTGGGCGCCCTGGCCGGCCAGTTCGGTCAAGGCCGTTGCCAGGTCGGGCGTGGCTGCCTCGAGGTAGGCGCAGCACACGAGCACACCAGGCTCGAGTTGCCGGATGCGCTGCGCTACCGCCTCGACCGGCTCGCGCCAGCGTGCATCGCGGGAGCCATGGGCAAACAGCACGATGCCGCGCGGCAAATGCATGGCTAGCGGCGCAACACCAGCCAGCCGAAGGCCGCCAGCGACATCACGGAGTAGATGATCCCCGGGGCCGCCGAGGTCAGCATCGGCGACCAGTTGCCCAGGTTGCCGATGTAGCCAAAGACGTTGTTGAGCAGGAAGAAACTGATGCCGATCATCACGCCGCCGAACACGTAGGTGGTGATGCCGCTCTGGCGGAAGTGCAGGTACGCAAAGGGTAGGGCCAGCACCACCATCACCAGGCACGACAGCGGGTAGAACACCTTGCGCCAGAACTCGATCTCGTAGCGCTGGGCCGTCTGGCCGTTGGCGTCGAGGTGGTTCACGTAGTCGAAGAGGGCCGCAGTGCTCATGCGGTCGGGCTTGAGCAGCGCCACGGACACCATTTCGCCGGTGAGCGTGCTGTGCCAGTCGAAGCTGGGCAGGCTGGTGGTCTGGATGCGGGCGCGTTCGGCGCTGGTTTCGTAGACCTGTTGCTCCACCTGCGAGAGATGCCAGATGCCGCCCGAGATGTGCGCCGTCTGTGCGCTGGTCATGCCATGGAGATAGCCGCGGTCGTCGAACTCGAAGATGCGCGCATTGGTCAGGGTGCCATCGCGCCCGATGGAGCCCACGTTGACCGCAAAGGACTTGTCACCCTGCTTTTCCTTGAGCCATGCGCCGGTGGCCCCCGAGGTGGTGATCACGCCCTTGTAGCGCGCCTCCACCAGCTGCGAGGCGCGGTCGGCAGCAGGCGTGAGGTAGTCGCCCGCCGCAAAGGTCAGCAGCACGAAGCCCAGCCCCAGCACCAGCAGCGTGCGCAGGGCTCGCCAGGGGCCCAGGCCGCTGGTGCGCAGGATGGTGTATTCGGAGCTTTGTGCCAGCCGCGCCATCACGAAGATGGTGCCGATGAGCACGGCAATGGGCAGCAGCTCGTACAGGTGGTTGGGAATCAGCAGCGAAACGTAGAGTAACGCCTGGGGCGTGCCGTAGCCCAGCGTACCGGGCTTGCCGATGGCCTGCAGCTCATCGACGAAATCGAAGAAGAAGAACAGGCACAGAAAGCCGAGGATGACGAAGCCAACGGACTTGAGCACCTCCGCGTAGATCAAGCGACGGATGGTTCTCACTTGGTGGTCCCGGTGCTGGCAACTGAACGGCGCGCAGGCAGCAGGTTCAGGAAAGACCAGTTGTAGTGGCGCTTGGCCAGCCATGCCAGCGCACCGATCAGTACGCCGCCATGCAGCAGGACCAGGAAGCCCACCATCTCGAAGCGCCCAGATCCGATCCAGCTCTCACCCAGGTTCAGCACGTTGTAGTAGATGACGAAGGCGAACAGGGCGAACAGCATGTTGGCGCTGCGGCCCACGCGCGGATTGCCGCTTGTCACGGTCAGGGCCAGCAGCACGAAGTTGATGGCAGCCAGCAGCATGCCCACGCGCCAGCTCAACTGGCCGAGGTTGGGGCCGGTGGGCTCGCGCACGAGGTCGAGCGTGGGGCGCATGCGCGGACGGTCGTCGCGTTGCACGTCGGCGCCGCCTTTGGCGCTGGCGCCCAGGCGGGCGCCATAGACCTCGAATTCGCTGATCTGGAGGTCTGACTTGTCCAGGGGCCGCTCCAGCCGCTGGCCATTGCGCAGCATCAGGTAGCGCGAGTTGTCGATGCTCTCGATGCGGCCATTCTGCGCGGAGGTGATGATCTGCGAGTTGTTCTCCACCTCGGAGACGAAGATGTTGTTGGCCACGGTGCCGTCGGCCGTGTCCTTGTCGATGAAGAACACGCGGTTGCGTCCCGGCGACTCCTGGAACTCGCCCGGTGCCACGCGGTCGAGGTCGCCGCGCTTTTCATAGCGATCGCGCAGGCCCTCTGCCTGCGAGTTGGCCCAGGGCCAGCCCACCAGCGCAAGGGCGCCGATGAGGATCAGGATGGGCCACGAGAACTGGAACAGCGGCCGCACGAAAGAGCCCAGGCCCTGGCCCGCGGAGAACCAGATCACCATCTCGCTCTCGAGGTACATGCGCGAGAGCGTGCCGACGATTGCAATGAACAGGCACAGGCTGAGGATGGTCGGCAGATAACCCAGCGAGGTATAGGCCAGCACCAGGAACACTTCGGACGGATTGACGCTGCCCCTGGCCGCAAGGCGCAGGGTGCGGATCAGCATCATGGTGACCACGATGGTGAAGAGCACGACGAAGGTCGCACCGAAGCTGCGCGACAGTTCCTTGCGCAAGGAAGATTGGAATAACATCGACCAGAGAGAAAAGAAAACGATTATGGACTTTCAACTTAAGACCCTCACTCTTTCTCGGGCTGCGGCCGAAAAGGCCGATGCATTGATCGTCCTTTTTGCCGATGGCGCCATCGAGAGCCAGGAGCCGCTGGCCAGGCTTGCAGCCGAGGCCCGCAAGGCCGGCGATTTTGAAGCCAAGGCCGGCAAGGTACTTTCGCTCTACAAGCCGCTGGCAGGTGCGCCACGCACCGTGGTGCTCGCATGCGTGGGCGAAGGCAAGCCGGCTTCGGTGCGCAGTGCCGTCATGGCAGCACTGGGTGCGGCCAAGCCTGCCAAGCCGGCGCGCGTGGCCATCGTGTTCGCGCAGCAGGCCGATGCGGCCGGCGTGCGCGGCGCGGTGCTCGCCTCGTCAGAGGCCTGCTATGTCTACCTGACGACCACGTCCAAGGCAGAGGCGAGCTCGGTGCGCAACGTGATGCTGGGTGTGCCCGATGCCGCCGCGGCCAAGGCCGCCTTCGACGAAGCCGTTGCCACGGCGAACGGCATCGAGTTTGCCAAGGAGTGGGGCAACCGCCCCGCCAACCACTGCACGCCGACCATCCTGGCGCAGGCGGCTCGCAGCCTGGCCAAGCTGCCCAAGGTCAAGTGCGACGTGCTCGAGCACAAGGACGTGATCAAGCTCGGCATGGGCGCCTTCGCCGGCGTGGCGCAAGGCTCCAGCGAGCCGCTGCGCTTCATCGTGCTGAACTACAACGGCGCTGCCAAGAGCGATGCGCCCGTGGTGCTGGTGGGCAAGGGCATCACCTTCGACACGGGCGGCGTCTCGCTCAAGCCCGCGGCCGAAATGGACGAGATGAAGTTCGACATGTGCGGCGCTGCCAGCGTGCTGGGCGTGTTCCGCGCGCTGGGCGAACTGCAGCCGGCCATCAACGTGGTCGGCCTCATTCCCGCTTGCGAAAACATGAACGATGGCAAGGCCATCAAGCCGGGCGACGTGCTCAAGAGCATGAGCGGCCAGACCATCGAGGTGCTCAATACCGATGCCGAGGGCCGCCTCATCCTGTGCGACGCGCTCACCTATGCCAAGCGCTTCTCGCCGGCCGCGGTGATCGACATCGCCACGCTCACCGGTGCCTGCGTCATCGCGCTGGGCGGCGTGCGCAGCGGCCTGTTCTCCAGCGACGACGCATTGGCAGCGGCGCTGGAGCAAGCCGGCGAAAGCTCGCTCGACCGCTGCTGGCGCATGCCGCTGGACGACGACTACGCCGAGGGCCTGAAGAGCAACTTTGCCGACATGGCCAACATTGCCGGGCGCGCCGCCGGGGCCGTTACCGCGGCCAAGTTCCTGCAGAAGTTCACGGCCGACTTTCCGTGGGCGCACCTGGACATTGCCGGCACCGCCTGGAAGAGCGGCGCTGCCAAGGGATCCACCGGCCGCCCCGTGGGCCTGTTGCTGAGCTACCTGCTGTCCCGCGGCGCAGGTGCGCGCAGCGCCGGCAAGCCTGCCGCACCCAAGAAGGCGGGCCGCAAGTCGCGGACTGCAGCGTGACCGACATCGAGTTCCGCTTCAACCTGCGCGACCCGGTGGATTACGCCTGCCGGCTGTTGCGCAAGGGCGTCATGCAGGGTGGGGCGCAGCTGGTGGTAACCGGCAGCACCGACACGCTCGCTGCGGTCGATGCGGCGCTGTGGCAGGCCGAGCCCACCGACTTCGTGGCGCATTGCCGCGCGGACGCGCCGGCCGATGTGCTGCAGCGCTCCCCGGTGGTGCTGGCAGAGGTGCCTGACGCTGCCTTGCCGCATCGCGCGGTGCTGGTCAACCTGGGCAGCGAGGTCCCGGCGGGGTTCGAGCGCTTCGAGCGTCTCATCGAGCTCGTGGCCGAGGACGAGGCCGCGCGAGGCGCCGGTCGGGCACGCTGGCGCCACTACAAGGACCGTGGCTACGGCATCCGCCACCAGGATGCCTTCGCACCTGCTGGAGGCCGGACCTGATGGTGACTTCGAGCCGTACCCCCCCGCGCTTCGTGCCGACCCTGACCACCGTGGTCGAGGTTCAGCCGCAGCCGCCTGTTGCGCCGGCGCCGCCCCCTGCGTCGCCACAACCCGCGACTTCACCGGTTGCCGAGTTCGGCAACATGATCGACGACTTCCATTTCGCTTCCATTGTTCGCCCGCCGCCGACAGCGGCAGCGTCGGCCGCAATGCAGGTTTCGGAAGAAGACGCCTTTCGCCTGGAAGAGCAATTGCTGCATCGGGTATTGCAGCGCGTCGACCTCTCCCTGGAGGAGCGCCTGACCGATACCGTCTCCATGGCAGTACAGCGCCAGCTCGACCTCATGATGCCGCTGCTGCGCAGCGAAATCGAGACGGTTTTGCGCTCGATCGTCGTCGAGGCTTTGGCGCAGGAACTATCGGAAACCCCAGGGTCTACGCCGCCTTTTGACCCCCCTTCCTTGGGCTAAACTGCGCCGCATTCATTGGCACACAAGTGCTAACGAATTTGGTGCGGCGCGGAAATTGCTCCGTAAAGCGCTTAGGTCTTACGACCTTTTTTTTGGTCTCGTTTCTTCACCTATATCCATACCCTGGAGGTTTCCCATGCAATTGAAATGGACTGCAGTAGCTCTGGCAGCAATTACGCTCGTGGCTTGCGGCAAGAAGGAAGAAGCCGCCGCGCCGGCAGCGGCGCCGGCGCCCACTGCGGCAGCACCTGCGGCTGCGCCTCCTGCTGAATCGATCGTGGTCAAGATCGGTCACGTCGGCCCCACCAGCGGTCCCATTGCCCACCTGGGCAAGGACAACGAACTGGGCGCCAAGATGGCCATCGAAGACCTGAATGCCAAGGGCATGAAGATCGGCGACAAGGTTGCCAAGTTCGAGCTGGTGGCAGAAGACGACGCCGGCGATCCGAAGCAAGGCACGGCCGTTGCACAGAAGCTGGTCGACAGCAAGGTCAACGGCGTGGTGGGTCACCTGAACTCGGGCACCACCATCCCGGCTTCCAAGCTGTACAGCGACGCTGGCATTCCACAGATCTCGCCGTCTGCCACCAACCCCAAGTACACCCGCCAGGGCTTCAAGACCACCTTCCGCGTGGTGGCTGACGACTCGCAGCTGGGCGGCACGCTGGGCAAGTACGCCGTCGAAACCCTCAAGGCCAAGAACGTGGCCGTGATCGACGACCGCACCGCCTACGGCCAGGGCGTGGCTGAAGAATTCGAGAAGGCCGCCAAGGCCGCCGGCGCAACGATCGTCGGCCACGAGTTCACCACTGACAAGTCGACCGACTTCAACGCCATCCTGACCAAGCTCAAGGGCGAGAAGCCCGACGTGCTGTTCTTCGGCGGCATGGACGCCGTGGGCGGCCCGATGCTCAAGCAGGTCAAGCAGCTGGGCATGAACGTCAAGTTCATGGGCGGCGACGGCCTGTGCACGGGCGAGCTGGCCAAGCTGGCCGGCGATGCCGTGGGCGAAGAGATGGTGGTCTGCGCCGAAGCCGGCGGTGTCGAAGGCGACTTCAAGCAGCCGCTGGAAGACTTCAAGACCAAGTTCAAGGCCAAGAACGGCGTGGACGTGCAGATCTACGCTCCGTACGTGTACGACGCCGTGATGGTGCTGGCCGACTCGATGGCGCGTGCCGGTTCGGCCGACCCCGAGAAGTACCTGCCCGAAGTCGGCAAGACCAACTACAAGGGCGTGACCGGCCCGATCGCCTTCGACGAGAAGGGCGACATCAAGAACGGCGCGCTGACGCTCTACACCTACAAGGGTGGCCAGCGTACGCAGATCGCCGTGGTGCGCTGAGCATCAAGCGACGGGAGGAGCCGAGCGCTCCTCCCAAAAAGAAAAGGGCCTTCGGGCCCTTTTCTTTTTTGTCTCACGACAAGCTAGCGGCTACCAGAACTTCCACCACGGCCGGTCGGTCTGGAACTCGGTCTTGCTGGGTTCGAGGTCGACGTAGAAGCTGTCGCGCAGCCGCCGCCGCTGCTCCACTTCAAAGGCCTGGGCCACACCGAAGGCTTCGCGCTCGCCACGCAGCGCCCGTGCACGCCAGTGGTGCGCCAGGTGCGCCAGGTCGGTGTCGTTGATCTCGGCGGGGTTGGGGGTCAGTTCGCTCATTGCATCCGTCCTCGGGCCAGCATCGTCAGGTTAGCGAAGCTCGATCACGCCCATGATGGTGCCGTTCTGGTCGACCGTGCACTTGGCCCGGGCGCCGGTGGCCGTGTTGCGCAGGCGCACTTCGTAGATGTCCGCCGAGGTCGTGACCCCCGAGCCTTCGATGACGTAGCTTTCGGGCGGCTGCTTGAAGCGGCGCGCCGCCGCCAATACGCAGTCCTTCTGGCCTTGCGCCGTGGCCTGGCTGCCTGGAGTGCTGATGGCGCAGCCCGCCAGCAGGACGAGCAGCGCCGGAGCGGTCAGGAGGAGGTGGCGAATGCGCATGGAATGGTTGGGAAGAGGTGAAGGGAGTACCGAACATACAACACTCCGATGAGGCTTCCTGCAGGTTGTCGGATAGCGGCGTGGCGGAAAAAGAACGGCCCGCACGAGGCGGGCCGAAAGGTTGGCCTTGTCCAACCGAGGAGAAACTTGAAAAGAGATCAGTTGCAAGCCGTGGCCGCCCGCTTGCGTGCCGCTTCGGCGAGGGCGTCCAGGTCGGCCAGGGCGCCGGGAATCGTCACCAGGCGAAGCGCTTCTTCCTGCGGCAGCGCCCGGGTGTCGTAGAGAAAACGCAGTTCGCAGTCGCCGATGCTCAGCATGTCGCCGTTGCGCAATGCCTGGCGGCGCACCCGCTGGCCGTTCACACAGGTGCCGTTGAGGCTGCCGTTGTCGATGACGGAGTAGTGATCGCCGTCCCAGTCGATCACCGCGTGGGTGCGGCTCACGCGCTCGCTGTTGAGCACCACCGAATTGCCTTCGGTGCGGCCGATGGTCGTGGGGTTGCCCTTGATGTTGAGCTGACGCACGCTTTGGCCCTTGGGCAGGATGATCAGTCGGGGCATGGCTTCTTTTCCTTCTTATGACAATGTGAATCGAGTGATACCAATGTATTCCTAGAGACGCATGCACAGTAGGAACTAATTGCGCTTTGACGTCGGTTTGCCCGATGGCCAAAGAGGCTGGCGTGTCGTTTTGTGCCGGACTTCACGGTTTGCGTGGGGGCACACGGGTAGCTACCTCTTGCTTCTGCACAAAAAAAAGAAACCCGCCAGGGCGGGTTCGAAACAGCATCCCGGGGATGGAGGGAGGAGGAGGGTCTTGGGGATGCCGAGGCCCTACTGTGGCCCGAGGCGCGGGCGGCGCTGATAGTCCGGCAAGCCGTTGTCGTGTAGGAAAGCGGCCTACATCGGAAGCGTTCGGTCTTGCCGGCCCGAGAGCGGGCCGCGGTGCACGAAAAGGGGCGCCGGACCCTATGCAAGCTTTCGATGCTCAGGCTCTGCGGTTGTGGCGGTGGCGCGCTTGGCAGGTCGGGGCTCGCCGAGCTGCGCGATGATGGCTTGTAGAGCCTCATCCTTTGGCCCAAGGTCCAGGCGCGCGAGGCCCTGCGAGAAGGCAAGGCATGCCCGGTCGAATTCGGCCAATGCTTCGAGTACTTCCCGCCGGAGCGTTCGATGGCTCATAGGAGCCTGAGTGGACGCGATTTCTGCCGATAAAGCAAAAACGGGCCGCGAGGGCCCGTTTTTGCTAGTGATGTGGCGGAGCAGGCGGGATTCGAACCCGCGGTGGGCTACTAACCCACACACGCTTTCCAGGCGTGCGACTTAAACCACTCATCCACCGCTCCGAAGCCCACGATTCTAGCATTTGTTCAGGGCGTTCCCGAGGTCTTGCCGGCCTGCAACATGCGCATGGCCGATGCGATGAGGGTCGAGGTCTCCGTCATGTTGCTTGGCACGATGAGGGTGGACGACGAATCCGCGGCCACCTTGCTGTAGGCATCGACTGCACGCTCGGCCACCTTGAGCTGCACGGCCTGCTCGCCGCCCGGCTGGCGGATGGCAGCGGCAATGCGCTCGATGGCGCCGGCAGTCGCTTCGGCCACGGCCGAAATGGCGGCCGCCTCGCCCTGTGCGTTGTTGATCTGCGCCTGCTTCTCGCCCTCGGAGCGGGCAATGAAGGCCTCTCGTTCGCCGGTGGCGATGTTGATCTGCTCTTGTCGACGGCCCTCCGACGCGGCAATCAAGGCGCGCTTCTCGCGCTCGGCCGTGATCTGGCGCTGCATCGCCTGCAGGATCTCCTTGGGCGGCGTCAGGTCCTTGATCTCGTAGCGCAGCACCTTCACGCCCCAGTTGAGCGCCGCCTCGTCGATGGCCGACACGACCTGCGCGTTGATCATGTCGCGCTCCTCAAAGGTCTTGTCCAGCTCCAGCTTGCCGATCACGCTGCGCAGCGAGGTCTGGGCCAGCTGGGTGACGGCAATGATGTAGTTGGAGCTGCCGTAGCTGGCGCGCATCGGGTCGGTCACCTGGAAGTACAGGATGCCGTCCACCTGCAGCTGGGTGTTGTCGCGGGTGATGCAGACCTGGCTGGGCACGTCCAGCGGGATTTCCTTCAGGCTGTGCTTGTAGGCCACCTTGTCGATAAAGGGGATGAGGAAGTTGGGCCCCGGCGACATGGTGCCGTGGTACTTGCCCAGGCGCTCGCGCACCCAGGCGTGCTGCTGCGGCACGAACTTCACCGACTGGCTGATGAAGATGATGGCGATGACCAGGATGATCACTGCGACTTCCATGAGGCTCTTCTCCTTTTGTGTTCAGATCTTGTCGACCACGAGGCGGCTGCCGACCACCTCGACTACCCGGTGCATGCCCATGGAGGGCGCCGCGCCGGGGCGGGGCATGGCGGTCCATTGGGCGCCGCGATAGCGCACCGAAGCCGTCCCGTCGGGGTTCCAGGCCTCGATGAGCACCGTGCCGCCAATGTCCAGGTTGACGTCGGGATTGGCCTGGCTGGCCGGCTGGCCCAGGCGCTGCTTGCGTCGCACCAGGTACCAGGTGATGACCGCGCCCACGCCCACGATGGCCGCCACGACCAATTGCGTCGTGAGGCCAGCGCCCAGGTGGGCCGAGATGGCGGCCGCGGCAAACCCGGCGCTCAGCAAGAGCAGGTAGATCGTGCCGCTGAGCAGTTCCAGCACGATGGCCGCGCCCGCGATGAGCCACCAGACGGTGGATTGCGCCATTGAACTTTCCTCTGTCGAATGTTGCTGAGCGCGATTCTGCTTGAAAGCGGACAGCCATCCTTCATCTGGATTCCGTACACTTCCGCCCTCATTTCCCTGTCCGGAGCATCGCTGCCATGAAATTCCGCTTCCCCATCGTCATCATCGACGAGGACTACCGCTCCGAGAACACATCGGGGCTGGGTATCCGCGCCTTGGCCCAGGCCATCGAGGCCGAGGGCTTCGAGGTGCTGGGAGCCACCAGCTACGGCGACCTGAGCCAGTTCGCCCAGCAGCAAAGCCGTGCCAGCGCCTTCATCCTGTCGATCGACGACGAGGAGTTCACCGTCGGCCCCGACCTCGACCCGGCCGTGTTGAGCCTGCGCAACTTCATCGAGGAAGTGCGCCGCAAGAACGCCGACGTGCCCATCTACATCTACGGCGAGACCAAGACCAGCCGGCACCTGCCCAACGACATCCTGCGCGAGCTGCATGGCTTCATCCACATGTTCGAGGACACGCCGGAGTTCGTGGCCCGCCACATCATCCGCGAGGCCAAGAGCTACCTGGAAAGCGTGCAGCCGCCGTTCTTCAAGGCGCTGATCGACTACGCCGAAGACGGCTCGTACTCGTGGCACTGCCCGGGCCACTCGGGTGGCGTGGCTTTCCTCAAGAGCCCGGTGGGCCAGATGTTCCACCAGTTCTTCGGCGAGAACATGCTGCGCGCGGACGTGTGCAACGCGGTGGAAGAACTGGGCCAGCTGCTGGACCACACCGGCCCGGTGGCCGCCAGCGAGCGCAATGCTGCGCGCATCTTCAACGCCGACCACTGCTTCTTCGTGACCAACGGCACCAGCACCAGCAACAAGATGGTGTGGCACCACACGGTGGCGCCCGATGACGTGGTGGTGGTCGACCGCAACTGCCACAAGTCGATCCTGCACGCGATCATCATGACCGGCGCCATTCCGGTGTTCATGAAGCCCACGCGCAACCACTTCGGCATCATCGGCCCCATCCCGAAGAGCGAGTTCGAGCAAAGCGCCATCAAGGCCAAGATCCGCGCCAACCCGCTGCTCTCGCATGTGGACGCCGACAAGGTCAAGCCGCGCGTGATGACCATCACCCAGTCGACCTACGACGGCGTTCTCTACAACACCGAGACCATCAAGGGCATGCTCGACGGCTACGTGGACACGCTGCACTTCGACGAGGCCTGGCTGCCGCACGCTGCCTTCCACCCCTTCTACGGCACCTACCACGCCATGGGCAAGCGTCGCGAGCGCACCAAGGAGTCGCTGGTGTTCGCCACCCAGTCCACGCACAAGCTGCTGGCCGGCATCAGCCAGGCCAGCCACGTGCTGGTGCAGGACTCGCAGCACCGCCAGCTCGACCGGGACCTCTTCAACGAGGCCTACCTGATGCACTCGTCCACCAGCCCGCAGTACGCCATCATCGCCAGCTGCGACGTGGCGGCGGCCATGATGGAGCCGCCCGGCGGCACCGCGCTGGTGGAAGAGAGCCTGCTCGAGGCGCTCGACTTCCGCCGTGCCATGCGCAAGGTGGAGGCCGAGTTCGGCAAGGATGAATGGTGGTTCAAGGTCTGGGGCCCCGAGAAGCTCGTGGACGAGGGCATCGGCCGCGCAGACGACTGGATCATCAAGGGCGAGGCGCGCACCGCCAAGTGGCACGGCTTCGGCAAGCTGGCCGACGGCTTCAACATGCTCGACCCGATCAAGTCGACCATCGTGACGCCAGGCATGGACCTGAACGGCAAGTTCGCCAAGACCGGCATCCCGGCCAGCATCGTCACCAAGTTCCTGGCCGAACACGGCGTGATCGTGGAGAAGACCGGCCTGTACAGCTTCTTCATCATGTTCACCATCGGCATCACCAAGGGCCGCTGGAACACGTTGCTGACGGCGCTGCAGCAGTTCAAGGACGACTACGCACGCAACCAGCCCATGTGGCGCATCATGCCGGAGTTCTGCCAGGCTCACCCCGGCTACGAGCGCATGGGCTTGCGCGATCTGTGCCAGCGCGTGCACGAGCTGTACGCCCGCTACGACATCGCCCGCCTGACCACCGAGATGTACCTGAGCGACCTGACGCCGGCCATGAAGCCCAGCGACGCCTTCGCCTACATCGCGCACCGCAAGACCGAGCGCGTGGAAATCGACGAGCTGGAAGGGCGCATCACCACCAGCCTGATCACGCCGTACCCGCCGGGTATTCCGCTGCTCATTCCGGGCGAGGTGTTCAACAAGAAGATCGTCGACTACCTGAAGTTTGCGCGGCAGTTCAACGAGGAGTGCCCCGGCTTCGAGACCGACATCCATGGCCTGGTGGCCAAGGTGGATGCCAGCGGCAAGAAGCGCTACTACGCCGACTGCGTGCGCAGCGGCGGCTAGTCGGAAAAAGGATGGGCGGCGTCAGCCCAGGCGCAGGGTCATGACGCCGGCCAGGATCACCAGCGTGCCGATGGCGCGCTGCCAGCCGAAGGATTCGCGCAGGAACAGCGTGCCGATCAGCGCCGCGAACAGCACCGAGGTCTCGCGCAGCGCAGCCACCACCGCCACCGGCGCGCGGGTCATGGCCCACAGGGCGATGCCGTAGCTGCCCAGCGAAGCGAGTGTGCCCATCAGCGCCACGGGCCAGCGCCCCCGCATGTAGGTCAGGGCTTCCAGGCGGCGGCCCGGCCGGCGCCACAGCACCAGCAGCAGGAAGGGAATGCCGTCGAACAGGAACAGGCCGGCCACGTAGGCGGCAGCGTCGCCCGCGGTGCGCACGCCAATGCCGTCGATCACGGTGTAGACGGCGATGATGGCCGCGTTGGCCAGTGCAAAGGTCAGGGCCTTGCCGCGGTGCGAGCCTTCCACGTGCATGGCCGAGCGAGACAGCCCCAGCGTCACGACGCCCGCGCACAGCACCGCCACGCCGATCCAGGCCGTGTGCGACAGGCCCTCGCCGATGAAGTTCAGGCTGCCCAGCGCCACCAGCAGCGGCGCGCACCCGCGCATGAGGGGGTAGGTCAGCCCCAGGTCGCCGTACTTGTAGGCGCCGGCCAGCGCGACGTAGTAGCCCAGGTGGATGACCAGCGACGCCGCCATGAAAGGCCAGGCCGCCGGCTTGGGCAATCCCGTGTGCATGAGCAGCGGAATGGCCACGAAGAAGCCCAGGCTGTGCACCAGGGCGGTGTCCAGGGCCTTGTCCTTGCCGGCCTTGATGAAGGCGTTCCAGCTGGCGTGGAGGAGGGCGCCGAAGAGAACGGCCAGAAGTACGGAGACGCTCACGCGGCCGCCGCGGCCAGCGCGTTCTTGCCACGGTAGTACTCGAGCGTGCGCTCGCGGCTGTTCATCACGTGCTGGAACATGGCCTGGCCGGCGGCCTCGGGATCGCCGGCGGCGATGGCCTTCACGATCTGCTTGTGCTCGCGGGTGAACACCGCCATGGATTCGGCCGTGAGGTTCTGCCGGCGAAAGAGCGACAGCTCGTTGACCAGCTTGCGGTAGGTGGCCGTGAGCTTGGCGTTGTCCGCCAGCTCCAGCAGCCGGTCATGGAACTTGAGGTTGACGCGGTGATAGTCGCCGGCGTTGTCGCCCTTGACGGCCTGGTCCATGGCCTCGACCAGCTGGCGCAGCTCCTTGACCTGGGCGGGCGTGATGGTTTCAGCCAGCTTTCGGCCCACGTACAGGTCCATCACCGCACGCACCTCGAAGATCTCCAGCGCCTCCTCCACGGCCACGTCGCGCACGAAGACGCCGCGGTTCTTGATGGTGCGAACCAGACCCGATTCCTCGAGCATGCGGAAGGCCTCCCGCACCGGCCCGCGGGATACGCCCAATTGCTCGGCCAGCGTGGCTTCGGTAAGTTTTTCACCGGACTGGAGCTTCCCGTCCAGGATCATGCGTTCGATCTCGGCCTGCACCAGGTTGGTGAGCGAATTGAGCTGGAGATGGGCTATCGCGGTGTGGCTGGAGATGGGTTTGGCCATGGGGAAAATCGTAGATGGACGCTTATAGATTGTCTACGATCTACCAAAGACAATAGACAAAATCCGGTTTCAGGCCCCGATTTTGCTTGGAGTCCATGTCATGAAGATGACTTCTCGCAAAGTCACATTTCACGCTTTCTCTTTCTGCAACGCACACGGAGTCCGCTGAAAATGAACTACACGAAATGCATCCTGGCCGCCGCCATCGGCCTTGCGCTGTCCGGTACGGCGCTTGCCCAGAAAACGCAGCTGACCGTCTACACGGCCCTGGAAACCGACCAGCTCAAGGCCTACCAGGAAGCCTTCAACAAGGTCGAGCCCAACATCGAGATCAAGTGGGTGCGTGACTCCACCGGCGTGGTCACGGCCAAGCTGCTGGCCGAAAAGGCCAACCCGCAGGCTGACGCCATCTGGGGCGTGGCTGCGTCCAGCATGGCGCTGTTCGACAAGAGCGGCATGCTCGAGCCGTATGCGCCGTTGAACCTCGACGCGATCATGCCGCAGTACCGCGACAAGAAGTCGCCGCCCGCCTGGTGGGGCATGGACGTGTTCGGCGCCGTGGTGTGCGTGAACACCGTGGAAGCCAAGAAGAAGAACATCCCGATTCCCACCAGCTGGAAGGACCTGACCAAGCCCGAGTACAAGGGCCAGGTGGTCATGCCCAACCCGGCCTCGTCGGGCACCGGCTATTTCGACGTGGTGGCCTGGCTGCAGCTGTGGGGCGACGAAGGCGGCAAGGGCGGCGGCTGGAAGTACATGGACGCGCTGCACGAGAACATTGCCCAGTACACCCACTCGGGCTCCAAGCCCTGCAACATGGCGGCAGCCGGCGAGTACGTGGCCGGGATTTCCTTCGAATACCGCGACCACACGAACAAGGCCAAGGGCGCACCCATCGAGCTGGTGTTCCCCAAGGAAGGCCTGGGCTGGGACCTGGAGGCCTTCGGCATCTACAAGGGCACCAAGAAGCTCGACGCCGCCAAGAAGCTGGCCGACTGGGCTTCGTCGAAGGACGCGATGCTGCTGTACGGCAAGAACTTCGCGGTCACGGCGCAGCCGGGCGTGGCGCCCAAGCTGGCCAACATTCCGGATGACTACGAGTCGCGCCTGATCAAGGTGAACTTCGACCAGGCCGCCACCGGCCGCGAGCGCACGCTGGCCGAATGGACCCGCCGCTACGACGGCAAGAGCGAAGCGAAGAAGTAAGGACTGAGATGACAGAGGTGGGCTACCTGCAGCTGCGCGGCATCGGCAAGCATTTCGGTGCCTTCGCGGCACTGAAGAACATCGACCTGACGATCCGCCGTGGCGAGTTCGTGTGCTTCCTGGGGCCCTCGGGCTGCGGCAAGACCACCTTGCTTCGCATCATTGCCGGGCTGGAGTCGCAGAGCTCCGGCTCGGTTGTGCAGGACGGGCGGGACATCTCGATCTTGCCGCCGGCGGCACGCGACTACGGGATCATGTTCCAGTCCTATGCGCTCTTTCCCAACCTGAGCGTGGCGGACAACGTCTCGTACGGGCTGGTCAACCGCAAGCAGCCGCGCGCCCAGGTGGCGACGCGGGTGGACGAGCTGCTGGCCCTGGTGGGGCTGCCGGGCACAGGCGCCAAGTTTCCGGCGCAGATGTCGGGCGGCCAGCAACAGCGCGTGGCGCTGGCGCGCGCCCTGGCCACCTCGCCAGGGTTGCTGCTGCTGGACGAGCCGCTCTCGGCCCTGGACGCCATCGTGCGCGTGCACCTTCGCAACGAAATCCGCAGCCTGCAGCGCAAGCTGGGCGTGACCACCATCATGGTGACGCACGACCAGGAAGAGGCGCTGTCGGTGGCCGACCGCATCGTGGTCATGAACCACGGCGTGATCGAGCAGGTGGGCACGCCCATGCAGGTGTATCGCGAGCCGGCCAGCGCCTTCGTGGCCGATTTCGTCGGCAAGGTGAACCGGTTGCGCGCCGTGTCCGAAGGCGACCATTGGTACCGCGTGGGCAACAAGCGGCTGCAGTGCCTGCCAGGTGCAGACCTGGGATGCGCCTCGGGCGGCGATGTGGCGATCTACCTGCGGCCCGAGGACCGCGTGGTGGACGGCCTGCGCGACGACGACCCGACACGCTGCGCCGGCACGGTGCGTCATATCGAGTTCCTGGGCGGCAATTGCCTGGCCGAGGTGGCGGTGGACGGCATTCCGGACCAGTCGATGCATCTGCAGTTCTCGCTCAACCAGATGGACGAGTTCAATGTGCGCGAGGGCGCGACGGTGCATTTCGCGCTGCGCACCGACCGGCTGCGCGTGTTTCCCGCGGCGGCTGCCGCATGAGCGTTGTTGCATCCATGCATGGTCCTCTTGTCGGTGTTGATCCAGCGCATGCGCTACGCGGTGCGCGACCCTTGAAGCAGCGGGTGCACTGGACCGAGCGGCTGGGCCAGCTCTGCCTGGTGCTCATCGCGCTACTGCTGGGCGGGGCCCTGGTGGCACCGCTCTTCTCGATTCTTGCCAAGGCGGTGGAGTCGCCCGCCGGCTCGGGGTTGGGTGCGTTCACCTCGTACCTGGCTTCGCCCGCGCTGCTGACCAGCCTGTGGCACAGCGTGTGGGTGTCGGTGCTGGTCACTCTCATCGTGGTGCCCCTGGCCTTCGGGTTCGCCTACGCGCTCACGCGCAGCTGCATGCCGGCCAAGGGCGTCTTCCGCACCATCAGCCTGCTGCCCTTGCTGGCGCCTTCGCTGCTGTCGGCCATCTCGATCATCTACTGGTTCGGCAACCAGGGGGCGGCCAAGGAATTCTGGTTGTCGCTGGGTTTCTCGGGCATCTACGGCGCCTCGGGCATCGTGCTGGCCGAGTGCTTCGCCACTTTTCCGCATGTGCTGATGATCCTGGTGACGGCGCTGCGCCTGGCGGATGCACGCCTGTACGAAGCGGCCGATGCCTTGGGCACCGGCACCTTGCGCAAGTTCTTCACCATCACCTTGCCCGGGGCCAAGTACGGTCTCATTTCCGCAGCGCTGCTGTGCGCCACCCTGGTCATCACCGACTTCGGCATTCCCAAGGTCGTGGGTGGCAATTTCAACGTGCTGGCCACCGACGTGTTCAAGCTGGTGATCGGGCAGCAGGACTTCCAGCGCGGCGCTGTGGTGGCCTTGCTGCTGCTCACTCCGGCGGTGCTGACCTTCGCGGTGGACCATTTTGTGCAGCGCAAGCAGAACGCTTCGCTGTCGGCGCGCGCGGTGGCGCTGGTGCCAAGGCACTCGCCGCGCTTCGACCGGATCATGACGCTGTATTGCGCGCTGATCGCCACGCTCATGCTGGCCATGTTCGGCATGGCGGTGTTTGCTTCCTTCGCCAAGCTCTGGCCCTACAACCTGACGCCGAGCCTGGATCACTATGTGGCTGGCCTGGTCGACGCGGGCCTGGGCGAAGCGCTGTGGAACAGCATCAAGATGGCCACCGGCACGGCGGTGTTCGGCACGGTCGTGGTTTTCATCGGTGCCTACCTGCTCGAAAAGACGCGAGGGCTGGACGGCGTGCGGACGCTGGTGCGACTGATGGCCATGCTGCCGATGGCGGTGCCCGGGCTGGTGCTGGGGCTGGGCTACATCTTCTTCTTCAATGCGCCGGGCAATCCGTTCAACGGCCTGTACCAGACCATGGCCCTGCTGGTGTTGTGCACCATGGTGCACTTCTACACCACCGGCCACCTCACGATGGTGACAGCGCTCAAGGCGATCGACCCGGAGTTCGAGGCCGTGTCCGCCTCGCTCAAGGTGCCGTTCTACAAGACCTTCTGGCGGGTGACGCTGCCGATCTGCCTGCCCACGCTGCTGGATGTGTCGCGCTACTTCTTCATCAACGCGATGACGACGATTTCGGCCGTGGTCTTTCTCTATTCGCCCGACACCAAGGTGGCGGCGGTGGCCATCCTGAACCTGGACGAAGCGGGTGAAACCGGCGCGGCCGCGGCCATGGCCGTGCTGATTGCCGGGGTGTCGATCGTGGCAACGCTGCTGTATCTGGCCGTGGGCAAGCTGCTGGAGGCTCGAACCCAGGCTTGGCGGGGCGCCGCGCGCGACTGAGCGCGCTCAGCCCAGGTCGGGGCGCTCGCGCAGGAAGCGGGCGAAGCGCGGCAGGCCGTTGTCCGTACTGCCGTTGAAGCGGTAGCTGACCCAGCTGCCCACCGCCGGTGGCGTGCGCCGCTGGGCATCGCTGAAGCCGGAGCCCAGCTTGAAGCGCCGGCCATCGGGCATTTCGACGACAAGCGCGCCCATGCGGCCGGTGTGGCGGCCCTTGCCATCGACGTAGGCCACCACGCGGGCATCGGCGTCGTCGAAGGTCTTGACCTTGAGCAGGTCGTTGCTGCGCTCGCCGCGGTAGATGGCATTGCCCCGGTGCAGCATGAGGCCTTCACCACCACCGCGAACCGTGCGCTCCAGCAGGGCCTGCAGGTCTTCGTGCGTGGTGGCGCGCTGCTGCGGCACCGGCACGAGCCAGGGCGCAGTGGTGACGGGAAGCAGGCGCCTTAGCGCTGCCAGCCGCTGCGTGAAGGTGCCCGACTGCTGGGGCAGGTCGAACACCATGAAGTGCACTTCGCGCCAGGCGGCGTCGTTGGGCGTCTTGCTGCGAACGGTGGAGACGGTCTGCTCGAACTTGCCCCGGCCGATCCACAGCTCGCCGTCCATGGGCTGGCGCGGCCAGTGGGCTGTGAACCAGGCGGGTGCCGCCACCGTTTCGCCACTGCGGAGCACCAGTTGCTTGCCGTCCCAGTAGCCGCGCACGCCGTCGTACTTTTCGCTGACCCAATAGTCGGTGAGCGGCGTGCCGGGCTGGTACACCGCGGCGAGCATCAACGCCGGCGCGGCTGCCAGTGCCTGGGTCAGCGGCGCAAATGCGCCCAGGGCAACAAGCAGGAACGAACGGCGAAGCATTGGCATGGAAAAGCAGGGAAACAATTAGGGAAGTACTGGTGCGAAAGCCGGTGGCCTTGCGATGCCCGTGCGCCGGGCAGTCCCTATTGTCGATCGGCAGCGGATGTCCGCGTAGCGAGGAGCCCGCTGCCGAAGGCGCGAAGCGCGGCGAAATTCGCAGAATCCGCCGGCGACCTGCGCGCCTGGTGCCCGATCAGGTTTCAGCCATGCCGCCCACGACGTTGCTGAAGCCGCCGTCGACGTAGGTGATCTCGGCCGTCACGCCGCTGGCCAGGTCGGACAGCAGGAAAGCGGCCACGTTGCCCACTTCCTCGATGGTCACGTTGCGGCGGATGGGCGCCACCTCGGCCACCGCCGAGAGCATCTTGCCGAAGCCCTTGATGCCGCTGGCGGCCAGCGTCTTGATGGGGCCGGCGCTGATGCCGTTCGCACGCATGCCCTTGGGACCGATCGATTCGGCCAGGTAGCGCACCGAGGCTTCCAGGCTGGCCTTGGCCAGGCCCATGGTGTTGTAGTTGGGCAGCGCGCGCTCGGCACCCAGGTAGGTGAGCGTGAGCAGGGCCGACTTGTCGTTCAGGTAGGGCAGGGCCGCCTTGGCCATGGCCGGGAAGCTGTAGGCGCTGATGTCATGCGCCACCTTGAATCCTTCGCGCGACAGGCCTTCGAGGAAGTCGCCGGCAATGGCTTCGCGCGGTGCGAAGCCGATGCTGTGCACGAAGCCGTCGAACTTGGGCCAGGTCTGGGCCAGGTCGGCAAAGAGCTTGTCGATCTGGGCGTCGTCGCCCACGTCGCAGTCGAACACCAGCTTGGAGTCGAAGTCGGCCGCGAATTCGGTGATGCGGTCCTTGAAGCGCTCGCCCACGTAGCTGAAGGCCAGTTCGGCGCCTTGTTCGTGGCAGGCCCTGGCGATGCCGTAGGCAATCGAACGATTGCTCAGGACGCCCGTGATGAGTAGTTTCTTGCCGGCGAGAAAGCCCATTTGAATGCCTCTTGAGAAGGTCTCGTGAAATCTTGGGCGAGAATTCTCGCATGCGAGCGTGGTGGCTACTGGTTTTGGCACTGCTGGCGGCCCCTCATTCGTGGGCCGCGCATGCCTATGCGCAATTCGGGGATATCAAGTATCCGGCGGGCTTTGCCCATTTCGACTACGTGAATCCCGATGCGCCCAAGGGTGGCGAGATCCGGCTCGTGCCGCCCACGCGGCCGACCAATTTCGACAAGTTCAATCCCTTCACCCTCAAGGGCACGGCGCCTGCAGGGCTGGGCGCGCTCATGTTCGAGAGCCTGCTCACCGGCAACAGCGAGGAGCCGACCACCGCCTACGGTTTGCTGGCCGAAGATGTGGAGGTGGCGCCCGACCGGCTTTCGGCCACATTCCGTCTCAACCCCAAGGCGCGCTTCAACGACGGCACGCCGGTGCTGGCTGCCGACGTGGTGCACTCCTTCAATACGCTGATGAGCAAGGAGGCCGCGCCGCAGTTCCGCACCATCTATGCGGAGGTGAAGAAGGTCACTGCCGTCAGCGAGCGTACGGTGCGCTTCGACTTCGCAACGCCCAACCCCGAGCTGCCGCTGGTGGTGGGCGGCATGGCGGTGTTCGGCCGCGCATGGGGCGCGGGCAAGCCCTTCGACCAGGTCACGACCGAGTTGCCGATCGCTTCCGGCCCCTACAAGCTGCCCAGCAATCGTCTGGGCCGCGACATCACCTATGTGCGCGACCCCAACTACTGGGGCGCCGACCTCCCGGTGCGCAAAGGCCTGTACAACTTCGACAGGGTCACCTTCAAGATCTACCTGGACGAGACCAGCCGCTTCGAGGGCCTGAAGGCTGGCGAATACGATTTCATGCGCGAGTTCATCTCGCGCAACTGGGCCCGTCAGTACACCGGCAAGGCCTTCACGAGTGGCGAGGTGGTCAAGCGGGCCTTTCCCAACGGCAACCCGGGCGACTATCAAGGCTGGGTGTTCAACCTGCGCAATGACAAGTTCAAGGACGTGCGGGTGCGCCAGGCCATTGGCCTGGCCTTCGACTTCGAGTGGCTGAACAAGCAGATGTTCTATGGCCTGTACAAGCGGGTCGAGGGCTGGTTTCCCAACAGCGAATTCCATGCGGAAGGCCTGCCAGGGCCGGATGAGCTGGCACTGATGGAGCCGCTGCGAAGCAAGCTGCGCCCGGAGGTGTTCGGGCCGGCCGTCATGTCACCCACCACGACGCCTCCGCACAGCCTGCGCGACAACCTGCGCCAGGCCCAGAAGCTCCTGGCCGAGGCGGGCTGGTCCTACCGGGACGGCGCGCTGCGCAATGCCAAGGGCGAGGCCTTCACCATCGAGGTGCTCAACGACCAGCCGTCCACGGTACGGGTCATGGCCCCCATGCAGGGTGCGCTGCGCAAGCTGGGCATCGAGATGAGCTTCCGCAGTGTCGACTTCTCGCTGTCGCAGCAGCGCATGGACAACTTCGAGTTCGAGATGACCACCATCCGCCTGCCCGGCAGCAATTCGCCGGGCAGCGAACTGTTCGAACGCTTCGGCTCCAACGCGGCCAAGACGCCCGGTTCGTCCAATATCTGGGGCATTGCCGACCCGGCCATCGATGCCATCGTGGGCAAGGTGGTGTCGGCCCACACGCGGCCCGAACTGGTAACGGCAATGCGCGTGCTCGACCGGCTTCTTTCCCACGGCTACTACGGCGTGCCGCAGTACTACGGCGACGCTTTCCTGATCGGCTACCGGCCGGCACCTTTCGTGTTGCCGCCCACCATTCCGCCGTACTACGACGCGGGCGACTGGGCGGTGAGCACCTGGTGGGCCTCGGACTCCAACAAATAAGACATGGCCAGCTACATCCTCAAGCGCCTGCTGCTGATGATCCCCACGCTGCTGGGGGTGCTGCTGGTGACCTTCACTGTGATCCAGTTCGTGCCGGGCGGGCCGGTGGAGCAGATGGTGGCGCAGTTGCAGGGCCGCGATTCGGGCGGCGAGGGCGCGGCCAGCGCTGGCGCGGGCTACCGCGGCCGCCAGGGGCTCGATCCGCAGCGCATCGACGAGATCAAGGCGCTCTACGGCTTCGACAAACCGGCGCACGAGCGCTTCTGGCAGATGCTCAAGTCCTTCGCACGTCTGGACCTGGGCACCAGCTTCTACCAGCGCAAGGACGTGTGGACCCTGGTCAAGGAGAAGATGCCGGTGTCCATCAGCCTGGGGCTGTGGACCTTCTTCATCAGCTACCTGGTGGCGGTTCCCCTGGGCGTGGCCAAGGCGGTGCGCGCGGGCTCGCGCTTCGACTTCGTCTCCACGCTGCTCATCCTGGTGGGCTACGCCATTCCGGGCTTCGTGCTCGGCGTTGCGCTGCTGGTGGTGTTCGGCGGACAACTGCAGTGGTTTCCGCTGCGCGGGCTCACGTCATCCAACTGGGAGCAGCTTGGCTGGGGCGCACGCATCGTCGACTACCTCTGGCACATCACCTTGCCGCTCATCGCCATGGTGCTGGGCAGCTTTGCCGTGACCACCATGCTGACCAAGAACTCCTTCCTGGAAGAGATTCGCAAGCAGTACGTGCTGACGGCCCGCGCCAAGGGGCTGGACGAGCGCAAGGTGCTGTGGAAGCACGTGATGCGCAATGCGCTCATTCCCATCATCACCGGCTTCCCCTCGGCCTTCATCGGCGCCTTCTTCGCCGGCTCGCTGCTGATCGAGACGCTGTTCTCGCTCGACGGCCTTGGCCTGCTGAGCTACGAGAGCGTCATCCGCCGCGACTACCCGGTGGTGCTGGGCACGCTGTTCCTCTTCACGCTGATCGGGCTGGTGACCAAGCTCATCTCCGACCTTTGCTACGTGCTGGTCGACCCACGGGTGAAGTTCGATTGAGACGATGAGCAACACATCCCCCACAACTTCCATGAGCCCCGGGCGCCGCGCCTGGCGGCGCTTCAGGCGAAACCGGCTGGGCTTCTGGAGCCTGGTCCTGTTCTCGACGATGGTGGTGCTCTCGCTCTTTGCCGAAGTGCTGTCGACCGACAAGCCGCTCGTCGTCCGCTATGAAGGGCAGACCTACTTTCCGGTGCTGCGCGACTATTCCGAGAAGACCTTCGGCGGCGACTTCGAGACGCCGGCAGACTACCTCGATCCGTTCATTCGCGAGCGCATCACGCAGGGCGGCAACTGGGCCGTGTACGCACCCAACCCCTACGGCCCGCGCACCCTCAACTATTTCGCCAAGCTGCCCAATCCGGCCCGCCCCACGTCGGAGAACCTCTTCGGCACCGACGACCGGGGACGCGACCTGCTGGCCCAGCTAATCTACGGCTTTCGGGTGAGCGTGCTGTTCGCGCTGGCGCTCACGGCCATCGGCGTGGTGCTGGGCATCGCTACCGGAGCGGTGCAGGGCTACTTCGGCGGCAAGACCGACCTGGCCTTCCAGCGCTTCATCGAGATCTGGGGCTCCATGCCCGAGCTGTACCTGCTGATCATCTTCAGCGCCATCTTCGCGCCCAGCGTGGCGCTGCTGCTGGTGCTGCTGAGCCTGTTCGGCTGGATGGGCCTGTCCGACTACGTGCGCGCCGAGTTCCTGCGCAACCGGCAGATGGACTATGTACGCGCCGCGCGCGCGCTGGGCGTGGGCAACCTGCGCATCATGCGTCGGCACATCCTGCCCAACAGCATGACGCCGGTGGTGACCTTCCTGCCGTTTCGCATGAGCGCGGCCATCCTGGCGCTCACTTCGCTGGACTTTCTAGGCCTGGGCGTGCCGCCGGGCACGCCTTCGCTGGGCGAGTTGCTCAACCAGGGCAAGGCCAACCTCGATGCGTGGTGGATCTCGCTTTCCACCTTCGGCGTGCTGGTGCTCACGCTGATGCTGCTGACCTTCATGGGCGATGCGCTGCGAGACGCGCTCGATCCGAGAAAGATGGACCGATGAGCGCCGCCGCACTTCTCAAGGTGGACAACCTGCAGGTCGCCTTCGGCGGCAAGGCTGTAGTGCACGGCGTGGACTTCGAGCTCGCCGCAGGCGAGAAGCTCGCACTCGTGGGTGAGTCGGGCTCGGGCAAGACGGTCACGGCGCTGTCGCTGCTGCGCCTGCTGCCCGAGGCGCATGTGAACGGGCGCGCGCTGTTTTCCCCGCCAGCGGGGCAGGGCCGCGATGCGCAGCGCGACCTGCTGGCGCTGAGCGAGCGCCAGTTGCGTGGCGTGCGCGGCAAGGAAGTCGCGATGATCTTCCAGGAGCCCATGACCGCGCTCAACCCGCTGTTCCCGGTGGGCGACCAGATTGCCGAGGTGCTTCAGCTGCACGAGGCGCTGTCGCCCGCGGCGGCCCATGAAGCGGCCATCCAACTGCTGGCGGAAACCGGCATTCCCGACCCCGAGCGGCGTGCAAGTGCCTTCCCGCACCAGCTCTCGGGCGGCCAGCGCCAGCGCGCCATGATCGCCATGGCCTTGGCCTGCAAGCCCCGCCTGCTGCTGGCCGACGAGCCGACCACGGCGCTGGATGTGACCCTGCGTGTGCAGATCCTCGAACTGCTCGAGGCGCTGGCCCAAAAGCACGGCATGGCGGTGCTCATGATCACGCACGACCTGAACCTGGTGAAGCGCTTCGCCGATCGGGTGGCTGTGATGGAGCAGGGCCGCATCGTCGAGCAGGGCCGGGTGGCGCAGGTGTTCGGCGCGCCACAGCATGCCTACACCCGCAAGCTCATCGATAGCCGGCCGGCGCGCGATCCGGCGGCGACAGCGCCGCAAGTCGGGCAGGCGCCAGTCGTGCAGGCTCAGCGGCTGCGGGTGGCGTATCCCGTGGCCCGGCCCGGCATCCGCGGCTGGTTCAGCAAGGGCGAGTTCGTTGCGGTGCACGGCGCCGACCTGCATGTGCACCCCGGCGAGACGCTGGGCATCGTCGGTGAATCCGGCTCGGGCAAGTCCACGCTGGCGCTGGCGGTGCTGGGCCTGCTGCCGCACGGCGGGGCGCTGCAAGTGGACGGTCGGGCCTGGGCCGGCGGCAGCGCCAACAAATCGCTGCGGCGCTTCATCCAGGTGGTCTTCCAGGATCCGTTTTCCTCGCTCTCGCCGCGCATGACCATCGAGGAGATCGTCGGCGAGGGCCTGGCGGTGCACGATGGCGCATTGACCGAAGCGCAGCGGCGCGAACAGGTCGTGCAGGTGCTGGCCGAAGTGGGCCTGGCCGAGCAGCAGTTTCCCGGCCTGCTGGCCCGCTATCCGCACGAGTTTTCCGGTGGGCAGCGCCAGCGCATCGCGGTGGCCCGTGCCCTGATCGTGCGGCCCCAGCTGCTGGTGCTGGACGAGCCCACCAGCGCGCTGGACGTCACCATCCAGAAGCAGGTGCTGGCGCTGCTGCAGCGCCTGCAGCGCGAACGCGGGCTCAGCTACTTGCTCATCACCCACGACGTCGAGGTGATCCGCGCCATGGCGCATCGCGTGATGGTGATGAAGGACGGCCAGGTGCTCGAAGCTGGCGAGGTCGATCGCGTGCTCGATTCGCCCCAAGACCCCTACACCCGCAAGCTCGTTGCGGCTGCCCTCGATGTCTGACGCGGACCGCCGCGGAGCCTGGCGCGCCGCCCTGGCCTGCATGGTGTGCCTGGCGGTCGCCATGGGCCTGGGGCGCTTCGCCTTCACGCCGGCATTGCCGCTCATGCTGCAGGAGGGCAAGCTCGATCTTCAGGGCGGCGGCGTCCTGGCATCGCTGAACTACCTGGGCTACTTCGTGGGGGCGCTGTCGTGCGCGGCCATTCATGCGCGGGCCTCGGCCATGGTGCGCATCGGCCTGGCCAGCACGGCGGCCTTGCTGCTGGGCATGGGGTTGCTGCACGGTTTTGGCGCGTGGGGCGTGATGCGCGCGGCCGCTGGCGTCATGAGTGCGTGGACCTTCGTCTTTGCCTCCGGCTGGGGTTTGCGCCGTCTGGCGGAGACCAGCGCCCCCAGGCTGGGCGGGGTGATCTATGCCGGGCCAGGTGTCGGCATCCTGCTGGCAGGGGTGCTGGGCGGCGTGAGCAACCGCTGGGGCGCCGATGGCACCTGGATCGCCTACGGGTTGGCCGCCGTGTTGCTCAGCGCCGTCATCTGGCGGGTTTTCGACGACGGGGCCCATCACGACTCGCCAACGCAGACAGCCGCGGCGCCAGCCAGTGCCGCACAGGACAAGGCCGCGTCCAGCGACGCGCGCTGGCTGGTGGGCCTGTACGGGTTGGCCGGCTTCGGCTACATCATCACCGCCACGTTCCTGCCGGTCATCGCCCGCCAGGCCTTGCCTGGCTCGCCGTGGCCCGACCTGTTCTGGCCCTTGTTCGGGCTGGCGGTGATCCCGGGGGCCATTCTGGGCGCCCGGCTGCCGCTTCACTGGGACAACCGCCTGATGTTGGCCGGCGCCTACGCGATGCAGGCGTTGGGGGTGTTGCTGTCGGTGGCCTGGCCTACGGTGGTGGGCTTTGCACTGGGCAGCCTGTTGCTCGGACTGCCGTTCACCGCCATTACCTTGTTTGCGGTGCGCGATGCCCGGCGCTTGCGCGGCAACGCAGCCGCCGGGTTGATTGGCCTGGCCACGGCCTCATATGGGGTAGGACAGATCGTCGGGCCCCTGTTCGCGGCCCCGCTGGCGCAGCGCACCGGGTCGTTTTCCGTCCCCCTGTTGGTGGCCGGCGCCGCGCTGCTGCTGGGCTCGCTGCTGTTCGTGGCCGTCTGGCGGCGAAAGCAGGCACCGGTGCCGATAGGCTGAATTCAGCGGCGCAGGTGCATTCGTCGTATTGGCGAATAAGCAATTAGCACGAAATTTGCGCATTTGGCATATAATTTGAGGCTCACGACCAAAACGGGCGGGTACTCACCGCCCGTTTTTCGTTTGTGCTTCTTTTTTCGTGTGGTGTCACGCGCAGGCGCCGCCCGAAGTACTTCAGGAAAACATCTAGACACGTGGCATTGCAGCAGACAGTGGAACAAACCGTGGCCGGGCTTGGCTACGACCTGATCGAGATCGAACGCTCGGCGGGAGGCCTGCTGCGCGTCACGATTGATTTGCCCTGGGCCGGCCCCCATCTGGAGCAGGCGGGCGCAGCGCCCGAGCCTCTGGTGACGGTCGAGGACTGCGAGAAGGTCACGCGCCAGCTGCAGTTCGCGCTGGAGGTGGACGGGGTCGACTACAAGCGGCTGGAGGTTTCCTCGCCCGGTATCGACCGTCCGCTGCGGGGCGAGAAGGATTTCGAGCGGTTTGTCGGTGAGGTGGTCGACATCACGCTCAAGGCGCCGATCGGCGCGGTGGGCCAGGGGGCGGCAACGCCCGTGGCCGCCAATCGCAAGAAGTTTCGCGGCACGCTGGAGCGTGCCGAGGGTGGTGGCTGGCAAATCGTCTGGAGCGATGCGCCTGAGCCCAAGCCCGGACAAAAGGTGAGCAAGAAGCGCGCGCCCGCACCCCTGCAGGCGCTGGGCTTTGCGCTGGACGAGCTGCGCGAGGCGCGGCTGGCACCTATTGTGGATTTCAAGGGCCGCAAGGCCAAAACCCGTGAGGGTTCATTTGATGCTGCCGGCGGCGATACGCTGGCTTGACTTCAGGAGAGTGGGGCATGAATCGCGAAATGTTGATGTTGGTGGATGCGATCTCGCGCGAGAAGAACGTCGAACGCGACGTGGTCTTCGGCGCGGTCGAGTCTGCGCTGGCGCAGGCCACCAAGAAGCTCTACCCGGGCGAAGTGGATATCCGCGTGGCGGTTGACCGCGACAGCGGCGAATACGAAACCTTCCGCCGCTGGCACGTCGTTCCCGACGAGGCCGGCCTGCAGATGCCCGACCAGGAAATCCTCCTGTTCGAAGCCAAGGAGGAAATGCCCGACATCCAGATCGACGAGTACATCGAGGAATCGGTGGAATCGGTGCCGATCGGCCGCATCGGTGCCATGGCTGCCAAGCAGGTCATCCTGCAGAAGATCCGCGATGCTGAGCGCGAAATGCTGCTCAACGACTTCATGTCGCGCGGCGAGAAGATCTTCACCGGCACCGTCAAGCGACTGGACAAGGGCGACATCATCGTGGAAGCGGGGCGCGTCGAAGGCCGCCTGCGCCGCAGCGAGATGATCGCCAAGGAAAACCTGCGCAACGGAGACCGTGTGCGCGCCATGATCATGGAGGTCGACCTGACTCTGCGTGGCGCGCCCATCATCCTGTCGCGTGCAGCGCCCGAGTTCATGATCGAGCTGTTCCGCCAGGAAGTGCCCGAAATCGAGCAGGGCCTGCTCGAAATCAAGAGCTGCGCCCGTGACCCGGGCTCGCGCGCCAAGATCGCAGTGCTCTCGCACGACAAGCGTGTCGACCCCATCGGCACCTGCGTCGGCGTGCGCGGCACCCGCGTCAATGCCGTGACCAACGAGCTGGCCGGCGAGCGCGTGGACATCGTCCTGTGGAGCGAGGACCCCGCGCAGTTCGTGATCGGCGCGCTGGCTCCGGCCAACGTGACCTCCATCGTGGTGGACGAGGAAAAGCATGCCATGGACGTGGTGGTGGACGAGGAAAACCTCGCCATCGCCATCGGCCGCGGCGGCCAGAACGTCCGCCTGGCTTCCGAGCTCACCGGCTGGAAGATCAACATCATGGACGCCAACGAATCTGCCCAGAAGCAGGCGCTGGAAACCGACACCAGCCGCAAGCTGTTCATGGAAAAGCTGGATGTGGACGAGGAAATCGCCGACATCCTCATTGCCGAAGGCTTCACCAGCCTCGAGGAAGTGGCCTATGTGCCAATTTCCGAAATGCTGGAAATCGAAGCTTTCGACGAAGACACGGTCAACGAGCTGCGCGCCCGCGCCAAGGACGCACTCCTGACCATGGAAATCGCGAAGGAAGAGGGCGTGGAAAGCGTCTCGCAAGACCTGCGCGACCTGCCCGGCCTCGATGCCGACCTGATCGCCAAGCTGGCTGATGCCGGCGTGCATTCGCGCGACGATCTGGCCGACCTCGCAGTCGACGAACTCACCGATATCACCGGCCAAAGCGCCGATGACGCCAAAGCCCTCATCTTGAAAGCCCGCGAGCACTGGTTCGCCGGCCAAGAGTGACGTGATGGAGCCCCGAACCACATATGTCCAGCACAACCGTTGCCGAGTTCGCTACCGAACTCAAGAAGACCCCCGAAATCCTGCTTGATCAGTTCCGCAGCGCAGGCGTGGCCAAGGCTTCGCCGAGCGACTCCATCACCGAGGCTGACAAGCAGCGTCTGCTCGGCCACTTGAAGGCCGCGCACGGCACTGCCGAGCCCGAGCGCAAGAAGATCACCCTGGTGAAAAAGTCCACCAGCGAAATCAAGCAGGCCGATGCCACTGGCCGCGCGCGCACCATCCAGGTGGAGGTGCGCAAGAAGCGCACCTTCATCCAGCGCGACGAGACCCATGGCGCGCCCGCAGTCGAGGCGCCCGCACCGGCGCCCGCCGCTGCTGCCGCACCTGCCGCGCCGCTGATCGACGAGGCCGAACTGGCCCGCCGCGAGGAAGAAGCGCGCCGCCAGGCCGAACTGCTGCGCCGCCAGGAAGAAGAGCTGGCCGAAAAGCGCCGTGTGCGCGAAGAAGCCGAAGCACGCGAGCGTGAGCAGGCTGAGCAAGCCGAGAAGGCTGCCCAGGCCGAGCAGGCCGCCAAGGCTGAAGCAGAGCGCAAGAAGGCGGCCGAAGCCGCTGCTGCGGCAGCTGCCCCGGCCGCCGCGCCGGCGACTGCTGCTGCCAAGCCTGCCGCCGACAAGGCCGCCGTCGAAGCCGCCGCCAGCAAGGCTGCAGCCGAGAAGGCCGCTGCAGACCAGGCCGCTGCCGACAAGGCCGCCGCCGAAGCTGCTGCAGCACAAGCCAAGGAAGACGCCAAGGCCAAGGCCGCCGCCGAATCGAAGGCTCGCGCCGACGAAGAAGCCGCGCGTGCCCGCGACCTGGACGAGCGTCGCCGCAAGGCGCTGGCCGAGGCCGAAGCCATTCGCGCGATGCTGGCCCAGCCGGCCCGCGTGCTGGTGCCGCACAAGGCGCCCGAGAAGGAAGTCCCCAAGCCGGCCACCAAGGGTACGCTGCACAAGCCCGCGGCCCCGGCCGCGCGTGCTGGCGCAGCTGCGCCCGCCGCGGCACCCGCTGCTGGAGCGCCGGGCAGCAAGGACGTCAAGTCGTCCAAGCTGTCCTCGAGCTGGGCAGGCGATCCGGCCAAGAAGAAGGAAATCAAGACCCGCGGCGACGCCAGCGGCGGCGTGGGCCGTGGCAACTGGCGCGGTGGTCCGCGTGGCCGCCGTGGCAACGACCGGGGCCAGGAAGAACATGTGCAGGCCGCACCGGTGGAAGCGCGCGTGATCGAAGTGCACGTGCCCGAGACCATCACCGTGTCCGAGCTGGCGCACAAGATGTCGGTCAAGGCTGGCGAGGTCATCAAGCAACTGATGAAGCTGGGCCAGATGGCCACCATCAACCAGTCGCTGGACCAGGACACCGCGATGATCATCGTGGAGGAAATGGGCCACAACGCGGTGGTTGCCGCGCTGGACGACCCCGAAGCCTTCATCACCGAGGAAGTCGATGGGCAAACCGCAGAGGCGCTGCCGCGCGCGCCGGTGGTGACCGTCATGGGTCACGTCGACCACGGCAAGACCTCGCTGCTGGACTACATCCGCCGCTCCAAGGTGGCGGCTGGCGAAGCCGGCGGCATCACGCAGCACATCGGTGCCTATCACGTCGAGACCGACCGCGGCATGGTGTCCTTCCTGGACACCCCCGGCCACGAGGCCTTCACGGCCATGCGTGCCCGTGGCGCCCAGGCTACCGACATCGTGATCCTGGTGGTGGCGGCCGACGACGGCGTCATGCCGCAGACCAAGGAAGCCATCAAGCACGCCAAGGCGGCCAACGTGCCGATCGTGGTGGCGATCAACAAGATCGACAAGCCCGATGCCAACACAGACCGCGTGAAGCAGGAACTGGTGGCCGAGGAAGTCGTGCCTGAAGAGTACGGCGGCGATGTGCCTTTCGTGCCCGTGTCGGCCAAGACCGGCCAGGGCATCGACGACCTGCTCGAGCAGGTGCTGCTGCAGGCTGAAATCCTGGAACTGAAGGCTCCCGTCGACGCGCCCGCCAAGGGCCTGGTGGTGGAAGCCCAGCTGGACAAGGGCCGCGGCCCCGTGGCCACGATCCTGGTGCAGTCCGGCACGCTCAAGGTGGGCGACGTGGTGCTGGCCGGCCAGACCTATGGCCGCGTGCGCGCCATGCTGGACGAAGACGGCAAGGTCATCAAGTCCGCGGGTCCGTCGATTCCGGCGGAAATCCAGGGCCTGACCGAAGTGCCGCAGGCCGGCGACGAGTTCATCGTGCTGGGCGACGAGCGCCGTGCGCGCGAAATCGCCACCTACCGTGCCGGCAAGTTCCGCAACACCAAGCTGGCCAAGGCGCAAGCGGCCAACCTGCAGAACATGTTCAGCGACCTCAATGCGGGTGAAGTGCAGACGCTGCGCATCATCATCAAGGCCGACGTGCAGGGTTCGCAGGAAGCGCTGGCGCAGTCGCTGATCAAGCTGGCGACCGACGAAGTCAAGGTGCAGATCGTCTACGCAGGCGTGGGCGGCATCTCCGAGTCGGACATCAACCTGGCCATTGCCTCCAAGGCGGTGGTGATCGGCTTCAACGTGCGTGCCGACGCCGGTGCGCGCAAGCTGGCCGACAGCAACGGCGTGCAGCTGAACTACTACAGCATCATCTACGACGCCGTGGATGAGGTGAAGGTGGCGATGTCCGGCATGCTGGCGCCCGAGCGTCGTGAAGAGGTCATCGGTTCGGCCGAGATCCGCACGGTGTTCGTTGCCTCCAAGATCGGCACGGTGGCCGGCTCGTACATCACGTCCGGCCATGTCACCCGCAGCTCGCACTTCCGCCTGCTGCGCGACAACGTGGTGGTCTACACCGGCGAAGTCGAATCGCTCAAGCGCCTCAAGGACGACGTGCGCGAAGTGCGCGAAGGCTTCGAGTGCGGTATCAAGCTCAAGAACTACAACGACATCAAGGAAGGTGATCAGCTGGAGTTCTTCGAGATCAAGGAAATTGCGCGGACGCTGTAAGAAGCGTACGAGGCCCAAAGCGACATGCCCAAGAAGAAAGCCGCAACCCCCAACCGCGCGTTCAAGGTGGCCGATCAGATCCAGCGCGATCTGACGGAGCTGATCGCGCGCGAGTTGAAGGACCCGCGCGTGGGCATGGTGACCATCCAGGCGGTGGAGGTCACGCCCGACTACGCGCATGCCAAGGTCTACTTCAGCCTGCTGGTGGGCGACCCGGTGGAGACCACCGAGGCGCTCAACCAGGCGGCTGGGTTCCTGCGCAACGGCCTGTTCAAGCGCCTGCACATCCACACGGTGCCGACGCTGCATTTCCACTTCGACCGCACCACCGAGCGCGCAGCCGACATGAACGCGCTGATCGCTCAGGCCGTCGCTTCCCGCTCCAAAGAAGAGTAGGCATGAACGCGCCACGCACACGGGTGCAGCGGCGCCCTGTGCATGGGGTGTTGCTGCTCGACAAGCCGCTGGGGTTTTCCAGCAACCAGGCCTTGCAGAAGGCCAAGTGGTTGCTGCGCGCTGAAAAAGCGGGCCACACCGGCACGCTCGACCCGCTGGCCACTGGCGTCCTGCCACTGTGCTTCGGCGCGGCCACCAAGTTCAGCCAACTGCATCTGGACGCCGACAAGACCTACGTGGCCACGGCGCAACTGGGCGTTCGCACCAGCACGGGCGACGCCGAGGGCGAGCGCATGTCCGAGCGGCCGGTGCATGTGTCGGCCGACGATCTTGAGCGCGTCACGCGCCAGTTCACCGGCCCGATCCGCCAGATCCCGCCCATGCACAGCGCCCTGAAGAAGGACGGCAAGGCGCTCTACGAATATGCCCGCGAAGGCGTGGAAGTGGAGCGTGCGCCGCGCGACGTCGTCATCCACGAGCTTGCGATCGCCTTCGAGCCGGACTTCGAGCAGTCCAGTCGCATCCGCATCACCGCCCGGGTGAGCAAGGGCACCTACATCCGCACGCTGGGCGAAGACATCGGCGAAGCCCTGGGCTGCGGCGCCCATCTCACCAGCCTGCGCCGCACCGAAACAGGCGGTTTCACGCAGGACCAATGCGTGAGCGTCGAGCAACTCGAGGCCATGGCCGAGGACGAACGCCAAGCCTGCCTGCTGCCGCCCGAGGCGCTGGTGGCCGATCACACCCGCGTCACGCTCGAGCCTGAAGATGCGGGCCGTTTTCTTTCAGGCCTGCGTCGCCGTGGCACCTGGCCCGACGCGCCCGCCGTGGCCGTGTGGGGCAGCCGACCCGCAAGCTTCCTGGGCACGGCGCACGTCAAGGCCGGCGAACTCATTCCGGGGCGGCTGCTGAGCCCCATCGAAATCCAGCAAATCCTTCAATTCGAACAGAAGAACGCAACCACCACCTGCGAAACGACACCATGACACAACAGATCCGCAATATCGCCATCATTGCCCACGTCGACCACGGCAAGACGACCATGGTCGACCAACTGCTGCGCCAGTCCGGCACCTTCGCCGAGCACGAAAAGGTGGTCGACACGGTGATGGACAACAACGCCATCGAAAAGGAACGCGGCATCACCATCCTGGCGAAGAACTGCGCCGTGACCTGGAAGGGCATGCACATCAACATCGTCGACACCCCCGGGCACGCGGACTTCGGCGGCGAGGTGGAGCGTGCGCTGTCGATGGTCGACGGCGTGGTGCTGCTGATCGATGCGCAGGAAGGCCCCATGCCCCAGACGCGCTTCGTCACGAAGAAGGCGCTGGCCCTGGGCCTGAAGCCGATCCTGGTGGTCAACAAGGTGGACAAGCCCGGTGCGCGACCCGACCAGGTGGTCAACGCCGCCTTCGATCTGTTCGACAAGCTGGGCGCCACCGACGAGCAGCTCGATTTCCCCGTGGTGTATGCATCGGGCATCAACGGCTGGTCTTCGCGCGAAGAGGGCGCACCGGGCGAGCAGTGGGGCCCAGACATGTCGGCCCTGTTCGACACCGTTCTCGAGCACGTTCCGGCGCACGCGGGCGATCCCAAGGCGCCGCTGCAGCTGCAAATCTCGGCGCTGGACTTCTCCACCTTCGTGGGCCGCATCGGCGTGGGCCGCATCAACGCCGGCACCATCCGCCCGATGATGGACGTGGTGGTCATGGACGGCCCGGACGGCAAGTCGGTCAAGGGCCGCGTCAACCAGGTGCTGACCTTCCAGGGCCTGGACCGCGTGCAGGCCACCGAAGCGGGCCCTGGCGAGATCGTGCTGATCAACGGCATCACCGACATCAACATCGGCAGCACCGTGACCGATCCGGCCAACCCGACGCCGCTGCCCATGCTCAAGGTCGACGAGCCGACCCTGACCATGAACTTCTGCGTGAACACCAGCCCGCTGGCCGGCCGCGAAGGCAAGTTTGTCACCAGCCGCCAGATCTGGGACCGCCTGCAAAAGGAACTGCAGCACAACGTCGCGCTGCGCGTGAACGAGACCGACGAGGAAGGCGTGTTCGAAGTGATGGGCCGGGGCGAACTGCACCTGACCATCCTCTTGGAAAACATGCGCCGTGAAGGCTACGAGATGGCCGTGTCCAAGCCGCGCGTGGTGTTCCGCGACATCGACGGCGTGAAGTGCGAGCCGATCGAAATGGTGACGGCCGACATCGAAGACCAGCACCAGGGCGGCGTGATGCAGGCACTGGGCGAGCGCAAGGGCGAGCTGGTCAACATGGAACCGGACGGCCGTGGTCGTGTCCGCCTGGAATACCGCATTCCCGCACGTGGCCTGATCGGCTTCACCAACGAGTTCCTGAACCTGACGCGCGGCTCGGGCCTGATCTCGAACATCTTCGACGGCTACGAGCCGCACAAGGGTGACATCGGCGGTCGCAAGAACGGCGTGCTCATCTCGATGGACGACGGCGAAATCTTCACCTACGCCCTGGGCAAGCTGGACGACCGCGGCCGCATGTTCGTGCGCGCCAACGACCCGGTGTACGAAGGCATGATCGTGGGCATCCACAGCCGTGACAACGACCTGGTGGTCAACGCCACGCGCACCAAGCAGCTGACCAACTTCCGTGTCTCGGGCAAGGAAGATGCGATCAAGATCACGCCGCCGATCGACCTCACGCTGGAATACGGCGTGGAGTTCATCGAGGACGATGAACTTGTCGAAATCACGCCCAAGAGCGTGCGCCTGCGCAAGCGCCACCTGAAGGAACATGAGCGCAAGCGCGCTTCGCGCGAAGTCTGATCTGCAGGCACGTCGATGATGACGGCGCTGACGCACGGACGCGCAGTCTGGCTCATGGTGGTCGTGACCCTTATGTGGGCCACGGCCGGCGTGGTCACGCGCCACCTGGAGCATGCGCGCAGCTTCGAGGTGACCTTCTGGCGCAGCCTGTTCACCGCCATCGCACTCGCCGTGATCCTGCCCATGTGGCAGGGGCGGGCGGAGGTGGTGCGCAAGGTGCGTGAAGGCGGCCGTGAGATCTGGTTGTCGGGCGTTTGCTGGAGCGTGATGTTCACTGCCTTCATGGTGGCGCTCACGCTGACCAACACCGCCAACGTGCTGGTGACCATGGCGCTCGGCCCGCTGTTCACCGCGTTGACGGCTCGCATCTTCATCGGTCACAAGCTGCCGCCGCGCACCTGGGTCGCCATTGCGGTGGCCGGCGTAGGCATTGCGTGGATGTACGCCACCAAGCTGGAGCAGGGGCAGGGCCTGGGCACGCTGGTTGCGCTTTGCGTGCCACTGGCTGCGGCCTGCAACTGGACGGTGGTGCAGCATGCAAGCGCACACGGCCACAAGATCGACCTGGTGCCCGCGGTGCTGATCGGCGCGGTGATCTCCGCTGTCGTCACCTTGCCGCTGGCCTGGCCGCTGCAGGCCAGTGCGCACGACATCTCGCTGCTGGCCTTCCTGGGCGTGGTGCAGCTGGCCATTCCGTGCACGCTGTCGGTCATCTGCGCCCGCGTGCTCAAGGCGCCCGAGGTGTCCTTGCTGGCCTTGCTCGAAATCATCTTCGGGATTGCGCTGGCCTGGCTGGGCGCCGGTGAAGTGCCTGCGCCGCAGGTGCTGAGCGGTGGTGCCCTGGTCATTGGCGCGCTCGTGGTCAACGAGTGGCTTGGCTGGCGCGCGCGCTCCGGTCTGCAGCCGGTCTGAACACCGCGCAACCGCCTGGAGCGTGGTGGCTTGACGCCCGCCCCGGCGGTTGCGCTTTTCAGGTCACTTGCTCAGGGCCGCGCAAGATGCCAGACGCCACCGACGCCGTCGCCCAGGCGGTCACCGGGTTTGGCATCCTTGAAATAGAAATACAGCGGCAAGCCGTTGTAGGCCCACTGCTTCGTGCCTTCGTTGCGCTGGACCACCGAATAGCTGCCGATGCTCTGGGCATTGTCCGGTGCGGACAATGGCGGCCAGTTGTTGGCGCATTGCCCATTGCAGGCTGACTTGCCATTGCCGGCGGTGTCCTTGTCGAAAACGTAGAGGGACATGCCGTTGGCGTCGACAACTGCGCCATCGGTCACCTGCGTTGACGGCAGTGCAATTGGAGCGACGTTGCTGTTGTCATCGCCACCTCCGCAACCAGCCAGCAGGGCGACGGCCAACATGGAAGCACTGAAAAGTTTCATGATTTTTTCCTCCTTGAGTGACAGCGAATAGCCCTTGCCTTGTCGGGCAAGGGCTGGCGCACTGGGCGCCAAAGCTGTGGACGTTTCAAGGAGCCTGGCTATTCCGCCGCCTGCCAAAAAGGTGTGCAGCGTGGACGAGCTAGGGTTCAGGCAACTTGATGACTATGCAATCAGTCTCTGTCTGACAACGTGAAGTACGCTTGACGCGTTCCAGTTCAAGACATTGAGATCAAAAGGACAACTAATGCGAACTTTCGTGGTGGGTCTGGCGCTGGCCGGTTCTGCGATGGCCATGCCGATGGCCGCATCGGCCCAGGTGTCGGTCAACATCAACGTTCCTGGCGTCATTGCGGTGGCGCCACCGGCGCCGCGCGTCGAATACATTCCGGCGCCGCGTCCGGGCCAGATCTGGGTGCAAGGCAACTGGTACTGGAACCAAAGCGACTACGCGTGGCGGCCTGGGTATTGGCAGCGCGCACGCCCCGACTACGCTTGGGCGCCCGGACGCTGGGTGCCCGTGGGCGGCGGCTATCGCTGGGTAGAAGGCGGCTGGAAGTCGCACAAGGGCGACAAGCACTACAAGCACGATGACTGGGATGACGACCATCATCACGGCCACAAGGGACATGGCAAGGGCCACGGCAACGGTCACGGCCATGGACATGACTGACGCTGCGGCGCCAGATCGTTTCAGGAGAATCCGATGCGAGTTCTTGTTCTGACCGCGGCCCTTGCTGCTTTTGTGGTTCCCATGGCCGCCTCTGCCCAGGTGTCGGTCAACATCAACGTGCCGGGCGTGATTGCCGTGGCGCCACCCGCGCCGCGCTACGAGGCGGTGCCGGCACCGCGATCGGGCCAGGTCTGGATCCAGGGCAACTGGTACTGGACCAACAACAACTATGCGTGGCGGCCTGGCCGCTGGGAGCAGGCCCGTCCCGACTACGACTACGCGCAGGGTCGCTGGGTGCACGCCGATGGCGGCTATCGCTGGGTCGAGGGCGACTGGAAGCCCAAGGGCGGCCACGGTAATGGCCATTGCCCGCCGGGCCAGGCAAAAAAAGGGCGCTGCTGAGCAGCGCCCTTGCTGGGGATGACGGCCGCGGCCGTCATCGTCTGAGCGATCAGGGACGGGCGAGCTTCCAGGCGCCGTTGAGCATGCCGTCGCCCGTGCGGTCGCCGGCCTTGGCGTCCTTGGCCCAGTAGTACAGCGGCGAACCCTTGTAGGCCCACTGCTTCTTGCCGTCGTCGCGCGTCACGACGGTGTAGCCACCCATTGCCTTGGCAGCGTCGGGAGCCATGAGCGGCGGCCAGTTGGTGGCACATTGGCCATTGCATGCCGACTTGCCTTCGGTGTCGCGCGCAAAGGTGTAGAGCGTCATGCCGTTGGGGCCGATCAACACACCGTCGACCGTCTTGGTTGGCGTGTCGGACGCGCCGGTCATGCTGGACATGCTGCCGCAGCCGGCCAGAACGGCCGCTGCGAGGATGGTTGCGCTGAGCAGTTTCATGAGGTTTTTCTCCTTGGGTTGACGACAGACAATGGGTGACGTCGCAGTGTATGCGTGCTCGTCTCGAATCATTCAGAGTTGTTTGTAGACCGTGCTGGCCAGCGTGAGCAGCACGTCGCGTGGGAGCTTGCCGGCCAGCGCGTAGCCAAAGCCCTGGTCGACCCAGTAGAAGCTGGGCACCGGGTCGGCCGCATCGAATCGGAATGCGGTTTCCTTGGTGGCAATGGTGGGTTCCTGCGGCGCGGCGATGGCGCCGATGTAGAGCGTCACGCGCTGGCCCGTCGCATCCTCGAACATGAACTGGGCGCGCGCCCCGCTGGCACCGGGCAGCAGCCTGCCGCCCACCAGCGAGTAGCCCTGGGCGCTCAGGTCGGGCACCTTTAGAGGCTTGTCGAGGCGGCGCGAGAGCCACTGCACCAGGTGCTGCTGCTCGTTGGCCGACACCTCCACGGGATGGCGCTTTTCGGGCGAGTAGACCGCATGCGCCACGGCTGCATCGTGCGCGAAGGCAAGGGCAGCAGGTGCCGCGCCGCGGACAACCTGCGTGCCCGTGGCAGAACGCATGCTCCATTGGCCATGGCCGACCCATCCCGCGCCGAAGGCCACCAGCACTGAGGCGGCCAGGGCCCCTGCACGCATCCACTGGCGCGACCAGCTTCGCGCGTTGCCAGCTTGTTCCACGGCCTGCAGCAGATGCTCTGGAACGGGTTCGTGCAGCACCTCGCGATGCAGCGCCCGCAAGGCCTCGCGCTGGGCGGACCAGCGTTGGGCATCGTCTTCGGGGTCGGTGGGGGCACTCATTGACGTACCTTCATGCCTCGCACACTTCGGTGCGAGCTTGCTTGGGGTGGCCATGCGCGGCGCTCATTGCTCGTCCAATCGTTTCGTTCACTTGAGCCGGCGCAGCGCGGGGCGGGTGGTGGAGGGTGGCTGGCCATCCATCAGGTCGGCCAGCCGGGCGCGCGCCCGCGACAGCCTGGACATGACGGTGCCGGCCGGAATCTCGAGCACCTTGGCGATCTCCTGGTAGCTGAAGTCTTCCAGCGCGGACAGCAGGAGCACCGCCCGCTGCTCGGCCGGCAACTGCAGCAGGCAGCGTTGCAGGTCGATCAGCAGGCTGGGTTCGCTTTCAGGCGCCGGCAGTTCGCTGGCTGCGTCGTCGATGTCGACCAGGGTGCGCTTGCCGGTCTGGCGCAGCTGGTTGATCCAGACGTTGTGCATGATGGTGAACAGCCACGCCCGCAGGTCGCTGCCCGAGCGCCACAGGCTCCACTTGGCGCAGGCCCGCTCGAGCGTGTCCTGCACCAGGTCGTCTGCCGTCCATGTATCGCCGGTCAGGGCACGCGCATAGCGGCGCAAGGCCGGGATGCAGGCGACGATGGGGGCGGTGTTCATTCGGGCGGCGAGGTGTTTTCGGGCTTCTGCGGGGATGAACACCCCGCCTCGCCCGATTATTCCGCCCGATGCGAAAAAAACTTCAGCGGTTGCGGCTCTTCATGGCGCGCTCGACTTCGCGCTTGCCTTCGCGGTCCTTGATGGTGTCGCGCTTGTCGTGTTCGGCCTTGCCCTTGGCCAGGGCGATCTCGCACTTCACCTTGCCAGCCTTCCAGTGAAGATTCAGCGGCACCAGCGTGTAGCCCTTCTGCTCGACCTTGCCGATCAGGCGCCGGATCTGCTCCTTGTGCAGCAGCAGCTTCTTGGTGCGAACCGAGTCGGGGTTGACGTGGGTGGAGGCGCTCTTGAGCGGATTGATCTGGCAACCGAGCACGAACAGCTCTCCGTTGCGGATGACGACATAGCCGTCGGTGAGCTGCACCTTGCCTTCGCGCAGTGCCTTCACTTCCCAGCCCTCGAGCACCATGCCGGCCTCGAAGCGCTCTTCGAAGAAGTAGTTGTAGGCCGCCTTTTTGTTGTCGGCGATGCGGGAGTTGGTGTCGGTTTTCTTGTTGGAGGAGGCCATGGTCAGTGAAATGGGGGCTGCATGGCTTCAATACAATGCTTCGGGCCTGCCACGCGATTCTATGAAAACAGTTCACAAGTCCGTCCTCATCTGGTTCAGTGCCCAAGAGATGTATGCGCTGGTCACCGATGTGGCGCGGTATCCCGAGTTTCTTCCCTGGTGCGACAAGGCCCGCGTCATCGAGGAAGACGAGGCCGGCATGACGGCCGAGGTGGGCCTGGCCTTCAGCGGATTTCACCAGTCCTTCACCACGCGCAACACCCACGTTGCAGGGCGTGAGGTGCACCTGAAGCTGGTCGACGGGCCATTCTCCCGCCTGGACGGCATCTGGAAGTTCACGCCCGTGGGCGGCGAGGGCGAGCGTGCCTGCCGGGTCGAGCTGGAACTGCATTACGGCTTCAACAGCGTCACCCTGCGCACCTTGGTGGGTCCGGTGTTCGACAAGGTGGCCTCCACCCTGGTCGATGCCTTCGTCAAGCGCGCCGAGCAGGTGTATGCGGCGGTGCCATGACCATCCGGGTGACGCTGGTCTGCGCGCCTGCAGCGCGGGTCGTCCACGAAGAGGTGCTTTCGCTCGCTGACAACGCCAGCGCGCAGGACGCCGTCCTGGCAAGCCACCTGGCTGCGAGCTTCCCCGGATTCGACTGGCATGCGTCGCAGCCAGGCGTGTGGGGCAGGGCGGTAACGTGGGATATCCAACTCAAGGATGGCGACCGGCTTGAGCTTTGCCGCGATCTCCTGGTCGACCCCAAGGTGGCGCGTCGAGAGCGCTTTGCACGCCAGGGTGCCCGCGGCACGGGCCTGTTTGCCAAGCGCCGTGCCGGCTCCAAGGCCGGCTACTGACCCGGCAGGCTTTATCTGCAGTCGCTGTCGATCACCGACTGCAGCCGCTTCGTTTCCTGGGCACGGGTGTTGTCGTCAATGATTTCGCGCTCGCCTTGCGCGTTCAGGCGTGCCACCCGGATGCCGCTGTCGTAGGTGGCCTTGGCTTGCCGGGCGCGCGAGCAGTTCTCGGCGCGGGCCTGGGCGATCTTCTGCTCCTCGGCGGCCTTCTTGGCCTTCTCCTCTGCCTCGGCCTTCTTGACCTTCTCGTCCAGGCCCTTGTCCACGGGCGGCTTGGTCTCCGGCGCGGGCGCCGCGGCGGACGATGTGCCAGAGCCTTGCGCCTTGTCGTCGGCGCCGGGGGCGAGGTTGACAACGCCCGGGTTCGAGCGCGGCGGCGGCGTGTTGCCGCGCCGCAGGATGCTCTTCTCGGGGATGTCCGGGGGCGGCGCTGTGTCGCTGAACACCGGCTTGCCGCTCTTGTCGATCCATTGCCATTGGGCCTGCGCCACCAGGGGCAGCAGCAGGCAGCAGCCCAGCAGGCAGGGCAACAGGCGACGCGGGGCGAAGTTCATGCCCGGAAGTTTAGCGCTGGCTTACCTTTAGCAACGTTTTTAAACCGAAACGCACGGGCGACGCGCTGTGAATTCGCCACATACCTTTGTTTGACTTGCACTGCGTAGGCCCATGGCGCGAACGGGCGCGGGTAAGTACCCATCAATCGTTACAATCCTTCTTTTGGAGCTTCACCCATGCGCCTTCTCGGCAAAGCGCTCACCTTCGACGACGTGTTGCTGGTGCCAGCGTTCTCCCAGGTCCTGCCCAAGGACACCTCCCTCGCCACCCGTCTCTCGCGCAACATCACGCTGAACCTGCCGCTCGTATCAGCGGCCATGGACACCGTGACCGAGGCGCGCCTCGCGATCGCCATCGCGCAGGAAGGCGGCATGGGCATCGTCCACAAGAACCTCACGGCGCAGCAGCAGGCTGCCGAAGTGGCCAAGGTCAAGCGCTACGAATCCGGCGTGCTGCGCGACCCGGTGGTCATCACCCCCACGCACACGGTGCTGCAAGTCATGCAGCTGTCCGAAGAGCTGGGCATCTCGGGCTTCCCGGTGATCGACGGCGGCAAGGTGGTGGGCATCGTCACCGGCCGCGACCTGCGCTTCGAGACCCGCTACGACGTGCCGGTCAGCGAAATCATGACGCCGCGTGAGCGCCTCATCACCGTGGCCGAAGGCACGTCGCCGGCCGACGCCAAGGCGCTGTTGAACAAGCACAAGCTCGAGCGCCTGCTGGTGATCGACAAGGACAACGCGCTCAAGGGCCTGATCACCGTCAAGGACATCACCAAGCAGACCAGCTTCCCCAATGCCGCACGCGATCCGTCGGGCCGCCTGCGCGTGGGCGCGGCGGTCGGCGTGGGTGCCGGCACCGAGGAGCGCGTCGAGGCGCTGGTCAAGGCAGGCGTCGACGCCATCGTGGTCGACACCGCCCACGGCCACAGCGCTGGCGTGATCGAGCGCGTGCGCTGGGTCAAGCAGAACTATCCGCAAGTGGACGTCATTGGCGGCAACATCGCCACCGGCGACGCCGCCCGTGCGCTGGCCGATGCCGGCGCCGACGCCGTCAAGGTGGGCATCGGCCCTGGCTCCATCTGCACTACCCGCATCGTGGCGGGCGTGGGCGTGCCGCAGATCATGGCCATCGACAACGTGGCCACCGCGCTGCAGGGCACCGACGTGCCGCTGATCGCCGACGGCGGCATCCGCTACTCGGGCGACATCGCCAAGGCAATTGCAGCCGGTGCCAGCACCGTGATGATGGGCGGCATGTTCGCCGGTACCGAAGAGGCGCCGGGCGAAATCGTGCTCTACCAGGGCCGCAGCTACAAGAGCTACCGCGGCATGGGCTCCATCGGCGCCATGCAGCAAGGCAGTGCCGACCGCTACTTCCAGGAAGCGACCACCGGCAACCCCAACGCCGACAAGCTGGTGCCCGAAGGGATCGAAGGTCGCGTGCCCTACAAGGGCTCGATGGTCTCCATCGTCTACCAGATGTCCGGCGGCTTGCGTGCCAGCATGGGCTACTGCGGCTGCGCCACCATCGACGACATGAAGAACAAGGCCGAGTTCGTCGAGATCACGGCCGCGGGCATCCGCGAAAGCCACGTGCACGACGTGCAGATCACCAAGGAAGCGCCCAACTACCGGGCGGAATAGGGTGCCCGCCGTGGCGCAGATGCAGCAAGGCCCCGGCTATTGGCGCTACGTCAAGCTGGTGGTCGCGCGCATCCGCGCCAGGGGCCTGATCGCGGCGCTGTTCGCGTTGCTGGCCTTCATCGCTACGGTGCTGGTGGTGCGCGCCGAGCCCGACAAGCCGGGCTCCTGGGGCAGCCTGTTCTCGGTGCTGTCAGTCATCTTCGCTGCGCTCACGGTCATCCGTGTGAGCATGAAGCCGACGCTGGACGAGAACTACTCGCTGGCCTACGCGCTGGCGCACGGCTATGTCAGCAACTTCGCCCGCGATGCCATTGCCGACCTGGTCAAGCAGTCGCCTCAAGGCCGCTTCGTCGTGTTTCGCCCGCAAGGGCTCGACGAACTCGACGACACGGCGGTGGCCGCCTACAAGCAGCGCATTGCACAGCTGGGCTATACCGCTTCGGTTCGCCGCCTCGAATCCGGCAAGCGCGTGCGCGACATCCTGATGCTCGAGGCCGGGCAGTCCGAAGCGGGCGTGCTGCGCTACGTGGATTTCCCCTCGACCCTGCTCACGCTCAAGAGCCTGGTCGACTATCGCAGCGCCGAGCGCAAGCGCAAGTCCGAGCTGCCGCTGAGCAGCGACGAGCAGCGCCTGATCACGCAGGAGCTGATCGACAAGTTCTTCGACGAGCTGGTCAAGCTGTTGGCAACGGATGTTGCGCAGGGCCGCGTCGTCTTTACCGATTCTCGAATGGTTCACCTCTGATGCAACACCAGAAAATCCTCATCCTCGACTTCGGCTCCCAGGTCACCCAGCTGATCGCCCGGCGCGTGCGCGAAGCACATGTGCTGTCCGAAGTCCATCCCTGCGACGTGAGCGACGAGTGGATTCGCGAATACGCGAAGGACGGCTCGCTCAAGGGCGTGATCCTCTCGGGCAGCCACGCCAGCGTGTACGAGGAATCCACCGACAAGGCGCCTGCCGCGGTGTTCGAGCTGGGCGTGCCCGTGCTGGGCATCTGCTACGGCATGCAGACCATGGCCCACCAGTTGGGCGGCAAGGTCGAAGGCGGCCACAAGCGCGAGTTCGGCTTTGCCGCGGTTCGCGCGCATGGCCATACGCAATTGCTCAAGGACATTGCCGACTTCACCACGCCCGAGGGCCACGGCATGCTCAACGTCTGGATGAGCCACGGCGACAAGGTCACCGAGCTGCCGCCGGGCTTCAAGCTGATGGCCTCCACGCCCTCGTGCCCGATCGCCGGCATGGCCGATGACGAGCGCCACTTCTACGGCGTGCAGTTCCACCCCGAAGTCACGCACACGGTGCAGGGCAAGGCGCTGCTGGAGCGCTTCGTGCTGGGTATCTGCGGTGCCAGGCCCGACTGGGTCATGCGCGACCACATTGCCGAGGCGGTGGAGAAGATCCGCGAGCAGGTGGGCGACGAGGAAGTCATCCTGGGCCTGTCGGGCGGCGTCGATTCGAGCGTGGCAGCCGCGCTCATTCACCGCGCCATCGGCGATCAACTGACCTGCGTGTTCGTCGATCATGGCCTGCTGCGCCTGAACGAAGGCGACATGGTCATGGAGATGTTCGAGGGCAAGCTGCACGCCAAGGTCATCCGGGTGGACGCAAGCGAGCTTTTCCTGGGCAAGCTGGCCGGCGTGAGCGACCCCGAGGCCAAGCGCAAGATCATCGGCGGCGAATTCGTCACCGTGTTCAAGCAGGAAGCGGCCAAGCTCAAGGCGGGCGATGGCGGCCACAAGGGCGCCACCTTCCTGGCCCAAGGCACCATCTACCCCGACGTCATCGAGTCGGGCGGCGCCAAGAGCAAGAAGGCCGTCACCATCAAGAGCCACCACAACGTGGGTGGCCTGCCCGAGCAGTTGGGTCTCAAGCTCCTGGAGCCCCTGCGCGACCTGTTCAAGGACGAAGTGCGCGAGCTGGGCGTGGCCCTGGGCCTGCCGCCCGAGATGGTGTATCGCCATCCGTTCCCGGGCCCGGGCCTGGGGGTGCGCATCCTGGGCGAGGTGAAGAAGGAATATGCCGACCTGCTGCGCCGCGCCGATGCCATCTTCATCGAGGAGCTTCGCAATTTCACCGACGAAGCGACGGGCAAGACCTGGTACGACCTGACCAGCCAGGCCTTCACCGTCTTCCTGCCGGTCAAGAGCGTTGGCGTGATGGGCGACGGCCGCACCTACGACTACGTGGTGGCGCTGCGCGCGGTGCAGACCAGCGACTTCATGACCGCCGACTGGGCCGAGCTGCCTTATGCGCTGCTCAAGAAGGTGTCTGGGCGGATCATCAACGAGGTGCGTGGCATCAACCGCGTGACCTACGACGTGTCGAGCAAGCCACCGGCGACCATCGAGTGGGAATGACCCGCTGAGGCGGGCCCAGGCAACGCCAGGCCGCCCGTGGCAGAGCGTCTTTTTCTTGCGGTGCGGCCGGATGCAGCCACTGCGCAGCGCATCGAGTCGCTGGCGCAGGAGCTTCGCAGGAAACACGGTCTGCGCGGAAAGTCGCTCGGGCCCGAGCGCTTTCACGTCACGCTGCACCTGATTGGCGATTTCGCGGGTGGCGTGCCGGCGCAGGTGCTGGCCGGGGCGCTGGATGCTGCCTCGCCGGTGGCGGCGCGAACCTCGCCCTTTCCCATTGGCCTGGGCACCGTGGCCAGCTTCACTCGCAAGCGGCGCAACATGCCGCTGGTCCTGCTCGCAGAGGAGGGCGGCCAAGGCCTGGGCCAACTCCAACAGGAACTTGTGGCCGCATTGGCAGCCGTGGACCTGGCTGGCCGGATCGAGCCCCGCTTCACGCCGCACCTGACTTTGCTGTACGACGACAGGCCGCTCGCCGCGCAGGCCGTCGAGCCATTGAGCTGGCGCGCCAGCGAACTGCTCCTGGTGCGCAGCCTGCTGGGCCGCAGCCGCCACGAGGTGCTCGCCCGCCTGCCGCTGGGGGCCTGAACCGGGGCGTGGTGCAGGGCGGTCGGAGCGTGACAAACTGCCCGGAGCACGAAAAAGCCACGAAATTTGCGGGGCAGGCTGGAATTTGGCGCCATGGTCATGCGTCCATGTCGATGTGTTCAACACCAAATCTTCAGGGAACCTTATGACCCGTCACCTCATTTCGGCCAGCACTTTCACCGTGGCCGCCCTTGTTGCAGGCATGGCCAATGCCGCCCCTCCCGTCAAGACGGTCGGCGGCATGCTGGTGGATGCCAACGGCATGACTCTCTACACCTTCGACAAGGACACGGCTGGCAGCGGCAAGAGCGTCTGCAATGGCCCGTGCGCTACCTTGTGGCCGCCGGTCATGGCGAGCGCCGACGACAAGCCCGAAGGCAAGATGAGCATTGTCGTTCGCGACGACGGCAGCAAGCAGTGGGCCTACAACGGCAAGCCTGTCTACCTGTTCAAGTCGGACATGAAGGCCGGCGACGCCACGGGCGACAACGTCAAGGACGTCTGGCACATCATCAAGCCCTGACGGTTTTCCAGTCCGCTGGCAGCGGTAGAAATCCACCTCATGCGCAACCAGGACGAAGCGGCCATCGTTGCCTGCATTCCGAGCCTGCGCCGCTACGCGCGCGGGTTGGTGTCGGACGCGCATCGCGCGGACGACCTGGTGCAAGACACCCTGGAGCGCGCATGGGGGCGAATCTCGCAATGGCAGCGTCGGGATGACATACGGCCATGGTTGTTTGGAATTCTGCACAATCGTTTTGTCGATGTGGTGCGAGCCACGCGCAGCCGTCCGGAGGAAAGCGCGGGAGATGATCTCCCCGACACCGTGCAGCGTGCGGAACAGTCGGATCGACTGGAGGTGCGAGACCTCGACCGCGCGCTGCAGCGCTTGCCTTCGGAGCAGCGGGAGGTCTTGCTGCTGGTCGCGGTCGAGGAAATGAGCTACCAGGAGGCGGCCGGGGTCACCGGCGTGCCTATCGGCACCGTGATGTCCAGGCTTGCCAGGGCGCGCGAGCGGCTGCGACGCGAGCTGCAGAACAGGGCGCCGGCCGAACAGGGGGCAACCACGCTGCAACGGATCAAGTGACATGGATATCCCGCACATCAAACCCGTTCCGGGAAACAGCGACGGCACCACGCCTGTCACGGAGGCTGACCTGCACGCGTTCGCCGACGGCTTGCTGTCGCCGGCTCGCCGCGCGGACATCGAGGGCTACCTCGCGCGGCACACTCAGGAACTGCAGCGCGTCAATGACTGGCGGGCGCAGAACATTGCGCTCAAGGGAATGCTCGATCCGGTCCTGGACGAGCCGCTGCCTCTTCGCTTGCCCATGAGCAAGACCCGCGCCGCATGGCCCTGGCGTGCAATTGCGGCAGGCGTGAGCATTGCGTTCGTCAGTGCGAGTTCCGCCTGGTGGCTTCGCGGCATGACGGACCACCGTGCCATGCAGATGGCCGGGGTGTCGTCGGGCTTGTCCACCGCCGCCGCCCAGCCGCTGACGGGGTTCGCGCACCGGGCGGCCGTGGCGCATGCGGTCTTCAGCCCCGAGGTGCGCCGGCCCGTTGAAGTGGGCGCGGAGGACGAAAAGGGGCTTGTCACGTGGCTGACCAATCGCATGGGAGCCCAGGTGCAACCACCGGACTTGCGCCCGCTGGGATACACCTTGATGGGCGGGCGCCTCCTGCCGGGCGACAAGGAGCCCGTTGCGCAGTTCATGTTCGACGATGCGAATGGGCAACGATTGACGCTGTACGTAACGCGCGAAGACGCTGGCCGGGAAACGGCGTTCAAGTTCGGGCAGGACGGCCCGGTCAATGTGTTCTACTGGGTCGACAAGGACATGGGCTATGCACTGTCCTCGAACGCGGGACGCCAGGAAATGCTTCGCGTGGCCCAGGCCGTCTACAGTCAGCTCGACAAGGCCCGCTGATTCGGAAACGCCAGAACAAGCAAGCGCCGCGCAAGCCGTCTGGCCTGCGCGGCGCTTTTTTTCTTTGCCTCGATGCGGCTACTGTTCCAGGACAAATGCAGAAAGCGCCTTGAGCTCTTCGGGCTTGAGAGCGGCAAATGGCGGCATCGTGCCGCTACCCCACTTGCCGGTGCTGCCTGTACGAATGCTGTTCTCCAGCATCGACTGGCCATTGGCGCTCGCCTTGTATTTCTTCGCGACGTCATTGAAGCCCGGCCCGACAATCTGCTGCTGCAAGCCGTGGCAACTCAGGCAGGCGTTGCTGGCGAGCAGATTCTTGACGTCGACCTTGGCGCCTTGTGCCGCAGGGGGTGAAGCAGTCGGCGCCGGCGCGGATGCAGCAATGACGGCCGGATCGTCCGCCTTGGCCGAGCCGTAGGCGACGGCAAGATAGGCGCCGATCTGCTTGACGTCGCCATCGTCCAGCGGTGCGCCGTAGCTGCCTTTCATCTTCTGCACCTCTCCGGTCCACTGCGCCAGGGTCAAGTTCGGCGCCTGGTAGGCGATGTAGTCGGCGGAGTGGCAGCTGGCGCATTTCTGCATGGCGAGGGCATAGCCGGGCAGCTTGGATGGGCGTAGCTTGACGGTTTCTCCCGGCAGCTTGATCTGCGCTGGTGCGGCCGCTGCACTGGTGCCAAGGATCAGCGTGGTCGCAACCAACACAACGGCTGCACCGGGCGCGAGAATGTTCTTGAGTGTTTTCATGAGCATGGGCCTCCGGCGTTCAGGCGATGGTCACGGAAACCGACTCGATCACATTGCGCCGGTAGCCCGCGGGGTTCCAGCTGGCGGTGGTGGGCTGGCTTTCGCCCTTGTTGTTGGTTGCGCGCACCATGAGCATGGCGCGTCCCTTGCGGTCGAAGGACACCGGGGCGCGCCATTCCCTGAAGGAAAAACGCCCCAAGTCTTGCCCCAGGTTGGCGGCGTTCCAGCTCTGGCCACCGTCCGTGGAGACTTCCACCTGCTTGATGCCCGAGCCGCCGTCAAATGCAATGCCCTTGAGCTCGACTTTCTTTCCCCTGCGCAGGACGGCACCGCCCTGAACGCTTGTTATGAAGCTGCGCACTGCCAGCGTGGTGATGGGGCGGGTGCTGCTTGGCGCGGTGCCGGGAGCGACACACTGGCACTCGTTGTCCGGGACGCGGTAACCCTTGGTCATGAAAAATGCATCGTGTCCCTCGAACTCGTGGTCAAGGACTTCGATTTCCGACAGGTGCTTGACCCAATAGGTGCCGAAGTAGCCGGGTACCACCAGGCGGATCGGGTAGCCGTTCAGGAAGGGCAGGTCGTGGCCATTCATGCCCCAGGCGAGCATGGGTTCGTCCTGCATTGCATGGTCGATCTCCAGTGCCTTGCGGAAATCGGGCGTGGTCGGCAACACCGGCGCGTCGAGCCCATTGAACGTGACCTGCTTGGCGCCGGCGTTGATGCCGGCCTTGTCCAGTACCTTGCGCAAGGGAACGCCCACCCAGCGCGCGTTGCCCATGGCGCCATTGGCAAGCTGGGCGCCGAACACACGCGGCGACGAGAACCCGCGACTGTTGCCAGAGCATTGGTTGACCGCCACCAGTTCCACGGGCTCGGCCAACGACTTCAGTTCGGCAAGCGACAACGCCAACTGATTCTTGACATGGCCCTTGACGGAAAGCCTGTAGGTTTGCGGGTCGATGGAGAGCGGGAAGTTCGCCAGGTGGTAGCGCACGAAGAAGGCGTCGTTGGGGGTGATGGGCCCCTCGTTGAAGACGCCAAAGGGCGTCTCCAGGTGCGGCGGACGGGTGTGCACCCGGATCATGGGCCGCTTGCCGGGATATTTCACCAGCGGCCGCGGGCCGTCTGCGAACGTGACCTCTTCGCTGGCACCCTTCGCGGCGAGCGCTGCGACTGGTGAAGCACTCAGGGCCAACAAGGCCGCATCCTGGACAAATCGCCTCCTGGACGTGCCGCGATGTATTGACGGGTTCTTGCTGTCTTGCATGTCATCTCCCATGGCTACAAGTGAAAAAAGGGAGCCAGGCGCGATGGCTTGGCTTCCCGGCAGGCGAGCACGTGGCTCACTTCTCTTTGTCGGGCATGGTCTGTCGACAATGCCCTGCGTCTTCGCTGCGCTTGCGTCAGGACTTTGGCGCTGTGCCAATCGTGGATTCAACGCGGTGCTTGACCATGTCCACCTTCGCGATACTCAGATCCTTGTTGAGTACATAGGCCGTCTTGGCGTCGGCCGAGAACACGATGGCCTGGCGCGGTTCGTTGAAGCCGGTCATGTTGGCAATCACCGTCTTGCTGGCCACATCGATCACAGACACGGTGTTGTCGCCCAGGTTGCCCACATACACCTGCTTTGCATCGGGTGTCAGGGCGGCGCCGTACGGATCCTTGCCCACGGGGATCGTCGAGGCAATGACGCGCTTTTGCACGTCGACGACGGCGATGGTGTCGCTGCCGCTGTTGGCGGCGAAGATGGTCTTGCCGTCGGGCGTTACCGAGATGGCCCGCAGCTTGTTGAAGCCGGTGATCTCCCCATCGATCTTGTTGGTTGCGGTGTTCACCGCAATGATCTTGTCGCCCAGGAAGTTGGTGACGTAGAGCGATGCGCCGTCGGGGCTCAGGCGCACACCCTGGCGAGGTTGCGCAAAGCCGGTGATCACCGCCAGGGGCTGGCCAGTTTTCAGGTCGAAGCGGGAAACGGTGCTGGCGGCTTGATTGTTCACATACAGCGTCGAGCCATCCTTGCTCATCGCGGTGCCGAATGCGCCTGGGCCGGCGGGCAAGGTGCCGCGTTTTTCCAGGGTTTGGGTGTCGACCTGGGTAACGGTGCCCAGGCTGCTGTCGGAAATGTAGAAGCTCTTGCCCGAAGGCTCAAAGACAATATTTCGTGGGGTCACGAAACCGGGCAGGGTAGAGCGCACCTTGCCGTTCCTGAGGTCGTAGACCAGCACTTCCGGCCGGTCGCTGTAGGAGACGACCGCAGTGCCTTCGTCGGGACTGACTGCCAGCGAGTTGTTGCGGATCTTTCCATCAAAAGTCCAGCGCTGCTCGGCGCCGGAGGCGCCGCTGGATTGTGCGAGCGCGGAAATGGGGCTTGCCGTTGCACCGGCGAGAGCCACGGAGATGGCACACAGCAAGTTCAGATTGCGTCGATTCATTGGGACTCCCTTGATGGACATTGAGAAGTAGCAACGAAAGAGACGCACGGGCACTGCCGCTTATTCCGGCGCAACCCATTCACTCGACCGCATGGCGGTGCCTCCATCACCAGATCGTGGCAGAAGTTCACGTTGCGATGTGAATTTCCTTTGCCTTGTAGCTCGATGGTTCTATTTCAAGGGCGCCTGTCCTGAAATGCGCCGCCAGTGTCGGGGCATCATGCGTTACATTCCGACGCAAATTTAATCAAGGTTGCAGCATGAACACGTCAGGAGCGAGCGTCACGTCCAGCCTGCGGGCCGCCAAGGGCAGCACCCGCCGGCAGATACTCACGCGAGCGGGCGCCGCCGCCGCGGCCACGGCGCTGGGCATGCCGGTGTTCGCACAGGCCAAGTCGATTCGGGTTGGCGCAAGTTTTGACAACAGCGGCGTCGAAAAGGCCAACGGCAGCGGTCTGTTCGCAGGCTCCAGTGCGTGCATCAACGCCATCAACAAGGCCGGCGGCATCCACGGCGCGAAGATCGAGCTGGTGATGGCGGACGACCAGTTCAAGCCCGAAGTCGCCAAGTCCAACGCGCTGGCCTTCAATGCCGATGCATCGGTGCTGGCCATGCTGCACCCGCTGGGCACGCGGCAGACCTCCGAGATCATGGACGCCGTGCCGGGCCTGGCCGTGGTGGGTCCCAACACGGGCACGGTGGCGCTGCGCAAGAAGAATTCGCCCAATACCTTCTGGGTGCGCGCGAACTACGACCAGGAAATCGACAAGCTGATTGCCACCGCCGCGGTGCTGGGCATCAGCAAGATCGGCATCGTGCATTCCAACGATCCGCTGGGGCAGTCGGTGCTGGCAGCCAGCAAGGCCTCGCTGGCCAAGTACAAGCTCGAGCCCGTGGTGGTGGCCACCACGCCCAGCACCATCAGCCTGGAAGTGGAGCCCGCGGCCGCGGCCATTGCCAAGGCCGCGCCGCAAGTGGTGATTACTGGCCTGGCAGGCACGGCGCCCGCCTTCATCAAGGCCCTGCGCAAGGCGGGCGGCAACAGCACGGTGTATGGCCTGTCGATCATGGCCAGTTCGCTCACGCCCATGGGCGACGATGCGCGTGGCATCGGCTTCGCGCTGATCGTGCCCTCGCCGCAGTCCACCCGCTACGAGGTGGTGCGCCGCTACCAGGCCGACATGGAGGCCAGCGGCAGCAAGCAGTTTTCGTTGCCCAGCCTGGAGGGCTACATGGACGCCTGGGTGCTGGCCGAAGGCCTGCGCCGGGCGGGCCCGGCGCCCACTCGCGCGGGGCTCATTGCCGCGCTGGCGAGCATCGAGTCCTTCGACATGGGCGGCGTCAAGATCAACTTCGGGCGCAGCAACCGCGAAGGAAGCCAATTTGTTGACGTGGCGGTCATCGGAAGCCACGGACGCTTGGTGAGCTGAGCGCCGCCAGCTTATAGTGCGCTGGCCATGTCACTGGTCCTGTTGCACAAGCTGTCGCTGGTTGATTTGCCCGTTGCCCTGTCGGTGGGCGACGACGTGGATGGTCTTCGCATCCTGAAGATGGCCGGCCACGTGAAGGCGCAGATCCCGTCGCCCATCCGGACCTTGTCGGGCTACGACCAACCCCCTGCAGTGGCCCTGGAAATCACACCGCTGGGCCGGCGCATGCTGGAGCGCTTTCCGCTGGCGCCAAGCGGCATCGTGGGGGCCTGACGGGCCCCTCCACGCACTTTCCCTCAGGCTTTCTTGCCGCCGCTGATGGCGGCCTGCCAGCGTGCCGCGGTGCCCTCGGGGTCGGGCGCAGTGATGATGGCGCGCACCACCGCCACCGAGCCCACGCCCGTGGCCAGCACCTCGTCCAGGCGCGCTTCGTCGATGCCGCCGATGGCCACCTGCGGATAGCCACGCGTCAGGCGGGCATAGGCGTCCAGCCGCGCCACGCCCTGGGGTACGGTCGCCATCTTCTTGAGCGTGGTCGGAAACACCGCGCCCATGGCGATGTAGCTCGGGCTCACCGCATCGGCGCGCAGCATCTCGGCATAGCCGTGCGTGCTGACGCCCAAGCGCACGCCGGAGCTTCTGATCTCGCGCAGCTCTTCGGCGCTGAGGGCGTCCAGGTCTTCCTGGCCCAGGTGCACGCCGTAAGCGCCGGCCGCAATGGCAATGCGCCAATGGTCGTTGATGAACAGCAGCGAATCGGTGCCGCGCACGGCCTCGATCGAGGCGCGCACTTCGCGTTCGATGGCCGCTGCGTCGTCAGACTTGAATCGCAGCTGCACCGTAGGCACGCCCGCGCGCGCGCAGCGGCCCACCCAGGCTGCGTCCGGCAGCACGGCATACAGGCCCAGGTTCTTGGGGCAGGCGGCAAAGGCGTCCTTGCGCTCGACGAGCGGGAATGGCTTCATGCCGAAGTCCTGCGGCGCCACTGGCCAGGCCGAGGCATCGAACTGCCCGGTGCGTTGCGTCTGCGCCTGCCAGGCGCGCCCCAGCACATCGGCATCGATGTCGATGAAGCCCAACTTCAGGCTCGCCAGCTTGGCGGCGCGATACACCGGGTCTTCGCTGCCGAACAATGCCGGCACCTCAGTGGCGGTGGCAGCACCGAAGCGTTGCGTGTGGGCCTGCACGATGGCCAATGCCATGGCTTGCGTCGGGTTGGTCTCGGTCATTGGTTTTGTGCGTGGTGCCAGAAGGGAGTGCCCAGCACGGGGGTGCTGGGCTGGGCGGATTCCTGGGCGGTCATGGCGCCAGCCAGGTAGGCGGCGCGGCCCGCGGCCACGGCATCGGCAAAGGCGCCGGCCATGGCCACCGGGTCTTGCGCCAGGGCCACGGCGGTGTTGAGCAGCACGCCGTCGTAGCCCCATTCCATCACCTGGCAGGCATGCGAGGGCAGCCCCAGGCCGGCGTCCACCAGCAGCGGCACCTTGAGGCGCTCGCGCAGCGTGCGCATGGCGTACGGATTGACGGGGCCCTGGCCGGTGCCGATGGGCGCTGCCCAGGGCATGACGGCCTGGCAGCCCACGTCCACCAGGCGCTGGCACAGCACCAGGTCTTCGGTGCAGTAGGGCAGCACCTGGAAGCCGTCGCGAATCAGCGTCTCGGCCACGCCCACCAGGTTGAGCGTGTCGGGCTGCAGGGTGTAGTCGTCGCCGATCAACTCCAGCTTGATCCATGGCGTGTCGAACAGCTCGCGCGCCATGTGGGCGGTGGCGATGACTTCCTGCGGGCTGTGGCAGCCGGCGGTGTTGGGCAGCACCGGTACCTTCAGCTCGCGCAGCATGTCCCAGAAGCCGTTGTCACCGCCAGCGCTGCCGGGCTTGGCCGTCTGGCGGCGCAGCGATGCGGTGAGCATGGCCGGCTTGGCGCGGCGCACGGCGGCTTCCATCACGTCGGGCGAGGGGTAGCGCGCGGTACCCAGCAGCAGCCGGCTCTGGAAGGTCTGGCCGTACAGGACGAGGGCGTCGGCGGGGGTGTTGCTCATGGCTTGTCTCTTTCTTTCTCTCTCTATCTCTCAGCCGCCGGTCACGGGGCGGATCACTTCGATGCGGTCGTCGGCCTGCAGCTCGCATTGCGTGTACTGCGAGCGCGGAACGAACTGGCGATTGACGGCCACTGCAAAGGGAGGCGTGGCCTGGATGGCGGCCAGCGCATCGGGCAGCCGGGCGTCCTGGGCCAGCTCGTGCGGGGTGTCGTTGATGAGGACCTTCATGCGGGAGTGCCTGCTTCTTGGCAGGTTGATTTGTTCAGCGTCTGCATGCCCGGGAGCCCGAAGCGGGCGGCCAGCGGCGAGCGGCCGCCTTGCAGCAGCTCAAGCACGATGTCGAGCACGGCCGGCGCGATCATGAAGCCGTGCCGGTACAGGCCGTTGACCTGCAGCACGCGCGGGTGCGGCTGCTGCACGTCGGGCAGGTTGTCGGGCAGGGTGGGGCGGCACTGCGTGGCGATCTCGACGATGCGCGCTTCGGCAAAGCCGCTGTGCACCGCATAGGCGGCCGACAGCAGCTCCAGCGTGGAGCGCACGCTGGCCGGCGACATGTCTTCGGATTCGATTTCGGTGGCACCGATCACGTACAGGTCGCCCGGCTTGGGTGCGATGTAGAGCGGATAGCGCGGATGCACCAGCCGCGTGGGCCGGGTCAGCTTGACCTCGGGCGCGTGCACGCGAATGACTTCGCCTCGAACGCCGCGCAGCGCGGGCCACTGCGGCTTGGCACCCAATCCGCGACAGTCGATGACCCAGTCGGGCTGGCCCGCGGTGCCGGGGCGGAAGTCGCCGGGCTCGCGTGGCGACTGCCAATGCAGCCGGACATTCGGATGTGCGTGCAGTGTGCTCAGCAGTGAGGCGAGCAGCGCGCGGTTGTCGAGCTGGCCTTCTTCCGGCAGGAACAGGCCCTGTGCGAAGCGCGAGCCCAGCGTGGGTTCGAGTGTTGCGATTTGCGCACCGTCCACGCGCTGCATGGCGGGCAGCTCGGGCACCACGTCGCAGGTGCCCTGGAGGATGCGCGCCAGGCGCGCCGCCTCGGCCGCATCCTGCCGGTGCCACAGCACCAGCGTGCCTTCGCGCTGGAAGAACACGGGCTCGGCCAGCGGTGCCAGCAATTCGGGCCAGCGCGTGAGCGCGTAGTGGCCCATGCGCACCAGCGGCGCCGGTGCCACGGCCGATTCGGCCAGCGGCGCCAGCATGGCTGCGGCCACGCGTGCGGCGGCGCCTTCGGCCTCTGGGCTGCCTGCTTCATGGACGTCCACCTTGCAGCCAGCCTGCGCAAGGCTGGCGGCCAGCAGGCGGCCCATCAGCCCGGCGCCGAGGATGGCCACCGATTCAAACGGCAGGGCACGAGAAGAATTCATGGGCTCAAGCGAACGCACGCAGTGCGTGACAGATAATTTTCAACATGACGACGACATTTTCCGGCGCGAAGGCCAGCGCATCGACCGCCACCCCGAGTGCAACACGTTATGCCCGCGTGCTCACCATCGCGGGCTCCGACAGCGGCGGCGGCGCCGGCATCCAGGCCGACCTGAAGACCTTTGCGGCCCTCGGCTGCTACGGCATGAGTGCCATCACGGCGCTCACCGCGCAGAACACGCAGGGCGTGAGCGGCATCCATGGCGTGCCGCCGCAGTTCCTGAAGGCACAGATCCAGGCCGTGGTGGAGGACATCGGGGTCGATGCCGTCAAGCTGGGCATGCTGCACGCGCCCGAGGTCGTCGAGGTGGTGGCCTGGGCCATCGACCACTACAAGCTGCCCAACGTGGTGCTCGACCCGGTGATGGTGGCCACCAGCGGCGACCGCCTGATCGCAGCCGAGACCGTGAGTGGGCTGGTGCGCGAGCTCTTCCCGCGCGCCGTGGTGGTCACGCCCAACCTGGACGAAGCCGCCTTGCTGGTGGGCCATCCGATCGAGGCGGCCCAGGCGCTGGAGCCGGCGGCTGCCGAGCTGCTGGCCATGGGCGCGCGCGCGGTGCTGCTCAAGGGCGGGCATCTGCCGGGCGACGAGGTGGTCGACCTGCTGGCGCAGCGCGGCGGGCATTCGCTGCGCCTGGCGTCCGAGCGCATTGCCAGCCGCAACCTGCACGGCACGGGCTGCACCCTGTCGTCGGCCATTGCCGCGCACCTGGCGCTGGGCGCGCAGTTGCCCGAGGCCGTGGCCAGCGCACGCGACTACGTCATCGGCGCCATGCAGGCCGGTGCGCAGGTACTGGTGGGCCATGGCCACGGGCCGCTCAACCACGGTTTTGCGCCAGTGCCGACGCACCGCCTGCCGTTGACGCCGACGGACGCGTAAGCCAGGCCAGCACGAAGGTCGCCAGCAGCGAGGGCAGCGCGGCGCCCCACTCGGGCGCGAGCTTGCCGCAGGTGTGGAAGACCACGATGCCGGCCACCCAGATGATGGCGGCGCTCCAGTCGATACGGCGCTCGCCTTGCTGCGCCCAGCGTGCACCCAGGCCGAGGCGCCCGAGGATCACGCCGTACAGCGGCACGAACACCGAGCTGAGCAGCAGCAGGAAGGGCTCCAGGCTGTGCATGGGCAGCACCAGCGCAAGCGCGATGCTCACCGCTGCGATCACCAGGCCCCAGCGGCGCACGCTCCAGCGCGGCTGCAGGCTGTGGGCCGAGACCGAGCTCGAATACACGTCGCCATAGGCGTTGTCGAGTTCGTCGACCAGGATCAGGCCCAGGGCCACCAGGCCGCCCTGTGCCAGCAGCAGCGCCGTGACCAGGGTCGCGCCCGGCTGCGCCACGCTCACCACCATCACACCCAGCGCGTAGCACCAGATGTTGGCCAGGGCATAGCCCAGCCAGGTGCCGCTCATTGCCGCGCGGGCGCCGCTCGCGCCGCGCTGGCCGTGGCGGGCGTAGTCGGCCACCAGAGGCAGCCACGACACCGGCATGGCAATCACCAGGTCGAGGGCGCTGAACAGGCCCATGCTGCCGTCGCCCTGGCGTTGCCAGAAGGCGCCGAAGCCTTGCGCATTCAGTTGCGCGGCGAATTGCCAGGTCAGCCAGATCAGCGACAGCACCACCAGCGGCAGTCCGAAGCGGCTGACGAAGCGGCGCACCAGCTTGACCATGGAGCCTGCGAGCAGGGCCAGCAGCACCGCGCCCCACAGCAACGTGGTCAGCACGAAGCCCAGGCTGCTGTCCAGCTGCAGGCCCAGGGCCTGCTGGCCGATGGCCTGGGTGCCTTCGCGCATGATCACCAGCTCGAAGGTGGTCCATCCCACCAGCTGCACGATGTTGAGGATGACGGGCAGCCGCGCGAAGGCGCTGCCATAGGTGCGGTGCATCAGGCCTGCGCTGGCCAGGCCGCTTTCGCAGCCCACGCGCGCCGTCCAGGCCAGCAGGCCTGCGCCCACCACCGAACCCAGCAAGATGGCAATGACCGCATCACGTGTGCCCACGGCCGGCACCAGGTAGGCCCCCACCTGCATCACCAGCAGGCCCACGCCCAGGCTGAACCACAGCGAGAGGTGGTCATGCCAATGGAACACGCGCGCACTGTCGGCCAGTGGGGTCAGCGCCTCGTTGTTCGTGGCGCCGCCGCCCTGGGTGTTGTTGCTTGGTTGTGCCATTCAAATGCTCCGCAAAGCGTCTCAGCCGCAAATGTTTGGCAGGTGGGCGAGGGCCCGGGAGCACAGGTCGTCAGAGGCGAGAAAAAGGCATGACGACCACCGGACACCAGCTTCCCTGCGCGAGGATTAACTCGGAGCCGGGCTCGGTGGTGACAAGCACCATCGAGATTCCGGCCGCAATCAGGTTCAAAGGGTTTTTTTCTCAGCCGAGCCCAAGACAAGCCCAGCACCCCTAGCGGTTGACGATTGTATTCCTCTGGCGCAGGGGGCGTTTCAGCTGGCCGGCACGTTGGTGCGCGGACGAGAAACCCGCCTGTGCGTGCGGTGCGAGAGCTTTGGCCCGCGCCGGGTTCGGCGCATGGGCGCTGCCGGCCGCGCCAGAACAGGCAGCACGGCTATCTCTGGCACCGCCGCAGAGGCATGGTGGGCCTCGAAGCGCAGCTCCTTCTGCTTCAGGTAGTGCATGAGCACGTGCGAGACCATGTTGATGCCCAGGGTGCCGAAGGCAGCCGGCAGGATGTAGAGCGCGATGCGAAGTTCCGAGGCGAAAACCAGGTCATCGGCCAGCGAAGCCGTCTTTCGGGCGGAAACCGACAAGGCGTGCAGGAGAACGATATCCACAGCCGCCAGGCAGATGAGGAGCAACCCGAAGATCAGCACCGCGCGCTTGGAGAACTCGCGCCGGACGAACAAGGTGACGAAGATGGCCGCGGGCAAGACCACCGAGAACAGCACCAGGGCCCAGAAGCGCTGTTCGACGAAGACGGTTGCGTCTGACATGGGCAGATTCAACCACCCGCCACGCCGCGCAGTTTGTCCGGCGTGTGAACCCGATGTAAAGGGCGCGGCTAGCCGTGCGGCACGCCCAGCAACTCGTGCAGGCGGGTGCTGGTGGTGGTGTATTGCAGCGGAATGGCCTTGTCCGGAAACACGATGGCCGTGGCGCCCCAGGCGGCCAGCGTGGCTTCGTGAAAGCCGCAGACGATGAGCTTCTTCTTGCCCGGATAGGTGTTGACGTCGCCCACCGCGAACACCCCGGCCTCGCGGGTCTGGTACTTCTCGGTGTCCACGGGCACTTGCTTGCGCGCCAGTTCCAGGCCCCAGTCGGCAATGGGACCCAGGCGCGGCGAAATGCCGGGGTAGGCCAGCCAGGCGTCGGCATCGAGCACGAGGGGCTGGCCTTCAGGCGTGGTCACGGTGAGCTGCCGGCCATCGAAGGCCTGCGGCTGGCCAATGGCCAGGCGAATGCGGCCCTGGGCAATGTTGTCGCGAATGCGGGCCTGCGTTTCTTCGTCGGCCTGGAAGGCGTCGCGCCGGTGCAGCAAGGTGATGTTGCGGGCCTTGCCCAGCAGCTCGAGTGCCGCCTGCAGCGCCTCGTCGTCACCACCGTGCACGATCACGGACTGGCCGGCAAAGCGCTCCAGCGATTCGGGGTGATAGAACAGGCTGGTGCCTTCGAAGGCCTCCAGTCCCGGCACTGCGATGTGCTTGGGCAGGAATGCGCCCACGCCGGCCGCGATGAACACCGTCCTGGCCAGGAACTGCTTGCCGCGCGATGTGCCCAGCAGCAGGCGCCCGTCGGTCTGGCGCGCCAGCGTGGCCACCTGCTCGCCGAAATGGAACTGGGGCGCAAAGGGCTCGGCCTGGCGCAACAGCGACTCGACCAGGCCGCGGCCGGTGGCGACCGGCGTGCCTGGAATGTCGTAGATGGGTTTGTCGCCGTACAGCTGGACGCACTGGCCGCCCGCAAAGGGCAGGGCGTCGACAACGTGGCAGGAGATTTCGAGCAGGCCCAGCTGGAAAACCTGGAACAGACCGACCGGGCCCGCGCCGATGACCAGCGCGTCGCATTCGATCGGGGCTGCAGCCTGCATCGAGCTTATTTGACCAGCTCGGAGACCTTGCCCGTCTTGTCCTTCCACTCTTCCGCGTCGGGAAGGGCGGGCTTGCGTTTGGTAATGCTCTTCCAGCCGTCGGCCAGGGCCAGTTCGGCGTTGAGCTTGATGAAGGCGATCTGGTCGGCCGGCAGGTCTTCTTCGGCGTAGATCGCGTTGACCGGGCACTCGGGAATGCACACCGCGCAGTCGATGCACTCATCGGGGTCGATGACGAGCATGTTGGGGCCTTCGCGGAAGCAATCCACCGGGCAGACATCGACGCAGTCGGTGTACTTGCAGCGGATGCACGATTCGGAAACGACGTGAGTCATTGGTCTTCTGGCCAGTTCTTATTCGGGGGAACCCTGGATTTTACGTTTTTCGAGAATTGGTGCGACTCAGCGCACCAAGACCGCGGCTGCAGTGCGGTGGGAGGCCGTGTCGACCAGCACCAGCGAGCCCAGCGCGCGCGAGCTGGCAAAGGGCTGCACCGCCAGCGGCTGCTGCAGCGAAAGCACTACGTCGCCGATGGAATTGGCGTCGAGCTGCTGCGCCTCTTCGGCATCCAGCGTGTTGATGTTCAGGCGATCCACCACGCGGGCGACCTTGGCCTTGACCCAGCGGTGGCCCTGCAGCGCCCAGTACACGCGGCCGGCCACCAGGGGCTCGTCGTCCAGCCACGCGACGGTGGCGGTGATTTCGCGGGTGGGCGTGAAGGCATCGGGAGCCAGCAGCCAGTCGCCACGCGAGACGTCCACTTCGCGGTCGAGCACGATGCCGGCGCTGTGGCCCGCATGCACGGTCTTGGGGTTGCGCGCATGGTCCAGCACCTGGGCCACGGTGGCCGTCTGGCCGCTGGGCAGGATGCTGATGCGCTGGCCTGGCTCCACATGGCCGCTGGCCACTCGGCCCCAGAACACGCGGCGACCGCGCGAGGTGTCGGCCGACGACGAGAACTTCTCGACCCATTGCACCGGGAAGGCGAAAGGCACCGCCTCGTCCTGCTTCGTGACCGGCAGGGCTTCGAGCACTTCCAGCAGGCTCGGGCCTTCGTAGCCGCACCAGTCGGCGTGGCGGGTAGCCACGTTCCAGCCCTTGAGGGCCGAGACGGGTACCGTGGCCGTGACTTGCACGCCCGCGGCTTGGGCGAACGCGTCCAGTGCGCCGGAAATGCGCTCCAGGGCCAGGGCGGCGTCGGGCACCGCATCGAGCTTGTTGATGGCGAACACGATCGACTGCACGCGCAGCAGGTGCGCCAGCAGGGTGTGGCGGCGCGTTTGCGGCAGCAACTCGCACTTGACCACCTCGCCTTCGTCCACCTGGCTGGCCCAGGGCAGCTTGGTGGCGTCGACCAGCACCACGGCGGCGTCGGCGCTCGATGCGGCGGTGACCATGTTGCGGGTGTACTGCTCGTGGCCGGGCGCGTCGCCGATGATGAACTTGCGCTGGGCGGTCGAGAAGTAGCGGTAGGCCACGTCGATGGTGATGCCTTGCTCGCGCTCGGCCGACAGGCCGTCGGTGAGCAGGGCCAGGTCGGTCTCGCCACCGCGCTGCACGCCGGCCAGCTGGTCTTGCAGCACCGTCTTGCTGTCCACCAGCAGGCGGCCGATGAGCGTGCTCTTGCCGTCGTCCACGCTGCCGCAGGTGATGAAGCGCAGGGCGGTGCCGGTGTCGACTTCGGCGCCGGCGGTGCCGTCTGCCACGGCGGGGTTCAGTGTTGTCGCGTCCATTTCAGAAATACCCGTCTTTCTTGCGCTTCTCCATCGAAGCTTCGGAAGTCTTGTCGTCCATGCGGGTGGCGCCGCGCTCGCTCACCTCTGCGGCGAGCGTCTCGATGACCACGTCGCCGGCGTCGGCGGCCAGGCTTTCGACCGGGCAGGTGCAGGTGATGTCGCCCACGGTGCGAAAGCGCACGTCGCGCACTTCGATCTGTTCGCCGTCCTTGGGCGGGGTGAGCTCGGTCACCGGCACCAGCAGGCCGCGGCGCTCGACCACCTCGCGCTTGTGGGTGTAGTAGAGCGAAGGCAAGGCGATGTTCTCGCGCTCGATGTACTGCCACACGTCCAGCTCGGTCCAGTTGGAAATGGGGAACACGCGGAAGTGTTCGCCCGGGGCCAGGCGGGTGTTGAACAGGGTCCACAGCTCGGGGCGCTGGTCCTTGGGTTGCCATTGGCCGAAGCTGTCGCGGTGCGAGAAGATGCGCTCCTTGGCGCGGGCCTTCTCCTCGTCGCGGCGGGCGCCGCCAATGAGCGCGTCGAAGCGGAATTCTTCAATGGCCTCGAGCAGCGTGACCGACTGGTGCACGTTGCGCGACTCCAGCGGATGCGACAGCCGCACCGTGCCGCGCTTCATCGAGTCTTCCACGCTGCGCACGATCAGCTCGGCACCCAGCTCGTTGGCGCGGTGATCGCGGAAGTCGGTCACTTCGGGGAAGTTGTGGCCGGTGTCGATCATCAGCAGCGGGTAGGGCAGCCGGCCCGCGCCGAACGCCTTCTCGGCGCACTTGAGCAGCACCAGCGAATCCTTGCCGCCGGAGAACAGCAGCGTGGGGCGCTCGAAGGCGGCCGCGACTTCGCGCAGCACGAAGATGGCTTCTTCCTCGAGTGCGTCGAGGTGCGTGTTGGAAAGGCGCGCAGGGGAATGCATCGGGGGTGACAGCAGTTCGTGTTCGGTACGTGCGTTCATGTTGTTGGCTACTTCTTCTTCAATGCGACAGGTGCAGGCCGCATTCGCGGTTGTCCTCGCCCTTGGTCGGGTCGACGTAGTCGAAGTTGTTGGGCAAGCCGTGGGCCTGGCAGTACTCGTACAGGTCCTTGGAGCTCCAGTGCAGCAGCGGCGCCACCTTGATGAGGCCGTCTGGGTTGATGCTGACCGGGTCCATCTGCGCGCGCACGGCGGTGTCGGTGGCGCGCAGGGCGGTGAACCAGACTTGCGGCGCGGTCTCGCGCAGGGCACGGGCGAAGGGCTCGAGCTTCACTTCCTCGGTGAAGGCAGCGTGGCGCGGATCGTCCAGCGCCGGGGTCGGGCCTTCCACGGCCTCGCGGTGGGCGCGCGAGCGCAGCGGCAGGTAGATCTTCAGCTTCAGGCCCAGCTGCTTGGTCACCTCGTCGGCAAAGCGATAGGTGGCTTCGGTGTTGTAGCCGTTGTCCATCCACACCACGGGCACGTCGGGGTTGATGCGCGTGACCATGTGCAGGATCACCGCCTCGAAGGGGCGGAAGTTGGTCGTGACGATGGCGGGGCGGCCCAGGCCGAGGGCCCAGTCCACCAGGCCCGGGGCGTTCCTGCCCAGTTCGGCGTTGATGCGTTCGAGGTCGATGCTCATGTTGGAAGAGACTGTAGGGACGGGCCTTATGAATCCCAACGATTTTTTGGTTCGCGCGTTATTCGGATAAGCAAATGCGCCAGTGTTCATGCGGGTTCCGGGGCGGTTTGTGCTTCGTTCCGGATATGGCGCAATCAACGCGCGCAGCGCATTGGCACGGACGGTTCGCCCAATGAAAAACGGCGCCAGTGGCGCCGTTTGTCGTGTCGCGGATGAGCGCGCCTGGCGCCCATCGCCTCAGGCCTCGTCCGTGGCGAAATGCGGCGCCGTCTTCACGGCATCGCCCTGATAGAAGGAGGCATAGCGGTCGAACTGGCGCTGCGCGTCCGACGCGTCCACGCCTTCGCGCAGCACGGCGCTGGAAAAGCCCGTGCGCTCCATCTGCACCAGCTGGTCGACCAGCACGTCGCCGGTGGCGCGCAGGTCGCCGGTAAAGCCCAGGCGCCGGCGCAGCAGGAAGGCCTGGCTGTAGGCGCGGCCATCGGTGAACTTGGGAAAGTTCAGGTCGATGCGCTCGATGTCCTGCAGGTTCACCTCGATGGCCAGCGGGTCGGCGTCGTTGGGCAGTTGCAGCACGGCCGGCGAGCCGTCGTCCACGTGTTCTTCGGAAGAAAGGATGCGAAGGTTGCGCTTCATGCTGCCACCTCTTCTTCGGCCTTGTTGGCAAAGCGGGCCGCATTGGCCGCGGTCTTGAATGGGTCCAGGCCCACGCGGCGCAGGGTGTCGATGAAGTTCTCGCGCTTGCCGTCGACGGTCTTGCGGGTGTCGCGGTAGGTGCCCAGCACCGCCTCGATCACGTCCGGCACTTCGGCCGCCGAGAACGAGGGGCCCACCACCTTGCCGGCCTGCGTCGGGCCCGAGAGGTCGGAGCCGTCGGAGCCGCCCAAGGTCACCTGGTACCACTCCTTGCCGTCCTTGTCGACGCCCAGGATGCCGATGTGGCCGCTGTGGTGGTGGCCGCAGGAGTTGATGCAGCCGCTGATGTGCAGGTCGATCTCGCCGATGTCGTCGAGCTCATCCAGGTCCTGGTAGCGCTCGGTGATGGCCTCGGCAATAGGAATGGAGCGTGCATTGGCCAGCGCGCAGAAGTCGCCACCCGGGCAGGCGATCATGTCGGTGAGCAGGTGCACGTTGGCGCTGGCAAAGCCGGCTTCGCGCGCAGCCAGCCACAGGGCGTGCAGGTCTTCGGCGTGCACCCAGGGCAGCAGCAGGTTCTGGTCGTGCGTCACCCGGGCTTCGCCGGCGGAGAAGCGGTCGGCCAGCCTGGCGGCAATGTCGAGCTGGTCGGCCGACGCATCGCCCGGTGCCTGCAGGCGGCGCTTGAACGACAGCGTCACGGCGCGCAGCAGCGGATTCTTGTGCGGCGCCACGTTGCGCTGCAGCCAGCGGGCGAACATCGTGTCGTCCGCGGCTTGGGCAGCCAGCTCGGCCTCGGTCTGTTCCTGCGGCTGGTAGGCGCGGTTGGCCAGCGCTGGCGGCACGAAGGAAGCGGCCACGCGGTCCAGCTCGGCCTGCGGAATGGTGTGGGGTGCGCCGTCGTGCGCGAGGATCTGCCTGTATTCCTCTTCCACGTCGTCGATGTAGACCTGGCCTTCGGCCTTCACCAGGATCTTGATGCGCGCCTTGTAGAGGTTGTCGCGGCGGCCGTAGCGGTTGTAGACCCGCACCACGGCTTCCAGGTAATTCATGATCTGGTTCCAGGGCAGGAACTCGCGCAGCACCGTGCCCACGATGGGCGTGCGGCCCATGCCGCCACCCACGCGCACCTCGAAGCCCAGCTCGCCGGCATCGTTCTTCACCAGGCGCAGGCCCACGTCATGCCAGCCGGTGGCGGCGCGGTCTTCCGCGGCGCCGGTAATGGCGATCTTGAACTTGCGCGGAAGGAAGGCGAACTCGGGGTGCAGCGTGCTCCACTGCCGCATGATTTCCGCGTAGGGACGCGGGTCGGCCACTTCATCCACCGCCACGCCGGCACGCTCGTCGCTGGTGATGTTGCGGATGCAGTTGCCGCTGGTCTGGATGCCGTGCATGTTCACCGAGGCCAGCAGGTCCATCACGTCGGCGCTCTTGGACAGCGGAATCCAGTTGTACTGGACGTTCTGGCGCGTGGTGAAGTGCGCGTAGTGGGTGGGCAGCTTGTGCGTGCCCAGCAGGCCCTGCGTTTCAGTGGCCTTGCGATACACCTCGGCCTCGGGCTCGTCGTACTCGCGGGCGATGCGGGCCAGCACGCGCAACTGCGCACTGGAGATTTCCCCATAGGGCACGGCCACGCGCAGCATGGGCGCATAGCGTTGCACATACCAGCCGTTTTGCAGGCGCAACGGGCGGAACTCGTCTTCGGAGATCTTGCCCTTTTGCCAGCGCTCGAGCTGGTCGCGGTGCTGCGCGGCGCGTTGGCGAACGAACTGGCGGTCGAATTCTGTGTATTGGTACATCGTGAAAAGTCTGGGCTTGGCAACACCATGCGCTGCTTCGCCACACGGCTGCAAGCTGGCAACGACTGTAGAAGTCCAGCTTATTGAAACAAACTATTTTTTGGTTCGTGTCTTATGCGGATAAGCATATTCACCAGCATTCATGCGGGCTGCAGGGCGATTGCGCTGCGTATCCGGATAAGGGCGCGCCCCGCAGGGCGGGGCGCGCAAGCCGCTCGGATTCTAGGGTGGGCTAAGGCCCTGCCTGCCAGGGCATCCCGCGCATGCGCTCTCGTTTTTCCTCTTCGTCGAAGTGGGCCAGCGAGGGCTTGATGAGGTCGCTGCGGGCCACGATGCCCACCAGCTCCTTGGATTCGAGGTCGCGCACCACCGGAAGGCGCTCCACGTGCAGCCGCGCCATTCGCGTGGCCAGGCTGCGGCAGCTTTCTCCCAGGAAGGCAGCGTGCGGCGGCTCGCAGGCGTTCCCGACCGGTGCCATCGGATCCATGGCCTTGTGCGCCACAAGGAACGCGCGGTCGGCCATGCCCACCAGCGTGCCATAGCGAACCACCGGGAACGCGCGATGCAACTGGCCCGGGCCGAAATGCTCGGCCAGGGCCTGGCCCACGGGCGTCGATGCATCGATGGTGCGCACCTCGGTCGTCATCACTTCCTCGACGAAATGGCGCTCCAGTGGATCGATGCCGTACTCGCGGTAGATGTGGTAGCCCCGGCGGGCGATCTTCTCGGTCAGGATCGAGCGCCGCATCGTCAGCACCGTGAAGCCGTAGGCCACCGCCGAGGTGGTGAGGAGCGGCAGCAGCGCGTTGCTGTCGTGGGTCAGGCCAAAGGCGAAGACGGTTGCCGTCAGGGGTGCGCGCATCACGCCCCCGAGGGTCGCGGCCATGCACACCAGGGGCCAGAGCAGCGGGTCGCCCACCGGAATGAGGTGGCCCAGCGCCACGCCCAGCCCCGCACCCATCATGAGCAGCGGTGCCAGCACGCCGCCGGACGTGCCCGACCCGAGCGAGATCACCCATATGACCGCCTTCACCCCCAGCACGGCGAGCACGACGCCCAGCGCCAGCCGGTTGTTCAGCAGGTCGCCGATCACGTCGTAGCCGACCCCCAACGCGCGCGGCTGCAGGTACCCGCCCAACCCCACCGCCAGGCCGCCGATGGCCGGCCACCACATCCAGTGCAGGGGCAGTTTGCCGAACAGGTCCTCCACCTTGTAGAGAGACGTCGACAGCAGGAAACCCAGCACGCCGCAGGCCAGGCCCGCCAGCACGCAGAACAGCATGACCATGGGCTGCGGCGACGGTGTCTGCAAGGGGAAGAGCGGCCCCGGGTCCATCAGCAGCGGCCGGGCGAAGCCGGCCACCGCGCAGGCCACCGCGACCGGCAGCAGGCTGCGCGGGCGCAGCTCGAACAGCAGCAGCTCGACCGCGAGCAGCACCGCGGCCACCGGGGTGCCGAAGACGGCCGTCATGCCGGCGGTGGCGCCGGCCACCAGCAGGGCCTTGCGCTCGGCGGCCGTCAGGTGGAAGTGCTGCGCCAGCAGCGAGCCGATGGCGCCGCCGGTCATGATGATCGGCCCTTCGGCGCCGAAGGGGCCGCCGCTTCCGATGACGATGCCCGAGGACAGCGGCTTGAGCACCGCCACCTTGGGCGACATCTTGCTCTTGCCGAACAGAATGGCCTCGATGGCCTCCGGAATGCCATGGCCGCGGATCTTGTCGGAGCCATAGCGCGCCATGAGCCCAACGATCAGGCCGCCGAGCACGGGCACCGCGATCACCCAGGCGCCGAGCGTGTGGGTGGCGGGCGACCGGTCGGCAATGGACAGCGTCTGGAAGAAGAACAGGTTGGTGAAGAAGCGGATCAGGTCCAGCAGCACGTAGGCCGCCACCGTGCTCAGCCCGCCGATCACGGCGGCCATGAGCGTGATGCGCAGCAGGCGCGTATTGCGGGCGAAGTCGCCCCGGTTCGGATGGCTCATGCGCTCACCGCCAGGTCGATCTGCGGAACCTGGAATGCGCCGCCCAGGGACTTCAGCTCGGCGCGGTGCAGCGACGCCAGGCGGTGCAGGAGCTGCTCACCCTTGACCAGCAGGTGCACTTCGACCTGGCGCCGGTCGGTGGTGCTGGCCCTGCGCTCGACCAGCTCCAGCGCCTCGCACCGCGAGACCAGCGCGACGGCGCCGTGGGCCTGCGTCTGCAGGCGCTCGGCCAGCTCGCCGACGGAAGCCCAGGCCCGGCCCGGGAAGCCCTTTACATGGAGCAGCAGAAGGTACTGCTGCGGCGTGATGCCTTCTCCTTGCGCGGCGCGCTCCGAGAAGCGCTCGAAGCGGCGCATCTGGTAGCGGAATTCGGACAGCGTTTCAAAGTGGGACTTGGTCAGAGCGCGTGGTGGGGCTGGCATCTTGGGCATCGGATTGCGAACCCGCGTTTATATCATGACGTGATATAAATTCCGAGGGCGCGGGGGTATCCGGCCCGCCCGGTGCGGGCTGGGCGTCGTGGTCGCCGTCGATGCGCGCCAGCGCAGTCTCGTACAGCGCGCCGATCAGGTCGGTCTGCGTCACCATGCCCACCAGCCGGCCGCGCGAATCGACGACCGGCACGTGGTGAAAGCCCATGTCAGCCATGAACGGCACGAGTTGGGCAATCGGTGTCGAGTCGCGGGCGGTGCGGACGTTGGCCGTCATGATCTGGCCCACCACTTCATGCTTGTCCGAATGGGTGTGGTCGGTGCGCTTGAGGAAGGCGAGCAGGCGCGCGCGCATGCCTGCGAAGTCGCTGCGCACGTTGGCATGGATGATGAAGTCCGAGCGCGTCACGATTCCGATCACATGGCGAGCGCGATTGAGCACCGGCAATGCCTCCACCGAATGCTCGCGCAGGAGATTCCATGCGTGCGCCAGCTCGGTGGCGAATTCCACCGACACGATGTCCTTGGACATGATGTCGCCGCAGGTGGTGTCGCCGAAGCGCCGCCGGAAGGCGTGCATCTCGGTGCGGCGGAAGAGGTTCTCCAGGTCGTCTGCGCTGACGTCGAGCATCTCGTCGTAGTCCTGCATCACCGCCCGGATGTCCTGCGCCGTGAAGCCTGCCCGGGCCGTCGGAACCAGGTCCTTGGTGCGGTGCGGGCGCGGGGGCACGGGCTGTTGCATATGGGGGTAGCGGCGGCCCGTGGCCTTGTTGAATGCCACCGCCAGGGCCAGCAGGATGATCGAGTTCAGCCCGACGGGGACCAGTACGAAGCCATAGCCGGCGGCGTGCACGGCCGGCCCGCCGAGCACCGCGGTCAGGGCGACGGCCCCGCTGGGCGGATGAACGCAGCGCAGTGCGAACATGGCGGCGATCGCGAAGAAGATCGCGGCGGCAGCGGCCGGCACCGGCGCGTCGATCAGCTTGGCACAGGTGACGCCGATGAGCGCGGACACCAGGTTGCCGCCGATGATCGACCAGGGTTGTGCCAGCGGACTGTTGGGGACGCCGAACAGCAGCACCGCGGACGCGCCCATCGGAGCGATGAGGGCGGCGGCGGCCACCGGGGAGTGAAGGAACCAGGCGCTCGCCGCGCCGGTCAGCAGGATGCCAAGGAAGGCCCCCAGGCTCGATCGCAGCCGCTCGGCGTGGCTGACGGTGGCGCTTGCGGGCAGCAGTGCCGCAAGCCAGCTCGGAACCGGAAAATTCATGGAAAACGGATCGGGGGACAGGTCGAAAAGTCCGGGATTACATCACGACGTGATGGATGGAGAACTTGATGGCGGTCAAGCGGTAATAAGCATCAAAGTTTTTGTTCGTTGGTGTTTACCCTGAGTTTGGCGAGAATGGGGGCCATGACCTCCGAATCCAGCCCACCGCTGCGAATGTGCCCGGCGCTTTGTCGCCGCCGCGTCTAGAGCCGAGCGCCACTGCGGCGCCTTTGCTTTCGTTTTCCCCCTCCGGATCGACAGACGCTCCCGCCTGAGCCCGGTGCTGGCAGCGCCCTGCGAGGCGTACCGCCCACAAGAAGAAAGTTTTCCATGGTCTCTCCAATCTCAGCCCGCCTCCGGAGGCTCGCATGATCGAGCTGCGCGGTATTCACCAAGCCTACGGCGAACATGTCGCGCTGCGCGGCATCGACCTGAAAGTCGAGCCGGGCGAGGTGTTCGGCATCATCGGCCGCAGCGGCGCCGGCAAGAGCTCGCTGGTGCGCACCATCAACCTGCTGAACCGGCCCACGGCGGGCCAGGTCATCGTCGGTGGCCGCGAACTCGGCTCGCTGCCCGAGGCGCAATTGCGCGAGGCCCGGCGCGAAATCGGCCTGGTGTTCCAGCACTTCAACCTGCTGTCCTCGCGCACCGTGGCGCAGAACGTGGCGCTGCCGCTGGAGCTGGCCGGCGTGAGCGCGCAGGAAATCAAGAAGCGGGTCGATGAACTGCTCGACCTGGTGGGCCTTTCCGCCATGCGCGATCGTTATCCGGCGCAGATCAGCGGCGGCCAGAAGCAGCGGGTGGGCATTGCCCGCGCGCTGGCCAACCGGCCCAAGGTGCTGCTGTCGGACGAAGCCACTTCGGCGCTGGACCCGGAAACCACGCGCTCCATCCTCGGGCTGCTCAAGCAGATCAACCGCGAGTTCGGCCTGACCATCGTGCTCATCACGCACCAGATGCAGGTCATCAAGCAGGTGGCCGACCGCGTGGCGGTGATCGATGCCGGCTTGATCGTCGAGCAGGGCCCGGTGATCGATGTGTTCACCCGCCCGCAGCACGCCACCACGCGCAGCCTCATCGAGGAGATCGTGCCGCAGGCCCTGCCTGAAAGCGTGCTGGCGCGCATCCGCTCGCTGATGAGCAACGAGCCCGCCGGGGAGCACAGCCAGTTGCTGCGGCTGGCCTTTGCAGGCACCGGCGCCGACCGGCCGATTCTTTCGGACGTGATCCGCGACCACGGCATCGACCTGTCCATCGTGCATGGCCAGGTGGACGAGGTGCAGGGCCAGCCTTTCGCCTCGCTGGCGGTGTTTGCGCGCGGCGCGGCCGACAAGCTGGGCGCTGCCGTTGCGCAGCTGCGCGGCGCCGGCGTGCTGGTGGAGGAGGTGGCCCATGCTTGATAACTTCACCCCCGCCATGCTCGAGCTGTTCGGCCGCTCGCTGTGGGAAACGCTGGTCATGGTCGGCATCTCCGGCGTGGTCGGCTCGCTGATCGGCATTCCCATGGGCGTGCTGCTGCGCCTGTCGGACCAGGGCGGCGTGCTGCAGAACGCCGCCATCAACCGCGTGCTGGGCGGCATCGTGAATGCGGTGCGCTCCACGCCTTTCATCATCCTGCTGGTGGCGATCATTCCGTTCACGCGCTTCATCACGGGCTCGTCCATCGGCACCGCCGCGGCCGTGGTGCCGCTGACCCTCGCGGCGGCACCGTTCATTGCGCGACTGGTGGAAACCTCGCTGCGCGAAGTCGACCAGGGCCTGATCGAGGCCGCGCAGGCCATGGGCGCCACCACCTGGCAGATCGTCTTCAAGGTGCTGCTGCCCGAGGCGCTGCCCGGCATCGTGGCCGGCTTCACCATCACGCTGGTGAGCCTGACGGGCTACTCGGCCATGGCGGGTGCCATTGGCGGCGGTGGCCTGGGCGACCTGGGCATCCGCTACGGCTACCAACGATTCCTGCCCGAAATCATGCTGGCCGTGGTGCTGGTGCTGATCGTGTTCGTGCAGGCCCTGCAAAGCCTGGGCGACTGGGCCGTGCGACGCCTCAGCCACAAGCAATGAGACCGTCCTATTTCTCGATTCTGTTCACAACCAAGGAAGAACAATCCATGAACCGCAGCAAACGCGCTCTCCTGCAATCCACCCTGGCGCTGGCCCTGGCCACGACCTTCAGCGTCGGCGCCATGGCGCAGGACAAGCCGATCAAGGTGGGTGTCACCGGCGGCCCGCACGCGCAGATCTTCGAGCAGGTCAAGAAAGTTGCCGAGCGCGACGGCCTGAAGATCCAGGTGGTGGAGTTCAGCGACTACGTGCAGCCCAACGCCGCGCTCGCGGCCGGCGACCTGGATGCCAACAGCTACCAGCACAAGCCCTACCTCGACGCGCAGGTGAAGGACCGCGGCTACAAGTTCACCTCGGTGGGCTACACGGTCAACTTCCCGATGGGCATCTATTCGAAGAAGGTCAAGAAGCTTGAGGACCTGAAGGACGGCGCGCGCTTTGGCATTCCCAACGACCCGACCAACGGCGGCCGTGGCCTGCTGCTGCTGCAGGACAAGGGCCTGATCAAGCTCAAGGCTGGCGTGGGCCTGAAGGCCACGCCGCTGGACGTGGTGGAGAACCCCAAGAAGCTGAAGTTCGTCGAACTGGATGCGGCGCAGCTGCCGCGCTCGCTCGATGACCTGGACGCTTCGGCCATCAACACCAACTTTGCCCTGTCGGCGGGCCTCAACCCGCAGAAGGACGCGATTGCGCAGGAGAGCGCCAAGAGCCCCTACGTGAACATCCTGGTGATTCGCGAAGCCGACAAGGACAAGCCCTGGGTGGCCAAGCTGGTGAAGGCCTACCAGTCGGAAGAGGTGAAGCAGTTCATCCAGACCGAATTCAAGGGCTCGGTGCTGGCAGGCTTCTGATCCCCCGGGAAAAAAAGGGCGGCTTCGAGAGGGGCCGCCCCTTTTTCTATCTTCTTCAGCTCAAGCCGGGAATACCGGCTCGCCCAGGTTCAGCATCAGCCGGTTGGCCCAGGCGAAGATGGCGACGGCGTGGACCAGGTCCAGCATCTCCAGTGCCGACAGGCCCGCCGCGCGCAGCGGCTCGATCTGCGCCGGGCCGAAGCCGGCCGGCGAACGGGTCAGCTCGATGGAGGCCTGCACGATCGCCCGCTCGCGTGCCGTGGTGCCCGCGCCTTGCGGCTCTTCGAACACCTGCGCGATCACGTCGTTGCGCTTGGCCAGCTGCTCGAAGCGCTGCGCATGCACCGAGCCGCAGTACACGCAGCCGTTGATGCGCGAGACCACCGTGCTGGCCAGTTCGCGCTCCGCTCGGGACATGCCGCCCGGCGCGTACATGATGGCGTTGAACACCGTGGAGCGCTCTTCCAGGATGCGCGGCTGGTGCGCCAGCAGCAGGTAGTAGTCGCTGCTCTTGGCCTTGGGGTGGCTGGCTTCCAGGATCGCGAGCTGGGCGGGGCTGGCTTCTTCCAGCTTGAGCACCGGCAACCAGGCCTTCCACTCCAGGCTTTCGCTGGTGAAGCCCTTGATGCGCAGCGGCTCGCCCACGCGCGGCAGGTTGGCCGGGTGCACGAAGGGGGCTGCGGGCTCGGTGTCCGTGGCCTTCGTGTCGGCAGCATCGCCCAGCGCTGCGATGGCTTGCAGGCCGGCCACCACGCGTGCCTGGAACGCGACGAAGGCAATCAGCTGTGCCAGGGCGATGGCGGAGGGCGTATCGAGCCCGGCGGCGGGAAGGCGCAGGATCGCCTCGCGGTCACCTTCCACCGGGCGCTCGGCCAGCGTGGTGGTGAAGCGCAGGATCTCGGCCAGGCGCACATCGCCGGCGGGTTCCTTGCCGTCGAGCGCGGCTTGCTGTGCGGCACCCAGCGTGCCCAGCGCCGCCAGGCGGTCGCGGTAGTGCGCAAGCAGCCCTTCGGTGCCTGCGAGCTTGGCGATGCGGCAGGCGACCAACAGGCGCTCGGCCAGCGTCAGGCCCGGCAGCTCGGGGTCGAACAGCGCGTTGTAGCTGCCCTGGGTTGCGTCCACCACCTTGTTGCGCTGGTGGCGCACGGCATGCAGGGGCGTGCCTTCGGCCAGCGGCACCAGGCTGTCGATCAGGTCGGGGGAAGTCGTCATTTCAGCTTGCTCGTGGCTTGTTTGAGGAAGTCGCGCACGCCGGCCCAGGAGGCCTCGTCGGCATGTGCGTTGGCGGCGGGGGCGCCGCCGGTTGTGCTCAGGCGCCCGGACACCGGGTGCCGGTAGGTGAGCTGCGTGGTCGGCACGTAGGGGAACACGATGGCGTGCCCCGCGCCTTCGAAGTCCAGGTGCTGCACCGGATGTGGATGGCCGTGTGCGGCAAGCCGCTCGCTCACCATGCGGCTGTACAGGCTGGAAGGCCAGGAGCCGTCATCCGTGGCCGATAGCAGCATCACCGGGCCGTTGATGCGTTCGACCTGGATGCGCGCGCGCTCCACCGCCTGCTCATCGCCCAGCGCGGTCAGCATCGCTGCCGTGTGCCGGCGCGGCTCGGGGCCTTCGTCCCACGGCGTCCAGCTGGCGGTGCGGTTGTTTTCCCACTGATGGGGCAGGGGTTGGCCGCGGAAGATCCAGGCCGGGCCGTTGCGGCTGTCGGGTCCGTTGGCCGGGTCGCAGGCGTTCTGCGCGCTGTGCACCAGCGCGGACGGCACGTAGCCGATGACGGCGGACACCATCTGCGGAAAAAGCGAGCCCAGCAGCAGCACCAGTTCGCCACCGCGCGACTGGCCCGACAGCGCGATGAAGCCGCCCTTGGGTTTCAGGGTCTCGTGCATCCATTGCAGTGCCGTCTCGAAGTACTCGAGGTGCGTGTCGGAGATGTAGTCCGAGCGCCCCGGCGACTTGAAGTAGCCCAGCGCCAGCGCCGCGTAGCCATGCGAGGCATACAGCGCAGCGCGCGGCTCGTTGATGCCGCCGCCCGAGCCGTTGAGCACCATCACCGCAGGATGCGGCCCCGGGCCCGCCGGCAGGAACAGCGTGCCCGACAGGCCCTGCTCGCGCACCTCGCGCCGGGTAACGCCAGGCGCAGCCAGTTGCTGCACCATCGATGCCTGCCAGCGCGTGCCGTCGGCGCGTTCCAGCGTGAACTCGGTGGTGAGCGGCGCAGCCAGTTCTGCGGCGAAGACCTCGCGCGGGGCGCCGGGCACTTCGGGCGCCTGCGACCACAGCAGGCCCATGGCCGAAACGCCCTCGTAGCTTGCGCCGGGCAATGGCGCATCGCGCTGCAGGTCGATAGTGCCGTTGGCATCGGCCGTCAGGCGCACCTGCGAACGCCAGGCCACATCGGGCCCGCGCACCGTTCGTGCCGTCAGCGTGACGGTCTCGCCCGGTGTCAGCCCCTGCGCGGAAATGCGCCGGGGCACGTCGATCAGTGCTTCGACGGGCGTGACGCTCAGCATCGCGTCACTGGCCATTGCCACCGACGCGCGTCACCTGCATGGCCGTGGTGCGGTCGCTCAGCAGCGGCACCACCTTCAGGCCCTTCTTGGCGGCCCAGATGTTCTGGTAGTGGAACAGCGGGATCTGGCCCACGTCGTCGGTCACCAGCTTGGCCGCGTGGCGGAACACGGCCTCGCGGCGGCGTGCGTCGAACTCCACCGTGGCGGCGTCCAGCGCCTTGTCGACGTTCTCGTTGCTGTAGCGGCCCCAGTTGTTGATGCCGCGGCCACGCTTGGGATCGTTGGTGGCCAGGGTCTGCAGCAGGCCGTAGCCGGCTTCACCCGTGCCGTTGCCCCAGGCAATGACGCTCACCGCGTACTCGTTCTTGGAGGCGCGGCCCGAATACACCGACCACGGCGCCACCTCGACCTTGGTCTTCACGCCCACGCGGGTCCAGAACTGCGCCACGGCCTGGATCGTCTCGGGTGCCTGCGGGTAGCGGTCACCCGGCACGTGGATGGTCAGCTGGAAGCCCTGCGGAAAGCCCGCTTCGGCCAGCAGCTTCTTGGCCTGCTCGGGGTTGTAGGCAATGTCCTTGACGTCGGGGTTGTAGCCGAAGGTGTTCTTGGGCATCCACTGGTTGGCCTCGGTGGCCGTGCCCTGCATCACGCGGTCGACGATGGCCTTGCGGTTGATGGCCACCGACAGCGCCTGCCGCACGCGCTGGTCCTGCAGCGGGTTCTTCTCCAGCACCTTGCCGTTGTTGTCCTGGATGAATTCGTTGGGGCCGGTGCGCAGGGTGGGCTGCAGCAGCAGCACGCGCAGGCCAGGGTAGGTGTAGACGCTGACCGAGGAGGTCTTGCGCAGCTTGTCCACGTCGGTGACGGCGACCTTGTCGATCACGTCCACGTCGCCGGCCAGCAGCGCGGCGGTGCGTGCGGCGCCGTTGTTGATGTAGCGGTAGGTCACCTTGTCCCACACCGGACGCGGGCCGTAGTAGGTGGGGCTGCGCTCGAACACGGTGCGGTCGCCCGGCACGTACGAGACGAACTTGTACGGGCCCGTGCCCACCACGGCGCGGCCGGCGTTGTAGTCTTCCGTGCGCGACTTCTCGCCCACGTGCTTGCTCACGATGTAGACCGAGGCGATCTCCAGCGGCAGCATGGGGTTGGGCGTGGCGGTCTTGATGATGACCGTCTGCGGGTCCTTGGCGGTGGCCGATTCCACTGAGCGCACAGCGCCCGAATACGATGCCACCGAGCCCGGCACGCTGCGCGCGCGCTGCAGCGAGAACACGATGTCGTCGGCGGTGAAGGGCGTGCCGTCCTGCCACTTGATGTCGTTGCGAAGCTTGAACTCCCAGGTCTTGTCGTCTAGCGTCTTCCAGCTCGACGCCAGTGCGGGCAGCAGCTTGCCGCCGTCGCGCGACTCGACGATCGAATCCCAGAAGTGCAGGGCGAGCGAGCGGTCGCCGGCATGGTTGTTCAGCTCGGGGTCCACCGAGGAAACCGGGTCGGCAAAACCGATGCTCAGGTCATTCTTCTGCGCGTGCGCGGCGGTGCCGGCCATGAGCGCGGCAGTGAGAACGGCCAGGGCTGGAATGGCGTGTTGACTCTTCTTCATGTGTGGTTTCCTTTCTTTGCTCAGGTGTTTTCGTTGAGATGGCAGGCGCTCGCGTGATGGATCGCGATGCCGCGCAGCTTGGGCACTTCGGTGCGGCAACGCGGCATGGCGTGTGGGCAGCGCGGATGGAAGTGGCAGCCGCTGGGTGGGTCCATGGGGCTGGGGATTTCGCCGCGAATGGCCGAGAAGCGTGCGCGGCGAGCGTCGATGCGCGGAATCTCGGCCAGCAGCGCCCGCGTGTAGGGGTGGTTGGGCCGGGCGAACAGCTCGGCCACCGGCGCGCTCTCGACCACACGGCCCAGGTACATCACGACAACGCGGTCGCACACGTGCTCGATCACGCCCAGGTCGTGGCTGATGAACAGGTAGGCCAGGCCCAGTTGCTCGCGCAGCTCCATGAACAGGTTGAGGATCTGCGCCTGGATCGACACGTCCAGCGCCGCCACGGCCTCGTCGCACACCAGCATGGCCGGTTGCACGGCCAGCGCGCGGGCGATGCCGATGCGCTGGCGCTGTCCGCCGCTGAACTGGTGCGGGTAGCGGTGGCGCAAGGCGGGGTCCAGCCCGGCGCGCTCCAGTTGGGCGCACACGTAGTCGTCGACACCGGCGGCATCGGTCAGACCGTGGAACTGCGCGGCCTCGCCCACGATGCGCGCCACGCGCAGGCGCGGGTTGAGGCTGCCGAAGGGGTCCTGGAACACCATCTGCGTGCGCAGCCGTGCGGCCAGGCGTTCTTGTGCGTCCAGCGCGTGCGCGCTCTTGCCTTGCAGCAGCACTTCGCCCGCGCTGGGCTGCAAGAGGCCCACGGCAATGCGGCCCAGCGTGGATTTGCCGCAGCCGGATTCACCGACCAGGCCGACCACTTCGCGCGGGCGCACCGAGAGGTCCACGCCATCGACCGCATGGGTGATGGCCGGCGGCTTTTCCAGGCCCAGGCGCTGCAGCGCGCCTTGCAGGCGGCTGGGCTTGCGCTCGCCAAATCGCATGGAAATGCCGCGCAGCTCCACCAGCGGCACCGCGGATGTGTTCACGTCTTCGATCTCGCTCGATTCTTTTTCGAGGGGTTGCACTGCACTCATGCGCCGGCTCCCGGATGCAGGCAGCGCACGGCATGGCGCGGCATGTCGGCGCGCGGTGCGGCAAGCTCGGGCATGCCGGCGGCGCAGTCGGCGGCGGCACGCGGGCAGCGCGGCGCGAAGGAGCAGCCCGTCGGCAGACGCAGCAGGTGCGGCGCCAGCCCGGGAATCTGCTTGAGCTTCGCGCCGCGCCGGTTGGCGCTGGGCAGGCTGCCGATCAGGCCCTGGGTGTAGGGGTGCTGCGGGTCGTCCAGCACTTCGTCCACCGGGCCGATCTCGACGATGCGGCCGGCATACATCACGGCCACCATGTCCGCCAGGCCCGCCACCACCGACAGGTCGTGACTGATCCAGATGAGCGCGGTGCCACTGTCTTGCACCAGCTTTTGCATCTCCGAGAGGATCTGCGCCTGGATGGTGACGTCCAGCGCCGTGGTCGGCTCGTCCGCGATGATGAGGCTGGGCCGGTGCAAGAGCGCAATGGCAATGGCCACGCGCTGGCGCATGCCGCCCGAGAGCTGGTGCGGATAGGCCAGCAGCCGCTCGTTGGGGCTGGGAATGCCCATGAGCGCCAGCGTGTCGGCAGCCAGGCGCCGCGCGTCGGCGGTGCTCATGCTGCGATGCGCCTTCACGGCCTCGATCATCTGCGCGTCCACCCGCAGCACGGGGTTGAGCGTGGCCATCGGGTCCTGGAAGATCATCGCGATGCGCTGGCCGCGCAGCGCGCGCAGTTCGCGCTCGGGCAACTGCGCCAGGTCGCGGCCATCGAACAGCACTTCGCCGCTGGCGATGCGGCCCGGCGAATCCAGCAGGCCCATGATGGAAAAGCCCGTGACCGACTTGCCCGAGCCCGATTCGCCCACCAGGCCCAGCACCTGGCCGGGCTTGAGCGAGAAGGACACGCCGTCGACCACCGGCAGCACGCCGTCGCGGGTGAAGAAATGGGTGCGCAGCTCGCGCAGCTCCAGCACCGGTTTGATCTGTTCGGCGCTCATTTCTGCAGCCTCGGATTCAGCACGTCGCGAAGCTGATCGCCAACGAGGTTGATCGTGACGATGGTGGCCAGCAGCGCCAGGCCGGGGAACAAGCTGATCCAGTATTCGTTGGACAGCAGGTACTGGTAGCCGTTGGAAATCAGCAGGCCCAGCGACGGCTCGGTAATTGGCACGCCCAGCCCCAGGAAGGACAGCGTGGCTTCCAGCGTGATGGCACGCGCCACTTGCAGCGCGCCGATCACCAAGAGCGGCGGCAGGCAGTTGGGCAGCACGTGGCCCACCAGGATGCGCCAGGCAGGCAGGCCCTGGCCGCGTGCGGCGTCCACGTATTCGCGTCGCGCCTCCACCAGTGCCTGGCCGCGCGCGGTGCGGGCGTAGTAGGCCCATTCCAGCAGCACCAGCGTGAGGATCACGTTGCTGATGCCCTTGCCCATGTAGGCCAGGATCATCAGCGCCATCAGGATGGTGGGGAAGGACAGCAGCAGGTCCACCAGGCGCATGAGCAGCGCGTCGACCCGCCCGCCGGCATACGCTGCCAGCAGGCCGACCAGCGTGCCCAGCACGGCAGCGATGAGCGCCGAGCCCACGCCCACCAGAAGGCTGATGCGCAGGCCGTAGATGATGGCCGAGTACAGGTCGCGCCCCTGGCCGTCGGTGCCCAGCCAGTAGGTGAAGCCCGCGCTGCTGCTGGCCGTGCCGGGCGCCAGCCGTGCATCGAGCACGTCCAGCTGCATCAGGTCGTAGGGGTTCTGCGGCGTGATCCAGGGCGCGGCCAGGGCGGCCAGCACCACCAGTGCCAGCACGACCAGGCCCACCACGGCGCCGGGGGCCGAGATGAAATCGGTGCCCACGCGCCACCACAGCGAGCGCTCGCCGAAGGAGCGCGGTGCGTTGGCCGCCTTGGCCGTCGCGATATTGCTTGGATTGGTCATCGCGCGCCCTCCAGCCGAACGCGTGGATCGAGCAGCCGGTAGAGCAGGTCCACCACCAGGTTCAGGGTCACGAAGATCACCACCACCACCATCAGGTAGGCCACCACCACCGGGCGGTCCAGTGAGTTGATGCTGTCGAGGATGAGCTTGCCTGCGCCGGGCCAGGCGAAGATGGTCTCGGTGACCACCGCATAGGCGATGGTGGAGCCCAGCTCCAGGCCCAGCACCGTCACCAGCGGAATGAGCGTGTTGCGCAGCACGTGCACCAGCACCACGCGGGTGGGCGACAGGCCCTTGGCGCGGGCGAACTTCACGTAGTCCTGCGGCAGCACTTCGCGAACGCCGGCGCGGGTCAGGCGAAGCACCAGCGAGATCTTGAACAGCGCCAGGTTCACGGCCGGCAGGATCATGTGCTGCAGCCCGTCCAGCGTGAGCCACGACCATTGAATGCCGAACAGCTCGCGCGTGGCGCCGCGCCCGCTGGCCGGCAGCCAGCCCAGCTGCACGCTGAACACCATGATGAACATCAGCGCCACCCAGAAGGCCGGCAGCGAGAAGCCCACGATGCTGCTGGCCATGAGCGCACGCGACAGCGGATGGGAAGGCCTCATGCCGGCAAACAGGCCCAGCGGCACGCCGATGACAACGGCGATCAGCAACGCGCCCACCGCCAACTCCATGGTCGCGGGCAGGCGTTGCAGGATCAGGCGGATGGCGTCTTCCTGGTAGACGAAGCTCTTGCCCAGCTCGCCCTGCACCGCGCCTTCGAGGAAGGACAGGTACTGGCGCCACAGCGGCTGGTCCAGGCCCAGGCGCGCAATGGCGGCGGCCCGCTCGGCCTGGTTCATGTCGTCGCCGATGAGGATGTCGACCGGGTTGCCGATGGCGTGCAGGCCGATGAAGACGATCACCGTCATCAGCAGCACGACCAGCAGTGCCTGGCCGAGGCGGCGTAGCAACCAACCGGTCATGCCCGTGCGCTCCGCGGGCTGCTTTCTTCGTCCTCGTAGGCCGGGAACTGCGCCGGCTGCCATTCATGGCCTTCCAGCTCGGGTTCGGCGTAGCGCTGCATCGATGCGTAGTGGTGGGCCACGTCTTCGGTCAACAGCTGTGCGGCCAGGCCGCGCGCCAGGCGCTGGGCGCCGTCGCTCACCTGCGGGATGTCGCCGGAGCTGGCGCCCTGCGACACGGCGGCGGCGTAGTTGAAGCAGTGCACGCGCTCCAGGCCGGGGCAGCTGCCCGGCGTCTTCTGCTGAAGCTCGAACAGCGTGCCCAGGTCGGGCGACTCGGCCAGCTCGGCATCTTCCTCGCCCTGCGGCGCGGTAAAGCGGTCCTGCCACACCCGCACATGGGGCTGCAGCGCGGCGAACTCGGGGCGCTGCGACCAGTCGGTGCGAAACCCGGTGCAGAAGATCACGAAGTCCGCTGCCAGCGGGCCCTTGGCGGTTTCCAGGCGCAGCCTGCCGTCTTCGCGAAGCGATGCGCCGCGCACGCCGGCACCCAGGTGGAAGAAGGCATTGGCGTGGCGCGACACGCGCAGGGTGCTGCCTTGCGGCGGCGGCACCTGCTGCACGTTGATGTAATGGCGAAAGCGCCATTTCCACTCGTCGGGCAGGGCCGAGAAGCCGTGCGCCATGCCGGGGCTGCCGGCGCCCTTGCCCTTGTTGATGCGGGGCAGCTCGCTGCGGCGGATCAGCAGGTCGACGCGGGCCGCGCCGTTTTCCAACGCGGTGGCTGCCGCGTCCATGGCCGATGCGCCGCCGCCGACCACGGCCACGTGCTTGCCGCGCAGGCTGTCGCCATTCCAGTTGTGGGCCGAATGCGCCCAGTGCGTACTGGGCAGGTCGTGCACCCACTCCGGCACCCAGGGGCCGCCCATGCCGTCGCGGCCGGTGGCCAGCACCACGTGGCGTGCGAGCACCCGGTAGGTGCGGGCCGCGCCCTCGGATTCATCGACCAGTTCCAGTTCCGCCACGCCGTCGGCGCGCGGACTAACGGTCTGAACGCGCTGGCGGTTGCGCACGTCCAGGCGCAACACCTGGCGATACCAGCGCAGGTAGTCCATCCACTGCAGGCGGGGGATCTTGTCCAGCGCATCCCAGGCGCCCAGGCCGAACTGCGCCTCGAACCAGGCGCGGAAGGTCAGGGCGGGCAGGCCCAGCGCCGGGCCCGTCAGTTCCTTGGGCGAACGCAGCGTCTCCATGCGGGCGGTGGTGGCCCAGGGGCCTTCGAAGCCCGCGGGCGACTGGTCGAAGATGGGCGCCTGGATGCCCATGTGCGTGAGCGAGGCCGACAGCGCCAGGCCCGCCATGCCGCCGCCGATGATGGCCACGTCCAGCACCGGCTGGCCGTCGCGCTCGATGCGCGGCACCCACGACTTGGCGGGCAGGCACAGCCATTGCAGGTCTTGCCGAAGGCGCTGCTCGAGCGCGTCCAGGCCGGCCGGAGAAAGAGAAGAGATGCCCGAAGGCGATGGCTGGGTCATGTTGGCGAAGTCGTTGTTTCTGTGGCCGAAGCCTGTGCATGCCCGGCGGCTTGCAGCAGGTCGGCGTGGGCGGCCGGCGGGTGTTCCACGAAGCCTGGCACCTGCCGGGCCGCGCGGCGCAATGCGTCGGCCAGTGCCTGCAGGCGCTGGTTGGGTGGACGGCCTTCCGGCACGATCACCCCGAAGAAGAAGGGAATGTCACGGTCCAGCGGCAGGGCACGCACACCCTGCATGGGCACGCCGAAGGCGGTGAGCGGGTCCAGCAGGGCGATGCCGAGGCCGGCGCGCACCATGGCCTGGGCGTTGACCGAGGAGTTGGTCTCGATCATGCCGCCCGCCGCTGCAGTGGAAGCCAGCGCGGCATCGATGCGGTGGCGCAGGCGGTACGGGTCGGCCAGGGTGATGATGCGCCGGCTGGCCAGGTCCTGGATGGCGGCCTGCGGCGCGCTGGCCAGCGGGTCGTCTTCGGCCAGCACGGCCACGCAGGGCGCCTGGCCGATCCACAGCACCTGCAGTCCGCGGTGTTCCAGCGGCAGGCTGGAAGCGCCGAGCTGGGCACCGCCGGCCATCACGGTCTGCACCACCCGCTCGGGCGAGGCGGTCTGCAGCCGTACCGGGGCGGGCCCGACGCTTTGCTCGACCTCGCGCAGTGCCTGGGGCAGCAGCCCCACCGATACGGCCGAGGTGGCGGCCAGCACCAGCGGCTCGCCGTCGCCCTGGGCAATTTCGGACGAACGCGTCTGCAGCCGCCGCCAATTGCCCAGCAGCTGCTTGACCTCCTCGTAGAAAAGAAAGCCTTCCTGGGTGGGCGTGACGCGCGGGCCGTGGCGGGTGAACAGCGGGTAGCCCACGGTGGCCTGAAGCTCGTGCACCAGGCGCGTCACGGCCGGCTGGGACCGGTCCAGCAGCCGCGCGGCACCGGTCATGCTCCCTGTGGACATGACGGCGGCAAAGGCTTCGAGCTGGCGGATCTCCATGGGCATCATCCGAAAATTGGATGATGACCTACTTTTTATGACAAATGCAAATAATAAAAAGACGAATGCTTATTTGTCATTCATGACGGGCCGATGACCCCGGGGTCAAACCTCGACGATCAGTGCGGGGTCGACCATCCGCACCCGGTGGTCCACGTAGTAGCCGCCGTATTCGGTGTAGCGCAGGAACACGCTGCGGCAGCGCCCGCAGGCATAGGCATCGCAGCGGTTGTAGGGAAACCAGCCCAGCGCGATCGGGGCATCGGCCGAGGAGTAGCGCGTGCCCTGGGGATGGAATTCGTCGAAGGTGGGCTCTTCGTCGCCCGAGGCGCGCAGGGTGCCCACCTGCTGCACGTCGGCGGGCCAGCGTTCCAGGGTGATGCTGTCCCAGGCGGCGAGCTGCAGCGGGCTGCAGGTGCAGCCCGCCACCAGGGCGGGCAGCTGCCTTGTGCACAGTTCGCGCAGCTGGGAGGCGTCGATCATGGCCGGGCGCTCGGACGGGCTCCGATCACTGGATCGGGTCGAACTTCAGCTCAGCCAGCGGCACGACCTTTTCGTCGCGCACGATCTTGTATTCGGTGTTCGGGCCCAGCCACTTGTCCCACAGCTTGTTGATCTCGCCGGCCTTGTCCAGCGCGATGAGCGCGTCGTTCACCTTGGCCAGCAGAGCCGGCTCGTCCTTCTTCATGCCCACGCCGATGGGCTGGAACAGCATCGGGTCCTGGATCATCTTGAGCTCCACCGCGCCGCCAGACTTGGACTGGTTCACCAGCTTGGTGATGGTCATGGTGTTGGCCACCATGCCCACGGCCTTGTTCTGCTGCACGGCCATGTAGGCCGAGCCGGTGTCCTGGAAGGTGACGGGATCGGAGCCGTTGAGCTTGATGGACTGCTCCGAGGTCGAGCCCTTGGTGGACGCGACGCGCTTGCCCTTGAAGTCTGCCTTCTTGGTGCCCGGGTCGGAGGCCTTCACCGCGAGCATCTCCTTGGCCAGGTAGTAGGGGTGGCTGAACTGGATCTGCTCGGCACGGCTGAGCGTGTAGGCCAGGTTGGCCACGGTGATGTCCACGCGGCCCATCTTCACTTCGGGCACGCGGGCCTCCACCGAGACCGGCACCACGGTGGCCTTCACGCCGAACTGCTTGGCGATTGCGTTGCACAGGTCGACGTCGAAGCCGACCATCTCGCGCGTCTTGGGGTCCGGCGCGGCAAAGGGCGGCACGTCCGCGAACGTGGCGCAGCGAAGCTCCTTGCGCTGCTGGATGTCCGCCCACTGGTCGGCCAGGGCGGGAACACAGGCCGCGCCCAAGGCGAGGGCGGCGATGGCGAACCGGAAGGAAGGACGGGTCTGCATGCTGGAACTCCTGGTGTAGATCGATGGATGGGGAAGAAATCAGTGGGCGCGCAAGTCGCTCAGGAAGCGCTGCGCACGCGGATGCTGCGGTTTGCTGAAGAAGGTCTGCGGGTCGGCCGTCTCCAGGATGGAGCCCGCATCCATGAACCACACGCGGTCGGCAACCTCGCGGGCAAAGTTCATCTCGTGGGTGACGCACATCATGGTCATGCCGTCGTGGGCCAGGCTGCGCATCACGGCCAGCACCTCGCCGACCATCTCGGGGTCCAGCGCGCTGGTGGGTTCGTCGAACAGCATGGCCGGCGGCTCCATGGCCAGGGCGCGTGCAATGGCCACGCGCTGCTGCTGGCCACCCGAGAGTTGCGCCGGATACGAATCTGCCTTGTTGGACAGGCCCACGCGCTCGAGCAGCGCCATCGCCTTTTCCCGGGCCTGCGCCTTGCCCACGCCGCGCAGGCGGATCGGCGAGAACATGATGTTCTCCAGCACCGACATGTGCGGAAAGAGGTTGAAGTTCTGGAACACGAAGCCGATGCGGCTGCGCAACTGGTTCAGTTCCTTGCCGCCGATCGGGCCGTTGACCTTGCTGCCGTCGAACTGCAGCTCGCCCGACTGGATCTCTTCCAGCCGGTTGACCGTGCGGATGAGGGTGGACTTGCCCGAGCCCGAAGGCCCGCACACCACCACCACTTCGCCCTTCTTCACTTCGGCGCTGATGTCGACCAGGGCGTGGTAGTCGCCATACCACTTGTTGACTTGATTGAAGGAGATCATGGGGTGGTCCTCGTCGGGGCGGCCCCCAGCGGCCGCTCGGTGGGAAGGGGGGAAACAGCAACGGCTTGCGGGCCTGCGGCGGTCCTTGCCTTGGGGCCCTTGAGGCCCTGGCGCTTTGCCGCGATGCGCCGCTCCAGCCAGGTGGCCAGCTGCGTGAGGCTCCAGCAGAGAATGAAATACATCACCGCCAGGATGAAGAACACGTGGAAGGGCTTGGTCAGCAGCTGGTTGTTGATCTGGTTGGCCGCAAAGGTGAGTTCGGGCACGTTGATCACATAGCCCAGCGTGGTCTCCTTGATGGTGGAGACGAACTGGCTGAGCATGCTGGGCAGCATGTTGTAGAGCGCCTGCGGCAAGATCACCGACCACATCGCGCCCAGGTAGCTGTGGCCCAGGGCGCGTGCCGCTTCCATCTGTCCCTTGGGCAGCGCCAGGATGCCGGCGCGGATGATCTCGGCCAGGAAGGCCGATTCGTAGATCACCAGCGTGCACACCATGGTGGTGAAGCCCGTCACGTTGCGCCCGATGAGCAGCGGCACCAGGAAGTAGACCCACAGGATGATCATCAGCAGCGGAATGCCGCGCGTGCCGTACACCAGCGCCGTGGCCGGCCAGTTGAGCAGCCGCCAGCGCGACAGCCGGGCCAGTGCCACCAGGATGCCCGCCGGAAAGGCCAGCACCATGGCCAGCAGCGAGAGGATCAGCGTGCAGGCCAGGCCGCCCAGCGGGCCGTTGGGATACTGGCCCACAAGCAGCAGCAGCCAGTTGTCGCCGAGGATGTTGAACAGGTCGCTCATCGCTGCTTACCTCGCAGTGGCCAGCGTCGCGCGGCGGTCGAGCCAGGCGCCGGCCGCCATGATGAGAAGGGAGATCACCAGGTACACCACGGTGGCGATCAGGAAGACCTCGAAGGTGCGGAAGGTGCGGCTTTCCAGCTCCTTGACCGCATGCGTCAGCTCCGCCGCGCCGATGGCCATGGCCAGGCTGCTGTTCTTGAACAGCGACACGCTGTGGTTGACCAGCGCAGGAATCGCGTTGCGGATGGCCTGCGGCATCAGCACGAAGCGCATCGCGCCGATGTAGCTGTGGCCCAGCGCCCGCGCCGCTTCGGCCTGGCCGGTGGGTACCGCCCGAAAGCCCGAGCGAAGGTCTTCGCTGAAGTAGGCGGCCTGGCACAGGCCCAGCGAGATGATGGCGAACACCGCCTCGGCCTGGTGGTCGGCCAGCCACGACTGCGTGTTGTCGGGCAGCAAACTGGCAATGCCGAAGTACCACAGCATCATCTGCACCAGCGTGGGCACGTTGCGGTGGTAGGACACATAGGCCTCGACGATGCGCTGGGCCACGCGGCTGGGCGTGAGGCGTGCCGTGAGCAGCACCAGTGCCAGCGCCATCGCGAGAAGCCACGACCCGGCTGCGATCACCAGCGTGATCTTCAGGCCGTGCAGCAGCATCTCCCTGAACTCGGCGCTCAGCAGGATCACCACCAGGTCGAAGTTCTTCATCGCGCGCTCCTTCGCCTTGTTGCCTCAGGCCTTGGGCTGCTCCGGCCGCGTGGTGGACAGGCCCCCGGGCACTTGCAGCGTGGGGGTGATCTCCATGTGGCCGATGTTCACGGCCACCGGCGCGGCGATGGCGAAGGCGATGGCATTGGCGATGTCCTCGGCCTGCGGAAGCTCGAAGCCTTCGACGAAGCGCTCGTAGGTCTCCTTCGAGTCGCCGTGCACGTGCGCGAAGATGTCGGTGGCCACGCGGCCCGGGCAGATCTCGGTCACGCGCACGCGCTTGCCGAATGCATCGATGCGCAGTTGGCGCGAGAGCATGCTCACCGCCGCCTTGGTCGCGTGGTAGGTGCTGTTGCCGCCGAAGTTGTAGGCGCCGGCAATGGAGCTGATGTTGACCACGTGGCCGCGGTCGCGCTGCACCATGCCCGGCACCACCAGGCGGCACAGGTGCAGCACGGCGCGCAGGTTCACGTCCACCAGCAGGTCGATGTCCTCGGGCTCGGCCTTGAGGATGGAGCGCGGCTTGTCCACGCCGGCGTTGTTGACCAGCACGTCGAACTGCACTTCCTTGGTCAGGCGCGTGAGGCCTGCGAGGTCGGTCACGTCCAAGACGTGCGGGATGCAGCCGGTTTCCTCGGCCAGCGCGTTCAGGCTTTTCTCGGAGCGCGCAACGGCGTGGACCTGCAGGCCTTCGGCGCGCAGGCGCTTGACGACGGCGGCGCCGATGCCCGAGGAGGCGCCGGTGACGAGAGCGGTGGTGTAGTCGGCGAATGGCATGTGGGTGCTTTGGTGTGTTGATTGAAATTTAGCGAGCGGGTGGGCGTCTGACTAAGACGGAATCGGCCTGTTGAGATAAGGAAGGCTTATCACGGGGCTAACCCTTAGTCGCAGCTCGTCAGGCGAGCTGGCGCGAGATGGGCACGATGTGGCCGCCTGCGCCCTCGATCTCTGCGCGAATGGTGCGTGCGAGCGCCACGGCGCCGGGCGTGTCGCCATGCACCAGGATGGACCTGGCACGCATCGCGATGGCGGTGCCGTTGTAGGTGGTCACCGTGCCATCGCGCAGCAGCTGTCGAACGCGCGCGAGCACGCTGGCTTCGTCCTTGATGACCGAATTGGGCAGCTTGCGGGGCACGAGCAGGCCGTGTTCGTCGTAGGCCCGGTCGGCCAGGAATGTGGTGGCTACCGCCAGGCCGTGGCGCGCTGCCGCCTGCTCGATGGCCTGGCTGGACGAAGAGCTGACGATCAACGTCGGGTCGAAGCGGGCCACCGCCTGCAAGAGCGGTTCGGCCAGCGCCGCGTCGGCCGCCGCCATGTTGCCCAGTGCGCCGTGAAAGCTCATGTGCGTCATGCGCCCACCCACGGCGCGGGCGATGCCGGCCAGGGCGCCGAGCTGGTAGATGACCATGGCGCAGAGCTCTTGCGTCTCCACCTGCATCTGGCGCCGCCCGAATCCTTGCCGGTCGGGGAAGCCCACGTGCGCGCCCACGTCGATGCCGCGCTGGCTTGCCGTGCGCACGGTGCGCTCCATGATGAGCGGATCGCCGGCGTGGAAGCCGCAAGCGATGTTGGCGGAGGAAACGAGCTCCAGCAGGTCCTCGTCCTGGCCCATGCGCCAGGGACCGAAGCCTTCGCCCAGGTCGGCGTTCAGGTCGATGTTCATGTCGGTTGCCTTCAAGCGAGTTCGACCAGCGGCGCGCCGAAGCCCACCGCCGATTCGTGGGAGGAGAAGATGCGGCTGACCACGCCGGCGCGCGGCGCGGCCACGGGGAGCAGCACCGGGCCGATGCGAAGCAGCGCGAGCGCCTGGCCGGCCGCGACCTGCTGGCCGGGCTGCACCAGCGGCTCGGTGCGCAGTGGATGCGAATGCAGCACGATGCCCACGGAGCCGGCGCGCACAAGCGTGGTCGCGGCCGCCTGCGGCGCAGGCGCAGTTGCCGGCGAATGCGCCGGTGCCGCTTCGCGCACCTCGCCCGAGGCCTGCCGGCACAGGCGGATCGATTCGCCCGGACCTCGCAGCTCCAGCAGGCTGATGTCGGTGGCCTGCAGCCACTCGGTGAGCTGGCGCACCTGCCCGATGCGCGATGTCGTCGTCATGCGGCCCCCTTGGTGTTGCGGTGCAGCGCTACCTGGCGCGCTGCGTCGTCCAGCCAGGCCCGCACATGCCCGATGGCATCGAGCGCCTCGTCCCAACTCGTCTTCACGAAACGGATGCGGCTGCCGATGGGCGCCTGGCCCAGGCGCCACAGGTCGGCTTCGATCACGGCGCCGAACTTGGGGTAGCCGCCGGTGGGCTGGGCATCGCGCATCTGCACGATGGGCTGGCCATCCGGCGGCACCTGGATGACGCCGGGCACGATGCCGTGCGAGCGCATCTCCAGCGGCGCGACGGGCTGCAGCGCTTCGCCCGCCAGCCGGTAGCCGTAGCGATCGCTCTGCGGGGTGATCTTCCATTCCTGTTGCCAGAAGGCTGCCCGCGATTGCGGCGTGTAGCAGTCGTATTCCGCTGCGGGAAGCACGCGCACGGCAGCGCAGCCGTCCTGCACCAGGGGCAGGGCGAGTTCGGGTGGCATCAGGCCCAGGCCGGTGGCGGCAATCGTCGCATCCGGCGTGGCTGGTCGAAGCGTGTCGCCGCGTTGCAGCGCACGGCCCTGCAGGCCACCGAACGCGCCGCGCAACTGCGTGCTGCGCGAATGCAGCACCTGCGGCACGTCGACGCCGCCCGGCAGGCACAGGTAGGCGCGGCTCGTGCGTCGCGTACCGGGCTTGGGCGTGCCCAAGTGCAGCGTCTGGCCGGCGCGGGCCCGGTGTGCACACCAGGGCAGCAGCGGCAGGCCGTCCAGGCGCGCATCGCAGTCCGCGCCGGTCAGGGCAAAGGCGCAGTCCCCATCGAAGCGGACCTTGAAAGGGAAAACCTGCACCTCCACCGCGGCGCTGTCTTCGTCGTTGCCCAGCAGCAGGTTGCCGGCGGCCAGCGCCACGCCGTCCATGGCGCCGGCGGTGCCCACGCCCCAGCGCAGGCAGCCCTGGCGGCCGCGGTCCTGGATGGTGGTGAGGGCACCGACGCTCAGGATCTCGATCATCGGATCACCTTTTCCACCTTGAAGCGGATGCTGTCGCCCGGCTGCAGCAGGGCGGGCTGGTCCTGCGTCGGGTCGAAGAAGCTCATGCGGGTCGTGCCGATGGTGTTCCAGCCGCTGGGGCCCGCCGAGGCGGACACGCCGGTCTGGAAGCCGCCGATGGACACCGCGCCGCTCGGAATGCTCAGCACCGGCACCTTGCGGCGTGGCGTGGCAATGCGTGCATCCATGCCGCCCAGGTAGCAGTAGCCGGGATGGCTGCCCAGCGCGTACACCGGGTAGACGGGCGTGCTGTGCAGGTCGACGATGTCGTCCACGCTCAGGCCGGTGTGCGCCACCACGTCGGCCATGTGCGGGCCACCCGCGCCGCCATAGACCACGGGCAGGTCGATCACGCGGCCTTCGCGTGTCATCGGCGCCACCGATTCCCAGCGTTCGAGCACGCGTTCGCGCAGGCCCGCCAGGTCGCGCGGCGGGTCGGCCAGGGCCAGCATCAGGTTGTTCATGCCGGGCACGGCCTCGAGCACCTCGGGCCATTGCTGCGCCTCGTGCGAGAGCGCCCAGATGCGTTGCTGCGTGGCCAGCGTCATCTCGTGGCCGGGCGCCTCGAACAGCACCGCGGTGGTGCCCAGCAAACTGAAGGCAGGGTGGTTCATGCCGCAGCCCTTTCCTTGAGCCAGCGCTCCAGGTAGTGGATGTCGACGCCGCCATCGACAAAGCCCTCGTCGGCCGCCAGCTCGCGGTGCAGCGGCAGGTTGGTGGCGATGCCGTTCACGCGCATCTCGTCCAGCGCCACGCGCAGGCGGGTGAGGGCGTCGGCGCGGCTGGCGCCGTGCACGATCAGCTTGGCCACCATCGAGTCGTAGTACGGTGGCACGCGGTAGCCGGCGCGGGCATGGGTGTCTACCCGCACGCCCCAGCCGCCCGGCACGCTCCAGTCGGTGATCTGGCCCGGCGAGGGCCGGAAGGTGCGCGGGTCTTCCGCGTTGATGCGGCATTCGAAGGCGTGGCCCTGGCAGGCGATGTCGGCCTGCGCAAAGGGCAGGGCCTCGCCGCGCGCCACGCGGATCTGCTGCTGCACGATGTCGATGGCCGACGTGAGCTCCGTCACCGGGTGCTCCACCTGCAGCCGCGTGTTCATCTCGATGAAGTAGAAGGCCTCGTTCTCATAGAGAAACTCGAAGGTGCCCACGCCGCTGTAGCCGATGCGCTTGCAGGCCTGGGCGCAACTGTCGCCCACCTGGGCCAGCAGCTCGGGCGCAATGCCGGGCGCGGGCGCTTCCTCGATCACCTTCTGGTGGCGCCGCTGCAGCGAACAGTCGCGCGAGCCCAGCCACACGGCATTGCCATGGCGGTCGGCCAGCACCTGGATCTCGACGTGGCGCGGGTGCAGCAGGAACTTCTCGATGTAGACCTCGGGGTTGCCGAAGGCGCGGCCTGCTTCCTCGCGCGTGACGGCCAGTGCAGGCAACAACTCGGCTTCGTCGTTCACCACGCGCATGCCGCGTCCGCCACCGCCGCCGGCGGCTTTCACGATCACCGGGTAGCCGATCTCGCGGGCGATGCCGCGCACCTGCGCCGGGTCTTCCGGCAGCGACGAATCGGGCCCTGGCACGCAGGGCACGCCCGCTTCGCGCATGGCACGCTTGGCCGACACCTTGTCGCCCATGGTGCGGATGCAGGCCGAGTTCGGGCCGATGAAGGTCAGTCCCGCCTGCTCCACGCGTTCGACGAAGCCGGCGTTCTCGGAAAGGAAGCCGTAGCCCGGGTGGATGGCCTGCGCGCCGCTCACTGCGGCCGCAGCCAGGATGGCGGACTGGTTCAAATAGCTCTGCCCAGGTGCGGCGGGGCCGATGCACAAGGCCTGGTCGGCCAGTTCGAGGTATGGCGCGTCCTTGTCGGCCTCGGAATGGACCATGACCACGCGAAGCCCCAGCCCACGGCAGGCACGCAGTACACGCAAGGCGATCTCGCCGCGGTTGGCGATGAGGACGGTGTCAAACATGCTGGTTCACCTGCTCGAGGGTGAAAAGGGCCTGGCCCGCCTCGACCTCGGTGCCGCTGGTGGCCAGGACGGCGGCGATGCGGCCGGCGCGCTCGGCACGCACTTCGTTGAACACCTTCATCGCCTCGATGGAGCACAGCAGGTGGCCGACCTCGACCACATCGCCGACCTTCACGAATGGCGGCTCGCCCGGCGCCTGCTGCAGGTGCACCACGCCGAACATCGGGGCTTGGATTTCCTCGGGGCCAACTGCGGCTGCCCGTGCAGCCGGCGTGGCGGGCTGGGCCAGGGCAGCTGAGTCGTTGGATGCAGGGGCCGCGTCGCGGGGCGCTGCGCGGGGCACGACGCCGGGGCCGCGCGCAAGCCGAAGCGTCCAGCCGTCATGCTCGACTTCCATCTCGCTGAGGTCCGACGCCGCCATGGCATCGATGAAGACCTTGATCTGCTGCGCGTCCATGGCAGGGTTCCTCATGCCTGGCGGCACTCGGGCACGGGCGAGGGCAGGGGCTGCCCGGCAAAGTGCGCCCGCAGGTTGGCGGCCGTCAGGTCGGCCATGGCTTGCCGCGTGCTGGTGGTGGCGCTGCCGATGTGCGGCGACAGCAGCACGTTGGGCAGGCGGCGCAGGCGCTCGGGCACGTCGGGTTCGGACTCGAACACGTCCAGTGCGGCACCGGCGATGGCCTGCTGTTCCAGGGCCTCGACGAGCGCGCTCTGGTCGACCACCGAGCCGCGCGCCACGTTCACCAGGATGCCCTTGGGGCCGAGTGCGCGCAGCACCTCGGCGTTCACGAGATGGCGGGTGGCGTTGCCGCCAGGCGTGATGACCACCAGGTAGTCGCTCTGCGCGGCCAGCGCGGCTGCGTCGGGGAAGTAGGCGTAGGGCAGTTCGGGTCGCGCGTTGCGGGCGGTGTAGGCCACCTGCATGCCGAAAGCCTCAGCGCGCTTTGCAATGCCCTGGCCGATGCGGCCGATGCCCACCAGGCCCAGGCGGGCACCGGACATCTTGCGCCCGAGTGCCAGGGGCCCTTGCTGCCAGGCGCCCGTGCGCACATGCGCATCGGCTTGCACCAGTTGGCGCGAAATGCCCAGCATGAGCGCCAGGGCCAGGTCGGCCACGTCATCGTTGAGCACGTCGGGCGTGTGCGTGACCGGAATGCCGCGATCCTTGGCCGCCGCCACGTCCACGCCGTCGTAGCCCACGCCCATGATCGAGATCACCTCCAGGGCGGGTAGCTGCGCGATGAGTTCCGCGCTGATGCGCGATTCGCCGCCGCCTGTGATGGCACGGATGCGTGGCGCGATGGCGGCGAGCGCCGCGGGCTCCAGTGGCAGCTCATGGATCTCGAAGGCCTCCTGCAGCTGCGGTGCAATGAGGGGCGAGGGCTTGGTTGCCGCCAGCAGGTCGATCTTGGCCATGGCTTGCGCTTTCGGCGTCAGTTGATGGCGCGGGCCTCGAGCCCGGCGACGAAGGAGCGGTCCCAGCGGCCCTTCAGGATCTCGGCCATCGTCTCTTCTTCCTTCTTCTGCTGGGCCAGTGCCTTGTCGATGATCGCGCCGGCCTCGCTGGCGGGAAAGGCCAGCAGGCCGTCCTGGTCGCCCACGATGATGTCGCCGGGCTCCACCACCATGCCGCCGATGCACACCGGCACGTTGATCTCGCCGGGGCCGTTCTTGTAGGGGCCGCGATGGTTCACGGCACGGGCATACACCGGAAACTCGCGCTCGCGGATTTCGGCAATGTCGCGGATCGCGCCATCGATCACCACGCCACTCAGCCCCAGCATCGCGGCGCCGGCGGTCATGATGCCGCCCACCACCGCATTGGACGGGTCGCCCTCGGCGTCCACTACCAGCACGTCGCCCGGGCGGCAGTAGTCGAAGGCACGCAGGGTGGTCAGGTTGTCGCCGCCGCGCGAGCGCACGGTGACTGCCGTGCCCACCATGGTGAACTTCGTGGGCTTGTGGAAGGGATGCAGGCCGACGCTGCCGGTGCTGCGATGCAGGCTGTCGCTCAGCAGGGGCAGGGCGATGGTGCGCAGCAGCTCGATGTGTCTGGGGTCGGCCTGCGTCGACGAGTCGCGGCGGCGGGCTCCGAATTGGGTCATGGCGTGTGTCCTTGTGCGGAAGAATCGGATGGACGGCAGGAGTTGCCGATGTGGAAAGCGTATGCACCGCCCTCCGTCCGCACAAAGACAGATTGCCTATTCCAAGATAAGGTGCGCTTATGGAAGGCCGCGCCATGCGGCCTTCTTCACTCTTACGCGGGCTCGCTGCTCGGCTGCGGCGCGGGGCGCGGCTTGGCCTTGGGGAAGCTGTCGGGAATCTCGGCCACCAGCTCCAGCAGGATCTCCTTGACCGCCTGGGCCGGCTCGGTGAGCGGCAGGTGATCGGACTGGCACAGGGCCAGCGGCGCCTCGATGGCCGGCTCGACGATGCGCGACTGCCAGGCCTCGCATTCCACCACCAGCTCGCGCGCCAGCGACGCGGGCGCAATGGTGGCGCCCAGCCCTTCGCCGATCACCGCGGCAAGCGTGGTGGCCGATTCGATCTCGGCCACCACGCGCATCGACAGGCCCGCGGCGGCCGCGGCTTCGTCGACCAGGCGGCGCACCACGTTGTAGCTGCGCGGCAGGTACAGCTCGTACTTCACCAGGGAGGCCAGGTCCACCGTCTCGGCGGGCGCCGGCATGGTGCCCGGGCCCACCAGGTACAGCGGCTCGCGCAGCAGCGGCACGAAGAGCAGGCCGTGCACGGCGTTGCGCCCGCCGTAGAGCACGCCCAGGTCCATGCGCCCGCTCATGATGAGTTCGGACAGGGTGGTGCCGTAGTTCTCGTTCAGGTAGGGCACGATGCCCGGATGCCGCGCGCGCAGTATGCGCAGCAGCGGCATGGCCAGCGTGGCTGCCAGCGTGCCGGGCGCCAGGCCGATCGACACCGAGCCCGACAGGCCCCGGCTGGCCGCCTGCATGTCCACCACCGCCTGGTCGCATTGCCGCAGGATGAGCTGCGCATGCCGGTACAGCACCTTGCCCGCCTCGGTGGGCGTCACGCCCTTCTTGGCGCGCAGCAGAAGCTGCTGGCCGACCTCGCCTTCGAGCGTGGCCAACTGCTGGCTGAGCGCCGGCTGTGCGATATGCAGCAGGTCGGCCGCCTGCGTGAGGCTGCCCACGTCGACGATCTTCACGAAGTACTTCAGCCGGCGCAGGTTCATGGGGGCGATTGTCCATCCATAAGAAACGCCTATCAAGGCAGAGCAAAGGCGTCTTGGCCTTTCTTGGCGTGGCGCCCTACCTTTACGGGCAAGTCACACCAGCCAAGGACACCCATGTTCACACCGCAACTTGCCACCCGTCTTCGTCGCATCAAGCCTTCGCCCAGCACTTCCGCCGCCGACCGGGCCAACGAGTTGCGGCGCCAGGGCAAATCGATCGTCAACCTGGTCGTGGGCGAACCGGACTTCGACACTCCGGCCCATATCCGCCAGGCCGCGGCCGAGGCGATGAACAAGGGCCAGACCCGCTACACCCTGATGGCCGGCACCGTGGACCTGCGCCAGGCCATCGTCTCGAAGCTGCAGCGCGAGAACCAACTAAGCTACGGCATGGACGAGATCATCGCCACCAGCGGGGCCAAGAGCGCCATCTACAGCGCGCTGGCCATCACCATCGAGGCGGGCGACGAGGTGATCATCCCGGCGCCGTACTGGGTCTCGTATCCGGACATGGTGCTCGCCTGCGACGGCACGCCAGTCACCGTGGCATGCCCCGAGTCCAACAACTTCAAGCTCACCCCGGCGCAGCTGGAAAAGGCCATCACCGGGCGCACCCGCTGGCTTCTGCTGAATTCGCCCAGCAACCCGACCGGTGCGAGCTACACCGAGGCCGAGTACCTCGCCCTGGCCGAAGTGCTCGAGCGTCATCCGCAGGTGATGGTGATGACCGACGACATCTACGAGCACATCCGCTTCGACGGCGAGCGCACGCCGCATCTTCTCAACGCCGCGCCGCAACTGCGCGAGCGCACGCTGGCCATCAACGGGGTGTCCAAGACCTACGCCATGACAGGCTGGCGCATCGGCTGGATCGCCGGGCCGCGCGAATTCATCAAGGCGCTGGACACGCTGCTGTCGCAGTCCACCGGCAACTGCTGTTCGGTGAGCCAGGCGGCGGCCGTGGCGGCGCTCAATGGCGACCAGGCCTTCGTGTCGCAGAGCGTGGCCGTCTACAAGCAGCGCCGCGACGCCATGGTGCAGGCCATCAACGCCATTCCCGGCCTGAGTGCCCGCACGCCCGAAGCCGCGTTCTACGTCTACGTGAACTGCTCGGGCCTCATCGGGCGCACCACGCCCCAGGGCCACAAGCTGGCCAGCGACACGGACGTGGTGATGTACCTGCTGGAAAGCGAAGGTGTCGCGCTGGTGGCCGGCACAGCCTATGGACTGTCGCCATACTTCCGCCTTTCCATTGCGACCTCGATCGAAACGCTGGAAGAGGGCGCACGGCGAATGGCTCGCGCGGTTTCCGCGCTGGACTGAAGGACCATGAAATGACCAAGCTGGTGGTGATGGGCGTGGCGGGGTGCGGCAAGTCGGTGCTGGCGCAGCGGATTGCGCAGGCGCTGGGCTGCCCCATGCTCGAAAGCGATGACTTCCACCCACCTGCCAGCCAGGACAAGATGCGCGCCGGCATTGCGCTGGACGACACCGACCGCGGCCCCTGGCTGCACCGGCTGGGCCAGTTGCTGGCCGACGCCGACAGCTCGATGGTGCTGTCGTGCTCGGCGCTCAAGCGCAGCTACCGCGACCAGTTGCGCGCCTTCGTGCCCGAGCTGCGCTTCGTCTACATCGAGATCGATGTGCAGACCGCCGCCCAGCGCGTGGCGGCGCGTTCGGGCCATCTTTTTCCCATCAGCCTGGTCACATCGCAGTTCGCCACGCTCGAATCCCCGGTGGGGGAAGAGGGCGTGTGCACCGTCTCGGCACTGCAGGCCACCGAGGCGCAGGTTGCCGCGGTGCAGGCCTGGCTGGCTTCGGCAAGGGCACAAGTTTCTTGAGGCAAGGAGTCTGAATTGAAAGCAGTTCTGGAAAGTTTCAGCCTGTCCGGGCGCGTGGCGCTGGTGACGGGGTCGAGCGCGGGCATCGGCCTGGCGCTGGCGCGCGGACTGGCTGCGGCCGGTGCGCAAGTGGTGCTCAACGCGCGCAGCGAAGGCAAGCTGCAGCAGGCCGCCGACGCACTGCGCGCCGAGGGCGCCACGGTGCATGTGGCGGCCTTCGACGTGACCGACAAGGCGGCCGTCACGCAGGCCATCGAGAAGATCGAGCGCGAGGTGGGCCCCATCGGCATCCTGGTGAACAACGCCGGCATGCAGCGCCGCGCGCCGCTGGAAGACTTCGACGAGGCCGAATGGCACACGCTCATGAAGACCAACGTCGACAGCGTGTTCTTCGTGGGCCAGGCCGTGGCGCGCCACATGATCGGGCGCAAGCGCGGCAAGATCATCAACATCTGCTCGGTGCAAAGCGAGCTCGGGCGGCCCAACATCGCGCCCTACACCGCCAGCAAGGGCGCGGTGAAGATGCTCACCAAGGGCATGGCCATCGACTGGGGCCAGCACGGCATCCAGGTCAACGGGCTGGGCCCGGGCTACTTCAAGACCGAACTCACGCAGGCGCTGGTGGACAACCAGGAGTTCAGCGCCTGGCTGGTGGGCCGCACGCCGTCGCGCCGCTGGGGCGACGTGGAGGACCTGGTGGGCGCGGCCGTGTTCCTCGCCAGCGATGCCTCCAACTTCGTCAACGGCCACATCCTCTATGTCGACGGCGGCGTGACCGCCACGCTGTAAGCAACAACAAGCACCATGAAAGCACTCGTCATCCACGCCCCCGGCGACCTGCGCGTCGAGGATGTTCCCACCCCCGAGACCGAGCCCAACCAGTTGCTCGTGCGCGTGCGCTGCGGCGGCATCTGCGGCTCCGACCTGCACTACTACCAGCATGGTGGCTTCGGCACCGTGCGCATCCAGCAGCCGATGATCCTCGGGCACGAGGTGGCCGGCGTGATCGAGGCGGTGGGCAGCGAGGTGCAGGGCTTCTCGCCAGGGCAGCGTGCGGCCATCACCCCCAGCCGCCCGTGCGGGCGCTGCCAGTATTGCCAGCAAGGCCTGCAGAACCATTGCCTGGACATGCGCTACTACGGCAGTGCCATGCGCATGCCGCACGTGCAGGGCGCGTTCCGCCAGGAGATCGTGGTGGAGGCCGAGCAGGCGCACCTGCTGGCCGACAACGTGAGCGACGCCGAGGGCGCACTGGCCGAACCCTTGTCGGTGGCGCTGCATGCGGTGCGGCGCGCCGGGCCGCTGGTGGGCAAGAACGTGCTGGTCACCGGCTCCGGCCCCATCGGCGCCTTGCTGGTGATCGCGGCCCGGCATGCCGGCGCCACGCACATCGTCGTCACCGACGTGGCCGATGCGCCGCTGCGCAGCGCCCGCAAGGTGGGCGCGGACGAAACCATCAATGTGGCAGCCGACCCGCAGGCGCTGGCGCGCTTCGAGGCCGACAAGGGTTTCTTCGACATCTTGTTCGAGGCCAGCGGCAACGAGCGTGCGCTGATCGGTGCATTTGCGGTGCTGCGTCCGCGCAGCGTGATCGTGCAGGTAGGCTTGGGCGGCGGGAACATGAACCTGCCGATCAACACCATCGTGGCCAAGGAGTTCGACCTGCGCGGCGCCTTCCGCTTCCACGAGGAATTCGCCACGGCGGTCGCCTTGCTCAACAAGGGGTTGGTGGACGTCAAGCCGCTGATCTCGGCCACCTTGCCCTATCGCGATGCAAGCCGGGCCTTTGCGCTGGCAGCCGATCGCTCGCAGGCCATGAAGGTGGTCCTGAGCTTCGACGAATAAACCAGACCCTGGGAGGAGGTTCTCATGTTGATTGGCGTGCCTGCCGAGACGACGGCAGGCGAAACCCGTGTGGCCGTGACCCCCGAGACGGCCAAGAAACTCGTAGCGCTGGGTCATGTGGTCCGCGTGCAATCGGGCGCAGGCCTCACGGCCGCGGCCACCGACGCGGCCTACCAGGGCGCCGGTGCCGAGATCACCGATGCGGCTGGCGCCTTTGGCGCCGAGATCGTGCTGAAGGTGCGCTCGCCCTTTGACAACGAGATCGCCCTCATGAAACCCGGCACCGCCGTGGTGGGCATGCTCAACCCGTTCGACGCGCCCGGCCTGCAACGCCTGGCCGCGGCCAACCTGACGGCCTTTGCGCTGGAAGCGGCGCCGCGCACCACGCGAGCGCAGAGCATGGACGTGCTCTCGTCGCAGGCCAACATCGCCGGCTACAAGGCCGTGATGACCGCCGCGGACAAGTACCAGCGCTTCTTCCCCATGCTCATGACCGCAGCGGGCACCGTCAAGGCCGCCCGCGTGGTGATCCTGGGCGTGGGCGTGGCCGGTCTTCAGGCCATTGCCACGGCCAAGCGCCTGGGCGCCGTCATTGAAGCCTCGGACGTTCGCCCCAGCGTCAAGGAGCAGGTCGAATCGCTGGGCGCCAAGTTCATCGACGTGCCCTACGAAACGGCTGAAGAAAAGGAAGCGGCCGAAGGCGTGGGCGGCTATGCCCGCCCCATGCCCGCGAGCTGGCTGGCGCGCCAGCAGGTGGAAGTGGCCAAGCGCGTGGCCGCCGCCGACGTGGTGATCAGCACCGCGCTCATCCCGGGGCGCGCCGCCCCCACGCTCATCACCGAGGACATGGTCAAGTCCATGAAGCCGGGCTCGGTCATCGTGGACATCGCCGCCGGCCGCGGCGCCGACGCGAATGGCGGGATGGGGGGCGGCAACTGCACGATTTCGGAAGCCGACAAGACCGTGCTCAAGCACGGCGTGACCATCGTGGGCGAGACCAACCTGCCCGCGCTGGTGGCCGCGGACGCCTCGTCGCTGTACGCG
>JAFEEG010000042.1 GCA_018241225.1 Pseudomonadota bacterium
GTCCAAGATTTTTGCCGCATCCCCGCCGGGTCAGGATTCCATGGAAGTCAACACGCTCATGGGCGACTCATCAGCTTGGCCGCTCATGTGTTGACTTGATCGACGTGAATCAACAACCGGCGACCGGCCCTTGTAGGCGGATCCACATGACGATCTCGATCATCGAAAACCGCCGGATTGCCGCGGACCGAATGCAGCAGGAGGCCCCACTCTTGCACCTCGTCATGGGCGGCCAACCAAAGCTCGCTGAGATTCTGCAAGGTCCAGGAGGCGCTCGAACTGCTCGGCGCCAAGCGCCCCACGTACTCCACGCTGTCTTCGCCAACTTGGTCGAATAGCTTCACAAGATCGCTTTCCCACGCAACCAAAGCAGTTCCGGTTCGTTCGTTCGCATCCCTCCGGTTTCGGTAGCTGATGAGGAACCACGGTTGCCGTTGGGTGACGTTGAAGAGCCTCCAGAACGCACAGCCTGCAGGATTCAGGGCGTCGGGGACACGCTGTTCGTACTCTGGTCTCGTAAGGAACACTTCTGGATCTCGTCAGTGAACGCGTCGACCGAGCGCTTAGGTCGTACGCGCCATTTCTGTCGTAACGACAGAAATGGCATACTCATCGTTAAACTATGCGATTTTCGACAGTCGATTTTTGCATATGCGAAGGAAGCATACATGTTCAAGGCCACGTGAGCAAGTGGCATCAATGAAGAACATTTCCTTTGCATCGGAACAGCAAGCACTCGCAGACCTCCTGAGGGATCTGCGAGTCAGCGTTGGAATTACCCAGGAGCAGCTCGCAGAGAGCCTGCGCTGGCGTCAGACGGACGTCTCGAAGGTTGAACGCTGCATTAGGCAGTTGGGCCATGTCGAATTGCGCCACTGGATTCGTGCCTTAGGCATCGACATGTTCGGTCTCGAGATAGAGTTCCAGGCGCGATTGCAGAGCCTAGGAATTGCAGAACCCTTCCCACCCGGAGGGCTGAGGAGCAAGCGCCAGAAGCTGGAATGACCGGTCGTCGCATCGCGAACCCGAACCAGCCGATCCACCAAAAGCAATGCTCCGTCAGCGAGTCGCAAGCCATGCGTTTGGTACGACTGACTCTGCGATACGGACTCAAGTCACATTGAGGCCCAGTTCTCTAGCCACCAGGACTTGCAGCTTCTGCTGTCGAAACTTGCAGCTTCTGCTGTCGAACTTGCAGCTTCTGTGTTAACCGACAGTCAAGACCCCGGGCCGTTCCTGGCGTCAGCCGCACGCCCCCACGTGCCCGCAGGCCGTGCAGAAATCGCACCCGTCGCGCCGGATCACGCTCGCATTGCCGCATTCGGGGCAGCGTGCGCCGGCCATGGGCGCCAGCGCCTTCACTTCGTCCGACGCATCGCCCGGCGTCTGCAGGATTCCCATGGGAGCCAGCGGATAGCCATCCGCGTCGAGCACGCCCAGCATGGCGTAGCGGTGGATCATGAGCTGCGCCATGTAGGCCACGGTGGACGGCCACACCTGCTGTCGCTGCTGCCCCGGCGGCAGGCCCGGCACGAAGGCCATGAAATGGCCCAGCGGCTCGGCGTAGTTGAGCAGCTTGCGCAGCTTCATGCCGATCCAGGCGGGGTCGAGCACGCGCATGTCCAGAGACAGGATGCGCGCCAGGCCGTCCAGCGCCCGCGGGTGGTTGCCAGACAAGCCCAGCGCGCACGGCCGTGCCACGCGGCCGCCGCGCCCGTCGGGCAGCAGCACTTCCTTGAGCGTGAGCGTGAAGGCTTCGTCGCTGGCCGGGTTGTGGATGTCCACGGCCCAGGCCAGCGTGCCGTTGGGGCCGGTCTGCGGTTCTTCCCGGCTGAACAGCGCATCGATGACAGGCGTGGCGGCGCCCTCGCCTTCGCGCCACAGGCCCAGCTGCTCGCAGCGCCAACGGATCACCGCCGCCGTGGCCGCCACCACGCCCGGGAAGCGGCGCAACTCGCCGCTGGGCGGAAACGGCATCTCGAAGGCGCGCTCTTCCTGCACCGTGGCCAGCAGGTCCAGCTTCTGGCGCATCCATGCCGGGTCCTTGGCGCGCAGGTCCATCGACAGGGTCTTGGCCAGTGCACCCAGGCCGCGCGGCTGCTCGGTGCCGTTGAACCACACCTCGAAGGGCGCCACACGCCCGTCCGACTCGGGCAATTCGCCCACGAATAGCGCGAACTCGCCAAATGGGTGGCGAATCATGAAGCTCCAGGCCGGGTTGCCGGCCGGCAGGTCGGGCCGGCCCGGCCAGCGCAGCGAAGCCAGCACGGGCTGCGGCGCGCGGTCGACCAGCAGCCGCTCGTTGAGCAGCCCCGCCACGCCGGCCTCCAGCGTCAGTGCACCCGCGGCGGCCTGCGGCGTGCTGCCCGCCTGCGGCTGCGCCACCAGCACCGAGCCCAGCACCGTGTTGGGCCGGTAGGTCGACAAGCCCTTGAGCCCCGAGCGCCAGGCACGCAGGTACAGGTCCTTGAACTCGTCGTAGGGATAGTCGACGGGCACGTTCACCGTCTTGGAGATCGAGGTGTCGACGTACGGCGCCACGGCCGCCACCATCTGCTCGTGCGCGCCGGTGCTCAGTTCCAGCGCGGTGACGAAGGCGGGCGTGAGCGGCGCGGCCTCGCCCTTGATGGCGCGGTACAGGCGCCAGGCATGGTCCTGCACCGCGAACTCCTCGAACTGCCCGTCCGCGCCGCGCTTGCGCCGCGTGTAGGTCCAGGAAAAAGGCGGCTCGATGCCGTTGCTGGCGTTGTCCGCAAAAGCCAGGCTGATGGTGCCGGTGGGCGCGATGGAAAGAAGGTGCGAGTTGCGCAGGCCCTTGGCGCGAATGCTGTCCTTGAGCTGCGCCGGCAGGCGCGACGCAAAGGTGCCTCGGCTGAGGTACAGGTCGGCGTTGAACAGCGGAAAGGCGCCGCGCTCCTGCGCCAGGTCCACCGAGGCGCGGTAGGCCGCGTCACGCATGCGCTCGGCAATATGCCGCGCCATTTCACGGGCGGCGTCGCTGTCGTAGTGCAGACCCAGCATGACCAGCGCGTCGCCCAGGCCGGTAAAGCCCAGGCCGATGCGGCGCTTGCGGCGCGCCTCTTCCTCCTGCGCAGGCAAGGGCCACACGCTGATGTCCAGCACGTTGTCAAGCATGCGCACGGCCACTTGCACCAGCGCCTCGAAGCCCTCTGCGTCGAAGGCGGCCGCCGCTTCGTCGAAGGGATGCCGCACGAAGCGCGTCAGGTCGATGGAGCCCAGGCAGCAGCAGCCATGCGGGGGCAGCGGCTGCTCGCCGCACGGGTTGGTGGCCGCGATGGTCTCGCAGTACGACAGGTTGTTGTCGAGGTTGATGCGGTCCAGGAAGAGCACGCCCGGCTCGGCGTGGTCGTAGGTGGAATGCATGATCTGCTCCCACAGATCGCGCGCGGCCAGCGTGCGATACACCCACAAGCCGTCTTCTCGCTGGTGCGTGCCCGCCGCCTGGTGACGCGGGCCGGGCGCGGCCCGGTGCACCAGTTCCACCGGCTGGTCTTGCACCACCGCCTGCATGAAGGCATCGCTCAGGCCCACCGAGATGTTGAAGTTGGCCAGGTCTCCCGCGTCCTTGGCGTGGATGAACTCCTCGATGTCCGGATGGTCGCAGCGCAGCACGCCCATCTGCGCTCCGCGCCGGGCACCGGCCGACTCCACCGTTTCGCAGGAGCGGTCGAACACCCGCATGTACGACACCGGCCCGGACGCGCTGGACTGCGTGCTGGCCACCCAAGCGCCGCGCGGGCGGATGCGCGAGAAGTCGTAGCCCACGCCGCCGCCACGCCGCATGGTCTCGGCCGCGTCCTTGAGCGCCACGTAGATGCCGGGATGGCCGTCTTCCTCGGCCGCAATCGAATCGCCCACCGGCTGCACGAAGCAGTTGATGAGCGTTGCGCTCAGCCCCGTGCCCGCGGCCGACTGGATGCGGCCTGCCGGCAGGAATCCGGCCTCCAGCGCCTGCAGGAAGCGCGCCTCCCATCGCTCGCGCTGCTGCGGCGCTTCGGCCTGCGCCATGGCGCGGGCCACACGCCGCTGCACGTCGCCGATGCTGCGCTCCTCGCCCTTGGCATATTTTTCGAGCAGCACCGCCTGGCTGATGGGTTGATCGGGCAGCGCAACGGGCGCCGCGCCGTCGGGGCGCCTGGTCTTGTTATTCGAACGCAACGAATCGGTCGTCATGGGCCTTCCTGCAAGCGAGCGGGACAGGCTCCCATGATGCGCCCGGGCCGCCATCGCTGCCAGGCGAGCGCCGCTTGACCCACCCGGCGCGTGAAAAGGCTCAGGCGTCCAGCGGCACGCCGCCGCCGTAGCGGGCGATCCAGCCGTCCCACCATTCGCGCTGCATGGCTCCCATGGAGTCCTGCCAGCCGAGCACCAGCTTCCATTGCAATTGCTGGGCTTGCAGCGCCATCGAGACGCTGGCCGACTGCCAGGCCAGCAGGGGTGACAGCATCAGGCTGCCCGGGTCGAGCGGCGCGGGTGCCAGCACGGTGTCCATCGACATGGTCGTTCCTTCGTTGATCCAGCCGCTCTTTTAGACGCTCCGGTGGGCCCGCTGCAAGGATCGGCACCGTTGCTCACGCGAGCAACATCCGAATACGTACCGCCCGAGGGTTATCTGGCTTGCGCAATGCCAACGGTGCTTTCGCCGTAATACGCAAGTAGTCAGGTGAAAAAACACATGGGCCAAGACGAGAAATAGTTCCGCTTTTGTGCTTCTTCCATCGATTTACACGGTGTAACAAACCCACCAGACTTGGCGCGCGATCCCAACAGTGCCTTTTTCACATTGGGTGTCTTGGGCCTGGGAACCGACCACTTCCAGAAAGGAAACGCGCATGCCGAACCCGATCGTCATTGGCCAGGTACTCACACCTCAATACTCACCGGGCCTGATCGCGCTGTCGTACTTCGTCTCGTTCGCCGGATCGCTGACCGCCCTGATGTGCGCAAGCCGCATGTTCAGGGCCGAGGGGCGTGCCAGGCTCTCGATGCTGGCCTGCGCGGCCGTGGCGCTGGGGGGCGTGGGCATCTGGTCCATGCACTTCATCGGGATGCTGGCCTACCAGTTGCCGGTGCGCATCGTGTACGAGCCTGTGCTGACCATCGCCTCGCTGCTGGCTGCCGTCGTGATCTCGGGAATCGCGCTGCACCTGGCGGGCGGCGCGCGCAGGTTCAGCCGGCCGGGCTGGCTGGCCGGCAGCGTGCTCGCGGGGCTGGGCGTATGCGTCATGCACTACGGCGGCATGTACGCCATGAGGCTGCGCGCAGCCATGGAGTTCGACCCGGGCATCGTTGCGCTGTCGGTGGGCATTGCCATCACGGCCGCGGCGGCGGCCCTGTGGCTGGCCTTTCATACCAACAACCTGCCTCGCCAGATCGGCGCCGCAGCGGTCATGGGCGTGGCCGTTTGCACCATGCACTACGTGGGCATGAGTGCCGCCACCATGGCCTGCATCGCACCGGCCGCAGCAAGCGGCATGACGCTGGGCGGCAGCGACCTGGTACTGGTGGTGTTCGGCGTGGTCGGCCTGGTGCTCCTGTCCATCTTCTGGCTGATTACCGACCTGGACACCAATACCAGGGCCGTGCCGCTAGTGGTGGCCCGCCGGGCCTGAGGCGACAAGCGGATCGGCAGGCGGGCCGGCTCAGGCCCGCTGCTCGAGCATCCAGCGATTCCATTCGCGCCGCGCCGCCCAGCCCGCCATGAGCGCGGCCGCCGCGAAGATGACAACGATGCCCCACTCGGCCTCCCCGCTGCCGCCATCGGGACTGGCGTCGAAGATGTGCTCGATCCAGTCCGGCACGAAAGCGGTCAGCACGGCCAGCAGCGCGCATGCGAGCGACAGCGCGGCCTCGACCTTCACGCGAAGCGGCCAGCGCGAGGCTTTCGGGGCGGACGACGAACGTTGGCTATCCATGGCTTCTTCTCCTCGTTTGAATTGGGCTCGATCAACCGCTAGTGCGCAGGAAGGTAGCGAACCGAGAGCACGCCCTCGATGCTCGCCAGCTCTGCCAGCAGTTCTTCGCTCACGCGGCTGTCCACGTCCACCAGCGTGTAGGCCATGTCACCGCGCGACTTGTTGACCATGTTGTGGATGTTCAGCCCGGCACGCGCCATGGCGGTGGAAATCTGGCCGAGCATGTTGGGCACGTTGGCATTGGCAATGCCCACCCGAAAGGCCGACTCGCGCGCCATGCCCACGGCAGGAAAGTTCACCGCATTGGCCACGTTGCCGTTTTCCAGGAAGTCGCGCAGCTGCTCGGCCACCATCACGGCACAGTTTTCCTCGGCCTCGCGCGTGCAGGCGCCCAGGTGCGGCAGGCAGATCACGCGCTCGTGGCGCACCAGCGCGGCGCTCGGAAAGTCGCACACGTAGGCGGCCAGTGCGCCGTTGTCCAGCGCGGCCAGCGCGGCCTCGTCGCTCACCACGCCCTGGCGCGAGAAGTTCAGCAGCACCGCACCCTGGGGCATGAGGCCGATGTTTCCCTCGTTGACCAGGTGCCGGGTGGCGTCCAGCAGCGGCACGTGCAGGCTGACGAAACGGCCGCTTCGCAGCACTTCCGAAACGCTGCCGGCGCGCCGCACCTGCGAAGGCAGGCTCCACGCCGCGTCGACCGTGATGTCGGGGTCGTAGCCCAGCACGTCCATGCCCAGCTTGATGGCCGCATCGGCCACCAGGCAACCCACCTTGCCCAGGCCCACGATGCCCAGCGTCTGCCCGGCCAGCTCGAAGCCGGCGAAGGCGCCCTTGCCCTGCTCCACCGCCTTGTCGAGTTCGCCGCGTGCATTGCCCAGCTCGCCCGTCACGAAGCGCATGGCGCCAGGCAGCTTCCTGGCGGCCATGAGCATGCCGGCCAGCACCAGTTCCTTCACCGCGTTGGCGTTGGCGCCGGGCGCGTTGAACACCGGCACGCCCCGGGCGCTCATGGCGGCCACCGGTATGTTGTTGGTGCCGGCGCCGGCACGGCCGATGGCCCGCACGCTCGGGGCGATCTGCATGTCATGCATGTCGGCCGAGCGCACCAGCACGGCGTCGGGCTCGCTCATGTCCTTGCCCGCCAGGTAGCGCTGCGCCGGCAGCCGCGCCAGGCCCTTGGGCGAGATCTCGTTGAGCACCAGGATCCTGAAGGACTGCGGTTGTGCGTCCTCAGCCATGGCGCGCCTCGAATTCCTTCATGTAGGCCACCAGCGCCGCCACTGCCTCCAGCGCGAGCGCGTTGTAGAGCGACGCGCGCATGCCGCCCACCGACCGGTGGCCCTTGAGCTGCACCAGGCCCCGCTCGTCGGCGCCCTTGAGAAAGGTGTCGTCCAGCGAGGGATCGCGCAGCTTGAAGGGAACGTTCATCAGCGAACGGTCGGGCACGGCCACCGGGTTGAAGTAGAACTGCGTGCTGTCCAGGTACTGGTAGAGCAGCGCCGCCTTCTCGCGGTTGCGCGCCTGCACCGCGGCCAGCCCGCCCTGGGCCTGGATCCAGCGCAGTACCAGCCCCACGATGTAGATGCTGTAGGTGGGCGGCGTGTTGTACATCGAGTCCGCGTCGGCCTGGATCTTGTAGTCGAAGGCCGAGGGCGTGATGGGCAAGGCCTGGCCGATGAGGTCTTCGCGCACGATCACGATGGTGACCCCGGCCGGCCCCACGTTCTTCTGCGCGCCGGCGTAGATCAGGCCATAGCGCTTGACGTCGATCGGGCCCGACATGAAGTCGCTGGACATGTCGGCCACCAGCGGCACCGCGCCGGTATCGGGCGTGAAGTGGTATTGCACGCCGCCGATGGTCTCGTTGGAGCAGATGTGCACATAGGCGGCATCGGGGCGCAGCTGCCAGCGCTCGCGCGGCGGTATGTGCATGTAGCCCTCGGCCGCGCTGCTTGCGGCGATGTTCACCTGCCCGTACTTCCCGCCTTCCTTGATGGTCTTGAGCGACCACTCGCCGGTATCCACCACATCGAAGCCGGCATGGCCGCGCAGCAGGTTCATCGGCACGATCGCGTTCTGGCCGATGGCCCCGCCCTGCATGAAGACCACCTTGTAGTTCGCAGGCACGCCCATCAGTTCGCGCAGCAGCTTCTCGGTCTCGGCATGGATGCCGATGAACTCCTTGCCGCGATGGCTCATTTCCATCACCGACATGCCGCTGCCATGCCAGTCCAGCAGCTCGTCCGCGGCCTGGCGCAGCACCGGCTCGGGCAATGTCGCCGGGCCGGGGCTGAAGTTGAAGACGCGCTTTGCCTTGGTGGTCGTCGCCATATCGGATGCACCTCCATGCCTTCGGGCAAGGGCCGATTGGGCAGGACACCGGCCGAAATTGCAAATGGCCGATTGACGTACATGCATACCAAAGTCATACTTTTTGCCAGACGTTCGCCAAGGGGGCTGCCATGACATTCATCGCATTGCGTGTGCCTGCGTTGCGCCATGTGCCAGTGTGGCTCGCGCTGTCATGCGCCCTGCCGCTGGCATGGAGCGCCGACGACTCGGCGCGCCTGGCGAGCATGAGCGAGTCCGAACTCGACGCCGGCATGAAGCGCGGCGTGCAGGTGGTCATGCAGCGCGTGCCGATTCAAATGGAAGACCAGTCGGTCCTGGTGGGCGCGGAGTACGAGCCCGCCAGTCGCGTGGCCACCTATCACTACATGCAGGCCGGCCGGCTCGACCCCCAGTCCTTGCGCGTGCGCCTGACGGCAAAGAACTGCAGCACGCCCAACACGCGCGCCATGCTTGACCGCGGCATCATCTTTCGCCACCTCTACACCGTGGGCGATCGTCAACTGGACGTGACCGTTCGCGACAGCGACTGCACCTCGCGCGGCTGATCCTTCGCAGTAGCGTCGTCAATGGCCGACAGCCGCGCAGGGACATCGCGCGGGCCACGCATTCCGCATGAGGCGGGGACACTCGAACGCACAAATATTTCTCATCGTTGATCGCATTGCGGCATCCAAGCCCGGCGCGGCGCCGCGGCGCACGCCGGGTTTTAACCAACTGGCGAATTGATTGACTGCTTGCCGCCAGGTCGGCGCGACAACTAGAGCAAACCCCCATCAGCGCCCTATCGGCGCTGAATAGACTGCGACCCGCCTTGAGCCCATCGACCCGTCCACAGAGGCCGAAGTTCCAGGCAACAGGGAGGGAGGACATGGGTTCTCCCAAGACCAGAGTCACAGCTTTGGGAAAGCGAGAATTCATGAAGTTTGCCTTGAAGGTGGCAGCCGCTGGGCTGCTCGGATGGTCTGCGCTGGGTGTTCAGGCAGCGGGCGTCACAGTCACCATTGCTTGCGGAACGGTCGGCCAGGACTTCGAGTTCTGCAAGAAGTCGGCCGACGAGTGGAGTGCCAAGACCGGAAACACCGTCAAGCACCTCACCATTCCCCAGTCCACCTCTACATCCTCGGCCTGTTCCGCCAGATGTTCGCCGCCAAGTCGACCGACCTGGACGTGCTCAACGTCGACGTGGTGTGGCCCGGCATCATCAAGGCGCACCTGGTGGACCTGACGCCCTACACCAAGGGCGCGGAGAAAGACCACTTCCCGGCCATCGTGCGCAACAACACCGTCGACGGCAAGCTGGTGGCCATGCCCTGGTTCACCGACGCCGGGGTGCTCTACTACCGCAAGGACCTGCTGGCCAAGTACGGCGAGAAGCCGCCCACCACCTGGGAGCAGCTGGGAGCCACCGCCAAGAAGGTGATGGAGGGCGAGCGCAAGGCCGGCATGGCCGACATGCAGGGCTACGTGTTCCAGGCCAAGGCGTACGAAGGCCTGACCTGCAATGCGCTCGAATGGGTGGAAAGCAGCGGCGGCGGCGCCATCGTCGATGCCAGCGGCAAGATCACGGTCAACAACCCCAACGCGGCCAAGGCGCTGGCCACGGCCGCCGGCTGGATCGGCACTGTTGCGCCCAAGGGCGTGCTCAACTACGCCGAGGAAGATGCGCGTGGCGTGTTCCAGAAGGGCAACGCCGTTTTCATGCGCAACTGGCCCTACGCCTGGTCGCTCAGCCAGGGCGCCGACAGCCCCGTCAAGGGCAAGGTGGGCGTGGTGGCGCTGCCCCACGGCGTGGACGGCAAGAGCACCGGCACGCTGGGCGGCTGGAATCTGGCCGTGAGCAAGTACTCCAGGCACGAGAAAGAGGCCGCCGACCTGGTGATGTACCTCACCAGCCGAGAGGTGCAGAAGGACCGCGCCATCCGCGGCTCGTACAACCCCACCATCGTCTCGCTCTACAAGGACGCGGACGTGATCAAGAGCAACCCCTTCTTCGGCGACCTGTACGACACCTTCGTGAATGCGGTGCCGCGCCCCGCCACCGTGACGGGCGCCAAGTACAACGAGGTGTCTGCCGCGTTCTGGAACACCGCGCATGACGTGCTCTCGGGCAGCGTGGAGGCCGACAAGGGGCTGGCCAAGCTCGAGACCAAGATCGAATCCATCCGCCGCGGTCCGCAATGGCGCTAGGGGCCAGGTCCTTTCATGGCCCACACGACGAATGCCGCCGCCGGCAGTGCCGGCGGGCGGGTTGCCGGGCGCAACCCCCAATCTGAACTGACGCGCGCGCGCATCCGCAGCGCCTGGCTCTTCCTGGGGCCGACCCTGCTGGTGCTCGCGCTGGTGGCCGGCTGGCCGCTGGGGCGCACCATCTTCTTCAGCTTCACCGACGCGAGCCTGGAGACCATCGGCGAATCCACCTACCAGATGGTGGGGCTGCAGAACTACTTCGGCCCCTACGGCGTGTTCAACTTCGACGCAGCCGACGGCTTCTGGAGCACCGACTGGGGCGTGGCAATCCGCAACACGTTCAAGTTCGCAGTCGTCTCGGTCACGCTCGAAACCCTCCTGGGCCTGGTGTTCGCCCTGGTGCTCAATGCGCAGTTCAAGGGGCGCGCCCTGGTGCGGGCGGCGGTGCTGGTGCCCTGGGCAATCCCGACCATCGTGTCGGCCAAGATGTGGGCCTGGATCATGCACGACCAGTTCGGCGTGCTCAACGCGCTGCTGCGCGGCGCCGGCATCATCGACAACAACATCGCCTGGACGGCCGACCCCGACTTCGCGCTGTGGTCCGTGGTTCTGGTGGACGTGTGGAAGACCACGCCCTTCATGGCGCTGCTCACGCTGGCGGCCCTGCAGATGCTGCCCAAGGATTGCTACGAGGCCGCGCACGTCGACGGCATCCACCCGGTGCGGGTGTTCTTCAAGGTCACGCTGCCGATGATCTGGCCGGCACTCATGGTGGCGGTGATCTTCCGCCTGCTCGATGCGCTGCGCGTGTTCGACATCATCTACGTGATGACCTCCAACAGCCTGAGCACCATCAGCATGTCGGGCTTCGTGCGGCGCGAGATCATCGACAACAACTACGTGGGCTACGGCTCGGCTGCGTCCACGGTGCTGTTCCTCATCATCGCGGCCTGCACGCTGATCTACCTCAAGGTCTCGCGCGTGGACCTTGGCGCCAAGAACTGAAGGGACAAGCGCCATGAACCTGACCACGTCGCGCCTGCTCCACAAGACCGGCCTGTACCTGCTGGTGGCAGCCATCACGCTGTTCTGCCTGTTTCCCTTCTACTTCGCGATCGTCACGTCGCTGAAGTCCGGCACCGAGTTGTTCAGCACCCGGCTGTGGCCCGAAGCGCCCACCCTGAAGAACTACGTGGCGCTGTTCACGGTGCCCGAGCAGCCCTTCGGTCGCCACATCCTCAACTCGCTGGCGGTGTCGTCCATGGTGGTGGTGGCATCGCTGCTCATGGGCGTGACGGCGGCCTATGCGCTGGGTCGCATCGCCTTCAGGGGCAAGGGCCTGCTGCTGCTGACCGTGCTGGGCGTGTCGATGTTCCCGCAGGTGGCGGTGCTCTCGGGCATGTTCGAGCTGATGCAGGCCATTGGCTTCTACAACCATTGGTGGGGCCTGGCCCTGCCCTACATGATCTTCACCCTGCCCTTTACCGTGTGGGTGCTGACCACCTTCGTGCGCGACCTGCCCAAGGAGCTGGAAGAGGCCGCCATCATGGACGGCTGCAGCCCGCTGGGAATCATCGTCAAGGTGTTCCTGCCGGTCATGTGGCCGGCGCTGGTCACCACCGGGCTGCTGGCCTTCATCGCGGCCTGGAACGAGTTCCTTTTCGCGCTGACCTTCGTGCTGGACAACGACCAGCGCACCGTGCCGGTGTCCATCTCGCTCATCAGCGGCGCCGACAAGTACGAGATCCCCTGGGGAAAGATCATGGCCGCATCGGTGCTGGTCACGCTGCCGCTCATTGCCCTGGTGCTGGCCTTCCAGCGCAAGATCGTCGGCGGGCTGACTTCCGGCGCGGTCAAGGGTTGACACACGACAAACACAGAGAAAAGAACCGCCACATGACAGCCATCCAGTTCCGAGACGTTCGCAAGCGCTACGACAAGGCCAGTCTCGACACGATCCGCAACGTGGACCTCGACATCGACCCCGGCGAGTTCGTCGTCTTCGTCGGCCCATCGGGCTGCGGCAAGTCCACCCTGCTGCGCATGGTGGCGGGCCTGGAGGACATCAGCGGCGGCGACCTGTCCATCGACGGACGCCGCGTCAACGAAGTACCGCCTTCGCGCCGCGGCGTGGCCATGGTGTTCCAGAGCTACGCCCTGTATCCGCACATGACGGTCTACGACAACATGGCGTTCGGCCTGAAGCAGGCCAAGGCCGGCGGCGCGGGCATCGACCAGCGCGTGCGCAAGGCATCGAAGATCCTGCAGCTCGACGCGCTGCTGCAGCGCCGGCCCAAGGAGCTGTCGGGCGGCCAGCGCCAGCGCGTGGCCATTGGCCGTGCCATCGTTCGCGAACCGCAGGTGTTCCTGTTCGACGAGCCGCTGTCCAACCTGGATGCCTCGCTGCGCGTGCAGACCCGCCCGGAGATCGCCAAGCTGCACAAGGACATCGGCACGGCCAGCATGATCACGTCACGCACGACCAGGTCGAGGCCATGACGCTGGCCGACAAGATCGTGCTGCTCAATGCGGGCGATCCGGTGCAGCGCGACGGCAGCGTGGCCCAGTTCGGCGCGCCGCTGCAGCTCTATCACCATCCGGTGAACAAGTTCGTGGCGGGCTTCATCGGCAGCCCGAAGATGAACTTCGTGGCCGCCAACCTGGCCGCAGCCGACGGCAAGACGGCCCTGGCCAAGGTGGGCGACCTGGACATCCGCGCCGAGGTCGATGCGCGCCGGTTGCCGGCGCAAAGCCCCGTCACGCTGGGCATCCGGCCCGAGCATGTGCAGATCGTCGCCAGCCCGGGCGACAACGTGGTGCACGGCCTGGTGGCGTTCATCGAGCAACTGGGCGAGGCCAGCTATCTCTACGTGCGCCTGTCGGGCGGCGAGCTGGTCACGGTTCGCGAAAGCGGCGAGGCCTCCACGGCGGTGGGCAACCCGATTCACCTGCACTTCCCCGCCAGGAGCCTGCATCTGTTCGACGAATCCGACGTGGCCATGCCGCGCACCGTCGGGGAGAACCTCATGACCCAGCCCATGGTGGCCGGCGTAACGATCACCCGCACCGCCATGGCCACATGACGCCGGCGCCAGCCTGACCAGGCCCGCCTCGCGGGCCCTTTCACCGTCTTCCTCCACAACCGTTTGGGCGGGGCCTGCCCCCGTCATGGGTCAGCTCATGCCTATTTTTTCTTCGCAGACTCTTGGCCACGAATCCTGGCGGCTCGTGGAGCGCACTCACGACAGCACCCGAGCAGGCCTGCACGAGACGCTGTTCGCCCTGGGCAACGGCCGCATCGGCGTACGCGGCTCGCACGAAGAAGGAAACCTGTGGGCGGGCACCATGCAGGACAGCGTCTTCGTGAACGGCTTTCACGACACCGAGGCCATCCACCACCCCGAAGGCGCGTTCGGGCTGGCAAGCCAGAACCAGTTCCTGGTGGACGTGCCCAACGGCAAGCTGATCCGCTGGGCGGTCGACGGCGAAGCGTTCGACCCGCGCACCGGCAGCATCGAGAACTACCGCCGCGTGTACGACATGCGCGAGGCGTCCCTGTGCCGCAGCTTCGTGTGGACCTCGCCCATGGGCAAGCGGGTGTCGGTGCAAAGCCGCCGCATCGTGTGCATGGAGCGGCCGCAGTTGTACGCCATCGAATTCTCGCTGGAGGCGCTCGACGAAGCCGCGTGCGTCACCATCGATTCCTCCCTGGATGCCAGGGGCAAGAGCGTCACCGCCACCGACGACCCTCGCCTGGGCTCGGCCGCCGCGGGCAATGCCCTGTTGCGCATCGACGCCAGCCGCGACGGCGACTCGATCGTGCTGGCCCACCGCACCCGCCACAGCGGCCTGCTGCTTGCCAGCGCCGTGGCGCAGCAGGTGTGCGGCGGCACGGCCACCTCGGAGCCGATCGGCGAGCCGGACTGCCCCGGCACGCGCTTTCGCGTCCAGCTCGCGGCCAACGAGCGCGCCGTGTTGACCAAGTACTGCGCGCTGGTCAGCTCGATGGAAACGCCTGCATCCCAGCTTGCACGCAATGCCGCGGACTTGCTCCGGCAGGCGCGCAGCTCAGGCTTCGACAAGCTCCTTGCCGAGCAATGCGAAGCGCTGGACCGCTGGTGGCAAGACGCCGATGTCGAGATCGAAGGCGACGAGCTGCTGCAACAAGGCATGCACTTCAACCTGCTGCACCTGCTGCAGTCCGCCGGGCGCAACGGCCGCACGAACATTGCCGCCAAGGGCGTGACCGGCAGCGGCTACGACGGCCACTACTTCTGGGACACTGAGATCTACATCTTTCCGGTGTTGCTGCACACGCGGCCCGAGCTGGCTCGCAAGCTGCTCGAGTTTCGTTTCCACACGCTGGACGCGGCCCGGGCCAGGGCCCGCGAACTGAACCACCCGCGCGGCGCCCTGTTCCCGTGGCGAACCATTGCCGGTGGCGAATGCTCCGCGTATTTCCCCGCCGGCACCGCGCAGATCCACATCAATGCGGACATTGCCCATGCGGTGAAGCGCTACTGGGAAGCCACGGGCGACGATGCCTTCATGGCCAGCCAGGGCGCCGAGCTGGTCTTCGAGACGGCGCGCATCTGGCTCTCGCACGGTGCCATGTCCGGGCGGGACGGCGTCGAGAACTTCCAGCTCCACACCGTGACCGGCCCGGACGAATACACCGCGCTGGTCGACAACAACTTCTACACCAATGCCATGGCGCAGATGCACTTGCGCTTTGCCCACGAGGTGGCGCACTGGCTGGCCAACGCGGACCCGGCCGCGGCCAGGCGCGTGCAGCTGCGCATCGACCTGGACGTGGACGAGCCGGCCCGCTGGCGGGCAGCGGCCGACCTGATGTACCTGCCCTATGACGCCGAGCTGGGCATCCACCCCCAGGACGACAGCTTCCTGTCCAAGCCGCGCTGGGACCTCTCGGCCCCGAACACGAAACGCCCGCTGCTGCTGCACTATCACCCGCTGGTGATCTACAGGCACCAGGTGTGCAAGCAGACAGATGTGCTGCTGGCCCTGCTGCTTCTGGGCGAGCAGTTCACGCTGGCCGACAAGCAGCGCGACTTCGACTACTACGAGCCGCTGACGACCCACGACTCGTCGCTCTCGTGCTGCATCTTCGGCATCGTGGCCAGCGAGGTCGGCTACGCATCCAAGGCCTACGACTACTTTGTCGAAGGCGTGCGCACCGATCTGGACGATCACCACGGCAATACGGTCAACGGCGTGCACACCGCAGCCATGGCGGGTGCCTGGCACGGGGTGGTGGCCGGCTTCGGGGGCCTGCGCATGCAGCGGGGCATTCCGGCGTTTGCCCCGCAACTGCCCAACGGCTGGAAGCGATACGCCTTCAAGCTCAAGACCGGCGGCGCGCAACTGCGGGTATGCGTCGACCACCTGGGCACGCACTACCAGCTCATCCACGGAGCGGAACTCTCGCTGGTGCACCGCGGCACGGCGGTCCTGCTCACGCGCACGGCGCCCCGCGCGTCCTTCCCGGTGCCAACCCCTCTGGTCGACGAGCGAGCCACTGCATGATCCAGCAACATCCCGCGCCAAGCGCCTTCATCTTCGACCTGGACGGCGTCATCACCGACACCGCCGAGCTGCACTACGTCGCATGGCGCGCCCTCGCGTTGGATCTGGGCATTGTCTTCGACGAGGCAGACAACGAGCAGCTCAAGGGCCTGTCGCGCATGGACTCGCTCGAACGCATCCTCGCCCTGGGCACGAAGCAGTTCAGCGAAGTCGACAAGCACGCGATGGCCGAGCGCAAGAACGCCCACTACCTGGCCCTGGTGGAAAAGATGACGCCGGCCGACCTGCTGCCCGGTGCACTCGATGCGCTCGGCGCGGCGCGGGCCGCGGGCTGCGGCGTGGCGCTGGCCTCGGCCAGCAAGAACGCCGCGCTCGTGCTGGAGCGCCTTGGCATCTCGCAGGCCTTCGATCACGTGGTCGATTCCAACCACATCCGCAACTCCAAGCCGCATCCTGAAGTGTTCCTTGCGGCGGCCAAGGCACTGGGCGCTGCGCCGCAGGACTGCGTGGGCATCGAGGACGCCGTGGCCGGCGTGCAGGCCATCCGGGCGGCCGGCATGTTCGCCGTGGGCGTCGGCGACGCGCGGGTGCTGGCACAGGCCGACCAGGTGATTGCCGACCTGCGCCATTTCATTCCCTCGAACTACCTGCGCGGCCAACACCGACTGCGATGGGTCAACGGGGCCTGACACACGCACCGAAGGGAGGCACCCAACAGCACCGCGGATACGACGCCTGAACTTGGGCCAGGTGGGCGCTGGCGACACATCAGAAAAGACAAAACAAAAGCAGGGAGGCTTGAAGAAGATGAGATTTCGTTTTGCTGTTTCGTGGCTGCCGTTTGCAGCCGTGGCAGTCACCTTGGCGGGCGGCCCGCTCGCCCGGGCGGCCGACTCCCCACCGGCCGCGGCACCGGCCAAGTCGGCACCCACGCCGGCATCCCCCGAGGACGAGTTCAACGAGGCCAACACCGACGCCGTCGGCTCGGACCTGGCCAAGAAGGCCGGCGAGCAACTCGGTCTGGAGTTCGTGGGCTACATGCGCAGCGGCGCCTACTACGCCAACGACAACCTGCCCAAGGGGCACTACGGCCTGGGCGAGCTGGGCTACAACCGCCTGGGCAACGAAGGCGACACCTATCTCGAATTCGGGATCGGCAAGAAATGGGACATCTCCGGCACCAAGGTCGGCGTGTACTGGATGCCCTACCTCTACAACGCGCAATCGGTCAACGTGCACGGCACCAAGCAGATCTACGCGGACATCAAGGGGCTGGGCTTTGCCCCCGAAGCCAGCTTCTGGGGCGGCCAGCGCTACCACCGCGTGCAGGACGTGCACATCATCGACGACTGGCTGATGGAGGACGGCGACAACTTCGGTGCCGGCGTCGACGGCATCAAGATCGGCTCGCTGGGCGCGCTGAACATCGCGGCCTACACCGAAGGCACCACCGACGACAGTACCTCCACCAGCAACGCCAATCGCCTGAACTTCCAGTGGCGCGACATCCCCGTGGGCCAGGGCGGCAAGCTGACCTTCACGGCCGGCTTCGTGCACGGCGACTTTGCCGACAAGTCCACCGGCACGGCGCTGGGCGCGCTGTACAACCAGAAGCTTGGCGAGGCGGCGACCAACTCCCTGTTCCTGCAGGGCTCCGACGGGCACGCCAACCTGAGCGGCAAGTTCTACGCGCTCAACGGCCAGCAGACCAGCGTGGCGGCAGGCAGTGCCTTCATCTGCACCACCACGCCCAACGCAGACGGCAGTTGCCCGACGCAGAACCTGGCCGTCAACCCCAACCCGCAGACGGTGACCACCACCACCTACAACGCCGGCGCCAAGCAGTTCCGGGTGGTGGACGCGCTGAACTGGCAGAGCGGGCGCTTCGGCGGCCAGGCCATGATCGGCTACCAGACGCTCAAGCCCAGCGACACCGACCTGACGACGAAGAACTTCGCCGTGGGCGGGCGGGTGTCGTACGGGGTGGCCCAGCACGTCAAGCTGTACGCCGACATGAACTACGCCACGCTCAAGACCGATGGCTCGGACATGCAGCGCCTGCACAAGGAAACGCTGGGCGTTGCGTTGGCACCCAACACCAAGTTCTGGACGCGGCCCGAACTGCGGCTGTACGTGTCACACGTCGGCGGGAATGACGCGGTGCAAGCGGCCGGCACGTTCAATGGCCGCTCCAGTGCCACGCTGGCGGGTCTTCAGATCGAGGCTTGGTGGGAATAAGCAAAAAGTCCGCATATTTGATTGACTCGCCAAATGCCGGACTGCGTCGCAAACAGTTCCGGCATTTTTCTGTCACGCGCCTTGGGGAACGAAGCGCCACATTTGCAATCCACAGTTCGTGAATTGTTCCATTGCGGCGTGCAGTTCGTCTGGGACAACATCGCCGCACAAGGAGTCACCCAATTTATATTTGCAATGTTGCCTGACATTGAGGAAATGAATAGGCAATAAGCATTAATCACAACGAATAAACCAAAACTCGGCTCAAGCGTCGCCGCTTCGAGTCAACCCCATGACCTCCGGCCTTCTCAGAATTACTGGACCCGACGCCGAGCCCTACACCCTGGGCCGGCCGATCTGGGTGTACACGGGAGAAGACCTGCTGGCCAAGCTTGACCCCGTTCCCCTGCTGCGCAGCGGCACCGAGCTTCACATCGAAGCCTTCGAGCCCACCGGCTCGGTGCGCGACGAGCCCCGCCACGTGGGCCGGTTGATCTTCCTGGAGATCTGCGCCTTCATCATCGAGAACTTCCAGCAGATCCAGGCGATCAGCTTCGTGCTCTCGCGCCAGATCGACTGGTTGGCCAACGGTGCCGCACTGGCCGCGACCCGCTCCGAAACCATGACGCGCATCGGCGCCGTTGACGTGCGCATCGAGCCCAAGTCCGACGCCAAGCCAGGGCACTTCGTCGTCTCGGGCGTGTGGATCTACAGCGAGCGCACCCATGCCGCCCTGATGTCCGTGCTCGAGAAAGAGCGCGCGAACTACACTGCCCAACCCATCGGTTCGCGCAACAATGAGTCAGGCAGCGTGGTGGCCCGGCTCAAGCATCTGGTGTCCGGCCGCAGCTGACTGCCGGGTCGCCACGAAGCGCGACCCTCCGTATTGCAGCCCTGGGCCATGGATTCGCTGTTCCCTCTTCCTGATCGCATCGAGCTGGCAGCCGGCGCGGTGCTGCTGCCCGGCGCCGGCCTGGCCGAGCAGGCATTGCTCGTATCAGCGCTCGAGTCCGTGCTGGCGCTGGCGCCACCCCGCCACATGGTCACGCCCGGCGGCCAGTCGATGTCGGTGGCAATGAGCAACTGCGGGCGCCTGGGCTGGGTGAGCGACCGCGGCGGCTACCGCTACCAGTCCACCGATCCCGATACCGGCCTGGCCTGGCCTGCCATGCCCGATTGCCTGGCCAGGCTGGCGCGCAGCGCAGCCGCGCGGGCCGGGTTCGAGGGCTTCGAGCCGGACGCTTGCCTCATCAGCGTCTACACCCCGGGTGCCAGGCTCAGCCTCCACCAGGACAAGGATGAAGAGAACGTGGCTGGGCACCCCCTGGTTTCGTTGTCGCTGGGCCTGGGCGCCAGTTTCCAGCTCGGCGGCCTGGCGCGCGCGGACAAGCCGCTGAAGGTGCCGCTCGTGCACGGCGACGTGCTGATCTGGGGCGGGCCGTCGCGCCTTCGCTACCACGGCGTCGCCGCCTTGCCCGATGGCGAGCATCCCATGCTGGGCCGCCGACGCGTGAACCTGAGTTTTCGCAAGGCGGGCTGAGCGGCCAGCCCCAGGCGCATCGTTGCGGTGCGCACCATGAGGCAGCCTGGCGCACCACGCACGGGCTTTAGGCACCAATATTGCTTTCCCATGCTGCGAGAGGTCGACAGACAAGCGATTCCGCACCATTCAAGAGCAATTGAGGCACCAAACTTCATGGACGCACTAACTCAGGGCACAAACGCACTTTTCATTCTTCTGGGTGCCATCATGGTTCTGGCCATGCACGCCGGCTTCGCATTTCTGGAGCTGGGCACGGTGCGAAAGAAGAACCAGGTCAACGCGCTGGTCAAGATCCTGGTGGATTTTTCCGTTTCCACCGTCGTGTACTTTCTGGTGGGCTACGGCGTGGCCTATGGCACGCACTTCTTCGTGGGCGCGGAGCAATTGGCCCGGCAAAACGGATATGAACTGGTGAAGTTCTTTTTCCTGCTGACCTTTGCGGCGGCCATTCCGGCGATCATTTCGGGCGGCATTGCCGAACGCGCCAAATTCTGGCCACAGCTCATTGCCACGGCGGTGATCGTCGGCTTTGTATATCCACTTTTCGAAGGTATTGCCTGGAACAAGCACTTCGGAATTCAGGGTTGGATCGCCCAGTTCACCGGCAATGAATTCCATGACTTTGCCGGCTCCGTGGTGGTGCATGCCATGGGCGGCTGGCTCGCCCTGCCCGCCGTGCTGCTGCTGGGGGCTCGCCGCAACCGCTATCGCGGCGACGGCTCGCTCAGCGCCCATCCGCCGTCGAGCATTCCGTTTCTCGCGCTGGGTGCCTGGGTGCTTTGCGTGGGGTGGTTCGGCTTCAACGTGATGAGCGCGCAAACCATCGACAAGATCTCCGGCCTCGTGGCGGTGAACTCGCTGATGGCCATGGTCGGCGGCACGCTGTCTGCGCTGGTCCTGGGCCGCAACGACCCGGGCTTCGTCCACAACGGGCCCCTGGCCGGCCTGGTGGCCGTGTGCGCCGGCTCCGACCTCATGCACCCGCTGGGCGCGCTGGTCACCGGCGCGGTGGCCGGCGGCATCTTCGTGTGGATGTTCACCCTGACGCAGAACAAGTGGCGCGTGGACGACGTGCTGGGCGTGTGGCCCCTGCACGGGCTGTGCGGTGCCTGGGGCGGCATTGCCGCCGGCATCTTCGGCCAGCACGCGCTGGGCGGCCTTGGCGGGGTGAGCTTGGGCGCGCAGCTCCTCGGCGTCGTGATGGGCGTGGTGTGGGCACTGGTGGCCGGCACCGTGGTCTATGGGGCGCTCAAGGCCACGCTGGGGCTGCGCCTGTCGCACGAAGAGGAATACACCGGCGCCGACCTGTCCATTCACCACATCACCGCGACGCCGGAGCGCGAACCGACCTGGTGATGGCGCCGCCGCGCCGGGCAGCGCGGCGGATCAAGCGTCGGCTCAGGCCGGCAGCGCGCGTTGCAGCAAGGCCTGCACGTCCATCTTGCGCGTGTCGACTGCGCCGACGACCCGGCCCCACTGCGAGTCGAATCGCGTGGCAATGAAGGCGTCGGCCACCGCCGCGGGCGCCTGCTGGCGCAGCAGCACCGCCTGGGCGCTGAGCACCAGGCGCTGGGCAAAGCGGCGGCCCAGGCCTTCGAGCTGCGCCGGGTCGGTGCCCAGCATCTCGCGCAGGGCCGCCACCTCGGCCAGCACGGGCGCGTCGTCCTTCGCGCCTTCGGCCAGTTCGTCCAGCAATGCAAAAGCCGCCTGCGGATCGCGGCCGATGGCGCGCATCACGTCCAGGCACATCACGTTGCCCGAGCCTTCCCAGATCGAGTTGACCGGCGCCTCGCGGAACAGACGTGCCATCGGGCCGTTCTCGACATAGCCATTGCCGCCGAACACCTCCATGGCTTCGCCGGCAGCCTCGACGGCACGCTTGCACACCCAGAACTTGGCCGCGGGCGTCATGACGCGCTTCCACACATGCTGGGCCGGGTTGTCGCCCTGCTCGTAGGCCTGCGTCAGGCGCATGGCCAGCACCAGCGCGGCTTCGCTTTCCAGGGCCAGGTCGGCCAGCACGCCCTGCATGAGGGGCTGCTGCGCCAGCACGTTGCCGAAGGCCTTGCGCTGGCGAGCATAGGCAATGGCCTGCACCACGGCCTGGCGCAGCATGGCGCTGCTGCCCAGCACGCAGTGCAGCCGGGTGTAGGTTGCCATCTCGATGATGGTGGGAATGCCGCGGCCCTCCTCGCCCATCAGGATGCCCCAGGCGTCCTGGAACTCGACCTCGCTGCTGGAGTTGCTGCGGTTGCCCACCTTCTCCTTCAGGCGCTGGATGCGCACGGGGTTCTTGGTGCCGTCCGGCTTCCAGCGCGGCACGAAGAAACACGACGGGCCGCCATCGGCCGTGCGCGCGACCACCAGGTGGGCGTCGCACATGGGCGCCGAGAAGAACCACTTGTGGCCACGAATGAGGTATTCGCCGCCGCGCCCGCCGGCGCCGATGGGTGTGGCGGTGGTGGTATTGGCACGCACGTCGGAGCCGCCCTGCTTCTCGGTCATGCCCATGCCGATCCAGATGGAGCTCTTCTGCTCGATCGGCACGTCGCGCGGGTCGTAGCTGTTGCTCATCAGCTTGTCGCCGTACCTGGCCCACAGGCCCGGCTCCTTGCTGAGCACCGGAATGGAGGCCTGCGTCATGGACAGGGGGCACATGGAGCCGGCTTCCACCTGGCCTTCCATGTAGAAATGCGCCGCCCAGGCCGTCCAGCGGCCGGCCTGGTTCGGGTTCTGGAAAGCCAGGGACACCGAGCCGGCCTGGCGATGCATGCGCATCAGTTCGTGCCAGCTGGGGTGGAACTCGACACGGTCCACGCGACGGCCGCGCGCGTCGAAGGCGTCGAACTCCGGTTCATGCTTGTTGGCCTGGGCCGCCCATTGCCAGGTCTGGGCGGCGCCCAGCTTGCCGCCGTAGCTGGCCAGCGAGTCGCCGGCCCAGCCGGCGCCGGCGCGTGCGACGGCTTCGCGCAGCGCAGCATCGGTGGCAAAGAGGTTGTAGTCGGTCAGCTCGTCGTACTGGTTGCTGATGTCGTGGGTTTCCCAATTCATGGTGCGTCGTCCCCGGTTTGTTCAATGGCAATGATTTTTCAAAGTCTAGGCAATACCCGGGCACAGGGTGTTCGGATTTGTCCTGCGAGCCAAAGCCGGGCTGCAAGGCGCGCCTGTTCGTGTTCTGGCGCCGATCGATTTGACATCGACAGGGGGCACCTGCCAGACTGCCTCGCCCCGTATAGAAGAGCCAACGAGGAGGTCCCATTGAGTAAGCCGAAAGCCGCGGCGCCCTGCTGGCGCGGCCGCCCCTGCCTGACTTGTGCGGCCGTCGTCGGCGCGCTGTTGCTGGCCGGTTGTTCGACTATGGGGGCCGGCAATGGCGCACCTGCCGCCACAGCGGCGGCCGCATCGGGCGGCCCGGCAAGGGCGTCCCAGGCCGCCCCGGAGCGCAACCCGGCGGTATTCGAGCGACTGCAGCAGATGAGCGCCTACCTGCGTTCGCTCAAGTCCTTCCAGGTGACCTCGCAGACCACCATCGACGAGGTGCTGGACACGGGCCAGAAGGTCCAGTTCGGCGGCACGGTCGGCTACCGGTACGTGGCGCCCGACAAGCTGCGCGCCATGCTGCGCAACGACCGCACCTGGCGCGACTTCTACTACGACGGCAAGACGATCACGCAGGTGGCACCCCGCATGAACTACTACGCCAGCGTGCCGGCCACGGGTTCGGTCGCCAGCCTGCTGGCCAGGCTCTCGGGCGACTACGACATCGACCTGCCGCTGGCCGACCTGTTCACCTGGGGCACCAGCGACGACAGCATCAGCAGTGTGAGCTCCGCCGTGCTCGTTGGCCCAGCCATCATCGACGGGGCCGACTGCGACCACTTTGCCCTGCGCCAGAACGGCGTCGACTGGCAGGTCTGGGTGCAGCGCGGTGCCCAGCCGCTGCCCCGCAAGCTGATCATCACCACCACCGACGTCGCGCAGCAGCCGCAGTACACCGCGCAACTGAGCTGGTTCACGTCCATCAAGCCACGAGCCAACGAGTTCACCTACGTACCCGGCAAAGGCGCGATCCGCATCACCCAGCTGCCTGTGATCAAGCCGCAGTCCACGGCAGCCGCCAGGTGACGAGCGGGAGGAAATCGACATGAACGGCAATGCTCAAGAAAAGACGCACAGTTCCGCACGTGTGCTCGTGGTCGGTGCAGTGCTTGTCCTGCTGGCCACCGATGCAGCCATGGCAGCGGCAGGAAGCACACGCACATCGGTCAACCGCAGTGCCAGCGTGAACCACGCGAGCGACATCAACCGCACGACCAACGTCAACGTCAACCGGAACGTGAATGTCGACGTGGATGCGGACCGCAACTGGCACCCGGTCGCGACCGCCGCCGTGACCACCGCTGCGGTCGCCACCACGGCCGCGGTCATCGGGTCGGTTACGCGCACCCTGCCCCCGGCGTGCGTGCCGGTGCAGATGGGTGCGGTGGTCTACCAGCAGTGCGGCGGCGCGTACTACCAGCCGCAGTACGTGGGCACGACCGTGCAGTACGTGGTGGTGTCGCCGCCCTGAGCGCGAACTTGCCTCGGCCCTAGAAGCGGCGCTAGAAGCCGCTTTCTCGCCGCAATACCGCCAGCGCGTTGGTCACGCCCTTGACCAGCAGGCTGCTGCGCGCACCGTCGATCTGCAACTGGCCGCGCGTTTCCTGCCGCGCGGGCGGCGGCCCGTCCAGCTGCACCAGCACATGGAACAGCGAGGGCGTGGGCACCAGCGCTTCTTCCTGCTTGGTCGTGGCCAGGGGGCCGCCGTGGCGGGAAGAAAGCATGGCATGTTCGAGTTGCGCCACGCGCGTGCTGCCAATGGCCAGCACCTTGCCCTCGATGGGCGTGACCTGGCCTTCGGGATAGAAGCGCACCTCGGCCCCGACCTGGATGCGGTGCACTTCGTCGGGCTTGACATAGCCGTCCACCTGCCAGCTCGACGGGTCGTAGAGCACGCCCAGCGCACTGCGCACACCCGTCCACTGGCCCGCCTGCCAGTTCGGATCGACGTCCCGCCACAGGCCATCGAATGGCGCCTGCAGACTCAGCCGCTCGATTTCGGAGCGCGCCGCGCGCACTTCCTGCAACTGCACGTCCAGGCGTTGGCGCGTGGCAGCCTCCTCGTCCAACCCGGCCGGGTCGGCCAGCAGCCCCAGCAGGCGGGCGTCGTAGCTGCGCGCACCAGCGTCGCTGCGCTGCAGGCGCTCGACGATGTCGGGCTGCCCCAGCGACACCAGGAGATCGCCCTTGTGCACCGTGCCGACCGGCCGGATCTCGCGGATGAGTGCGGGGTATGGCGCATACACCCTCAGCTGGCGCTCGGCACGGGCCATGCCCCAGGCATGGATCTGGGTCTGCCACGGCAAGGCCAGCAGCAGCACGAACAGGAAGACAAGGCCTGCGAGAAGGAATCGACGTGACATGGGAACGGCCGTGCGCCTGGCCCACCACTGGCGAAGTTCACGCCAGACGGGCAGCATGATGAACCAGGTGATTTCCACCAGGAAAAGAAAGATGCCCAGCACCTTGAAGAACAGCAGGTACACCGCCACCGCGATGCCCGCGAACAGCACGAGCCGGTAGATCCAGGTGCCGATGGCAAAGGCCACCAGCGCGCGCCGCTGCCGCGTTGGAAAAGCCTCGGGCCAGGGCTCGTCCAGGCCCAGGATGCCTCGGCGCAGCGCCGTGCGCGCCTGGGCGCCCGCGCGCTCGTGCAGGTTGGGAAAGTCCAGCAGGTCCGACAGGATGAAGTAGCCGTCGAAGCGCATGAACGGGCTGGCATTGAGCGTCAGCGACAGGATCCAGTTGGTGGTGGCCAGGTAGAAGAAGGCGTCGCGCAGCGCACCCGGCTCGCTCAGCGCCCAGCCCAGCGTGGCCAGCGCCGCAATGGAAAGCTCGGTGAGAATGCCCGCGCTCGCAATGGCCAGGCGGGCGCGCGCGCTGCGCAGCTTCCAGGCTTCACCTGTGTCGGTGTAGAGCATGGGCCACAGCACCACGAAGGCCACGCCCATGTGGGCCACCTTGAGTCCCAGTCGGGTGGCCACCAGCGCATGTCCCATTTCATGCAGCGTCTTGCCCACGGCAAGCGCCAGCGCAAAACCAAGCGCGCCTTCGGCCGAGAAGGAATCGAGCACCGCGTTCTTGAATGCGTCCCACTGGTGCGCGACAAGAACAAGCCCGAGCAGGCCCAGGGCCAGGACCAGCCATGCCATCAGCGGATGGAACAACCAGTCCAGCAGCCCGGCCAGCCGCTCGAGCAGGCGCTGCGGCCGCACCAGCGGAATGCGGAAGAACAGGTAGTGATGCAGCCACCCCTTCCAGCTCAGGAATGGATTGCCCTCGCTGCGCGCACGCAGCCGGTCCACCGCCTGCCAGCCAGGCCGAAGCAACTGGTTGTGCTCCAGGAACTGCTGGAAAGCCAGCACCTGCTCGACATCAGGCTTGAGCGCGGTCTGGCTGGCAATTTGCTCGCTGATGCGCCGCGGAGTCTGGCCCCAGCGCAGGAGGCATTCGAATTCGAACCAGCCGATGCGGTAGAAGCGGTTGACCACCGTGTCTTGAATGACCCAGCTGGGCGCGCCGTCCGGGCCGGCGGCTGCTTCGCCCAGGCGCAGGTCCTCGCGCAGGGGCGCCAGAGGCAAGTCGGCGGCCATGGCGGCGGCGTTGAGCATGGCGCCCTGCCCCCTCTACCAGCCCAGCCAGGCCCGAGCGGCAGCAATGGGCCGGCGCAGCAGGTAGTAGCCCAGCACAACGCGCTCGCCATACAGCTTGGCGGTGCCGTGCAGGCCCAGGCGGCGCGCGGCCTCGTCGCCGTCCTCGATGCTGACCAGAAGCCGATAGGCCACGACGCTTTCCTCGTTCAGGCGCGCCTGGTAGCTGGTCTCGAGAATCTTGCCGTGCAATGGTTGCAGCGGATAGGCCGTGAGATAGAGCGTGACCGGCGCGCCCACCTCCAGCGCAATGGCATCGGCCACCGGCAACTGCACCCGCATGGCGGGCTGCGACGGGTCGGCCACGAGCAGGATGCGCTCGCCCGTCACCACGGGCTTGCCTAGCCAGTCGTTCGGGTCGCTGTACACCGCCACGCCCGAGCGCGGCGCCACCACCTGCGTGCGCTCGAGCTGCGCGAGCACGCCCGACAGCTCGGATCGCCGCTGCTGCGCCTTGCCTGTGAGCACCGTCAGCTCGCCCTTGCTCTGCGGGTTGTCGAAGGCGCGCTGGCTGGCTGCCACCAACTCGGCGTCGGCCACGGCAACTTCCTTGCGCAGCACGTCGGCACGGGTGCGCAAGGTGGTCTCGTCCAGGTTGAACAGTGGCGCGCCTTCCGTCACGGCCTGATTGGGCCGCACGTGCATCTGGGCGATCACGCCGTCGATGGGAGAGCTGATGATCTGCGCATTGCGCGAGACGATCTCGGCCGGCGCCAGCGCCGTCTGCCGAACCGGCAGCAGCAGCAACGCGGCCAGGACGGCCAGCGCCACCAGCAGTTGCTTGCGGCTGGGGCGCCAGCCCTTGAGGCGCCCTTGCCCACTGAGCGACGACCAGCAATACGACCAGGTCTGGAACAGGCCCTGGAGAATGGGCACGAGCCCGTCCTGCACCGGCTCGTCGAGCAGGAACACGATCAGGCCCAGGCGTTGGCCGCTCTTGCCGTGAATGGGCACGCACCACGCGCCTTCGGGCCACCACTCGGCCCAGCCGTCCGACACTTCGGGCGGTGCGTCCAGTTCGCCGCGCGCCAGCCAGGTGGGCGCCGCCGTTGTCACGTGCCCGGCCAACCAGGGCACCGTGCGGCGCAGCCAAACCAGGTAGGGCGAATCTTCCTGCGGCTTGGCCAGGCCCGAGACGCACAGCAGCTCGTACTGGCTTGGCGCATGTTGGGCGAACACCAGCGCCTGGCGGAATCGAAGCAGCGGATAAGCGTCGTTCGCGATGCTGAACGCCAGGGCGTTGAGCGAGTCGGCCGCCATGGCCTTGTCGCGCAACGCGCCCAGCGTGAGCAGCAGTTGCGAAGGTATCTGGGCGCGGTCGTTCACTGTACGCTCGGGAAGCGGGCCACGCCGCTCATGCCGGCGATCAGCTCGGGATAGGCTTCGTCAAGCCGAGCCTCGAGCTCGACGGTCTGGGCTACGGCATCGACCCGTGCATTGATGGCCGTGACCTTGGCCGGATAGGTCTTGCCGGTTTCGAGAATGCTCACCTTGAACGGCTGCCCCGGCTTGAGCTGCTTGAGCATGGCCGAAGGCACGTTCAACCGAACCTTCAGCGCGCTGTCGCTCACCACATCGAAAAGCGGCGCGCCGGAACTCACCGTCTGGAAGGGCTTGACGTACACCTTCGCAATGCGCGCCGCAAAGGGTACACGCACAAAGCAGTAGCCCGCCTGCGTGACGGCCAGCGCGCGCGAGCCGATGGCCTTTTGCAGCTCGGTATTGGCCAGCGACACCTCGATGTCGCCCACCGCGTTGAGGTCGCGCATGGCACGCTTGGCATCCAGGTTCTGGCGGGCCTGCACAAGTTCGGCCTCTGCCACGTTGGCCCGAGCCTGCGCCTCGTTGCACTGCAGCTGCACCAGCAAGGCGCCCTTGGGGACCTGCTTGCCCAGCGATGCCTTCAGGTCACCCAGGGTGCCGTTCATCTGCGCGGACAGGGTGGTTTCCAGCTCGGCCACGAGGAGCACGCGGATCGCCGATGGATCGATGGCCGCGGGCACGGGTTGCTGCGCCGGTGCCCCCTGCTGCGCCACGGCGGGCCAAGCGGCCACGAGGCCAAGACACAGGGCCAGGGCCCATCGGATTCTGGAGAACGTCGCTGGCGGTTGATTCAACTCATTCACTTCCAATTCGGTCGGCGGGGCTGCGGCGGCGCGGTGCATCACTGGACGAGGCGGGGGCTGTTCTCGCCCGACACCGCACCGCGCAGGCGCTGGTTCTCCATCGAAACCGTGATCGACTCGATTTCCTTGGCCAGCGACTTGATGTCGTAGCTCTGGATGGTGGTGGGAAACACGTCCAGGCCCACCGAGTTGTACAGGCGGCCCCAGGCGGCCTGCGCCGTCGCCTGCGCAGCTTCGCGCTGGTAGCGCGACAGCAGGAAGCGGCCTTCGGCGCGGATCAGCTCTAGCTCCGAACCCAGCGAGGTCTTGCGGGCCGAGCGTGCATAGTCGAGCAGCTTGGTATCCACCACCAGGCTTTCGTCGGCGAACTGCAGCTCATGCATGGCCAGCCCATAGCGAAGCGCGCCGATGCGCACCTGGGTGAGCACCGCCATCGACAGCGCCACGCGCCGCATCTCGTCGGTGTCGCTCTGCGATTGCTGCGAGGCGTTCAGGGCAGGCAGCTGCAGCAGGCGCAGCAGGTTGATCGACACCTCGATGCCCGCCGCCTGCCAGTGGTTGTTGTAGAGGTACTGGTTGGAGTCGTAGCGCGTGGACAGGTCCACGCCCACGCTCGGCCACAGCTGTGCCTTGGCGATCTCGATATCGCGCTGGTTGACCCGCTGGCGATACCACTCTTCCTGGATCTCGGGCCGGCGCACCAGTGCGACCTGCTCGAGTTGAGACAGATCAGCGCTCAGCTTGGGCAGCAGCGGATCGGGCGTGTCGACCAGTTGCATGGGCTGATTGGGCGGCAGCGACATCAGGGCGCGCAGCTCGGCTTGCGCAAACTCCAGGTCTTGCCGGCGCTGCGTGAGCAGCGAGACGGAGTCGAGCAAGGCACGCTGATAGGCCAGGATTTCCTGGCGAGGCAGCAGGCCGCGGTCTTGCGCCTCGCGCGCCTGGCGCAGTGCGTCATTGGTGCGCGCCAGCAACCCATCGACCTGCGGCAGCAGGCGTTGGGCGCCGAGCGCGCGCCAATAAGCGCTGCGGACATCCTGCAATACGTTCTGCGCGACCTTGCGGCGGCGTTCCTCGGCCATCAGGATCTGGTCGTTGCGCTGCGCGGTGCGGTAGTAGCCCACCGCGAAGTCGAGCGTGCTCCAGCTCAGGCCCAGGCCTGCAATGGTGTGATAGCGCTCTTCGGACGTGGAAGGCCGCAAGCTCACTTGCCGGTCTTCGATGCCGATGGATGTGCCGCCCGAGTCGTTGCTGCGGCCGGAGCGCCCGGCCGAGGCCACCAGGCGCGGCAGCATTTCGTGGCTGGAGACATCGCGCAGGTTGGCCGACAGCGCGCTCTCCATGAGCTTGAGGCGGTAGTCCAGGTTGTACTTGAGGGCACGCGCGGCGGCCTCGTAGAAACTGATGGGGCCGACCACCGGCTCCTGGTCCGCGTACATCTTCACCGTATCGGCTTGTGCGCGGGCGGTGTTTTCATCCTCTGTATAGGGCTTCTCTTTGACGACCGATGTACACGCGGCGAGAAACAAGGCAACACACAACGAAACGGGCGTCTTCAATGTCTGCATGGGCATAGGCTTCTTCTGCTTCTTTCCTGGTGAATGACGACATGGAAAGGCCCGAGGAATTGAACCGGGCCGCAAGCGCGCAAACGCGCAAGCGCAAGTGCGCTAGGACGGTCCACCGTACGAGGCATCCGAACACACACGCCTGGCAGCAACATTCGCGGCCAAGCCGGCCGGCTCACGAGCGGAGTCGGTCCGAGTCACGAAAACTCTCATTCATCTTCCCCCTGCTGGCTTCGATTCATCGTTAGCGCGGCAGCCGCGCCCCAATGCCGAACGCATGATCACATCGACAGCCGACTCGGCACAAGTACTACCCGGTATCACCGGTACTACATGCGCGAGCACGGCCTGCGCTCTGCGTGGCCGAGGATACCCGACTTCAAGATGAAGGCAACTTGAGAAAAGCGGCTCGCGGCCCTGCGCAACGAGGGCCAGGCCGAGCAGCAAACCATCAGCGCATGCCGCGCTGTGCGAGCTGCAGATTTCCGCCGGTGGTGTTGAAGGAAATGGTGGGCGCGCTGAAGTCGCTCAGCGGTGCGCCCAAGCCGATCTCGCCGCTGCCGTGCAGGACGCACTCTTCGCGGCGCAGCGCGATTTCGCCGCTGGCGCCGGCCGTGCCATGAAAGCGCACCCACGTGCCATAGGTGCTCACGTCCACCAGCACGCAGCTGCCGTTGCGTGCCTCGATGCGCGCGTGCAGACGCGAAACGCGCGGGTCGTTCACCACGAACTGCGCCTCGTCCACACGCCCGAGATGAATGGGAAGCTCGGCCGCGCGAAACAGCGTGCGAACGTCCAGCCAGCTCAGCTCGATCTGGCCGAAGGTGGAGTCGGGAATGCGTGGCGGCACGAGCGTGGCCGGCATGGTGAGGAAATCGGACACCTCGTCCTGCCAGTCGACCCGGTAGACCACCGGCATCTCGTTCTTGCCGCGAATATTGATGGGCCCGAGGTTGCGGTGCCGCGCGTCGATGGCGCCCAGGTCGTCGATGACCGCCTCGGTGGCCCAGATCTGGCTGGGGCCTGCAAGGTCGCTCAGCCGGGACGCGAGGTTGACGGCGTCGCCGTAGCAGTCGCCATCCACCTCCACCACTTCGCCGCTGGCCACGCCGATCTGCAATTCCATTCGCAGCGGCGGCGGCCACGTTTGCAGGCGCTTGTGGTGGTTGCGTTGCAGCTCGAGCACCGCGGTGGTGGCCGATCCGCCGTTGGGGAAGACGGCAAAGACACCGTCGCCAAGGGACTTGACGACGCGCCCGCCATGCATTTCGCACACGCCGCCGATCCATTGGATCAGGCGCGTGACCGTCTCGGTAGCCCGCGCATTGCCGATGGCTTCGAACACGCGCGTGCTGCCGGTCAAATCGGCGAAGACAACCGTGGTTTGAGAGCCCATGTAGTGCTAGAGATGCTTCCTCGCAATCGCAAGCTCATTATGGCAAATAGTCACATTCCCAAAGAGAACGTGAGCAAAAGAGCTTGCAAATTGACAGAAAGCTGTGGCAATTGGTGACTGGACGCAACACAAAGCTTGATGGCGCAGCCTACACGATGCACCGAGTAACACCTCTCCTCAAAAAGTAGTACGAAGGTTGCCATTCCTCCGAAGCCCCATGAGCAAAAGTGTGAAGTATGTTGTTTTTAAACATGATTTGATGTTTGTGCGCTTGTGCCATCAACCCCTCCCCCATTAGTCTGCGCCCAAGAGTTAACGTTTATTTACCTTCGTACGTTCCCCATCATGGTGTCTCTGCGCAAGCTTATTCGCCTCCTTCCTCTGCCAGCGCTTGGGCTGCGTCAGTCGGAAGAACGGCGCGCCGGCGAGATCCGGATGGCCATGCTCAACATGCTGCGCCTGCACGGCGGCCACGCCGTCAGCCGCGTGGCCCAGCGCGTGCAGTTTGCCGATGACCTGGAAGCGCTGTGGTACCTGCGCCAGGACGTGATGACCGCCCTGAGCGACTTCGACGGCGAGGGCGCCGCCCGCCGCCAGATGAAGCAGATCAACAGCATGTTCCGGGGCCGCCTGCCCGATGCCATGGGCCCGCGCGCCCATCGGCACATTCCCTCCTGAGCTTTTTCCCTGCCGGCTGACGCCTGACGTGCGTCAGTGATGGTGATGGTCGTGGCCTTCGTGCGCGTGACGATGGCCCCAGACCATGAAGACGTCGCGGCCATCGGCCGCGAGTTCGACCTTGGCGCCCACGGGCAGCAGCACCTTGGTCGGCACATGCCCGAACGGCAGGCCGGTGAGCACCGGCACCTTCAGCAGAGCGCGCAGGCGCTCGACCACGCTGGGCATGCCGAAGCCGCGGTCATGCGGCACCTTCTTGTGGCCGGTGAAGTGGCCGAGCACCACGGCCTTCTGGCGCGCCAGGACACCGGCGTGCCTCAATTGATCGAGCATGCGCTCGACACGGTAAGGATGCTCGTTCACGTCTTCGAGAAAGAGCACCCCTTTGTCCACCTGCGGGAAATACGGCGTACCCAGCAATGAGGTGAGCACGCACAGGTTGCCGCCCCAGAGCGTCGCACCATGGATGCTGCGCAGCTTTTCGCCAACCGCGGCATCGCGCGCCGGCAGCCGCCAGCCAGTGCCTTCGCCCTGGCCGTGCAGGAGGTCGTCGAAGCAGGCTTCCATGATGTCGTCGGCACCCGCTTCTGCACCGAAGTCTTCGCCCAGTGCGGGGCCGGCCCAGGTCACGGTTTGCGTCTTGGCCAGCACCGCGCACTGCAGTGCGGTGAAGTCGGACACGCCCACGAACTCCGTTCCGCGCTCGACGGCCTTGGCGATGGCTTTGTAAGGCAGCGCATCGAGAATGCGGGTCAGGCCGTAGCCACCTCGCGAAATGAGCGCCACGTCCGCACGGCTGGCGGCGGCGCGGCCGATGGCGGCGATGCGGGTGGCATCGTCGCCGGCAAAACGCTGCTGGCTCTTGAGGGCGGCTTCGTCGACTTCCACCTCGTGACCCAGCGCCTTGAGCCGGGCCACGCCGCGCTTGAAGGCGGCCCTGTCGCGCACCGCGCTGGAGGGCGAATAGATATAGATGTGCTTTTTCTTGCTCATGTCGGCGCGAAGTATCCCATTGCGCGGCGCGCCAGTGCGGCTGCCTCGCCTGGCGCAACGCTTCGCGCCTTGCGTGGACGCCCGAAGGCGCGAAGCGCAGCCTCGAATCCTCGATCGGGAAAAGGGGCGCGGCGTGCGTCTTCCAGTTCGGGCGCAGGGCTTTCGCTTGCCACCAGAAATGCCGTCACGGGCGCAGCAGCAGCCAACGCCTCGCCCAGGGCTTGCATGCTTTCACAGGCGATCAGCACCACCCGGTCGGCACCCAGGCGATCCAGCCATTGGAGAAGGACGTCGCGGTGCCGCTCCAACGTGTGGAAGGCCTCGCGCTTGGGCTTGTCGCTCTTGCCGAAGCCGACGAGGTCGGGCGCCAGCACGCGCGGCGCGCCCGCTGCCTGCAGCGAATTCACCAAGGCGTGAAGATGCTGGCTCCACAGGCCTGCGCCATGCAGGCACACGCAGGCCAGCGCGCCGCAGGCATCTGGCGCGGTGTCCAGGTAGCTCATTCGCAAACCCTGCAATGCCGGCAGGTCGGCCACCTGCCCTTCGGGCCAGGGAACGGGCAACGCACTGAAACGAGCTTCGGGCGTGCGCAGCGCATCGTCGCGCAGGGGCTGCGCCGTGGCGCGGGCTTGCTCGCGGCAGCCTCGAAAGAACTCCTGCAGCATCTGGGCGCACTCGTTGGCAAGCACGCCGCCTTGAACCGTGGTCTGGTGGTTGAGTTCGGACTTGGCGAACAGGTCGAGCACCGAGCCAGCCGCGCCCGTCTTGGGGTCGGCCGCACCGAAGACCACGCGTGCCAGCCGCGCGTGCAGCATGGCGCCGGCGCACATGGCGCAGGGCTCCAGGGTCACGAACAGTTCGCAGCCGTCCAGGCGATAGTTGCTCAGCGCCTGGGCTGCGGCGCGCAGCGCGGCAATTTCGGCATGCGCAGTCGGGTCGTGGCCGGCCACCGGCGCATTGCGCCCGCTCGCCAGCAACGCGCCATCCTTGACCACCACAGCACCGACCGGCACCTCGCCGGCCGCCATGGCCAGGCGTGCCTGCGCCAGTGCGAGCGACATCCAGTGGGCGTCGTCCGGTGCTTGGCCTGCCTTGCCCGAATCGCTGCTCACTTGGCGTCGTCAGGCATGGGGCGCGGCTGCTGCATGGCCGCATCGAGCGACTGCTTGAACTGCTCTTGCACCTGCCGCGGATTGCCTGCGGGTGCGCTCAGCGTGCCCACGCCTTCCACGGTCACTGCGGGTGCCACCGACGTCGTCAGCTGCTTCTTCACCAGCAGGCCGACGATGGCCAGCGCAATCACCAGCCCCACGAGGCCCAGCGCGCGGATCATGGTGCGAGCTCCTCAGGCGAGGGCATGGCATCCACCTGCAGGCCCAGGCGGCGCATCCAGGCGGCAAGCGCCTGCTCGTCGGGCGTGCCGGCGGCGTAGCGCGCATGCATTTCCACATGCGATTCGCGGCGATGCTGGTTGAGCTTGATCTTGCACTGCAGGTCGACCACCGACAGCTCGAAGCCGACGATGCCGGCCAGCATCTTGAGCTGGAACTCTTCGCCCAGGTCGCGCCACTGCTGCGCATAGGACGGCTCGTGCTGCCCGATCAGGCGCTTGAGCAGCGCATCTTTCTCGTCCGGCGCCTCCACCAGCCGCGCCTGCACCACGCAGTGCACGGCCAGGTAGTTCCAGGTGGGCACGCGCGCCAGGTCCGGATAGACGGAGGGCGACAGATAGGCATGCGGCCCCAGGAAGGTGGCCACCGCACGCGGTCGCGCCTGCAGGTGGCGCCATTGCGCATTGGGCTTGGCGCAGTGCCCCCAGAGAACCAGGTCGTCAGGGCCACGCTCTTGCAGCACCAGCGGAAGGTGCGTGACGAAGGGCAGCCCGTCGTCGTCGGTGGTGATCAGGCTGGCAAAGGCGTTCGCGCGCATCAGCTCGGCAGCGACGGCGCGGTCTTTCTCGTTGAATTGGGGCGGCAGGTACATGGCGTGCGCGGTTCGTGGAGCAACAACGCACTAGTGTGCCAGCGGCAGCGGGCCTTGGGTTGGCCCGAATCAGTGGGCCGAGGGCGTCAGACAACACCTTCGCGCCGCATGGCCTCGATGTGCTCGGCCGTCCACCCCAGCTCCCGCAGGATGGCTTCGGTGTGTTCGCCCAGCGCCGGCACGGCATCCATGCGCGCTTCGTAGGCCTCGGTCCTGCCCGGCGGCAGCAGCGCCGGCACCGGCCCGCTGGGCGTGGGCACTTCGGTCCAGCGGCCGCGCGCCGCCAGTTGGGGATGGGCCCAGACTTCGCGCATGTCGTTCACACGGGCGTTGGCAATCTGCGCCGCCTCCAGCCGCTGCACGACTTGCTCTGCGCTCATGGATAAAAAGACATCGACCAGAAGCGCCCGCAGCGCTTCGCGATTGGCGACCCGGCGCGAGTTGGAGGCAAAGCGCTCGTCGGTGGCGAGCTCCGGCTGCTGCAGCACCACCTGGCAGAACGCCAGCCATTCGCGCTCGTTCTGCAGGCCCAGCATCACCGTGCGGCCGTCCCCGGCCTGGAACGGGCCATAGGGGAAGATGGTGGCGTGCGCCGCGCCGGCACGCGGCGGCGGCTGCGCCCCCTCGAAGGCGTAGTACAGCGGAAAGCCCATCCACTCGACCATGCTCTCGAGCATGGAGACATCGATGCGACTGCCCTTGCCTGTCTTGCCACGCTGGATGAGCGCCGCCAGGATGCTGCTGTAGGCATACATGCCCGCGGCGATGTCGGCAATGGAGCAGCCCGCCTTGGCCGGCTCCTGCTGCGAGCCGGTGACCGACAGGAAGCCCGACTCGCTTTGAATCAGCAGGTCGTAGGCCTTCTTGTCCCGATAGGGCCCGCTGTCGCCATAGCCCGAGATGTCGCACACGACCAGGCGCGGATGCTTGTCGTGCAGCGCCTCGAAAGACAGGCCGAGCCTCGCGGCGGCGCCGGGTGCCAGGTTCTGAACCAGGACGTCGGCCTCTTCGAGCAGCTTGGCGAGCACGGGCTGCGCCTGGCTGTGCTTCACGTCCAGCGTGAGACTTTCCTTCGAGCGGTTGGTCCACACGAAATGCGAGGCCAGGCCGCGCACCCGCTCGTCGTAGTGCCGTGCAAAGTCGCCGGTGCCCGGCCGCTCGACCTTGATGACCCGTGCGCCCAGGTCGGCCAGCTGCCGCGTGCAGAACGGAGCCGCAATGGCGTGCTCCAGCGTGACGACCGTGATGCCGTCCAGTGGCCGTGTCATGGCAAGCGCCCTTTCTTTCCCATGTGCACTCAGAACGACCGCGGCAGCCCGAGGATGTGCTCGGCCACGTAGGCGTAGATGAGGTTGGTGGAAATCGGCGCGACCTGGTACAGGCGCGTCTCGCGAAACTTGCGCTCGATGTCGTATTCCTTGGCAAAGCCGAAGCCGCCGTGCGTCTGCAGGCAGACGTTGGCCGCTTCCCAGCTGGCCTTGGCCGCGAGGTACTTGGCCATGTTGGCCTGCGCGCCGCAGTTCTGGTGGGCGTCGAAGCGGCGCGCTGCCTCGAAGCGCATCAGGTTGGCCGCCTCGATCTCGATGAAGGCGTCGGCAATCGGAAACTGCACGCCCTGGTTCTGGCCGATCGGCCGGTCGAACACCACCCGCTCGCTGGCGTACTTGCGGGCCCGCTCGATGAACCAGTAGCCATCGCCGATGCACTCGGCCGCAATCAGCGTGCGCTCCGCGTTCAGGCCATCGAGGATGTACTTGAAGCCCCTGCCCTCCTCGCCGATCAGGTTCTCCTCGGGGATCTCGAGGTTGTCGAAGAACAGCTCGTTGGTCTCGTGGTTCACCAGGTTGGGAATGGGCCGCACCTCCAGGCCCCTGCCGATGGCCTGGTGCAGGTCCACGATGAAGACGGACATGCCCTCGGACTTCTTCTTCACCTCGGCCAGCGGCGTGGTGCGCGCCAGCAGGATCATCAGGTCGGAATGCTGCACGCGCGAGATCCAGACCTTCTGGCCATTGACCACCCAGCGCCCGTCCTTCTTCTTCACGGCGGTGGTCTTGATCTTGGTGGTGTCCGTGCCGGTGGTGGGCTCGGTCACCGCCATGGACTGGATGCGCAGCTTGCCCGCGGCAATGGCCGGCAGGTACTTTTCCTTTTGCGCCTTGCTGCCGTTTCGCAGCAGCGTGCCCATGTTGTACATCTGCCCGTGCACCGCGCCGGCATTGCCGCCGCAGCGGTTGATCTCTTCCATGATCACCGTGGCGGCCGTCAGGCCCAGGCCGGTGCCGCCGTATTCCTCGGGAATCATCGCGGCCAGCCAGCCGGCCTGCATCAGCGCGTCGACAAACGCCTCGGGATAGGCATCCTGCGCGTCGATTTGGCGAAAGTACTCGTCGGGGAACTGGCGGCACAACTGACGGATGGCGTCACGTATTTCCTGGAAGTCGTCGCTCTCGTTGAACATGTCTTTTCTCTCTCCATCAATCCAGTTGCGCGGTGGCTTCCATGGCCAGGCCGCCTTGTGCGTTGCGGGCCCAGAGCTTCACCAGCCTCGGTGTGTCCTGCCGCCCGCACACGTCGAAGGAAGCCACGTCGAAAATCGGGCTGAGCGCACGGAATGAAAAGGCCTTCACGCTGGCCTGCGGCAACTGGCGGCGCAGCAGGTCCAGCAGCAGCGTCGCGATGAGCGGCCCGTGCACCACCAGGCCGGGATAGCCCTCCACTTCGGTCACATAGCGACGGTCGTAGTGAATGCGATGGCCGTTGAAGGTCAGCGCCGAGTAGCGAAACAGCAGAACGTCGTCCGGCTCGATGCGGCGCGACCAGCTTTCGTCCTGGGGCGCGGCCACGGCCGGCCGCGGCGTCTCGCCCGGTGCCGGGAACTCGCGGTAGACGATGTCGTGCCGCTCGCTGATGGCAAGTTCGCTGTCGGCCCGGATTTCATGGTCGACATTGACGAAAACCAGCGGGCCGGTTCGCCCTTCCTTGAGCCGCACGTCGGCAATGCGCGACGTGCGGGACAGCGACTGGCCGATCGAGATGGCACGATGAAACTGGAGCTGGCTGCCTGCCCACATGCGCCGCGGCAGCGGCACCGGTGGCAGGAAGCCGCCGCGCCTGGGATGCCCGTCGGGCCCGAGCTCGGACTGGCGATGAATGGGCAGGAAGTAGAGCCAGTGCCAAAGCGGCGGCAGCGCGTCGCCCGCCGAGGCCGGCGGATCGTCGCGGTCCAGCGTTGCCGCCAGGGCGCGCGGCGGCACTGGCGTGGCCTGGTCGTGAAGTTGCTCGGTGCGCCCGATCCAGCCGCGAAGGTGGTCGATATCGATGGTGGTCATGGTGCTTGTTTCCGTGAGCGCCGCCGGTGTGCGAGGCGCAGACGCTCGTGGCCATTCTGCGGCGCCACACGCTATATGGGAAATAGCATTTGCGGCTACCCGCTATCGCGCAAGCGTCTATCCTCGCCCCCATGGAACTGCGACAACTGCGCTACTTCGTGGGGGCTGCCGAGGCGGGCAGCCTGTTGAAGGCATCGTCCAAGCTGCACGTGGCCCAGCCCGCCCTCAGTGCCCAGATCGCGGCGCTGGAAAACGAGTTGGGCTCGCGCCTGTTCGACCGCTCCAGCCGCGGCGTAACCCTCACGGCCTCGGGAAAGATATTCCTCGAACATGCCAGGGTGGTGCTGGCCGACGTGGAGCGCGCCCGCAGTGCCGTGCACGAATCCGACGCCGTGCCGCGCGGCGAGGTCGCGGTCGGCCTGACCACCACCGTGGCCCTGGCGGCCATGATGCCCATCGTGAGTGCCTGTCGTGCGCGCTTGCCCGAGGTCAAGCTGAAGGTGGTGGAGGCCTACAGCGGCTTCCTTCGCGAATGGCTGCAATCGGGCCGGCTCGACCTGGCCGTGCTCTATACCGATGCGCCCGAACCCGACCTGATCAAGCGCCCGCTGCTGGACGACCAACTGGTGCTCGTCAGCGGCCCTGCCGGCCCGGCGTTGCCCAAGAAACTCGCGCTTTCAGCGCTGGCCAGGCGGCCCCTGGTGCTGCCCGGCCAGGACCACGGCCTGCGCCGCATCATCGACGACGCCTGCGCGCCGTTGAACATCCAGCTGAACGTGGTGGCGGAAATCGAATCGCTGGGCAGCGTCAAGCGCGCCGTCGAAGCGGGCATCGGCGAAACCATCCTGCCGCAAGGCGCGGTGGCCGAAGAAGTCGCTGCCGGCCGGCTGCGCACCGCCCTGCTGAACAGCCCGGCCATGACGCGACGCGTGGTCTGCGCGACCAGCGCCGTTCGGCCAGCCACGCTGGCCCGGCAAGCGGTGGGCACGCTCATCCATGACGTGGTCCACCAGATGGTGAGGTCGGGCGCCTGGCCTGCGCGCTGGGTCGGGGATCTGCCGCCAGGCATGCCTGCCCGCTGAGCACCGCGCGCTGGTCGTTCAGGGCAGGTTTTCCCTGAAGATCACCTGGCTGCGGGTGGCCTCCACGCCTGAGTTCAGGTCGCGCCGGTCGCGCAGGTTGGTGAACATGCGAACGCACGCCAGGATGGCGCTTTGCGGGCTCTGGTTGATCACCGCGTCCATGGTCCCGTCGATGAGCATGGCCCGGGTATCGGGCGTGAGGCCATGGCCGATGAAGACCACCCGGTGCTCCTGCCCGCTCTCCTTCAGCGCACGCGCCACGCCTTCGGACGCGCCGCCGATGTTGTAGATGGCGGCCAGGTCGGCGTGCTGCTCGAGCAGCGCGCGGGTCTGGCGATAGTTGGTGCGTTCGTCGTCGTAGCCCTCGCGCAGGTCCAGCACCTGCAGCTGCGGGTACTGTTCGGCCAGCAGTTGCATGAAGCCCGCCTCGCGCTCCTCGTGCGCACGGTAGCTCAGCGAGCCGGCAATCATCGCAACCTTGGCGCGCCGCGCCGGACCGAGGAAACGGCCGATCAGGTAGGCCGCGGTGCGCCCGGCCGCGCGGTTGTCCAGGCCCACGTAGGCCACGCGCCTGGAATGCGAAAGGTCCGACACCAGCGTGATGCAAGGTATGCCTCGCTCGGCCAGCATGTCCACCGCTTCGCGCACCAGCGGGTGTTCGAGCGCCATGAACGCCACCCCATCCACGCGCGGCCCGCGCCGGCGCAGCATGCCGGCCAACGCCTCGGGGTCGAAGCTCTGGATGAAGGCCGTCTTGCAATTGACGTTGAACGGCGCCCAGTGCTCCTGCGAGTAGCCCACCCATTCGCCCAGCATGCGAAGAAAGAAGCTGCTGCGGTCGGGCAGCACGAAGAGCAGCTGCATCGGCTCGGGCGCGAGCGTCGCATGCAGCTCCTGGCGCGGCAGATACTCGAGCTCGGCCGCCGCCTGCACCACGCGCTGCACGGTGGCGGTGCGCACGCCGGGGCGCCGGTGCAGCACCCGGTCCACCGTGGCGGTGGAGACACCGGCGCGCCGCGCCACGTCGGCCACGTTCGGAAGGCTGCGCGTCATCGCTGTGCTGTCTCCATCCATCAATCCAATCAAAAGCCATCAGGTCATCGACTTGGGGCCTGCGGGCTGCGAGCCTATCGTAGTCAGCCTGGTTGCGGCAAGCATGCGCCGCGCCACAGACGCAAACAGGAGCATCGATGGAGACGACAACAACGAGTGAAAGACTCAAGGGCCGCGTGGCCCTGGTGTTCGGCGCCGGCGCGGCCGGCGAAGGCTGGGGCAACGGCAAGGCCGCCGCCGTGGCCTATGCGCGCCACGGCGCCAAGGTGGTCGCGGTGGACCGCGACCAGGCCCTGGCCCAGGCGACCTGCGACCTGATCCGCGCAGAAGGCTTCCCCGCGCAGGCCGTGGGAGCGGACGTGACCGTGTTCGAGCAGGTGCAGCAGGCCGTGGCTGCTGCGCTGCACAGCTACGGCCAGGTCGACATCCTGCACAACAACGTGGGCATCACCTCGCAGGGCGGCCCGGTCGAAACCAGCGAAGACACCTGGGATCGCGTGATGGCCGTGAACGTCAAGAGCATGTTCCTCACCTGCAAGGCGGTGCTGCCGTTGATGCAGGCGCAGGGCCGCGGGGCCATCGTCAACATCGGCGCGCTGGGCGGCGTGCGCTGGACAGGCTACGCCTACTGCGCCTATGCCGCGTCCAAGGGCGCGGTGAACTCGCTCACCCAGAGCGTGGCGCTGCAGTACGCCGCCCAGGGCATCCGCGCCAACTGCATCCTGCCAGGCGTGATGGACACGCCCCACATCTACAAGCAGATCTCGGGCTTCTACCAGAGCACCGACGAGATGGTGGCCGCGCGCCACGCCTTGTCTCCCACCGGCCGCATGGGCGACGGCTGGGATGTCGCCAACGCGGCGGTGTTCCTCGCCTCGGATGAGGCACGCTACATCAACGGCGTGGAACTGCTGGTGGATGGCGGCATGCACGTGCGCTGCAACTAGGGCCGCTGCACAATCCATCAAAACCCATCAAGATTGCAGTTTGCACCATCCGCGCGACCGCCCTATCTTTGCCCCGCGAGCGCCGCACAAGACGGACGGGCAATGAACCACACGACGCAACAAGACCAGGAGACAACGACATGACCCAATCGACACCCTTGAGCCGCCGCAGCCTGCTGCGCACTTTTTCAGCGTTGCCGGCCGCCGGCCTCGTGAGCAGCCTGCCGCGCCTGGCATTTGCCGCCGCGCCGGAGTTCAGCTTCAAGTTCGGCAACAACCTGCCGGTGAGCCACCCGCTGAACGTGCGGGCACAGGAAGTGGCCGCGCGCATTGCCAAGGAGAGCAACGGGCGCATGGAGATCAAGATCTTCCCCAACAACCAGCTGGGCGGCGACACCGACATGCTGGCGCAGGTGCGCAGCGGCGGGCTGGAGATCTTCAACACCGGCACCATGGTGATCGCCACCATCGCGCCAATCAGCGCCATCACGGCCGTGGGCTTTGCCTTCTCGAACTACGACCAGGTGTGGGGCGCGGTGGACGGCAAGCTGGGCGATGCCATTCGCGCCTCCTTTGCCAAGATCGGCCTCTACACCTTCGACAAGATGTGGGACAACGGCTTTCGGCAGATCACCACCGGCACCAAGCCGGTGAAGACGGCGGCCGACCTGGAAGGCATGAAGATCCGCGTGCCGGTGAGCCCCATGGGCATCTCGATGTTCAAGGGGCTGGGGGCCTCGCCCACCAGCCTGCAGTTCTCCGAGGTGTACTCGGCCCTGCAGACCAAGGTGGTCGATGCGCAGGAAAACCCGCTGGCCATCGTGCAGACGGCCAAGCTGTACGAGGTGCAGAAGTTCTGCTCGGTCACCAACCACAGCTGGGACGGCTACCACCTGGTGGTCAACGGCCGCGCCTGGAAGGGCCTGCCCGACGACCTCAAGACCATCGCGGCGCGTGCCTTCAACGAAGGCGGGTTGCAGCAGCGCGAGGACCTGCGCAAGCTCAATGAATCGCTGCAGGCGGACCTGTCTGCCAAGGGCATGGCCTTCAACACGGCGGCGCCCGACAGCTTCCGCGCCCAGTTGCAGAAGGCCGGCTTCTACGCCGAATGGAAGAACAAGTTCGGCCCCGAGGCCTGGAGCCTGCTCGAAGCCACGGCCGGCAAGGTGTCCTGAAGTGAACGCCGCCCCGACCATGGGCATGCATTCGCAGGCGGCAGGCACGTCTTCGGCCGCCACCAGCGGCTGGCGCGCCGGCGTGGATGCGCTGGACCGCTGGCTGGGCCGCCTCACCGAGATCCCGGCCGCCCTGCTGGTGCTGGCCGACATCGTGGTGCTGCTGGCCGGCGTGGTGTCGCGCTACGTCTTTCATGCACCGCTGGTGTGGTCGGACGAACTCGCCGGCATCCTGTTCCTGTGGATGTCGATGCTGGGCGCCGTGGTGGCGCTGCGCCGCGGCGAGCACATGCGCATGACCGCCTTCGTGGCCAAGGCATCGCCGGCGGCGCGCGCCTTCCTGGACGTGCTGGCGCTGGCCGCCTCGCTGGCTTTCCTGCTGCTCATTGCGCATCCGGCGTTCGAGTACGCATCCGAAGAAGCCATCGTGACCACGCCGGCGCTGGAGATCAGCAACGCCTGGCGCGCCTCGGCACTGCCGGTGGGCGTGGCGCTGATGGTGCTGGTCAGCCTGCTGCGCCTGCTTAGGGTGAGCACGCCGCGCCGCACGCTGGGCGCGCTCGCCCTGGTGGTGGTGCTGTGTGGCGTGTTCTGGGCCCTGGCGCCGGTGCTCATGCCGCTGGGCAAGCTCAACCTGCTGATCTTCTTCGGCGGCGTGGTGGGCGCCTGCGTATTTGCCGGCGTGCCCATCGCCTTTTCCTTTGCGCTGGCCACCTTCGGCTTCCTGGCGCTCACCACGCGCACGCCCCTGGTGGTGCTGGTGGGGCGCATGGACGAGGGCATGTCGCACCTCATCCTGCTGGCGGTACCACTGTTCGTGTTCCTGGGCCTGCTGATCGAGATGACCGGCATGGCCAAGGCCATGGTGCAGTTCCTGGCCAGCCTGCTGGGCCATGTGCGCGGGGGCCTGAGCTATGTCCTCATCGGCGGCATGTACCTGGTGTCGGGCATCTCGGGCTCCAAGGCGGCGGACATGGCGGCCATCGCGCCGGTGCTGTTCCCCGAGATGAAGAAGCGCGGCGCCAAGCCGGGCGACCTGGTGGCGCTGCTGTCCACCACCGGGGCGCAGACCGAGACCATTCCGCCTTCCATCGTGCTGATCACCATCGGCTCGGTCACGGGCGTCTCGATTGCAGCCCTGTTCACCGGCGGCCTGGTTCCGGGGCTGGTGCTGGGCGTGGCGCTGTGCGCGGTGGTGTGGTGGCGCTACCGGCACGAGGACCTCTCGGGCGTGGAGCGCGCCAGCGGCCGGGCCATCGGCAAGGCCTTCGTCTACGCGTTGCCGGCGGTGGCGCTGCCCTTCGTGATCCGCGCTGCGGTGGTCGAAGGCGTGGCCACCGCCACCGAGGTCTCGACCATCGGCATCGCCTACTCGGTGCTGGCCGGCCTGCTGCTGTACCGCCAGTTCGACGTCAAGCGCCTGCTGCCGATGCTCATCGAGACGGCCGCGCTGTCGGGCGCCATCATCTTCATCATCGGGGCGGCCACCGGCATGGCGTGGGGACTGACGCAGTCGGGCTTCGCGCACGACCTGGCCGAAGCGATGCAGACCATGCCCGGGGGCAAGGCCGGCTTCATTGCGGTCTCGGTGGTGGCCTTCATCGTGCTGGGCAGCGTGCTGGAGGGCATTCCGGCCATCGTGCTCTTCGGCCCGCTGATGTTTCCGATTGCGCGCGCAGTCGGCGTGCACGAGGTGCACTACGCCATGGTGGTGGTGCTGTCCATGGGCCTGGGCCTGTTCGCCCCGCCCTTCGGCGTGGGCTACTACGCGGCCTGCGCCATCGGCAAGGTCGATCCGGTGGAAGGCATCCGGCCCATCTGGGGCTACCTGGCGGCCCTGGCAATTGGCCTGGTGCTGGTGGCGGCGGTGCCGTGGTTCTCCACCGGCTTCCTGGCCAAGTAACTCCAACTTTTCTTCTTCCAACCAAGCTGCAGCGCCCCGCCTTCACGGCGGGGCCAGGAAAGGTGTTTTCTCATGAGCAGATTCTTCGGCGAGATCCGCCAGGTGGCCTACCTCGTTCCCGACATCGAGGCGGCCATGGACTACTGGTCGCGCGTGCTGGGCGTGGGCCCCTGGTTCTACAACCCGCGCGTGCCCATTCGCAACTACAGCTATCGGGGCGAGCGCTACGAGCCGCACAACTCGGTCGCGCTGGCCAATGCGGGCGGGCTGCAGGTGGAACTGCTGCAAACGCGCAATGACGTGCCCTCGATGTACCGCGACTTCCAGCAGGCCGGCCATGTGGGCGCGCAGCACTTCGCCTACTGGACCGAGCGTTTCGACGAGGACCTGAAGCGCGCCGAAGCCGCCGGCTTCAAGGTCTGCATGCGCGGCGAGGTGGGCGAGCGCGGGCGCTTCGTCTACTTCGAGGACCAGGCCGGCGCGAAGGGCTGTCACCCCGGCGCCACCATCGAACTCTCGGAGGTGGCCGGCCCCAAGGGCAAGCTGTTCCGGATGATCCGCGAGGCCGCCGAGGGCTGGGACGGGCGCGACCCGGTGCGGCCCTTTCCCGACCTGGACACGCTATGACCGAACGCATCCGCGCCACCTATCTGGTCGAGACGCCGCTGGCCCCCGCCGAGGTGGCAGAAGTGATGGCGGGCGAGCAGTCCTGTGGCACCTTCACCCGCGTGGAAGGCGAGACCGATGCGTTGCGTGAGCGCGCCCGCGCGGTGGTCGAGCAGATCCGTCCGCTGGACAGCGTGGCCGAACCCGCGCTGCCCAACGCCTGGCTGCAGCGCAAGGGCATCGGTGGGCCGTACCGGCGCTTCGAGGTGCGCATCGCCTTTCCGGTGGACAACATCGGCGCGAACCTGCCCACGCTGGCCGCTACCGTGGCCGGCAACCTGTACGACCTGGGCGAGGCCACGGGGCTGCGGCTGGAATCGCTGACGCTGCCCGCGGCCTATCGCGCCCGCTTCGCGTTCCCTGCCCAAGGCATCGCCGGCACCCGGCGCCTCACGGGTGTCGACCAGGGCGCAATGGTGGGCACCATCCACAAGCCCAACGTGGGCATGTCGTCCCGCGAGACCGCCGCCCTGGTGGCGCGCCTGTGCGCCGCGGGCGTGGACTTCATCAAGGACGACGAAGTCTGCGCCGACCCGGCGCATGCGCCGCTGGCCGAGCGCGTGCCCGCCGTGATGGCCGCCGTGCGCGCGCACCAGGAACGCACGGGCAAGCATGTGATGGTGGCCTTCAACATCAGCGACGAGACCGAGGCCATGCTGCGCCATGCCGAGCTGATCGAGCGCGAAGGCGGCAGCTGTGCGATGGTGAGCCTGAACTGGTGCGGCTTCTCGGCCGTGCAGACGCTGCGCCGCCACACGCGCCTGGCGCTGCATGGTCACCGCAACGGCTATGGCGCAATGTCGCGCCATCCGCTGCTGGGCATCGGCTTCGGCGCCTACCAGGCGCTGTGGCGGCTGGCGGGCGTGGACCACATGCACGTGCACGGCCTGCAGGGAAAGTTCGCGCAGCACGACGAGGAAGTGATCGAGTCTGCCCGCGCCTGCTACACGCCACTGACCAGCGGCGCGGACGACGCGGTGCTTCCTGCCTTCTCCTCCGGTCAGTGGGCCGGCACGGTACCCGCGACGTGGAATGCGATCGGCCGCGACGACCTGCTCTTCATGGCCGGCGGCGGCATCCTGGCCCACCCGGGCGGCGCGGCAGCGGGCGTGACCAGCCTGCGCCAGGCCTGGGCGGCGGTGCGCGCCGGCACGAGCCTGCAAGACGCCGCGCAAGAAGCACCGGAGCTTGCTGCTGCCCTGCAGTTCTTCTCGAACCGATGAACGCGCCCGCCCTGCTCTTCTACGGCGACGACTTCACCGGCGCGACCGATGCCCTGGGCACGGCCGCGCGCGCCGGCCTGCGAACCCTGCTTTTCCTGGGCGCACCCGATGCACGCCGGCTGGCCTCGGCCGGCGTGCTGGACTGCATCGGCATTGCGGGCGCCGCGCGCTCGATGGCGCCCGACGAGATGCGCGATGAGCTGGCGCCCGTGGCAGACCTGGCGCGCGCATTGCGCCCGCGCGTGTTGCACTACAAGACCTGCTCGACCTTCGACAGCGCGCCGCGGGTGGGCAGCATTGGCGAAGCCGTACGGACCCTTGCGCCGGCGCTCGGCGCCGCGCCGCGCCTGGCCATCGTCGGCGGCCAGCCCAACCTCGGGCGCTACTGCCTGTTCGGCAACCTGTTTGCCGCCGCCGGCCCGCAGGGCGAGGTGTTCCGCATCGATCGCCACCCCACGATGAGCCGGCATCCCGTCACGCCGATGGACGAAGCGGACCTGCGGGTGCATCTGGCCAGGCAGGGCCTGCATGACATCGCGCTTGTGCCGTGGACGGCGTACTCCGAGGGCGATGCGGCGCTGGCGCAACGAGCCGCCCGCCTGGAAGCGGACGGCGCAAGTAGCGTACTCTGGGACGTTGCAGAAGATGCCCACCTGCCCGTGCTGGGCCGCCACCTGTGGGCGCAAGCCCGCCAAGCGCCCTTGCTGGCCGTGGGGCCAAGCAGCGTGGTGGACGCGGTGGCGCACGCCGTGCATCCCGATCGCCCGCCCGTCTCGAACGACGTGGTGGCGGCACAGGGCCCGGTGTTCGTCCTGGCAGGCAGCCTCTCGCCGGTCACCGCAGCCCAAGTAGCGGCCGCGCCCTCGTTCGAGCTGCAACGCCTGTGCGCCGAGCGCTTGGCATCGGGCGGTAGCGATGAACTGGACCGCAGCGCGCAGCAGCTGGCTGAGCGACTGAATTCAGGCCAGAACGTGCTGGCGTGCACCGCAACGGCCGATGGCTCGCGCACCACCTTGCCTGCTGGCGAGCTTGCACAGGCTGGTGGTCGCCTGCTCAAGGAGGTGCTGCGCCTGGCGCCGCAGGTGCGGCGCGTCGGGATCGCCGGCGGCGACACCTCCAGCCTTGCCGTGCGTGCGCTCGATGCCTGGGCCCTGGGCTACGGCGGCCTGATCGCCCCGGGCGTGCCGATGTGCCGGCTGCACAGCGACGATGCTCGATTGGATGGCTTGGAGTTGATGCTCAAGGGGGGCCAGATGGGCGGGGCAGATGTCTTCGAGCGGCTGGTGGCAGGCACCCGGCGGGGCTCCTGAAGCCGACTCACCCGATCGCCCGGCGCGAGGGCTGCCCGCGCCATGAGCGCAAGTGGAATGGACAGCGGCGAGCTGCAAGGGCATCCTGCGCGCAGCCCGCCCTCCTCCGACCTTGCCCATGGAACGGCCCAATTCAAAGTCCTTCGGCGCACTGATTCGGCGCCATCCGATCGGCACTGCCTGTGCGAGCTTGCCGATCCTGCTTGTAGCGGTGGCGCTGCTGTTCGACTGGAACTGGGTGCGCCCGCCTCTGGAGCGCTACATCTCGACAAAGACCCAGCGCGAGTTCCGCATGGCCGACCTGCATGTGCGGCTGGGCCTCACGCCCTCCATCCGAATGCGCGGCGTCTATTTCGGCAATGCGGACTGGTCCAAGCAAGACCGGCCGATGGCCAGCATCGAGCAGCTCGAGTTCTCCATTTCCTTGCGCGACCTGCCCGAGAAGATCCTGGTGCCACGGGTGGCGCTCACGAGGCCCGAACTGCTCTTCGAGCGACTTCCCGACAACCGCAAGAACTGGCTCCTCTCGCAGCCATCGGATACGTCGCCGAGCAAGCTGCGCATCAGCACCCTGTCGGTGGACGAAGGCCGACTGCGCTACATCGACCACGGCGACACGTTGGACCTGGACGTTCAAGCCAGCACCCTGGAGCCTGCCCAGCAGGAAAGAGTGAAGGACGTCGACGGTGCCCCGACCGACGAGCGATACACCGCACGGTACTCGTTCACCGGCAGCTACCGCGGAACCCGCTTCGAGGGCAGCGCGCTGACCGGCGCAGTGCTCAGTTTCCAGGAGTCGGGCGCGCCCTTCCCCATCCAGGGCGAACTGCGCGCACGCACCACCCGGTTGCGGGTGCAGGGCCGCATTGCGGATGTCGCCAACATTGACGGTATCGACACGCAACTTCAGATCGAAGGCAAGTCGCTGTCCAACCTCTACCCCTTCCTGCGCCTGCCGTTGCCGGACTCGCCGCCCTACCGGCTGGAAGGCCGCCTGGTCCTGCAGGGCAAGCGATACGCCATGAATGAACTGCGCGGGCGCATTGGTGCCTCCGACGTCTTCGGCAAGGCCACCTACATCGATCAGCAGCCGCGCCCCCTGCTGCAGGCCGACTTGCACAGCAACAACCTCGACCTGGCCGACTTGGGTCCGCTGATCGGCATCGAGGTCCAGGCGCGCGACCAGGCCGCAGCCAAGTCCAAGCCAGGGACGCTGCAGCGCGACCGCGTGCTGCCGTCCGGCGACTTCGAGGTCGGCCGTCTGCAGGAGATCGATGCCGAAGTCGACCTGTACGCCGCCCGCCTGAAGGTGCCCAAGGGCCTGCCGCTGGAGAGCCTGAAGGCGTCGCTGCGCCTGAACGACGCGGTGATGAAGCTGGCGCCGGTGGACTTCGGTTTGGCCGGAGGCACCCTTGCGGGGCGGGCCACGCTGGATGCGCGCTCGCCCGTGATCAAGTCGGAAGTCGAGATCGACATCCGGGGCATCCGGCTGGGCCAGTTCGCCTCGAAGGACAGCGTGATTGCCAAGGGAGCGGGCCGCGTGGGTGCCACCTTGCGCCTTTCGGGCGTAGGCAACTCCATTGCCGATGCGGCGGCCACGTCCAACGGTCGCATCGCCGCCACGGTGGTCAACGGGCGCGTCTCCAACCTGCTCGATGCTGCCAGCGGCCTGAACATGGGCAAGGTGCTCGTGTTGCTGGCCGGCGGCGACAAGGACATCGCGATCAATTGCGGCGGCACGGTGTTCGACGTGAAGAACGGCCACGGCGAATCGAACCTGCTTGTGCTCGACACCGAGCAGACGCAGGTACTGGGCCAGGGATGGTTCGACCTGGGCGACGAGCGCTTCGACCTGAGCGTGGCGCCCAAGCCCAAGCGCGCCGGCCTGTTCTCGCTGCGAACGCCGCTGCGGGTGTACGGCAGCTTCGCCCACCCCGGCTATGAGTTCAAGAAGGGGCCGCTTGTTGCGCGCGGCGCGGCGGTGGCTGCACTGGCAACGGTCGGGCCGCTCGCATCCCTCATTCCCCTGATCGAGACCGGTCCTGGGCAAGACACCGACTGCGGCCAGGTGCGCCACCAGACCCGGGGCGAGGCCGGGCAGGCCAACACCACGCGAAAGCGCCGCGGCTCGGCGCCCATGTCAGCAGCCACTCGCTGAGGCGCTTGCCGGCCGACCGTGAAACGCGCTGCGCACTGCGCAGCGAAAGCGCCATCGGCCTACCGCCGAACGTGGCCTGGGCGCCGCTGCAAGCGCACCGGCAAGGCGCACGATGGCTGCATCATGCTCAAGATCCTCACCCCCCTTCTGCTGGCGACATTCGCCTTGGGCGGCTGCGTGGCCTATTCGCCCGAGCCGCCGCCCCCGCACCACTATGGCTACCGCGACCGCGGCGGTCCGCCGCCCGGTCGCTATGACCGCGACGGCGACGGCGTGCCCAACCGCTACGACCGCGCGCCGGACAACCCCTACTACCGCTGAAGGCGCGCCCACCAGCCCCTGAGCCGCTTCGCGCGGTCTTCGAACACCAACGAGCCGCCGAGCGCCAACAGGCCGGAGACGATGCCCGTCAGTGCGGGCTCCAGTCCGGTCGGGCCATAGTGCCCCGGGTGCGAGAACGCGTCGCCGATCATCGTCAGGACGCCGACCACCAGCGCATTTCCGTAGCGGTTCGAGAACAGTCGGCCGGCCGGCGTGAACGTCAACACAAGGGCCAGCACCCCGGTCAGCAAGCCCGTCTGCAGCGCCAGCAGCCAATGCGGCGCGCTGAGCAGGTTGCCAAGGCTCCCGGGCATGCAGCTCATGCATGCGCTGGTCGGCTGCCAGAAGCGCTGGACGAAGACGATGAATCGGCGCTTCCATGGAATCGGCATTGCGCGTCTCCCGTTGGTGCCAGGCGTCTGGATAGCGCTGGTGGCGGATCTCGATGGTATGCGCTTGCGCCCCGCATTGCAGCGATTGCGACTGTCCGCTCAGCGCCTCCCAAAAAAGGCCTCGTCAATAGTGAAACACGCCGTCGAAGAATCTGGGAAGCTCCTCGCCAAGGCGCTTCAGGAACGCTTGCCGATCAAACCCGGGAGGATCGGCGCCGACATCACCGTCCACTGTCATGATCGCCGTGCCAGGCCGGTCCATGAATGCGTAGTGCCAGGCGTTGCGCACGCTTCGAGAGTCGACGCCCGGAATGTTCCGCGCGACCCATTGCGCATGAAAGCTGGGAACGAGGTAGCGATCCAGTTCAGCCTCGTAGACCATCGTCGGCACCGAGACCTGCGCCAGCGACTCGTGCGTCAACACCACACCCAGCGGCGCGAGTGCCACCACGGCACGAACCCGATCATCCTCGAGGGGGGGCATGGGCGAGCTCGCCTGCCCTGGGGGCTCTGCCGGCCTGTCGCTTCGCGTCATGCCGCAGAAGATCGGGTCTTGCGCGCGATCGTTGGCGCAATGCGTGCGAATCCGTTGCAGGTCGGGCCGCGCGCCGGCCAGGGCCAGGACCGTGTACCCACCTGCCGAATGACCGACGGCGCCGACGAGTGGACCCTTGTCGTCCCTCGCAATGCGATCCTTCCAGTCGGGAGACTGCAGCAAGGCATCGATCACGCGGGACGCCTGTCGCGGACGTTCGGAAAAGTAGCTTGCGGCGCCCTTGCCGATCAACGAGCTGTCCTGCCAGTTGTCGCCCGGGTGGCGAAGCGCGGCGACCAGGTAGCCGTCGCGCGCCAGCGCCTCGGCAAGACTGGTCTGCCCCAGTTCGCTTCCTGCGTTTCCATGGCTCAGGATGATCAATCCCTTGACCCGAGAGTCGGCCGCCGCGCCTGCAGCAACGTGGGCAGTGAACGGCCCCAGGGCCAACGCACTCTCCGCGGCCGACGTGGGGTAGTACAGCGCGACCGAGATCGGGTCGGAGTCGCCGCCCACGCCAGGCACCTTGAGCGTCCTGAACCCGGCCTGGGCGGCGAAGGCGCTCCCAGTCACAAGCAGAGCCAATGAAAGGATCGCGCGACGAAGATGCAGGTTCATTTACGGCCCCCGGGTGTTGCTGATGACCCGCATGTTCCGCCGGCCAACGGCAGGTGCCCATCGAAATGCGATGAAGTGAACGGGAGCGGCGCCAGATGCAGGTGGCGGGCGCCGATACGGCCTCGATGCTGCTTGACGGGTCTGTTCTGCAATGAACAGATCGGCCGCTATCTGCCTCCGAGAAACTACGCGCGAGCGTCCAAAGCCTTGAGAGGAGGGCTGCCCCCCTGTAGAGTTGAATAAACCTGGGAGATCATCGTGAAAGCCTTGCTTCTAGTCCGGCACGCCAAATCAGGTCGCGACGATCCATCCTTGCCTGACAGAGAACGACCGTTGAACGATCGCGGCCGCCAGGATGCTCCCGCAATGGGCAGGCGACTCAAGAAGCGCGGGGTGAAGCCCGATCTGATCGCGTCCAGTCCGGCCCTGCGCGCGCTGACGACGGCGCAACTCCTGGCCGACGAGATCGGTTACCAACGTGAAGACATCATTGTCGATGAGCGGCTCTATGCGAGCAGCTCTGACACCTTGCTCGCCATCATTTGCGCAATCGGTGACCACGTCGACAGCGTGATGCTCTTCGGTCACAACCCCGAGTTCACCGACCTCGCACACCGACTGTCGAGCGAGGTCATGGACATGCCTACATGCGCCGTCGCCGAGTTCCTCTTCGAGGCAGAGGCTTGGGCGGATGTCGGAAAGGTCGGCCCGGCGAAGGTCAAGCTGGACGCGCCGAAGAAGTAGGTCAGCCTTCGAGGCCATGACGTCAACGCATTGACTCATGGGCGGGAACCTTTCGCACCACGTACACACCGAGGGAGACAGGGGGCGTTGCGTGTCACGATCCGTTCTTGAAGGAGTCCTGTCATGAGATCTCTTGCACTCGGAGTTATGGCGACGTGTCTGGGCACCTGTGTATACGCACAGCAGAACATTCCGGGGTCGAATGTGCCTCCCAATACGCCCGGGTACACCATGGGCAAATCGGAGGACGCCGCGGAGCGCAGGAAGCAAGCGAAGCCGAAAGGACAGGTGCGACCCGAAGGCGGCGACGCCGCAAACAATGTCGAGATCAGCGGTGTCCCCAATGACCGGGGCGCAATGGCCGGTGAAAAGCGCGTGCAATCACGCGACGCCCGCAGGCCCAACGCGCGAAAGACGACTCAAGGCGGGACACCGGACGACCCTTCAGCGCCCGCGAAGTAGCTTGCTTGGCCCACTGCTTGCGTGTCCCCTGCGGCTGTGGAGAACAACGAGCGTCGAGTCGGAAGGCGACCAGGACCGCAAGAAGGCGAACTGCAGACCGCTGCGTTGCGGCAGCTACAGCTTTCGCGCTCGAAGCTGCAGGACGATCGCAGCGTTGTCCAAATCGCCGCGCCCCTGTCTCACTGCCTCGTCCAGCAGCGCCGCATGCAGGCGCGAGAAGGGCAAGTCCAGCCCGTTGTTCCTCGCAGCCTCCAGCATGAGTCCCACATCCTTCTGGTGTTGCCGAATGCGCGAACGCGGCGCGAAGTCCCCCGACACCATCAGGGGCCCCTTCACCTGCGCCGCGTGCGAGTGCGCCGGCGTACCCAGGACCAGGTCGAGGAAACGCTGTGGCTCGATGCCGAGGCTCTCGGCAAACGCAAGCCCCTCGGCGAACACCGCACGGTTCAGACCGAGGACCAGATTGGTCGCGAGTTTCGCCTTGGCGCCCATGCCGGGTGCACCGACGTGGATGCAACGGGCAGCGACCAGAGAAAGCAGCGATTGCACGCCCTGCCATGCAGCCTCTTCGGCTCCGACGAGCGCCACGGCTTCGCCCGCAGCAATCTGCTGGCTCGACCCGGACAGCGGCGCCTCGACCAGGTCGATGCCGCGCATGTGAAGCCTGCGCGCAAGCGCCTGGAGTTCATCGGGCGACCCGGTGGAGCAGTCGACGATGCATGTCACCCGGTGCGCGCCCGAAAGAAGAGCGCCCTCGCCCTCCACCACGTCCAGAACGCCGCGCGTGTCGAACACCGCGAGCAGCACCGTGTCGACCTGCTCGCCCAACTGGGTGAGTGAACCGACCGTCTCGCCGCCCTGCTGCTGGAACGCGACCATGGCGTCCGCCCGAAGATCGTAGCCAAGGGTGCGCACCCCACCCGCCCGCAGGCGCTGCGCAATGGCTTGCCCGACCAGGCCCAGTCCGATCAATCCGATCGTTGGCGAGTCCATCCCTACGTCCCCAGCGAGGCACCGCCACAGACCTGGATCTCCTGGCCGGTGATGGCGCAGGCGGCCGGCGACAGCAGGAAGGAGACCAGCGCGGCGACTTCCTGCGGCCGGATCAGTCGCCCCATCGGCGTGGCGCGTGGCGGCACCGACTGGCGCGCGGGATCCTGCAGCATCTGCGTATCGGTCGCGGCAGGCGATACCACGTTGACCGTGACGCCGGCAGGCGCCACCTCCGCGGCCCAACTGCGCGCCAGCGCCACCAGGGCGGCCTTCGTGGCCGCGTACTGGCTGCGGCCCGCGGCGCCCCGGGCGACGCGGCTGCCCACCAGCACCACGCCGCCGGAACGAGCGCGCGTCATGGGCGGCAATACGCTGTTGGCCAGCCGCGTGGCCGCGTCCACGTGCAGCCGCCACATGCGCTCGCTGGCCGCGCCGTCAAGTTCACCGAGGGGCGCGACGCGCAATACGCCGGCCGCATGCACCAACGCCTGCGCGCCGCTTGCGCCCTCGGCCGCGGCATCGCATTGCGCGGGATCGCACAGGTCGACCGTCACCGGCTCGAACCCCGGGTGAACGATGCGCGCCGGCGCGAGATCGAGGCCTCTCACCTGCCAGCCGCCAGCCAGCAAGGCTTCGCAGATCGCCAGGCCGATGCCGGAACTGCTGCCCGTGACGACGGCGAGCCGGGCGTCATTCGACACGGATCTGGCCTTCCGTGATGATCTTCTGCGACTTGGCCATGTCTGCTTCCTGGAACCTCGCGAAATCCTCGGCCGCCCCGGGCTGGAACACCAGCCCCTGGGAGCTGAACTTCTCGCGCAGCTCCGCCTCGATGGCCTTGTTGGTCTCCGCGTTCAGGCGCTGCACGATGTCGGCCGGCGTCTTCGCGGGCGCCCACAGCCCGTACCAGCTGTAGAACTCGTACCCGGGCACGCTCTCCGCGACGGTGGGCACGTCCGGCAGGCTGGGCGCGCGCTTGTCGGAGGTCACCGCCACCACCCGCAGCATGCCGCTGCGATGGTATTGCAGGGATCCGAGGATGGGGTCGATGAACCCCGCGATCTGGCCGCCCATCAGGTCCTGGAACGCCGGCGCCGTCCCCTTGTACGCCACCACCATGTAGTCGACGCCGGCACTTCGCTTGAGCAACTCGGTGGCCAGGTGCCCCGCGGAGCCGATGGAGCCCACCGCGAAGGTCAGGTTGCCGGGATTGCTCTTCGCATAGGCCTGGAGCGACTTGATGTCCGTGATCGGCAGGTTCTTGTTGATCGCCACGGACAGCGGCGCCTTCGCCACGAGCGCGATGGGCACGAAGTCCCGCGTCACCGAGTACGGCGTCGACTTCATGGTCATCGGTGCCGTGACGAAAGTGGATGCGTTGAACAGGAGCGTGTACCCGTCGGCCGGCGCCTTGGCCACCTGGCCGGCACCGATGATGCCGTTGCCACCCGGCTTGTTCTCCACCATGAAGGGCTGCCCGGTCTGCTCGGAAAGCCGCTGCACGAGCGCGCGCCCGAGGGTATCCAGCGTGCCGCCCGGCGGGAAGGGAATGATCACGCGCACCAGGCGCGCCGGATAGGTCTGGGCGGCGGCGCCCAGCGAGGCGAATCCAATCACGGCGGCCGCGAGGATGCGGGTGAAAAGCATGGTGTCTCCTGGTTTGTTTGACGGGCATCTTGTTGCCGCCTGGACATCAGGTCAAATAATGTTTTCTGAACCTGCCATCAATTCCAGAGATACTCAGGATGATGGACTATCGCCAGATCCAGTACTTCGTCGTCCTCTTCGAAGAGGGTTCGGTAACGCGCGCCGCCAGCCGGCTGAACATCGTGCAGCCCGCGTTGAGCATGCAGGTCGCCCGTCTCGAGGAGGAGCTTGGACGGCAGCTGTTCGTGCGCAGCAACCGCGGCATGGTGGCCACGGAACATGCGACGCAGATGTATGCGCGCTTCCTTCCGATCCTGGCGGAGTTCGAGCGCGCGCGCTCGGAGTTGCTGGAAACCGGCGGCGAGTTGGCGGGGCACGCGCGCATCGGCCTGCCTGCCAGCATCGCGCAGGATGTGCTGCCGGCGGCGCTGGCGGAGTTCTCGCTGCGCTTTCCACGCGTGAGCGTCTCGGTGACGGAGGCCTACAGCGAAGCCCTGGTGCAGGGCGTGACGAGCGGACAGCTCGACTCGGCCATCATCAACATGCCGCGGCGGCTCACGCTGAGGGCCGAGACAGTCCTCGAAGAGGAGTTCGTTCTGGCGACCGGGCCGAGGCATGTGCAGCTGCCCGACAAACTTGCATTTCGAGAGGTGACGCAACTCAAGCTCGTGCTGCCTACCCGGCAGCATGGACTGCGAGCGGCGCTGGAAGGCTTTGCCGATGCAGCCGGATTCCAGTTGGAGTGCGCTCTGGAGATCGACTCGCTTCCGGCGATTGCACAGGTCGTGGAACAAGGCGAACTGGCCACGCTGCTGCCGCGGATCGCGTTGCGCAGTAGGTTCGCGGAAGGACGCTTGCGCGTACATAGCGTTGTGCGCCCCGCACTCGCTCGGCAGCTTGTCGCCGTTTCGCACCCGAGGCGCCCCGTGCCGCCGCCGGCGGAGACCTTGCTCAAGGTCCTTGTACAGCACATGCGCGAGAGAAAGTCGGAGCAGACCCCTTGACCGTCGGCTCCCTCAAACCTCAACGACGCAGGCGCAGCGCTTCAATCACCAATGCCAAAGCGGGCGCGATCTGGCGCCGATTGGCGTAGTAAAGGTGATAGCCAGGGAAAACGGGCCACCATTGCTCCAGCACCGGAATCAACCGACCCTGCTCGATGTGCGGATGCACCAGGTCGAAGGGCACATAGGCCAGCCCCATGCCGTCGAGCGCGGCCTGCATCATGAGCAAGGTGTTGTTGAAGGTCACCTGTCCGTTCACCCGCACCGCCTGTGGTTGGCCATCCTTCTCGAAATCCCACGCGTACAGGCCTCCATGGGTGGGCAGGCGCAGATTGATGCAGCGATGCTCGGTCAAATCCTGCGGGACTAGCGGAATCGACCTGCCCGCGAGGTATCCGGGGGATGCCGTCACCGACATGCGCAGGTCCGGCGCGATACGCACGGCGATCATGTCCTTGTCCACCCGATCACCCAAGCGCACACCTGCATCGAAGCGGTTCGCGGCAATGTCCGTGAAGGCGTAGTCCACGCTGATTTCCGCCCGCACGTCGGGGTACTCGCGCATCAGCGGCAGCAAACGCGGCCACAGCACGGTCGTGATGGCGTGATCGTGCGCAGTGATCCGCACCGTGCCCGCCGGCTTGTCCCTCATGGCCGTGAGGGAGCCGAGTTCCGACTCGATCTCATCGAGCCTCGGTGCCAGCACGTTGAACAGCCGCGCACCTGCCTCCGTCGGCGAAACGCTTCGCGTCGTTCGACTCAGCAGCCGCAGACCCAGGCGCTCCTCCAGGGCGAGCATGGCATGGCTCAAGGCCGAGCGCGACACCCCCAGTTGCGCTGCTGCACGGGTGAAGCTGCGTTCTCGCGCCACCGCGACAAACGCCTGAAGGTCGTTCAGGTTTTCCTTGGACATCGAATGAATTGGTGAGCACAGCACACAAGCCTGTGCTCATTTTGCAGTCTTCTCAACCAAAGGGCCGATTCTTAAAGTACCTGGAAGCGGACATGTCGATCACTTCGCGTCCATTGCCCTTCCACAGGAGAGTGACCCTATGTACAAGCGATTCCTCAATTTCGCCGTTTGCGCCGCAGCTGCGCAGACGGCTGGCGGCGCCACGCCCCCAGCCGATGCGCCCGCCCAGCAAATCAGCCGAGCCGGCAGCCAGGCCTCCGCCGCAGGTCCTGCCGAGTTCTTCACCGGCCGCGTTCGCGTCGACCCCGTGTGGCCGGCCGACGAGCACATCAAGGCCTCGGGCGCATATGTGACCTTCGAACCCGGCGCACGCTCAGCTTGGCATACCCATCCGGCCGGACAGCGACTGGTCGTGACCTCGGGCGTGGGCCTCACGCAGGAATGGGGCAAGCCCGTTCAGGAGATCCGCCCCGGCGACGTCGTCTGGTGTCCGCCGGGCGTCAAGCACTGGCACGGGGCGGGCCCTCTGACCGCCCTCACCCATCTGGCCGTCACGGGCACGGTGGATGGCAAGAACGTCAATTGGATGGAGAAAGTCAGCGATGAACAGTACAGCTCGCGCTGAGCGCCATGGCGGCTCGACACGCGCGGGCGCGGCGGCAACGCTGCTGGGCCTAGCGGCCTCGATCCCTTTGGTTGCCCATGCCCAGGAGAGCCCAAACATGTCCCAGCAACAGCCCCCAACGGCGACTGCAGTCTCGTCCGCCTCGGACAGGCTGAGTCGTCTTCATCAGGCCATCGTCCCGATTGCCGCATTTGCCGCCGCGGGCGAGTTGAGTCAGTTGAATGCCGCATTGGAAGAAGGCCTCGACAATGGCCTCTCGGTGAGCGACGCGAAGGAGGTCCTCGTCCAGCTCTATGCCTATGCTGGGTTTCCGCGCAGCCTCAACGCGTTGGGGGAAATGATGAAGGTGCTGCAAGCGCGCAAGCAGCGCGGCATCCAGGACGCACCGGGACGAGCGCCCAACCAAGCAATCCCGAAGGGTGACGCGCTACTGGCAGCGGGCACGGCCAACCAGACCCGGCTCTCGGGCGGGCCGGTCAAGGGCCCCTTGTTCGAGTTCGCGCCCCGCGATTGACGAGTACCTCAAGAGCCATCTGTTTGGCGACATCTTCGAGCGCGACAACCTGGATTGGCAAAGCCGGGAAGTCGCCACCGTGAGCATGCTCTCGGCGCTGCGCGGGGCCGAGTCGCAACTGCAGTCACACATGCGCATCAGCATGAACGTCGGTCTGACGGCGCCGCAGTTACGCCAAGTCGCGCAGGTGCTGGCCAACCGCGTCGATCCACAGAATTCGCGCCGCGCGCTCGAGGCTCTGGACCGGCATCTGGCCACCCAGCCCAAGTCCTGACCAAGACCCGATCCAAGGAGGATTCGAGATGAAGCAGGTTGTCATCGTCATCGGGCCAGGCCTGATCGGCCAGGCCATCGCGCGTCGCGTCGGCACCGGCAAGCACCTCGTGCTCGCCGACATACGCAAGCAAAACGCCGAGGCCGCAGCGAACGTGCTGGCCAATGCCGGGTTCGACGTCAGCACGGCGGTAGTCGACGTGTCTTCTCGGACTGCGGTGCAGGCGCTGGTCGCCGAGGCCGCGGCGCGCGGACCTGTCACCGGCCTGATCCACGCAGCCGGCATCTCTCCATCCCAGGCTTCGCCCGAAATGATCCTGAAGGTGGACCTGTACGGCACGGCGGTCGTGCTGGAAGAAGTCGGCCAAGTCATCGCTGCAGGCGGGTCGGGCGTGGTCATTGCGTCCCAGTCGGGCCATCGCCTTCCAGGCCTCACCGTCGAGGAGAACAAGGCACTGGCGACCACGCCCCCGGACGAGCTTCTCGCGCTTCCCATGCTGCAGCCCGATCGGGTGACCGACCCGCTGCACGCCTACCAGATATCCAAGCGATGCAACTCGCTGCGAGTGGCTGCCGAAGCCGTGCGCTGGGGCAGGCGCGGCGCACGGATCAACACCATCAGCCCGGGCATCGTCATCACGCCGCTTGCCAAGGATGAGCTTGCCGGCCCGCGCGGTGCGGGCTATCGCGCCATGATTGAAGGTAGCCCAGTGGGCCGCGCCGCCACACCTGACGAGATAGCCAGCCTTGCGGCCCTGATCCTTGGACCGGATGGCGGCTTCATCACGGGAAGCGACTTTCTCAGCGACGGCGGCGCCACGGCGGCCTACTGGTTTGGCGAACTCGGCACGGTGGCGCCGAAATCCTGACCCGCACCCGATGCGACATCGGGCCATCCATCAACCCAGGAGAGACCCAGAATGCTAGGTACGAAGCTCTACGCACCCGGTGACGTGCGCATCGAAGAGATGCCCGAACCCGTCATCCTCAAACCGACAGACGCCATCATCAAGCTTGCGGCAACCTGCGTCTGCGGGTCGGACCTCTGGCCCTACCGCGGCCTGAACCAGGTCGCAGCGCCCATGCATATGGGCCACGAATACTGCGGCACCGTGATCGAGGTCGGCGCCGCCGTTACCTCCGTCAAGCCAGGGCAGTTCGTTGTCGGATCGTTCTGCTTGTCGGACAACACCTGCCCGCACTGCCGCTTCGGATTTCATTCTTCATGTGTCCAGCGCGAGTTCATGACCGGCGCGCAATCCCAGATTGCGCGCGTGCCGTTGGCAGACGGCAGCCTCGTGGCCCTGGACCACGCCCCCGAGGAAGACCTGATCCCCAGCCTGCTGGCGGCCTCCGATGTGCTGGGCACAGGCTGGTACGCGGCCGATGCGGCGCGCGTGCAGCCAGGCAGCACGGCGGTTGTCGTCGGTGACGGCGCGGTGGGCCTGATGGGAGTGCTGGCCGCCCGGCAGATGGGCGCAGCGCGCGTCATTGCGATGAGCAGGCACAAGGCGAGGCAGGAACTGGCCCTGGAATACGGCGCCACTGACATCGTGGCCGAGCGCGGCGAGGATGGCGTGGCCAGGATCAAGGAACTCACCGACCAGATCGGCGCCGACGCAGTATTGGAATGCGTGGGAACCGCCGAGTCGATGAAGCAGGCCCTTGCCGTCGCAAGGCCCGGTTCGATGATTGGCTACGTCGGCGTGCCGCATGGCGTCGAGTTCGACGGGCAGCAACTGTTTTACTCGCAGAGAGGATTGCTGGGCGGCCCGGCGCCTGTGCGCCGCTTCCTGCCTCACCTCCTGGATCTGATCCTCACTCGCAAGATCAATCCAGGCAAGGTATTTGATCTCCATATTCCATTGGCCGACGTGGCCCAGGGCTACAAGGCAATGGACGAACGGCGGGCCATCAAGACACTCCTGCGCGTTTGAATTGGCAGTTCGCCGTCGCCCTGGTCACCGAGGCGCCGCGAGATCTGGAAGCGCTAGAACCAGAGCTACAGGTTTCGGTTGCTGCTTGAGCCCGCAGCTGTGTTGGAAGGCACCTACAAGCTCGATGAAGACGCACTCAAGACCTGTTTGGCGGAGCAAGAGCCCCTTGTAGATGGCGGGGTGCGCACTGCCTCGCCCGCTCAGTTGTTCGACGCGAACACGCACCTGCATGAAAAGATTGCCGGCTTCTCCGGCAATCTTTTCATCGTGGACTCACTGCGCAGACTCAACCGCGTGCGTCTCTACGGCCAACTTCTGCGGGAGAGACTCGTGAAATAGCCCAGAGCATTGCGCTCAACTATTACCCGAATGCGACCTTAAAGGTCGGTACAATACTTTCGTGGCGCAGCGATATCGCAGCACCCGCAACCCTCAAAGGATGAAATCAATGAACCCGACCTTTCCCGCAGACAAGCCCACCTGAGCAGTGGCGCAAGCACACTGGTGGCCAAAGTCCGCGTGAGATCAGTGTGACCCGGGCGTTCTTCATGGCGGCGTTTCAAGTGCTCGGTGACGAAGAGATCGAGCGCATCGTCGCGTACATGGCCAGCTTCGGCGCCGTGTGGAACACAGACGTCGAGCCGCCATCCAGGGCGCAGCCACGCTATCGACAGCGCGACGAAGCCTCCTGAGCCTGCTCTTTCCAGAGCCCGCAAACCGTCGACGCATGCACCGCAGCTGAGTGCATGCGTGGGCGATGTTGCCCAGCCCATGGAGATCCTCGATGAACGTTCTTGCGAACGACAGCACCCCCCAATTGGTTGACGCCACGATGGGCAGGTCCAGCGCATTCAAGCTGGCGTCTGCGATCGCACTACTGGTGCCGGTCGTACTTGTCGGATGTGGAGGCGGCGGAAACTCTCAGGCCGCTGGTGGCAGCGCGTCGAGTGCGTTGAACCCGCCGGTGAATGCGACGTCAAGCGGCACGATCCCTGCATCGAGCATTGTCTTGAAAACCGGCGCGCAGATTGTTGCCGGCAAGGACGGGATCATTCGGGTGCAGGCAAATCAGTTGCCGGACAACGTCAAGGTGCTCGCATCAAACGTTTCAATCGCCACCGCCTCAAACGACTTGACGTCCAGTGACCTTCAGACAGCGCTGGACAAGGAAATCGCGGTCAATGTGTCCAAGGCAATTGTGGGCTTGTGGGACGTTCAGAACTTCCCGGGTGTTTCCTCGGGCTGTGGCGTCAATCCGACCGGTCGTGTCGAGTTTCGGGAAGACGGCACCTTCGTCATGCTTGCGGGCAGTCTGAGCGCTGCACGGGAATTCGCCGACGGCGCTGATTGGGTGGGCCCTCCGCCTCCATCGGGCACCCGTTGCCAGGGCAATCGGGACCAGCGCTATCAGTTGGTTCATGGCGGCATCTACTTTCAAAAGACGATCCCGGCTGGCGTGTTCGTGCCAGGGGCCGCAGCAGGGATGATCTCTGCGAAATCCTCGGATGCCATCACGATCTTTGGCTCCGATTCCATCTCGCATCTCACCCGAGTGGGCTCGTCGCCTGCAAGCAAGCAAAGCACCCAGCCAGTTTCCGACAAACCCCAGGTCACGCCCAAGCGAAGCGTCGTGGCTATGGTGGCTCAGTCCTAGGTCTGGCCGGCACACACAACCCCAACCACAAGTTAGCAATGAGCACATCTATGGTTGAGTGGTGGACCTTCGTACACGCTCCCGATGCCGGATACATCGGGACCGTAAAGGAATGCACCGAGGAACTCGCCCGGCTTGCGGCTCTGTCCAAGTACTCCAAACCAGGTGAGCGCGCCGTACTGGCCAAGCGCCGCCAACTGCGGCGCCCCGAATCAATGCACATCTATGAAGATGATGACTTCGAAGTGAGGCCTGAATAGGCCATGGCGGCTTGAGAAAGCTGCTGGGATGCTGCTGCGACAGCCAAATAAAAAAGCCCCTGCTACAAAACTAGTAGCAGGGGCTTCAGGAACCACCTTGTATTCAGTGGCTCCCCGACCTGGGCTCGAACCAGGGACCTACGGATTAACAGTCCGGCGCTCTACCAACTGAGCTATCGGGGAACAAGCCTCAAATTATAGCGTCTTTTTTTGGGCTTCTTCAACTCGCTCACAACAAACTTCGAACTTCGTGTGCGGCGGTCTGTAAGAGAGGCAGCAATTCTCTCTCAAGAACTGCATCGCTTTGCATGGTGCCAGACAAAACAACATTGAGTGCGGCCACGGTCTTTCCGTGCATGTTGCGCAGCGGCACCGCCAGCGCCTGCACGCCGATCTCGTGTTCCTCGGTGGCAATGCAGTAGTCCTGCGCCCGCACTTTCGCGATCTCTTCGCGCAGTGTCTTGGCCTGGGTGATGGTGCGCGGCGTCAGGCGCGGCAAAGTGCGACCCTTGAGCCACTTCGTGAGTTCTGCCCCGCTCATGGCCGCAAGCAGTACGCGGCCGGTGGACATGGCGTGCGCCGGCAGGCGCGCGCCCAAGTGCAGGCCATAGGCCAGCACACGGGTCGGCGTACTGGGCGTGCCGCTGCGCGCCACGATGACGGTCTCGTCGCCATCGAGCACCACCACCGAGAACCACTCCTGTGTTTGCGCAGCCAGGCGGTTGAGCGTGGGCTGCAAGGTGCGCGGCAGGCGCGAAGAAGATAGATAGGTGCCCGAGAAGCGCAGCACCTTGGGCGACATCCAGAAATAGCTGCCGTCCGTTTCCAGGTAGCCCAGGTGCGCCAGCGTGAGCAGGTGACGCCGGGCCGCGGCACGCGTCAGGCCTGCGCGCTCTGCCGCCAGGGTGGCATTGAGTCGCTGGCGCTCGGTGTCGAAGCTCTCCAGCACGGCCATGCCCTTGGCAATGCCTTCGATGAAGTCGGCCTTGGCGATATCGATGGTCATGTCGCGGGTATCTCGTGAGGTTGGGCGCCGAGATGCGGCGGTTGCGCGATCATCGCGCAGCGCGTCTCATCATCGCACAAAGGGCCCGCCCCACCCATGGCTGCGCCGGCCGGGCCGCCCTACGCTTGCATTCATTCGGAGACTGGAGCCAAGCGCATCATGAAAAAGACCCAAGTCGTCATCGTCGGGGCCGGGCCGGCAGGCCTGCTGCTGGGACAACTTCTGTTCAAGGCCGGCATCGACAACATCATTGTCGAGCGCCAGAGCGGCGACTACGTGCTCGGACGCATTCGCGCCGGCGTGCTCGAACAAGTGACCATGGACCTGCTGGCGCGCGCCGGCGTGGATGCCCGGGCGCACGCCGAAGGCCTGCCGCACCAAGGCATCGAGTTGTTGTTCAAGGGTGCGCGGCATCGAATCAACATGCATGAGCTCACCGGCGGCAAGCAGGTGACGGTGTACGGCCAGACCGAAGTCACGCGCGACCTGATGCACGCGCGCCAGGCCGAGGGCCTGAGCACCATCTATGAGGCAGCCAATGTGAGCCTGCACGATTTCGACGGCACCACGCCGCGGGTGCGCTATCAGAAGGACGGCGCCACGCACGAGATCGAATGCGATTTCATCGCGGGCTGCGACGGCTACCACGGCGTAAGCCGCGCCAGCGTGCCGGCCAACGCGATCCACACCTACGAAAAGGTCTACCCCTTCGGCTGGCTGGGCGTGCTGGCCGACGTGCCGCCGGTGTCGCACGAACTCATCTATGCCAACACATCGCGCGGCTTTGCCCTGTGCAGCATGCGCAGCGCCACGCGCAGCCGCTACTACGTTCAGGTGCCAGTCGAGGAAAAGGTGGAAAGCTGGAGCGACGAGGCCTTCTGGAACGAACTGCGCAACCGCCTCGACCCCGAAGCGCGCGATCGGCTGGTGACGGGGCCTTCGCTAGAGAAGAGCATTGCGCCGTTGCGCAGTTTCGTTGCCGAACCGATGCGCTTCGGCAAGCTGTTCCTGGCGGGCGACGCGGCGCACATCGTGCCGCCCACCGGCGCCAAGGGACTGAACCTGGCCACCGCCGACGTGGGCTATCTCTCGCGTGCGCTGGAAATCTACTACCGGGAAAAGAGCAGTTCGGCGCTCGACCGCTACTCCGACCTGTGCCTGCGCCGCGTTTGGAAGGCAGAACGCTTTTCGTGGTGGTTCACCTCGCTCATGCACCGCTTTCCGGACACGGGTGAATTCGGGCAGAAGATCCAGGAAGCCGAGCTGGACTATCTGGTGCATTCCAGGGCCGCCTCGACCTCTCTGGCCGAGAACTACGTCGGCCTGCCGCTGGAAGACTTCTAGCAAGCCGCGCGGGCTCGCCCGCGCATGCCTGCCTACCAGCGCAGCAGCCTGGGCCCGAGCACGGCCCCCAGCACCACCGGAATGAGCACGCCAGCCACATACCAGACAGCCAGGAAGGGAGCGGCCAGTTCGGGGCAATGCAAGGCGTAGACCGTTGCGCCCGCCCCGCCGGCCAGTGCGCCCGCTGCAGCACCTGCCCACGCAGGCCGCGTAGGCGCCAGCCCCTTGAGCGCCACGAGAGCGGCAATGAACAGCGGCGCGGAAATCAGTGCAATGCTCGCAGCACAGGTGCGCCAGGTCTGCCCCATCAGCAGGGGCATCCGCTCGGCGGCAGGCTCGGAGAACCAGGCCTGCAGTGCCATGGCCCACACCAGCACGATCGGCACTGCGACAAGCAGCCACGACAGCCCCACCCGCACACCAGGCCGGGCCAGGCGCTGCGCCATCAGGAAACCGCCCCACGCCACGAAGAACGGGAACAGGATCTTCACCCACAGCATGGGCCAGAACATGGCTTGCACCAGGTCGCGTCGAACGCCGTAGCCAGTCAGCATGATCGCCGCAGCCAGTGGCAGCCCGGCGGCCAGGGCCCACACCAGCCGGCGGGTGGTGGCGCGTCGCGGCACCGGCTCGACGCCGGTTGCCAGCATGCCGATGAGGTCGTCGGTCTTCATGCCGCCCCCTTGATGACTGCCGCCAGCGCCTTCAGGCCACGGTGCACGTTGACCTTCACCGCGGATTCGGACATGCCGGTCAGGCTGGCCGTGTCCGCCACCGAAAGCCCCTCGAGCTTGGTGCGCACGATGGCTTCGCGCTGCCGCTCGGGCAGCGTGGCCAGCAGCGTCTGCAGGTCCCGCCGTGCATCGCCCACCGAGGCGTCGTCACCGGCGAAGAGATCTTGCGCATCGTCGATCGGGTCGTGCAGGGCTTCGCGCACGGATTTCGAGCGCAGCAGGTCGATCATCTTGTAGCGCGCAATGGCATGCACCCAGGCCGTGAGCGGCTGGTCGCTTTGGTAGGTGTGGCGTTGGTTGTGCATGGCTAGCAGGCATTCCTGAACAAGATCTTCGACGTCATCGGGCCAACCGAACAGGCGCTTGCCCAGAAAGGCTCGCAGATGCCTGCTCAGTTGCTCCAGGAAGGCGCGGTACGCCGTGGCATCACCGTCCAGTCCCTTGAGGAACAGGCCTTTGAGCGTGGCTTCGACATCCCCCCCGGGCCGTGCCTGGTCTTGCTCTGGTATTCGATGCATGAAGTCCGTGAGTTACAGGGCCGTGCAAAAAAAGAATTTCGGCGGATTGTGCCGCGTGGTGTAACCCGCCGCGAATTTCCGGCGAACTAGGGCTCGACCACGCATCAAAGCGCGTAGTCGAACACAAACCAACTCACAAGGAGCTTATCCATGAACATGCGTCCCTTTGCTGTCACCGCCCTCAGCCTCAGCGCCCTCGTGGCCGGCGCCGCCATGGCGCAGGACAAGATGCAGGACAAGATGCACGACAAGCCCGCGATGGAGAAGTGCTACGGCGTCTCCATGGCCGGCAAGAACGATTGCGCTGCGGGCCCCGGCACCACCTGCGCCGGCACCTCCAAGGTGGACTACCAGGGCAACGCCTGGAAGAACGTCCCGGCCGGCACCTGCGCCACCATCAAGACGCCCACCGGCATGGGCTCGCTGTCGCCCATCAAGTCCTGATCCCGGACCTGGCACAGCAGTAAAGAAGGCAAGCCCCCCATGACGCAGCAAGTTCTCCTGGCCGGCCTCGGCCTCAAGCCCGAACATTACGAAGCCGCGCTCGCTTGCGAGCAAAAGGGCCTGTGGTTCGAGGTGCACCCGGAGAACTATTTCGTCATGGGTGGGCCGCGCCTTCAGTGGCTGGAGCGCATCCGTGCGGCGCACCCCGTGTCGCTGCACGGCGTGTCGCTCTCGCTGGGCGGCAGCGAATCGCCTGACCGCACCCACATCAAGCGCTTTTCCGAGCTCGTGCGTCGAATCGAGCCCGCGCTGGTTTCCGAACACCTGGCATGGTCGCGCTGGCGCGGCCAGTACTTTCCAGACTTGCTGCCCTTTGTCCGCACCAGCGAAGCGTTGCGCCGGGTGGCGAGCAATATCGACTCCACCCAGCAGGCACTGGGTCGTCGCATCGCCATCGAGAACCCCTCCCACTACCTGCAACTGGAGGGCCACGAATGGGACGAAATCGACTTCCTTGACGAGCTGTCCCACCGTACGGGCTGCGGCCTGTTGCTGGACGTGAACAACGTTCACATCTCTGCCAACAACCTGAACTTCAACGCGCTCGACTACATCGACCGCTTTCCCGCGGCAGCCCTCATGGAAATCCACGTGGCTGGTCACACGATCGACCCGGCCCTTGGCAAGGCGCTGCTCATCGACTCGCACGACGAAACGGTGTCGCCTGATGTCTGGGCGCTGTATCGCCGGCTTGTCGAACGCACCGGCCCGCTTCCTACGCTCATCGAGCGCGACGGCAATCTGCCGGACTTCCAGGTACTCCTGGCGGAAGGCCGGATCGCCAATGCAGAACTGCTGCGCATGCGCTCCAGCAGCGCGCTGCGCGATCTGCAGGCACAGGAGGTGGCGGCATGACGAACATCGGCATGGGCCGCTTCCAGGCGGACTTCGCCGGCGCAGTGTTCGAGCAGGCCCCGCCAGGCTCGGCGCCCTGCTTCGCCCAACCTGCATTCGCGGTGTACCGCAACACCGTGATGAAGGGCTGCATCGACGCGCTGGAAGCCAACTACCCTTGCGTGGCGAGGCTGGTCGGGTCCGACTGGTTTCGTTCCGTGGCCGCGCGCTTTGTCGCGGCAAACCCACCGCAAGACAGCTCGCTGTTCGACTACGGCGAGTCCTTCGCGGATTTCCTGGCCGGCGTCGAGTCGGCAGCGGAACTCGACTACCTGCCCGGCGTGGCGCGCCTGGATCGATTCTGGAGCGAATCGCATGTCGCGGCCGACGCGCCGGTTCTCGACGCCGCGCAGCTTGCCCGCCTGGCGCCGCAAGACCTCACCAACTGTTGCCTCAAGCCCCACCCCGCAGCGCGCTGGTCCTGGTTCGAGACGCAGCCCATCTATTCGATCTGGGAGCGCAATCGCTCCAACGCGCAGCCGCAGCACGACTTGCTCTGGCAGCCCGAGGGCGCCCTGCTCACGCGCCCCCATTCATCGGTGCTCTGGCACCCAGTCGGCCGGGCCGACTGCGCCTTTCTCGACGCCTGCGCCGCGGGCCTGAGCTTGGTCGAAGCGGTCGAGCAGGCGCAGATCGCCGATCCGCAAGCCGATCTCATGGCGACCGTGGGGCGAGTGCTTTCGGCGGGCGCCATCCAGGCCCTTTCAACCTCCGACACCAAGGATTCGCCATGAACCACAGCACCACCCGCGACAGGCACATGACCTTGCCGACAGTCGGCCAAGGTCGCCTGCGCGCCCGCTGGAATGCCGCAGCAGGCTTTCTGGAACGCATCGTCTCGCACAACCTGCTGGCCCTGGCATGCCGCATCAGCATTGCAGCCATCTTCTTCTACTCGGGCCGCACCAAGGTCGAGGGCGGCCTGATGGTGACCGACGGCGCCATCGAACTTTTCCGCACCGAGTACAGGCTGCCCCTGCTTTCGCCCGAGCTGGCCGCGCATCTGGCGGCCTACGCCGAGCACCTGTTTCCACTGCTGCTGGTGCTGGGCCTGTTCACGCGACTGTCGGCACTGGCGCTGCTGGGCATGACGCTGGTGATCCAGGTCTTCGTCTATCCCGACGCCTGGCCAACGCACCTGTCGTGGGCGGCCATCCTGCTGTACATCGCGGGGCGCGGAGCGGGCGTTCTTTCGGTGGACCGCGCGCTCGGCATCCGCTGACGGGCCGGCATCCGGGCGTGCCCTTCGTGGGGCGCGCTTGCAAGCAGAGGGGGTGCTCGATACATTGCGGTTTTTGAGGGCCTGCAATGTCCGTTGACATCTCTGCGAAAGAATCCCCGACCACTCCCGCGCCGGCTGCCTCCGGCACCCCCTCCCCCACGACGCCATCCGGCCCGCGCCACATACGGCTGACCTCGCATGCCGGCGGCTTCGGGGCGCTGCCCATCCGCTGGGGTGCACCGACCCCAGCCGAGCGGGGTCCGGTGGTGGGCACCACCACCACGCGCTCGCACCGCAACGTGATCGGCACGCACAGCGGCTCCTACAGCGTCTACCGGGCGCTGGCGGTGGCCTCTGGTGCGCTCAATCCGCAACACAAGGCAGACCTCACCAACACATCGCCTACCGACGCCATCGGGCCGTATCCGCAATGGCTGGAGCCGGGCAAGATCGTGTCCATCGATCCCTGGGGCGCCACGGTTTCGCAGGTCTTCGCCAACGATCTGGCCGCCGGCTACGACATCCGGCCGACCATCGCTGTGACCAAGGCGCACGTGATCCTGCCCGAGGTGATCGAGGCGCTGCAAAAAGGCCGGCTCCAGGCTGACGGCAAGTTCCTTACCGCCAACGGCGCGGCCATCGTCACCAAGGCGGCCATCGAGCCGGTGTGGTGGCTGCCCGGCGTGGCCAAGCGCTTCGGCTGCTCCGAGACCGACCTGCGCCGCGTGCTCTTCGAGGAAACCGGCGGGATGTACCCCGAGCTGGTTACCCGCCCCGACCTGGAGGTGTTCCTGCCCCCCATCGGCGGCCAGACGGTCTACATATTCGGCGACCCGCACGACCTGGCCGACCCGCAGGTGGAGCTCACCGCCCGCGTGCACGACGAATGCAACGGCTCGGACGTGTTCGGCTCGGACATCTGCACCTGCCGGCCCTACCTCACGCACGCCATCGAGGAATGCATCATGGGCGCGCAGCGCGGCGGCGTGGGCTTGGTGGCCTACTCGCGCAAGGAGGGTCGGGCGCTGGGCGAAGTCACCAAGTTCCTCGTCTACAACGCCCGCAAGCGCCAAGTGGGCGGCGACACGGCCGACCAGTACTTCGCCCGCACCGAATGCGTGGCCGGCGTGCAGGACATGCGCTTCCAGGAGTTGATGCCCGACGTGCTGCACTGGCTGGGTGTGCGCAAGATCCATCGCCTCGTCTCGATGAGCAACATGAAATACGACGCCATCACCGGCGCCGGCATCGAGATCGGCACGCGCGTGAACATTCCCGACGAGCTCATTCCCGCCGACGCGCGGGTCGAGATGGACGCCAAGATGGCAGCGGGCTACTTCACCCCGGGCCACGTGCCCGACGCGCAGGAGCTCAAGAAGGCCAAGGGCCGGGGGCTCGACCAATGAGCAGGGACAACTACGGCCTGGACCCCGACCGTCCGACCCACAACCGCGCCGTGCAAAGCGCGGACGACTCCGGCCACGTCGACCCGACGCTCGAGTTCGAGGCCGACACCAGCCAGAACGCGGGCGCCGTGACCGTGCTGCGCACCACGCAGGCCATACGCGAGCGCGCCCGCGCGCTGCTGGCGCGAGCCAGGCGCGGCGAATCCCGCTGGTTCGGCGTGGGCGACGACGCCGCGCTGGACGAGGCCGCCCGTCTCGTGGCCGAGACCACGCGCGAGCGCTATCCCTGGAACAACATCCCCTATCACAGCCGCTGGCGTCACTTCGAGGCCGGTGGCGTCAACCGGCGCGAGCAGCTCGACAAGCTGCTGGGGCCTTCGATTTCGCCCAACGAGCGCGCCCGCGCCCACATCGACCTGGCCGTGGTAAGCGTGCTGCTGGACGCCGGCGCCGGCAGCCAATGGCACTACGTGGAAACCGCCACCGACCAGCGCCTGGCTCGCTCCGAAGGCCTGGGCGTGGCCAGCTTTCATGCGTTCACCGCCGGGCTCTTTTCCTCCAACCCGAAGCGCCCGCTGCAGGCGGACGCAGCCGGCTTGCGAGGCCTGGTCACGGACCGGCTCGCCTCGGCCTTCCAGGTCAGCGAGGTCAACCCGCTGCTGGGCCTGGACGGCCGCGCCATGCTGCTGCGCCGGCTGGGCGAGGCGCTGCAGGAGCAGCCCGAAGTATTTGGCGAGCAAGGCCGCCCGGGCGGGCTGTTCGACAGCCTGGTCGGCCCCTTCGGGCCGGCGGCGCCGCCCACGGCCGAGGTGTCGGCGCACGAGATCCTCACGCTGCTGCTCGATACGCTGTCGGGCATCTGGCCCGCGGCAAACAGCATCGACAGTCTGGCGGCGGACGGCAGCGACTCGCCTGGCCGCATCCCTTCCGGCGACCCGGCCCTGGCACTGGGTGACTGCTGGCGCCACAGCGCCGTCGAAGGGCCGGGCCTGACCAACGGCTGGATGCCCTTCCACAAGCTCTCGCAGTGGCTCACCTATTCGCTGCTCGAGCCCTTCGAATGGGCCGGGGTGAAGGTGCGAGGCCTGGACGCGCTCACCGGCCTGCCCGAGTACCGCAACGGCGGGCTCTTCCTGGATGCCGGCGTGCTGCAGCCCAAGGACCCGGCGCTGCTGACACGCAAATGGAAGGCGGGCGAGGAGTTCATCGTCGAATGGCGAGCACTGACCGTGGCCCTGCTGGACGAACTGGCGCCGCGAGTGCGCAAGCACCTCAACCGCACCGAAGCCGAGCTGCCACTGGCCTGCGTGCTCGAGGGCGGCAGCTGGGCCACCGGCCGGGTGCTGGCACAGCGCTTGCGAGACGGAGCGCCACCGATCCAGATCGAAAGCGACGGCACAGTCTTCTAGACTCCATACTTTTGAATAACAAACAGGAGCGGCGCCAAAGCGCCGCTTTTCGACCATGAGCAATGTCCACCTGATCGACCATCCCCTGGTGCAACACAAGCTGACGCTGATGCGCCGCAAGGATGCGTCCACCAACAGCTTCCGGCGGCTGCTCAACGAGCTGTCCACGCTCATGGCCTATGAAGTGACGCGCGACGTGCCCACGCAGGAGATCGACGTCGAGACGCCGCTGGAAACCACCAAGGGCCGCGTCATCGACGGCAAGAAGCTGGTCTTCGTCTCCATCCTGCGCGCGGGCACGGGCATCCTGGACGGCATGCTCAACGTGGTGCCGGGCGCGCGCGTGGGCCACATCGGCCTGTACCGCGACCCCAAGACGCTCACCGCGGTGGAGTACTACTTCAAGATGCCCGGCGAGATGAACGAGCGCGACATCGTGGTGGTCGACCCGATGCTGGCCACCGGCAACTCGGCCGTCGCAGCGGTGGAGCGCCTGAAGGAGCTCAACCCCAAGTCCATCAAGTTCGTCTGCCTGCTGACCTGCCCCGAGGGCGTGAAGACCATGCAGGCGGCCCACCCGGACGTGCCGATCTACACCGCGGCGATCGACCGCGAGCTCAACGACCACGGCTACATCCTGCCGGGCCTGGGCGACGCCGGCGACCGCATCTTCGGCACGAAATGACGCCTGGGCGAGAAGAACGACTTACCAACGACGAGGAGAAGAAGAATGCAAAGACGTGACTGGATCGTTCGCTCGGCCGCGCTGGCTGCCGCCGCTTCGGGCCTGCCGGGCCTGGCACTGGCGCAGCAGGGCAAGCTCAAGGTGGCCGCGGTGTATACGGTGCCCTTCGAGCAGCAATGGGTGGGCCGCATCCACAAGGCGCTCAAGGCCGCCGAGGCGCGCGGCGAGATCGAATACAAGGCCACCGAGAACGTGGCCAACGCCGACTACGAGCGCGTGATGCGCGAGTACGCCAACGCCGGCAACCAGCTCATCCTGGGCGAGGTGTTCGGCGTGGAAAAGGCGGCACGCCAGGTGGCCAAGGATTTCCCGAAGACGGCCTTCCTGATGGGCTCGTCGCTCAAGCCGCAGGCGCCGAACTTCTCGGTGTTCGACAACTTCATCCAGGAGCCCGCCTACCTCACCGGCATGATCGCGGGCGGCATGACCAAGACCAACAAGATCGGCATGGTGGGCGGCTTCCCGATTCCCGAAGTCAACCGCCTGATGAATGCCTTCATGGCCGGCGCACGCGAGGTCAACCCCAAGGTGGAGTTCAGCGTGAGCTTCATCAACAGCTGGTTCGATCCGCCCAAGGCCAAGGAAGCGGCCTTCGCCATGATCGACAAGGGCGCCGACATCATGTACGCCGAGCGCTTTGGCGTGTCGGACGCAGCCAAGGAGCGCGGCAAGCTGGCCATCGGCAACGTGATCGATACGCAGGCCCAGTACCCCGACACCGTGGTGGCGTCGGCCCTGTGGAACATGGAGCCTTCGGTGGACCGCGCCATCAAGCTGGTGAAGGAAGGCAAGTTCAGCGCCGAGGACTACGGCCCCTATTCGATGATGAAGCACAAGGGCTCCGAGCTCGCGCCGCTGGGCACTTTCGAGAAGAAGGTGCCGGCCGAGCTGGTGACCAAGGTCAAGGCCAAGGAAGCGGACATCCGCGCCGGCAAGTTCACTGTGAAGGTGGACGACGGCCAGCCCAAGTCGAGCGCCAAGTAAACGCTTCGCAAGTGCTCGGAAGAAGAATCCTGGCGGAAACGCCGGCTTGGGGCTGCCCGTGACAGTGCTCGAACTGCGTGGCATCAGCAAGCGCTTCGGCGCGCTGCTGGCCAACGACGACATTTCCCTTTCGCTCGATGCCGGCGAGGTGCTGGCGTTGCTGGGCGAGAACGGCGCGGGCAAGTCCACCCTGATGTCGATCCTGTTTGGCCACTACACGGCCGACGCAGGCGGCATCGAGGTGTTCGGCCAGCCGCTCACGCCCGGCCAGCCCAAGGCCGCGCTGGCCGCGGGCATCGGCATGGTGCACCAGCACTTCACCCTGGCGGACAACCTGAGCGTGCTGGACAACGTACTCATGGGCACCGAGCCGCTGTGGCGGCCCATGTCGGGCCGGCAGGCTGCGCGCGAGCGCCTGCTCGACGTGGCCCGGCGCTTCGGCCTCACCGTTTCGCCAGACGCGCTGATCGGCACGCTCTCTGTCGGAGAGCGCCAGCGCGTGGAAATCCTCAAGGCCCTGTACCGCGGCGCGCGCATCCTGATCCTGGACGAGCCCACGGCAGTGCTCACGCCGCAGGAAAGCGAAGCCCTGTTCACCACGCTGGGCCAGATGGTGGCGCAGGGCCTGTCGATCATCTTCATCAGTCACAAGCTGCCAGAGGTGCTGCGCGTTTCGCATCGCGTCGCGGTCTTGCGCGGCGGCAAGCTGGTGGCGCAGGCCCGCACGGCCGACACCACCCAGGAGCAATTGGCGCTGTGGATGGTGGGCCATGCCGTGCGGGCCACGCAGCGGCATCCGGCAGCGCATGTCGGCGACGTGGTCTGCTCGCTCGATCGCGTGAACACCGGCGAGCCCGGAACGCCCGCGGCACGCGACGACCTGCACGATGCATCACTGAGCTTGCGCGCAGGCGAGATCGTGGCCATTGCCGGTGTCTCCGGCAACGGACAGGTCGCGCTGGCGGAGTTGCTCAGCGGCGTTCGGCGCGCCGCGAAGGGCTCCGTGCAGTTCATGGGCCGCGCCATGCCCGCCGCGCCGGCCCGCCTGGTGGCGCGCGGCGTGGCACGCATTCCGGAAGATCGACATGCGGTGGGCGTCATCGGCGACCTGCCGGTGTGGGAGAACGTGGTGTCGGAGCGGCTGCGCACCAACGCCTTCTCGCGCCGGCTGCTGCCCGGACTGCGCTGGGTCAAGCGCGCCGCCGCCCGCCAGCAGGCCAGGCGCGTGGAGCAGGCCTTCGACGTGCGCGGTGCCGGGCTCGACGCGCCGGCGCGTTCGCTCTCTGGCGGCAACATGCAAAAGCTCATCCTTGGCCGATCGCTGCTGGCACCCAAGTCGGCGCGCGAAGACACGCCGGCCGCACCGCGCCTCATCGTTGCGCACCAACCCACCTGGGGCCTGGACATCGGCGCGGTGGCGTACGTGCAGCAGCAGCTCATTGCTGCGCGTGACGCCGGCGCGGCGGTGCTGCTCATTTCCGACGACCTGGACGAAGTGCTGGCCCTGGGCGACCGCGTGGCCGTGATGCACGGCGGCCACATCGGCGAGCCCCGGCCGGCCGGCGCCTGGACGCGCGAGGCCATCGGCCTGGCCATGGCCGGCACCAGCCGGGCGCAGGCCAGCGCCCCGAAGAGGCCCGCGCCATGAGGCTGGAGCGACGCCAGGGCACTTCGCGTGCCGCCCTTGTTCTTGCGCCCTTCGGCGCAGTTGTATTCACGATGCTGGTCAGCGCCCTGCTCGTGCTCTGGGCCGGTGCGCCCGTTGGCCGCACGTACGCCCTGCTGCTGCAAGGCGGCTTCGGATCTGTCTTCGCCTGGAGCGAAACGCTGACGCGCGCCATTCCGCTGATCCTCACCGGCCTGTCGGCCACGGTGGCGTTCAAGGCACGGCTGTTCAACATCGGTGCCGAAGGCCAGTTGTATGCGGGTGCGCTCGCCGCCGTGGCGGTGGGCGGGCTGCATGGCGGCACGGGATTCGAGGTGCCGCTGTGGCTGCTCTTTCCCCTGATGATGCTGGCCGCCGCACTGGCTGGGGCCCTGCTGCTGCTGGGCCCGGCGCTGATGAAGTCGCGCCTGGGCGTGGATGAAGTGGTGACCACGCTGCTCATCAACTTCATCGTGCTGCTGGGCGTGTCGGCGCTGCTCGACGGTGTCATGAAAGACCCGACCGCCATGGGCTGGCCGCAAAGCGTGTCGCTGCAGGACGGGCTGGAACTGGGCCGCCTGATCGCCCAGACCCGCGTGCACACCGGGCTGATCTGGGGCGTGGTGCTTTCGGTGCTGGTGTGGCTACTGTTCAAGCACACGGTGCTGGGCTTCGACATCCGCTCGGTTGGCGCCAACGCCCGCGCCGCCGCCTTTGCCGGCGTGCCGGTGACGCGCACGGTGGTGCTGGTGGCGCTGCTGTCCGGCGCCCTGGCCGGACTGGCCGGCGCCATCGAGGTGGCTGGGCGCACCGGCTACGTCACGCTCGACATGTCGCCCGGCTACGGCTACAGCGGCATCGTGATCGCCATGCTGGCCGGGCTGCATCCGCTGGGCGTGCTGGCGGCCAGCGTGTTCGTGGCCGGTGTGCTCGTGGGCGCGGACACCATGAGTCGCGCGGTGGGCGTGCCCACCTACATCGCCGACGTGATCGTGGCGGCATCGCTCATCTCGGTGCTGGTGGCCACGCTGTTTACCCAATACCGGTTGCGCTGGAAATGAAGCCCCCACGCTCATCGCTTCGCGTATCGCTGCCCCCCAAGGGGGCGCTTCAGCGCCTTCGGGCGGCCGGGCGGCACTGAAATGAACGAATTGCTCGACATTCTTGGCAACGCCGCCTTCTGGGTGGCCGTGTTGCGCATTGCCACGCCACTGGTGTTGGGCACCCTGGGCGTGCTCCTGTGCGAGCGCGCGGGCGTGCTCAACCTGGGCATCGAAGGGATCATGGTGGCCGGCGCCTTTGCGGGCTGGCTGGCCGTGTACGCCGGCGCGCCGCTGTGGTGCGGCGTGGCGGTGGCGGCGCTGACCGGCGCCCTGTTCGGCCTACTTCATGCCCTGCTGACTGTGGGGCTGGCGCTGTCGCAGCACGTCTCGGGCCTGGGCATCACGCTGCTGGCCACGGCGCTGAGCTACTACGGCTACCGGGTGAGCTTTCCCAAGGTGAACACGCCGCCCACCATCACGCCATTTGCGCCCATGGACTGGCTGCCCATTCCGGTGCTGTCGGCACAGACCGGGCTCACGCTGCTGGCCATTGTGCTCGTGCCCTTGCTGGCCTATGTGCTCTATCGCACCCCGCTGGGCCTGGCGCTGCGCATGGTGGGTGAGAACCCGCAGGCGGCCGAGGGCCAGGGCGTGTCGGTGGCGGCAGTGCGCACCGGCGCCATCGTGGCGGGCTCCGCGCTGATGGGCGTGGCCGGCGCCTTCCTGACCCTGTCGGCCTTCAACGCCTTCTTCTTCAACATGGTCAACGGGCGCGGATGGATCTGCGTAGCGCTGGTCGTGTTCGCCTCGTGGCGACCGGGCAAGGCGCTGCTGGGCGCCCTGCTCTTCGCGTTCTTCGACGCCCTGCAGTTGCGGCTGCAGCAATCGGGGAACGCGGTGCTGCCCTATCAGCTCTACCTGATGCTGCCCTATCTTCTTTCGATCCTGGCGCTGGTGCTGGTGGCCCGAAAGGCGAGCTACCCCCAGGCACTGATGAAGCCGTATAGAAAGGGAGAGCGCTAGCGCCAACCCAAGGAAGACACACGCATGACGAACAGGAAATCCATCTCCCGCCGCACTTTGGTGGCAGCCGCCCTCGGCATGGGGCTGGCGCCGGCATTCGCCCAGCGCCAGAACGCGCAGGCCGCCAGCATCGAAGTCTGGAAAGACCCCAGCTGCGGATGCTGCAAGGACTGGGTCAAGCATCTCGAGGACAACGGCTTTACCGTCAAGGTCAACGAAGCTGGCAACAACGCGGCGCGCAGCCGGCTGGGCGTGGACCGCAAGTTCGGCTCGTGCCACACGGGCCTGGTGGGCGGCTACGCCATCGAGGGCCACGTGCCCGCGCAGGACATCCAGCGGCTGCTGAAGGAAAAGCCCAGCGCCATCGGCCTGGCCGTGCCGGGCATGCCGGTGGGCTCGCCGGGCATGGACGGCCCTGCCTACGACAACCGCAAGGACCCGTTCGAGGTGCTGCTGCTCACCCGAGACGGCGGCTCGAAGGTGTTCCAGCGCTATGCGGGCAACACCAAGGCGTAGGACGTAGCCATGCTTGACCTGCTCGTACGCAACGCCACCCTGCCCGACGGCCGCACGGGCATGTCCATTGCCGTGCAAGGCGGCCGCATTGCCGAAGTGACCGCCGGCCTGGATGCGCCGGCCGCCCAGACATTCGATGCCGGCGGCATGCTGGTGGCACCGCATTTCGTCGACCCGCATTTCCACATGGACGCCACGCTGAGCTACGGCCTGCCGCGCGTCAACCAGAGCGGCACGCTCTTGGAAGGCATTGCGCTGTGGGGCGAACTCAAGCCGCTGCTTACCGCCGATGCGCTGATCGAACGCGCCCTCGCCTACTGCGACTGGGCCGTGGCCAAGGGTCTGCTGGCCATTCGCTCGCACGTGGACACCAGCGACCCCAGCCTGCTGCCGGTGCAAGCGTTGCTGGAGGTCAAGCGCCGCGTCGCGCCCTACCTCGACCTGCAGTTGGTGGCCTTTCCGCAGGACGGCGTCTTGCGCAGCCCCGGCGGCGTGCAGAACCTCGAGCGCGCACTGGACATGGGTGTTGACGTGGTGGGCGGCATTCCGCATTTCGAGCGCACCATGGCCGATGGCGCCGCCAGCGTGAAGCTCTTGTGCGAGCTGGCGGCCGAGCGCGGCCTGCCGGTGGACATGCATTGCGACGAATCGGACGACCCGCACTCACGCCACATCGAGACGCTGGCCTTCGAGACGCAGCGCTTGGGCCTCCACGGCCGCGTGACCGGCTCGCACTGCACCTCCATGCACAGCATGGACAACTACTACGTCAGCAAGCTGCTGCCCTTGATCGCCGAGGCGCAGGTCAGCGTCGTGGCCAACCCGCTCATCAACATCACGCTGCAGGGCCGCCACGACACGTACCCCAAGCGCCGCGGCATGACGCGTGTGCCCGAGCTCATGGCGGCAGGCGTCAACGTTGCGTTCGGACACGACTGCGTGATGGACCCGTGGTACGGCATGGGCTCGGGCGACATGCTGGAGGTGGCGCACATGGGCCTGCATGTGGCGCAGATGACGAGCCAGGCGGGGATACGGCAGTGCTTCGAGGCGGTGACCACGAATGCGGCGCGCGTCTTCGGGCTCAAGGGCTACGGGTTGGAGCCTGGGTGCGATGCAAGCTTCGTGATGCTCCATGCGCGAGACCCGGTCGAAGCGATCCGGTTGCGGGCTACGCGGCTGAAGGTGTTTCGCAAGGGGCAGTTGGTGGCGCAGGCCGCGCCTGCGCAGAGCACCCTGCACCTGGCTGGAAGGCCAGATGTGACAGCGTTCATGCCTGGGCGCGCCTGAATTTTGCAGGCTGCCTATTCGCACGCCAGCCGGAAGACTCCAAGGTAACTCGCGCCACCTTGCGTCTTGACGCGATAGCTGCCCACCAACTGGTAGGCGCCGTTTCCGGCATCGGCCAAAGCCACCGCGGCACCCACGCCACCGGTAACGAGACCGCCGCCGTGTGTAATGAAGGTGCCGCCCACAGGCACATGGTATTGATCCAGCGTCAATGAGCCACTGTCGCCTCCCGCGTCGACATTGATGGCGCCCGTCAATGTCATGCCCAGCAAGGGCGATGTGAACGTCACGCTCACGCGGCCCTTGGCGCTACCGCTCGCCGCTGCGGTCGATGGGCCGGCATCTAATGAAGGCGTGCTGAAGTTTCCGTCATCGCAGATGAGGGTTCCGGCGCGCGGAACTGCATCCGGCACGTTGAAGACCAGGTAGTGATATCGATCATTTCCTGTCAGCGAATCTGCGCCATATTTGGCAACGACGTTTCCAGCTGCCCAGCGCCCCAATGCAAAGGTCTCGTCTCCACTGATGCTGTCGACCACGCGCTCCCCGGCGAGCCGTGTGTCACCAAACCTGGTCACAGCCCCGCTCGCGTCTTGCTCGAATTCGCCAAGGCGGTCGAAGGATTGATAGCCAGTCGTGACAAGCTGGTATCTGGGTTCCTTGCCTGGCTTGAAAAGTGCCTTGAACGGCCTGCTGTTGTCGACGTCGGGCTCAGCCGGCGCAGCCCCCGAGTCGGGACGCGGCGGTGGCGGCATACTGCCGTCGCTGCCGCCTCCGCATGCCTGCAAAACCATTCCGGTGCCTGCGATCAACAGGGCCAACAAGGGTTTCTTGCTACTCATCTCTTCTTCTCCTCCTTGACGTGTGACAGGACGCGGTGCCCGGCGCGGCGAGTGAACTCTCCCGGCTCTTGCGGCACTCACGCCTCGGCACAGATTCTGTAAGGACATGAGAAGAATGTGTGTCAATCCAAAGTCAACCAGGGGTTGTTGCGGTCTTCACAGCAACTCCTTCAAGCTCGCGCGCAGCCGGCTGATCGCCTGGGTGTGCAGCTGGCACACCCGGCTCTGGCTCACTTCCAGGATGGCCCCGATCTCGCGCAGGTTCAGCTCTTCCTCGTAGTAGAGGTTCAGCAACAGCTGGTCGCGCTCGGGCAGGTTGCGAATCGCCTCCACCAGCTCCGAGCGGAAGCCGCTTTCCATCAGTGCCTGCAGCGGGTCGTCGCCATGCGAGCCGCGCGAATGCAGCTCCAGCACCGGGTTGTCGCCGTCCTCGCGGGCAAAGTCTTCCACGTAGAGCAACTGCGCCCCCTGGATCTCCTGCAGCAGGCCTTGGTAGGCGGCCAGGCTGAGCTTGAGCTCCTTGGCGATCTCGCCTTCGCTGGGCGGGCGGCCCAGTTGGTGTTCGAGCATGCGAACGGCTTGCTCCACCTGCCGGGCCTGCTGGCGCAGGTTGCGCGAGCCCCAGTCACTGGCACGCAACTCGTCGAGCATGGCGCCGCGGATGCGCTGGCTGGCAAAGGTCTCGAACTGGGCGCCGCGGTTGTCCTCGTAACGGCTGGATGCGTCCAGCAGGCCGATCATGCCGACCTGGATCAGGTCGTCCAGCTCCACGTTGGCGGGCAGCTTGGCCAGCATCTGCAGCGCGATGCGTCGCACCAGCGGCAGGTGCTGGTGCAGCAGGTGCGATTTGTCGATGGTTCCCTGTGCGGTGTACACGCAGCTCCTTGTTCCTGGTCTGGTCTTCTCTACGCTTGGTGACGCTGGGTCGGTGTTCAGGCCACGGCGGCGCGGCGGTGTGCCGGCGCGCCCGCTGGCCTGAGGCTGTAGGCCGCCGAGGGCGGCCGTTGTGCCTGGACCGGACGCCAGGGCCATTGCCCCATCTCGTCCGCGATGCGTCGCATGTCTTCGGCCGATGCGCTGGCCGGAAAGGCTTCCACCACCGACTGCAGCTGCCGGCGCGCGCCGGCAAGGCGCACGTCGCGCCGCACGCAACCGGCCGACTCCAGCGACACGCCCAGGTAACGACTGCCGACCTGCGCCATGTTGTGGGCGATGCGTTGCGCGCCCTCTTCGCCTTCGATGCCGTTGAGCACGAATCGCAGTTGCTTGAGCGCATGCGCGTAGTGCAGCCGCTTGATGCCGGCATAGGTGGCGGTGATGGCCGTCGGATCGGCGCGCAGCACCACCACCACTTCACCGGCGACGCGAGCCAGCGGCGACAGGTTGCCTGCCGTGTCCAGCCTCGCGTCGATCAGCACCACCTGGTGCGGCTGCAGGTGCTGCGGATCGAAGGCGTCCACGCAGTCCATGACCGGCAGCACGCTGGCGCCGCAGGCTGCCATGGCGGCCGCCTCCTCGCAGGCCATGCGCCGCGCCAGCACGTCGGCCAGGCTGCCGGCCGGCTCGATGCCCCACTGGTGGATGATCGATTCGGGCGCCGGGTGGTGTTCGTCGAGCAGCAGCACCTGGCGGCCCTGTTGCGCCAGCGCCGCGGCGAGGTTCATGACCACGGAGGTCACGCCCATGCCGCGCAGCATGCTGGTGAAGGCCAGCACGCGCGTAGGCGTGCGCGCCAGCATGCGGCGCAGGCCATCGGCCTGGTCAGCCACGATCTTGCTCATGCTGCTTATTCCGCGTGTTCGGTGCGCTGCTCGGCGGCAGCAGCAGCCGATGCGGCCGCCGGCACCGGCGCGGCGGCAAAGTCAGGGCCCAGTGCCTCGAGCAGCGCAAAGAGCTTGTCCATGCCGGCGAAGAGCACGCCCGGCGAAACCGCACGCCCTGGTCGCACCGCCTTGCCGGTGAGCTGCACCAGCAGCGCACGCGTGGACTCGGCCCAGGCATCGCCGGCGACCTGCACGCGCCAGACGGTGGTGGCCACCTGCGCCGCGATGAGCAGGCGCTTGAACATGTGCGGATCGCCCGGCTCGCCCATGCCGCCGCACAGGGCCAGGCCGTTGCGCACCAGGCGCAGGCACGGTTCGGCCTCGGCGCTCCACGCGAACCACTGCGCCAGCTGGCGCGCGTCGACCTCGCTGCCCAGGTTGCTCAAGCCGTAGCTGTGCGCCAGCAGCTTGCCGCTGCGCGCGTCGGCCAGGCGGGTGACGATGCAGCGCAGGGCCGGCGCATCGTCCGCACTGGTGCGCAGGCGCACCAGCGTCTCGGCCTGCGACTGCAATGCAGGCTTGCCCTTGTGCATGACCTGCACGGCCGGGCCGAACTCCAGCGTCAACTTTGCCAGCGCACCGGTCTGTCCGCTTTTCAGGTCGATCACGGAGGTGGAAGCCGGCACGCGCGAGAGCCATTGCACTTCCTGCAGTTGCTCCATCAACTCCGCGCCGGGCAGGCGCGGCAGCACGTGCACCAGGGTCTTGTCGCCAAGGTCCTGTTCGCGCAGCCACTGCAGCTGCCGCAGGCCCGGCTTACGGCCGGCTGCCGTCGACAGCCACTGGCGCGGCGCGGCCACGGGCTGGCCATGGCGGTCGGACAGCAGCAGGCTGGCCTGGCAGGTGTAGCGGTCGCCGCTGTCGCTGGCCTGCAGGCCCAGTTGCCCGCTCATGGCGAGCACGTAGCGGTCGCAGCTGGCGGCTGCCTCGCCGCGCGCCAGCGTCATCAGCGACTCCAGCACGCTGCGCTGGTCGGCCGCGCCGTCGCCGGCCTGGCGCCACAGATCGCGTGCGGACTCGAAGCCCACCGACGCGGCCCCCAGTGCGCCGGCTGCATCGGCCACGGCCTCGGCATCGTGCGCCATCGCGTGGATCAGTCGCTGGTACTGCGCGCGCAGACGGTCGGACTCGGCCTGGGCCTGGGCGATCTCGGCCTCTGCGCTGCGGTCCTTCTCGGTCTCGGTCGCGGTGAACAGCGCCGCATGGCGACGCGGCTGGAACACGCCGTCGACAAGCTGGGCCCTGTCGGCCAGCATCAGATTCTCGGGCACCTTCTGGCCGCTGGAAACGTAGTGCACCGTCAGCCGGTGGCGGATCACGGTGTCGATCAGCGCGCCGGTGTGCGTGGCCTCGTCCATCTTGGTGAAGATGCAGCCGGCCAGCTCGCCACCACCCGCCCCGTTGCGGTAGGCATGCACCACTTCGTTGAGGGTGTCGCCATGGCTGGTGGCGTTGAGCAGCAGCAGCCGCTTCACCGGGCGCTCGCCGCTGCACAGCATGGCGATCTGGTTGGAGACGGCGCGGTCGCGCTGGCTCATGCCTACGGTGTCGATGAGCACCAGGTGCTTCTCGCGCAGGTCCTTGAGCACCAGGTGCAGGTCGGCCGCGTCCTTCACGGCGTACACCGGCACGTCCAGCAGCTGCCCGTAGATGCGCAGCTGCTCGTAGGCGCCGATCCGGTAGCTGTCGGTGGTCACGAGGGCGATCTTGTCGGCGCCGAAGCGCATCACGCAGCGCGCGGCGAGCTTGGCGGTGGTGGTGGTCTTGCCCACGCCGGTGGGCCCCATGAGCGCGTACACGCCGCCTTCGGCCAGCAGCGCTTCTTCGTCTTCGCGCACCGACATCACGCGCATCAGCTCGCTGCGCACATAGGCCATGCCCTGGGCGTAGCTCTGGCCGGTGGGCAGGCGCTCGAGCATGGCGCGCGACAGTTGCGCGCTGAAGCCGGCCCCCAGCAGGCTGCGCAGCAGGCGACCGCGCACCGGGTCCTTGCGCTGCTGCTCGTTCCAGGCCATGCTGGCCATCTGCTCTTCGAGCATGCCGCGCATCGAGTGCAGCTCGCTCAGCACGGGGTCTTGCGCGGCAGCGGTGGCGGGTGCGGGTGCGGCAGCTTCGGCAACCGCTGGCGCAACCGGTGGCAACGCAGCCACTGGCTTGGCGAGCGGCGTGGCAGGCGCCATGGGTGCCACCACGGGCACCGGAGCGACGGAAACGGCGGTGGCAGCCAATGCGGCCAACGGCATGTCGGGCGGCATGGGCGCCGTCGGTGCCGGAACAGGGGCCGGTGGATCGGCGGGCGCGCGCGCCACGATGGGCGCGGCGGCCTGCGCCTGCTCCACGGCCTCGGCCACGTCCTCGGTGGCCATGGCCACGATCTCCACGCCGTCGGGCAGCACGCGGTTCGTGAGCACCATGGCTTCGGCGCCAAGCGCCTCGCGTACCAGGCGAAGGGCCTCGCGGCTCGTCGCGGCGAAAAACTTGCGAGCAGCAGTGCTCGCGTCAAAGGCTCGGGTCAAACTCTTCCTCCAATGATCGCTGTGACCTTGATGGTGTGAACGTCAGAAATCTCGGCGTGCGACAGCACCTTCAGCTGCGGCAGGCTGCGCCGCAGGAAGCGCGACAGCAGCACGCGCAGCGGGTGCTGCACCAGCAGCACGGGCGGCAGGCCCAGCGCCTCTTGCCGTTGCATGGCGGACTGGGTCTGGCGCAGCAGGTTGTCGGCCAGGCCGGGCTCGATGCCGCTGTTGTTGCTCATGGCCTGCTGCAGCACGCCTTCGAGCGAGCTGTCCAGGCCGATGACCTGCAACTGCACATCGCCCGGGAACAGCTGCTGCGTGATGGCGCGCCCAAGCTCCACGCGGGTGAGCGATGTGAGCTCGGTCGCGTCCTTGACCGTGGGCGCGTGCTCGGCCATCACGTCGAGGATGGTGCGCATGTCACGAATGGGCACCTCTTCGGCCAGCAGGCTCTGCAGCACCTTGTGCAGCGTGCTCAGCGTCAGCACCTTGGGCACCAGGTCTTCGGTCAGCTTGGGCTCGGTCTTGGCAATCTGGTCGAGCAGTTGCTGCACTTCCTGGCGGCCCAGCAGGTCGGCGGCGTGCGATTGAATGAGGTGGTTCAGGTGCGTGGCCATCACGGTGCAGGCGTCGACCACCGTGTAGCCATAGATCTGCGCCTGCTGGCGCTGGCCGCCGTCGATCCACACCGCCGGCAGGCCGAAGGCCGGGTCTTGCGTGGCCGTGCCTTGCAGGCTGCCGCTGACCTGGCCGGGGTTGATGGCCATCCAGCGGTCGGGGTACGACTCGCCCCGCCCGATCTCCACGCCCTTGAGCCGAATGATGTAGGTGTTGGGCGCGATCTCGAGGTTGTCGCGGATGTGCACCACCGGCACCAGGAAGCCCAGCTCCTGCGCGATCTTCTTGCGGATGCTCTTGATGCGGCCCAGCAGCTCGCCGTTTTGCGACTGGTCCACCAGCGGGATCAGGCGGTAGCCCACTTCCATGCCCAGCGGGTCGACAAGCTGCACGTCGTCCCAGCTGGCCTCGGCCTGCTCGGGTGCGGGGGCCACGGCGATGCGCTCTGCCTCGGCCTTCTGTGCGGCCTCCTGTGGTGCGCGCTGGATCTTCTTGTGCGCAATCCAGAACAGGCCGCCGGCAATGGCCAGGAAGGCGAAGCTGGGCATGCCCGGAATCAGGCCCATCAGGCCGATGATGCCGCCCGTGAGCAGCATGACCTGCGGGTTGGAAAACAGCTGTCCGGTCAGTTGCCGGCCCACGTCTTCATCGGTGCTCACGCGAGAGACGATGACACCGGCCGCAGTGGAGATGACCAGCGCCGGAATCTGCGCCACCAGGCCGTCGCCGATGGCCAGCAGCGTGTAGGCCGTGCCGGCCGCGGCAAAGCCCATGTCGTGCTGGATCATGCCCACGAACAGGCCGCCGATGATGTTGATCACCATGATCAGCAGGCCCGCCACCGCATCGCCGCGCACGAACTTGCTGGCACCGTCCATGGAGCCGTAGAAGTCCGATTCCTGCGCGACTTCCTTGCGGCGCTGGCGCGCGGCCTTCTCGTCGATGAGGCCGGCGTTCAGGTCGGCGTCGATGGCCATCTGCTTGCCCGGCATGGCGTCGAGCATGAACCGCGCGCCCACTTCGGCAATGCGGCCCGCGCCCTTGGTGATGACCATGAAGTTGATGATCACCAGGATGACGAACACCATCACGCCCACGGCAAAGTTGCCGCCTACCAAAAAGTGGCCGAAGGATTCGATCACCTTGCCGGCCGCGTCGGGGCCGGAGTGGCCGTGCATCAGCACCACCCGGGTGGATGCCACGTTCAGCGACAGGCGCAGCAGCGTGGAGAACAGCAGCACAGCCGGAAAGGCGGCGAAGTCCAGCGGCTTCATGGTGTACATGCTGACCAGCAGCACCATGACCGACAGCGCGATGTTGAAGGTGAACAGCAGATCCAGCAGCAATGGCGGCAGCGGCAGCACCATCATGCTCAGGATCATCACGATCAGGATGGGGCCGGCCAGGCCCTTGAACTGGCCGTTGGCGAAGATCTGCGCAGGGTTGCGCAGCATTTGGGTCATGGCGTTCATGGCGTGCGTGCTCTTCAGTCGGCTGCCGGCGCGGCGTATTCAAGTTCGGGGGGGATGGGCAGGTCGGCGGGTTCGCGCGGCGCATCGCCGCCTTCGCTCTGCCAGCGCTTGAGCCGGTAGACCCAGGCCAGCACCTCGGCCACGGCGGTGTACAGGCCTGCCGGAATCTCCTGGCCCAGCTTGGTGTTCTTGTAGAGCGCACGCGTGAGCGGCGGCGCCTCGAGCACCGCCACCTTGTGTTCCTTGGCGATCTCGCGGATGCGCAGCGCCACCAGGTCCACGCCCTTGGCCACCACGCGCGGGGCGCGCATGTCGCCGTCGACGTACTTCAGCGCCACGGCGAAGTGCGTCGGGTTGGTCACCACGATGTCGGCCTTGGGCACCTCGGCCATCATCCGGCGGCGCGACATCTGCTGCTGCTGGCTGCGGATGCGCGCCTTGATGTGCGGATCGCCTTCGCTTTCCTTGTGTTCCTGGCGCAGGTCTTCCTTGGACATGCGCAGCTTGCGGTAATGGCTCCACAACTGGTAGGGCACGTCGATGAGCGCGATGAGCAGCAGCGAGGCGACGATGAGCACGCTGTCTTGCGCGACCAGCTTGGCCATCTGCGGCAAGGCGGCGCTTGCTGGCTGGGCCATGAGCGCCATCACGCGGTCCATGTTGCCCATGATCACGACCCAGGCCACGCCACCGATGAGCAGCGACTTGGCCAGCGCCTTGGTCAGCTCGGCCAGCGACTGGGTGGAGAACATGCGACCGATGCCGGCCAGCGGGTCGAGCTTGCCGAAGTTGGGCGCCAGCGACTTGGTCGAAAGCAGCCAGCCGCCCAGCATCATCGGGCCGACCAGGGCGGCCACCGTCATGACGCTGAGGATGGGCAGCACCGCCAGCAACCCGTCCAGCAGCATGGCACCCACGTGGGCCAGCATGAACGAGGTGTCAAAGCCCGAAGCGCGCTCGAAGCGCAAGCCCTGGTGCAGCGCCTTTTGCATGCTGGTGCCCAGCGAATCGGCGCTGGACCAGATGCCTGCTACCGCCGCCCCGAGCAGCACGAGCGTGCTGAGTTCGCGCGAGCGCGCAACCTGGCCTTCCTCACGCGCCTTTTCCAGGCGCCTTTGGGAGGCTGGTTCCGTTTTCTCGAGATCGCTTTCCTCAGACATTCATGCTCCGAATGCATGCCGCACGATGCGGCAGCCTCGAAGCAAATTATTCGAGCCGGGGCGCCAATCCAATCTGTCGATCAAGCTCGGCAAAGCAGTGTTTCTCGTCCGATGGACCGCCCGGTCTGCGCTGCCCGCCGCCAGCCACCACTGGGCCGATCGGGGGCCGCCCGTCCGGCCGCCAGAAACCGGCACGACCTGTCCACTGCGTCGGCGGGTGGTGCGTGTCGGGGGCCGCCTCGATGTCGCCGAGGAGCGCAGTGGGAGTGGCCTGCACGCAAGGGCACCTTGCGTGCTTCAACTTCTAGCTCACCGTGGCTGTCTGAGCGCAGCTGCGCAGCAGCGTAGCGAGTTCCACGGTGCAGGCCGCACCCGCGAGCACCGCAGGGCAGCCCCGAAGGGGCCGACATCGTGAAGGCCCCCGGCACGCACCGCCCGCCGACGCAGCGCCCCCGTACACGCAAATAGTCAGAACCCGAGACTCTCCAACAGATCGTCCACCTGCGACTGATCCGCCACCGCATCCGGCGCACCAGGATTGATCTGCGGCCCATTGAGCATGTTGTTCGTGTTCAGCTCCTGCCGTTTCTCCGGCGGCGAGTTGTCGATCAGCACCTGCAGCAGCTGCGTCTCGACGTCGTTCACCACTTCCATCATCTTCTTGATGACCTGCCCCGTCAGGTCCTGGAAGTCCTGCGCCATCAGGATCTCCATGAGCTGCGCGTTGATGGCCTCGGCCGTCTTGGGCACCTCGCGCAGGTAGGTGCGCGTGTCCAGCACCAGCTCGCGCGCATCGTTGAGCTCGATGGGGTTGGCAAACCACTCGTCCCAGCGGGCGTTGAGTGCGCCGGCGCCGGTGGCCAGCTTCTCCTGCAGCGGCTGCGCCAGGTCGATGGCGTTGAGCGCACGATGCGCCGCCCGCTCGGTGGTGGCCGCCACGTAGCTCAGGCGGTCGCGCGCATCCGGAATGGCCTGCGCCGCACGCTCGACCTGCTTGTCCAGGCCCAGCTCGCGCAGGCCCTCGCGCAACTGGCGCGTCAGCTGGCCGATGCGGCCCAGCAATGCCTCGGTAGAGTTGCCCTGCTCCGCGGCCTCGGGCATTGGCTGCGCCGTCATCTCAGGCGCCCTCTTTCGCCAGCTTCTCGAAGATCTTGGTGATCTTCTCTTCCAGCGTGGCGGCGGTGAAGGGCTTGACCACATAGCCGTTGGCGCCGGCCTGCGCCGCGGCAATGATGTTCTCCTTCTTGGCCTCGGCCGTGACCATCAGCACCGGCAGCTTGGCCAGCGCCGGGTCGGCGCGAATGGTCTTGAGCATGGTCAGCCCGTCCATGTTGGGCATGTTCCAGTCCGACACCACGAAGCCGAAATCGCCGCCGCGCAGCTTTTCGTAGCCGGCGGCGCCGTCCTCGGCCTCGTCGACATTGTGGAAGTCCAGTTCCTTCAACAGGTTGCGCACGATGCGCCGCATGGTCGGGAAATCATCCACGACCAGGATCTTGATGCTCTTGTCCATCCGGGTTGCTCCAAAAATTCAGTTCACTTCACTGCTTCAAACTCGATTCACCCGCTCGCCGAAGCTGCTTCGCAGGTGAGCCAGAACACGGCGGCTCATTTCATGCAGCGGCGCCACCTCGTGCGCCGCGCCCAAGGCAATGGCTTCGCGCGGCATGCCGAACACCACGCAGCTGGCCTCGTCCTGCGCCAGCGTGTAGGCACCGGCCTGCTTCATGCGAAGCAAGCCTTCGGCGCCGTCCTTGCCCATGCCGGTCAGGATCACGCCGATGGCGTTGCGCCCCGCATGCCGGGCCACCGAATCGAACAGAACGTCGATCGAAGGGCGATGCCGGTTGACCGGCGGCTCCTGGTCCAGGTGGGCCACGTAGTTGGCGCCGCTGCGCGCCAGCGACAGATGAAAGCCGCCGGGCGCGATGTAGGCATGGCCGGGCAGTACGCGCTCGCCGTGCTCGGCCTCCTTCACCGTGATGCGACACAGGCCATCGAGGCGCTGCGCGAAAGACTTGGTGAAGCCCGGCGGCATGTGCTGGGCGATCATGACGGCGGGGCTGTCCGATGGCAGCGGCTGCAGCACGTCGCGAATGGCCTCGGTACCGCCGGTGGAGGCGCCGATGATGATGAGCTTCTCGGTGCTCAGCAGCGGGCTGCGCAGCGGCGCCTCGGTGGGCGCGCCGCCCGCCGGCCTGGCCGCGGCGCTGCGCCGCGAAGGCAGCAGGCGGGCCGCGGCGGCCGCGCGGATCTTGGTGGCGATCAGCTCGGTGTAGTTCAGCAGCCCGTCGCGCACGCCCAGCTTGGGCTTGGTCACGAAGTCGACCGCGCCCAGTTCCAGCGCGGTGAACGCGATCTCCGAGCCGCGCTCGGTCAGCGAAGACACCATCAGCACCGGCATGGGCCGCAGGCGCATGAGCTTTTCCAGGAACTCCAGGCCGTCCATGCGCGGCATTTCCACGTCCAGCGTGAGCACGTCGGGGTTGGTGGCCTTGATCATCTCGCGCGCCACCAGCGGGTCGGCCGCGGTGCCCACCACCGTCATGTCCGGCTGGCTGTTGATGATCTCGGTCATCACGCTGCGAATGAGCGCCGAGTCGTCGACGCACAGGACCTTGATCTTCTGTGTGTTGTTGTTGGTGTTGTTCATGCCGGCCTGCCGGTTGTGGGGCGCGCCTGGGACGAAGCGCCGTCGTCTGCGAGCTGGCGCATCAGCGCCTGCTCTTCGCGTTGAACCATCTGCACGCCCGCCTGGGTGCGCAGCTTGCGCACCACCGCCTTGCCGGTGGCAGGCATGAAGCACACCCGCCGCGCGTGCGGGCCGCGCAAGTCCTGCGCTGCCACGGCAATGCCCTGCTCTTGCAGATAGCGCAGCACGAAGTCGGCATTGCGGTCACCGATGTTGAGGGTGGTCATGTTCGAGAGCACCGCCCCGCCGCCAAATACCTTGGCACGCAGGCGATCACGCCTGGCCCCCAGCCGCATCAGCTCGCGCAGCAGCACATCCATCGCGTATTCGCCGTAGCGCATGGCGTCCGCATGCTGGCGCGGCGCATCGTCGGCATCGGCGGGCAGCATGAAATGGTTCATGCCGGCCACGCCGGCCTCGGGGTCGTGCAGGCAGGCGGCCACGCACGAGCCCAGCACGGTGGTCAGTGCGGTGTCGTCCTGCGTCACGTAGTACTCCGAAGGCAGCAGCTTCACCGCCTTGCAGCCGATGTCGCGGTCGAAGTAGTGGTGGCTGGCCATCTGGCCTGGCGCTGCGTAGGCACTCATGCCGCAACCGCCTGCGGCCGCGGCACGGCTTGCGCGCCCAGCGAATAGATGGTCTGGCCCAGCGGCCGGAAGGCCTGGTTCACCAGCGACGCGTTCTCCGAATGGCCGGCGAACAACAAGCCGCCCGGCTTGAGCAGCGGCGCAAAGCGATCGAGCACCGCCTTCTGCGTGGGCTTGTCGAAATAGATCATGACGTTGCGGCAGAAGATGGCGTCCACCGGCTCCCGTACGGACCACGCCCGGTCCAGCAGGTTTAGCTGCGAGAACTTCACCATGGCCGCCACCTCGGGCCGGATGCGCGCCTTGCCGGCATTGCTGCCGGTGCCCTTGCTGAAGAAGCGCCGCAGGCGCTCCGGCCCGAGCCGGCTGGCCTGCTCCAGGTTGAACACCCCGGCCGAGGCACGCGCCAGCACGGCCGTGTCGATGTCGGTGGCAATCACCCGGGCACTGCTGGCCTGCGAGCCCAGCGCCTCGATGAGCGTCATGGCAATGGAGTAAGGCTCCTCGCCCGTCGAAGCCGCCGCGCACCAGATCTCGACCGGCTGCTTGCGGCGCCGGGCGAAATCGGCCAGTGCCGGAAAGTGATGCGCCTCGCGAAAGAAGGACGTGAGGTTGGTGGTGAGCGAGTTGATGAAGGACTGCCACTCGTCGCCGTCAGGCCTGGATTCGAGCAGAGCCAGGTAGGTGGAGAACTCGGGCATGCCCAGTTCGCGCAACCGCCGCGACAGGCGGCTGTAGACCATCTGGCGCTTCTGCTCGCCAAGGGCGATGCCGGCGCGCCGGTGGATGAGTGTCCGCACGCGCGCGAAATCGTTGTCGGTAAATAGAAATTCTGAGTTCACGTTCGCCCTGGGTACGAGGCTTTCAAGGTACTGAGCGGACTTGCTGGGCAGTGGCCCGATCAGTACTGGATATATCGGCCTCTTCGCACCATTTCTTTAGGGCCCGTGCACACAAAAAAAACGCCTCAGAACGGCGTCTCCGCGGCACCCACTTCCTGCGACCACACCAGCGCGGACAGTTGCGCCGCATTGACCTGCCCGGCGCTCATGAACAGGTCTTCGGACAGCCGCGCCGCGTTGCCCGCATCGCCCTCGCAGCTTTCAGCAAGCGCCAGGAAGGGGCCGTACACGCCGCCGCGCGTCAAGATCGCCTGCTGCACCGACTCGGCCAGCTGCACGCGCCCCAGCACCTGTTCCATGGGCACGCCCAGCAACTGGTCGATGAGCGAGAACATGCCCACCACGAACAGGTTGTCCGAATCGGTGGGCGTGAGCATGCTCTTGCCCAGCAGCTCGACAGCGCGGCCGCGCATGATGGCCTTGCGCGTCATGTAGGGCGCGCTGCTGGCCGAGTTGCTGGTGGCCAGCAGGAGTGCCAGCCAGCGGAACAGGTGCGAGTAGCCCAGCATGGTCACCGCATGGCGCAGCGACTGGATCTCTACCCCGGGGCCGATGGCCGGTGAGTTGATGTGCCGCAGCAGCCGGTAGGTGAGCACCGCATCGTGCTTGAGCGCCGTCTCGATCTGGCGCACGTCCTCGTTGCGCTGGAGCATCTGCATCAGCCGCATGATGAGCGTGGACTCGGGCTGCAGGGCTGCGTCGTCCGCCATCACCGCCTGCCTGGGCTGCTCGACGGCCTCGGTCATGATCAGCCTCAACGGAAGGCCGCCCTCCTCCTGCTCCTGCGCCAGGCGCTCCAGCAGTTCGGACTCGCCCGCGCCGACGTCGAAGTGCGTGATCAGCTCTCGCAGCGGCTCGGCCTGCGGCAGGTAGTCGGCCCGGCGCAGCATCAGGCCGTAGCCATGCTCGCGCATGAACTGAAGCGCCGGCATGGCCTCCAGCACCATGTCTTCGGGCCCCACGCACAGCACCACGTTCTGGGGCGGCAGGGCCTGCAGGCTGGGCAGCAGCGAAGGATCGGCCGCCACGTCGAAGAACAGCGGCGTGCGGCCCAGGCGCCAGCCGCGCCCGCCCGGGTTGAGGTGCTCGGCCAGGCAGTCGACCATGGCCTTGAGGCCCGTCGACGGCTTGCCGCCGGCACCGGCTTCGCGCCAGGCCATGTGATAGCCCACCACGCGCCGACGCAGGTCGAGCATGGGTGCATGCGTCAGGTAGCCTGCCGCGTTCAGGTGTTCGCCGAACATCTCAGGCAGCCACCGAATCGGTACGGGCTGCATCAGCCAGCGCCTGCGCACTGGCCGCCTGGGCGCGGCGAATGCGCGGCATGGCGCCCACGTCGATGATGAAGGCCACGCTGCCGTCGCCAAGAATGGTGGCGGCCGAGATGCCGGGCACCTTGCGGTAGTTGGTCTCCAGGTTCTTCACCACCACCTGGTGCTGGCCCAGCAGCTCGTCCACCAGCAGCGCGAAGCGCCCGCTTTCGGCCTGCACGATCACCAGGATGCCCCGGGTGGCATCGTCCAGCGCGCCGCTCACGTCGAACACGCGGTGCAGCTCGATCAGCGGCAGGTACTCGCCCCGCACCTTGATCACGCGGCCTTCGCCGGTGATCGAATGCAGGTGTTCGGCAGAAGGCTGCAGCGATTCGATGACATACGACAGCGGCAGGATGTAGGCTTCGTCACCCACCTTCACCGACATGCCGTTGAGAATGGCCAGCGTCAGCGGCAGCACGATGCGCGTCGTGGTGCCCTGCCCCTGGCGCGAAATGATCTCCACGTGCCCGCCCATTTCCTGGATGTTGCGCTTGACCACGTCCATGCCCACGCCGCGCCCCGAGATGTCGGTGACCTGCTCGGCGGTGGAAAAGCCCGGCGCGAAAATGAGCTGCCACACCTCTTCGTCTGGCATGGTCTCGCTCACCGGCAGGCCCTGCTGCATGGCCTTGGCCAGGATCCTGTCGCGGTTCAGGCCCGCGCCGTCGTCGCTCACCTCGATCACGATATTGCCGCCGTGGTGCTGCGCCGACAGCAGCAGCTGGCCGGTGGCGTCCTTGCCCTTGGCGGTGCGCTGCTCGGGCGTCTCGATGCCGTGGTCCAGGCTATTGCGCACCAGGTGCGTCAGCGGATCGACGATGCGCTCGATCAGGCCCTTGTCCAGCTCGGTTTCCTTGCCGAAGGTGTCCAGGCGCACCTGCTTGCCCAGCTTGGCGCTCACGTCGCGGATCACGCGCGGGAAGCGGCTGAACACGTAGTCCATGGGCATCATGCGAATGGACATGACCGACTCCTGCAGGTCGCGCGCATTGCGCTCCAGGTGCCCCAGGCCGCTGAGGAAGCGCTCGTAGGCCACCGGGTCCAGCTTGGTGGCGGCCTGCGTCAGCATCGACTGCGTGATGACCAGTTCGCCCACCAGGTTGATGAGCTGGTCGACCTTCTCCACGTCCACGCGGATGGAGCTCGACTCCTTCGATGCATTGGCCGTGTTGGCCTGGGCTGCGGCCGCAGGCGCCGTGCCGGCCTTGGCGCGAGTCGCATCGGCGGCAGGCGCCACCGGCGCTGCTTCGGCCGCTGGCACTGCTTCGGCTTGCGCCGGCGCAAGCACTTCGCGTTCGATCCGGATCTGCGATTCGTCGATCAGGAAGCAGCACACGGCAACGATGTCGTCGCTCGAGCATGCGGTGCGCAGCCGCACCTGCAGCGTGCCTTGGCCCGGCGTGCTCGACAGCACCTGGCCCAGGTTGGCCAGCTCCTCGGCCAGCAGGCCGGTTTCGCTGTCGGACAGGCCCGTGAAGGCCACGTTCAGCACGCCCTCGTCCTGCGCTGCTGCTTCGTGCACCGGCGCAGCCGCCGCGGGTGCCGGCGCGGGGGCTGCGGCAACGGCCGGTGCGGGCGCAGCCGCCTCGCCGCCGTTGCCATGCTCCAGCGCCAGTTGCTGCAACACGGCGCAGATGTGCGCCACCATTTCAGGCTCGGGTTCGTTGCCCGCCTGGTAGGCCGTCAGTTGTTCTTGCAAGGCGTCCTTCGTTTCCAGAAATGCGTCGATCATGGGCAGGCTGAGCCTGAGCTGGCCATGGCGGGCGCGGTCCAACAGGGTTTCGAGCAGGTGCGTGGTGTCGGTCAACGCCACGAAGCCGAAGGTGGCGGCACCACCCTTGATCGAATGCGCCGCACGGAAGATGGCATTGAGCTGCTCGGCATCGGGGGCGTCCACGTCGAGTTCGAGCAGCAGGTGCTCCATCTCGCCCAGCAGCTCGACGGCCTCCACGAAAAAGGCTTGGGTGAATTGGCTGAGATCCATCTTGTCTCTTGTTGAATTGGCTACGACTACTTAGGAAGAAGGCTGCCCGGGCGGCTGCTTGCCCGGCAGGGTCATGGTGGCTTCGCCGGTGTTCTCGCGCTCGAAGCGCTCCTGCGTCTGGTGGTTGAGCACGATGATGCTGATGCGCCGGTTGACCGGATTGCGCGGGTTCTCGCGGTCCAGGTGGGCGCTGTCGGCCAGGCCCACCACGCGCAGCACCTTGGCGCTGGCCATGCCGCCGCCCACCAGCTCGCGGCGCGAGGCATTGGCACGGTCGGCAGACAGCTCCCAGTTGCTGTAGGAACCGTCGTTGGTGTAGACGATGGCGTCGGTGTGACCCGACACGGTGATCTTGTTGGGCAGCTCGTTGAGCATGGGGCCCAGCTCGCGCAGGATGGTGCGCATGTAGGGCAGCACGCGGGCGCTGGCCAGGTCGAACATGGGACGCTTGTCGCTGTCCACGATCTGCAGGCGCAGGCCCTCGGTGGTGATGTCGATCAGGATCTGCGAGCGCAGCTGCTTGATGCTGGGGCTGTTGTCGATCATCGCCTCCAGCTTGGTCTTCATCGCGTCCAGGCGCGTGGCGTCGGCGTCGTCCTCGTCGGCGGCGCGCTTCACGTCGCCGTCGGAATGGGCCATGTCGGTGCCGCCACCGGGCACCACGCTGGCGCTCATGGCCACCTTGTCGCCGCCTTGCAGCGCCACCTTCAGCGGCATGCGGAAGTGCTCGGCAATGCCTTCACGCTGCTTGGGGCTGGAGATGGACAGCAGCCACATCACCAGGAAGAAGGCCATCATGGCCGTCATGAAGTCGGCGTAGGCGATCTTCCAGCCGCCGCCATGGTGGCCGCCGCCGTGGTCGCCGCCCTTGCGCTTGACGACAACTTTCTTTTCTTCGCTCATGGTCAGGCCAGGCCTTCAGCAGATTACTTGGCGGCCTTGACTTCGCGAACGTGCGCGTCGAGCTCGGTGAAAGACGGGCGTTCGGTCGAGAACAGCACCTTGCGGCCGAACTCCACCGCCAGCTGCGGTGCGTAGCCGTTCAGGCTGGCCAGCAGCGTGACCTTGGCGCACTGGTAGACCTTCATGCCCTCGGCCACGCGTTGCTCGATCAGCGAGGCCAGCGGCGTGACAAAGCCATAGGCCAGCAGCACGCCCAGGAAGGTGCCCACCATGGCGTGCGCAATGAGCGCACCCATTTCAGAGGGCGGCAGGTCGGCCGAGCCCAGCGCGTGCACCACGCCCAGCACCGCCGCCACGATGCCCAGCGCCGGCAGCGCATCGGCCACGCGGGCAATGCTGTGCGAAGGCACCAGCGCCTCGTGGGCGATGGTCTCGATGTCGTGGTCCATCAGGGCCTCGATCTCGAAGGCATCGGTGTTGCCGCTGATGACCAGGCGCAGGTAGTCGCACAGGAACTCCATCACGCCCTTGTCGGCCAGGATGCTGGGGTAGCGGTTGAAGATCTCGCTCTGCTCGGGCGCGTCCACGTCCGACTCGAGCTTCATCATTCCTTCCTTGCGCGCCTTGGCCAGCAGCTCGTACAGCAGGGCCAGCAGGTCCATGTAGAGCTGGCGGTCGCGCTTGGTGCTGCGCAACAGGCGCGGCAGCTCCTTCATCGTGGCCTTGATGGTCTTGCCCTTGTTGCCCGCGATGAAGGCACCCAGTGCCGCGCCGCCGATCATCAGCAACTCAACCGGCTGGAAGAGCACGCCAAAGTGCCCGCCCATCAGGCCGTAGCCACCGAACACGGTGGCCAGCACCACCAAATACCCCACCAGAACGAGCACGTAGTTCCCCTCGGGCCCGCAGGCCTAGTTCAAGAAATCAAAGAATCAAGTGACAGCCACGCGAGCCATGCTGATGCCGGCCAGGCCGGCGGTCAGGCCGGGTCGGCCCAGTGCACTGCGCGGCGCACGCCGCTCGTGTGCAGGCTTGGCGGCGCGCACCTTGCCGGCGCGCGATGGCGGGCGGCACAGCACGCACACGTAGTCGTGCTTGTCGTCGTAGGCGTGCGCCACGAACTCGCCGGCGCAGCGCGTGCAGCTGCTCAGTTGCAGCATGCCGCTGTCGAAGAAGCGGACCATGGTGTAGGCCCGCGTGAAGTCCAGCACCGTGCTGCCTTCGGGCAGGTCGGCCTGCTCCAGGTAGATGCGGTAGCTCTTGATGAGCGCCTGCAGGTCGCTGCCGTCGTCGTGGCTGCGCATGAAGCGGTAGATGTTGTAGAACATCGACGAGTGGATATTGGCCAGCCAGGTCATGTACCAGTCGGTCGAAAAAGGCAGCAGCCCCTTGGGCGGCGACGCACCCTTGATTTCCTTGTAGAGGCGAATCAGCCGCTCGCGGCTCAGGCCGACTTCCGCTTCCAGGAATTGCAGGCGGGCACCCAGGCCGATGAGTTCCACGGCCAATTGAACCTGCTTGACTTCTGCCAATACGCTTTTCTGGCTCATTTCCCGAACCTCAGTTCTTGGCAGCCAGATGATTTCCGGCCATCAAAATTGACATATGGGCACGCTGCAATGCCGAATCTTTTTCGTCATTGCCGACCGCGTGAGCCGATTCCTCGTCATTCAGTCGCGGACTGAAGATGAGGAATTTGGAATTGGACAACTTGATGATCTGGGTAATTGTCATATTGGCGAGCATGTCGGCCAATTTGCTGCCAATTCCAAGGCGAATCATCGAAGCTGCCTTGTCTTGTTTAACCATCTTCTGGGCCAACAGGATATAGGCGAGATTGATATCACTGATTTCTCGCGCAATTTCCTCATTCAAGGCAACCGAATCACTGTACGAATTCACTTCCCGCTCCAATTACTAATCGAACTTTTTAGCACGAAATAAATGTATCACAGTGTTTCAATTTTCTGTACGTCACTTCGGTGACGAATATCACGATTCACGACGCAGCGCCCGAATGTGCGGAAAAATTCCACTTGCGTTTCGTCTATGAAAAGTAATATGAACACGTTCGGGTTAACTATTAAAAATGTTTCTTTTGCCCATTTACGAGCGGTGTAATTAATATGGGTTACTTTTCAATTTCAACCACATCCGCCGGCGAATTTCCTTCGTCGATTTCCCAAAGCCAGGCCAGCACCTGTGCCACGGCCTCGTAGAGCGGCGGCGGAATCTGCCTGTCCAGCTGCACCTGCATCAGCAGGCGGATGAGCTGCGGCGAGGCATGCACGTACAAGCCGTGCGCTCGCGCCGTGCACATGATCGATTCCGCGGTTGCGCCGTAGCCCTTGGCCACCACCACCGGCGCACCGCCCTCGTCCCGGTAGGACAAGGCAACGGCGCTGGACCGCGCGCTGGCTGCTTCGCTCATGCCGGCTGCACCTGCGAATCGAACTGCATGCCTTGCAGGTCGAGGCCCGCACCGGACATGCGCCGCGTCAACATCGCTTCGCGCGTGCGCAGTTGCTCCAGCGCATCGGATCGCGTGGCAAGCACTTGCGCATGTACGCTCATGCCGGCAAGCCGCAGGTTCACCTTCAACGAACCAAGTTGTGGCAGGTCGAGCGACAGCGTTGTTGCCCACTGCGATGGCAGTTCGTCTTCGCGCTCGTGGGCATGCTGCCTCGCGCGCTCGTCCTGCACGGTCCATTCCATCGGCACGCCGGGCCAGGCCTGGCCGCTCCAGCGAAACATCGAACTGGCCAGCAAGTCCAGCTGCTGGTGAACCAGCGTTGCAGCCTGCGGATGAATCACCGCAGCGGCTGCCGGAGCTGCGTCGGCGGCAACATCGGCCGCCGCTTGCCTTGGCGAATCTGCCAGCACGCACGACCGAGGCTGCGCATCGGCCGCAGCCTGCGCGAATCGCGACAGCGCATGTTCAACCGATGCAAGCGGCATGCGCTGTGCGCGCGCCGGATCGGATTCGGCCGCCTGGCCAGGTTCGACCAGTTCGGGGCCGGCCGCCTGCGCCCCACCCTCTTGTCGCACCTGCTCTTGCAACGGCAACGCAGGCATCAGTGCAGCCAGGGCCGGTGCGTCCGCGGGCATGGCAAGGGCCGCCGCCTGCGCCGCCGCCGTGGGCAACATACCGGACGGCAGGCGCTGCTGCTGCTGCTGTTGCGCAAGTGCTGCCGGCTCCGTCTGCTGGTGCGACGCGTGGAGATTTGCTGCAAGGCCCGCTTGTGGCTCGCGCTGCATTTGCGCAAGGCTGCGCGCTCCAACGGCGAGCTGCGCCAGGTGCGACTCGTAGAAAAGCCCCGACTCCGATACTTGCTGAGACAAGGCCAGCGCAAGTGCACCAGCTGCGGGCGCCCGCCCGGCCGCCGGCCACAGGGCGACGCTGCCGCGCACCGGGCCGGCCTGCGCTGCATGCAGGTCGGGCACCAGCTCAAGAAGGGCGCGCGCTGCGCTGGACAGCGACGCCGCGCCGCCCGCGCCGGCCTGCGGCCCCGCGCCCGGCAATGCAGCCTGCGACTGCGTGGCTCCTGCCTGCGGTTGCAGGCCTGGGCGGGAGGGCAGCAATACTTCATTGTCGACACGGGGTGCGCTCGAAACCGGCAGCGCCTCTTGCCCGCTTGCGGGTGCCTTGGGCGCGGTCAGCGCCAACCATGGCGCCAGCCGCGCCGCCAGCAGCGCATCGGCCTTGGCAAGCGGCCCGGTCACGACAGCAGCAGGCTCAATGCGAGCCTCCGTAGGCCTTGCCCAGGCTGGCTTGCGCCTGCAGGCTGGCAATGCCGGTGAGTAGCTGGCGCAGTTGCGGCTTGACCAGGCGAATCACCTCTTCCTGGTCGCGGCGCACGTTGATGAGCGAATGCCGCACCACTTCGCGCTGCTCGCTGCTCAGCTCGGTGTCGTTCTCGATTTCCTTGAGGCGCTGCACCAGTGCCGAGCACAGGGTTTCGAGCGCGGGCAATTCGCCCCACTCTTCCTGGCGCGACAGCTCCAGCATGCGCGCGGTAATGATGGCGAGCCGCTCGTAGCAGTACACGACTTCGCTGTTGACGGACATGAGGTTTCTTCCTTGCTCTACAGATTGATGTTCGGCGCGCGTTCGTCGCCGATCTCTCGCCAGGCCGACGCGATGTTCTCGAGCAGGCCGTCGGCCTCGTCCAGCGCAGCAACGTCGTTGCGCAGGTTGGCCTGCAGCAGGCGCTGCACGATGTAGACATACAGCGCGCCCAGGTTGGCCACCAGGCTGGCGCCCTGCGCACCCGCCGCCTGTGCATCCAGGCTGGCACGCAAGCCGTTGTCCACGATGTTGATGGCCTTGGCGATGGCATTGCCCTTGGCCTGCACCTCGCCGCTGGCCATGTGGTGGCGCGCCATGCCGATGGCGGTCTTGGCGCCATCGAAAAGCATCACGATCAACTGGTGCGGCGAGGCGCTTGCGGCCTGCGACTCGATGCCGACACGCGCATAGGCGCCGGCGCCGGTTCGATAGGTGTGGTGCGTGTACATCGCGTATGAACCTTCGGGGTTGTTGTTGCTGCGGCGGCTGCTACTTGCTGCTGGAGGTGCCGTTCATCGCCTCGAACTGCTGCTTCAGGTAGCTCAAGGTGCTGTTCATGCTGCTCATCGTCACGTCCAGCTGCGTGAACTGCGCGCGGTAGCGGGCCACCGTGGCGTCCACGCGGGTCTGCATGGCGTCGTACTGCTCGTCCAGCTTCTTGATGGTCTTGGTCACACCGTCGGATGCCGCCTGCAGGCTGCCGCCGGTCTTGGTGAGCGAATCGACCAGCGAGTCCAGCTGCTTGCCGTAGCCCGAGGTGCTGTCGCCGTTGCCGGCGAACAGCCTGCTCACGCCGGCCAGGTTGCTCTCCATCGCCTTGTCCAGCTTGGTGCTGTCCACCAGCAGCGTGCCGTCCTTCTGGAAGGCCACGCCGATTTCGTTGAGCACCTTCACGTCGTTGGTGCCGCCCGCCTGCGGCGAAGCCAGCACCTGGCGCACCCGGTTCATCAGGTTGCGCGTGGTCGAGTCGCCCATCAGCGCGGCACCGGTCTTGGTGTCGGCGTCGTAGGCGGTCAGGCTCTTGGCGGTGCTTTGCAGCGCGTTGTAGGCCTTGACGAAATCGTTGATGGCCGTCTTCATCGAGGCCGTGTTGGCCTTCATCGACAAGCCCGTGGTGCCGGTCTGCACCAGCGTGAGCGTGGTGCCCTGGATGGCTTCCTTGACGGTGTTGGTGCCGCTGGTGATGGCAATGCCGTTCACGTTGAGCTTGGCGTTCTGCGCCGCCAGCGTCTGCTGCAGGTTCTGCGTGCCGGCCGGGTCGTTGCCCAGCATGTTCTGCAAGGCCGCATCGCCGTCGACCGAGATGCGCATGCTCGAGGCTTCGCCCGTTTCCTTGGAAACAAGCACCAGGCGAAAGGGCGTGCCGCTGCCGTCGTTGACGATGCTGGCGGTCACGCCCGCATCGGCGGCGTTGATCGCATCGCGAATACCCGTGAGCGTGTTGTTGCTCGAGTCGATGGTGATCGACTTGGCCGCCCGCGACGCATCCGCCGAAAAGCTGGCGCCGCCGTAGGTGCCGGTGACCGGGTCCAGCGTGCCACCGCTGATGGTGCCGAAGTCGATCGTGACCTTGCCACTACCGATGGCCGTCGTCGACGAGGCCTGGCCCTTGGCAATCATCGATTGCGACTGCGCCAGTTGCGACACGGTGATGTTGTAGTTGCCGGCCGAGCTCGGGTCGGTGGACGAAGCAGCCAGGATGCCGCTGACTGTGGGCGTGCCGGTCACGGCCTGGAACAGCGCCGGGTCGCCCAGCTTCTTGGCCGCGGACTGCAGCGATTCGAGCGCGCTTTGCACCTGGCCGTAGGCCGACAGCTTGCTCGTGTAGCTCTTGGCCTTGGCCTCCAGCGCCACCAGCGGCTGGCTTTCGGCCGTCTGCAACTGCGTGAGCAGGCTGCTCAGGTCGAGGTTGGCGCCAACGCCCAGGCTGCTGATGGTCGACATGTTCTTGTGTGTCCTTCTTTGGGTTTGTATGGAAGTGCGGCGTTCAGGCCTGTTCGCGCACCAGCAGGCCGGGCGCCTTGCCCATGACCTTGGCGATGCGCACCACTTCCTCGTTCGGAATCTGGCGAATCACCTCGCCGTTGGCCGCGTCGACCACCTTCACGATCAGCTTGTCGGTGTCCTTGTCCACCTCGAAGCGCAGGCTGATGGAGCGGCTTTGCAGCGAGGTGTTGATCTCGCGCACGGCCGTCTCGATCTGCGCGGGCGAGGCCTGCTCCACCTGCTGCGCCGGCGCGTCGATGCCGGTGGATGCAGCCGTGCCCGCGGCCTGGCCGGCACCGGCGTGCACCGGGGGGCTTTCTTTCGCGGCAATGGCTGGCAGGTTGTTGGACATGGCTTGCACCTTGAGTGGAGGGTTCGCTGTGCTCTGGGGCCTCGGCCACTGCCGTGGCCCCAGGGGACAACGCAGGCGGTATTGCCGCCTGCGGCCGCCGGGACCATCCCTTTCGGGAGGCGCCCGGCAGTTCCTTTTTCCTTCTTGGGTTGGTTCGTCGAACGATTAACGCAGGAGGGACAGCACGCCTTGCGTGGTCTGGTTGGCCTGGGCCAGCACCGAGGTACCGGCTTGCTGCAGGATCTGGGCGCGCGACATGTTCGACACTTCGGTCGCGTAGTCGGCGTCTTCGATGCGCGAGCGCGAGGACGACAGGTTGTTGATCGTGGTGCCCAGGTTGGCGATCACCGAGTCGAAGCGGTTTTGCACCGCACCGAGGGAGCCGCGCAGGCTGTCGACCTTGGCCAGGGCCGCGTCGATGGCCTTGAGGGGGTCTTCGGTCTTGGCGCCCTTGCTGGTGGTGTCGGTCGTGAGCTTGCCGGCAGACACGTAGGCAGTGGCGCCCACTGCCGGGGCGTACTTGCCAGTTCCGGTGCCGCTAGCCACAGTCACCAAACCGGTGTCAGCGTTGACCTGGTAGTTGGTGTCGTAGGTAGCAACGGTCGTGAAGTCACCCTTGTCATCAACAAACGTGTCGGTCGAAACGCCGGACGCGTTGAAGGTCATCGATGCGCTCAGCAGGCCGCTGTTCATCGTGATGCTACCGGCGGCCGTCTTGAAGTTGGCCTTCAGCGCGTCAGCGGCGATCGTGTCGGTGAAGGTCAGCTTGGTGCCGTCGCCGGAGTACTTCGTGCCACCGATCGTGACCGAGCTGCCAGCAGCGGTCGTGGCCTTATCCATCACATCCTTCAGCGTCGCCTGTGTTGCCGAGCCCGACGGATCGTTGGTGGACAGTTGGCCGGCGGCCGACATGTAAGCAGCCTGGCCGCCGATCGTCAGGTTGCCGCTCGCGTCAACCTCGAACGAAGCCGCAGCGCCTCCCTTGTTGTCGTAGCTACCCGAGACAGTGCCCGAGGTCGGCTTGTACTTTGCGGCTTCCGTTGTCGTGCTGGCCACGGTCTGCGTGAAGCTGAAGCTCTTCGAGGCCGCGTCGTACGTGTAGGTCTTGGCGGCCGAGGTGACGGTATCGCCGCTCTTGAGCGCTGCGAACGCCTGGTCGGCGGTCACAGCGGCGTTGTTCGTGGTGACCTTGTAGACGCCCGAACCTGCAGCGGTTTCCGTGCCGCCTGCAGCAACCAGATTCGTAACAGTGGCGGTCTTGTTCTGCGACACGCCAGCGCCGTTCACGTTGAAGCCATCCAGACCCAGGGTCTTGGCGCTGATTTCCTTCAGGTCGATGTCGATGGTCTGGCCATCGTTCGCACCGACTTGCACCGTCAGCTTGCCAGCGTCAGCCGACAGAACCTTCACGCCGTTGAACTGCGTCTGCTCCGACACGCGGTTGATTTCGTCCAGGCGCTGGCCGATTTCAGCCTGGATCGAATCCAGGTCGCTTTGCGAGTTCGTGCCGTTGGCCGACTGCACCGACAGTTCGCGGATGCGCTGCAGGTTGTTGTTGACTTCGGTCAGCGCGCCTTCGGTCGTCTGGGCGATCGAGATGCCGTCGTTGGCGTTGCGGGAAGCTTGCGTCAGGCCCTTGATGTTGGCGGTGAAGCGGTTGGCGATGGCCTGGCCGGCGGCGTCATCCTTGGCGCTGTTGATGCGCATGCCGGACGACAGACGCTCGATAGCCGTGTTCAAGGCCGACTGCGACTTGTTCAGGTTGTTCTGCGTGAGCAGAGAGAGACTGTTGGTGTTGATGACTTGCGCCATGCTCGACTCCTGTTGACTACTAAGGTTGGTTACTCCGGCCTGGGGCCGTAACGCTGGACCTTCCTCCCACCGTGGGACTCAAGCCATCGTTGATTGGGTTATCGGCAAGGGCCTTCAAAGCTTTAGGCCCTTCCTTCAAAATTTCTGCGCATGCCGAAGAACCCGGAGCAAGCAACACAAGCCATCACTCCAATCAGGCGGGCAGGCTCATCACTTCCTGATATGCGGCCACCAGGCGATTGCGCACCTGCAGCCCGGTCTGGAAGGCCACGTTGGCCTTCTGCAGGTCGACCATCACGTCGTTCAGCGCGACACCAGCCTTGCCCAGTTCAAACGACTCGGCCTTGCCGTAGGCCTCCTGCTGCATGCCGTTGATGCGGCTGATGGTGCGCTGCAGTTCGCCGGCAAAACCACCGGCCTGAGTACTTTCTGCCGCATCGCTAGCGCGCGAGGTGGCAAAGCCGGTCTGGAGTGCGGTCGTGCGCATCTGCTGCAGCACGGACTCGATGGCCGCAATGGACATGTGGAAAGCCTTTCTTGTGTGGATCGCTCGGGAAGCCGAGCGCAGCTACTGACTGGTAATGCAAAAGCGCACGCATGCACGCCCGCGTCCTTGAAGCGTAGTGGCGCACCTGCATTTCGCATGGGGCCAACTGAGGGGAAAAGCCGGGGCTGTTCAGGCAATGGATTGACCCGGGTGCTGCCGAGAATCCATCGCACACAGCAAGCCGCCTGGTGACAGCACCCGGCTCATTGGACTTGGCATGAACTCTCATCCAGAACGACGATTTCCCAACATCCGCGCGGCAGCCGCCTGCGTGGAAGCCATTCACGTCATGAGCTTCGCCGAATGAGCGCCGCCACCACCGCCGCGCCGGTGCCCGCGATGCCCACGGGCGGCATGCCCGCCGCCGCCATGCAGACCGCCCTGCCCTTCGTCGAGCGCCTGCGCACCCAGCCCAAGCTGCCGTTCATCCTCGGCGGTGCCGCGCTGGTGGCCGCTGCGGCTGCCTTCGTGCTGTGGAGCCGCGCGCCCGACTACAAGGTGCTGTATGCCAACGTGACCGAACGCGACGGCGGCGCCATCATCGCGTCGCTCTCGCAGATGAACGTGCCCTACAAGTTTGCCGAGGGCAGCGGCGCCATCCTCGTGCCCGGCGAGAAGGTGCCCGAGCTTCGCCTCAAGCTTGCCCAGCAAGGCCTGCCCAAGGGCGGCGGCGTGGGCTTCGAGCTGATGGACAACCAGAAGTTCGGCACCAGCCAGTTCACCGAGCAGGTCAATTACCAGCGCGCGCTCGAAGGCGAGTTGGTGCGCTCCATCGAATCCATCGGCACGGTGGAAGCGGCGCGCGTGCACCTGGCGCTTCCCAAGCCGTCGCTGTTCGTGCGCGACCAGAAGAAGCCCTCGGCCTCGGTGGTGCTCACGCTGCAGCGCGGGCGCAGCATCGACGAAGGCCAGGTGAGCGCCATCGTGCACATGATCTCCAGCAGCGTGCCCGACCTGGACCCCAAGAGCGTGACCGTGGTGGACCAGCGCGGCAACCTGCTGTCGGCCGCCAACAGCGGCGCGCGCGGGCTGGACGTGAGCCAGCTGAAGTTCACGCAGGAGATCGAGCAGACCTACGTGCGCCGCATCGAATCGATCCTGCAGCCCATCCTGGGTGCGGGCAACGTGCATGCGCAGGTGGCGGCCGACATTGACTTCGCGGTGGTGGAACACACCGACGAGAAGTTCCGCCCCAACAGCGACCCCAACAACAAGGCGGTGCGAAGCCAGCAGTCCAGCGAGTCGGCCCAGCAAGGTGGCACGCCGCCCGGTGGCGTGCCCGGCGCGTTGTCGAACCAGCCGCCGACCAACCCCAGCGCCCCCATCACCACGCCCGGCGCAGCGCCCAACGGCGCGCCCGCCAATGGGCAGCAGGCTCGCCCCGGTGCGCCCGGCGCCGCCCCTGCCGCGCCGGCCGCGGCCACGGCCACCGCATCCAGCGGCCCGAGCAACTCGCGCAAGGACGTCACCACCAACTACGAGCTGGACCGCAGCATCCGCCACGTGCAGCAAGGCGCAGGCGGCGTCAAGCGCCTGTCGGTGGCGGTGGTGGTGAACAACCGCGACACCGCGCCCGCGGGTGGCAAGCCGGCATCGCAGGCGCTCACCGCCGCCGAGCTGGACCAGATCCGCAACCTGGTGAAGGAGGCCATGGGCTTCAGCCAGGAGCGCGGCGACTCGCTCAACGTGGTCAACAGCCCGTTTGCGCAGGAGCGCGAGCCGGTACCGGTCGAGCTGCCGCTGTGGAAGGACCCGCAAGCGATCGAGCTGGGCAAGAGCATCGGCCTGTACGCGGCGATGGCGATTGCAGCGCTGGTGATCTGGCTGTCCGTGCTGCGCCCCCGCGCACGCCGCCAAAAGCAGCAGCAACTCGCCCTGCAGCAGCAGTCAGCGGTTGCAGGCCTGCCGCCGGCCGACCCGAGCGCGCTGGAGGAAGAACAGGCGACTGCCCGCGAGAACCTTCGCCTGCGCGAAGCCGAACGCCAGCGCGCCGACCTCGAATACGCGCAGCAACTGGCCACGAACGACCCGCGCCTGGTGGCCGCACTGGTCAAGCATTGGATGAACGCGAATGAATGATTCCGGAAACCGCAAGGCCGCCATCCTGTTGATGGCGCTGGGCGAAGACCTCGCCGCCTCCACGCTGTCGAAGATGTCGACGCAGCAGGTGCAAGCCGTGGGCGTGGCCATGTCCAAGCTCAGCCATGTGTCCAACGACGAGCTGGCCGAGGTGCTGGCCGAGTTCCGCGCCGAGACCGAACAGCTGTCTGCCCTGCACCTGGGCTCGGGCAACTACATCCGCGCGGTGCTGCAGAAGGCACTGGGCGACGAGCGCGCCAGCAACCTGCTGGAGGACATCCTGCAGCCCGAGGCGCCGCGCGGCGGCATCGAGCGCCTGAACGAACTGGAAGCCGGCGAAGTGGCCGAGCTCATCCGCGACGAGCATCCGCAGATCCTGGCCACGCTGCTGGTGCACCTGGACCGCAGCAAGGCCTCCGAAGTGCTGGAGAAACTGCCGGCGCGCCTGCGCCACGACGTGATCGTGCGCGTGGCCACCTTCGGCGGCGTGCAGCCGGCCGCGTTGGCCGAGCTGACGGACGTGCTCAGCGACATGCTCTCGGGCGAAGGCCTCAAGCGCAGCCGCCTGGGCGGCGTGCGCACCGCGGCCGAGATCGTCAACCTGATGGGCACCACGCAGGAACAGGAAGCCATTGCCCATGTGCGGGCCCAGGACGAAGCCCTGGCGCAGCGCATCGTGGACGAGATGTTCGTCTTCGAGAACCTGCTGGGCCTGGACGACCGCGGCATCCAGCGCGTGCTCAAGGACATCGAGGCCGAGTCCCTCATCATCGCGCTCAAGGGCGCGCCGCAGGAGCTGCGCGACAAGTTCCTCAACAACATGTCGCAGCGCGCGGCCGAGACCCTGCGCGAAGACATGGAAATGCGCGGACCTGTGCGCGTGTCGCAGGTCGAGGCCGAGCAGAAGTCCATCCTGCAGGTGGTGCGCCGCCTGGCAGACACGGGCGAAGTCGTGATTGCGGCTCCGGGCACCGATGACTTCATCTAAGCGCTCCTTCGCCGCCTCGTACGCGCCGCTCGGGCAGCGCGCCGCTGCCGCCACCGTGGCCGCTTCGCACGACGAGCGGCCCGCACCCGTCGAGTCCGCCTGGCAGCGCTGGGAAATGCAGTCGCTGGGCGCGCCCAGCCGCCGCCCCAGCCCCACTGCTCGCACACCGCACGATGCCAAGACCGCCGCGCCGCCGCGCACGCCGCCCGGCCCGACGCTGGAAGACAAGCTGCTGGCTCGCCTGCGCGTCGACGCGCGTGCCATGGGCGAGGCCGAGGGCCGCCGCCAGGGCTGGACCCAGGGCCACGCCGAAGGCCTGGAAGCCGGCCGCACCGAGGGCCGCGCCGAAGGCATGGCGCTGGCCACCGCCCATGCCGAGCAGCTTCGTACCCTCGCCCAGAGCCTGCCGGCCGCGTTGGCGAGTGCCGAGCGCGAGCTGTCTTCCTCTCTCATTTCGCTGGCGCTGGATGTGGCGCGCCAGGTCATCCACCACAGCCTGGAGGCAGAGCCCGCCTGGATCGTGCCGCTGGTGCAGCAGATGCTCAACACCAAGCCCGCGCTGCAGGGCGAACCGCGCCTGCTGCTGCACACCGACGACGTGGCGCTGGTGCGCAGCAGCCTGGGCAGTGCGCTGCAGGAAGCGGGCTGGCAGGTGCGCGTGGACGACAGCATCTCGCGCGGCGGCTGCCGCGTGCAGTGCGCCGGCAGCGAGATCGATGCCACGCTGGAAACGCGCTGGGAGCGCGTCACCGCCGCCCTGGGCGGCGACACCGGAGCCATCCATGGTTGAAGACACGGTGCAGCCCGCCCCTGCCAACGTGCACCTGCAATCCTGGCAAAGGGCGCTGTCGCAAGCGGGCCAGGAGGCCGGCCGGCGCGTGCCGACCAGCATCTCGGGCCGCCTCACCCGCGCCGTGGGCCTGGTGCTGGAAGCGGTGGGCCTACAGCTGCCCGTGGGTAGCGACTGCCTCATCGAGCTGCCGCCCGGCTACCCGCAGCGGCATGCCGAAGCCGAGGTGGTGGGCTTTGCCGGCGACCGGCTCTTCCTGATGCCGCAGACCGAGGTGGCGGGCCTGTTGCCCGGCGCCCGCGTGTTCGCCCGGCCCGGCGCTGCTTGCGCCTCCAGCGGGCGCGAAGGTGGCGTGCACACCAAGCGCCTGCCGGTGGGCCAGGCCATGCTCGGCCGCGTGGTCGACGCGGCAGGCCGCCCGCTGGACGGCCACGGCCCCATCGTGGCCGACAAGCAGGTGACCCTGTCCGCCGCCCCCATCAACCCCTTGCAGCGCGCCCCCATCGATTCGGTGCTGGACGTGGGCGTGCGTGCCATCAACGGCATGCTTACCGTGGGCCGCGGCCAGCGCATGGGCCTGTTCGCGGGCTCCGGCGTGGGCAAGAGCGTGCTGCTGGGCATGATGGCCCGCTACACCAGCGCCGAGATCATCGTGGTGGGCCTGATCGGCGAGCGCGGCCGCGAGGTGAAGGAGTTCATCGACCACACGCTGGGCGAGGAAGGCCTGGCGCGCTCGGTGGTGGTGGCCGCCCCGGCAGACAACTCGCCCCTGATGCGCCTGCAGGGCGCAGCCTATGCCACCTGCCTGGCCGAGTACTTTCGCGACCTGGGCAAGGACGTGCTGCTCATCATGGATTCGCTCACGCGCTATGCCATGGCGCAGCGCGAGATCGCGCTGGCCGTGGGCGAGCCGCCGGCCACCAAGGGCTATCCGCCTTCGGTGTTCGCCAAGCTGCCCGCGCTGGTGGAGCGCGCCGGCAACGGCGCGCGCGACGAGAACGGGCGCGGCGGCTCCATCACCGCCTTCTACACCGTGCTGTCGGAAGGCGACGACCAGCAGGACCCGATCGCCGATTCGGCGCGCGCCATCCTGGACGGCCACGTGGTGCTCTCGCGCAGCCTGGCCGAGGCCGGGCACTACCCCGCCATCGACATCGAGGCCTCGATCAGCCGCGCCATGACGTCGCTCATCACGCCCGGGCAGTTCGACTCGGTGCGCAAGTTCAAGCAGATGCTCTCGCGCTACCAGCGCAACCGCGACCTGATCAGCGTGGGCGCCTATGCCGCCGGCCACGACCTGCAGCTGGACCAGGCCATTGCCCTGTATCCGCGCATGGAAGCCTACCTGCAGCAGGCCATGCACGAGCGCAGCGACTACGGGGACTCGGTGACCAACATGCAACGCATCTTCGAACCTCAAGGAGCCTGACAGCCATGCCCCAGAAACTACCGCTGGACACGCTCATCGAGCTGGCGCGCGACAAGACCGACAACGCCGCGCGCCGCCTGGGCGCCCTGCAGAACGCGCAGCTGGACGCCAGGCAGAAGCTCGCACTGCTCACCCAGTACCGCCACGACTACCACGCGCAACTGCAGAAGCTGATGCAGCAGGGCGTGTCCAACTCGCAGTGGCTCAACTACCAGGACTTCCTGGCCACGCTGGACGGCGCCATCTCGCAGCAGCGCTCCCTGGCGCAGCAGGCCGACTTGCGCCTGGAGCACGGGCGCAGCGAATGGCGGCAAAGCAAGCGCCGCCTCAACTCCTTCGACACCCTGGCCGAGCGCGCACAGCGCCAGGCCCAGCAGGCCCAAGCCAAGCGCGAGCAGCGCGACAGCGACGAGCGCGCGGCGCGCCAGTTCTTCGTGCGGCGCAGCGCGGCGGCTTCCTGAAACAAGGCACTTCCTTCGACACCATGAGCTCTCTGGTCCTCTCGATTCCCACCGCGCCTGCCCCGGCCCATGCGGCCTCGGGCGCCTCGTCGTCGGCGCCACGCGCGCGCGACGCGCAGTCCCCCACCGATACCGAAGCCTTCGGTGCCGCCCTGGCCCGCACGCGCGAGAACCGTTCTCGCCAGGCTCAGGACAAGGCAGAACCTGCAGCCGATGCACCGCCGGCACGCCGGCGCGGACTGACCGGCTCTTCGCAGCGCGAGGAGACGTCGCCCGCGGACCTGCTGGCCATGGCCATGCTCACCCCCGTCTTCCAGACCCAGGCCACCGCACTGCAGCAGCAGAACGCCTCGGCATCGCCAGGCAGCGATGCGGCGGTTCGCACCGCGCTGGAAGGCATGGCCACGGCCAACGAACTTCCTGCCGCAACCGATGCCGCACAAGGCGACGCACAGCCGCACGCCCAGCCAGGTGCCGCTGCCGACAAGACCGCCGCCACGCAGGCCGCGCAAGCGAGCGCGGCAGAACTGCAGGACAAGGACGAGAAGAGCGCCAAGGTCAAGTCAGACGCACAACAGGCCTTGCCCGATGCCAAGGCAGCCGCGCAAGCCCTGCCGGCCTCGACCGCCACCGCCGCCCAGGTGCCAACGCAAGCGGCAGGCGCGGCTGCATCCAGCACGGCCAGTGCTTCGCCCACTGCGGCGGCCGCCTCGTCGAAGCCCAGCACCGACGCCGCCGCCCTGCCCCTGCAGGCCGCGCGCGATGCCGCACCGGAGCACGACAACATCGACACGGCATCCGACACGCCCGCGCAACTGCCAGGCGCCTTCAGCTTCAAGGCGGCGCTGGCCGAAGCGGCCAATGCGCAGGCGCCCGCGCCGGCGCAGCCAGTGCCCCGCTTCAGCGTGCCCACGCCCGTGGGCAGCGATGGCTGGGGCGCCGACGTGGGCACGCAGATGATCCGCATGGGCACCGACGGCCACCACGTTGCCGAGCTGAGCCTCAACCCGGCCGGCCTCGGCCCGCTGAAGGTGACGCTGACCCTGGGCGACAACCTGGCCCAGGCCCAGTTCGTCTCGGCCCACGAAAGCGTTCGCCGCGCGCTCGAAGCCGCGCTGCCGCAACTGCGCGACACGCTGGCCAGCCAGGGCATCCAGCTCGGCCAGGCCTCGGTCGACGCGGGTGCGCGGCAGCAGCAACAGCAGGCCTTTGCCGACCAGGACCAGCGCAACTTCGAGGCGTCCGCGCGCGCCGCACAGCGCGACCTGCGGCAGGCCGCAGGCGGCCAAGCCGTCGACGCACAACCGATGCGCGCAGCCACCCGTGGCCGCGCCGCAAGCGGCATCGACACCTTCGCCTGACGCCGGCTCCCCAGCGGCCCTGGCCGCCTGCCGGCGCAACCCGCGCGGTCCGACCTGGGCCGGAGATGCCAATGGGGGGATATGAGCCCTTTTTTCCCCCTTCATCGGTCCTTCGCAACACGCACCTCGCGCAAAAAATAGACCAACTCTGAACCGACCCCAACATGGCCACCAGCCCCAACACCGCGACTCCCCCTGCCCGACCGTCGAAGCTGCTGATTGCGGCGCTGCTATCCCTGAGCCTGGGCGCGCTGGGCGTGGCGGCCTATGCGCTTACGCGCACCAGCAGCAGCGAAGCCGAACCCGCGCGGCATGTGGCTGTCGAAAAGCCCATCTTCGTGGCGCTGGAGCCGATCACCGTCAACGTCCAGGGCGAGGGCCGCAACCGCTTTTTGCACGTGGGCATGTCGCTGAAGGTGCGCGACGAGAAGGCCAAGGCCCAGGTGATGGAATTCATGCCCGAGCTGCGCAGCCGCGCGCTGCTGATGCTGTCCAACCGCCAGGCCGACACGCTGCAGACCACCGAGGACAAGTCGCGCCTGGCGGCCGAGATCCTCGGTGAGCTGACCCGTCCGCTGAACGACTCGCTGCCGCCGCAAGGCATCTCCGGCGTGTCGTTCACCGCCTTCGTGGTGCAGTAACAAGCGCGGCGGAGACACCCAATCCATGGCCTATGAACAGGTCCTTTCGCAGGACGAGGTCGATGCGCTGCTGCGCGGCGTTACCGACGGCGCGGTCGACCAGTCGAGCCTGCCCGCGGCCAAGCAGGACGGGCTGCCCGCCTACGACCTGGGCGCGCCCGACCGCGTGGTGCGCAGCCGCATGCACACGCTGGAGGTCATCAACGAGCGATTTGCCCGCCACCTGCGCGGCGGCTTGTTGAACTTCATGCGCCGCAGCCCCGACATCTCGGTGGGGCCGGTGCAGATCCAGCAGTTCGGCGAGTTCGTGCGGCACCTGCCGGTGCCGGCCAACATCAACATGCTGCACTTCAAGCCACTGCGCGGCACCGCCCTCTTCGTGTTCGACCCGAAGCTGGTGTTCCTGGTGGTGGACAACCTCTTCGGCAGCGACGGCCGCTACCACGTCCGCGTGGAAGGCCGCGACTTCACCCGCACCGAGCAGCGAATCATTCGCCGCCTGCTGGACCTGGCCCTGGGCTGCTACGGCGAGGCCTGGCAGCCGGTGTACCCGCTGGAGTTCGACTACGTGCGCGCCGAGATGCACGGCAAGCTGGCCAACATCGTGGCGCCCAACGAAGTGGTGGTGAACACCACGCTGCAGATCGAGTTCGGCCCGGTGGGCGGCTTCCTGCACGTGTGCATTCCGTATTCGATGATCGAGCCGATCCGCGACCTGCTCTCCAACCCGATGCAGGGCCAGGTGGAAGTGGACAAGCGCTGGATCAAGACCATGTCGCAGCAGATGCAAAGCGCCGACGTGGAGCTGGTGGCCGACTTCCTGCAGCTCTCCTCCACCGTGGGCGAAGTGCTGCGCCTGCAGGTGGGCGACGTGCTGCCCATCGAACTACCCGCCACGGTGCTGGCCAAGGTGGACGGCATTCCGGTCATGGAATGCGGCTACGGCGTGAGCAACGAGCACTACGCCCTGCGCGTGGAACAGATGATCTCCCATCAAGACAGCGATTCTTCAAAGAACCATGACTGACAACACCTCCTCCTCCACCGCCTTGGCCGAGGACGATTGGGCCGCCGCCCTGGCCGAGCAGACGACCGCCGAGCAGGCCGCGCAGCCGGCCGCAGCCCCTGCCGCCGTGCCCGTTGCAGCCGCCCCGGCGGGCACCCAGGTCTTCCAGCCGCTGGAAGAGCACCGTGCGCCGCCCTCGGCCGCCAGCGCGCTGGACATCTCGCGCGTGCTGGACGTGCCGGTGCAGCTCACCGCGGAAATCGGCCGCACCCGCATCACCATCAAGAACCTGCTGCAACTGTCGCAGGGCTCGGTGGTGGAACTGGACGGCCTGGCCGGCCAGCCGCTGGACGTGCTCATCAACGGCTACCTCATCGCCCAGGGCGAAGTGGTGGTGGTCAACGACAAGTACGGCATTCGCCTGACGGACATCATCACGCCGTCCGAGCGCATGCAGAAGCTGGCCCGCGCATGATTCGCCGCCTGGCCATGGCCTCGCGCCACGCGTCGGTGGCGGCGCTGTGGCTTTGCACCGCATTGGTGGCGCATGCCAACCTGCCCACCGTGCCGTCCGCGTCGTCCGCCACGCCAGCGGCCGCGCCGGCCGCCAGCGCCGTTGGCGCGGCAAGCCTGCTGCAGGCGGTGCTGGGCATGGCCTGCGTGCTGGGGCTGATCCTGGCCTGCGCCTGGGTGGCACGCCGCTTCGGGCTGCAGCGCCTGGGTGGCGGCCACGTGGTCAAGGTGGTGTCGAGCACCTCGGTGGGCCAGCGCGAGCGCGTGGTGGTGGTCGATGTGGCCGGCCAATGGCTGGTGCTGGGCGTGACGCCGCACAACATCAACACCCTGCATACCCTGCCCGCCCAGGCCGGCAGCACGGCGCCCGTGGTGGCTGCCGGCGCACCGGGCCAGGCCGACACGCCGCTGGGCCAGTTCAAGCAAGTGTTCTCGCAGCAGCTGCGCCAGTCGCTGGGCGTGAAGCCACGCCTGGGCCCTTCCTCTTCCTCGTCATGACGCAACGCCAACATTCCCGGCGCCGCCTGTATGCCGGCGCCTTGCTGCTGGGCGCGCTGCTGCTGCCCGCCGGGCTGTCGGCGCAGGGCCTGCCCGGGCTGACCAGCACGCCGGGCCCCGGCGGCAGCCAGACCTGGTCGCTGAGCGTGCAGACGGTGCTGCTGCTGACCTCGCTGTCGTTCCTGCCGGCGCTGCTGCTGAGCATGACCAGCTTCACCCGCATCCTGATCGTGCTGGGGTTGCTGCGCACCGCCATCGGCACCCAGTCGTCGCCGCCCAACCAGATCCTGGTGGGCTTGTCGCTGTTCCTGACCTTCTTCGTGATGGCCCCGGTGTTCGACAAGGTCTACACCGAGGCCTACCAGCCGTTCTCTGCCAACAAGATCAGTGCCGAGAAGGCGCTGGAGCGCGGCGTGGAGCCCTTCAAGACCTTCATGCTCAAGCAGACCCGCGAGACCGACCTGGCGCTGTTCGCCCGGCTGGCCAAGGCGCCGGAGATGCAGGGCCCCGAGGACGTGCCGCTGCGCATATTGCTGCCCTCCTTCGTCATCAGCGAGCTGAAGACGGCCTTCCAGATCGGCTTCACCATCTTCATTCCCTTTCTCATCATCGACCTGGTGGTGGCCAGCGTGCTCATGTCCATGGGCATGATGATGGTGCCGCCCGCCAGCATCGCCCTGCCCTTCAAGCTGATGCTCTTCGTGCTGGCCGATGGCTGGCAGCTGATCATCGGCGCCCTTGCCGGGAGCTTCTATCCATGAGCGCCGCCCGGCCGCACGAAGGCGCTCGCACCCAAGCGCGAAGCGCGGAGGTTTTCCGATGACCCCCGAATCAGTCATGACCGTTGGCAGCCAGGCCATGCAGGTCACCCTGCTGCTGGCCGCGCCGCTGCTGCTGGTGGCGCTGCTGGTGGGTCTGGTGATCAGCATCTTCCAGGCGGCCACGCAGATCAACGAAGCCACGCTGTCCTTCATTCCCAAGCTGCTGGCGGTGTTCGCCACCCTGGTGGTGGCCGGCCCCTGGATGCTCGAGCAGATGCTCGACTACATGCGCCAGCTGTTCGGCAGCATTCCGCAGATCGTGGGCTGAAGGCAGCGCCGCTCGGACTGAAATGCAGCCGGTCTTTACCGTCACCTCGGCGCAGTGGGCGGCCTGGATGGCGGCCTTTCTCTGGCCCTTCGTGCGCATGCTGGCGCTGGTGAGCACCGCGCCCATTTTCGGCGAGCCCACCGTGCCGCGCCGCGTGAAGGTGGCCATTGCGGTACTGCTGGCGGTGGTGCTGGGCCCCACGCTCGGGCCCATGCCCAGCACGCCGGTGGTGTCGGCCGGCGGACTGTGGATACTGGTTCAGCAGGTGCTCATCGGCGGTGCCATGGGCTTTTGCATGCGCATGGTGTTTGCCGCGGTGCAGGCCGCGGGCGAATACATCAGCCTGCAGATGGGCCTGTCGTTTGCGAGCTTCTTCGACCCCATGGGCGGCGGCGGCAGCACCATGGTGGTGTCGCGCTTCCTGCACATGCTGGCCATGCTGCTGTTCCTGGCCGCGGACGGTCACCTGATGCTGGTGGCTGCGCTGGCCGACAGCTTCCAGACGCTGCCGGTGGCAGATGCGCCGCTGTCGGCGCAGGGGTGGCTGTTCCTGGCGCAGGCGGGCGCGCAGGTGTTCAACACGGGCCTCATGCTGGCCCTGCCGCTGGTCACTGCCCTGCTCACGCTCAACCTGGCCATGGGCATTCTCAACCGGGCATCGCCGCAGTTCAGCATCTTCGCCGTGGGCTTTCCGCTGACGCTGCTGGCGGGCATCGTGATGCTGGAGTTGCTCATGCCCAGGCTCGGCGCGTTCCTGGAGCCGCGCTTCGCAGCGGGGCTGGCGGGGGTGGCGGATCTCGTGGGGGCGTTGCGCAGGTAGCGGCACGAGGCCAAGGGCGCGCCCTTGCCCTCAAATAGTTTGCCAACCGGAGAACCATTGAGATATAGTTTGCCGCATGGAAAACTATTCTCCAGTGCTCGACAACGTGTTCCATGCACTGGCCGACCCGACCAGACGGTCAGTGATTGCCAGGCTCGGCAGCGGCTCGGCATCGATCAAGGACCTTGCGCAACCCTTCGGATTGGGGCTGCCTTCTTTCCTGAAGCACATCAAGGTTCTTGAAGGCAGCGGCCTCATCGCCTCGGAGAAAGTGGGCCGGGTGCGAACCTGCAGGTTGAGACGTGAAAACCTGGCCGCTGCCGAAAAGTGGTTCGAACAACAGCGCGCAAGCTGGCAAAGCCGTTTCGAAAATCTCGACAACTTGTTAACTACGCTGAAAGGTGAAGAAGGTGAAAGCTGACGCTCAATTTGACTTCCTTGTCGACAAGGAAAAAAGCACCATCACGATCAAGAGAGAATTTGCCGCCAAGCGGCAACTGGTCTGGGACTGCTACACAAGGAGTGAGCTGCTCGACCGGTGGTTTGCGCCAAAGCCACTCACCACGAAAACCAAGTTCATGGATTTCAGCGAAGGCGGGCATTGGCACTACGCGATGGTCGAGCCCAACGGCCAGGAATACTGGGGCCGCATGGACTACCAGACGATCCATCCGATCGACAGCTACACCTCGCTCGACGGCTTCTGCGATGACACCGGCGAACTGAACCCCGCCCTTCCCCGCTCCAAGTGGCACGTCACCTTCTCGGACGTCGCCGCGCACACCCTGGTAGAGACGGTGGTTTTCTACGCTTCGCCCGAAGCGCTGCAGCAAGTCATGCAGATGGGATTGAAGGAAGGCCTGACCTCGACCCTGGAGCGTCTTGACGAACTTCTGCAGGACCTGCGCTGAGCATCGAAAGGCCGAATTCCGATGCCCACGCCAAAACACAATCCCAAGGTGGATGCGTATGCCCAAAAGATCGAGGACTTTGCCAAGCCCATCTTCGCTCGCCTGCGCACGCTCATCCACGCAAGCTGCCTGGAGGTCGTCGAGGAAGTGAAATGGGGGAATCCTCATTTCGACTACAAGGGCGACATGATGTGCATCTTTGCGGCTTACAAGGCGCACTGCTCCTTCACCTTCTACAAGGATGCACTGATGCGCGATGCGCGTCTCAAGGCGAACGACAGTGTCCCGGCCGCCAAGCGCTTCATGGGAAAGCTGACCAGCGCGGCTGATCTGCCGGCGGACCAGGAGCTGCAATCCTGGATCAAGGAGGCCATGGCGCTCAACGAGCAAGGCCTGAAACTTCCGGCGCGGGAATCCAGCACGCCCAAGGAAGTCGCCATGCCTGCTGCATTTGATGAAAAGCTCCAGGTCAATCCGGAAGTCAAGAAGATCTTCGACAGCAAGTCGGCGTCTTTTCAGAAGGAATACAAGCTCTGGATTGGCGAAGCGAAGACCGAGGCAACACGCGACAAGCGCATTGCGGAAGCGCTGTCCTGGATTGCCCAGGGAAAGGGGCGCTTCTGGAAATATGCCAAGTAGCAACCACGCGGTCACACCCCGACCGCACAAACCTCCCACCGCCCCGGCACTCCCTTGAGCTCGTACGCGCCTCGCTCATCGAAGCGCAGGCGCGAGCCCAGCAAGACATCGCGCACGGTACGCGACACCAGCACTTCGCCGCTCTTGGCCAGCGCCAGCACCCGCGCGCCGATGTGCACGGTCATGCCGCCCACCTGGCCATCGGCGCGAAGTTCGACGTCGCCGAAATGAATGCCGGCGCGAATCGGCAGCCCCAGGCGTGCCAACGCCTCGTGCAGCGACTGCGCACACTCGATCGCGCGGTCCGGGCGCTCGAAGATGGCGAAGACGCCATCGCCGGCCGTGTCCACCAGCCTGCCCCGGAACAGCCCGAGTTGCTCGCGCAGGACTTCTTCATGCCGGTCCAGCAGTGCGCGCCACGCCGCGTCGCCAAGTTCTGCCGCACGCCGAGTCGAATCGACGATGTCGGTGAAAAGCACGGCGGCCAGTGCACGGTCGGACTCGCCGCCCCGGCGCGTGCCGGTCAGGAACTGCTCGACACGGTCCAGGATCAGGTCGGGCGCTTCCCAGTACGGAAGATAGTCGGCGCCCGGCAACTCCTCGAAGCGCGCACCGGCAACGTGTTGGGCGATGTAGCGCCCCTGCGGCACCGAGGCCCAGGCGCAGCTGCGGCGCGTCATCACCAGTGTCGGCGCCTGCACCGCAGGCAGCACCGAGCGCACGTCCCGCTGCGACTGGCTCACGAAATTCTCGGCCACGGACTTGGGCGAGCCGATGGCTCGCGCAAACTTGGACTGCCAGCGCAGGGCGCGCTCGTCCTGTGCCAGGCTGGGGTTCTGCGTGCGGGCAAACCGCTCGGTCCCGAAGTGCTTCTGCGCAAACGCGGAAAAGCCGGCCAGGCCTTCGAGCGGGTAACCGTCGGGGTAGTCGTGCGCCACCACCCAACGTGCCGTGGCGTTGAGCAGGAGCAGCGCCGAGACCTGCCCGGGTTGCGCCGCGGCAAACTGCAGGGCCATGGACCCGCCATCGTTCATGCCCACAATGGCGACGCTGTGCGAACCGGCGGCATGCATGACCGCCAGCAGGTCTTGCGTCCAATGCTGCTGGGCATCGCCCCCATCCTGGGGCCGCTGGTCCGACAGGCCCGAGCCGCGCGGGCTGAACCGGATGACGCGGCTGAACGACGCCAGGCGCCGCAGGAAGCGCGCAATGGCCGGCTCTTCCCACTCCAGATCGAGGGCGGCCCACCAGCCCGTGGTGATCACCAGGTCGCGCGGCCCTTCGCCCAGCACCTGGTAGGCAACGCGGTCGTCGCCGACCTGGGCGTAGCGGGTTTCCGGTGCGGTCATTGGATGACTGCCGCGTACCCTGCAGGCGGCAGCGGCTACGCGTCGAAGGCCTGGATGGCCGGGTGGAAGGTGGCCCAGGCGTGGGGCGTGCAGGCGCAGTGCCGGGCGAGCAGTTCGTTGGGGTCTTCCATGACCGAGAAAGACCGCCCTTCGTTCTCGCGGCACCAGGCGCATTCTTCGCCGGTATTGGCCAGCGTGAGCGACATCTGCGCGCAGAACTCGCGCATGGTGGCCACCGCGTCGAACCGCGCCTTTTGAAGCAGCGCGCTCCTGTGCAGCTCGCCGGCAAAGGTGGCAAGGGGGCGGCGCGGCGACAAGGGCGCGCGCAGCAGTTCTGCCGCGCGAATGTTCAGCGCAAGATCGGCCGCGTCCTTGGCGCGCGCCTGGGCCTCGCCCAGCGGCACGCCGGGCGCCTGCGCAAACTGCTGCAGGTAGTCGGCAAGCACAGCCTCGCCTCGGGGCGTGAGCGCGCCCGACTGCCGGATGGCCAGCGCCAGGTAGTGCTCCAGCGCAGGCAGCTGCATCTTGGGGCTCGTCTGTTTCGGTGCCGTTGGGGTCGAAGCATTCCCGAACAAGGAACTGAACAGTTTCATGATGAGCCGCGCAAGGCGTTTAGTTACTTCGTGCTACATGATGCCAGAGAGCTTCGATTCCCACAGCACCAGCGTGAACGTCACCGCCGTCCAGCCGATGCTGTAGCGACCGCGTGCTACCTTCGCGGCCGATGAACAGACGACAACTGCTCCTGCTCGCGCCGGCCCTGGCGCTCGTGGCCTGCGGCAAGCGCACGCCTTCTGCGACCACCTCCGCATTGAAGTCCGGCGCACGCGTGCTGGCCCTGGGCGACAGCCTGACCGTGGGCTACGGCGCCGCGCCCGAACAAGCCTGGCCCTCCGTGCTGGGACAGCTCACCGGCTGGCAGGTCGACAACGAGGGCGTCAACGGCGACACCTCGGCCGGCGCACTGCAACGCCTTGAGCCCCTGCTCGCAGCCAACAGCTACGACGCGGTGCTGGTGGGCATCGGCGGCAACGACATGCTGCGCGGCGTGTCGCAAAAATCCACCCGGGACAACGTGGCCGCCATCGTGCGGGCAGCGCTGGCCCACACACCCTACGTGGGGCTGATTGCCACGCCTGCGCCCGAGCCACTGCGTGCCTCGGTCGGCTCGCTCAGCGACGCGGGGTTCTACGAAGAAGTCGCAAAGGCAGAGAAGGCCTTGCTCATTGCGCAGGTGTATTCCAGCGTGCTGTCCGACGCAACGCTGCGATCGGACCGCATTCACGCCAATGCGCAGGGCTATGCGGCCGTGGCGCAGCAGTTGGCCGACAAGCTCAAGGCGGCTGGCTGGCGCTGAAGGTTCCGCACGCGCGCCAGTTCATTGCGGTTCGCCGCGCCTGGGGCGAGGTGGACACACGGGCTCGATGGGACCCGTGGGAAACCGGTCCAGGACGGCAAAGGAATCTGCCGGACTGTCGGCCAGTTCGGTGATGACGAGCCGCACGCCGGCGCGAAGCCAACCCCAGTTCGTGACGCTGTTGCGCCCGTCCATTGCATCGGGCGCGCCGAATTCTTCCGTGGCTGCCTTTGCCGCCTGGACTGCATCGATTCCGGAAGCCAGCACGGATTCGATCCTTCCCGAAGGGTCGGTGCCAAATCCGACGCGCTCGGCCGGCGTGCCGAAGACCAGGACGGATTGCTTCGGGAACCGGCACGCGATGCCCACGTCGCAATCGTTGTTCCGTGCAGGCAAGGAAGGCGCCGGGCAAGACGCGACTTCCTGCCCGACGGCGAAGCCCGCGATGGCGAGCTCGGCGTGGGCAATCTCGCACAGGTCCAGTACCGCGGCGGCGACGATCGCTCCGGATGCAATACGAACTCGCCATCGAATCAAGTCCTTCATGGTCAAGCCCTCCTGGATGCCAGCCGTAGATGGCTGGCAATCGTGAAGGAGCGCTTGACCGAAGGCTTGGTGAGATCTGCGCGGTATCCGATCGCGATGCCGGGGGAATCCCGACATGCACTCCGATCGCGTCAGAACCGGTCGGCCATCCCCATGGCCGGGTCGCTCACTGCGTGGCGGCCGGTCTCGACCCGCCCTGCCAGGCGCCGGTAGAAGGCCGCACTGGCATCGCAGCGCACCTCGAAGTCGTACCACTGGCCGGTCGACTCCAGGCTCCAGCGCATGGTGGACTCTTCGCCGGCACCCACGCGCACCGACCAGTTGCCGTCACGCCCGTGCCCCTGCCCCGCGTTGTTGCCATCGTGGGCGTTGCTGTGGCCCGCCGAGCCCAGGAGCTTCGGCAGCGCATAGGCGCCGTTCGATTGCACGGTGAAGCGGCAGTCGTTGCGACCTTCATTGCGCAGTTGCAGCAGCAGCTCGCCGCGCTTGACGTCGTAGCCCACGCGGATCTCGGGCATGGCCACGCCGCCGGCGCGCAGCGCGTTCAGGTCGCCCTTGAACTGCCGGTGGTAGCCGTTGGGGCCCAGCACCCACAGGTCGTACAGGCCGGCGTCGTCGGCCATCGCATTCCAGTAGTCGTTCAACTGCTTGCCGGGCTCGACCATGAAGCGGCGCGGCAGGCGGTCGGCCAGGTGCAGCTTGTCGTAGACGTGGAACACCGCGGCCGCCTTGCCGCTGTTGGCAAACAGCAGCTGCACCCGGCCGCTCGCCGAATCGCTGCGCGCGCTGGTGTGCAGTTCATACGGCAAGGCACGCGAGGGCCGCACGCCGGTGGCCTGCTGGGGCAAGGCAGCGTCGGTGGTGGGCGTGATCTTGGGCATGACCTGCTGCGCAGCGGTGCGCGCATCGACCTCGGCCTTGGTGCTTCGGCCGGCCAGCGTGGGCAGCGGCTCGTCGTTGGGGCGCTCGAAGTTGAAGGCGCTGGTGAGGTCGCTGCACACCGCGCGGCGGTAGTTGCTGATCTGCGGCTCCTTCACGCCGAAGACCTGCTCCAGGAACATCAGCGTGGACGTGTGGTCGCACACCTGCGAATTGACCCAGCCGCCGCGGCTCCAGGGCGAGACCACCCACATCGGCACGCGCGGGCCGGGGCCGTAGGGGCGGCCGTCCTTGGCCGGCTGGCTCGTGGTGGCCGGGGTGTAGTCGTGGTATTCCACCGCCACGTCGGCCGCGGCCATGGTGGTGCCGCCCGCCAGCGAGCCGTCGGCATTGCGCGAGGGCGCCGAGGGCGAAGGCAGGTGGTCGAAGAAGCCGTCGTTCTCGTCGTAGTTGATGAGCAGCACGGTCTTGCTCCACACCTCGGGGTTGGCGGTGAGCGCATCCAGCACTTCCTGCACGTACCAGCCGCCCTTGGCAGGGCTCGACGGCCCGGGGTGCTCGCTGTACACCGAGGGCGCGATGATCCACGACACTGCCGGCAGCTTGCCGGCCTGGATGTCCTCGCGGAAGGTCTCGAGAAAGCCGTAGGGCATGGTGTTGTGAAAGCCCTTGGCCAGCGGGCTGAGCGCATCGTCCACGGCCGCGTCGTAGAACGGCCCGGCGGCAGTCACCGGCTGCGTGATGTCGGTGGCCGGCACGTACAGCGGCCGGCGCGCGGCCGGCATCTGCTCGATAGCGGCGCGCCAGTGCCGAAAGCTCATCATCTCGTTGCAGCCGTAGTTGTCGATCAGGCTCTGGTAGACCTTCCACTTCACGCCGGCCTGCTCCAGGCGGTCTGCGTAGGTGGTCCAGGTCCAGCCCGCGGTGGACGCGCCGATGTCGTTGCCGCCGTTGAACTGGTTGTTCAGCGCCGCCACTTCCACGCGGCTGCCGTCGGCGGGGCTCGTGCCGTTGGGGCCGTTGGTGCCGCTCCAGTAGAACAGCCGGTTGGCGATGGTGCCGGTGTGCATGCCGCAGTGGTAGTGGTCGCACAGCGTGAAGGCCTCGGCCAGCGAGCGCTGGAAGCTCACTTCGGCTTCTTCGTAGTAGCCCAGCGACAGCAGGTTCTTCGCGTCGGGCCACTTGTACATGCGGCCATGGTCCCAGGCGGCCTGCGAGTCGTTCCAGGTGTGCGGCGTGCTGCCGGCGCGCTGCGCGTTGCCCTTGCTCTCGTCCAGGTGGTAGGGCACGTAGGTGCCGGGCGGCGTGGTCTTGGTGTAGGTCTGGTGGAAGACGGTCTTGCCGTTGGGCGCGGGCACGGCAAAGCGGTCGCCGAAGCCGCGCACGCCCTTGTAGGTGCCGAAGTAGCTGTCGAAGGAGCGGTTCTCCATCATCAGCAGAACGACGTGCTTCACGTCCTTGATGGTGCCCGTCTCGCGGTGGGCCGGAATGGCCAGCGCACGGCGGATGCTGGGCGGGAATGCGGTAAGCGTGGCAGCGGCGATGCCTGTGCCGGTGGCGCTTTGGAGAAAACTGCGACGAGTCGTGGTCATGGAGTGATGAATCCTCTTCTTCGATTGTTGTTCAAGGAATGTTCAAGGGGCGAAGCGCACGTCGGAGTCGCCGCCGGACCGTGCAGGCGACGACGAGGACGCGTCTTCGGGTTTGCTGAGCGAAGCGCTGCTGCTGTTGCTGCTGCTTGCGCCGCTGGCATCGCCGCCGCTGCCGCCACAGGCCGCGAGCGCGGCCAGCAGGCAAGCCGCGGCGCAGGCGCGCCACGAGATCAACTTGGACATGTAGGCAAGACTCCTTCTTCCTGGATCGGAGGCGGCAATGCAGACGCGCGAGCGCATCCGCCCTTGTGCTGCTTGCGCAGTCACAAGGGACAAGGCCTCCTGGTGGTTCTTGGTTAGAGCGTGGCCCTGGCTACTTGCAGGGCATGAGCGAGGCTAAGCATTCGCCATGACAGGTCAACGAACTTGCGATGACTTTGGCGAAGCTGATGCGTGCACGGAACGAACTGTTGCAGCATGCAACGCCCGGCGAGAACTTAGGAATTCAGAACTTGGGGCCCGGGCGAAGGCCTCAGGGCACGGCCACCTTCACGCTGCCCTGCGCAAAGAAGCAGCGAAGGTTCTCGACGACCAGGTCGGCCATGGCCTGGCGCGTCTCGCGGGTGGCGCTGGCCACGTGGGGCAGCAGCACCACGTTGTCGAGCTTGAAGAAGGCTTCGGGTACCTGCGGCTCCTTCTCGAACACATCCAGGCCCGCACCGGCGATGCGGCCTTGCTGCAGCGCGTCGAGCAAGGCGGCCTCGTCGATGACGGAGCCGCGCGAGATGTTGACGAGAAAGCCCTCGGGGCCCAGCGCCTGGAGCACGCCGGCATCGACCAGCTTGCGCGTCTCGGGCCCGCCTGCGCTGGCCACCACCAGGAAGTCCGCCCAGCTCGCCAGGCCCTTGAGCGTGGCCTCGTAGCCGAACGGGCTGTCCGGCAGTTCGCGGCGGTTGTGATAGCGAACCTGCATGTCGAAGCCGCTGGCACGCCGCGCGATCACGCGGCCGATGCGCCCCATGCCCAGAATGCCCAGCTTCTTGCCAGAGACCTGCGTGGCCAGCGGGTACTGGCCCTTGAGCCAGTCGCCGCGGCGCGTGAAGCGGTCAGCCGCCGAAAAGCGCCGCGCCACGTCGATCACCAGACCGAAGGCGGTGTCGGCCACGCAGTCGTTGAGCACGTCGGGCGTGTAGCCCACCGGAATGCCGCGCTCGCGCGCCCGCGCCACGTCGATGGCTTCGTAGCCCACGCCGAAGCTGGAGATCACTCGCAGGTTGGGCAAGGCGTCGATCAGCGCGCGGTCGGCGCCGTAGCGGGCCGAGGCGGTCAGGCCGACGAATTCGTGGCCGTGCTCGGCAAGCCAGGCGCTGTTGTCCTGCTCGGGGTCGAGCACGTGCACGTCGTAGGCCTGGGCCAGCGCGCTTTCGAGTTGCGGCAGCAGGCGGCCCTTCTGGAGGATTCGGTGTCGGGTCATGCGTTGCGGGTCGTCAGGGGTTCAAGTCAAATCAATCGGGCTGGATGCCGGCGTCCTTGGCAACCTTGGCCCACTTGCCCATTTCCTGCGCGATGAAGGCAGAGAACTGCTCGGGGGTGCCGCCCACGGGCTCCACGCCCGCGTCCATCAGCCGCTGCTTCACATCGGGCAGCGCGAGGATGCGCGTGGTCTCGGCGGCAATCCTGGCCACCACCGGCTTGGGCGTGCCGGCCGGGGCCAGCAGGCCGCCCCAGGTGCTGGTCTCGTAGCCCGGCAGGCCGGCTTCGGCCATGGTGGGCACATCGGGCAGCATGGCCACGCGCCGGGTCGTGGTGACGGCCAGCGCGCGCATGCCGCCGGACTTCACCTGCGGGCCCACGGCCGCCAGCGTATCGAACATCAGCGAGACGCGCCCGCTCATCAGGTCGGGGTGGGCGAGCGTGCTGCCCTTGTATGGCACATGGACCATGTCGATGCCGGTCATGCTCTTGAACAGCTCGCCCGAGAAATGCGGCGCGCCGCCCGAGCCGCTGGACGCGAAGGACAGCTTGCCGGGGTTGGCTTTTCCGTAGGCGATCAGCTCCTTGAGATTCTTCGCCGGAAACGACGGCGCCACCACCAAGACCAGCGGCACGGCATGCGTCTGCACCACCGGCTCGAAGCTCTTGAGCGTGTCGAAGGGCAGCTTCCTGACCATCACCGGATTGATGGCGTGGCTGCTGGCCACCAGCGCCAGGGTGTGGCCATCGGGCGCGGCCTTGGCGACGAAGTCGGTGCCGATGATGCCGGTTGCACCGGTGCGGTTGTCGATGACCACCGGCTGGCCCCAGCTTTCGGACATCTTCTGCCCGATGAGCCGGGCCGCCAGGTCGATGGCCCCGCCGGGGGAAGCGGGCACGACGATGGTCATGGGCTTGCTCGGAAAGGACTGCGCGTGCAGCGGGCCGGCCAGGCCGAGCGCACCCAGGGCGATGGGCGCTAGTGCGAATGTTCTGCGGCGAATCATCGAAGGCTCCCTGTCACTCGACGCGCACGTTGCGGGCCTTGATCACCCGCGCATAGCGGGCCTTCTCGGCATCGATGGTGGCCTGCAGCTCGGCCGGCGTGGTGCCGCGCGGCGTGGCGCCCTGCGCAATGAGCTTGTCGCGCACGTCGGGCAATGCAACCACCTCCTTCACCGCGGCAGAGAGCTTGTCGATGATCGGCTGCGGCGTGCCGGCCGGCGCAAGCAGCGCCACCCACGAGCCCGACTCCGCATTGGCAATGCCCTGCTCCGCCAGCGTCGGCACGTCAGGCATGCCGGGCGATCGCGTGGCGCTGGTCACGGCCAGCGCGCGCAGCTTGCCCGACTTCACATAGGCGGACGTTTCCAGGATCGAGGCAAAGAGCATGTCCACGTGGCCGGCCATGAGGTCCGCCATGGCCGGGCCACCGCCCTTGTAGGGCACGTGCCGCAGCTGCACGCCGGTGGCCTGCTGGAAGATCTCGGCCGTCAGGTGCGGCGAGCCGCCGCTGCCGGAACTGGCGAAGGTGTACTTGTCGGGCTCGGCCTTTGCGAGTGCAACCAGTTCCTTCGGTGTCTTGGCCGGCACCTTCGGATTGATCACCAGCGCAAAGGGCAGATCCGCAAACAGCGAGATCGGCGCGAATGCCTTGTCCGGGTCATAGGGCATCTTGGGGTACAGCGACTGGTTGATGGCCTGCGTGCGCACGTTGCCCACCAGCAGCGTGTAGCCGTCGGGCTTGGCCCGCGCCACCACGTCGGCGCCCACGATGCCGCCGGCACCGGTGCGGTTGTCCACCACGAAGGACTGCTTGAACTTCTCGCCCAGCTTGGTGGCCAGCTCCCGTGCGGCAATGTCGGTGCCGCCGCCCGGTGCAAAAGGCACGACGATGGTGACCACCCGTTCGGGGTAGCTGCCCTGGGCCTGGGCCAGTGGCGCCAAGGTGGCGCCCATCGCGCCGAGCGCCAGCGCCACGAACGACCGGCGCGCGAAAGATCCGCGTGTCTGCATGCTTGCCTTTTTTAGGAAGTGAGAAGAGGAGGAAGGCGGCTCGGCTTCAGTCGGCGGTGGCGCCCGACTTCTTGACCAGCTCGGCCCAGCGGGGAATCTCGCGTGCCATGAAGTCGCGCAGCTCTTCGGGCGAGCTGCCCACCAGCTCCATGGCCAGCTGGTCCTGCAGCTTGGCCTGCACGTCGGGCTGCTTGAGCGCGCTGACGATCTCGGCGTTCAGGCGATTGACGATGGCGCGCGGCGTGCCCTTGGGCACATACACCGCCTGCCATGACGACATCTCGAAGTTGGGCACGCCCGACTCGATCATGGTCGGCAAATCGGGCACCAGGGCAATGCGCTTGCCGGTGGTCACGGCCAGCAGCTTGAGCTTGCCGCTCTTGACCAGCGGCATCGCGGCCGTCACCTGGTCGAACATGAATGGCACCAGGCCCGCCGCCACGTCGGTCATGGCCGGTGGCGTGCCCTTGTATGGCACGTGGGTCAGCTTGACGCCGATCAACTCTGCAAACAGCTCGCCCGCCAGGTGCGTGGAAGTGCCCGCGCCCGACGAGGCGAATGTGCGCTTGGTCTCGTCCTTTTTCAGCAGCGCGATCAGCTCGGCCACCGAGTTCACGCCCAACTGAGAATTGACGATGAGCACGTTGGGCAGCCGTGCCACCAGCGAGACCGGCTCGAAGTCCTTCACCGGGTCGTACGGCAGCTTCTTGTAGAGGCTGGCGTTGATCGCATGCGTGCTGATGGTGCCGCCGAAGAGCGTGTAGCCGTCGGGTGCCGCCTTGGCCACATAGGCCGCGCCCACGCCGCCCGCCTGGCCGGGGCGGTTGTCGATGACGACCGACTGCTTCAGGTTCTCCGACATCTTGTTGGCCAGCGTGCGGCCCACGATATCGGTCGAGCCGCCCGCGGTGAACGGCACCACGTAGCTGATCGGCTTGCCGGCCGGCCAGTCGGCTGCATGAGCGAGCGAGGCGGCGAAGGCTGGCAGTGCGCAGGCTGCGGCAAGCAGCGCGCGGCGGAGGATGGTCATGCTGGTTTGTCTCTGTTGTGGTTCTGCGGAAATAAGCCGGCGCCTAGCGGCCCTTGGCCTGGCGCCACGCGGCGAAGTCGTTGCGCGACTGCTCCTCGGTGGGCGGATACAGGCCCAGGATGGAGCGGCCTTCCATCACCTGCTCCTGCACGAAATCCTCGAAGGCGGTCATTTCGGTGGCTTCGGCTGCGATCTCGTCGGCAATGCCGGCCGGTATGACCACCACGCCTTCGGCGTCGCCCACGATCACGTCACCGGGCCACACTGGCGAATCGCCGCAGCCGATGGGCACGTTGATGTCGATGGCCTGGTGCAGCGTGAGGTTGGTCGGCGCGCTGGGCCGGTGGTGATACGCCGGAAAAGGCAGCTTGGAGATGTCGGGGCTGTCGCGAAAGCCGCCGTCCGTCACCACGCCGGCGGCGCCGCGCTTCATCAGGCGGCTGACCAGAATGCCGCCAGCCGAGGCGGCGCGCGCGTTCTTGCGGCTGTCGATGACCAGCACCGCGCCCTCTGGGCACTGCTCGACGGCCTGCCGCTGCGGATGCTGGCGATCGGTGAACACGCCGATCGGGTTGAGGTCTTCTCGCGCCGGCATGTAGCGCAGCGTGAAGGCCTCGCCCACCATGTTGGGCAGGCCGGCATTCAGCGGATGCACGTCCTGGATGAACTGGTTGCGCAGGCCGCGCTTGAACAGGGCGGTGCACAGGGTGGCGGTGCTGACCTTCATCAGCAGCTCGCGGGTCTCGGGTTTCATGGGCGGGTCTCCGTTTCGGTTCAGAAGATGTCGGGCTCGGGCACCGGCTTGCCAAAGCTGGTCTCGAGGAAGTCGAAGTCGCAGCCGGCATCGGCCTGCAGGATGTGGCGCCCGAACATCCAGCCGTAGCCGCGCTCGTAGCGCGCCGGCCCCGGCACCCAGGCGGCTTTGCGAACGGCCATCTCGGCGTCGCTGATCTCCAGGTGGATGCGCCGCGCCGGCACGTCGACGCTGATGCGGTCGCCGGTTTTCACCAGCGCCAGCGGCCCGCCGATGGCCGCCTCGGGCGAGCAGTGCAGCAGGCAGCCGCCGTAGCTGGTGCCGCTCATGCGGGCGTCGCTCAGGCGCAACATGTCCTTCACGCCCTGCTTGAGCAGCTTGGTGGGGATGGGCAGCATGCCCCACTCGGGCATGCCGGCGCCGCGCGGGCCGGCATTGCGCAGCACCAGGATGTCGTCGCCGCTCACGTCCAGGTCGGGGTCGTCCACCGCCTTCTTCAGGCTGGGGTAGTCATCGAAGACGATGGCGCGGCCGGTGTGCTGCAGCAGGTGCGGCGCGCAGGCACTGGGCTTGATGACCACGCCGCCGGGCGCCAGGTTGCCGTGCAGCACCGCCAGCGCGCCTTCGGCGTAGATGGGGTTGTCCAGCGGGCGGATCACGTCGTCGTTGTAGACCTGCGCACCGGCGATGTTCTCGCCCAGCGTGCGGCCGTTGACCGTCATCGCGTCGGTCTTCAAGTGGCCGCGGATGCGCTCGAGCATGGCCGGCAGGCCGCCTGCGTAGAAGAAGTCTTCCATCAGGTAGGTGTCGCCGCTGGGCCGGATGTTGGCAATGACCGGCACGCCGCGGCTCGCGGTGTCGAAGTCGGCCAGGGCCACCGGATGGCCGGCGCGGCGCGACATGGCGATGAGGTGGATGATGGCGTTGGTCGAGCAGCCCATGGCCATGGCACAGGCAATGCCGTTCTCGAAGTTGGCCCGCGTGAGCATCTTCTCGGGCGAGAAGTCCTGCCACACCATCTCGACGATGCGACGGCCGCACTCGGCACTCATGCGGATGTGGTTCGCATCGGCCGCCGGAATGCTCGACGAGCCCGGCAGCGCGAAGCCCACCGCCTCGGCAATGCCCATCATGGTGGCGGCGGTGCCCATGGTCATGCAGGTGCCGTGGCTGCGCGCAATGCCCGCTTCCATTTCTTGCCAGGCCTGGTCGGACAGGCGCCCTGCCCTGCGCTCGTCCCAGTACTTGAAGGCATCGGAGCCCGAGCCCAGCACCTGGCCGCGCCAGTTGCCGCGCAGCATCGGGCCCGCGGGCAGGTAGATGAAGGGAAGGCCCATGCTGAGCGCACCCATGGTCAGCCCCGGGGTGGTCTTGTCGCAGCCGCCCATGAGCACCGCGCCATCGACCGGGTGGCTGCGCAGCAGCTCTTCGGTTTCCATCGCCAGGAAGTTGCGATAGAGCATGGTGGTGGGCTTGACCATGCTCTCCGACAGCGAGATGGCCGGCAGCTCCAGCGGAAAGCCGCCGGCTTGCAGGATGCCGCGCTTGACGTCGTCCACCCGCTGCTTGAAGTGCGCGTGGCACTGGTTGGCATCGCTCCAGGTATTGACGATGGCGATCACCGGCTTGCCGGCCCAGTCGATGGGCGCATAGCCCATCTGCATCACGCGCGAGCGGTGGCCAAAGGAGCGGAAGTCGTCCGGTGCAAACCACCGGGCGCTGCGCAGGGATTCGTAGGTGCGCTTCATTGCGTGAAAAAGCCGCGCTGGGCGGCCGTGTCTCGATCAGATTCGGCGGATTAAAACACTAATATATTAGTACGTCAATGCGAGAATGGCACCGATGAGCACGCTCCAGAAAGTCCGACTCGACCGATCCCGCCATGCCGCGCCGCAGGTGCTTGAAAGGCTGCGCGAAGCCATCCTTTCGCTCGAGCTGGAACCGGGTACGGTGCTGGCCCGGCAGGAGCTGGCCGAGCATTTCGGCGTCAGCCAGACGCCCGTGCGCGAAGCGCTCTTGCGCCTGAGCGAAGAGGGCCTGGTCGACGTCTTTCCGCAGCATGCGACGCTGGTCAGCCGCATCGACCTGGCGGCGGCGCGGCAAGCGCATTTCCTGCGCCGCTCGATCGAGCTGGAAATCGTCCACCAGCTCGCGCAGGCCGCCCTACCCGGCCTGGTGCAGGACCTGGAGGCGCAGATTGCCCGCCAGGCGGCCCTGGCCGCCGCGCAGCAGTACGGCGACTTCGTGGAAGCCGACCGCAGGTTTCATCAGCTGATGTACGAGGCCGCAGGCGTCGACGGGCTATGGGAAACGGTCACGCGCATGTCGGGCCACGTGGACCGCCTGCGCCGCCTGCACCTGCCCACCGCGGGCAAGACCGAGGCCATCCTGCGCGACCACCGCGCCATTGCGAAAGCCATCAAGAACGGCGATGCAACCGGCGCGCAGAACGCGCTGCGCAAGCACCTGTCGGGCACGCTCAGCGCCGTGGCGGAAATCTGCGCGCGCTACCCGGATTACGTCGAGGTCGAGCCGCAACCCGCTGAGGCCCGCGCCCGAGCATCCGGCTAGAGAACGCGGAACGCCCGGATCACCACCGCGGCGCGCTGGGGCCGCAGGCTGTTGAGCGTGCCGACGTACACGAAGTCGTTGAGCCAGCCGTAGCGGCCTTCGGGTGCGGTCAGCTCTATGTTCGAGAACACATAGGCCGGCGCATCCTTGGGGCGGCGTGAGAGGACACGGTTGCGCACCGAGATGATCACGCCGTCGTCGGTCTGCAGCTCGTAGATCGCATCCAGGTCGACGGTGCCGTCGCGGCGCACCAGTTGCCGGTCTGCGCCGCCCGGCATCACGATGCCGCGCAGGCCCGGGCCCTCGAAGGTGCCACCAGTGATCGGCACCATGCGGCGCTCGCCCCTGGGCGACATGCCCAGCTGCAGGGTCGGCGCCAAGTCGACCACCGACTCGTAGACGAACTCGGTCCTGGGCACCGTCACGGGGATGGTCGCGCTGGTCGATGTTGCGGGCGGTGCAGGCAATGCAGGCTGCGCCGCACATGCGGCCTCGGTGCCTGCCACGGTTGCCACGGTGGCCAGGAGCATGCGGCGGCGCGTGGGAATCCAGTGGGGTCGGTTCTGGTCTTGATCTTGGTCGAGCGGCATGGACGTCATTCCGGGTGTCAGGGCTTGCAGCTGAAGTTCTGGGCGCGTTCGCTGTCGCCACTGCCGTTGTAGCGGGCGACCAGGGGATACGGGCACAGCGGACGTGTCCGGTCGCTGGCCCAGCTGGCCGGCACTTCGTTGTTCGCGCCGCCTGCATTGCCGGCGCCACGTGCACTAGCGACGATCCGGTCGGGCGCAACGCCCTTCTCCACCCAGTTGACCAGCGCGTCGAGCGCGTCGTACTGGTCGGTGGCAATGCCGCCGCTGCTGTGGTTCATGCCGGGCACGCGGAAGAAGCGCACGAAGTCCGCGGCGCGCCCATTGTTCAGGGCATTGACTTCGTCGTACCAGCGCTTGGTGTCGTCGATCGAGAACACGCCATCGGACATGCCTTGCACCACGATCATCTTCGCGCCGCGCTCTCGCAGCGCATCCAGCCGGGTCTGGTTCGGGGGCGTCATGAACGACCAGGCGCTTTCGGCGTAAGTGGCGTTCGACTGGAACAGCTTCGGATAGTCGGTGTCGAAGTTGTAGTTGAACGCGAAGGCTCGCGTATTGCCCATGACCGCCGGGTCCGGCGGCACCTGGAAGATGATGCCCACCGCCACCGGATCACGCGCCGCACCCACCGAGCTGGTGAACTTCCAGCTGGCCCAGCCCGAACCTGCCAGGCCGGGGTCGTAGGGCTGGGTGGCATACAGGCGTTCTCCGCGGCTGTTGACCGGCCCGGCATACATCAGGTCGATGGCGCTCTTTTGCGCCGTGCTCAGGCAGGTGCCGTCTCGCGCGCCGCTGCAGGTCGGAACGTCCCTGGCGAGGCTGAAGGCCGTACGGCACGCTTCCACGTCCTGCACCAGGCCGTCCACCACGCCGTCGAGTCCATCGCAGCGCGCGAGGATGCTCCTGGCCACCAGCTGGCGTTCCGCCACGGTGAATGCGCTCGACAGGTCTGCTTCGTCGGTGGCCACCTTGCGAAACTGCTGCGCGGTGTAGAGCTGCGCGGCCGCGGCCTTGGGAAGGTCGAAGCCGGGCGAGTTGGCCAGCACGCCGTCGTATTCCTGCGGAATGCGCGCGGCGGCCACCATGGCATGCCGCCCGCCGTTCGAGGTGCCGCCAATGTATGAACGATCCGGCCCCTTGCCATAGGCCGTCTTGATCAGCGCCTTGGCCATCGGCGTGAGCTTCTGCACTGCGCCGTAGCCGTAGTCGATGCGTGCCTGCGGGTCCATGCCGAACAACGGGTTCTGCGACGCGTTGTGGCCGGCGTCGGATGAGATCACGGCAAAGCCGCGGTACAGGGCGTTGGTCAGCGGGCCGCCGCCTCCGACCGAGCCGATTGCACTGGCAACGGCACCGTCGGTTCCGCCATTGCCCTGGTAGAGAAATCGGCCGTTCCAGTCCATGGGCAGGCGCATCTCGAACCCCACGGCATAGGTCTTGCCGTCCACCGGGCTGACCCGCTCGTTCATCTTGCCGGTCACCACGCAGTGCGCGGCGATGTCCTTGCCGCCGACCTTGAGCGCGCCTGCTGCTTGCGTGGTGACAGAGCTGATTGCCGTGCCCGGAAAGCTGAACTGCGTCAGCGCATTGCAGCCGCCCTGCAGCGGCGCGCCCGTGGCCGCCGCAAGCTGCAGGCGGCCTGCGGTGGGCTGCTGCGCGCATGCGACGAGCAGCAGCGGGGCCGCAGCCAATGACCAGAAGAATCTCATGTCGTCTCCGATGCGCGGACTCGAAAAACAAGTTTCAACAGAAACTATGCAAATGCACTTTTCACTCACAGCCAGTAGGCAAATGAACGATCGCGTGCACAAATATAGTTAATCTAATTAACTACTATAGAGTCTTCCCTGTTGGTGTTTTCCTGGTGTAAACCCCAGCGCCAACAAGAGCGGGAACCCTGCTGCCGTAGACTCGCCCGCATGACGGAACCGCACATCGAACACGAGCTTCCAGGTGGCCTGGACCATTCGAAGTTGCTGGCTCTTCTTGGCTACAACCTGGCGCAGGCCTCGGTTCCGACACTGCGCATCTTCGACTCGCACATCGGCAAGTCGCTGGGCGTGACGCAGGTCGAGTTCTCGATCCTGGTGCTGGTGCACAGCAACCCCGGCGCCACGGGCAAGCAGCTTTGCCAGGCGCTGGCCACGGCGCCGGCCCGGATGTCGTTGCTGCTGGACCGCCTGGGCGCACGTGGATTGATTGCCCGCGTGCAGAGCGACGTGGACAAGCGCATGCAGCACCTGCGGCTGTCCAAGTCTGGCGAGGCCCTGGTTCACAAGGCCCTGGCGATCGCCTCCACCATGGAGACCGACCTGTTGCACACCTTGAGCAAGGGCGAGAGAACGGTCTTGATGGAACTGCTTTTCAAGATCGCGACATCTGGCAGGTCGCGCAGCGCCTAGGCCAGCAGCTGCTGGCCTGGTTATTCCGGCGCCTTGCCCACCGACCGGGGCGCGCGCAGAAAGTCGAAGTCCACGCCCTTGTCGGCCTGCGTCACGGCCTGAAGGAACAGCTTTCTGTAGCCGCGTTCAGCCGTCGGCTCGGTCACCGGGTTTTCCTTGGCGCGCCTGGCCAGTTCTTCATCGGACACGAGCAGCGCAATCTCCCGGTTCTTCACGCTCAGGCGGATCCGGTCGCCGCTGCGCACATGTGCCAGCGGCCCGCCCACCGCGGCTTCGGGCGTGACGTGCAGCACGATGGTGCCGAAGGCGGTGCCGCTCATGCGCCCGTCGGACACGCGAACGATGTCCTTCACGCCAGCCTTGGCCAGCTTTCGCGGAATGGGGATGTAGCCTGCCTCGGGCATGCCGGGCGCGCCCTTGGGGCCGATGTTCTTGAGCACCAGGATGTCGTCGGCCGCCACGTCCAGCGCGTCGCTGTCGATGCGGTTGGCCAGGTCTTCGCTGTTCTCGAACACCACGGCACGCCCCTCGTGTTCCATCAACGCCGGGTCGGCAGCGGACTGCTTGATGACGGCGCCGCCGGGCGCGAGGTTTCCGCGCAGCACCGCCAGTCCACCCTGCGGATAGATGGGGTGGCCCAGCGGCCGCACCACATCCTGCGCAAAGCCCGGCCCGAAGCGCTCGATCTCTTCGCCCAGGGTGCGGCCGGTGACCGTCAAGGCCTGCAGACGCAGCAGGGGCTTGAGTTCGCGCAGCAAGGTGGCCATGCCGCCCGCCTTGTGGAAGTCTTCCATGTAGTGCTGGCCCGATGGCTTGAGATCGACCAGCACCGGTGTCTGCGTGCCCATGCGGTCCAGCCCCGCCAGGTCGATGTCGATGCCCATGCGCCCCGCGATGGCCGTCAGGTGCACGATGCCGTTGGTGGAGCCGCCAATGGCCAGCAGCACCCGCAGCGCGTTCTCGAAGGCGGCCGGCGTCAGGATCTTGTCGATGGTCAGGCCCTGGCGCGCCAGCTGCACCGCCTGGGCGCCGGTCTGCTCGGCAATGCGGATGCGGTCCGCCGTCACTGCCGGCGGCGACGCGCCGCCCGGCACGGTCATGCCCAGCGCCTCGGCAACGCAGGCCATGGTGCTGGCCGTGCCCATGACCGAGCAGGTGCCCACGCTGGCCACCAGCTGGTTGTTCACGTCGGCAATCTCCTCGTCGCCGATTTCTTCCGCACGAAACTTGCCCCAGTAGCGGCGGCAGTCGGTACACGCGCCCACCCGCTCGCTGCGGTGGCTGCCGGTGAGCATCGAGCCGGTGATGAGCTGGATGGCCGGAATGCCCGCCGAGGCCGCGCCCATCAGCTGTGCAGGCACGGTCTTGTCGCAGCCGCCGATGAGCACCACCGCGTCCATGGGCTGGGCGCGCACCATCTCCTCGGTGTCCATCGACATCAGGTTGCGAAGGTACATGCTGGTGGGAGCCGAGAAGCTCTCGTGCACCGAGATGGTCGGGAAGTCCATGGGCAGCCCGCCGGCCAGCATGATGCCGCGCCGCACCGCCTCGATGAGCTGCGGCATGTTCCCGTGGCAGGGGTTGAAGCTGCTGCCTGTGTTGGTGATGCCGATCACCGGGCGGTCCAGCGCGTCGTCGGTGTAGCCCGCGCCCTTGATGAACGCCTTGCGCAGGAAGAGCGAGAAGCCCTGGTCGCCGTAGTTCGTCAAGCCCTTCTTCAAACCCTTGGGTGCTTCACTCATGATGGTTCACTTTCGCCCCTCGATGGGATTGCCGTAGATCGGCTTGGCGCCAAACTGCGTGCTCGTTGCGTGCGCCACGCCGCAAGCCAGCATGATCGGCACGGTGAGCTGGAACTGGTCCGTCATCTCCAGCACCATGACGATGGACATCAACGGCGCGTGCGTCACCGCGGCCAGCACCGCCGCCATGCCCACCACCGCCAGCGTACGCGGATCGCCGCTGCCGGCCATCGGCATCCACATGGCGGCAAGCTGCGCCAGCATGCTGCCCGCCGCGGCACCGACAAACAGCGAAGGCGTGAACACGCCGCCAATGGCACCGCTGCCCGAACTCAGCGCGGTGGCCACCACCTTGGCCGCCAGGATCACCGCCAGCCACTGCCACACATGCTGCCCCTGCAGCACCTGCGATGCAACGCTGTAGCCGTTGCCCCAGACCTCGGGCACGGCCGCCGAGATCAGGCCCACCAGCACGCCGCCCAGCCCCAGGCGCAGCGGCATCGACGACACGCGGGAAAACAGCTCGCGCGACTTGTCCAGAAGGCGCAGCCACAGCCATCCGATGCCGCCGAACACGATGCCCGACAGCAATGCAACACCCAGGCCCGCCGGGGCGATGGCCTTGCCCGAGATGACGTAAAGGGGCGCGGGATCGATCAGCCAGTAGATCAAGGCCGCGGCCGTCGAGCAGGCAATGAGCACCGGCGCAACGGTGTTGGTGGCCAGGAAGCCCAGTGCCAGTTCGAGCACGAACACCACGCCGGCAATCGGCGCGTGGTAGGCCGACCCGATGCCCGAGGCAATGCCGCAGACCATGATGATGTTGCGCTGCTCGGGCGACACAGCCACCCAGCGCGCCAGCCATGAGCCGACCCAGGCCGCCAGCTGCACCATGGGCCCTTCGCGCCCGATGGACGCGCCCGTTCCGATGGAAAAGAGCGCCGACACGGTGCGCGTGAGGGTCGTGCGGTCGTTCAGGTCGACCCGGCCGGCGCGGGTCGCCTCGATGTAGTCGAGGTTGCGATCGCCCCGCTTGCCCTTGGCGGCCCATCGGCTTCCCAGTGCAAGCACGGTACCGGCCAGCAGCCCGCCCACGGCGCAGACCAGGGCCCGGTGCCAGGCCGGCAGCGCCATGGCTGCCTCGACCAGGCCGCCCTTGTGCCCGGTTGCCACCCACTCGACCTGCTGGGTGAGCCAGCGAAAGCCGATGGTCGATACGGCGCCGAGTGCGCCGGCCACGGCCGCCCAGAGCCACAGCCTGACGGTTTGGAATGCGGGCTTGAACACGCGCGAAGTATGCCTTCGGGCATCGCGGGACAGACACGGCCGCAAGCTACGATCTCGAAAAAGCCGACGCCCCGCCCGTCACAATCGCAGCCACATGATCCACCTGACACAGCACCCCGAGCGCGTGCCACTGCACAACGAGGTCCACGCCCGGCCGCCCGAGCCCATGGCGGCGCCGCTGGCCATTTCGCACCTGGTCATGTTCGCCGACGCACAGGGGCGCGCGGCCAGCAGGCAGCACCTGGCGGCCTTGCTGCGCGACCACCACATCGCACCGCCCGACGAGCACACCACGCACCTGCGGGCTGAACTGGGCGCATTTCGCGTGCGCTGGGAGCTGCACACCGAATTCGTCACCTGGACCTTCGCCGTGCAGTTGCGCAACGGCGACGCCACGGCGGGCGCGCCGCTGGCCAGCGCGGTCGACCAGGTTCCGCAGGAGTGGCTGGCGGCCCTGCCCGGCCAGTGCCTGAGCAGCCTCGACCTGTGGGCCCTGCCCGGCCAGCTCGAAGGCGGTGCGGATCGTGCCGAGCACCACATGCTGCGCGCCGATGCGCTCGTGGGCTCGACGGTGGCCGGCGGCAAGGCGCAGGTCCTGACCGACTTCGCCATCCACTCCAACGGCTTCTCGCGCTTCGTGCTGCATGCGGGCGACCTGCCGCCAAGAAGGCTTGGGCGGCTGGTGCAGCGCCTGCTGGAAATCGAGACCTACCGCATGGCGGCCATGCTCGGGCTGCCTGCCGCACGCCACGCGGGAGCCGCGCTGGCCAGCGCGGAGAGCGAACTCGCGGCACTCGCGCAGGCCATTCAAAGCGCCGAGCAGCATGAAGAGGCGGCGCTGCTGGACCGCCTCACCCGCCTGGCCGCGCAGGTGGAGAGCGAATACGCCGCAACGCATTCGAGGTTTTCCGCGAGCAGCGCCTACTTCGAACTCGTCGACCAGCGAATCGCCCAGATCAACGAATCGCAGTTGGGCGGCCTGCAGACCATCGGCGAATTCATCGAGCGGCGCGTGACGCCTGCGCGCAAGACGCTGGAATGGGCGGCACGCCGGCAAGACGCACTGTCGCGCCGCGTCTCGCGCATCAGCAACCTGCTGCGCACGCGCGTGGAAATCGAACAGCAGCACGGCAGCCGCGCCTTGCTCGAAGCGCTCAATACGCGACAGGACATCCAGCTTCGGCTGCAGGCCACGGTCGAAGGGCTTTCGGTGGCGGCCATCACCTACTACGTGGTCGGCCTCATCAGCTACCTGGCCAAGGCTGCCCACGGCGTGGGCTGGCCCCTGTCGGGCGAAACCACGGCGGCGCTGGCGATTCCCATCGTTGCGGCATCGGTGTGGTGGTCGTTGCGGCGGCTGCACCGCAAGCTGTTCACGCACTGAGCGAGGCTTGCTGACGGGCGCCTGATCGCCGGCGGCTCCACCACACCAGGAGGCCGGTTGCGCACAGCAGCGCGGTCATGAGCCCCAGCGCGCAGACCAGCAAGCGTCCGCCAAGTCCCAGGACCTTGCCCGAATGCAGCGGGTATTGCCACATGAGAAAGCGGTCCGCGCCAGTGCCGCTGTCGTAGCCGTTCATGCCCTTGGCCTCGCCGCTCTGGTCATCGATGAACACCTGTTCGTAGCGCAGCCGCAGCGCGCGCTCGCGCATGCCCTCCTCCTTGAAGGCGATGCGATAGACGCCTTGGCGCGGCAGGTGCATGGCGTACCACGGCACGAAGCCCTGCGCCGACGGCGGCAGGTGCGTGCGCGCTTGCGCCACGGCTTCCTCGATACCCAGGACCGGTGTCCGCTGCTCCCCGTTGGCAAGGCGCGGCAAGGTCTGCGCCGGGTTCGGCGTGATCGCCCCGAAAAGCGAGACCACCGGCTTGAACACCTCATGGCCCAGGTTGAAATAGACGCCCGAAAGCGCCGCCACCAGCGCCACCGGCAAGCTCCACAACGCGACGGCGCGGTGCATGTCGAAGGTGGTGCGCTGCCACCTGGCCCCCGACTTGATCTTCCAGGCCGGCTTCCAGCGCTGCCAGAACTCGCCGGGCCGCGCACGGCGCCGCGGCAAGGTCAAGCACGCGCCGACCAGCGAAGTGATCAGCCAGCTCAGCGCCACGCCACCCGTGACCCACATGCCCCACGGATCGGGCAACTGCAGCTTGCGGTGCAGCAGGTAGAGCATGCTGACGACGTGCGCGCGGTCGAATATCAACGCACCCCAGCGGCGCTGGCCCAGTACCTTGGCGCTGGACGGATCCACCAGCAGCCGGTCGAAGGACAGCTCGTAGGGCTGGCCGTTGGCTGCGTCCACACGCGGCGCAACGCGCAGCTCCAGCGCTTCGCCGGGCCGGCCATCCAGCGGCACGAAGCTCACCCGCAGCCGCGCGTCGGCCCGCTCCACCCTTGCCACCAATTCGTCGGTCGGCAAGGGAGCCAGCGTGTGGCCGGTGCGCAGCAGCTCGGGATTGAGCCAGGCATCGATCTCGTGCTCGAAGGCCATCACGCTGCCGGTCAGTGCGATGACGAACAGCAGCGCGAGCATGGCCAGACCGAGATAGCGGTGCAGCTTCGCCCAGAAGCTTCGCCGCACAAGAGCAATCACGGCTAGAACCTGGCTCTGAGCGTGAGTTGCAGCTCGCGTCCCGGGCCAGGCAGGATCAGGTTGTCCACCGACCCGTGGCCCGAGATGTAGTACTTGGTGTCGGCCACGTTCTTCAGGTTGAGCTGGATCTCGTAGCGCTCTGCCTTGTAGCTGGCCGCCAGGTCCGCCGTCAGGTAGGACGGCAGCGTCACCCGGTTGGTGAGCGAGGCGTAGCGCTCGCCCACGTAGTTCAAGCCACCACCGGCTGAAAAGCCGTGGCCCAGGTCCTTCATCGCCCACAGGAAGGCCGAGTTGCGCGGCGTGAGCGCGGCCGTCTGGCCCTGCACCGGAATGGGCGCGCCCACGGGCAATTGCAGCTGGCTCACCGTGGCCAGCGACTCGGTCATCTTCGCGTCCAGGAAGGCGTAGCCGGCGCTGACGTCCCAGCGCCCCGGCAGGCGGCCGTTCAGCGCCAGCTCCAGGCCGTTGGTGCGCTGCGTGCCCACGTTGATCTGGCGGCGCGGGTTGTTGGGGTCGGTGTTCTTCATGCCCGAACGTTCGAGGTTGAACAGCGCGGTGGTGAAGTTCAGCTGGCCGTCCAGCAAGTCGAACTTGGCGCCGATTTCCTGGTTGACCGTGATCTCGGGGTCGGCATCCACCGTGCTGGTGGAAAGCGCGAAGTTCTCGCCCGAGGGCTGGAACGAGCGGCTGTACGAGACGTAGTAGGACTGCGCCGCCGTGGGCTGCCACACCAGGCCGGCGCGGGGGCTGAACTGGCGGTCGGTGCGCTGCAGCGTGTCCAGCTTGCGCTCGAAGCTGGTCTCTTGCCGGTAGTCGTCGTAGCGCAGGCCCACCAGCGCCTTCCACTGCTGCGACAGCGTGATCTGGTCCTGGAAATACACGGCCGCCGTCTGGAATTCGCTGTTGCTCGGAATGGCGCTGTCGGCGGTGAAGGCCGAGGCGGGAATCGGCAACGGGTCTTGCACGGGGTTGAAGATGTTCACCCGCTCGTAGCCCGTGGCCGACGAGACCGTGTAGGCCCGCTTGCGCTGCACGCCCAGCTCCGCACCCATGAGCCATTCCTGCGCCAGGCCGCCCAGCTGGTTGCGCCAGGTGAAGTCGGTCTGGTTGAACCAGCCGCTCTCGTCGCGGTCGACCAGGCCGCGCGTGCGGCCGACAGTCAGGGCCACCGGGTCGGTGGTGCCGCTGGGCAACGTGTTGTTGCGGTCCAGCTGGTAGTCCGACCAGCGCGTGGTGTTGCGCACCGCCAGGGTGTCGCTGAAGCGGTGGTTGAGCGTGGCGGTGAAGCTCTGCACCTTGCTGGTCACGGTGTCGTCGCGACGGGCATGGGCCGAGCCGTAGTAGGTGCCGATGGGCACGTCCACCGGGCGTCCGTTCAGGGCCGGCACGCCGAAGTCGGTCAGGCGCTCGTCGCGCAGGTTGGTGTATTGCAGCAGCAGGTCGGTCTGCGGGCTGAACTTGATGGCCAGCGAGGGCGCGATGTTGTAGCGCTGGGTGAACTGCTGGTCGCGCCAGCTGTCCGAATCCTCGCCCGCCACGTTCAGCCTGAAGGCCATCGAATCACCAATGGCCGTGTTCAGGTCGGCCGTGGCGCGACGGTAGCCGTAGCTGCCCACGCCCAGCGACACCTCGCCGCCGAAGGGGCTGCCGAAGATCGGCTTCTTGGTCACGCGGTTGATGATGCCGCCGGAGGAGCCGCGTCCGTAGAGCACCGCGGCGGGGCCCTTGAGCACCTCGACACGCTCGGTGTCCGACAGGTCGCGGAAATACAGCGCGTCGTCGCGCACGCCGTCCACGAACCAGTCGGAGATCGCGCTGAAGCCGCGGATCAGCACCTGGTCGCGCTGGCCGTCGCCGTGGTTGAAGCTCACGCCCGGCACGTTGCGAAGCGCCGCTTCCATGCTGGTGGCGTTCTGGTCCTCCATGAGCTTTTCGGTGACCACGTTCACGCTTTGCGGCACGTCGCGCAGCGGCGCGCTGGTCTTGGTGGCACTTCGGGCGGTGGCGGGGGCATAGCCCTGGTCTTCCTCCCCGCTCACCGTTACTTCGGGCAGGCTGGTGCTGGCGGCGGCCTGCGCCCCGGCAGCCATGGGCAAGGAAGCCAGCGCGGCACTGGCAAGAATGGAAAGTCGAAGGCGCGAGCGCCCGGTGCGAGAACAGGTTTTCTTCATTGGTGTGTGCGTTTCGTCTGCGACGATGAGTCGGAGTTGATTGCACGCACCTGCACGGCCGCGCATGCCGATGCAGACGCGCCGATGTGGCGCGACCAATGGCATGCCCTGCCTGGAGTGAAAAGCTATCTGGGTGGGCTCAGCGGGTCGACTGCGCGGTCAGGCCGGCAGTCGCCACGTTGGACGGCCGCACGGGAGTGCGGCGGCGCGGATTGTAAAGCGTTCGTAAAGCGTGCGCAGGCTCAAGCGCCGATTCCGCGGGGCGGCAGATGGTCAAGGGTGCCCACCTGCTCGGGCAGCGGCGCGCCGGGCGGCTCACGCACGGGCACGGGCTGGTCCGGCGGCGGGTCCTCGATGTCGGGACCGACAGGCGAGCCGGGCGGCAACGTAGGGCTCGGCGGCAGCTCGATGCCGGGCACATCCGGGCCGGGCATGGGTGGCACGGGTTGCGGCGGCGGCACGCTGCCGCCGCCAGCATGGCCGGGGGGTGGATCGACAACTGACATGGGGCACTCTCAGCCCCGAGCGTAGAGCCAGCGCCCTGCCCCACCTGTCGGACGCGGCCCCATGTCGGGGTCGACCAATCGCCCTCGGCCCGTCGCGGGCCGCGGCGCCTTAGAGGTACTTGAACAGGGCCAGGCCGCTGAGCTGGACAAAGGTCTGCTGCGCCGCCTGCAGCGCGGTCTGGCGCTGGGTGAACTCGGAGATCGCGTCGTAGTAGTCCAGGTCCTCGATCTCCGAGAGGTAGCTCTTGTCCAGCAGCTTGCGTGCCTCGCCGCCGCTGTCGAGCTGCTCCAGCTCGCTCATGCGCGAGCCCACCGAGGCGCGGATGGTCAGCACGTTGTCGTGCGCGTTGGTGATCTTCACGTTGGCCGTGCTCAGGGCGTTGAGCAGTTGCGCCTGCGCCTGTGCGCCGCCGCCCGTCAGCGGCTTCTTCAGCGCGGTGACCAGCTCGCCCAGCGTGGCGAAGATGTCGGTGCCGGCGTTGCGCGCGGTGGACACGTCGAAGCTGTCGCCATCGGCCGGCTTGCCGCTGATGTTCATCGACAGGCCGCCGAAGGTGATGGGCGTGCCTTCGGTGTAGGCGCCCGCGGCCACCACGGTGGGGGGCGTGTCCTTGGTCTGCACGCTGTAGTTGCCGCCGGCAAAGCTGATGGTGAAGTCCTTGCCGTAGTCGGCGACGGTGGCGTCGGTCACGCTCACCGCGCCGAACACGCCGGTGCCGGCGTTGGCTGCCGAGCCGGATGCCACGTAGCCGGCCCCGCCCTGCACCTGCTGGAACACGCTGCGCCCGTCGTCGGTGGTGGGCATCTGGCGAGCCACGTCGACCTGCATCAGCCGCTGGCCCTGGTCGCCCAGGTACTGGTAGCCGCCGCCGGCCTGCGCTGCAAAGGGCGCGGTGGCGCTCTTGAAGCCGGCAAAGATGAACTGGCCGTTGCCGTCGTCCGAATTGGCCAGGCCCACGAGCTGGTCCAGGTTGCTCTGGATGGTGGTGGCCAGCGATGCGCGGTCGGCATCGCTGAGGGTGCCGTTGCCCGCCTGCACGGTCAGCGTCTTGAGGTTCTGCAGGACCGACACCACGCTTTGCAGCGCCTCGTCCTCGCGCGAGAGCATGCCGGTGGCCTGCGAGCGGCTGGCCGCGTACTGGGCACCTTCCGACAGCGACTGGCTCACGCCCAGCGCGCGTGCGGCGCCCACCGGGTCGTCCGACGGCGTGAGGATGTTGCGGCCGGTGGCCACCTTCTGCTGGATGCGGAACAGGTTGAGTTGCTGCGAGCCCATGGCCGACTGGCTCTGGTCGTAGAAGGTCTGGGTGCTGATGCGCATCATGACTCCTTGAATGTTGTGTGCGGGATGGCGGCGCCCGCTCAGCTGATGCCGAGGATGGCGTCGAACATGGCCTGCGCGGTCTGGATGACCTTGGCGTTGGCCTGGTACATCTGCTGGTACATCAGCAGGTTGCCGGTTTCCTCGTCCTGGTTCACGCCGGATATGGATTGCTGGCTGGCACGGATCTGCGTGGCCAGGCTGTCCTGCGTCTTGCTGGCCACCTGCACCTCCATGGCGCGGTTGCCCACTTCGCTCACCAGTTGCGCGTAGGCGCCGTTGAAGGTGCTGGTGCCGCCGGCCATGGTGCTCTGGCGCTGCAGCGCACCCAGCAGCAGTGCGTTGCTGCCGTCGGACACGCCCGCGACGTTCTTCGAGATGGTGAAGCTGTCGCCCTGTGCCGGCGTGCCCTTGAGCGTGACGCTGATGCCGTCGAAGCTGATGGATGCGCCTTCGCTGTAGGGCACCGGGGTGCCGGCCGCATAGTTCTTCACGGTGCCGTCGGTGGCGGTCACGGTCACGGCGGAGCCCGCCGGAAAGCCCGACAGCGTGCCGGTGGCCGCATCGTAGCTCAGCTTGACGTTGGCCGCCAGCGGTGTGCCGGCATAGCCGGCGCCGATGGTGGCGCTGCTGATCGAGCCGGTGCCCATGTTGCCGGCGGTGGAGCCGGTGATGACTGGCGAGGCCGCGGCCACCTTGGCCGGGTCGCGCACCAGCACGTCCACGTCGCGCGCGCCGGTGCGCGTGGGCTGCACCAGGAAGGAATCGCCCACCGTGGCCGTGCCGCTGGCTGCGTCCAGCTGCACGCCATCGAACTTGATGGGAAAGCCGGTGGAATTGGCCACCACCTGGTTGTCCGACATGCGCGTGACCACGTAGGTGGGCGTACCCGACACGTCCTTGAGCTGCACCTTGTAGTCACTGGTGGTCAGGCTGCCGGCATCGGTGATGCTGGCGCCCAGCTTCAGGTCGCCCGCGTTGTGGGTGTTGGTGAACACGCCGGGCTGGGCCACGCTGAAGAAGTCCTGCCCCAGCATGCCGCCCAGGTCCACGCCCAGCTTGTGCTGCGCATTGAAGGTGTCGCCCAGGGCGATGGCCAGGCGGCCGACGGCGTTCTGCGTGGGGGTGAGCGTCTCGGCACGGAAGGCCATGAGGCCGCCCAGCGACCCACCGGTGAACACGCTGTCGGCCACTTCCACCTGGTTGCCCGCCGGGCCCGTGATGGCGATGGACTTGCGCGTCGGATCGGCGGCCGAGGTCACCGCCGCCACTTCGGCGGCGCGGTCGCCCAGCACCAGCGACTGGCCGTTGCCGATGAACACGTTGTACTTGCCCGAGTCGGTCTCCAGCACCTTCACGTCGACGATCTTGCTCAAGTCGCTGACCAGCTGGTCGCGCTGGTCCATCAGGTCGTTGGGCGGCTGGCCGCCGGCCATGGCGCTGAGCTGGCTGATCTGCTGGTTGAGGTTGGCGATCTGCGTGGCGTAGGTGTTGATCTGGCCTGCGCTGCCGGTGATCTGGTCGTTCACCGACGAGTTCATGTCCGTCAGGTACTGGTCGGTGGTGCGGAACTTGTTGGCCAGCGACTGCGCCGAACTGATGAGCTGCTGGCGCGCCGCCGGGTCGGCCGGCGTGTTGGCCAGGCCTTGCACGCTGTCGAAGAAGCCTTGCAGCAGCGGCTGCAGGCCCGAGGTACGGTCGGCCAACAGCGAGTCGATGCGGTTGATCTGCGAGGCGTAGGTGGACAGCGCCGAGGCGGAGGAATCGGCCGCTGCCAGTTGCGCCGTCAGGTAGCGGTCGTAGCTGCGGGTGACGGTGGTCACCACCGCGCCGGTGCCGAAGAAGCCCGCGCCGGTGGCGTTGGGGGTGGAGGTTCTGACCTGCGCCACCTGGCGGCTGTAGCCTGGCGTGTAGACGTTGGCCGTGTTGTGGGCCGTGGTCACCAGCGCGGCACGCGCCACGTTGAGACCGCTCAGGCCGGTGAGGAACAAGTTTCCGGACATGGTGCTTCAGAGGTGTTGGGTTTGACTCGGGGCGGGGGCTGCTTCTTTCGGCAACGCCCCGGCTTCAAGTGGAATATCGGCAGGCCGGCGCGAATCTGAAGGGCTGCGCCGGCCCGGTTGCGCGCCTGGCCCTCAGGCCGCCTGCAGGCGGAACACGCTCACCGATTGCACCAGGCCACCGGCCTGCTCC
>JAFEEG010000043.1 GCA_018241225.1 Pseudomonadota bacterium
TGCCATGGTCCCCGTGACCAATGGTGCCCACGTTCACGTGCGGCTTGGTGAGCTCAAACTTTCCTTTCGCCATTTTCAATCCTTGAAAGAGCTGACCCGTGTGTTGGTTTTACGTCTACACCTTGTTGCTGCTTCCTTCGCCACGGGCAACGAAGGGCACAAAGTCGAAGACGGGCTGAACGGGGCAGCCGCAGCCACCCCGGTTCTGGTTCTGATTGATTACTTCGCGCGAGCCGCGACGATGGCTTCCGCCACGTTCTTCGGCGCTTCGGCGTAGTGCTTGAACTCCATCGTGTACGTGGCGCGGCCTTGCGACATCGAACGCAGCGTGGTGGAGTAGCCGAACATTTCCGACAGCGGCACTTCGGCCTTGATGGCCTTGCCGCCACCAACCATGTCGTCCATGCCCTGCACCATGCCACGGCGGGACGACAGGTCGCCCATCACGTTGCCGGCGTAGTCTTCAGGCGTCTCGACCTCCACAGCCATCATCGGCTCGAGGATGACGGGGCTGGCCTTGCGGGCAGCTTCCTTGAAACCGAAGATGGCGGCCATCTTGAAGGCCTGTTCCGACGAGTCCACGTCGTGGTACGAACCGAAGGTCAGGGTGACCTTCACGTCGACCACGGGGTAGCCAGCCAGTACGCCGGTGTTGAGCGCTTCGACCACGCCCTTTTCCACCGCAGGGATGTACTCGCGAGGCACCACGCCGCCCTTGATGGCGTCGACGAACTCGAAGCCCTTGCCGGCTTCTTGCGGTTCCAGCGAGAACACCACGTGACCGTACTGGCCCTTGCCGCCCGACTGGCGAACGAACTTGCCTTCGACGTCGGACACCGACTTGCGCACGGTTTCGCGGTAGGCCACTTGGGGCTTGCCCACGTTGGCTTCCACGCCGAATTCGCGCTTCATGCGGTCCACGATGATTTCCAGGTGGAGCTCGCCCATGCCGGAAATGATGGTCTGACCCGATTCTTCGTCGGTGCGAACGCGGAACGAGGGATCTTCCTGGGCCAGACGCTGCAGGGCGATGCCCATCTTTTCCTGGTCGGCCTTGGTCTTGGGTTCGACAGCCTGTGCAATCACGGGCTCGGGGAACTCCATGCGCTCGAGCGTCACGACGGCATCCGGATCGCACAGTGTTTCGCCGGTGGTCACGTCCTTCAGGCCCACGCAGGCAGCGATGTCGCCGGCGCGGATTTCGTCCACTTCCAGGCGCTCGTTGGCGTGCATCTGAACGATACGGCCGATACGCTCCTTCTTGCCCTTGACCGGGTTGAACACGCTGTCACCCTTGGACAGCACGCCCGAGTACACGCGCACGAAGGTCAGCTGGCCCACATAGGGGTCGGTCATGAGCTTGAACGCGAGGGCCGAGAACTTCTCGGCGTCGTCGGCCTTGCGGCTGACTTCCTTCTCGTCTTCGTCCGTGCCTTGCACCGGCGGGATGTCCAGCGGCGAGGGCATGAGTTCGATCACGGCGTCCAGCATGCGCTGCACACCCTTGTTCTTGAACGCCGAGCCGCACAGCATCGGCTGGATTTCGCCGGCGATGGTGCGGGTGCGCAGACCCAAGGTGATCTCTTCCTCGGTGAGGTCGCCCTCTTCGAGGTACTTGTTCATCAGCTCTTCCGAAGCCTCGGCAGCCGACTCGACCATCTTCTCGCGCCATTCCTTGGCGGTTTCAGCCAGTTCGGCCGGGATGTCGGCGTAGTCGAACTTCATGCCTTGCGAGGCGTCGTCCCACAGGATGGCCTTCATCTTGCGCAGGTCGACCACGCCCTTGAAGTGGTCTTCGGCACCGATCGGGATCACGATCGGCACGGGGTTGGCCTTCAGGCGGTCCACCATCATCTGGCGCACGCGGAAGAAGTTGGCGCCGATACGGTCCATCTTGTTCACGAACGCAAGGCGGGGCACCTTGTACTTGTTGGCCTGGCGCCAGACGGTTTCCGACTGGGGCTGCACGCCGCCCACCGAGTCATAGACCATTACGGCGCCGTCGAGCACGCGCATGGAACGCTCCACTTCGATGGTGAAGTCCACGTGCCCGGGGGTGTCGATGATGTTGATGCGGTGCTCGGGGAAGGACAGGTCCATGCCCTTCCAGAAGCAGGTGGTGGCGGCCGAGGTGATCGTGATGCCACGCTCTTGCTCCTGCTCCATCCAGTCCATCGTGGCGGCGCCGTCGTGCACTTCGCCGATCTTGTGGTTCACGCCGGTGTAGAACAGGATGCGCTCGGTCGTCGTGGTTTTGCCGGCGTCGATGTGCGCCGAGATACCGATGTTGCGGTAGCGCTCGATGGGGGTCTTGCGGGACATGAGAAATTACTCCGTTAACGGATGAAAGCCCGCCCACCACACGGTGGGTCGGGCTTCCAGCCAGTTCTTGAAAAGGGCGCTTAAACCCAGGCTCTTAGAAGCGGAAGTGACTGAAGGCCTTGTTGGCTTCTGCCATGCGATGCACTTCATCGCGCTTCTTCATGGCGCCGCCACGGCCTTCAGTGGCTTCCATGAGTTCGTTGGCCAGACGCAGGGCCATCGACTTCTCACCGCGCTTGCGGGCGGCCTCCTTGATCCAGCGCATCGACAGGGCCAGGCGACGAACGGGGCGCACTTCGACGGGCACCTGGTAGTTCGCGCCACCAACGCGGCGGGACTTCACTTCCACCATCGGCTTGACGTTGTTGATGGCGATGGTGAAGGCTTCCAGCGGGTCCTTGCCCGGGTTCTTCTGCTCGATGAAGTCGAGCGCGCCGTAGATGATGCGCTCGGCAACAGCCTTCTTGCCGCCTTCCATGATCACGTTCATGAATTTGGACAGCTCGACATTGCCGAACTTCGGGTCCGGCAGGATTTCACGTTTGGGAACTTCGCGACGACGTGGCATTTTTAAAACCTCTTTGCTTCAGTTGGCACCGTTTCGGATGCCGCGAGAGCCAAGCGAGACTCTCACTTACTCGACCCGCTTTCGGGTCACTACGCTCGATGCGCCCGCCAAGGCGACCGAACACCGTTAAACAAACAAGAAGGCTTAGGCCTTCTTCGGACGCTTCGCGCCGTACTTGGAACGCGACTGCTTGCGATCCTTCACGCCCTGCAGGTCCAGCGAACCGCGGACGATGTGGTAGCGCACACCGGGCAAGTCCTTGACACGACCGCCGCGAACCAGCACGACGCTGTGTTCTTGCAGGTTGTGGCCTTCGCCGCCGATGTAGGAAATGACTTCGAAACCGTTGGTCAGGCGCACCTTGGCGACCTTACGCAGAGCGGAGTTCGGCTTCTTGGGGGTCGTGGTGTAGACCCGGGTGCAGACACCGCGACGCTGCGGGGAGTTCTGCATAGCAGGGCTCTTCGACTTCGTCTTTTCGACTTCGCGGCCCTGACGCACCAGTTGATTGATGGTTGGCATGTAAAAAAATATTCCCAAAAAGTCATCAGACCTCTTGCGAGGCAGCCGGTCTTCGTGACCCCACTTCGGCAAATCGAAGCGGGAAGACCGCAGATAACGAAAACGTGAAACCCTTCGGAAAATTCCGAAAAGCCCTCGATTATAGCCAGCGAGCCAAGTCAGGGCAATGGAAACCCCAGTCTTGCGGGCCAAGTGCTCGATGCACCCGGGTCAAACAAGCGGGGGTTGGCTACTTTATCCACAGGCGCACTGCGTCCCAGGCCCGGCCCATCACGCCGGCCTGCTCGACCGGCTCCAGCGTCACCAGCGGCACGTCGGTCACGGGCTGGTCGCCCAGCATGATCTTGAGCGTGCCCACGCTCTGGTTCTTGGTGAATGGGGCCACCAGCGGGTCTGGCCGTGCCAGCTGCGTGGTGACCTTGCCGGCGGTGCCGGCAGGCACAGTCACCACGATGGGTTCGAAGCGCCCAAGTTTCAGCTCGCTGGACTTGCCCTTCCAGACGCGTGGCGTGGCGGCCGGCTGGCCACCATCGAACAGGCGCACGGCATCAAAGGCGGTGTAGCCCCAGTTCAGGAGCTTTTGCGATTCGTTGGACCGCGCCGTCTCGCTGTTCGTGCCGATCACGATGGTCAGCAGCCGCCGTCCGCCGGAAAGGTTGGGGAAATCGCGCCTGGCCGTGGCGATCGTGCTGTAGCCCGCCGCATCCGTATGACCCGTCATCAGACCGTCGACGGTGGGATCGCGAAACAGCAGCGTATTGCGGTTGGTGTCGTTGGTCGACGGCGTTCCCGGATAGCGGTATTTCTTGATCGCGTAGTAGTGAAGGTCCTGCGGAAAGTCGCGGATGAGGCGCGTGGCCAGGACGCCCAAGTCGCGTGCGGTAGTCACATGACCGGGCGCCGGCAGTCCTTCCGGGTTCTTGAAGACCGTGTTCTTCATGCCCAATGCCTTGGCCTGGTCGTTCATCATTTCGACAAAGTGCTCGACCGTGCCGCCCACGCCTTCGGCCAGGGCCACGGTGGCGTCGTTGCCCGACTGCACGACCAGGCCCTTGATCAGGTCTTCCACCGACACCTGCATCTTGGGATCGATGAACATGCGCGAACCCGGCATCTTCGCGGCGCGGGCGCTCACGGGCAGGGTCTGGGTCAGAGCGATCTTCCTGGCCTTGAGGGCATCGAAGACCACATAGGCGCTCATCAGCTTGGTGAGGGACGCGGGCTCGATCGGTGCGTCGATGTCCTTCTGGGCAAGCGTCTGGTTGGCAGTGACGTCCAGAAGCAGGTAGCCGCGTGCAGCGATTTCAGGCGGGGTTGGCGCCTGCGCGTGGGCGGCAGCCAGATAGAGCGGCGCAATGGCAGCCAGCACCAGCGCACGGAGCGCTTTCGAGAATCGATTCATGGAAACGAGAAGGGACCTCCCAGGCCCCGGAATCAGGGACGCTCGCCGGCGCGCAAATGGCGGCTGACAAGGTTCTTCAGGAGCGGCAATTGTCCGTGAAAGAAATGGCCGCCTCCCGGGACGACTGTGACAGGAAGTGTCTGTGGACGGGCCCAATCCATGGCTGCCGCCAGCGGCACGGTGTCGTCATGCTCACCGTGAAGCACCAGCGTGCGATCGTGTGCCTCGACGGGCAGATCGGGCACTGTGAAGCGCGATGCGGCCGTCCCCACAAGAACGATCTGCCGGACATCGCGCGCGGCCCACAGGCGGCTCAGTGCGCTGGTGGCCACGAAGGCACCGAAGGAGAACCCGGCAATGGCCAACGGCCCTTGCGCGGCAGCCTGCTCGACCACCGCGAGATAGTCCTCGCACTCGCCGCGGCCTTCGTCATGCACGCCGGCACTGGCGCCGACCCCGCGAAAGTTGAAACGCAGCGCCGTCCACCCATTGGCCACGAAGGCGCGTGCCAGCGTCTGGACGACCTTGTTGTCCATGGTGCCCCCGAACAGGGGATGTGGATGCGCAATCACGGCGATGCCTTGCGGGACCACCCCTTCGGCGGGCGCATCGCGCAGCGCCTCGATGGCGCCGGCGGCGCCCTGCAGCATCAGCTTTTCGGTACGGGAGTTCATCGGTGCAAGCCTTTCGCACCCGATCAACGACCAACGTCCGGCGGCAGCACGAGGCGCTCGACCACCTTGCCGTTCTTGAGGTGCGAATCGATGATCTCGTCGACGTCCGCCTGGTCCACGTAGCTGTACCAGACCGCCTCCGGATACACGACCGCCACCGGCCCACCCGCGCAACGGTCCAGGCAGCCGGCCTTGTTGACGCGAATCTGGCCCGGCCCGGACAACCCCTCCTTCTTGATTCGCACCTTGCAGTGCTCGAAGCCTTCCTGCGCCTTGAACTGCGCGCAGGACTGCTCGCCGTTCTTGCGTTCGTTGAGACAGAAGAAGATGTGGCGGGCGTAGTAGCCCTGGCTGGCTTGGGTCATCGCGGAATTCTAGGATTGCCGCATGTCCCGCGACAGCACGGCGATCAGGTAGCCCAGCGTGGCAAAGGGCCAGAGCCAGCCCAGCCATTGGGCCAGGCCATTGAAGCGGATGAAGCGCCCCTGCTCCCAGGTCGCCAAGGTCTGGGCGAAATAGGCGCTTTCAGGAGCCCCGTTGATCAGGCCAAGTTGTACGACGATTGCGATCAAGGCCAGCACGGCGCACAGCCGCCGAGGCGCCGGCAACAGCGCCGCGCCGATCAGCGCCGCGGCCACGACGCCCACCCGCACCGGCAGGTCGAACCAGGCCCAGGCATGCTGCGGCCCCCAGCTGAGCATGGCCGACAGGGCGCTGGCGGCAATACCCACCAGCAGCGTGAGCGGCAGCAGCATGGCCCTGCGCCGCAGCGAGCGCGCCACCACGTAGGCCAGCAGGCACGGCACCAGGGCGCCGAGAAAAACGCAGAGCAGTTCGGCCGCCGGAACCAGCGGCTCCAGTTCGAATTGCCGCACCGGAAGCCAGTCGATGAAGGGCGTGTCGGCCAGCCAGTCGGCAACGGAATCCTCCAGGCGCTCGAATATCTGGCCGAGACCGAAGCTCACGGCCGCCGGAAACAGCAAGGCCACAGGCCACAGGGCCAGCAGCACCAGCCCGCCGCGTGCCTCGTCGACAAACCAGGTGCCGCGCAATCGGCCCCAGTGCGCCACCCCGCCAATCCGCTCGAGCAGCCCGGCCAGCACGGCACCCGCCAGGGCGCCGGCCGAATTCAAGGCCCAGTCCACATTCGAGGGAACGCGCACGGGCAGGTAGCTCTGCAGCGTCTCCATGAGGAAAGACAGCGCCGACGCGGCAAGTGCGGCCCGCGCCACGGCCAGCGCGGCGGGCATTCCAGGACGATGGCGCAGGATCGAGATAGCGCCCAGAAAGCCCAGCGGCACGTAGCCGGCAGCGTTGATGCCGAAGTCGAAGCCCGTCCAATACTTGGGCCACGGCGCGGTCACGAAGGCCCAGGGCGCGATGCCCTGGTCGCGCCAATCGGAAAACGGATACAAGCTTGCATAGACCACCAGCGCCGCATAGGCCAGCGCCAGCGGAAATGCAGCCGATTTGTGGCCAGATTCAGCCATCAGAAGGGCTTGACCACCACCAAGATGACGATGGCCAGCAGCAGCAGCACCGGCACTTCGTTGAACCAGCGGTACCAGCGGTGGCTGCGGCGATTGGTATTGGACTCGAACCGGCGCAGCAGGACCCCACAGGCGTGGTGGTAGCCCACGACCAGAAGCACGAGCAGCAGCTTGGCATGCATCCATCCATTGCCTGGCCCCAGGCCGATGCCATAGCCCAGCCAGAGCCACAGGCCCAAACCCACGGCCGGGACCGCAAGCATCGTGGAGAAGCGATAGAGCTTGCGCGCCATGAGAAGCAGCCGGGCCCGCTCGGCCTCGGAGCCGGGAGCGACCATGGCCAGGTTCACCAGGATGCGCGGCAAATAGAACAGGCCCGCAAACCAGCTGGCGATGAAGACGATGTGGAACGATTTGACCCAGAGCATCGGGAAAGTTTAGTGGCGCGTGTCTGAACGCCAGCCGATGCCGCACCGCCGCGCTGCGGTTGTTTCCGGGCAAAAAAAAGCCCGGCGAATAAACGCCGGGCGGGAAGCCCTTTTGCTGTCACACATCAAGGCACCCGCTCAGGGAGGAAAAGCGGGGAGCGGCAAGCCGCCCACCAATGAATTTAACAAAGCAGACAGGATCTTTCAAGCAAGATCACCAAAGGATTTACTTGTCGCACATCACATCACGAGTACTTTAGTGCTCGTAACCAAGGGTTAATTCGGACGAACGATCGTTCCTAAAATACAACAACGCAGCGCCTTGAGGCACAATTTTCCCGATGACTCGCCCAATTCCCGCCTTCGCACCCTTCCCGTCCGGCCGGCCGCGCCGGCTTCGCCGCGACGCATTCACCCGCAACCTCGTGCGCGAGCACGCGCTGAGTGCCCACGACCTGATCTACCCGGTGTTCGTCCAGGAAGGCAGCCAGCGGCGCGATCCGGTGCCGTCCATGCCCGGCGTCGAGCGGCTGAGCCTGGATCTGCTGCTGCCCGTGGCGCAGGAGTGTGTGGAGCTGGGCATTCCGGTGATGGCCCTGTTTCCGGTCATCGACCCCAAGCTCAAGACCCCGGACGGCGACGAGGCGTTCAACCCAGACGGGCTGATCCCGCGCGTGGTGGCGGCGCTCAAGGACCGCTTCCCCGAGTTGGGAGTGATGACCGACGTTGCCCTGGACCCTTACACAAGCCACGGCCAGGACGGCCTGCTGGAAGACAGCGGCTACATCCTGAACGACCCCACGGTCGAGGTGCTGACAAAGCAAGCCATTGCCCAGGCGCAGGCCGGCGTGGACATCGTGGCGCCCAGCGACATGATGGACGGCCGCATCGGCGCCATCCGCCAGGCCCTGGAGGCGGCTGGCCTGGTTCACACCCGGATCATGGCCTACAGCGCCAAGTACGCCAGCGCCTTCTACGGCCCGTTCCGCGACGCCGTCGGCTCGGCCGCCAACCTGGGCAAGAGCAACAAGAAGGTCTACCAGATGGATCCGGGCAACAGCGATGAAGCGCTGCGCGAGGTGGCCATGGACATCGCCGAAGGTGCCGACATGGTCATGGTCAAACCCGGCATGCCCTACCTGGACATCGTGCGACGCGTCAAAGACCAGTTTAGCGTGCCCACCTTCGCCTACCAGGTGAGCGGCGAGTACGCCATGCTCAAGGCCGCCGCCCAGAACGGCTGGCTCGACCACGACGCGGTGATGCTCGAGAGCCTGCTGGCCTTCAAGCGCGCCGGCGCGGACGGCATCCTCACCTATTTCGCGCGCGATGCCGCGCAGCTGCTGCGGCAGCAACAAAAGGGGTAGGCCGCGCGCCATGCGCATCTTCGAGATCAGCAGCACCAAGGTCAGCGAGCACCAGGCGCTGGCGCCGCTGGCCCTGCCTGGTGCCTGCCAGAACGCCTACCTCTGGATCTCGCTGACGCGGGAAGAGCTGCGTACCACGCTGCCCGATGTGCAAGCCATCCTGCAGTCGCTGTGCGGCACCCAGCTGGTCGACCTGCACGTGAGCGACCTGCTCAACGAGCAACTGCCCTCGCACTACGACTACACCTCGGACTACGACGTGCTGGTCATCCGGCGCCTGGCGTCCGCATCCACCACGGCAGACAGCGCGGCGCCGCCCGCGGCCCAGCCTGCGCAGGAAGTCGCTACCGAGCCACCGCGACCGACAGGTGGGCCGCCGGCGCTGCGGCGCGTCGATACCCGCCCCGTCGGATTCGCGGTTTTCGACCGGGTCCTGCTCTCGGTCCATCCTCACGACATCCTGGTGCGCGACACATTCGCCGACAAGCTGATGGCAGTGGCCGCAGGTGGGTCGGCGCCTGCACTGGATGAACGCGCCGTTTCGGCGCGGCTGCCCACCAGCCCGGCAGACCTGATGCTGCGGGTGGTCAATCACATCGTGGACGGCTATCTCGACCTGCGGCGTGAGCTGTCCAAGCAGCTGGACCACTGGCAGACCGAACTCACCGACGTCCGAAGCCGGTTCAACAACTGGAGCGCGCTGATGAAGGCGCGCCAATCGCTGCGCCACCTGCTGGAGATCTGCGAGGACCAGCGCGACGCCATCCAGGACTGGATCGACGAGCTGGAGACCTTGGCGCCTGCGTCCGCGCCGACCGCAACCCGGGAGCGCGAACTGGTTCTGGTGCGCAGCCGCGACGTGCTCGAGCACATCGAGCGAGTGCTGCACCACGTGCGCCGGCTCGAACTGGACGCCGAGACCGCCGTGCAGATGCACTTCAGCATCCAGAGCCACCGCACCAACGACATCATGCGGGTGCTGACGGTGCTCACCGCGGTGTTCCTGCCGCTGAACCTCATTGCCGGGATCTTCGGCATGAACTTCGACACCATTCCGCTGCTGCACAAGGCGGACGGCTTCTGGATCGCCATGGCCTCGATGCTGATCATCGCGGTGGTGCTGGTGGCGGTGTTCTGGCGCAAGCGCTACCTCGCGCGTACCACCCAGTAGCCCATAAAAGCAAAGCCGGCCAGCACTTTCGCGCTGGCCGGCCCGGCTCTCGAAACCTGACTAACTCTCTTAGGGATTACAGCTTGCTGCTGCCTTGCTTGGCAGCTTCGGCGCGCGCGTCCACAGGGTTGGGCATCGTGGAGATGACCTTGCTGTTGACCTTCGAGCCTGCGGTCACGTTCTGGTCCGGTGCAGCCGCAGCGCGAATGGCTTCGGCTTCCACTCCCGCACGGTCACGCGACACTGCGACCGTTTCCGCGCCGCGCGAACCGCGCACCACGTTCTGGTCCTTGGCGTTTGCGGTGGCAATGGCCTGGGCCTCGACGTCGGCGCGGCTCTTGGCCGACACCGGCGCGTGCACGCCTTCGTAGGTTTCAGCCTGCGCGCCGGCAGCTGCGAGGGAGGCCAGTGCGACGGCGGCGAAAAGATGCGAAGTCTTCATGACTAGGTCCTTGGAGGTCAGAGTGTGGTGACCGGTTGGGTTGAATAGCCTTTATGGCCGGGGAAATTACAGCGAAGCTTGTTGCGACTGCTGACGACGCACGGCCAGGGAGCCGTTCGTGTATTGCTGCGGGATCTGGCTGTTCACGAAGGCCTTGCGGTCCAGGTTCTGCACCGGATCGTGGGCAGCGGCGACAGCCTGGGCGCGGACAGCATTGCGGTCCACATTGCCGGCGATTTGGGTCACGCCTGCATTGGCGACATCGCCGTACAGGTTGGTGCCGGCCTTGGCGGCGGCCACGGCGCCAGCTTGCACTTCAGCGCGGCTGGCTTGGCTGTTCACGGTGATGACGCCCTGGTATTCCTCGGCGGAGGCGCCGGCGGCTGCGAAAAGGGCAACGGCTGCGGCGGCGATGATCTTGCTGGCGGTGTTCATGATTCAGTTCCTTTGGATGTTCAACAAAAATTCGAACGGGTCTGGTGGGTGTAGTCGCCCCTGTTTCGGGACGGCCTCCTCGCTCGGGCCTTGTTCACCCAGGCTTGCTGAATTGCTTGCCTGTGCAGCGAATTTTGGTGGAAATTCCTAGGTGGAAACCCTCGAAAATCGAATCACCGTGTTCACGTTATCGAAACAATCCAAACTTTGACGAGTCAATAGCCCAGGAATCGCTCGAATACCGAAACAATCGCTCACAAATACATGGACAGCCTCGACCTCATCAAGACCTTTCGTGAAGTGGCCCAGCAAGGCAATTTCTCTCGCGCCGCAACGAAACTCAGCATGTCCAAGGCCACGGTGAGCAAGTACATCGCCGAGCTGGAGGAGCGCTTCGGCGTGCGCCTGCTGAACCGTTCGACGCGCTCCGTCAGCCTGACGGACGCAGGCGCCCTGCTCCTGGAGCGCAGCACGCCGTTCATGGAAATGGTCGAACTGACCCAATCGGAGTTGCAGGAGCGCGCCAGCCAGCCTGCGGGCCGACTGAAGATCTCGGCCCCGCACGGCATGGGCCAGGGCGACCTGCCGAACCTGCTGGCCGAGTTCATGGGCCACTACCCCGACGTGAACATCAGCCTGCACCTGAGCAGCCGTTCGCTGGACATGGTGGACGAGGGCATCGACGTCGCCCTGCGCCTGGGTCCGATCGAAGACCAGAACCTGATCGTGCGCCGCCTGGTGCAGGTCCACCTGGTGCTGTGCGCCTCGCCGCGCTACTGGCGGGCGCACGGCGTGCCCAAGCGCCCCGCCGACCTGGCTAACCACGTCGCGCTCACCGGTTCCAACGCGGGGCCGAACCCGCAATGGCGCTTCGAGGAAAACGGCCACCCGATCGACGTACCGGTGAAAAGCCGCATGGACGCCACCGAGGGCGGGCCGCTGGTGCAGGTGGCGCTGCAGGGCTTCGGCATGGTCTACCTTCCGGCCCTGCTGGTGCAGCCGCACATCGACCACGGGGAACTCGAGCCGGCGCTGGAGCCGTACGTGCGCAAGGACATGTGGCTGTATGCCGCCTACCTGCAACGCCGGCACAACAGCGCCGCGCTGCGTGCCCTGCTGGATTTTCTGGAGATGCGAATCGGGCAACGCGCCAAGCAGCTGTCCGGCACGCAGCGACCTAGGAGCCCCGCGACGGCGCCTTGAGCTCGAAGATCGCTGCCGCGTTGCCCCAGGCAATACGCTGCGCAAGCTCGGGCGGCAGCGCGCCCAGCCAGGCGCGGTAGCCGCGCATGATGTCGTCGTAGCTGTCCCAGCGTTGATTGACCCAGGTGTCAGAGCCCACCACGAAGCGCGTCGGAAAGCGCTCCATCAACTCGCGCCACTCGGGACACAGGCGTGCGCCCTCGCAGGTGAGGCCGGGCCGGTAGGAAAGCTCGCCCACCAGCAGCGGATAGCGCTCGAGCAGTTCACGCACGCGTGCCACCGGCACACCACCGATGCCGGTGTGGGCCCAGATGAGCCTGAGCTTCTGGCCGCCTGAAGGCGACGCCGCCATCAGCAGGTCGATTGCGTCGTCATCGACGTGCGCCAGCATGGCCAGGTTGTTGCGCTCAGCCAGCTCGACGAGCTTGCGGGCCACCGGGCCCTTCGCATTGGCGCTTTCGTAGAGATGGAATTCGCCGATGCCGCGGAAGGGCCCGCTCGCGCTGCCTCGCGACAGCTCGCTTTGCACCATCTGGTAGATGGTCTCGTCGCGAAACCAGTTGGTGTAGTCGGCGCGGTTGCGATAGACGCGCACGAAGGGAACCACGGCAATGCCGGCATTGCCCGCTTCCTTCGACTCGGCCAGCGTGTGCGTGCCTGTGTTGGGCCGTGAATTGGCAATGATGGCGCGCACCCCGTTGCGCTGCATGCGAGCCACCGCTTCGGTAGGTGGGTACGGGCCGGCGCGACCGTTCCAGGCCTCTTCGTTGTAGTGCAGGTGCGCGTCGAAGATGGGGCCCGTGTAGTCCGCCGCCGCGGCAGGCCGGGCCAGCACCAGGCCCAGACAAAGCGCCGCGCCCAGCAGCACGGTTGCGAGCGCCCTGCGCACCATGTCTTCAGCCCACGTGCTTCTGGAAGAATGCCAGCGTGCGCTCGCGTGCCACGCTGGCGGCTTCGGCCTTGTAGGAGCCGCGCTGATCGCAATTGAAGCCATGGTCGGCGGCGTACATGTGCACGACCACCTCGGGATGCGCCTTCTCGAGCGCCTGCACCGACTCCATTGGAATCCAGTGGTCCTTGTTGCCGAAGTGCGCCAGCACCGGCACCTTGGGCTGGCGGGCGATCTCTTCGGGCGTCGTCATGCCGCCGCCGTAGTAAGGCACGGCAGCCGACAGGCCGTCGAGGCCGCTGGCCGCACGCCAGGTCAACAGGCCACCCCAGCAGTAGCCGACGATGCCGACCTTGCCAGCCCTTGCCGCGTAGTCCACCGCGGCCTGCAGGTCCTGCATGACGCCGGGCGCCGGCAGGCCTTCGACGGCCATCTTCAAGGCGAAGCCCGCCTTCATGTCTTCTTCGGTGTAGCCCATGTCCACGCCCTGCTTGACGCGATGGAAAGTGGCAGGGGCCACGGCAAGGTAGCCATCGGCCGCATAGCCATCGGCCACCGAGCGGATGTGCGAATTCACCCCGAAGATCTCTTGCACGACCACGACAGCGCCCTTGGGCGTGCCTGCGGGTTCGGCCACGTAGGCGGGAAATGCAAAGCCATCCTTTGCGCGCAGTTCGATGAATTGAACCATGTTCAAGCTCCTAGTCAGACACTGGTGTAATCGCCTGGGGTTGTAACCGACCCCAGGTTTTCGTGCAGGAGCGAATTGAATGAACCCACCCATTGTCTTGATCACCGGCGGCAGCCGCGGCATCGGCGCGGCAACGGCCCTTCTGGCCGCGCAGCGCGGCTTCGCGGTGGCCATCAACTACGCACGCCAGGCCGAGGCCGCGCAGCAGCTGGTGCAACGCATCCAGGCCGACGGCGGCCGCGCGATGGCGGTGCAGGCCGATGTGGGCGACGAAGCCCAGGTGCTGAACATGTTCGCCGAGGTCGACGCCAGGTTCGGCCGCTTGTCCGCCCTGGTCAACAACGCGGGCATCGTGGACGTGAAGGCGCGCCTGGACGAGATGAGCGTGGCGCGCCTCGAACGCATGATGCGCATCAACGTCGTGGGCTCCTTCGTCTGCGCGCGCGAAGCGGTGCGGCGCATGAGCACCCGCCACGGCGGCAGCGGCGGAGTCATCGTCAACCTGTCGAGCGCGGCCGCACGGCTGGGCTCGCCCGACCAGTACATCCACTACGCCGCCAGCAAGGGCGCCATCGACACGCTCACCGTGGGCCTGGCCAAGGAAGTGGCGGAAGAAGGCATCCGCGTGAACGGCGTTCGCCCCGGCCTGATCGACACCGAGATCCACGCCTCCGGCGGCGAACCGGATCGGGCCTTCCAGCTCGCGCACACGGTGCCGATGAAGCGCACCGGCACCGCGCAGGAAATCGCCAATGCCATCGTCTGGCTGATGTCGCCCGAAGCCAGCTATGTAACCGGCACCACCATCGACGTCAGCGGAGGCAGGTAAGCCCGAGTCCTCGCAATGCGCGCAGCACGTCCTCGGGCGAGCGCACCTGCACGGCCTGCAAGCCGCAGGCGCGTGCGGCCCGCACGTTTTCCTCGAGGTCGTCGAAGAACAGCACTGCTTGCGCCGGAAGGCCTATTTCTCGGCACACGTGCGCAAAGGCGGCCGCCTCAGGCTTGCGCAAGCCGATCTCGGATGAGGTAAAGACCTTCTCGAAGGCCGGCTCCACACGCGGAAAGGCTGCGCGCCAAGCCGCATGGTGGCTCTTGTTGGTGTTGCTGAACGCGTAGCAAGGCAGCACGCCCCGTGCGCCTTCGATGGCTTCCAGCGTCCGGCTGATTTCGCCACGAAAGATCGCGTTCCAGCCCGACTCGATCTGCTCGTCGCTCGCATCGAGCCGCAGCTTGCGGCGCAAGGTGTCGAAGTACTCGGCGGCGGTGATTTCGGCGCGCTCGTGGCGCTGGTAGTCCTCATCGTGCGAGAAGGCCTGGCGCAGCGCCTCGAGCGGCAGGGCAGACATGGGCGCCCAGTACGCCAGCGCATCGGCAAAGTCGAACTCGAATACGACGCCACCCAAGTCGAACAGCAAGGCCTTCACACGGCCGCAGTCCAATGCCGCTTCGCTCATTGCACGAGATGCTCGATGTGCGCTCGCACCTGCGTGCCGTCGACGATCAGCTCGCCCGCCGAGATGGGCAGCGTGAAGCGGCGTGGCCCCGCACTGCCTGGGTTGACGTAGAGCACGCCGTCGCGCTCCTCGATCAGGGGCTTGTGCGAGTGGCCGGTGACCACAACGCGCACGCCGACGGACACCGGGTCGATGTCCAGCAAGGCCAGGTCGTGCAGCGCGTAGACGAAGAGCTTGCCCGCTTTCAGGAAGTCGGTTTCGGGCACCTGCATCGCCCAGCCGTCGCGGTCGTTGTTGCCGCGAACCGCAGTGACCGGCGCGATCTTCGCCAGCTGATCGAGGATGTCCTGCGATCCGATGTCGCCGCCATGCACGATGTAGTCGCTGCCTTGCAGCCAGGACAGCGCCTGCGGCCTGAGCAGGCCGTGGGTGTCCGAGATGAGTCCGATGCGCAGGGTCATGGCGTCACTGCGGCGACTGCTGCAATTGGTCGGCCCATTGCACCACCTGCGCGACCACCGCATCGCTGGCAACGGCCAGCGCCTTGACGCCGCCGGCCGCATCCGCGGTCGGCGCGGGCGCCTGCGCGCTGAAGGTGCGCTGGCCCAGCACGCGGTCGCCGGCGCCCGTGGTGTTCATCAGGGTGGCGCGCACGCGCACCATGCCCGTGCTGCTGCCTGCCGACTCGAAATACTGCGAGAACTCCTCCAGCGTCAGACGCAGGCTGTTGGGCACCTTGCCCTGCACTCGCGCAATGTTGGTGCCCTCTTCCGCGCCCAGCACCACGCGGCGCTGCGCCAGCGTCTCGCGCAGGCGCTGCTCCAGCAAGCGGGTTGGCGGCACGCTCCAGCGCGCCAGCGAATACGGCCGCAGCTCGTTCGGATCGGAATACGCGAGCCGGTACAGGATCTGCGCACCGTCCAGGCGGGCAGGTGCGTCAATGTGCGGCAGCAGGATCGGTGGCAGCTGGGTGTTCGCCGCGGCCGGAGTCGCAGCGGCGCTGCCAGGCAGCGGACCCGCACCGAAGTCGTACAACGTGGCGCGCTGCGGCCTCTCGGGGAGCGCGCCGCAGCTGGCCAGCAGGCACGTCGCCAAGGCCGCGACGGCGGCGAGGGAGATGGTTTGAAGGTGCATCTTCATGTCGGGCTCTCAGGGGCGCGCTGCCGTGGCAGGAACTGGCACGGCAAACCCGGGTTCGCCCGGGCCGGGAATGCTCTTGCCGGCGCCGAACAGCAGCGACTGCGGGTTCTCGTTGATGTTCTCGGCCGCGCGGCCGAGCCGGCGCACCGCAAGGGCCGTGTCGTCGGCCACGCGGTTCACGCGCGGCAGCGTGGTCGTGTTGAAGGAGTCCAGCGCCTGGCTCAGCCCCTCGGTGCTCGACGCAAGGCGATCGAGCGCGCCGCCCTCGGCGTTGAAGCGCGTGACGGTGGTGTTGAGGTTGTTGGCCACGCGCGAGACATCGCCGGCGGCCTTCTTGACGCTGACCATGGTGGTGCGCGTGCTGTCCACCAGCGGCACGATGCCGTCCTTCACGGTGGTGTCCAGCCGCTGGGTGAGCTGGTTGGCACTGCGCGCAACCTGCGCGATGTTCTCCAGCGCATCGGCCACGCGCTTCTGGTTCTCGTCCCCCACCAGGGCATTGACCTTCTGCGTGGCGCGCTCCACCTGGTCAAGAATGGCTTCGCCGCGTTCTTGCAGCTTGGCCAGCGACGAAGGCTTGAGCGGAATGCGCGGCGGGTTGCTGTTGTCGGGCTTGAGCGGCTCCTGCGAGGCGCCGTCGTCATTCAGGGCGATGGCCGCCAGGCCGGTCACACCCTGGTAGCTCAGTGCGGCATAGCTCGACTTGGTCATCGGCACGCGCTCGTCCACCGTTATGCGCACACGCACGTTGCCGCGCACCTTGGGGTCGAAGTCGATGGACTGCACCTTGCCCACCATGATGCCGCGGTAGCGCACGGCGGCCTGCGGCTGCAGGCCGCTGACCGGGTCGCTGGTGGACATCTCGTAGATGTTGCGCACGGCAGTGTCGCGCGTGAACCAGAGAACCAGCGCCACGATCAGGCCGATCAGCCCGATGACGAAAGCGCCGGCGACAAAGGCATGGGCCTTGTTTTCCATGTCGTTCCTACCTTCCGGAAACAGTGGACCGCTCATGCAGGGCCTGCGCCGCGCGCTGGCCCCGGCCGCCCAGGAAGTACTTCTGAATGAAGGGATGCGGGTTCGCCATCACCTCGGCCGCCGTGCCGGTGATCACCACATGCTGGTCAGCCAGCACTGCGATGCGGGTAGAGAGGTCGAACAGCGTGTCCAGGTCGTGCGTGACCATCACCACCGTCAGCCCCAACTCGCGGTGCAGGCTGCGCAGCAGGTCGCAGAAATCGTCGGCGCTCTCGGGGTCCAGGCCGGCGGTGGGCTCGTCAAGCAGCAGCAGCGGCGCGTCCATGATGAGGGCACGGGCCAGCGCCACCCGCTTGACCATGCCACCGGAGAGGGCCGAGGGCATCTTGTGCGCATGCTCGGGACCCAGGCCCACCATCTGCAGTCGCACCATGGCGGCGTCGCGGATGAGCTCGTCGGGCAGCACCTTGAGCTCGCGCAGCGCGAAGGCGATGTTGTCCAGCACGTTAAACGCCGAGAACAGCGCCCCGCGCTGGAACAGCATGCCGACCTTGGCGGCGCCCGCCGCACTCAGCTGCGCCGGCGGCTCACCGAACACCGCGACCTCGCCGCGCGTGGGCTTTTCCAGCCCCAGGATCTGGCGCAGCAGCACCGTCTTGCCGGTGCCAGAGCCGCCCACCAGCGAGAGCACTTCGCCGCGCCGGATGTTGAGGTCCAGGTCCTTGTGCACCACCTGGGGCTCACGACCCGGCGACTTGAACACGGTCCACAGCTTGCGGATTTCCACAGCGTTCTCGCCGCCCGCATCTGAACCGCCGGCGGATGCACCGTCGGCCAGGGGCGAAGAGGAAATGATCGGCTCGCTCATCAACGGAAGCCTACGCCCTTGAAGAGGATTGCGAACAGCGCATCGACCAGGATCACGATGGTGATCGAGATCACCACCGAACTGGTAGTGCGCCGCCCCAGGCTCTCGGTGTTGGGCAGCACGCGCATGCCGTGGTAGCAGGCGATAAGCGCAATGAGCACGCCGAACACCGCGGACTTCGAAAGCGCCAGCCAGATGTTGGCAAGCGGCACGGCACGCGGCAGCGCCTGCATGAAATACGCGGGCGAAATGCCCAGCGTCAGGTCGGCCGCGATCATGCCGCCCAGCATCGCGGCCGCCGCCGTCCACAGGCTGATCAAGGGCATGGCCACAGCCAGCGCCAGCACGCGTGGCAGCACCAGGCGATAGCCATGCGGAATGCCCATGACACGCATGGCGTCCAGCTCCTCTGTGACGCGCATCACGCCGATCTGTGCCGTCATCGCCGAACCAGACCGGCCCGCGATGAGCACGGCCGCCAGCACCGGCCCCAGCTCGCGGATAAGCGACAGCCCCAGGATGTTGACGATGAAGGTCTCGCCACCGTACTGGCGCAACTGCTGCGAAGTCAGATAGGCCAGCACCACGCCGATAAGCAGCCCCACCAGCGCCGTGATGGGCAGCGCGGTGGCGCCCGTGCTGTAGAGATGGCCCGAGATGTCACGCCACGGCGCACGATGCGGCGCGCGCAGCATGGTGCCCAGGTCAAGCACGAACCGCCCGATGAGCGTGACGAAGCGCCGCGCCGTCTCCAGCATGTGGGGGCCGCGGTTGGCAAAGCGCAAGAAGTGGTCCCAGAGCGTGGGCTTGGGATCTTCTGGCTCGCGCACGGTGTACTGCGAAACCTGATCGAGCACGGCGCGCTGCGATGCGCTCATCTTCAGCTTCGCGGGCCAGCGGTGCTGCCAGTGGTTCCACAGCAATTGCCCGCCGATGTGATCGAGCTGGCCGATGGGCCGCAGGTCCCAGCCCGGCGCATCGGGCGGCGTTTGCTCCAGCATCGCAGTCAGCGCCTTCCAGTTGCGCTGCGACGAGAAGGCCAACGCAGTCCAGCAGCCCTGCGCCACCACCACATCGGCGGATGGACGTTCAAGGCGTGGCTGGTCCGGGTCGAGCACGCTCGGGTCGGACGAACTGGACGATGTGGCGGGCGCTGGAGGCCGCGCAGACGAAGGCATGGTCAACGGTTGGGTGCCGGGTGGCCTGCCGGATGCATTCGGCAACAATTGTAGACTGCCATCCTAACGTCATGGCCACGCACGTCCTAATGCGGTCCAGGCGCTGGCCACAACGGGCTCCTGGGCTCGCGCTGCCAGGCTGACGAATTGCAGCGCGCATTCGAGCTGCACCTTGTCGGCAATGACCAGGCCATGCGCCTGGCTTTCGCGGATGGCGATGGAGTCGCGCACCAGGCTCAGGCCCACGCCCGACTTGATGAGGTCGAGCATGGAAGCCTCCTGGTCCACCAGTGCCACGCGCCTGGGCTCCAGTGCCCGCGACTGGAAGACACCGGCCAACAGGCGGTGGTGTGCCGACTCGGGCGGCGTGGCCACCCAAGGCAAGGCGGCCAGGCCTTTCCAGTCCCGGCCCAGCACCCGAGGACCCCAGCCGGCAGGCGCCACAACGCGATAGTGAAAGCGGCTGAGCGTGCGCGCCGCAAACGGGCCGCCCGCTTCCCCCTGCGCGTCGCCGAGGTAGAAGCCCACATCGAGATCGCCTGCCTCGACCTGCCCCAGGACGCTGCCACTCATGCCCTGGCGCAATTCGGTGGCCACCTGTGGCGCGCCCTCGACCAGTTCACGCAGGAAGGCACCCAGGCGGGTGAATTCCGGATCGAGGATGGTGCCGATGCGCAAGGTGCCGCGCACGGTGGTGTGCAGCTGCTGCGCGGAGTTCTGGAAATCGGCCAGCGCGCTCAACACGCGCTCGGCCTGGGGCAGCAAGGCCGAGCCGTCGGAGGTCAGCTCCAACCCATGCGACGTGCGGGTGAACAGCGTGAGGCCGGTGATGTCGGCCAGCCGCTTGAGCTGCAGGCTCACCGCCGGCTGCGACAGGTGCAAGCGCTGCGCCGCGCGCGAGACGCTGCCCTCGCGCGCCACTACGGTGAAGGCGCGCAAAATCGTGAGATCGGCTGCCTGGATCATGCTATTTGGGCACTTTATAAACCCGTTTTGACGAATTCATTGGCATGTTTCCCTATGTGGAGACAAACTCCAGCCAGATTCGTACACCGAGATTCATCATGAGCATTGCAAATATCGAGCACTTCATTGGCGGCCGCCTGGCAGCCAACACC
>JAFEEG010000044.1:0-96442 GCA_018241225.1 Pseudomonadota bacterium
CTCGCTGTTCGGGGACATGCACGCCTACGGCGAAGAGGGCGTGCGCTTCTACACCAAGCAAAAGAGCGTGATGCAGCGCTGGCCCGAGAGCATCGGCAAGGGCGCTGAGTTCACCATGCCGGTGGCCAAGTAGCACCCCCGGCTTTTCTCGCTGCATCCGGCGGGGCTAGGGGATTGCCCGATGGCACCGGGCAGGCCTCCGTGGAATTATCCTATTTATCATCATAAATAGACTCCCCGGATGCCACCCAGTCCCACACCGCGCATCTCGCGCACCAAGCGCCTGACGCGCTCGGCGCAGGTTGCCAATGACATCAAGCGCTGGATCGTGCAGTCGCACAAGAAGGTGGGCGACAAGCTGCCGCAGGAGGCGGCGCTGATCCAGCAGATGGGCGTGGCCCGCGGCACGGTGCGCGAAGCACTGGCCGCGCTGCAGGCCCAAGGCCTCATCACCACCAGCACCGGCCCGAACGGTGGGGCCACGCTGACGCAACCGCCCTACGAGCGCTGTCTCGAGGCCGTTTCCAACTTCATGTACTTCGAGCCGGTGGACATCGCCACGCTCTACGCGCTGCGCCGCGCGGTGGAGCCGGAGCTGGCTGCCAACGTGGCCACGCGCCTGTCGGATGCCGACCTGGCCGAGCTCGACAGGCTCATCGGCGCCAGCCACCCCGCCCACGGCGGCAGCGGCGACTGGAACGAGCGGCGCGAGGCCGACCTGGTCTTTCACGACCGGCTCGCCGATGCCTGCAGCAGCCCCATGCTGGCGCTGTTCTGCCGGCTGCTCAACGACATCATTCGCCGCGTGATCGTGGTGCGCAATGCGCAGCAAGGTTTCCAGGCCTTCGACGATGACGTGTTCCACAGCCACAGCGCCTTGATGGATGCCTTCCGGGCGCGCGATGCCGAGCGTGCGCGCGCCGTGATGCGCGAGCACATCGAGCAGACCGAAGCCCTCGCCATGGAGGCCGAGACGCGGGTGCAGCGCGAGCGCCTGCTGATGGACTCGTAGAGCCGCCCAACCCCCACTTTTGCGATCCGCCCTTGAACCCCGTCGACTGACGGGGCGGGCATCGCTTTGCCTGAAAGAACCTGGAGACCCATCCGACATGAACACCCAAGCGCCCCTGTGGCAATGGCAGGCCACCGACATCGCCGAGGCCGTGCGCCGGCGCGACATCTCGTGCAAGGAAGTGACTGCCAGCGTGCTGGCACGCGTCGATGCCATCAACCCGCGCATCAACGCGCTGACCGAAGTGCTGACGCAAGAAGCGCTGGCCAGCGCCGAGGCCGCCGACCAGCTGGTGGCCAGCGGCGCGGTGCTCGGTCCGCTGCATGGCGTGCCCATCACCATCAAGGTCAACGTCGACCAGGCGGGACACGCCACGACCAATGGTGCGCTGCCATTTCGCAACCACATGGCGCCGGAAGACGCGCCCGTGGTGGCCAACCTGCGACGGGCCGGCGCGATCATCGTCGGGCGCAGCAACACCGCCACCTACTCGTCGCGCTGGTTCACGGACAACGCGGTGCACGGACGCACGCTGAACCCGTGGAATGACCACGTCACGCCCGGCGGCTCCAGCGGCGGCGCTGCGGCGGCGGTGGCCGCAGGCATGGGTGCGCTGGCCCATGGCAACGACATCGGCGGCTCCATCCGCTACCCGGCCTATGCCTGTGGCGTGGCGGGCCTGCGGCCGACCAGCGGGCGCATTCCGGCCTTCAACCCGAGTTCCACCGCCGAGCGCAGCATCACGCCGCAGCTCATGTCCGTGCAGGGGCCGTTGGCGCGCAGCCTCGCCGACCTTCGGCTCGGCTATCACGCCATGGCGCAGCCCGACGCACGCGACCCGAACTGGACTCCCGTGCCGCTGGAGTTGCCCGTGCCTGCGATGCCCCTGCGCGTCGCGCTGTTCAGGCACTGCGACGGCGTGCCCGTGCACCCGGCGGTGCAACAGGCACTCGACGCTGCCGCAGGCTGGCTCGAAGCAGCCGGCTACATCGTGGAAGAAGCCCCGCTGCCGCACTTCCTGGAAGCGGCTGCGCTGTGGCGCACGCTGCTCAACGACGACGGCCGGCGCAGCATCGTCGCGGGCGTCGAGGCGCATGGCGACGAGGCGATGCGCCGCAGCCAGGCCTACATGCTCGCCGGCGTTCCCGAGACCGACCGCGACGGCTTTCTCGATGCGCTGGCGCGGCGCCAGACGCTGGCGCGCAGCTGGTCCGTGTTCATGGAGCGCCATCCGCTGGTGCTGATGCCCGTGTCTTGGCAGCCGCCCGCGCCGCAGGACGAGGACATCGCCAGCGCGCAACGCGCCGAGGCACTCATTGCCGCGCAAAGCCCGCTGCTGGCCACCGCCATGCTGGGCATGCCGGGCCTGTCCGTTCCCACCGGCGTGGCCAACGGCCTGCCCATGGGCGTGCAGCTCATGTCCTGGCGCTGGCGCGAAGACCTGCTGCTGCAGGCCGGTGCCGTCATCGAACAGGCCGCCGGATTCACCGCATTGCGAGAGCAACCGCTTTTCAACCACTGAACCATCGAGAGAGAAGGACATCCACCATGACCGACATGAACTCCAGCGCGCTGCGGCTGTCGCGCCGCGCCTTCGTGGCCGCATCTGCCGGCGCACTCGCTGTGCCCAATGCGGCTTTCGCGCAGCAGAGCGTCAATCGCCTGCTCGTGCCGTTTCCGCCCGGTGGCCCGGCCGACTACATGGGCCGCCTGCTGGCGGAAATGATGAAGGACAACCTGGGCGGGCGCCCGCTCATCGTGGACAACCGGCCCGGCGCCGGCACGCGCCTGGCGACCGAGGTGCTGAAGAACTCGCCAGCGGACGGTACCGTGGCGCTGCTCGCGCCGGTGGACCCGATGTTCATCGCACCGATCATCTACAACAACCTGCGCTATGACCCGCAGGCCGACTTCAAGGCGCTCACCGATGTGGCGGGCGTGCAGTTCGGGCTGGTGGTCAATGCTTCTTCGCCCATCAAGAACGTGGCCGACTTCGTTCGCGCGGCCAAGGCCAGCCCCAAGGACAACCCGATTGCCATCAGCAGCCTCGGCACATTGCTGCACTTCCTGGCGGCCGAATTCGTTTCGCAGGCGCGCATCGACAGCACGCTGGCACCCTACCGCGGCGGCGCCGCAATGGCCACGGAGCTGCTGGGCAACCAGGTCAGCGCCGGCATGGATGCGACCACCACCTTCGTCGAGTACCACCGCGCCGGCAAGTTGCGCGTGATCGCGGTGGCGGGCGACAAGCGCGCCGACGCATTGCCCGATGTGCCCACCTTCGCCGAGCAGGGCTTTGCCAACCTGGTGGCCTCGTCGCGCTACCTGCTCTACGTGCGCTCGAACACCTCGGCGCAGACCCAGGCCATGTGGGCGCAGGCGACCCGCCAGGCACTGGCCGCGCCGGATGTGCGCGAAAAGCTGGCACGCGCCGGCTACGACCTGGTGTCGGGCGCCAGCGAGCAGGAGGTTGCCAAGTACTCCAACGCGCTAGCCGCCCGCTGGGTGCCCGTCATCAAGGCCTCGGGCTTCAAGGGCGAGTGACCCGGGCCGCCTAGCCCTCGGTCTGGATCGTCTCGCCCTGCAGCTTGCCCATGTCGCGGATCGCGACGTGGTGCCGGCGCCAGCCGCGCCAGGTACGCCGCGGGTTGAACCACGAGATCAGGTAGTACACCACCTTGAAGCGGCGCAGCCCCCACCAGAAGGGGGTCTTGCCGTACACGTCGCCGGCCAGCAGCGACAGTACCGCCTCCTTGATCCGCATGATGTTGTTCTGGTTCATGAACATGTCGCGGATGGTCGGGTTGGTCGCGCGGTAGATGAACCAGGTGTACTCGCGCGGTGCCTTGCGCACCATGGCTTCGTAGTCGCGCCGGGCTTGCGGGTACCTGGCGGGCTGGTCCAGCGCGGCGGCAATCAGCTCGGCGCCGTCGAAGGCGTTGTGCATGGCCAGCAGCACCCCGGTGGAGAACATCGGGTCGACGAAGGAGAAGGCGTCGCCCAGCATCAGGTAGCGATCGCCGGTGGCGTGCGTGCCGTCGTAGGCGAAGTTGCCGGTGGCATGCACCGCGTCATCCACCAGCTCGGCGTTCTTCAGCCGGTCGGCCAGCTCCGGCGCCATGGCCATGGTGTCGAAGAAGAACTCCTTCATCGGCTTGGTGCGCGACTTCAGGTAGTAGGGCCAGCACACCGCGCCCACGCTGGTGGTGCCGTCGGCCAGGGGAATGAACCAGATCCAGCCGTGCGGAAACCAGCAGATGCTGACGTTGCCTTCCTTCTTGCCCTCCAGCCGGCGCGCGCCCCGGAAGTGGGCGAACACCGCCGTGCTGTTGTGCCTGGGGTTCTTCTTCTTGCTCTTGAACTTGTTGGCCAGCAGCGTGTCGCGGCCGCTGGCGTCCACCACGAAGCGGGCGTGCCAGGTGCGGCTCGTGCCGTCCTGCAACTGGGCCTGGACGATGGCGCCGTTTTCCTCGAACTGCACATCGCGCACCTTGCAGCCTTCGAAGGTACGCGCGCCGCGCGTGGCGGCATTGCGAAACAGCACCTCGTCCATCTCCGAGCGGCGCACCTGCCAGGCCATGGGCATGCTCTTGTCCCAGGCGTCGCCGAACTCGACATAGCTGCGGTGCTCATGCTCGAGCGAGACAAACTCGATGCCCCACTTCTCCATGCCGATGGCGTTGATCTGGTCGAGCACGCCCAGCTTGCGAAACAGCTCCACGTTGGCCGGCAGGAGCGACTCGCCGATGTGAAAGCGCGGATGGTGTTCCTTGTCCACCAGTACCACGTCCCGGCCCTGCTGGGCCAGCAGGGCGGCAATGGTGGCGCCGGCAGGTCCGCCGCCGATGACGAAGACGTCGCAGCCTTCGATGGTTGGCGCGGTTTCAGAGTGGGCGGTGGCGGTCGTGGCTTCCGGCATGGCGCTGCTAGGTTGTAGAAAACTTTGTAAACAACCTCGCAGGATAGCGCGCCGCCACGCGCAGGCCCCGTTCGCCGGACGCGCTAGGTATCGCTCTGGATCGACTCGCCCTGCAGCTTGCCCATGTCGCGCACATTGAATCGGTGCTTGTTCCAGCCGCGCCAGCTGCGCAGCGGGTGCGTCACGGCAATCACGTAGTACAGGATCTTGAAGCGCCGCAGGCCCCACCACATGGGCGTCTTGCCGAAGATGTCACCGGCCAGCAGGGACATCAGCGCCTCCTTCACCCGCAGGAAATTGTTCGGGTGCATGAACATGTCGCGGATGGTGGGATTGGTGGAGCGGTAGATGAACCACGAATACTCGCGCGGGCCTTCGCGCATCATGGCCTCGAAGTCGGTTCGCATGCGCGCCAGGGCCTGTGGCGCGTCCAGCGCGGTGGCCACCAGTTCGGCGCCGTCGAAGGCGCTGTGCATGGCCAGGTACACGCCCGAGGAGAACATCGGGTCGACAAAGGCAAAGGCATCGCCCAGCATCAGGTAGCGATCGCCCGTGGCGTGGCTGCCGTTGTACGAGAAGTTGCCGGTGGCGTGAATGCGATCGTCGATCAGTTCGGCGTCCTTGAGCCGGTCGAACAGCTCGGGGCACAGCGCCAGGGTGTCGAAGAAGTAGTCCTTGATGGGCTTGTCGCGCGCCTTGAGGTAGTAGGGCCAGCACACCGCGCCCACGCTGGTGGTGCCGTCGGCCAGGGGAATGAACCAGAACCAGCCGTGCGGGAACCAGCAGATGCTGATGTTGCCCTCGCGCTTGCCTTCGAGCCGGCGCACGTTGCGGAAGTGGCCGAACAGGGCGGTGCTGTTGTGGTCGGGGTTCTTGTTCTTGCTCTTGAACTTGTTGGCCAGGAAGGTGTCGCGGCCGCTGGCGTCCACCACGAAGCGGGCGTGCCAGGTGCGGCGGCTGCCGTCATCGAGCTGGGCCTGCACGATGGCGCCGTTGTCTTCGAACTGCACGTCGTGCACCTTGCAGCCTTCGAGCGTGCGCGCCCCGCGCGTGGCGGCATTGCGAAACAGCACCTCGTCAAGCTCGGAGCGGCGCACCTGCCAGGCCGAGGGCATGCTCTTGTCCCAGGCATCGGCGAACTCGACGTAGCTCTGGTAGTCGTGCTCGATGGAGACGAACTCGATGCCCCACTTCTTCATGCCGATGGCATCGACCTGCTCGTACACGCCCAGCTTGCGAAACAGCTCCACGTTGGCCGGCAGGAGCGACTCGCCGATGTGAAAGCGCGGGTGATGCTCCTTGTCGACCAGCACCACGTCGCGGCCCTGCTGGGCCAGCAGCGCGGCAATGGTGGAGCCGGCGGGGCCGCCGCCAATGACGAATACGTCGCAGCCTTCGATGGTCGGGGTTGCGGGAGCGGCGCCGATGGCGCCTGTTTCTTGCATGGCCATGCTGTATGGAAAGAGCTGCGGGCTCCTGGAGAACACTTCGGCGATTGTAAGAACGCGTTGGCGTCGATATTCTGAGGTTTCATTTGTTGCCAAACCGTGTGTGCTCCCGTCAAGAAGGAGTTCCTGCCATGGCCCAGACCCGCTCCCGCTTCCTGCGTAGCCTCGTGGCCGGCGTGATGCTGTGCGCCATGCCGCTGGCATTCGCGCAGGGTGCATATCCCGACCACCCCATCAAGCTGGTGGTGCCCTTCCCGCCGGGCGGAGCGACCGACATCCTCGGCCGGGTTCTGGCCTCGGCCATGGGGCAGGCGATGGGCCAACCCATGGTGGTGGAAAACCGTGCGGGTGCCGGCACCATCCTGGGTGCGGGCCTGGTCGCCAAGTCGCCGGCCGACGGCTACACGCTGCTGCTGACCTCCAACACCACCTTCACCCTCAACCCGTCGCTGCGCGAAACGCTGCCCTACGACCCGCTGCGCAGCTACGCGCTGCTGGGTTCGGTGGCCGACATGGGCCTGGTGCTGGTGGTCAACCCCCGGCTGGTGTCGGCCCGCACGCTGAAGGACTTCGTGGCCGAGGTACAGGCCGCGCCGGGCAAGTATTCCTACGGCTCCTTCGGCGTGGGCTCGACCGTGTACTTCGGCGCCGAAATGCTCAAGTCCGCTGCGAGCCTCCAGATGCTGCACGTGCCCTACAGCGGCAGCTCGTTCAGCATGACCGCGCTCATGGGCGGACAGGTGCCGGTGGCGGTGGACACGGTGGTGGCCACCGCGCCCTTCATCAAGGCCGGCAAGATCCAGCCCATCGCGGCGCTCACCCCGAAGCGCCTGGCGCTGCTGCCGCAGGTGCCGACGGTGGCCGAGAGCGGCTATCCGGGTTTCGAGATGGGCTCGTGGTTCGCGCTGGTGGCGCCGGCGGGCCTGCCGGCCGCCGTACAGGCAAGACTCGAGAAGACCCTGGCCGACGTGATGGCCGACTCGCAGGTGCGCCAGCAACTGGTGGACGTGGGGCTGTCGCCCAACTGGAGCGATGGCAAGGCGCTGCGCGAGCGCATCGAGACCGAACTGCCGCAGATGCGCGCCACGGTCAGGCGCGCCGACATCCACGCCGAGTAGGGCGCACAGCCCTTCAGCGTCCGAACAGGCCGCGCAAGCGTCCGCCCATCGGGCCGCTCTTGCTCGACGACGCCGACGCCGTGCCGGGCGCCGCGGTGGTCTTGGCGCTGCCGCTGTAGGCCGAGTCGCAAGGGTGGGCGTCGCTTACCTTGCCCAGCAGGCGTTCGCCCAGGATGGTGGCGCCACCGGTGGCCACGGCCGCACCGATGTTGACCGCCTCGCGTGCCGTGCCGGCCATGTTCACCTCGACCTCCGGCTTGCCCAGCGGCCCGGCGATCTTCACCAGGCCGGCGAAGGCGCTGGGGTCCATTCCGGTGCCTTTCTTCACCGTCGGCCGCATGCCCAGGTCCACGCGCTCGCTGGCCAGGTCGATCAGGCCGGACATGACCACGTCCACCCGCTCGCCTTCGATGGCAATGGATCGGTCGATCTCGATTCGCCCGGCCTTCACCGGGAGCCGAGCGGCGGCGCAGCGCAGCTTGAAGCCGTCGTCGGGGCTGCGCAGCGGCGTCAGGGCATGCAGCAGGGCAGTGACCAGCTCGCCCGGACCGCTGCCGCTGCTGCGACGGCCCGCCGACGATGCCTCGCCCACCCGCACGCGCACCTCGCCGTTGAGCGAAGCGGCCAGGCGGCGCGGCGAATTGCCGCTGGCGGACAGGCGCGCATCGAGCTCGGTGCGCCCGCCGGAGACGGCGGTTTCGCGCCGCATCAGGGCCAGCACCGCGTCCAGCGCCACGCCGTTTGCCTTGACCTGCATGTTGATGCGCGGCGCCGCGCTGCTCTCGACCTGCTGCCAGCCACCCGTCATGTTGAAGCGGCCACGCGCCAGGCCAAAGTCCAGCTGGGTGATGTCGATCTTCGCTGCGCTGGTGCTGCCGCGCAATTGCACGGCGCCCAGCTCCAGCCCGTTGGGCAGCACCAGGCGCTCGGCACGCAGGTCGGCCTGGATCGCCAGCGCGGGCAGCTTCACGGGTGGAAAGGGCGTGTCGGGAAACACCCTGGCGTCGCCCTTGGCGTCCGGCGCGCTCGAGCCGGACCGATGGGCAGGAAAGATCCTTGCCAGGTCGAGGTTGTCGGCATGCAGGGCCAGTTGCAGGGCGGGCGGCGTTGCGGAGCGGTCCCACACGATGCCGCCGGCCACCGTCTGGCCCTGGCTCTCGACCTCGAGGTTGTCGATCTGCAGCTGGCGCGGGCGCCAGGCCAGCTCGCCGCTGATCTTGGCCGGCACGGGCAGGGGCAGCTTCAGCCGCAGCATCCGGGCCAGCGCCTGCGTGGCCTGGATATCGGCCTCCACCTTCAGTTGCGCCTGCCCGGCCGCTTCGCCCAGCCCCACCTGTCCGTCGACGCTGGCGGTGGCGCCTTCCATGCGCAGATCCAGGTCCAGGGGGATCGAGCGGGCACCGGTCTGCTCGTCGCGCTGAAGACCCACGCCGCCCTCGGCATGCAGTTTCTGTTCGCGCCAGGCGCCGTCCATGGAGATGCGCCATGCATTGGGCGAGCGTGCGGGGTCGGGATGGCGCTCCAGTGCCAGCGCCTGCACGTCCATCGTCTCGGTGTGGCCGCTTCGGCCACTGCGCCAGCCGAGCTTGATGTCCTGCGCGTCCAATTGCGCCAGGGTCACGCGAATCGGGTTGGCCGCGTGCGAGGTGGGCGCTGGCTCTTGCGCGGCCGCTGCGGGGCGCTGGAAGTTCCAGTTGCCCAGGCCGTCGGCATTGGTCTCCAGCAACAGGTCGACGCCGCTGACCTCGATGCGGCCGATTTCCACTCGCCTGTCCAACAGCGGCGCCAGGGCGATGTCGAAGCGCAACTGCCCGATGCGGGCCATGTCGGGCCGCGTGCCCCATGGCGCGTTGCCCAGCCGTACCTCTTCGGCCACCAGCGCCAGGCTGGGGTAGAGCGACAGGTGCACCGGCCCATCGACGGCGAAGTCACGGCCGGTGGCGCTTTGCACTTCCTGCACCGCGCGCGCCATCACCGCGCCACGGTCGACGCTCTGCAGCAGCAGCCACAGGCCGCCGGCCACCAGCAACACAAGCAATGCCACGGCCAGCAGCAGGACGCGCAGCCATTTCCATCTCATCAGGGGGGACTCCTCTTGGAGCCTGATTTTTACGCTTTCTTTATGTCCGTGCGCGAGGTCTGTGCCCTGTTTTTACGCACGAAGCCGAACACTGCCTGCATGCATTTGCTGGGCTCTTGGAGTTTTTGAAATGGACATCGTGTGGATCGCCGCCCTGGCCGTGTTCTGGGTGGCGTTGATCGGGGGCGTGGACGGCCTGGTGCGGCTGGTGCGCCAGAAGAAAGGAGGCCGCTCATGATCGGCATCGAAGTCCTCTACGGGCTGGGCGGCCTGATTGCCGTGCTGCTGCTGGCTTACCTGGTGTTCGCGCTCATTTGCGCCGAGGAGTTCTGACATGACTTCTTCGGCGTGGACGCTGCTGGCGGTCTTCCTGGTGGTGCTGGGCCTGCTGGCCTGGCCGCTGGGCAAGGCGCTGGCCGCGTTGTGCGAGGGGCGGGTTGCGCCCTGGATGCGGCGCGTCGAGTCGCCCCTGCTGCGCCTTGCCGGCGTGCGCGAGCCAGATTCGATGCACTGGCGCAGCTACGCGCTGGCGCTGGTGGCCTTCAATGCCGTCGGTGCCCTGTTCGTGTATGCGCTGCAGCGCCTGCAGGGCTGGCTGCCGTTCAATGCGGCGGGGCAGGGCGCCGTGTCGCCCGACTCGGCCTTCAACACGGCCGTGAGCTTCGTCACCAACACCAACTGGCAGGGCTACGCAGGCGAGACGACCATGAGCCATCTCACCCAGATGCTGGGGCTGGCGGGGCAGAACTTCCTCTCGGCCGCCACCGGCATCGCGGTGGCCTTTGCGCTGGCGCGCGGCTTTGCGTCGCGCGGCAATGACATCGGCACCATGGGAGAGGAGCGCGGGCAGGTCGGCAACTTCTGGGTCGACGTGACGCGCATCACGCTGTGGCTGCTGCTGCCGCTGTCCATCGTGGTGGCGCTGTTCTTCGTGAGCCAGGGCGTGATCCAGAACTTCTCGCCCAACCTGCAGCTGCACACGCTGGAAGGCGCGAACCAGACCCTCGCGATGGGGCCGGTCGCTTCGCAGGAGGCGATCAAGATGCTGGGCACCAACGGCGGCGGCTTCTTCAACGCCAACTCGGCGCATCCGTTCGAGAACCCCACGGCGCTGGCCAACCTGGTGCAGATGCTGGCCATCTTCATCATTCCGGCGGCGCTGTGCCTTGCCTTCGGCCGCGTGGTGGGCGACCTGCGCCAGGGCTGGGCGATCCTGGCGGCCATGACGGTGATGTTCGTGCTGGCGGTGGTGGCCGTGATCGCGGCCGAGCATGCTGGCAACCCTGCGCTCGCGTCGCTGGGGGTGGACCCTTCGGCGGTCGGCATGGAAGGCAAGGAAGTGCGCTTCGGCATCGACGCCTCGGCCCTGTTCGCCGCCGTGACCACCGCCGCATCGTGCGGCGCCGTCAACGCCATGCACGACTCGTTCACGCCGCTGGGCGGCATGGTGCCGATGGTGCTCATGCAACTGGGCGAGGTGGTGTTCGGCGGCGTGGGCACCGGCCTGTACGGCATGCTGGTCTTCGCCATCCTGGCGGTGTTCATCGCCGGCCTCATGATCGGCCGCACGCCCGAGTACCTGGGCAAGAAGATCGAGGTGCATGAGATGAAGCTCATGTCCATTGCGATCCTGGTCACGCCCATCCTGGTGCTGGTGGGCACGGCCGTGGCGGTGGTGGCCGCGCAGGGCAAGGCGGGCATTGCCAACCCGGGCGCGCACGGCTTTTCCGAGATCCTGTATGCGCTGACCTCGGCCGCCAACAACAACGGCAGCGCCTTCGCGGGACTGTCGGCCAACACGCCCTTTTACAACGCGCTGCTGGCGGTAGCCATGTGGTTCGGCCGCTTCGGCGTGATCCTGCCAGTGCTGGCCGTGGCCGGCGCACTCGCCGCCAAGAAGCGCCTGCCGGAAAGCGCCGGCACCATGCCCACGCACGGGCCGCTGTTCGTCGTGCTGCTGATCGGCACCGTGCTGCTGGTGGGCTTGCTCAACTACGTTCCGGCGCTGGCCCTGGGGCCGGTGGTGGAACACCTCATGCTTTTTGGAGGCCAGTAAGCCATGTCATCCAGCAACAAGAACAGGAGCCTGTCGCTGTTCGACACGGCCCTGCTGCTGCCCGCGCTGCGCGCATCGTTTGCCAAGCTGAGCCCGGCCGTGCAATGGCGCAACCCGGTGATGTTCGTGGTGTACGTCGGCTCGATCATGACCACGGTGCTGTGGGCGCATTCGCTGCGCTATCCGGGCGACAACGCCTTGCCGGGCAGCTTCATCGGCGCGGTGGCGCTGTGGCTGTGGTTCACGGTGCTCTTCGCCAACTTCGCCGAGGCGCTGGCCGAAGGCCGCAGCAAGGCGCAAGCTGCCACGCTGCGCGGCATGCGCAAGGACACGTGGGCCAAGAAGCTTGAGCAGCCCAGGCATGGGGCGCGCTTCGTCGCCGGGCCGCCCCAAGGCGAAGCAGCCCCCTCGGGGGGTGGCGAAGCACACGAAGTGGCAAGCCTGGGGGCCCCCTTCTCTCCTGCAAGGGCGATGGAGCTGCGCAAGGGCGACGTGGTGCTCGTGGAAGCCGGCGACTTCGTGCCGCTCGATGGCGAGGTGATCGAAGGCGTGGCCTCGGTGGACGAGAGCGCCATCACCGGCGAATCGGCACCCGTGGTGCGCGAATCGGGCGGCGACTTCTCGGCCGTCACCGGCGGCACTCGCGTGCTGTCCGACTGGCTGGTGGTGCGCATCGCGGTGAACCCGGGCGAGTCTTTTCTCGACCGCATGATCGGTATGGTGGAAGGCGCCAAGCGCCAGAAGACGCCCAACGAAGTGGCGCTGACCATCCTTCTGGTGGCGCTGACCATCGTGTTCCTGGTGGTGACCGTGACGCTGCTGCCTTTTTCCATCTTTAGCGTGGAGGCGGCAGGCGCTGGCACCGTGGTTTCGCTTACCGCCCTGGTGGCGCTGCTGGTGTGCCTGATCCCCACCACCATCGGCGGGCTGCTCTCGGCCGTGGGCGTGGCGGGCATGAGCCGCATGATGCAGGCCAACGTCATTGCCACCTCCGGCCGCGCGGTCGAGGCCGCGGGCGACATCGACGTGCTGCTGCTGGACAAGACCGGCACCATCACCCACGGCAATCGCCAGGCCAGCGCGTGGTTCACGGCGCCGGGCGTGTCGCGTGCACGGCTGGCGCGCGCCGCGCTGCTTGCATCGCTGGCCGACGAAACGCCAGAGGGCCGCAGCATCGTGGAGCTGGCGCGGCAAGAGGGCATCGACACGTCTCCCGTGGCCGATGCGCACTTCGTGCCCTTTACCGCGCAGACTCGCATGAGCGGCGCCGATCTGCCCGCAGGCCCCAATACAACTGACACGCACGAGGCCGGCCCGGTGATGCTGCGCAAGGGCGCGGTGGACGCCGTGCGCCGCCATGTCGAGTCGCAGCGCGGCACGCTGCCGCCCGAGCTGCTGCGCACGGCAGAAGACATCGCCCGCCGCGGCAGCACGCCGCTGGCCGTGGCGCAGGGTGCGCGCGTGCTGGGCCTGGTGGAGCTCAAGGACATCGTGAAGGCCGGCATCGGCGAGCGCTTTGCGCAACTGCGCCGCATGGGCATCCGCACGGTGATGATCACCGGCGACAACCAGCTCACGGCCGCCGCCATTGCGGCCGAGGCCGGCGTGGACGACTTCCTGGCCGAGGCCACGCCCGAGGACAAGCTGGCCCTCATCCGCAAGTACCAGTCGCAGGGCCGCCTGGTGGCCATGACCGGCGACGGCACCAACGACGCGCCCGCGCTGGCCCAGGCCGACGTGGCGGTGGCCATGGGCAGCGGCACGCAGGCCGCCAAGGAGGCCGGCAACATGGTGGACCTGGATTCCAATCCCACCAAGCTGCTGGAAGTGGTGGAGACCGGCAAGGCGCTGCTCATGACGCGCGGCTCGCTCACCACCTTCTCCATTGCCAACGACGTGGCGAAGTACTTCGCCATCATCCCGGCGATCTTCGTGTCGACCTATCCGCAGCTGTCGGCGCTGAACGTGATGCGCCTGGCCAGCCCGTCGTCGGCCATCCTGTCGGCGGTGATCTTCAACGCGCTGATCATCGTGGCGCTCATTCCGCTGGCGCTCAAGGGCGTGCGCTATCGGCCCGTGGGCGCGGCCGCGCTGCTGCGGCGCAACCTGGCCATCTACGGCCTGGGCGGCCTGCTGGTGCCTTTCGTGGGCATCAAGGTCATCGACATGCTGCTGGCGGCGGCCGGCCTGGCGTAGAGGAACCACCAACATGAAGAACATCCTTCGTCCCGCGCTCGTGCTGTTCATTGCATTGAGCCTCGTCATCGGCATCGCGTATCCGCTGGCCGTCACCGGCATTGCGCAGGCGGCGTTTGCGCACCAGGCCAACGGCAGCGTGGTGCCGGGGGCCGACGGCAGGCCCGTGGGTTCCGCGCTGATCGGTCAGGCGTATGCCGACCCGAAGAACTTCTGGGGCAGGCCCTCGGCCACCGGCGAGTCGCCCTACAACGGCCTGGCCTCGGGCGGCTCCAACCTCGGGCCGCTGAACCCCGCGTTGCGCGATGCAGTGGCCGAGCGCGTCAAGGCGCTGCGCGAGGCCAATCCGCAGCAGCGCGACGTGCCGGTGCCCATCGACCTGGTCACGGCCTCGGGCAGCGGGCTCGATCCGCACATCTCGCCCGAAGCCGCGCGCTGGCAGGTGCCACGCGTGGCCAAGGCACGCAACATGCCGCCCGAGGCGCTGGAAGCGTTGATCGCGCAGCACACCGAAGGCCGTTGGCTGGGCTTTCTGGGCGAGCCGCGCGTCAACGTGCTGGAACTCAATCTCGCCTTGAACGGACCGCCTTTGCTTTAACCTCGCCAGGCCCATGCCCGAACTCGCGCGACCGGACCCCGACGAGCTGCTTGCCCAGTTGCGCGAGCAGCAGGACCGTGCCCGGCGGGGCAAGCTGCGCATCTACTTCGGAGCCAACGCAGGCGTCGGCAAGACCTGGGCGATGCTCAGCGCAGCGCAGCGCGAGCGGCAGGCAGGCCGCGACATCGTCATTGGCGTGGCCGAGACGCACGGACGAGCCGATACCTCCGCGCTGGTTGCGGGCCTGGAGCAACTGTCGCGCCGGGCCATACCCTATCGGGGGCGGACGCTGTACGAGTTCGACCTCGACGCAGCGCTGACGCGCCGGCCAGAGGTCATCCTGGTGGACGAGCTGGCGCATTCGAACGCCCCCGGCTCGCGCCACGCCAAGCGCTGGCAGGACATCGACGAGCTGCGCGCCGCCGGCGTCGAGGTGTGGACCGCGCTGAACGTGCAGCACCTCGAAAGCCTCAACGGCACGGTGGGCGCCATTACCGGCGTGCGGGTTCACGAAACGGTGCCCGACGCGGTGCTCGATGAAGCCGAGGAGGTGGTGCTGGTCGATGCCACGCCCGACGAGCTCACCGCGCGGCTGGCGGCCGGCAAGGTCTACCTGCCGCAACAGGCGCAGCAGGCCGCGCAGAACTTCTTTCGCAAGGGCAACCTCATTGCGCTGCGCGAAATTGCACTGCGCCGCACCGCCGAGCATGTGGAAGACGACGTGCGCGGCTGGCGCGTGGAGCAGTCCAGCAGCCGGGGCGGCGCCGCCGGCGAGCCGATGGCGGCGTGGAACACCTCGGGCGCGATCCTCGCTTGCGTCGGCCCGGACCCCGACGCTGCTGCGCAGACGGTACGCACCGCTGCGCGCCTGGCCGGGCAGCTCAGCGTGGACTGGCACGCGGCCTATGTCGAGACGCCGCAGCTACAGCGCCTGGGCGCTGCCGAGCGCGACCGCGTGCTGGCCGTGCTGGCGCTGGCTGAAGAGCTGGGTGCATCGACCAGCGTGCTGACCGGCGACCTGGTCGCACCGGCCCTCGCCACGCAGGCGCAGCGGCTGAACTGCGCCACCGTGGTGCTGGGCCGTGCGCGCGAGCGGCAGGGCTGGCACCGCTGGTGGTGGTTTGGCGCAGCAGGCCACATGGCGCAGCAACTGGCGCGCCTGTCGCCCTCGCTGGACATCGTCAGCGCAGCCACGGCGGGCAGTGCGCGCCGCCTGCCACGCGCGCTGCTGGGCACGCCCGGCGAGGAGGACATCGCCGCGGCGCCGCGCTCCCGCTGGCCGGGCTATGCCTGGGCAGCAGCGGCCAGCGTGCTCATCACCTTGCTGGTCACGCCGCTCGTGCATGTGCTGGAGGGCGCCAACATCGTCATGCTCTACCTGCTGGGCGTGGTGGGCGTGGCGCTGCGCTTCGGGCGCGGTCCGGCGGCCTTTGGCGCGCTGCTCAACGTGGCGGCCTTCGATTTCTTCTTTGTCGACCCGCGCCTGTCTTTCAGCGTGAGCGACTGGCAGTACCTGCTTACCTTCGCGGTGATGAGTGCGGTGGGCTTGGTCGTCGGCCAGCTCATGGCCGGCCTGCGCTTTGCGGCCGGCGTGTCGGCCAGCCGCGAGCGGCGCGCGCGCTCGCTGTTCGAGTTGACGCGCGAGCTGTCGGCCGCGCTGCAGGCCGAGCAGGTGGTGAGCCTGGGCGCGGCGGCGGTGCAGGGGCACTTTGGCGGCGCCGCGCTGGTGTTGCCCACCGACGAAGGCGACCGGCTGCTGCTGCCCGCCACGGCGCCCGCCGGCTTCGATGCCGGCGTGGCAGATTGGGCCTTTCGCCACGGCCAGCCGGCCGGCCTGGCCACGGCCACCTTGTCGGCGCAGAGCTGGCACTACGTGCCGCTGAAGGCGCCGATGCGGGTGCGCGGCGTGCTGGCGCTGCAGCCGACGCATCCGCGCTGGCTGCACATTCCGGAGCAGTCGCAGCAACTGGACACGCTGGCGCGCCAGATCGCCATTGCGCTGGAGCGGGTGCACTACGTCCAGGTCGCCCAGCGGGCGGTGGTGGAGATCGAATCGGAGCGCCTTCGCAACGCGCTGCTGGGCGCCATTTCGCACGACGTGCGCACGCCGCTCACGGCGCTCATCGCCTTGGCGGAGAGTCTTCGCGAATTGCCCGAAGGCCCACAGGCCCAGGCGGCGCGGGCCATCGTGGCGCAGGCGCACGAGCTCAACGCGCTGGTGGGCAACCTGCTGGACATGGCGCGGCTGGAAAGCGGCGCGGCCGCAGGCGCGGTGAACCTGCGGCGCGAGTGGCAGAGCGTGGAAGAAACGGTGGGCGCTGCCATCCGTGCGGCGCGCACCGCGCTGGGCGGCCTGGCGGTGCAGACCCGGCTGCCGGCCGACCTGCCGCTGGTGGAATTCGACGCGGTGCTCATCGAGCGCGTGCTGGTCAACCTGCTGGAAAACGCGGCCAAGTACGGCGCGCCGCCCATCGTCGTGTCGGCCCAGGCCACGGACGGCGCGCTGGTGCTCGCGGTGCGGGATCACGGCCCGGGCCTGCCGGTGCGGCTGAAGGGGCGAGAGCACCAGCTGTTCGACAAGTTCACGCGCGGGCAGGCCGAATCGGCCACGCCTGGCGTGGGCCTTGGGCTGGCCATCTGCAAGGCCATCGTGGCGGCACACGGCGGAGACCTCCAGGCGGCGAGTGTCGATGCGGCCGATGGCGGCGGTGCAGAATTCACCGTCACCCTGCCGCGGCGTGCGCCGCCCCCCGAACCGCCGCTGCCGCCCGACGAAGGCGCTGAACCCGCATCCCCCGCATGAGCAACCCGCAACCCACCGCCGTCGTCATCGAAGACGAGCCGCAGATCCGCCGCTTCGTGCGCGCCGCGCTGGAAGACGAGGGCTGGCAGGTGCACGAGATGGCCACGCTGCGCGATGGCCTTGCCGCGGCGGGTACGCGCCAGCCCGACCTCATCGTGCTGGACCTGGGCCTGCCCGACGGCGATGGCGTGAGCCTGATTCGCGACGTGCGCGGCTGGTCCACCGTGCCCATCATCGTGCTGTCGGCCCGCGCGCAGGAGGCCGACAAGATCGCCGCGCTGGATGCTGGCGCCGACGACTACCTCACCAAGCCTTTCGGCACCGGCGAGCTGCTGGCTCGCGTGCGCGCCAACCTGCGCCGGCCGCGCGCGGCGGCGGGCAGCGAAGACAGCGCATCGTCGTCAACGTTCCGCTTCGGCGATGTGGAGGTCGACCGCGCGGCGCGCCTGGTGCGGCGCGCCGGCGCCGAGACGCACCTGACGCCCACCGAATACCGCCTGCTGCTGGTGCTGGTGAACAACGCGGGGCGCGTGCTCACCCAGCGCCAGCTGCTGCGCGAGGTGTGGGGCCCCGCGCACTCCGACCAGAGCCACTACCTGCGCATCTACATGGGGCACCTGCGGCAAAAGCTGGAGGCCGATCCGGCACAGCCGCGGCATTTGCTGACGGAGACGGCAGTGGGTTATCGGCTGGTTGTCTAGAGGCATCGCCACGCACAGCCGAAGGCGCTATTGTTCGCACCCACCATGAACATCAGCACTCTCGCGATCTTTGCGTTGGTTGCCTTGGTCGCCATCGCAACACCAGGGCCGACCGTATTGCTCGCGCTGGCCAACGGGTCGCGCTTGGGCGTGCGCAGGTCGCTTCCTGGAATGTTCGGCGCAGTCGTTTCGGATTTCGTGCTGGTCGGTGCCGTCGCGCTGGGCCTGGGGGCATTGCTGGCCGCATCGGAGTTCTGGTTCTCCGTCGTCAAATGGTTGGGCGCGGCCTACCTTGCATGGATCGGCATCAGGCTGTTGCGCTCGAGCGGCGCGCTCGACCTGTCGCAATCGTCGTCAGAGGGCGGCGGCGACGCTGGGGCGCGGCGTGTTTTTGCCAAGTCCTTACTGGTCGCGGTCACCAATCCCAAAGGCTATCTGTTCTGTTCGGCATTGCTGCCGCAGTTCATCGATCCGGCCGCTGCGCAATGGCCCCAGTACGTCGTGATCGGGCTGGTGTTCGCGGGGTTGGATTTCGCGGTGATGCTCGGCTATGCGGTTGTCGGCGCGCGCGCCGTTCGGCTGCTGCGCCGGCGAGCCGTCCTTTGGCTGGATCGATCGTGCGGCGCCGCTTTGCTGGCCCTGGCCGGCTCACTGGCGTTCTACCGCCGAAGTGCCAGCTAGGCCAACCGCTGCTAGACTGCGCCACATGCCTTCCCGCACGTCGCCCCTGGTGATTATTCGAATTCCCCGCTGACCGGGTACGTGCGCGTCGTCCCGGTCAGCCGGGTCGACGCTTCTGGCGGCTTCTTCTTCGCCTCCTGTCTTCGATCCACGCGCATCTGCGTTGCCAGCCCGTTCTGGCTGGCCGTTGCCCACTACTGGATTGAAGTCATGACCCCTCTGGACCTTCCCCGATCTGCTCCCAACCTCGAGCAGGTGTATCTCGTCGAGCGCGACTCAGGCTTGCTGTGCCGCATCCTCGGCCTCTATGCGGCGCGGGGCGTCGACGTCCTCCACGTCGACTACGCCTACGCGGCACAGCACGTCATGAAGCTGCAGGTTCGCGTGGCAGGCACGCTCGCGGAGACCGAGGAGGTCGTGCGGGTGCTCGTCGACAAGGCTTCGACTTTCATCGGCGTGCTCGCGGCGTCCGACCAGCCCGCGGTGGTGAAGCGGGCGGCGTAGTTCCGGCCAGTAGCAGTAGTGCCAACAAGTTGGCGCGGCGGGCCCCCTTTTCACAAGGCCAGTCCGTTTGGACTAGTGGTGAGCGGGTCTGTGCTGGGTACTATCGGCTTACATGTTCACCAGCACACAAGGCTTGTTTCCTGCTTTTCTCGCGCGTTGCGCCCACGGTGGCGAAAACGCTGCCTGTGCGCCTGCATCGAGCAGCCGGTCCCTGATGGACGAGGGCCCGCCCGTGCAGCGGCTCACGGCCCGTGAGATTCACCTGCTCAGCGCCAAGTGGAAAGCCAGAGGGCATGCCGGCGACGAAACCGCATTGCGAGTGGCGCAGGCCCTCGAGTGCGTGGCCAAGCGCCGCGCTGGCAAGAAGCCCAAGTCCTTGAAGGTGCTTGCAGGCCGTATCTCGGCCTGGATGAGTCGCAGCGCAATCGCTCGGACCCACTGAACGACCTTACGAATCCAGAACCCGTCATGCGCAATTTCTTCCAGACCCGCCAACGTGAGCCAGTGCCGTCGAAGCCGGTCCTGCCAAGCCGCCCCGTCTCGCACACCGCTGCCGAGATGATGCATTCGCACACTCGCGCCGACCTGGAAGGGGGCGTCACGGTCAGTGAACTTTCGGAGCTGGAAGCACGGGCCCTTTGCGCGCGCGAAGGCATCGCGTTCTTCTGGCGCGAGTCGGCCGTGGCCGCCTAGCCACGGGTGCTCCCGCACGCGCCCCGCGCTTGAGCGCACGGCCAGTTCCGGCCTTGCGCGAAAATCGGGCCATGCCCGACACCCCTACCGACCCCGTCCGACTCAACAAACGCATGGCCGAACTGGGCCTGTGCTCGCGCCGCGAGGCTGACGAGTGGATCGAGCGCGGCTGGGTCCGCGTCAACGGCGAGCCGGCGGCCATGGGTGTGAAGGTGTTGCCGTCCGACCGCATCGAGGTCGATCCTAAGGCGCGTGGCCAGCAGGCGCAGCAGGTCACCATCCTCCTGCACAAGCCGGTGGGCTACGTGAGCGGCCAGGCCGAGGACGGCCACGAGCCCGCCGTGAGCCTGATCGGCCTACGCAGCCACTGGAAGGGCGACGGCAGCAACATGCGTTTTTCGCCCGGGCAGTTGCGCGGGCTGGCGCCGGCCGGGCGGCTGGACATCGACTCGGTCGGTCTGCTGGTGCTCACGCAGGATGGCCGCGTGGCGCGCCAGCTCATCGGAGAAGACTCCGAGGTCGAGAAGGAATACCTCGTGCGCGTGGCCTACGGCGACGTCAGCACCAACCCGCAGGCGGCATTCCCGCCCGAGCAGCTGGCGCGGCTGCGCCATGGCCTGAGCCTGGACGGGCAGCTGCTCAAGCGCGCGCAGGTGAGCTGGCAGAACCCCGAGCAACTGCGCTTCGTGCTCACCGAAGGCAAGAAGCGCCAGATCCGCCGCATGTGCGAACTTGTGGGCCTGAAAGTGGTCGGACTCAAGCGCATCCGCATCGGGCGCGTGATGCTGGGCCACCTGCCGCAAGGCCAGTGGCGCTACCTGGCGCCGAACGAGCGCTTCTGAAGAGCCGAAGAGAAAACCTGCTATCTCATCGTGGGCTAAGAATGCCCCGCTAGGCTGGCGCGACGGCCGCGTATGACCATGGGGCCTCCAATCTGGCAAGGACAGAACCGATGCGCGTGCTGGTGGCAGAAGACGACGAGATGATTGGCCGCAGCCTAGTGCAGGCGCTCGAGGGCGCGGGCTGGTCAGCCGACTGGGTTCGCACCGGGCCGCTGGCCCAGAGCGCGCTGGCCGACGGCGACTACACCTGCGTGCTGCTCGACCTGGGCCTGCCCGTGCAGGACGGCACCGAGGTGCTGCGCCGTGCACGCCAGAGCGGGGACACCACGCCCGTCATCGTGCTCACCGCGCGCGGCGGCGTGGACGATCGCATCCAGGGCCTGGACCTGGGCGCCGACGACTACCTGCGCAAGCCCTTCGAGTTTCGCGAATTGCTCGCGCGCATGCGTGCGGTGGTGCGCCGGCGCGATGGCAGCGCGCAATCGATGATCGGCACCGCCAGCCTGCAACTCGACCTGGGCACGCGCGAGGTGTTCGTGGACGGACGGCGCGAGGCGCTCACCGCGCGCGAATTCGCCCTGCTGCACGCGCTGCTGGAGCGGCCCGGCGCCATCCTCTCGCGCGAGCAGATCGAGAACCGCATCTACGGCTGGGGCGAGGAGGTGACCAGCAATGCCATCGACGTGCTCATCCACGGCATGCGCCGAAAGTTGGGCCCCGATGCCATCCGCAACGTGCGAGGCCTGGGATGGCGCGTGATGTCGGCATGAGCGCCACAAGGAAGGCGCACTCGCTGCGCCGACAGCTGTGGTGGTGGCTGGTGGCCTTGCACCTGGCGGCCATGGCGCTCACTGCGCTGTTTTCCTACCAGGCCTACGGCCGGATCATCGGCATCTTCATGGACGAGCAGATGCGACTGGTGGCCGACTCCTACGCGGGCGGGTCGCGGTCGCGCAAGCTGCAGCCGCTGGCCGGCCAGAAGGCGCTGGCCACCGGTGCTTTCGTCGTGCAGATCTGGAGCGCGGACGGCAGCATGCTGCTGGCCAGTTCCTGGCCCGCGCTGGGCTTGCCGCTGCAGGAAGAGGCCGGCTTCTCCACCGTGGAGTGGCGCACCGACGGCGATGCAAGGTGGCGCGTGTACACCGTGCCTGGCGATGACGCGCAGCAGCAGTCGGCCGAGCCCAGGCCACGGGTGCAGGTGGTGCAAAGCGCGTCCTTCCGCCAGCAGCGCGCAACGCATCGCGCGCTGCTCGAAAGCCTGCCCATCGTGCTGCTGCTGCCGGTGTCGCTGCTGGTCCTGTGGCTGATCGTGGCGGCGGGCTCGCGTTCGCTGCGCGTCGTGGCGCGCGAGGTCGCGGCGCAGGACGAGCGCAACCCGGCCGGGTTGCCGGTGGCCCGCGTACCTGAAGAAATCGGCCCGCTGGTGGTTGCCTTCAACAGCCTGCTGGCGCGCCTGCGCGGCGCACTGGCCACGCAGCGCCGCTTCGTGCAGGACGCGGCGCACGAACTGCGCACCCCCATCACCGCCATCGGCCTGCAAGTGGAAAACCTGCGAGGCCTGATTCCACCGGGCGAAGCGGCGCAACGATTCGAACAGCTCGAAGCCGGCGTGACACGCGCCGCCCATCTCACCGAACAACTGCTGCGCCTCTCGCGCGAAGACACGCCTTCCTTGGGCAATGCGGCGGCAATGCCCGAGGGCGCCGACACCGACCTGGCTGCGGTGCTGCGCGAGAGCGTGGGCCAGCTCATGCCGCTGGCCGACCGGCGCCGCATCGACGTCGGCTTCGAAGGGCCGGCAGGCGTGCGGGTGCCGGTGCCCGCGGCGGAGCTGCGCAGCATATTCGACAACCTCATCGACAACGCCATCCGCTATGCGCCCGAGGGCAGCGTGGTCGACGTGCGCCTGTTGCATGGCGTGCCCGGCCAACCCGTGGTGGTGGAGGTGCTGGACGGCGGCCCGGGCATTCCCGGCGAGCTCGTGGGCCGCGTGTTCGACCGGTTCTTTCGGGTGCCCGGTGCGCCGGCGGGCGGCAGCGGGCTGGGCCTGGCCATTGCCCAGAGTGTGGGCCTGCGGCATGGGCTTCACATCGAGCTGCGCAACCGCGAAGACGGCCCGGGGCTGGCGGCGCAGGTGCGCCTGGGCGGTGCACCGGTCGGTGGATGGGCCCTTGGCTGACAGCCGCTGACAGCAGGCGCCGCTTGCTCACGCTCAACTCATTTTTCGCTCATCGTCGCCTCAGTCTGGGTGCCTAGAGTGGCCACAGAACCCACCGTTCGCGCGCCGGCGGCGTGCTGGCGCGGGTTCTGGATTCCAAACCCGACTTTATGTCCCACTCGAGAGGAGACCCACCATGCGTACTTCGATTCGACTTGCAGCCATTGGCCTGCTTGGCAGCTTTGCAGCCTTGGGCGGCGTCAGCGCGCTGGCCCAACAGAACAGCGACGGCGGAGACTACCGTCCGCTCACCATGAACTCCCCTGAAAAGCCCGAGGTGCAGCAGGGCGCGCTGGCCGCGGCACGCGCGCACGGCGGCGCGGGCTCCGAAGGCACTGGCAGTTCTACCGTGGCGGCGCCGACTAACCCCAACACCAGCAGCTCCGACGCCGACCAGGGCGCCATGGCTGCGGCACGCGCGCACGGCGGCGCCGGTTCGGAAGGCATCGGCAGCTCGACCGCGCCCATGCCCACGAAGTCGGGCAGTTGAGCCCCCTGAGCCCTGGCCTGGCACCGGGGCGTCTTGAAAACGGTTGAAAATATCGCGCCTGCCACCAATTTGGTGGCACAGCGCGCGGCTTGCCCGAGCTGCGCCGCATTCACACCAGCAGTTTTCAAGAAGACATGACCAGCGCAACACCCAGCAAACTCCCCTTCCAGGCCGAAGTCGCCCAACTTCTGCACCTCGTCACGCACTCGCTCTACTCGAACAAGGAAATCTTCCTGCGCGAGCTGATCTCGAATGCGTCCGACGCCTGCGACAAGCTTCGCTTCGAAGCCATCAACGACAGCGCGCTGTACGAAGACCAGCCCGAGCTGTCGGTGCATGTGTCCTTCGACGAGGCCGACCGTACGCTCACCATTCGCGATAACGGCATCGGCATGTCGCGCCAGGAGGCCATCGACCACCTGGGCACCATTGCCAAGAGCGGCACCAAGGACTTCATGAGTCGCCTCACCGGCGACCAGAAGGCAGATGCACAGCTCATCGGCCAGTTCGGCGTGGGCTTTTATTCCGGCTTCATCGTGGCTGACAAGATCGTGGTGGAGTCGCGCCGCGCCGGCCTTCCTGCCGACCAGGGCGTGCGCTGGACCAGCACCGGCGCCGGCGACTTCGAGGTGGAAGACATCTCAGTGCCTGTGCGTGGAACCAGCGTGATCCTGCACCTGCGTGAAGACGCGGGCGAATACCTCAACGCCTGGAAGCTCAAGTCCGTCATCGGCAAGTATTCGGATCACATCTCCTTGCCCATCCTCATGGAAAAGGAAGAGTGGAAAGAAGGCGAGAACGACCAGCCCGGCGGCATGGTCAAGACGGGCGAATGGGAAGCGGTGAACAAGGCCAGCGCCCTGTGGACCCGGCCCAAGAAGGACATCACGCCCGAGCAGTACATCGAGTTCTACAAGACCATCTCGCACGACTTCGAGGCGCCGCTGGCCTGGAGCCACAACCGCGTGGAAGGCAGCACCGAGTACACGCAGCTGCTGTTCATCCCGGCCAAGGCGCCCATGGACCTGTGGAACCGCGAGCGCGGCTCGGGCGTCAAGCTCTACGTCAAGCGCGTGTTCATCATGGACGATGCCGAGGCGCTGCTGCCCAGCTACCTGCGCTTCGTCAAGGGCGTGATCGACTCGGCCGACCTGCCGCTGAACGTGAGCCGCGAGCTGCTGCAGGAAAGCCGCGACGTGAAGGCCATCCGCGAAGGCAGCACCAAGCGTGTTCTGTCCATGCTCGAAGACCTGGCCCGCCAGGAAAAAGAAGGCGAGAGCGATGAAGACAAGGCCAAGTTCGGCAAGTTCTACGCCGAGTTCGGCGCCGTGCTCAAGGAAGGCCTGGGCGAAGACTTCGGCAACCGCGAACGCCTGGCCAAGCTGCTGCGCTTTGCCTCCAGCACCACCGACAGCATGACGGTGAGCCTGGCCGACTACAAGGCCCGCATGAAGGAAGGCCAGGAGGCCATCTACTACATCACCGCCGACACGCTGGCGGCCGCCAAGAACAGCCCGCAGCTCGAGATCTTCCGCAAGAAGGGCATCGAGGTGCTGCTGATGACCGACCGCGTGGACGAGTGGGCGCTGAACTACCTGCAGGAGTTCGACGGCACGCCGATGCAGAGCGTGGCCAAGGGCTCGGTGGACCTGGGCAGTTTGCAGGACGAGGCTGAGAAGAAGGCGGCTGAAGAGGCTGCCGAGTCCTTCAAGCCTTTGCTGGAAAAGCTGAAGGAAGCGCTCAAGGACAAGGCCGACGACGTGCGCGTCACCACCCGCCTGGTCGACTCACCCGCCTGCCTGGTGGTCAAGGACGGCGGCATGAGCACGCAGCTGGCCCGCATGCTCAAGCAGGCCGGCCAGCCGGTGCCCGAGGTGAAGCCGGTGCTGGAAGTGAACGCCGAGCACCCGCTGGTCAAGAAGCTCGAAGGCTCGGCACATTTCGACGATCTGGCCAACATCCTGTTCGACCAGGCGCTGCTGGCCGAGGGCGGCTTGCCGGCGGACCCGGCCGCCTATGTGCGCCGCGTGAATTCGCTGCTGGCCTGATCGGCCGCCGGCGGTACTGGAGGAGCGGGCTTCGGCCCGCTTTTTCATTGGGGCTGCGCCTTGCGTTCCACCAGCTTGAAGGTGCCGGTGGCCCGCGCCAGGAGTTCACCGTTTTCGCTGCGCGCCTCGCCGCGCACGAAGCACAGCGAACGGCCGCGCCGCTCGCAGAAGGTGGTGGCGATCACGTCGCCGTCGCTGGGGGCGACGAAGTGCAGCGTCATGTCCACCGTGACCACGCCGAAGCTCGTGGGCGCATGCGAGCGCGCGGCGCAGGCCAGGGCGCAATCCATCAGAACGCCCAGCGCGCCGCCGTGCACTTCGCCGCGGCTGTTGCTGTGGGCGCGGTTGCGCGGCATGCGCACGCGGGCGCGGTCGTCGCCGATGGCCTCCCCCTTCAAGGCAAAGACCTCGACCATGGGCATGGTCAGGCCGAAGAGCTGGTCGGGGGCGTCGTTGAAGTCTGAACTGTCCATGGGGCCGGCACCTTAGCACGCAGCCCTTTGCGCCTGCCTAGCTGTGGCGCTTGAAGTACTGCACTTCGCGTTCGTGCTTCTCGGCCGCCTCCCGCGAGCCGAAGGTGCCGAGGTTGCGGCGCTTGCCGGTGCGCGGATCGACCTTGCGCGAGTAGAGGCGGTATTCGCCGGAGGCGAGCTTGCGGATCATGGAGCTCTCCTATGAAGGCTTGCCGCTTCCAATCTACGGCCATCACCTGGGGGTCGCGCGTCGGACAAGGTCAACGGCGCGCGTGGTCGTGCGCTGCGCGGCGTCTTGCGCGCTCAGGTGCCGCCCATCAAGTCAGGATGATGCGCGTCAAGCCATTGTTCGGTATGCGCCAGCAAACGAGTGGCTTCATCGATGCGGGATTCGAGTACGGCGCTCGATACCGGGTCGCCTTCGTAGTCACTGACATTGCGCTGTCGCCGCAACGCGTCCAGCACGATGATCCGGGGCTGGGCCACTGCCATGGTCAGGCCTAGGCTTTGGATGGCGGTCTGATGGCGGTCTGATGGCGGTCTGATGGCGGTCTGATGGTGGCCCGGTTGGCTGGTCGATGTGCGATAGCCGCTGGCCCACAGGCCCAGCATCGAACACTGCATGATGCATTTGTAGGCGGCGTCAAAGCAGTTGTCCGGGCTCACCTGCTCGATGCGGGCATCCGCGAGATTGCGCCGCGCAGCCTGCAACAGCTTGGCGATGCCTGCTGCATCAGGCGTGTGTTCTTGCAGGCGACCGATCGCCAACAAGTTCTGCAAGCTCATGTTCCTCTCCCTTCACGAATAGTTTTGGTTGGGCCAGCACGTTGCGTGCAAAGGCATCGCCGCGTCGCACGCGGTCGGCAAACTCCTCGGGCGTGTAGAGCACCGGATTGACTTCGCGGCCTAGCGCTGCATGCAGCGGAAAGAGCGCTTGCGCCAGTTCGCCAAAGCTCACCGTTCCAAGAACCAGGACGTCGATATCGCTGGCCGCCGACGGTGTGCCGCGCGCCATGGAGCCAAAGAGAAGGCAGAGACGGATTTGCGAATCCAGTGGTGCCAGCGCCTCGCGTAGGGCTGGCACCGCGCCGTATGTCTTGCGAAAAAGAGAGGCCAGTTCGGCGAACAGTGGGTGGGCCGGCTGGGCTTGATAGAGGACTTGGTTGCCCTGCTCCGTACGCACCAGCAAGCCGGCCTGGCTCAGCTTTTCAAGTTCGCGCGCAAGCGTGCCGGCATGTGTGCCGGTGCGCCGCGCCAATTCGCGCAGATGAAAAGCAGCTTGTGGCTCTAGCAACAGCACAGCCAGCACCCGTTGCCGACTGCCGGGAAACAGCAGATCCATCAATGATGTGGTGTTGCTCATTAGGCGACGATTGTTGCCTTAAAGGCGACAGATGGCAAGTCGGCTTGCCAGCGCTGGCTAGCAGTACAAAGGCTCTTCCGCCATCGCCTCGCACTGGTCCTGCAACATCTGGATCTGCCCCTTCCAGTAGTCGCTGGAGCCGAACCACGGGAAGTTGATCGGAAAGATCGGGTCTTGCCAGCGACGCGCCAGCCAGGCGCTGTAGTGAATGAGGCGCAGGGTTCGCAGGGGTTCGATCAGCGCCAGTTCGCGCCGGTCGAAGCTGCGGAATTGCTCGTAGCCCTCGAGCAGGCCCGAGAGCTGCCCGGTGCGCTGCGCCCGGTCGCCCGAGAGCAGCATCCACAGGTCCTGCACCGCAAAGCCGGTGCGCGCGTCGTCCAGGTCGACGAAGTGCGGGCCGCCGTCGGGCCGGTCGGTGGGCGTCCAGAGGATGTTGCCGGGGTGGCAGTCGCCGTGCAGGCGCAGTTGGCGCAACTCGCCGATCTTGTCTGCATCACCGCCGAGCGCGGTGGCGGCGATCATCTCCAGCGCTTCGGTGCAGGCGACTTCCCAGTCGCGCTGCACGTCCAGCGGAATCTTGTCGTTGCGCAGCAGCCAGTCGCGCGAGGCGATGCCGAAGCTCTGCAGGTCGAGCGCGGGGCGCTCCTTGAAGGGTTTCGCGGCGCCCACCGTGTGGATGCGTGCGAGAAAACGGCCGATCCACTCCAGTACTTCGAAGTCGTCCAGCTCGGGCGCGCGGCCGCCGCGGTAGGGGCTCACGCTGAATTCGAAGCCGGCATGCCGATGCAGGGTGGCGTCGTTCAGTTCCAGCGGTGCGACTGCCGGCACCTCGCCTTGCACCAGCTCGCGGGAGAAGGCGTGTTCTTCCAGGATCTGTTCCGTGCTCCAGCGGCCGGGCCGGTAGAACTTGGCCACCACCACCTGCCGGTCTTCCAGGTGGACCTGGTAGACGCGGTTCTCGTAGGAGCTCAGGGCCTGCAGCCTGCCGTCGCCGTGCAGGCCGAGCGTGGCCAGCGCGTCCAGTACCACGTCGGGCGTGAGCGATTCGTAAGGATGGTGCGCCATGGCGGCGCCGGGAGTGGTCATGGCGCGATTGTCGCCCGCGCCATGCGGGTGCTCAGCGTGTCGGCGGCTCGATGAGCGACAGGATGTGTCCGGTGCGCGGGTCGCCGCGTCCGGCCAGCACTTCCTGATAGACCGCCTGGACGGCAGCGGCACCGCGCTGCCGCTGCACCTGCAGCCATGGCGCGTCGCCGCCGCCGGCCCTGGCGGTGATGCTGCGCCAGGCCGCCAGCAGGCGTTCGTTGAAACCGGCGGCGCCCCAGTCCTCGTGCCGCTTCTTGATCTGGGACGGGGCGAAGAAGAAGACCGGCCGCGGGCCGGGGAGGTCCTTGGCGCTGCCGCGCGCATCCACGTGCGTGCTGCCAATGGCCATCGAGTAGCGCAGGCCCCCCAAGTGGGTATGGATGCTGCGGCGTACCGCCGCATTGCCTGAAAAGTCGACGTACACCCCGGCGGTGTCGGGCGCCAATTGCGTCACCTCGTCATAGGTGAGCACGCGCGCGTAGCAGCCCAGGCTTTCGCAAAACGCCTTGTTGGCTGCCGAGGTCAGGCCCACGGCCTGGATCCCCGGCCGCTGGGAGAGCTGGAAGGCGGTCCCATAGGCCGTCTTGCTCGACGCGCTGGACAAGAGCACCGTGTCGGCGCCGAAGAAGTCGTTGTCCGCCAGAAAGTCGTCGATGAGCCAGGAGGTGATGAACAAGGGCCGCAGCAGCGCCTGGATGTCCTCGCTGTCGGGCGTGTACAGCGCGTCGGCGGCGCAGCGGAAGTACCCGTTGTAGACCGGTGGGAGCGCGGCGCGGTGCGCTGCGCCGTCCACCAGTATGTCGGGCCGCAGGCGGGTCGGCTGCAGCACGGCCTGGTCGGCCAGCGGCCAGTAGCCGTACAGCCGCTCACCCACTGCCACGCCCGGGTGGGCGGACTGCACCACCGCGCCGAATCCCCACACCGGCACGATGCCCCAGCCTTCCTCGCCGCTGGGAAAAAAGCCCCAGTAGCTCATGTCGTCGCCGAAGGCGGCATAGGTGATGTTGTTGGTGGTGAGGGCGAAGCTCTCGATCCGCACGCGGATCTGGTTGGCCGCCAGCGGCGCGTCGTCGCGATGCTCGATGCGCGTGGTGCCCAGTGCGTCCTTGCGGGTCAGCAGGGTGGTGGTGCTCATGAAAAAAGCTCCTTCGCAATAGCCGGTGGATGGCTTGCGAAAGGAGCTTAGCGCGGCGTCGTGCGCCTGTGGATGACGCCTGCGTGTCCGGCGTCGCCTGCGCGACGCGGTCACTATCGAATCAGACGAAGGCCACCACCAGGGCCATTGCGATGGCCGCAGGCAGCGCCTGCACGAACAGGATCTTGCGCGCGGCCGTGGCTGCGCCGTATGCGCCGGCCACGATCACGCAGGCCAGGAAGAAGATCATGAACGTGCGGTTCTGAGTGGCCAGCCCCCAGAAGAGGCCGGCCGCCAGGAAGCCGTTGTACAGCCCCTGGTTGGCGGCCAGCACCTTGGTGGCATCGGCCAGTTCCTGCGTCTGGCCGAAGGCCTTCAGTCCCGCGGGCTTGTTCCACAGGAACATTTCCAGCACCAGGATGTAGACGTGTAGCGCAGCGACCAGGAAGACCGCGATGTGGGCGACAAGCTGGGCCATGGTGCCGGGCGCCGGTTGGTCAGGCGATGACCAGGTCGACGTCGATGTTGCCGCGCGTGGCGTTGGAGTAGGGGCACACCGCGTGGGCCGCATCCACCAGCTTCTTCTTCGCGTCGGCGTCCAGGCCGGGCAGCGAGATCGCCAGCTTGACCGCGATGCCGTAGGCCGCGCCGCCGTTCGTCGGGCCGAGCGAAACGTTGGCGTCGACGGCCACGTCGTCGGGCACCTTCACGCCGACCTTGCCTGCCACGGCCTTCATCGCGCCGATGAAGCAGGCGGAATAGCCCACCGCGAACAGCTGTTCGGGGTTCGTGCCTGCCTTGCCAGAGCCGGGCGGGTTCAGCTTGACGTCGAGCGCGCCATCGCTGGACTTGCCCGCGCCGCCATCGCGCCCGCCGGTGGTGTGGGACTGGGCGGTGTAGAGAACCTTGTCAAGTTGGGTGGTCATGAGACTTCCTTTGGGTTGAGGTAGAAGGGTTGCAGGGAGGGGAAAACCGGAATGGAATGGGTCAGTCAGGCCGACTGGATGCGGTCGCGCAACTGCTGCACCTGCTGGGTGAGTGCCACGAGCTCGTTGGGCGAGCACTGGCTGGCGTTGAGCAGGCAGGCCGGCACCTTGGCGGCGCGGGCCTTGAGCCGGCGCCCGGTGGTGGTGAGGTGGATGTGGACCCGGCGCTCGTCCTGCACGTCGCGGATGCGGGTGACGTAGCCGGAAGCTTCGAGCCGCTTGAGCAGCGGCGTGAGCGTGCCCGAGTCGAGCGACAGGCGCTGGCCCAGCTCGGACACCATGAGCCCGTCTTGCTCCCAGAGCACGAGCATGACAAGGTATTGGGGGTAGGTGAGCTCGAGCTGGTCGAGCAGCGGCTTGTACAGCCGCGTCATGGCCAGGGAGGCCGAATAGATGGCAAAGCACAGCTGGTTGTCCAGCCGCAGCATCTGCTCGGCGTTGACTGTTGGCGTGGACCTGGTGCTTGGCATGAGGCGAAGTATGGCGCGAAATTAAATTGCGCGCAAAGTATTTGTGTAAGCAAACCCTGCGCTAGGCAGGGTTTGAAAGGATGGCGCTGACGCGCCGGTTCAGCGGCCGGTAAAGCGGGCGGGGCGCTTCTCGATGAAGGCACGCACGCCCTCGGCTGCGTCTTCGCTGGCAGCCAGCCGCTGCTGCACCGGAATGAAGTCAGCCACGGCAGCGGCCTGGCCCAGTTCGATGGCCTTGAGCACATTCAGCCGCGTGGCCACCACGGCGGCAGGCGCCTGCGCCGCGATGCGGCGCGCAATGCCCACGGCCGTGTCGAGAACCTGCGCCGCCGGCACCACCTTCTGCACGAAGTTGCAGCGATAGGCCTCGGCGCTGTCGAATTCGTCTGCCGTCAGCAGGTGAAGCATGGCGTTGCCCACGCCGGCCCGCTCGGGCATGCGCAGCGTGGCGCCGCCCGTGGGCAGGATGCAGCGCTGCACTTCCATCTGCGAGAAACGGCAGTCGTCGGCGGCAACGACGATGTCGGCGCCAAGCATCAGCTCGATGCCCACCGTGAAGCAGATGCCCTTGACCGCCACCACCATCGGCTTGGTGCGGCGTCGGTAGCCCGGCAGGCCGAAGTCGTGCGGCTCCACCAGGCCCGGCGGCGTGAGCTTTTCGCCGCGCTGCAGGTATTCGACCACTGCGGGCAGATCGAGCCCGGCGGTAAAGTGCTCGCCGTAGGCATGCAGCACGCCCACGCGCAGTTGCGGCTCGTCGTCCAGCCGGGTGTAGGCCTCGGCCAGCTCGCGGAACATGCGCGGCGTCCAGCCGTTGCGCTTGGCCGGACGGTTGATGCCGATCAGCAGGATGTGTTCATCGAGCACTTCGCAGCTGATGCAGCCTTCGGGTGGCGGGGTGACGGGCGTGGGCGTCATGTAGGCGGGCTCAGTAGGTGTAGACGCCGCGGCCGGTCTTGCGGCCCAACTGGCCGGCGGCCACCATTTCCTTGAGCAACGGGCAGGGGCGGTACTTGGAATCGCCGAACTCCTCCAGGTACACCTCCATGACCGCCAGGCACACGTCCAGGCCGATCATGTCGGCCAGGGCCAGCGGGCCAATGGGCTGGTTGCAGCCCAGCTTCATGCCAGCATCGATGTCCTCTGCCGTGGCGCTGCCTTCGGCCAGCACGAAGAAGGCCTCGTTGATCATCGGCACCAGGATGCGGTTGACCACGAAGCCCGGCGCGTTCTTCACCGTGATGGGGGACTTGCCCAGGCGCTCGGACAGGTCCTTGACGGCGGCGTGCGTGGCGTCGCTGGTCAGGTAGCCGCGGATGATCTCCACCAGCGCCATCATCGGCACCGGGTTGAAGAAGTGCATGCCGATGAAGCGGTCGGCGCGCGAGGTGGCGGCGGCCAGCTTGGTGATGGAGATGGACGAGGTGTTCGAGGCGATGATCACCTCGGGTGCCAGCAGGCTGTCGACCTGCTTGAGGATCTTGAGCTTGAGCTCGTGGTTCTCGGTGGCGGCCTCGATCACCAGTTGCGCCTGCTTGAGGTCCTCGTAGTTGGTGCTGCCCTGGATGAGGGCCATGGCGGCCGCCTTCTGCTCGGCGCTTAGCTTTTCCTTCTTGATCAGGCGCTCGAGGCTGCCCGAGACGGTGGCCAGCCCCTTGTCCACCGCGCCTTGCGAGATGTCCACCATGACGGCACGGATGCCCGCCACCGCGCAGGCCTGCGCAATGCCGTTGCCCATGGTGCCGGCGCCGATGATGCCCACGGTCTGGATAGTCATTTGATTTACTCCTGGAGAGATAGATGAAGAATTCGCGGCGGGTGCGTGGCACCGTATCCGCCATTGTCGCGAAGATGCCCTGGGCGACTTGTCCCTTTGGGGTCAAGCCGCGAACACCACGGCTACCCGGCCGGCTGAAACATTGCGGCGTGCAGGGCCGACAACGATTTGCACGTCCCGGCCCAGGCGAGCCAGGCAATCGAGCATCTTGGCCTCGCTGACGCCCCGAAACTGGCCACGCAGCATCTTCGATAGTTTGGGTTGCGTCAGGCCGAGTACTTCGGCCGCTTCCTGCTGCGTCCATTCGCGAGCCTTGATGATCTCGCCGATCTTGGTCGCCAGTTGCGCCTTCACCTGCATTTCTGCTGCGTCCTCGCGGCCGAGGTCGGCCCAGACGTTGTCGGATCCTTCTTCAAACTTAATCACTGCGGTTCTCCTTTCGCATGCGTTTGCGCGGCCTTCAATCGTTCGCGGGCCAAGTCCAGGTCGGGCTTGGGCGTGGCGATGCCTTGCGTGCTTTTCTTCTGGAAACAGTGAAGGACATAGACCTCGCTGCGAAACCGCACGGTGTGCACGGCGCGGAAGGTGCCGTGGGAATGGTCCTCGACCACTTCCAAGACGCCAGCCGAACCAAAACCCCTAAGCGGTTTGGCTTGCTCGTGCTTCTTCCCGGTTTGCGCCAGGTGAAGGGCGTAGCCGAACGTGTCTTGCACTTCGTCGGGCATTTCCATGAGGCCTTCTTGGCCGAAGCCACCCAGACCAGTCTTCTGATTTCTTCTCCCATGCCCGAATTATGCCCATTTGGGCATAAAAAATCATCTCGAGGCGCAACTTCGAAACGCCTTAAAGTCGCCTGCATGACCACCCTCGGAACCCCCCTTTCCCCTTCCGCAACCCGCGTCATGCTCCTGGGCTCTGGCGAGCTTGGCAAAGAGGTGCTCATTGCCCTGCAGCGCCTGGGCGTGGAGACTATCGCGGTCGATCGCTACGAGAACGCCCCTGGCCAGCAGGTGGCGCACCACGCGCGCACTATCACCATGAGCGACCCTGCTCAGCTCAAGGCGCTCATCGAGGCCGAAAAGCCCATGCTGGTGGTGCCCGAGATCGAGGCCATCGCCACGCCCATGCTCCAGGAGCTGGAGAACGCCGGCGTTGTGCGCGTGATCCCAACCGCCCGCGCCGCCCGCCTCACGATGGACCGCGAGGGCATCCGCCGCCTCGCCGCCGAGACACTGGGCCTGCCCACCAGCCCCTACAAGTTCTGCGATTCGCTGCAAGAGCTGCAGGCGGCCATCGACGCCGGCATCGGCTACCCCTGTGTCGTCAAGCCGGTCATGAGCAGCTCCGGTAAGGGCCAGAGCAAGATCGATGGCCCGGGCGACGTGAAGAAGGCCTGGGACTACGCCATGGCCGGCGGCCGCGTGAGCCACGGCCGGATCATCGTCGAGGGCTTCATCGACTTCGACTACGAAATCACCCTGCTCACCGTGCGTGCCGTGGGCGAGGACGGCCAGGTGCAGACGCAATTCTGCGAGCCCATCGGCCACCTGCAGGTCAGCGGCGACTACGTGGAAAGCTGGCAGCCGCACCCTATGGCACCGGCCGCGCTGCAAAAGGCGCAGGCCATTGCGCAGGCCGTGACGGCCGACCTGGGCGGGCAGGGCCTGTTCGGCGTGGAGCTGTTCGTCAAGGGCGAGGACGTGTGGTTCAGCGAAGTCAGCCCGCGCCCGCACGACACCGGCATGGTGACCATGGCCACCCAGTGGCAGAACGAGTTCGAACTGCATGCCCGCGCCATCCTGGGCCTGCCGGTGGACACCACCCTCAAGAGCCCGGGCGCCAGTGCGGTGGTCTACGGCGGGGTGGATGCCCAGGGCATCGTCTTCGACGGCGTCGACCAGGCGCTGCTGGTGCCCGGCGTGGACGTGCGCCTGTTCGGCAAGCCCGAGAGCTTCACCAAGCGCCGCATGGGCGTGGCCCTGGCGCATGCCGCCGATATCGACACCGCGCGCGACCGGGCGCGCGAGGCGGCCAGCCGCGTGAAGCCACGCACGGCCTGATTCGCCTCCGGAAGCGCTTTCTCAGCCAGTTTCCGCAAGCCAAGCCGCCCTCGGCGGCACCCGCTTCGCCCATATAGGGAAAGTCCCCGCGAAGCGAAGCGTGCATGCGCCGCTACCATGCCGCCAACGCGAATCCGTCCCATGTAAACGGCGACACAAGACGGGTGCGCAACGCACAGGAGATGGCATGCGCGACGAGGGCATGGCGACAACACCGGCCAGTGCCGGCAGTCGCCTCATGTGGCTGACAACGCAACGTGTTTTCTACGCGGGCCTTCTGGGCCCTGTGGGCGTTCGCGTCATGGGGGGCTGGGGCATCTATGTCTCGACCTCGCCGGCCGAGCCGATCCGTGTGTGCATCGGCGGCGGTGCATGGCAAAGCGGCGACCTGATGGTGGTGCCGCCCCAGGTGCCGCACAGGGTCGAGAGCACCGGGCCGCTCGTGTTCAACCTCCTCGTCGAGGCCGATTCCATCGATCCGGTGCGCCTGCCCGAATTCATGAAGACCAGTTGCGGCTGCGCGCACGCGCCGGAGTTCGTGGCGCGCGTGCGGGCCATGCATGCCAGGCTGCTCGCCGCATCGGGGCGCGAGCCCTTCGAGGGCTTCGACTTCGACCTGCTGTTCTTCGGCCAGCCGCTGGCGCCGCGCGCGCTGGATGCGCGCATTGCCCGCGTCATCGAGCGCCTCAATGCCGACCCGGCGCAAAGCGCCTCGGCGCAGGAGTGCGCGGGCTGGGTGCATCTTTCCTTCTCGCGCTTCTTGCACCTGTTCAAGGAAGAGGTGGGCGTGCCCTTCAGGACTTTTCGTGCGTGGAAGCGGGCGCGCAGCCTGCTGCGCTACGTGCGCCAGACCGGCACGCTGACCGACATCGCACTGGACACCGGCTACCCGGACGCCACGCACTTCAGTCATTCGATCCGTCAGGTCTACGGCTTGCGGCCCAGCGAAATTCTTGCCGGGTCGCGCCGCCTCGCGCTGCACGACGCCGCCGCGGGCGCGCTCGCTTCCTGACAAGGATCGGCCACCTTGCAAGTCCTCCAGCTCCTGCTCTCCGGCATCGCCCAGGGCTGCATCTACGGCCTGATCGCGCTGGGCTTCGTGCTCATCTACAAGGCCACCGAGACAGTGAGCTTCGCGCAGGGCGAGCTGATGATGCTGGGCGCCTTTGCCGCGCTGGCGGCCATGACGCTGTTCGGCTTTCCGTTCTGGATGGCCGCCTTGTTCGCCATGCTGGTAATGGCGCTGCTGGGCGTGCTGCTGGAGTTCGTGGTGATCCGCCCGGTGCTGGGCCAGCCGCAGTTCGCCATCGTCATGCTGACCATCGGCATCGGCTACGTGATGCGCGGCCTGGTCACGATGGTCCCGGGCATCGGCACCGAGACGCACACGCTGCCGGTGCCATACAAGGACCAGATCTGGAAGCTGGGCGAGCTGGTCATCAACGTCGAGCAGGTGGTGATCGTGCTGGCCACCGCCATTCTTTGCGGCCTGCTGTTCGTCATGTTCCGCTACAGCAAGCTGGGCATTGCCATGCAGGCTTCGTCGCAGAACCAGCTGGCGGCCTACTACATGGGCATTCCGGTCAAGAGGCTCAACAGCCTGGTGTGGGGCCTGGCCGCGGCGGTGGCGGCCATTGCCGGCATGCTGCTGGCGCCCATCACCTTCGTGCACGCCAACATGGGCTTCATCGGGCTCAAGGCCTTTCCGGCGGCGGTGGTGGGCGGCTTCGGCAGCCTGCCGGGCGCCATCGTGGGCGGGCTGGTGATCGGCGTGGTGGAGTCGCTGGCGGGCTTCTACCTGCCCGACGGCTTCAAGGACACCGCGCCCTACATCGTGGTGCTGGTCATGCTGATGGTCAGACCCAACGGCCTGTTCGGCGAGAAGCTGCGCAAGAAGGTCTGACGAAGAAGAAGGAAGAACCAAGGCGATGCGCTTCATCTTCAAGACCAGCTACGCGCAGGACATCGACCTGGCCAAGCACGGCGGCCATGTGTTCTGGTATGGCCTCCTGTGCGTGCTGCTGGTGCTGGCACCCTGGCTGGTGGACGAATATTGGCTGGCGCAGCTGACCTTCGTGCTCATCTACGGCGTGGTCGGGCTTGGCCTGATGCTGCTGGCCGGCTTCACGGGCCAGTTCTCCATCGGCCATGCGGCCTTTCTGGGAACGGGGGCCTACACGCAGGCGGTGCTGTCCAACATGGGCGTGCCTTTTCCCCTGGCGATGGTCGGCGCGGCGGCCCTGTCGGCGGCCGTGGGCGTGGTGGTGGGCCTGCCGGCGCTGCGGCTCAAGGGCATCTACCTGGGCATTGCCACGCTGTCCTTCGGCTTCATCGTGGAAGAGGTGTTCGCCCGCTGGGAGAGCGTGACGGGCGGCAACTCGGGCCTGCACGTGAAGCAGCCGCAGGTCTTCGGCTGGGAACTGGGCTCGGGCAACGGTTTCTACTTCCTGTGCCTGGTGGTGGCGGTGCTGTGCACGCTAGCCATCCTGAACCTGCTGCGCTCGCCCACCGGCCGCGCCTTCGTGGCCATCCGCGACTCGGAAGTCTCGGCGCAGAGCATGGGCATTCACCTGGCGCGCTACAAGACCTTGTCCTTTGCCATCTCGGCGGCGCTGGCCGGGCTGGGCGGGGCGCTGTACGCGCACAAGCTGAGCTTCATCTCGCCCGACCAGTTCAGCATCCTGCAGTCCATCGACCTGCTCTTGCTGGTGGTGATCGGCGGGCTGGGTTCGGTGCACGGGGCCTTCCTGGGCGCCATCTTCCTCATCTCGGCGCCGCAACTCATCTCCATGTCCAAGGACTGGCTGCCCGAGGCAATCGGGCAGGCCCCCGGCCTGCAAGGCCTGGTGTACGGCGTGGTGCTGATCGCCTTCGTGCTGTTCGAGCCACTGGGCTTCTACGGCCGCTGGCTCAAGGTGCGCACCTGGCTGCAGCTGTTTCCGTTCTATCGGCGCGGGCTGTTCAAGCGCCAGAAGTCCTTCGCCAAGTCGGACCGCCTGAGATGAGCAGCAGCAACAACAACGACATCCTTCTTTCCGCGCAGGACCTGAGCGTGCGCTTTGGTGGCGTGTTGGCGGTGAACAAGGTGAGTTTCGACGTGCGGCGCGGCGAGGTGTTCACGCTCATCGGGCCCAACGGCGCGGGCAAGACGACGGTGTTCAACCTCATCAGCCGCATCTACAACCCGACGACGGGCAGCATCACCTGGCATGGCGACGGCGCTGCGCTGGCGCTGACGCTGCAGGCGCCGCACGCGATTGCGGCGCTGGGCATTGCCCGGACCTTCCAGAACATCGAGCTGTTCGAGCACGCCACGGTGCTGCACAACCTGCTGATCGGTCGGCACGTGCATCGCAAGACCGGGTTCTGGAGCGAGGTGTTCTTCACCGGCGCAACGCGGCGTGCCGAGATCGAGGCCCGCGCGACGGCCGAGCGGGTGATCGACCTGCTGGATCTGCAGCATCACCGCGATTCGATGGTGGCAGGGCTGCCCTACGGCGTGCGCAAGGTGGTGGAGCTGGCGCGGGCGCTGTGCACCGAGCCCAAGTTGTTGCTGCTGGACGAGCCGTCTTCCGGCTTGAATGTGGAAGAGACGGCGGACATGGCGTTCTGGATCCAGGACATCCAGCAGGAGCTGGGCATTTCGGTGCTGATGGTGGAGCACGACATGTCGCTGGTGTCCAAAGTGTCGGACCGGGTGCTGGCGATGAACCAGGGCGAAGTGCTGGCCATGGGGTCGCCGCGCGAGGTGCAGTCGAATTCCAAGGTGATCGAGGCGTACCTCGGGACTGTGGACGATGTGTCCGGGTTGCGGAGGGCTGCATGACCGACGAAATCCTGCAGCTGCAAAACGTCGAAAGCGCCTACGGCCCCATCAAGGCCATTCGCGGCGTGAGCCTGAAGGTGCGCAAGGGCGAGATCGCGACGGTGCTCGGCTCCAATGGCGCCGGCAAGACCACCATCCTCAAGACCATCTCCGGCATCATCGATCCCCGAAAAGGCACGGTCGAATTCAAGGGCCAGAGCATCACCGCCAAGGACCCGGCCTACATCGTCCAGCAAGGCCTCTCGCACGTGCCCGAAGGCCGCGAAGTCTTTGCGCTGCTGTCGGTGAAGGACAACCTGCTCATGGGCGCCTACACCCGCAAGAACCGCGACGAGGTGGCGCGCGACATCGAGAGCGTCTTTGCCTACTTCCCCATCCTGCGCGAGCGCGCCGGGCAGGAAGCCGGCCTGCTCTCGGGCGGCCAGCAGCAGATGCTGGCCATCTCGCGCGCCATCATGGCCGCGCCCGAACTCATCCTGCTGGACGAGCCCAGCCTGGGCCTCTCGCCGAAACTCACCAAGGAAATCTTCGAGATCGTCGTGCGCATCAATCGCGAGCGCGGCACCACCATCCTGCTGGTGGAGCAGAACGCCAACATGGCGCTCAATGCCTCGGACTACGGCTACGTGCTTGAAAACGGTCGCATCGTGCTCGAAGACACCTGCGAGCGCCTGCGCGAAAAGGAGGACATCAAGGAGTTCTACCTCGGCATGAAGGACGAGGGCGTGCGCGGCGAGCGACGCTGGAAGAAAAAGAAGACCTGGCGATAGCGGATTCCATCGAGGAGAAGGCAGGACCACCATGTTGAAAGGCCTCTGGGACACCGAGCACATCCAGCCGCGCACCGACATCGTGCTGCCCGGCGAGACCGTTCCAGCCCTGTTCTGGAACGCCGTAGCCGCGCGCGGCCAGAACGTGTGGATGCGCCAGAAGGAACTGGGCATCTGGCGCACCTGGACCTGGAAGGAAACCGGCGATGCCGTGCGCGAGATCGCCGCCGGGCTGCTGTCGCTCGGCCTGGAGCCAGGCGAGTGCGTGTCGATCCTGTCGAACACCGTCATCGAATGGGTGCTGGCCGACCTGGCCGTGCTCAGCTGCGCGGGTGTGTCCAACGGCATCTACCCCACCGACGCGGCCTCGCAGGTGCAATACCTGTGCGAGGACTCGCGCTCGCGCGTGCTTTTCGTGGAAGACGACGAGCAGCTGGACAAGGCGCTGGAAGTGCGCGCGCAACTGCCGATGCTGCGCAAGATCGTGGTGTTCGACATGGAAGGCCTGCGCGGCTTCCACGACCCCGGCGTGATGAGCCTGGACGAGCTGCGTGCGCTGGGCCGTCAATACCTTCAGCAGCACCCCGGCTCAGTGGAAGAGAAGGTGCTGCAAAGCCGGCCGCAAGACCTGGCCATCTTGGTCTACACCTCGGGCACCACCGGCAAGCCCAAGGGCGCCATGCACAGCCACGCGGGCATCGTGTTCACCGCGCGCGGCCTGAACACGCTCATTGCTCAGGACGAGCGCGACGAGCGCATGTGCTTCCTGCCGCTGTGCCACATTGCCGAGCGAATGGGCGGCGAGTACTTCGCCCTCTACACCGGCGCCATCCTCAACTTCGTCGAGAACCCCGAGACGGTGCCCGAGAACGTGCGCGAGATTTCACCGACGGTGTTCACCGCCGTGCCGCGCGTGTGGGAGAAGTTCTACTCGGGCGTGATGATCGCCCTGAAGGAAGCCAGCCCGGTGCAGCAGGCCGCCTATGCCTGGAGCATCGGCGTGGGCGAGCAGATCGCGGCCAAGGTGATGGCGGGCGAGGCGGTGGGTGGCGCGCTGCGCTTGAAGTTCCGCATTGCGCGGGTGCTGGCGCTGGACAACGTGCGCAAGCTCATCGGCATTCACCGCGCGCGCTTCCTCGTCACGGGCGCTGCGCCCATCTCGCCCGAGCTGGTCAAGTGGTACCTGTCGCTGGGCGTGCCCATGCTGGAGGTGTGGGGCATGACCGAGACCTGTGGCGCCTCCACCGGCATGCCGGTGGCGCGCATCAAGCCCGGCTCCATCGGGCAGGCGGCCGGCTACAACGAGGTGCGCGTCGATCCGGCCACCGGTGAGATCTTGGTGCGCGGCCCCAATGTCTTCATGGGCTACCTGCACCTGCCCGAGAAGACGGCCGAGACCATCGATGCCGGCGGCTGGCTGCACACCGGCGACGTGGGCAGCATCGACGATGAGGGTTTTCTGCGTATCACCGACCGCATGAAGGACATCATCATCACGGCGGGCGGAAAGAACATCACCCCCAGCGAGCTGGAGAACGAACTCAAGTTCAGCCCTTACGTCACCGATGCGGTGGTCATCGGCGACAAGCGGCCCTACCTCACGGTGATCATCATGATCGACCAGGAGAACGTCGAGAAATACGCGCAGGACAACGACGTGCCATTCAGCAACTACGAGAGTCTGACCCGCGCCAAGGAAGTGCAGGAGCTGATTCAGGGCGAGCTCGATCGCGTCAATGCCAAGTTCGCCCGCGTGGAGCAGATCAAGAAGTTCTTCCTGCTCGAGACGCAGCTCAGCGCCGAGGACGAAGAGCTCACGCCCACCATGAAGCTCAAGCGCAAGCTGGTGCAGACCAAGTACGCCCAGCGCATCGAAGCCATGTACGGCTGACTCGTTTTTCGCTACCCATCCATCACGAGGAGACAAGCATGACGAAGAAGATGAAGTTCAACAATCTCATGTTGCTGGCGCTCGCGGCGGCGGCCGTGGCGGGCAGCGGCTCGGCCTTCGCGCAGGGGTCGCAGGGCGTGAGCAAGGACGAGATCCGCATCGGCACCATTCAAGACCTGTCGGGACCGCTGGCGGGCTTTGGCAAGCAGTCGCGCAACGGCATGCAGCTGGCGGTGGACGAGATCAACGAGCAGGGCGGCATCAACGGCCGCAAGCTCAAGCTCTACGTGGAAGACTCGGGCTACGACCCGAAGAAGGCGGTGCTGGCAGCGCAGAAGCTGGTGAACCAGGACAAGATCTTCATCATGGCCGGGCACATCGGCACGGCACAGAACATGGCGGCCATGCCGGTGCAGTTCGAGAAGAACGTGATCAACTTCTTCCCCATCACCGCCGCGCGCGAAATGTACGAGCCGTACAACCGCCTGAAGTACTCGTTCGCCGCCACCTACTACGACCAGATCCGCCTGGCCCTGCCCAAGCTGGCCAAGGAAAAGGGCGCCAAGCGCGTGTGCACCATCTACCAGGACGACGAGTTCGGCCTGGAAGTGGAGCGCGGCGCCGAGGCGGGCCTGAAGGCCGCGGGCATGGAGCTGGTGGAGAAGACGTCGTTCAAGCGCGGCGCCACCGACTTCTCGTCGCAGGTGGCCAAGATGAAGGCGGCCAACTGCGACCTGGTGGTGCTGGGCACCATCATCCGCGAGACCATCGGCACCGTGGGCGAGGCGCGCAAGACCGGCTTCAACCCCACCTTCCTGGGCTCCAGCGCGGCCTACACCGACCTCATCCACAAGCTGGGCGGCAAGGCCATGGACGGCATCTACGCCACCATGACGGTGCAGAACCCCTACACCGACGAGCAGTCGCAGCCCATACGCTTCTGGGCCAACAAGTACAAGACCAAGTTCAACGAGGACCCGACGGTGTTCTCGGTGTATGGCTACACCATCATCCAGTCCTTCGCCAAGGTGGCCGAGAAGGCCGGCGCCAACCTGGGCACCGACAGCTTCATCAAGGTGATGGACAGCATGACCTTCGAGCCGGACATGTTCGGCAGCGCCAAGGCCACCTACACCTCCACCAAGCGGCTGGGCAGCGACTTGTCGCGCCTGTCGCAGATCCAGGACGGCAAGTGGAAGGTGGTGTCGGATTACGTGGCGCCCTGAGGCACTCCTGCTAGCCCTGCGCCTGGCCGGTGCTGGCCGCCACGGCCTCGCGCAGCAACTCGGCCAGCCGCGCCACCGGGGGCTCGGGCTGTGCCTGCGCGCGGTACATGGCCAGGGCCATCGAAGGCAACTGCGGCAGCCGCGTGCCGGTGCGGTCAAGAGCGCGCACATGCGCCGGCAGGCCGAAGGGCGTTCGCACCGAAAGGCCCAGCCCCGACGAAGTGGCCGCCCATAGCGCGGCTAGGCTGGCGCTGGTGAAGGCATGGCGCCAGGCGATGCCGGCCCGATCGAGCGTGACCGTGACGATGTCGCGCAGCGGGCAGGGCGCGTCCAGCAGCACCAGCGGCAGCGGCTCCCTGGCCTTGCTTCGCGAGCGATCGGCGCGCTGCTGCTGCATCCACCAGGGGGCGTCCAGCGGTTCGGCCGAGGCCGGCCCGATCCATTGCAGCGGCAGGCGGGCCAGGCGCTCGCCATGCGCAAGCGATTGGCTGCCGTCGGCTTCCCAGATCAGCGCGAGGTCCAGCGCACCCATCTCCAATTGCTCGCGCAGCTGCCCGCTGCGCGCCACGCACGCCTCGATGCGCACCCTGGGGTGCGCGCGGGCGAAGCGGCCCAGCACTCCGGGCAGCACGTTCTCGCCCAGGTCTTCCTGAAGACCGAGGCGTACCCAGCCCGCGAGGTCCACGCCGCGCAGCGCGGCGGCGGCTTCGTCGTTGATCTCGAGCAGCCGGTGCGCGTAGGCCAGCATGGTTTCGCCGGCCTCCGTCAGCTCCAGCCCCCGCCCGGCCTTGCGCAGCAGCGGCGTGCCGGCTTGCGATTCCAGCTTCTTGAGCTGCGCGCTCACGGCCGAGGTGGAGCGCCCCAGCTTGTCCGCCGCGCGCGCATAGCTGCCCAGCGCCACGCCGGTCGAAAAGCTGCGCAGAACATCCAGGTCGAAGTTGACGCGTCCCATCTTGAACATCCTGGTTTATGGAATGGTGAGTCAAATTATTTCTGATTTTCAAGATGATTGCTTTTGCCCAGACTGCACGGCATGACATCGACCAACCCCGCCTTTTCGGGCCGCCACCGCTGGAAAGTCCTCGCCGCAGGCGTGGTCGCGAACGCGGCCTTTTCCACTGCATTCAGCGGCATCCCGATGACGGCGGTGCTCATGCGCTCCGGCTACCGCCTGGAGGACGCGGCACTGGGCCTGGTGCTGGGCCTCATGGGCCTGGGCATTGCCGTCAGCGAGCTGCCCTGGGGGCTGCTGACGGACAAGTGGGGCGACCGGCCCGTGCTGCTGATGGGCCTGGGTGCCACGGCCGCTGCGCTGTTCGCGATGGCGCTGCTGGCCGCGCCCACGCCCGGCCATGTGCCGGAGCTGGCGTGGCTCGGCGCGGGGCTGCTGCTGGTGGGGGTGCTGGGCGGAAGCGTCAACGGCGCCAGCGGCCGCGCAGTGATGCGCTGGTTTGCCGACGGCGAACGCGGCCTGGCCATGAGCATCCGGCAGACGGCGGTGCCGCTGGGAGGCGGCCTTGGCGCGCTGTTGCTTCCCATGGCCACGCTGCGGTTCGGCTTTGGCGTGATGTATGGCCTGCTTGGCGCGCTGTGCCTGGTGGGCGCCGCGCTCGTGGCCGCGTGGGTGCACGAGCCTCCTGCATCGGGCGCCCCGACCGCGGCAAACGAGTCACCGGCCGGGCAACTGCCACCATTGCAGGACGCCCGTGTATGGCGGCTCGTGGCCGGCATCGGCATCCTGTGTGCGCCGCAATTCGCGCTGCTCTCCTTCGGCACGGTGTTCCTGCATGACTTCGGACGCGTCGGCCTGGTGGTCATCAGTGCGGCCATGACGCTGGTGCAAGTTGGTGCGATGGTGATGCGGGTGTGGAGCGGCCGCTGGACCGACCGCTGGCGCAACCGGCCGGCCTACCTGCGCGCATGCAGCGTTCTTGTCGTGGTCATGTTCGCAGCGCTGGCGCTTTTCACCCTGCTGCTTGGCGAAGGGATGCCCGCCGGCTCGTCGCTCGTTCGCGCCGCATTGCTTGCCTTGATGGTGACCAGCGGCATCTGCGTGTCGGCATGGCACGGCGTGGCCTACACCGAGTTGGCGACGCTGTCCGGTGCGGCGCGCGCAGGCACCGCGCTGGGCATGGCCAACACCGCTGTGTTCGCGGTCTGCTTCGTCACGCCGCTGGCCATTCCGCACCTGCGCGCGGCCCATGGCTGGTCACTTGTCTGGCTTGCGGCCAGTGCCTGCGCGGTTGTTGCCCTGCCGCTGCTGGCGCCGGCGGCGCGCAGGGTGCAGCCGGGCGCCACGGGTCACCTTGCGCCGCCAGCGCTCAGTTCCGCCCAGTCCAGTTCCTGCACCAGCACGCGGTAGGCTTCGTCGCCGATGACTTCGCTCTGGCGCAGCTCGTAGGCCCGCTGCCGGGCCGCCTCGATGGCGCGGCGGCGCAGCGGGCCGCCCGGCACCTCGTCCAGGGGCGCAGCCGGGTCGTGGCTCGCATTCAGGTCGACCACCGCCGAGTACTGCTTGCGCAGCAGCTTGGCCGCCAGGCCGTCTTCGTCGCGGATGGCGTCGATGAGCGCGCCATAGGCATGCGTGCGTGCCAGGCGGATCTCGCGGCCTACCGGGTCGTCATCCGTCAGCCCGAAGGCGCGGATGAGCGGCGCCATGGTCAACCCCTGCAGCACCAGCGTGCCCAGCACCACCACGAAGGCGCACAGCAGGATCAGGTCGCGGTGCGGAAAGGGCGCGCCGCCGGGCAGGGTTTCCGGAGTGGCGAAGGCGGCCGCCAGCGTCACGATGCCGCGCATGCCGGCCCACGACAGCACGATGCCGCTGCCCATCGAGGGCCGAGCGGCGCCCGAGCCCTCTCGCGCGAGGCGCCAGCGCTTGATCGCGCGGTAGCACAGCACCCAGGCAAAGCGCGCCGCAATGGTTGCAACCAGCACCACCACTGCGGTGATGACTGCATGGGCCTGTCCGCCGCTTGCTTCCAGCCGTTGCCAGATCGGGCGCAACTGCAGGCCGATGAGCACGAAGGCGAAGGCGTTGAGCACGAACACCACGATCTCCCAGGCCGCAAAGATCGGCACGCGCATGCGCGCGGACATCTGCCGGCCGCCGCTGCGCGCCACCGTCATCGCGTAGGCCACCAGCGTGAGGATGCCCGACAGGCCGATGGCCTCGGCCGCGATCCACACGCCGAAGGTCAGCGAGAACTGCACGATCAATGCCGTGGGCACGTCTTGCAGGCTGCGCATCAGCGGGCGCATGGCAAAGGCGCAGGCCACGCCCGCGGCCAGGCTGCCGGCCAGCGTCAGCAACAGCACTGGCGCAAAGCTGCCCCAGCCCAGGTGCCCGGCCACCACCGCCATGATGGCCAACCGGTAGATGAGCAGCGCGCTGGCGTCGTTGAGCAGGCTCTCGCCCTCCAGGATCTTCAAGAGCTTGTGCGGCAGCTTCACCTGCCGCATGACCGCGGTGGCGGCCGCCGCATCGGGCGGCGCCACGATGGCGCCCAATGCAATGGCGATCGGCCAAGGCATGTCCGGCACCAGCCAGCGCGCCACCAGCGCCACCGCGACCACCGTGGTGCCGACGGCGGCGATGACCAGCCCGGCCACCGGCCGCCAGTTGGCGCGCAGGTCGCGCAGCGAGGTGTCGTAGGCCGCATCGAGCAACACGGGCGCCACGAACAGCGTCAGGGCCAAGTGCGGGTCCAGCGTCCAATGGGGGCTGGAGGGCACGAAGGCGAGCGCCGCGCCGCCCAGCGCAAGAAAGGTGGGGTAGGGCGCGCCCACGCGGCGTGCCAGCGCCGCGAGCAGCGCCGCGCCGAGCAGCAGCACGATGATCCATTCGAAAGTGGCCATGGGGTCGTCTTGCAGATGTGGGAGTGCGAAGTGCGGGCGCATTGTGGCGGCATGCCGCCGGGTCTGCACGCTTGCGGCGCCGGCGCTGCCGGCCGATAGTGCCCCCCACCCGTTGTCGAACCAAGCAAGGAGCATTGCGATGGCCCGCCTGAGCGCCGAAGAAATCCGCAAGTACGAATCCGAGGGCTGGGTCATTCCGCAGTTCCAGTTGCCGCCGGCGCGCGTGGCGTCGATGCGCGCGGCGCTCGACGCGCTCATTGCCAACAACCCGGGCGTGCGGCCCGAGAAGCTGGTGTCGGCGCACATCGAGGGCGACAACGGCGAAGGTGTGAAGGGCAGCGCGCAGTTTCTCGATCTCGCACGCGACCCCGAGATCGTCGAGCTGGTCTCGGGCGTGATCGGGGAGGACGTCATCCTCTGGGGCTGCCATGTGTTCTGCAAGCCACCGGCCGAAGGCTTCGAGACGCCCTGGCACCAGGACGGCCACTATTGGCCGATCCGCCCGCTGGCCAATTGCACGGTGTGGGTGGCGCTGGAAGAGTCCACGCGCGAGAACGGCTGCCTGCGCGTCATCCCCGGCTCGCACCACGGGCATGTGCTGCATCCGCACCTGCACGAAGACCGCACCGACCTCACGCTCAACCAGCGCATGGCCGAAGGCGCCTTCGACGAGGCCGATGCGGTCGACCTCGAACTGCAGCCCGGCCAGATGTCGCTGCACGACGTCTACATGATCCACGGCGCCGCGGCCAACACATCGGCCAAGCGCCGCACCGGCGTGGCGCTGCGCTACATGCCCGCTACGTCGGTCTTCGAGCGCGACATCCGCCCGTCCGACGGCAAGACTGGCGTGGCCGTCAACTTCGCGCAGCGCCCGCTGTGGCTACTGCGCGGGGTGGACCGAAGCGGCCGCAACGACTTCGACGTGGGGCACCGGCGCAGCCCCGGCTGATCTGCTCGTCAGACGCTCCTTCAGGCCCGCCGGGCTCGATTTGAGAAAATGTCACAAAACGTGGACTCGACGGCGCGACCGGCCGGGTCCATTCAACGTGTGTGTCGACCGCGCCCAAGGTGCGCGGTCACGGAGCGTCGAAGTGCAAGCAGGTGTTGATTTGGCAACGGGTGGGGCCGCGGATTCCGCGACCCAGGGCAAAGTTTCTCGCTACGGATGGAAGGCCCTTGCCGGCTCTGCCATCGGCTATGCAATGGACGGCTTCGACCTGCTGATCCTGGGCTTCATGCTGCCGGCCATTTCGGCCGGGCTGCATCTCACCACCGGCCAAGCCGGCTCGCTGGTCACCTGGACGCTGGTGGGCGCGGTGGCCGGCGGCATCTTCTTCGGCGCCCTGAGTGACCGCTACGGTCGCATCCGTGTGCTGACCTGGACCATCCTGATGTTCGCGGCCTTCACCGGCCTGTGCGCCTTCGCCCAGGGCTACTGGGACCTGCTGGTCTTCCGCACCCTGGCCGGCGTCGGCCTGGGTGGCGAGTTCGGCATCGGCATGGCGCTGGCGGCCGAGGCATGGCCGGCCAGGCATCGCGCCCGCGTGTCTTCCTACGTGGCGCTGGGCTGGCAGGTGGGCGTGCTCGGCGCCGCGCTGCTGACGCCGCTGCTGGTGCCGCACATCGGCTGGCGCGGCATGTTCATCGTGGGCGTCGTTCCCGCCATCGTGGCCTGGTTCATCCGCACCAGGCTGCACGAGCCTGAGGTGTTCGTGCGCAAGGTGCAGGCCAAGGGCGCCGGCGGCAAGGCCTTCAGGCTGCTGGTGAAGGACGCTCGCACGACCCGCACCAGCCTGGGTATCGTGGTGCTGTGCTCGGTGCAGAACTTCGGCTACTACGGGATCATGATTTGGATGCCCAGCTTTCTCTCGAAGAACCTGGGCTTCAACCTCACCAAGTCGGCGCTGTGGACCTCGGTGACCATCCTGGGGATGATGGCCGGCATCTGGGTCTTTGGGCAGCTGGCCGACCGCATCGGCCGCAAGCCCAGCTTTCTGATCTTCCAGGCCGGCGCGGTGGCCATGACGCTGTTCTACGCGCAGCTGAGCGACCCGGTGACCATGCTTTGGGCCGGCGCGGTGCTGGGCATGTTCGTCAACGGCATGCTCGGTGGCTATGGTGCGCTGATGTCCGAGGCCTACCCGACGCAGGCGCGCGCCACGGCGCAGAACGTGCTGTTCAACATCGGCCGCGGCGTGGGCGGCTTCGGGCCGGTGGTGGTGGGCGCCCTGGCGGCGGCCTATTCCTTCCAGATCGCCATTGCGATGCTGGCCGCCATCTACGTTATCGACATGCTGGCTACGGTCTTCCTCATTCCCGAGCTCAAGGGCTTGGAACTCGACTGAAGCCCAGGGAAAACCTGTCCGAGGCGGGCCGCGCGCGCGGCTAGACTCGCGCCCTTTGCCTCGCGCAGGAGGGTCCATGCATCTGGAGATCGCGCAGTCCACTCCAACGGCCGCCAGCCTCGGGCGGCTGGTGCAGGCGCACTATGGCCTGGGGGAAGTCGTCGAGAGCGAATTCCTGCGGCGCAGCTTCAACCAGGTCTACCGCTTGCGCTTGGCCGATGGCCGCAACGTCGTTGCCCGCCTGAGCGCACAGCGGCCGCGCGGCGCGCCCAACGTGCAGTTCGAGGCGCAGGTGCTCTCGCACCTTGCCGCGCAGGGCAGCCGGGTGTCTCAGTGCCTTCGCACCGTCAATGGTGGCGCGGCTGTTCGTGTGGAGCTGCCCGAGGGCGAGTGCGCGTTGATGGTGTTCGAATTCCTGGAGGGCGAGTTCACCGGCGAATCGACCGAGGACATCCGGGCCTTCGCGCAAGGGTTGGCCGCATTGCATGCCGCTGGCGAGAGCTACCGGGGCGCCCGCAGCGCCTACGTGCTCGACCTCGACTACCTGCTGGTGAGCCCGCTGGACAAGCTCCTGGGCGCCCCCACCATGACCGACGAGCTGCGGCCCCGGTTCGAGGAGCTGGGCCGGCGCCTGCACGAGCGCATCCAGTCGCTTGGCGACCTGACCCGCGTGCTGTGCCACGGCGACGCGCACGGCATGAACAACTTCGTCGTCCCCACGGGGCAGGGCGGGCGCGAAGCCGTGTTCTTCGACTTCGACGAGGCCGGCCCCGGCTTCCTGGCCTACGAACTGGCGGTGTACCCGTGGGTCTTGTGGCCGCGATCGCCCGACGACCCGCCCGGCGAGAAGGTGCTGCGCCGTTGGCGTGACTTCATCGGCGCCTATTGCGAGGTGCGGCCGGTGCCCGATGCGGACCTGCAGAGCATCGCACCTTTCATGGCGGTGCGGCAGTTCTGGCTGCTGGGTGAGTACGCGGGCCGCGTGCCGCAGTGGGGTTCCCAGGCCATACCCACCAGCTACCTGCGCCGCCAGGCGGACATGCTGCGCCAGTGGGAGACCCTGGCGCTTCCCTTGTTGTGACGAGCGCAAATTCCCCGGGTGATCCCTGAGTGTCCGCGCGCCGGCTTGCCTTTAGCCTGCGGGATTCGAGAACAACCGCGAGAGACAAAGAATGCACAGTGCGATTGCAGTTCTGGCTGGTGGTCTGGTGCTGGCCTGCGTGGCCTCCCTCATGTTCATCTATCGCCATCAAAAGGGGCGGCAAGCCGCGGTTGCCAGCGAGGAAGGCCAAGCCTCCCGCGAATGAAGTTGCGTTGGAATTGAAATAGGTTGCTTCTCCATGGCCCGCGCGCAGGGCCTGGCGGGTTCGACGAGTCATAACTGTTCAAAGTTGATCGAGCCATCGTCGCGATGGATCGTGCATTCATGGAAGAAAGTGCGAAACCCCGCCTTGGCGAAGTTTTTAGGTAAGACAACTTACAGAGACGATGCGCGCGGGGATGGGCTTGTGCAGAGCTATCATCCGCGCCCTTGCAACGTCGTTCGAGGGTCTGCATGCGACGTGAGCCAGGGAGGAAAACAATGAAGAAACCGGTCAAGTCAAATGGTGCCGGGCGTTGCATGCGCCCGCTTCACCCGAAAGAGGGCGCGCGCGCCGAAGCGCCCTGCTGCGAACCACGCGGCCCCCAGGCATCGCCGTCACCCGCACTGAGCCTGCGCCCCAGTTAAGCCACCACCGTAGCGCCGCACGCCCGCGCCGCCACACCCACTCTCCATCCTCGCGCCTGTATCTCGCCGACCGCTCGCCGTAAGCCGGTCGCGAGTGCCTGCCGCAAGCCTGTTCCGGCAACCGGCCGAAACGCCTCGGTTCTCGCATGTCTCGAACGATCAATTTCGCGCGGGCTCTTTGTGGCCCCGCCCTCCGCTGGGGCGAAGCCGTTGCCACCCTGATCCACATGGCGGGGTGCGCCATGTCGCCCGGCATCAGTTTCAGCCAAGGGCCGGCCTCATCGGGTGCCGGGGGCGCTGCCGCGCCGGCCGACGCCAATGGCGACCAGCCGCCGCCCGTGTGCGGACACCGGCCGGCGGACGAGGTCGTGGACTGGGTCCGCAGCGAGCGAGCCAAGCTCAGTGCCGAGCCGAGCCGAGCGTGGGAGCCGCCTGAGCCGCTTCGGCCAGCGCTTGCCGCTCAGCAAAGTGCCATCACCATCTCATGCCAGGCCATGCCGCCGTGATCCGAGGCCGAGGGGCGGACATAGCGGTAGCCCAGCCGCTCGTAGAGCCCGACATGCCGCTGCTTGCACATGAGGTGGATGTTGTTCTTGCCCAGGCCGCGCATCTGTTCCACGAAGCGGCGCATCATCAGCGCCGAATGGCCTTGGCCTTGCAGCGCGGGGTCGATCGCCACCGACATGATCACCACCTCGGGCGCCTGCGCGTCGTGGCCCACCAGTTCCTTGAAGGCCTCGTCGGCCAGCACCACTTCGTAGGCGCAGCCGCTGTTGATGAAGCCGATGACCTGCCCGGCCAACTCCATCACCAGGAAGCCCTGCGGGTATTGCTCAATGCGCGTGGCGATTTTTTCGCGCGTGGCGGCCTCGTCGCCTTCGTAGGCGGAGGTTTCGATCTGGAAGCAACGGTCGGCGTCGGAGGCGACGGCTTGGCGGAAGTTCGGGGTGGGCATGCCCCCGAGTGTGCCTAGTCTGCGAGCGCCAGTTCCTTGGGCAGCTCGAAGTTGGTGTGTCGCGTGAGGAAGCGGATGCTGCAGTCGCCGATGTGAATCACGTCGCCATGGTGCAGTGCCCACTGCTTGACCTGGTGGCCGTTGACCCGGGTGCCGTTGCTGCTGGCCAGGTCGATGAGCCAGGCGCTGCTTCCTTCGACGCGAATCTCCACATGGTGCCGGCTCACCCGGGGGTGGTCGATGCGGATGTCGTTGCTGGCGTCACGCCCGATGAGCGTGCGTTCTTCAGAAAGTTCGATTTGCCGCGGGGTGCTGTTCTTTCGCATCAGGAGCAATCGGGCCATTCGTTGAACTCCAAGCGGGCATGTAGGTTTTTGTACTACAACAAATTGTAAACCAAAGGTTTCCAATTTGGCCCGGCGGGCATGTAAAGACAGCGCCTCGTCACCGAATCACCACAGAAAGCGTGGCGCCCGCGGGCACGCGGATCACTTCCGAGTAGGACGACCCGTTCGATGCCCGCACCAGCGGCACGCTGCCGTAGCTCGCGATTTCCTGTGGCAACTGGGGCGGCACCTTGCGGCCCCATGCCCAATCCACCGGGTTGATCTGGACGAGCGAGATCTGCGCGTCGTGCCACGCTGGAAATCCGTATCCACCCGGCGCATCTGGCGGAAGCAGCGCACTGGCCGTGACGACGAATCGGCGGAATGCATGGCCGAAAGTGGACGAGGGCGTGGATGCACGTAGCGCCTGGTCCACCAGCACCTGCGAGTCGGAGTCGGCCTGCTGCGCACGGCCCAGGATGTCCTCGAAGAAGGCCGTGCCGTGCTGGCGCAGCAGGTAGCAGGCGAAGGTGCCGGCCACGCTGTAGCTCTCACAATGCGCGTCGTAGCCGGTGCGATGACACCGCGGAGGCCTCGGGGTTGCCCGAGTCGTTGCTGAACACCAGGGTCACCTGCTGGCCATTGAGGCCGCGGATGTACACCGGAACGTCCCGCGCGCCGGCGCTGCTGTTGGTCTTTTCCCCGATGCCCACGCCTTGCCCTGCGTACTGCGTGGGGCTCAGTGCCGCGCAGTTGATGCAACTGGGGACCTCGCTGCTGGCCGGACGAGCCACCGCCGCCGCATGCAGTGAGCACGGCGCAGGCCATCAACACGGACTGGCCGCCCAGCGCGGCGGCAAGGAGGCGTCGGCGCGCGCGCAGGCGCCGGCCGCAGACGTGGACGGGAACCACTTCGAACATGAGGCCCGAAGTCTCATCGGCTGCCCCCGATCCGGTCGGGAGCCGGCCCCGGCTAGCTTAGCTAAGCTAGTGGTCGACCTTCTCGTACTGCTCGACCTGGCATTCCCAACTGCCGGGCTGCGTGGCGCAGACTGTGTAGCCGGGCGGCGGACGGTAACCGGTACATGCGCTCAGGAGCGAGGCGAGGAGCAGGGCGCCGAGGATTCTTGAAATCATGGGCGGGATTCTGCGCCCCCTCTCTCGGCACTTGCCGGCGACGCGCTTGCAAGCTGCGTGCTGCCGACCGATATTGACGGCATGACCACCTTCAGCAATGCCCCCGCGCCATACGGCCGGCCGGCGGTGCCGCGCCGCTGGGTGCGCAGGCCGCTGCTGGCACTTGCGGGCGCCGTGCTGTTGTTGTTGCTGCTTGCCGCCTTGCCGTTGGATGCGTGGGCCCAGGTGGGCGCCGGTGTCGACAAGCGCATTGCCCTGGTCATCGGCAATGCGCGCTACCCCAAGGCGCCCCTTGCCAACCCCGAGAACGATGCGCGCCTGATTGCCACGCGGCTGCGCGCACTGGGCTTCGAGGTGACCGACCAGTACAACCTGGGCGTGGTGCAGTTTCGGCGCGCGTTGCGCGACTTCGCACGGCGCGTTGCGCAGGACGACGCCATTGCGGTGCTGTACTACGCCGGCCACGGCGTGCAGATCGACGGGCGCAACTATCTGCTGCCGGTAGACGTCAACCTGCGCGACCAGGAAGAGGTGAAGGACGAGTCGGTGGACATCGACGAGCTGTTTATCGGCCGCATCGACAAGGTCGGGTCGTATCCGCGCATCGTCATCCTCGACGCCTGTCGCAACAACCCCTTTGCGGGCAAGACGCGCAACATCCGCTCGGCTGGCGGCCTGGCGGAAATGGGCGCGCGCGGCACCCTCATCGCCTTTGCCTCGGCGCCCGGCGCGGCAGCGGAAGACGGGCCCGACGGCGGCAACAGCGTCTACAGCAAGAGCCTGGCCGAGGAGATGACCGTGCCGGGCGTCGAGGTGGAGCAGATGTTCAAGAACGTACGCGTGCGGGTGCTGCGCGACACCAACGGGCGGCAGCTGCCGTGGGTCAACACATCGCTCACGTCGGATTTCAGCTTCAACCCGTCTGGTGGCGCGGGGCGGGTCGCCGCTGCGGCGGGTGCACGGCAGGGCAGTACATTGCGGCCGGCCGCGCAGCCACCCAAGGACATCGAGACTGCATTGGAGAATGCCCGACGCGAACAGCGTGACGCGCCAGTGGCGGCATCCGCCGCACTCTCGCCAGCCCCCGCCCCGTTGTCTCCGCCGGTTACCGCGCGGCCCGCCCAGCAGGTGGCCATTGCGGCGCCATCCAGCCCTTCGCCGCCATCACCACCACAAGCAATGACGGCAGCTGCGGGCTCGCAACGACAGAACCTTGCCCGCGATGAACTTCAGCAACTGCTAGTCGGCAAGTCGCACAGCTTCGAGGACGGCAACCCGCAGGAAGTGCAGCGCTGGGATATGCGCAGCAATGGGCTGGTCTACTACAACAGCCAGGCCGTTGGCCGCGCCGGCACCAACGGCGCGGGCCGCTGGGAACTCAAGGACGATGGCAGCCTGTGCGTGCGCTTCAATGCCGCGGCCCCGATGCAGCCCAATCAGGCACGCCGACCCGAAAGCGGCTGCTGGCAGTTTCATCGCGACGGACAGAAGCTGATTCGCACCACCAGCGTCGGCACGCCGGGGCTGCCGCAGGTGGAGATAACCGTGCGCTGAAACAAGAAGATCTTGCGAGTGGCAAGACCACGATGACTTCGGGGCCATGAGGCAGTCAACCCCCGCATGAGCGTTGTTTGCCAGGATGGGCAGCCGTAGCTTGGCGGCCTGGCGACACCGCAGCAAGGAGTTGGTATGCATGCCCATCATCCACTTCGCATAGTTGCACCCGCGCTGGCCCTGGGCCTGGCGCTGGCAAGCATGGCCGGCTGCAACGAACCGCAGCACCCGCCCAGTGCCATGGCCCTGGTGCAGGCCGCCTCCAACCCCGATGGCGACGGCCAGCAGGCGAGCGCCGGCTTGACCGGCGGCTCGCTGCGCGAACAGTTCCAGATGTATTTCGGCGAGCGCTTTGCCGACCAGGAGCGCGAACTCGTGCAGCAGCGGCCGCAAGTGGCGCGGGCCGACGTGCCCACCTTCTGATCGACGTGGTGTGACTTGCCGCGGGCGAAAAAAAAGCGCGGCTCGCGCCGCGCTTTTCGTCTGCAGGCCTGAGTCGGTCGATCAGACCGCCATGATCGACACGGCCTTGGCCACCAGGTAGGCCTCCATGGCCTCGGGGCCGCCTTCGGAGCCGTAGCCCGAATCCTTCACGCCGCCAAAGGGCATCTCGGGCGTGGGGGCGGCGGGCTGGTTGATCCACAGCATGCCCACTTCCACCTGGTGCGCCAGTTGGTGCGCGTTCTTGATGGACTGGGTGAAGGCGTAGCCGGCCAGGCCGTAGGGCAGGCGGTTGGCTTCGGCAATGGCCTCGTCCAGCGTGTCGAAGCCGCGGATGGCCGCGATGGGGCCGAAAGGTTCGTTGTTGAACACGTCGGCTTGCAGCGGCACTTCGTCCAGCACGGTGGGGGCGAAGAAGTTGCCCTCGGCGCCCACGCGCTCGCCGCCGGTCAGCACCTTGGCGCCGGTGGCGCGGGCGTCAGCCAGGATCTTGTCCATGGCGGCAATGCGGCGCGCATTGGCCAGCGGGCCCAGTGTGGTGCCTTCGGCCAGGCCGTCGCCGATCTTAAGCTTCTCGGTCTGCGCCGTCAGTGCCTTGGCGAACTCGGCGCGGATGCTGTTGTGCACCAGGAAGCGGGTGGGCGAGATGCACACCTGGCCGGCATTGCGGAACTTGGCTGCGCCGGCGGCCTTTACCGCCAGGGCGATGTCGGCATCGGCCGCGACGATGACGGGGGCGTGGCCGCCCAGCTCCATGGTGGCGCGCTTCATGTGCTGGCCAGCCAGCGCAGCCAGCTGCTTGCCCACCGGGGTGGAGCCGGTGAAGGTCACCTTGCGGATGATCGGGTGCGGGATCAGGTAGCCCGAGATCTCGCCGGGGTTGCCATACACCAGACCGACCACACCGGCCGGAATTCCCGCGTCCACGAAGCACTGCAGCAGGGCGGCCGGCGAAGCTGGGGTTTCCTCAGGTGCCTTGCACAGGAAGGAGCAACCGCTGGCCAGCGCCGCGCCCAGCTTGCGCACGATCTGGTTGATGGGGAAGTTCCAGGGCGTGAAGGCCGCCACCGGGCCCACAGGCTCCTTGATCACCAGCTGCTGCGCGGCCAGGTTGCGCGAGGGCACGATGCGGCCATACACGCGGCGGCCTTCGTCGGCGAACCATTCGATGATGTCGGCCCCGGCGATCGATTCGCCGCGCGCTTCCACGAAGGGCTTGCCCTGTTCCTGCGTCAGGATGCGGCCGATGTCGGCAGCGCGCTCGCGCAGCAGGCCGGCAGCCTTGCGCATGATGGCGGCACGCTCGTGCGCCGGGGTCTTGCGCCAGACCTCGAAGCCCTTCTGCGCGGCTTCCAGGGCGCGGTCCAGGTCCGCGATGCCGGCATGGGCCACCTTGCCGATCACCTTGCCGGTGGCGGGGTTGAACACGTCCAGCGTCTTGCCGCTGGACGCGTCGCACCATTCGTTGTTGATCAGCAGGCGGGTGTCGGGGTAGCTCGTCGTCGTTGTCGTCGTCATGCGATGGTCTCCAAGGTTGATCTGAAAAGAGGTTCAGGTTCCAGCCTGGCGAGCGCGTGCCTTGTTGCGCAGCGGTGCCAGCAGGGGCTTGAGTCCGTTGTGGTCGATCTCGTGCATGAGTTGCAGGAGCCGGCCGATTTCACCCTTGGGAAAGCCCTCGCGCGCGAACCAGGTGAGGTAGTTGCCGGGCAGGTCGGCGATCAGGCAGCCCTTGTGCTTGCCAAAAGGCATCGCAAGGCTGACCAGACGTTCGAGGTCTTCCGGTTTCATCTCGAAAAGGGGAGAAAAAGGCGCGCGCAGTGGGGGCGGAAAGGGCGATCTCTGCCCACCATCATAGGCGGCCCGGCAAGGCCGCGTGGCCTGGGGGTTTGGCGGGACGGGCGCGGGTGCCCGGCTCAGGCCGCGGAGGCGGCGCCGTGCAGGGGGCGGCCCCAGCCCGGCGGCAGGCTGTGCAGCACGGCCTGCGCGTCCAGCGAACCGATGGGCACGCGGGTGTCGCCCGGTATGCGCCCCTGGGCCAGCAGCGCCTCGTAGCGCAGTGCGCACACGCGCAGGAAGGAGGCGAAATTGCCCGCCAGCTCGCCGCGCGCGGCCACCAGCTCGTCGTAGAGCTTCTCGATCAGCTGCACCACGCCCATGCCGTCGCGGCGCGCGATTTCTTCCAGGACCTGCCAGAACAGGTTTTCCAGGCGGATGCTGGTCACCACGCCGTGCAGGCGCACCGAACGGGTGCGGCTCTCGTAGCTTTGCGGATCGGCGCTGATGAAGACTTCGCACATGGGGCGTTCTCCTGGACTTGGGGGCGGGCTGCGCGCACTGTAGCGCGCTACGCTCGCCCTGCGACGACTGCGCCCGCCGGTCAGCCCTCGATGCGCGTGCCCAGCACCTTCAGGAACTGGCCGATCCAGGCCGGGTGCGCCGGCCAGGCAGGCGCGGTGACCAGGTTGCGGTCGGTCACGGCCTGATCGACCGCGATGCCCATGTACTCGGCGCCGGCCAGCTCCACCTCGACCTGGCAGGCCGGGTAGGCCGACACCTTGCGGCCCTTGATGAGGCCGGTGGCCGCCAGCAGCTGCGCGCCGTGGCACACCGCGGCCAGGGGCTTGTCGGCCGCGAGGAAATGGCTGGCGATTTCGACCGCGCGGGCGTTCATGCGCAAGTACTCGGGCGCGCGGCCGCCGGGGATGACCAGGGCGTCGTAGCTTTCCGGGCGCACCTCGGCAAAGGTGGCGTTGAGCGTGAAGCGGTGGCCGGGCTTCTCGCTGTAGGTCTGTGCGCCTTCGAAATCATGGACGGCGGTGAAGACCCAGTCGCCGGCCTTCTTGTCGGGCGCCACCGCGTGCACGGTGTGGCCCACGGCCTGCAGCGCCTGGAACGGCACCATGGTTTCGTAGTCTTCGGCGTAGTCGCCGCACAGCATCAGGATCTTGCGGGGCATGGATGTGTCTCCTTCTTCGATTGACAGCAATTGGCAGCGGGCGCGTACCCGCTGGGCGCATTGTTGGGAGGCACGTAGCATTGGTGGTAGCAATGGGCTGTGACAAACGCCGCCCGCCCTTGCGCCACCATCCAGAGGCACCCATGAGAATCGAGATTCCCGAGAAGAAGAAGCTGGTCTTCGAGACGCACATCCCCATCCGCTGGGGCGACATGGATGCCATGGGGCACCTGAACAACGCCAGCTACTTTCGCTTTCTGGAGATCGGGCGCATCGACTGGATGCACTCCATCGACCGGCAGCCCACGCCCGAGGGCCAGGCCATGGTCATCGTCAATGCCTTCTGCAACTTCTACCGCCAGCTCGAATATCCCGGCACGGTGCTGCTGAAGATGTACGTGAGCGACCCCGGCCGCACCACCTTCGAGAGCTGGGCCACCATGGCCCGCACCGATGCGCCTGAGGTGATCTGCGCCGCCGGCGGCGCCACCACCATCTGGGTGGACGTCGCGAAGCAGAAGGCGCAGCCGCTGCCCGACTGGCTGCGCGCGCTGGTCAGCGACTGAGCGCCGCCGCGGGCCGCGCCGGTGCCCGCAGCATCATCAGCGCCCCGAATGCCAGCAGCGCCAGCGCGCTGGAGATCCACAGCGAACCCAGCCCCCAGCGCTCAATGCACAACCCGAAGAGCCAGGGTGCCGCTGCCTGGGCCATGCCCGCAGGAACCATCAGCAGGCCCTGGCGCTTGCCATAGCCGGCGGCGCCGAACAGGGCCAGTGGCAGCGTGCCCCGGGCGATGGTCAGGATGCCGTTGCCCGTGCCGTGGATGATGACGAAGGCTGCAGCGGCGGGCGCGCCCGCCAGCGCGAGCAGCGCCGCACCGGCCGGATGCGCCAATGCCGCCAGCCGCCCCGACAGCAGCGGATGCAGCTTGCCCAGCACGCCGAACTCCAGCACGCGCCCGGCCACCTGTGCCGGCCCCACCAGCGCTGCCACCGCCACTGCCGAAGCGACCGAGGCCCCCGCGATCACCAGCAAGCCGGGCAGGTGCGCCGCCATGGCGGTGCTGTTGAAAACGACAACGGAGAACACCAGCGCCAGCAGCAGCGTGGCGCGCGCGATCGTTCCTTCGCCTGCCGGCGGGGGAGTCGGCGGCGCATGGCCGCCGGCAGGGCGCGGCGAACTCGCTGGCGTGGAGGTGCCCGTGGGCAGCAGGGCATGCAGGGGCAGTGCCACCAGCAGCTGCAACAGCGCCCAGCCGTAGCAGGCGCCGCGCCAGCCCAGGCGCGACTCCATCCAGGCGCTGAGCGGCCAGCCCACGGTGCTGGCGAAACCGCCGAACAGCGTGACGCCGGTAATGGCGCCACGCGCGTTGTGTCCGTAAAGGCGCACAAGCGTGGCAAAGGCGCCCTCGTACAGGCCACCGCACATGGCCAGGCCCAGCAGCGCCCAGGCCGCGAACATCCAGGCAGGGTTGCGTGCACTGCCCAACAGCAGCAGGGCGAGGGCGAAGACGACACTGGTGATCACCAGGATCGGCCGACCGTCAAAACGGTCGAAGGTGCGCCCGACGTGAGGGCCCACAAACGCGGACATCAGCAAGGCCACTGAAAAGGCCGCGAAGACGGTCGAGCTGGCAATGCCCAGCTCCCGCGACATCGGCACGGCCAGCACGGCCGGCAGGTAGAAGGACGATGCGAAGGCCAGGATCTGGTTGATGCCCAGGGCGGCGATGACAGCGGACTGGCGGCGAAACTGCATGCGTGAAGAAAAGCGGCCCTGAGGCTGTGAAGACGGGATGGTCGACTCTAGCGCGCACTCGCGCACAGCCCGGCCGAGGAGCAGAATGCAAGACATGCGTGCGCCCCGCCTGCTTCTTGCCGCGACCCTTGCCGCGACCTTTGCCGTGCTTGCCGCCAGTGCAGGCGCGCAAGTGCTGCGCTGCGAGGACGCGGCGGGCAAGGTGACCTACACCGACGGTACCTGCCCCGCGGGTACCAAGCCCCAGCGTGTGTCCACGCAGGAGCCGGTGAGCGTGCTGCCCGACCCGCAGGGCGACAGTGCGCGGGCCGCTCGCGAGGCCAGGCAGCACTACAGCGAACCACCCGCGCAGCACAGCACGGCGCCCGCCGGCGCGGTGATCATCGATGGCCGTGGCAGCGCGCCCTCCGAGCAGCGCTGGGACAGCGACCTGGGCGGCGACCCGCAGGTGGCGGCCGACGGCTACTACCCCTACGCTTATCCCTACGGTGCCGGCGTGGCTCGCCCGCCCGCACGGCAGCGCGACATGCGCCCGCGCATCCGCAATTGCGACGCCACCGGCTGCACCGACCGCCAGGGCAACACCTACAACCAGAACACCGGCAAGCTCGACCGCTACACGAACATCGACGGCAAGACCTGCCGGCCGGTCGGCACCACCGTTGTGTGCCGCTGAATAAAAGCGGCCTACCAGCCCAGCTGCCTGGCGGCCAGCTCTTTCATGATTTCCTCGGCGCCGCCGCCGATCATCATCACCTTCACCTCGCGGTAGATGCGCTCGCTGACGGTGCCGCGCATGTAGCCCATGCCGCCCAGGATCTGCACCGCGGCATCGGCGCAGAACTGCATGGTCTGCGTGGCGTGGTTCTTCAGCAGGCAGACCTGGGCCACCCACTCCGGCGCGTTGTCGCGGCCTTGCGCATGCAGCGCATCACCCTGCGCGGCCACCGCTTCGAGCCAAGCCTCGGTGGACGAAATGCGCATCTGCATGTCCACCAGCTTGTGGCGCAGCACCTGGTGCTCGAGCAGCGCCGCGCCGAAGGTCTTGCGCTGGCGAGCCCAGTCCAGCGCTTCGTCCAGGCAGGCCTGTGCGTAGCCCAGGGCCGCGGCGGCCAGGCCGAAGCGCTCGCCGTTGAAGTTGCCCATGATGATGCGAAAGCCCGAGCCTTCGCTGCCAAGCAGGTTGCGCGCCGGCACGCGCACTCCGTCGAAGTGCAGCTGCGCGGTGTCGGAGCTGTGCCAACCCATCTTGGCCAGGCGGGTGCGGCGGATGCCCGGCGCATCGCCCGGCACCAGCAGCATGGAGATGCCGCCCGCGCCCCTGGAGGCCGGGTCGGTGCGCACCGCCACCGTGAGCCAGTCGGCCCGCATGCCGGATGTGATGAAGGTCTTCTCGCCGTCGACGATGTAGTGGTCGCCCTCGCGCCGCGCGGAGGTGCGCAGCTGCGCCACATCGGAGCCGCCGCCCGGCTCGGTGATGGCCAGGGCAGAGATCTGTTCGCCGCGCAGCACCGGCGGCACCACTTCGCGCTGCAGCTGCGGCGAGCCGTGCGCGATGACCGGCGGCAGGCCGATGTTGTGCGAGAACAGGCTGGCCAGCACGCCGCCGCTGGTGCCATGGCGCGCCAGCGCCACCCACAGCGGCAGCTTCAGCGCCAGCGGGGCGGGCGTGCCGCCCAGGTCCTCGGGATAGCCGATGCCCAGGAAGCCCAGTTCGCCCGCGCGCCGGTACAGCGCGCGCGGAAATTCGCCGGCCTCGTCCCACGCGGTGGCATGCGGCGCGATCTCGCTCTTTGCAAAGCGCGTGGTCGCGTCGGCCAGTGCCTCGCGCGTTTCGCGCAGGTTGTCGTCGTTCATCGCCGGGCCGCCCCAAGATGAACAGCGCCCCCTTGGGGGGCAGCGGACCTCGCGCAGCGGGGAAGCGTGGGGGTCACGTTCATTGCCGGGGTGGCCGCTTGGCGATGCCCATGGTCTTGGCCAGGATGCCGAGCATCACCTCGTCCGCGCCGCCGCCGATGGAGCCAAGGCGGCCGTCGCGGAACAGGCGCGAAATGCGGTTCTCCCAGGTAAAGCCCATGCCGCCCCAGAACTGCAGGCAGGTGTCGGACACCTCGCGCGTCAGCCGGCCGGTCTTGAGCTTGGCCATGGAGGCCAGCTGCGTCACGTCCTCGCCCTTCACATGCAGGTCGCAGGCGCGGTAGGTGAGGGCGCGCAGCGCTTCCACCTCGGTCTTGAGTTCGGCCAGCTTGAACTGCACCCACTGCTGGTCGGCCAGCGTCGCGCCGAACATCTGGCGCTGCTGCGCCCATTCGATGGTCTGGGCAATGCACGCCTCCATGGGCTCCAGCGCGCTGGCGGCGGCCCACAGCCGCTCTTCCTGGAACTGCTGCATCTGGTAGACGAAGCCCTGGCCCTCCTCGCCGATGCGGTTGCGTTGCGGCACCCGCACGTTGTCGAAGTAGATCAGGCCGGTGTCGCTGGAGTGCATGCCGATCTTGCGGATCTTCTTCGCCTTCTCGATGCCGGGCGAATCCATGGGCACCATCACCAGCGACTTGTTGCGGTGCGCCGGTCCCTCGCTGGTGTTGACCAGCATGCACATCCAGTCGGCCTGCAGGCTGTTGGTGATCCACATCTTCTGGCCGGTGATGAGGTAGTCGTCACCGTCCTTCCTCGCGTAGCTCTTCAGGCCCGCCACGTCGCTGCCGGCGCCGGGCTCGCTCACGCCGATGCAGCCCACCATCTCGCCGGCGATGGCCGGCGCCAGGAACTCGCGGCGCAACTCGTCGCTGCCAAAGCGCGCCAGCGCCGGGGTGCACATGTCGGTCTGCACGCCAATGGCCATGGGAATGCCGCCGCAGTCGATGTGGCCCAGGGCTTCGGCCAATGCCATGGCGTAGGAATAGTCCAGGCCGGCGCCGCCAAACTCCTCTGGCTTGTTCAGGCCCAGCAGCCCCAGCTTGCCCAGCTTGCCGAAGACCTCGTGCGCGGGAAAGGCCTCGGCCTCCTCCCACTCTTCCACATGCGGATTGATTTCCTCGTCGATGAAGCGCCGCAGCGTCTTCTGGATCTCGAGGTGCTCGTGCGTGTATTGCATGCCTGGGTCTTTCTTAGTTCTCTTGTTCGTCCTGGAAGATGCGCGGCACCACCGCGCGGTGGAAGCCGTTGAAGGGCCTGACCGCCGCGCGCTTGCGCACCTGCGCATCCGGCTTGGCCATGGGCCAGCCCATGCGCACCTGCGGCCTGGCGCCGTCCACGCGCAGCACCGCGCCGCTGACAAAGGCAGCAGCCGGGCTGAGCAGGAAGACCACCGCCGCCGAGGTCTCGGCCTCGGTGCCGAAGCGCCCGGCCGGCACCGTGCGGGGCATGGCGCGCAGCATGTCGCCGGCTTCGGGCGGGTAGTGATCCATGCCGCTGGAGGCGATGTAGCCCGGCGCCACCGCGTTCACGCGCACACCCTGGGCTGCCCACTCCAGCGCGCCCGTCTCGGTGAAGCTCACCATGCCCGCGCGCGCCGCGCCGCTGTGGCCCATGTTGGGCATCGAGCCCCACATGTCGGCCACGATGTTCACGATGGCGCCGCCCTTGTGCTGCATGCCCTGGTTGAAGCACTCGCGTGCCATCAGGAAGCCGCCCGTGAGGTTGGTGTCGATCACCGCGCCCCAACCCTTGGCCGAGATGCCCGCGAGCGGCGCGATGTACTGGCCGCCGGCGTTGTTCACCAGCGCATCGATGCGCCCGTGCGCGGCCAGCACGCCGGCCACGGTGGCGCGCACCGCGTCTTCGTTGCGGATGTCGCACACGGCGTGGCTGGCACGGCCGCCGTCGTGCTCGATCTCGGCCTGCACGGCCTGCAGCTTCTCGGCATTGCGGCCCACCAGCACCACATGGGCACCCAGCGATGCGAGCTCATGCGCGCAGCAGCGGCCAATGCCCGAGCCGCCGCCGGTGACGATGGCCACCTGGCCGTCGAACAGGCCCGGCGCGAACACGGAGCCATACCGTGCGGTTGAAGAAGATGTGGCGTCGAGGCTCATCACTGTGTTCCTGCCTGTCTGTTCGATGGTGGTGGTGTTCACGCAGGCGCGGCGACTTCGGCCACCACCTGGCGCATGGCCACCTGCTCGCCCACCGCCACGTGCACCACCGCCACGCGGCCGTCGCGCGGGGCGCAATGCAGATGCTCCATCTTCATGGCCTCCAGTGTCAGCAGGGGTTGCCCTGCCGTGACCAGCTCCCCTTCGCGGGCGAGCAGGGCGGTGACGCGGCCGCTCATGGCGGCGCGCAGCAGGCCGTCGCCGCCCTGCGTGCCCGCGGCGTCCGGCGCGGCCAGGGAGGTGTCGCGCACTTCGTGGGCGCGGCCCGCCAGATGCATTAGCAACCGGTCGCCCGACCGCGCCACGCGCAGCGTGGACTGCACGCCGCGAAGCAGCACCTGCCATTGCCCACCGCCCAGGTGGCGCAGGTCGACTTCGGTCGATGCGCCGCTGCCGTCGCCTTCGAGCGCCACGCCATAGGCGCCGCCGCGCAGGCGCTGCACGGTTGCCGTGTGCGACTGCCCATCGAGCTCGAAGCGCAACGGTGCGACCAGTTGATGCGCCAGCGGCGAAGGCGCGCGGCCCGTGCCGGCCTGCAGCAGGGCAGCAGCCAGGCGAGCGGCGTCGGCCGCTTCGGTGGCGTTCCGTGCCAGCAGTTCGTCCAGGTGCTGCCCGATGAATGCGGTGGTGGCGCTGCCGTCGGCAAACGCGGGATGCGCTAGGCAACGCTGGAGAAAGTGCTGGTTGGTGGTCACGCCAAGCGCCACCGTGTCGGCCAGGCCCGCCAGCAGGCACTGCCGTGCCTCGCCCCGTGTGGCGCCGTGGGCAATGAGCTTGGCGACCATCGAGTCGTAATGCGGGCGCACCTGCGCGCCGGATGACAACGCATGCTCCACGCGCAGCAGCGAATCGGCCGGCTGCCAAACGCAGAAGGTGCCGCTTTGCGGCACGAAACCCTGCGCGGGATCTTCCGCGCACAGGCGCACCTCGATGGCGTGGCCGTCCAAGCGCACGTCTTCCTGGCGCAGCGCCAGCGGCTCGCCCGTGGCGATGCGCAGTTGCAGCGCCACCAGGTCCAGGCCCGTCAGCGCCTCGGTCACCGGGTGCTCCACTTGCAGCCGCGTGTTCATTTCCATGAACCAGAAGTTGCCGGAGGCTTCGAGCAGGAATTCGAGCGTGCCCGCGCCTTCGTAGCCGATGGCGCGCACGGCCGCCAGCGCGGCCTGGCCCATGCGCTTGCGCAATGCGGGCGACACGGCCGGCGAAGGTGCTTCCTCGATGATCTTCTGGTGGCGCCGCTGCACCGAGCAGTCACGCTCGCCCAGGTGGATGGCGTGGCCATGGCGGTCGGCCATGACCTGGATCTCGATGTGGCGCGGCGCCGTCACTGCGCGCTCCAGCAACACGGTCGCGTCGCCGAAGGCATGCAGCGCTTCGGACTGCGCGCTTTGCAGCAGCGCTGCGAACTGCTCGGGCCCTTCCGCCAGCCGCATACCACGCCCGCCGCCGCCGGCCACGGCCTTGATCATCACCGGCCAGCCGATGGCTTCGGCTTCGTGCAGCAGCGTGGCCGCGCCCTGGTCCTCGCCCTGGTAGCCGGGAATGCACGGCACGCCGGCGGCCTGCATCAGCCGCTTGGCGGCGGCCTTGTCGCCCATGGCCAAGATGCTTTCGGACGAAGGCCCGACGAAGACCAGGCCCGCCTCCTTGCAGCGCCGGGCAAATTGCGCGTTCTCGGCCAGGAAGCCGTAGCCGGGGTGCACCGCATCTGCGCCGCTGGCTCGCGCCGCCGCCAGGATGGCGTCGATGTTCAGGTAGCTTTGCGCCGGCTCGGCCGGGCCGATGTGCACGGCCTGGTCGGCGTGCCTTACGTGGGGTGCGTCGGCATCGGCACTGGAATACACGGCCACCGTGCGCAAGCCCATCGCCTTGGTGGTGCGCAGGATGCGCATCGCAATCTCGCCGCGATTGGCGATGAGCAGCGTGTGGAACGGTGTCCTGTTCGTCATCGTCGCTGTTGTTGTTGTTGTGGTCATGGCCGCGCCACCGAGAACTGCATGGCCTGGGGTGTGCGCCGCTCGCTCTGGCGGCAGATGCCGAACAGTTCGGCCAGCACGGCGCGCGTGTCGCGCGGATCGATCACGCCGTCGTCCAGCAGCAGGGCGCTAGTGGCGAACACGCTCATCTGTTTTTCGAAGCGATCGACGATCTGCTGCTGCATGGCCGCCAGCTTGGCCGGGTCGGCCGCGCCGCCCTTGCGCGCCATGCCCGCCTCCATGACGATGGCCATGGTCTTGGCGGCCTGCTCGCCCCCCATGACGGCGGTGCGTGCGTTGGGCCACGAGAGCGCAAAGCGCGGCGCAAAGCCGCGGCCGCACATGCCGTAGTTGCCCGCGCCGTACGAGGCGCCGCAGTGCAGCGTGATCTGCGGCACCGCGGCGTTGGTCACGGCCTGGATCATCTTGGCCCCGTGCTTGATGATGCCGGCCTCTTCATGCGCCACGCCCACCATGTAGCCGGTGATGTTCTGCAGATAGAGCAGCGGCGTGCGGCTCTGGCAGCAGGCCTGGATGAAGTGCGTGGCCTTCACCGCGCCGTCCGAATCGATCGGTCCGTTGTTGGTGATGACGCCCACCGCATGGCCTTCGAGCCGGATGTGGCCGCACACGGTGGCGCTGCCGTAGTTCTCGGAAAAAGGCAGGAACTCGGAGTTGTCGGCAATGCGCGCGATGACTTCGCGCATGTCCACCGGCCGCTTGGCATCCGAGGGCATGACGCCAAGCAGTTCTTCGGCCGCATGACGGGGCGGCTCGAAGTCGCGCGGCGCCTCGTCGTCTCGCCGCTCCCAGTCGATGCTGGCGAGGATGTCGCGTGCAATGCGAATGGCGTCGCGGTCGTCTTCGGCCAGGTAGTCGCCCAGGCCCGAGACGTGGGTGTGCATGACGGCGCCGCCGAGCTCTTCCTCGGTGGCGACTTCGCCGGTGGCGGCCTTGAGCAGCGGCGGGCCGGCCAGAAAGGCCCGCGAGCGGCCCCGCACCATCACGATGTAGTCCGACAGGCCAGTCTGGTAGGCACCGCCTGCGGTGGACGAGCCATGGGTGACGGTGACCACCGGCAGGCCCGCTGCCGAGAGCCGGGCGAGGTTGCGAAAGATCTGCCCGCCGCGCACGAATTCCTCGACGCGGTAGGCCATGAGGTTGGCGCCTGCGCTCTCGACCAGTTGCACGTAGGGCAGCTTGTTCTCCAGCGCGATTTCCTGCATGCGAAGCTGCTTGTCCAGGCCCATGGGTTGCAGGGCGCCGGCGTCGATGCCGGAGTCGGAGGCGCACACCATGCAGCGCACGCCCGATACGTAGCCGATTCCGGCAACGATGCCGCCGCCGGGCACGCTCTTGTCCAGGTCGGGGTTGTCGCGGCCCAGGCCGGCGAGGGTGCAAAGCGGGATGAAGGGGGCGCCGGGGTCGAGCAGCAATGCCATTCGCTCGCGCGGCAACAGCTGTCCGCGTTTGGCAAAACGCTCGGCCGAGGCTTGCGATGCGGCGCTTGCGCGGGCTTCGTGGGTGCGGACCTGGTCCAGAAGGGCGAGCATGCTGGCGCGCTGCGCCTGGAACGATTCGCCGTTGGCGTTGAGTCTGGAGTCGATGATGGCTGGCATGAAGTGGCTGGCGCTTGCTCTTCTTGGACTCTATGCGGGGCGGGGGGATGGGGCTTGCGGTAACTGGCTAAGGGGGCCGTCGTGCCTTGTGCTCGTGGGTGGGCACACAGGCCTTTGCCAGGACGCGGCGTGGTTGATCGACGGGGCATGGTTGCTTGCTTGACGAATGGCCGACATTCGCTGGCTACCATCGGTCCAGCAAACTGATACCCGCTCAGGTCATCGACCGAAAACTGCAAAGCGAAAGTAGTCTTGAGACATGCCCGATCAAGCGCTTCTCAGTCACCGCCAGTTGTTTGTTTGCTGGCTTGATGATGCTCGTGGGCACTGGCTGCGCCACCTCCAGCTCGACATCGACAGGCAACTGGCCCGAAGTCGTTGCGCCCGCCGACCAGATGAAGCTCGCAGGGCCGCTGCGCATCAAGGTTCCAGTGCGCGACTCGCGCGATGCACAGCCTAGCGCAACCTCGCTGCTGCGCGTGCATGTCGACAGCGAAGGGGGGGTTCGCAAGACCTCCCTGGTTGAAAGCAGCGGCAGTGCCGCCCTCGATGCCGCGGCTGCGCGCTCCCTGTTCGATGCCCGGTTCGTGCCCTACTCGTCGGGTGGAGTGCCGGTGGCCGTGACCACCGTGCTGCCGCTTCACTTCAGGGCGTCTTCGCAGTGCGCCGCGATCGGACCGTTCAACTGTTGATGAAGGCAGCGCGCGCTGCTATTTCTCCAGCGTGAGAGATATCGAGCCCTCGATGCGGCCCAACACCAGCTTGCCCGGTGGCGTCGAAACCTCCAGTTCCGGCCGATCCGTGGCTGCCAGGTGATACCCGGCGGGCAACTGCAAGCTCAGGCCTGACAGTGCCGACGGAGCCTTCACGGTCAGACGCAAGCGCGTGCCTTCAGGCGCCACATCCACGGCGAGCCGGTCCCGGGCAGACCAGAAGTCGCCCAATTGGTCGAGCGCGCCGAACCAGGCGCGCGTGCGCAATGCGGACACCAGGCGCTGCTCGAAATCGAGCTTGTGATCAAGGATGTTCGGGTGGATCAGCACCACCATCATGCCGCCATAGCGAGAAAGCTGGTCGGCAAGTGCGAGCGCTGGCTGCAGCCGGTCGCCCAGACGCGGCTCTTCCTCGTCCTCGATGGTCACCGGGAATTCGAACACCCCGCTCAGGGCCGTCGCCTCCCGCCCGTAGGTCAGTTGGAATGGCAGGTGTGTGAGCGAGTTGTTCGCCGTGACTGACGAGCTGTAGCGATACCCCGTCGCTTCCAGTGCCTGCGGCAGCGCGTAGGGCGAACGCAGGTGGCCGGGACGGAAGCTGGCCAGGTGCTGCCCCGGCAGGAGATGCTCGATGAGGAACCGGCTCACGCGAAGCTCGCCAAGGATGGAGGCATTCTCCGTCACGTCCTTGCTGCGCACGAAGGGGTGGTAGCCGGGATATTGCTCGTCGCCCGTGCCCAGCGACATGCGGTTGAATGTCCTGGAGTGCGCCACGGAATGGCTGCCGACTTCCATGTGCAGGTCGCCCAGGGCCTGAAGGGATTTCTGGCTGGACTGGTCGAAGAAGATGTCGTCGTTCCAGTCGCGCACGTATTTCGTCTGGATGAAGTAGGTTGCGCGCAGCCCCTGCGACGCTTCGTAGCGCGCGTAGTCGGCGGCGTTCTTGAGCGAGCTGCCGTAGTCGATGTCGTGCGTCAAGACGACCGCCAGGTCCTTGCCCTGCGGCACGGTGTCCAGCGTGACGGCCGTGGGCTCGCCTTGCCGGTACATGGCCTTGAGCAGGCGCAGCCAGACATCGATGATTGGCTCATAGCCGTTGACGTAGCTTCGGCTGACGCCTTGCTCCCGGTTGTTGTAGCCGGTCAGGAACAGGAAGCCAGGGTCCAGGCCCAGGGCATAGGCATGTCCGGCACCGACCTGTCGCGCGGTGATCGCCGCGCTGCCATCGTCGAAACGCGCCAGCACCCCATCCGCCCCGATGTAGCCAAGGCTGCCCATGGCCAGCGCGCCTTGCGCCGGATTTGAATACGGAATCGTCCGTTCATGCGGGTCGTCAAACGCCTGCGCCAGTCGCTGCTGCGTATCGAAGTTCATGCTGCGCCGCTCGCGCGAAGGCTGGATGTCGCGGAAGCCGAACACCAAGTTCAGGCCGCCACCTTCGACGTGGGTTCCGATCAGGGTGCCGCCGCTGGCCGGAAAATCGACCAGCGCTTTCAGTGCATCGCCATCCAGGACCTTTCCGGAGATGGTCGGATAGACCAGCACCACGCGATGACGCAGCGCCTGGCGCCAGTCACGGGTGATGCGAAATGGAACGCCGATGCTCTTCAGGCCTTGCACCAGTCCCAGCCAGGCCGAGTCGGGATCGGTCAACAGGATTGCCAGGCGGCCCGATCCACCCGTGTCGTAGTCCTGCCAGTTGGCTGGGACGGGGGCTTGGACCAGCGAATGCGTAGCGGGGCCGCTCAGGCCCGGAAATGCGGCATCGGCTCGCAGGGCCCCGTACAGGAAGTAGACGGCCACGGTCACGGCAACGATGGCCATGACGACGAGATGAATCTTCTTTTTCGGTTTACTCACTTACGATGGCCGAGCCGTTCAAGGCGCACTTGCCGCGGCACTGGTAGGTGAAGCTGCGCCAGCCGCCTCTGCCTCCATCCACGCCTGCAACCCACCGCGCAACGGCCGCACGCGCACGAACCCGTGGCGGGCCAGCACCGCAGCCGCCTTGGCAGCGGAAATCTCGTTCGGACAATCGCAATACAGCACGATCTCCCGATCGCGCGGCAACTGGTCCATCTGGTGCTCGATGCCCTGGGGGTGAATCATCACCGCCCCCGGAATGCGGCGTGGGTCGATGGCCGCAGCGGCTTCCGAGCGCACATCGATCACCACCGGCTCCCTCTCGCCGGCCAGCAGGTCGCGCAGCTCGTGCACGCCGATGCGCTCCACGTTCAGGTCGCGCATTGCCGAGCGGCGGCGCCACCAGCGCACGCCCACGCCGATCACGATCAACGCCACCAGCAGGGCCGCGCCCACGCCGCCCGCATTGGCCATGGCGTCCAGCACGTCCTGGATCTGCTGCGAGAAGATCCAGCCCAGCGCCACGAACACTCCCGTCCACACCAGCCCCGCGGCCGCATCGAACATGGTGAAGCGCATCAGTGGCATCTTCAGGGCGCCGGCCATGGGCGGCGCCACCACCGATACCCCCGGCACGAACTTGGCGGCCAGCAAGGACGTGCCGCCCCAGTCGGTGATCAGCGTCTCGCTGCGGCGCACGCAGGTGTCGGGCGACATCGACACCTTGCACAGCAGGCGCATCACCCGGTAGCCAAAGCGCCGGCCGGCGTAGTACCAGGCGCCATCGCCCAGCAAATTGGCCAGCACCGCCACGGCCAGCACCGCGGCCAGCGACAATTCGCCCGCCGCAATCAGCCCACCAGCCACCACGAGCACGGCCGACGCGGGCACGGGCGCGCCCAGGCGCGCCGCCAGCGTGGCCAGGAAAACCACCGACACGCCGTGACGCGTGGCCAGTTCAAGAAGCTCGTGCATGGGGCGCAATTCTCGTGGATCGCGCAAGGCCTCGCAGCCCCGGGCAAATAGCAGTGTGGCGCGTTGATGCCTTGGTTTGCAGGCGCCTATTCGCCGGCACAGGCGGCCGCCCGGGCGCGCAGCAATTGCTGTTCGCGGACATTGCGCGTGAGGCTGGCGGCGCGCTCGAACTCGCTTCGCGCTTCGTCCAGCCGCCCTAGGCCTTGCAGCAGGTCGGCGCGCACGGCGGCAAGCAGGTGGTAGTTCTTGAGCGTGCCTTCGGCGGCCAGCGCATCCACCAGCGGCAAGGCCGCATCCGGCCCTTGAGCACGCGAGACAGCCACCGCGCGGTTGAGCTCCACCACCGGCGAGGGCTCCACCGCGGCCAGCGATGCGTACAGCTGCGCAATGCGCTGCCAGTCGGTGTCGCCGGCCTGCAGCGCGCGCGCATGGCAAGCGGCAATGGCGGCTTGCAGCGCGTACGAGCCCAAGGCGCCGCCCAGGCCCTCGGCGCGCGCCAGGGCGGCCAGGCCGCGGCGGATCAGCAACTGGTCCCAGCGCGAACGGTCCTGCTCCATCAGCAGCACCGCGGCGCCATGCCCGTCGGTGCGCGCGGCCGAGCGCGAGGCTTGGATTTCCATTAGCGCCACCAGGCCGTGCACTTCGGCTTCGTCGGGCATCAGCTCGGCCAGCACGCGGCCCAGGCGCAGCGCCTGGGCGCACAGGGCCGGGCGCATCCAGTCGTCGCCCGCTGTGGCGGAATAGCCTTCGTTGAAGACCAGGTAGATCACCTCCAGCACCGAGGCCAGGCGCGGCGCCAGTTCGCTGCCGCGGGGCACCTCGAAGGGCACCTTGGCGTCGCGCAGGTTGCGCTTGGCGCGCACGATGCGCTGCGCAATGGTCGGCTCGGGCAGCAGGAAGGCGCGGGCAATCTCGTCGGTCGTCAGGCCGCCCAGCACGCGCAGCGCCATGGCCAGCCGCGCCTCGCGCGTGAGCACCGGATGGCAGGCGGTGAAGATCAGCCGAAGCAGGTCGTCATCGATGTCTTCGTCGGCCGCTTCGTCGGGCGCGGGCGCTATGGGTTCGCCACCCAGGGCTTCGATGGTGTGGGCGATTTCCTCGTGCTTGCGCACCATCATCTGGCTGCGCCGCAGCCAGTCGAGCGCGCGGTTCTTGGCCGCGGCCGTGAGCCAGGCGGCGGGGTTGTCGGGAATGCCGTCACGGGGCCACTGCTGCAGGGCAGACACCAGCGCATCCTGCGTCAGCTCCTCGGCCACGCCCACGTCGCGCACCATGCGCGCCACCACCGCGACGATGCGCGCTGACTCGATGGGCCACACGCCCGCAATGGCGCGACGCGTGGCCTCGTCGCTGCTCATGGCAGTGCGCGGCCCACCACGGCCACGACGAACACCGCCACGCCAAGCCACAGATTGATGAACACCAGCTGCCGGATCCGGCCCAGCGCTGCGCCGGCAGCCTTCCAGTCGCCGGCAGTCACCTTCTCGGCCATCTGTGCATGGTGGCGTCGGCGGATCACGGCAAAGATGACCATCATCGCGAGGGCTATGCCGAGCATGGCGTGCACATGCCAGCGCACCGCGCCCATGCCGCCGGCCAACTGCACCATGGCAAAGCCGGTAGCCAGCAGCAGTACGATGGCCGCCGTCACCAAGCGAAAGAACCGGCCCAGCGCGGCGCACAGCATGCGAAGGCGCTGCAGTGGCTCCAGCGTTTCGACGGCGGCGGGCCGCACCGCGAAATGAAAGGTGGCCATGCCGCCCACCCACAACGTGGCGGCCAGGAGGTGAAGGCAAAGAAGAATGGGCGTGGCAAGCGAAGGCATGGTGACGAGAAAGGGATGGGGCCTGGATCATCCGTCGCCATCCATCCGTGTCAAGTAAGCTTGGCCCGCAACCGCACACATTCATCCATTCAGGAGACACGCCATGCTGCACCCCCAGGCCCGCGCCTACATCGACCTGCTGGCTGCACGCGGTATGCCGCCCACGCATACGCTCTCGCCGCAGGAGGCGCGAGGCGCCTACCGCGACAGGCGCAGCTTTACCCAACCCGAGCCGCCGCATGTGGCGCGTGTCGAATCGCTGGAAGCCACCGGGCCGCACGGCGCCATTGCGCTGCGCCTCTATTCGCCGGTGACGCGCGACAAGCAGAAGGGCTTGCTGCCCGTGCTGGTGTACTACCACGGCGGCGGCTGGGTCATCGGCGACCTCGACACGCACGATACGCTGTGCCGCCAGCTGGCCACCGAGTCCGGCTGCGCCGTGGTGGCGGTCGACTACCGCATGGGGCCGGAGCATCCGTTTCCTGCCGCAGTAGACGACTGCGTGGCTGCCACGTGCTGGATCGCGCAGCAGGCGCAGGCACTGGGCCTGGACGCCGCACGCATGGCCGTGGGCGGCGACAGCGCAGGGGGCAACCTGGCGGCCGTGGTCAGCCTGGCCATGCGCGATGCTGCCCAGGGCGAAGGGCTGCCGCACCCGATCCGGTTGCAGCTGCTGATCTACCCCGCCACCGACATGCGCCGCTGCGCCGCATCGCACAGCAGCAACGGCGACGGCTACGTGCTCACGCGCGACACCATCGGCTACTTCCACGACCACTACATGGGCGCAGGCACGGCGCAGGACATGGACTGGCGCGCCTCGCCGCTGCTGCACAAGGACCTGGGCCGACTGCCGAGCGCGCTGGTGATCACCGCCGGCTACGACCCGCTGCGCGACGAAGGCCTGCAGTACGCGCAGCGCCTGACCGAATCGGGCGTTCGTACGACCCTGGTGAACTTCGAGCGGATGATTCACGGCTTCATCCTCATGGGCAAGTTGCTGGACGAGACCGGCACGGCGGTGAGCCTGTGCGCGCTGGAGCTGCGCAAGGCGCTGAGCGCGGCCGCGACCTCGCCAGCCGTGTAAGAGGGGCGCATCGATGCAGGCCTACTACGCAGCGCGGGCGGCGGAGTACGACAGGATTTACCTCAAGCCGGAGCGGCAAGCCAACCTGCGCGAGATGGAGGCGTGGATCGCACGCGCGTTCGATGGGCGGTCGGTGCTCGAGGTGGCCTGCGGCACGGGCTACTGGACGCAGTTCTTCGCACCCGGTGCGGCCAAGGTCCTCGCCCTGGATGCCGCGAACGAGACCATGCAAATGGCGCGAGGGCGTGTTCCCGCTGGTAAGGTTCGGTTCCTGCAGGCCGATGCCTACTGCATTCCGGTGCCCCACCAACCCTTCGATGCGGCGTTTGCCGGATTCTGGTGGTCCCACATTCCGCTGGACCGGATCGATTCGTTCCTGGTCGGGCTTCATGCCGCTCTCGGGCCTGGCGCGAAAGTCGTCTTCATCGACAACCGCTTTGTCGCGGGCAGCAGCACGCCGATCGCGCACATGGATACCGATGGGAACGCCTACCAGGATCGCCAGCTGTCGGACGGCTCGACCCACCGCGTGCTGAAGAATTTTCCTTCGCGCGACGACCTGTTGCGAATCGCAAGCCGGTATTCGCCGTCGCCGCTCTATCGAGAGTGGCACTACTACTGGGCGCTGGAGTACGCCCTCGACAAATGAGCCAGTCGCTCGGCCGGGCATCGCTCGTCGTGGGCGCAGCCCTGGCATGCGGTGTCGCTTTCGCGGATGTCGAGAAGAAGCCCGATGCGCCTTCTGCGGCGCAAGCAGTTGTCTACACCCGTGCCGTGGTCCGCTCCTTCTTCGAGGAAGACGGCAGGCTGTACGTGCGCCTGAGGCTCTTGCCTACCACGAAGATTCCGTTCACCACCCAGAACTTCCTGGTGGCCGACCGGACCTTGCTCGATGGCATCGGCGAGGGCGCCTCGGTGCGCTTTACTGCCAGGCACATGGCCGGCGAGAGCACGCTCACCTCGATCGAGGTGGCCGATCCATGCAAGCGCTTTCGCAAGTGCGAATGAGGCACCTTGCCTAGCGGCTGGGATCGATGAGGTACTTGGTGCCGGTGGCGCGCTGGTTGTAGACGCCGATCACGTCCAGATCCAGCGCCTGGGCCAGCGAGATTTCCTTTGAGTAGTGGCTGGCAAAGGTGGTGGTCAGCTCCGCGGTCACGCGATCCTTGAGCTGTTGCACCGTCGCCGGCCCGGCCTTTTGCAAGAACGGAAACAGCAGCCAGCCGCCCATGCCCCAGGTCATGCCGAAGTTGCGCACGAACTCGGTGGGCCGTGTGTCCAGCCCGCCGTAGATGTAGACCTGTTTGTGCGTGGTGGAGCCGTAGCGGCTGTATTCCGTGGCCTGGCGGTTCAGGGCCGCTTCCATGCAGCCGAGGATCTGGCCGGCCAGCGGGCCGCCGCCAGTGGCGTCGAAGGCCAGGGTGGCGCCGGTGGCGACCAGCGCCTCGGTCAAGTCCTGAAAGAAGCTGGGCGCGCTGCTGACGCACACGTACCTGGCGCCCATGCCCTTGAGCAGTTCGGCCTGCTCGTTCTTGCGCACGATGTTCACCAGCGGCACGCCGTCCTTCATGCAGATGCGGTTGAGCATCTGCCCCAGGTTGGACGCTGCGGCCGTATGCACCAGCGCCTTGTGGCCCTCGCGTCGCATGGTCTCGACCATGCCCAGCGCGGTGAGCGGGTTGACGAATGAAGACGCGCCCTGCGCCGCGGTCGCGCCCTCGGGCAGCACCAGGCACTGGGCCAGCGGCACCACGCGCCACTGCGAATACATGGCGCCGCCCAGGACCGCGACCTTCTTGCCGACCAGGGCCTGCGCCGCGGGCGACGAACCCGCTTCGACCACCGTACCTGCGCCTTCGTTGCCCACCGGCATCGACTGGTCCAGGCGCGCCGCCATGGCGCGCAGGGCCGGGCCTTGCGGCACGCGTGCGGTGACCACCGGCCGGCCGGTCGCATCCACCGATGCCTGCGCGCCGCTCATGTCGGCCGTGCCGAACAGCAGGCCCAGGTCGGAGGGGTTGATGGGCGCGGCCTCCAGGTGCAGCAGCACCTCGTCGGCGCCGAGCGCGGGCAGAGGCGTGTCGACCAGGGAGACTTCCAGCTCGCCGCTGCTCTTGACGAGCGAGCGCAATTGCAGATTGGTACGGGTCATGATGAATGTGCCTTTGGGTTCAGGGTTTCACAGCCAGGTGCCGCCGCTGGGCATCTGGATCTGCATGTCGGGTGCGCCGCCCACGAAGAAGCCGCCGATGACGATGCTCAGGATCGAGATGAACAGGCTGGCGAAAAGCGCCGTCCAGAAGCCCGACACCTTGAAGCCCTTGATGAACCAGGCCACCAGCAGCAGCACCAGCGCGTTGATCACCAGCAGGAACAGGCCGAAGGTAATGAGCGTGAGCGGCAGCGTCAGCACGATCAGCAGCGGCTTGACCAGCGCATTGGCCAGGCCCAGCAGCAGCGCCGAGCCGATGAGCGCGCCGGTGCTCTCGAAGCGGATGCCCTTGAACACCAGGCTGGCGATCCACAGGCACAGCCCGGTGATGGCCCAGTGAAGGAAGAAGGCGGTGGCGTCTTGCAGCATGTGGCGTTGAACCCTTTCTTGTTGTTGCCGTACGTGCGCGAGGTTACTTCGCAAATCGCTTGCGCGTGAGTGCCAGTGCGATCCAGAAAGCGACGATCGTGTAGGCCGCCAGCACCAGCGCATGCACCGCCCAGTCGGTGGGCCACTGGTCCATGAACAGGGGCCGCACCAGCGCCACCGCGTTGGCCAGCGGCAGCCAGTTGGCAATGGTGTGCACCACGCCCGGCAGTTGTTCCAGCGGGAAGAATACGCCCGAGAGGAACATCATCGGCGTCATGAACAGCGTGAAGTAGTAGGTGAAGAAGTCGTAGCCCTTGGCCAGCGCATTGAAGATGAGCGCAATGCACGAGAAAGTGATGCCCACCCCCGCCAGCACCAGCCACGCCACGATGAGCTTGGGGCTGTGACTGATGCCCAGCGCCAGCATCACGAACAGGATGGCGGTGACGGTGAAGATGGCCTTGAAGGCGGCCCACAGCATTTCGGCCAGCACAATGTCGTCAAGCCCCACCGGCGCGTTCATGATGCCGTCCCAGGTCTTTTGCACGTGCATGCGCGAGAAGGCCGAGTACAGCGCCTCGAAGCTGGCGGCGTTCATCGCGCTCATGCAGATCGAGCCGCTGGCCAGGAACAGGATGTAGCGCACGTTCTCGCCGCCGACTTGAACCGTGCCCACCAGCGCGCCCATGCCGTAGCCAAAGGCCACCAGCCAGATCAGCGGCTCGGCGATGTTGCCGATCAGGCTGGGGATGGCCAGCTTGCGCCACACCAGCAGGTTGCGCAGGAACACGGGCCACCAGCGCAGCGTGAGCTGCGGCGCGCGCCAGTGCGAGGGCGCGACGGGAGCGGTGGCGGCAAGCGTTTGGGTGTTGTCCATTTGGTCAACCGTCCTCTCTGATCTGGCGGCCCGTCAGCTTGAGGAACAGGTCCTCCAGGTTGGCTGGGCGGTGAAAGGTGCGCAGGCCCGCGTGCTGGCCCAGGGCGTCGAGCAGCCGGCGTGCATCCTGCGTGTAGAAGAACACCGTCTCGCCGCTGACTTCCACGCGCGCCGCCAGCTCCTTGAGCGGCGACTGTGCCAGCGTGAGCGCGCCGTTGCCGTACACCTCCACCACGTCTGGCTCCAGGTGCTGGGCAATCAGCTCGCGCGGGCGGCCTTCGGCGATCTTGCGGCCATGGTCCAGCACGATCAGGCGCGAGCACAGGCGCTCGGCCTCGTCCATGAAGTGCGTGGTCAGCAGGATCGACTTGCCCTGCTGCAGCAGCAGCTGCAGCCGCTCCCACATCAGGTGGCGCGCCTGCGGGTCCAGGCCGGTGGTGGGCTCGTCCAGCATGAGCAGCTTGGGGTCGTTCACCAGTGCGCGCGCCAGCGACAGGCGCCGGCGCATGCCGCCCGACAGCTCGCCCGGCTTGGCATTGGCCTTGTGCGAGAGCGCAGCGAACTCCAGCAGCTTCGGAATGCGGCCTTGCATCGTCTTCTTGCCGATGCCGAAATAGCGTGCGTAGACCAGCAGGTTCTCGGCGCAGCTGAAGTCTGGATCGAGCGTGTCGAACTGGGTCACCACACCCAGCTGCGCCTTGATGACCCGCGCGTCCTGCGGCATCACGTGGCCCAGCGCCTCGATGCGGCCGGCGTCGGGCTCGGTCAGGCCCAGGCACATGCGGATGGTGGTGGTCTTGCCCGCGCCGTTGGGGCCGATCACCCCCAGGCATTCGCCCGGCGCGATGTCGAAGGACAGGTCGTTGACCACGACCTGATCGCCATAGTGCCTGCGCAGCGCAGTGGCAGCAAAGAGCGGGGTGGCGTTGATTTGCACCGGGCCATTGTGGCTCAGCGGGCCCGGTTCATTGTTCGTGTTGGGGAAACAAAGAAGGAGCGGGCGCGGCCTTCCTGGCCCGTGCTCAGCCGTGCACGACGCGGCTATCGCCCGGCGCCTGTTCGCGCTCGTTCATGCCGTAGTCGCGCACCACCTCGACCACGCGCAGGCGGTAGTCGGCAAACACCTGTTGGCGGCCGGCGGTCTGGACCCGGCGATGCGCCTCGCGCTGGCGCCACTGAGTCAGGGCCGCTTCATCGCGCCAGAAGCTCAGGCTGAGCATCTTGTCCGGGTCCGCCAGGCTCTGGAAGCGCTCGACGGAAATGAATCCATCCATCTGCTCCAGCCCGCTGCGCAGGCGCGCTGCCACTTGCAGGTAGGGATCGCGCTGGCCAGGGGCAGGGCGCCCTTCGAAGATCACGGCGTGCATAGAGGGGGCTCCTTGTGGCTCTTTCGTGGACGCGTTGTCAGGCCCTGTGCAGCGCGGCATCGTCGGCAAAGCAAGGAATGCGGGCGTTGACCGAGGGGCGGTAGCCGCGTAGCGCAGGCAACTGCGCACCCGGCCGGAGCCAAGACGACTGTTCGCGCAGCGCCAGCAGGCCGTGCGCGGCCAGCTGCTGCGCCAGGGGCTGGCCGGGGCAGGCATGCGGGCCGTGGCCGAAACCCAGGAGCCGGTGGGCGGGGCGATCCAGCTCGAAGCAGTCGGGGGCGTGGGGCTCGAATTGCGGGTCGCGCTGCGCCGCGGCCAGCACCAGCAGGATGGCATCGCCGGGCTGCAGATCCGTGCCCATGAAATGCAAAGGCTCGGCGACGAAGCGACGCGTGTTGTGCACGGCGGGGTCATGGCGCGCGGTTTCTGCCACGAGCGCCAGGGCCGTGGTCGCTTGTGCATCGGCCTCGAAGCGTGCGCGCAGCCCCGGCTCGCGCGCCAGCGCCACCAGGCTGTTGCCCATCAGGCCGGCCGTGGCCTCGCAGGTCTGGGACAGCAGGCCCACCAGGTTGGCCCACAGCACGCGCTGCTGAACCTCGGGTTGCGCATCGGCCTCTTGCAGCACGGCTTCGAGCAGGCTGCCGGCACGCGGCGATCGGCTGGCCAGCACTTCGAATTGCGCCAGCAGCTGCACGGCTGCGGCGCTTGCCGTCTCAAGCTGGGCAGGGCTGGACAGGGGCGACAGGCAAGCGACGAACTCGCGCGTCCATTGCGCCAAGGGTGCCAGCTGCGCGGCACCAAAGCCCAGGAGCGCGGCCACCGAGGCCACCGGCAGCGCAAAGCACCAGTCCTGCAGGCTGCGCACAGAACCGGCCAGCACGTGTGCTGCGTGCTGCACGGCCGCTGGCGCATCGTTTGAACGCAAGCCCGCCAGGGCGCGTTGCAGCGCCGGCCTGTGCGCTGCGTGCAGCGGCCCGTCGTTCATGCGCACTAGCTGGCCGAAGAGTTCGCCTGCCGGCGTGCCGGCAATGGCGCGAGGCACCGGCTCGGCCGCTGGACGAACGCGCAGGGCCGGGTGCGCCAGCACGGCCAGCACCACGTCGGCGCGGGTGGCGATCCATAGGCGCAGCGTCGGCTCGAAGACCAGCGGCGCGCCGGCGCGCAGCCTTGCATAGAAGGGGTAGGGGGCCGCGTGGGTGACGGCGGCAATCGCGTCGGTGGGGTCTGGGTTGTGCATGGCACGCAGTGTGCTGCGCGTGGCGCGACAACACTTCGTTGTGCAACGAAGCGTGCATGCGGCGGCGACCTATGATGACCCGCATGACCACGCCCGATGCCGACCTTCGCCTGGCGCGCCTGGCGGCCGCGATTGCCGAGCCCGCCCGCGCCCGCATGCTGTGCTGCCTGCTGGACGGCCATGCCCGCACGGCCACTGAGCTGGCGGCCGTGGGCGAGGTGGCGCCTTCCACCGCCAGTGCGCACCTGGCGCGCTTGCAGGCCGAAGGGCTGGTGGCCGCGCAGGCCCAGGGTAAGCACCGCTACTTTCGCTTGGCCGGCAACGAAGTGGCGTCGGCGCTGGAGGCCCTGCAGGTGGTGGCCGGCGTGGCGCGCCAGCCCTTCGAATCCAGCACACCCAGCCGGCTGCGCGCGGCACGCACCTGCTACGACCACCTGGCCGGCGCTGCCGGCGTGGCGCTGCACGACCACTTGCGCGAGCAGGGCTGGATCACGCCCGACAGCACGTCGCCCCAGCCCGGCAGCTACCAGCTCAGCGCCGCCGGCGAGCGCGCCATGCAGGCCCTGGGCCTGGACACCGAGGCGGCGCGCGCACGCCGCCGCCGATTCGCCTGCGCCTGCCTGGACTGGAGCGAGCGCCGGCCGCACCTGGGCGGCGCGCTAGGCGCGGCATGGCTCGACCTGAGCCTGCAGCGCGGCTGGTTGCGCCGCGACCTGGACAGCCGCGCGGTGCGTCTCACGCCCAAGGCGCTGCGCGAGGTGCCGCAGCTTTTCGCTGCCAAAGAGGTGTCTTCATGAGCAGCCTCCAGTGGCTCGATTTCGACTACAGCGAAGGCGACGACGAGGTCGGCGTGTTCGACGCCCTGGCCAGTGTGCTGCCCCAGCACGCGGATGCGGTACGCGCCGAGATCGATGCCGTGTTGGCCTGGGCCCAGGCCGAGGGCGGCCGGCGCGCGCCGGTGGAAGAGGGCGGTGACTGGGATGCCGAAATGCAGGCCAGCGAAGACGCCGGCCCGCCTGTGCGCCACGAGTTCGGCTTCACGATCAGCGGCACGAGCGCCTTCTGCGAGGCCTTTCGCGCGCGCTTCGTGTCGGAGGACGGCAGCGACTACTGAAAAGCCACTTCCGCAAAGCTGCGCAGCTTGCGGCTGTGCAGGCGGCTGGAGCCCTCGCGGCGCAGGATGTCGATGGCCGCCATGCCGATGCGCAGGTGCTGTTCCACCCGTTCGCGGTAGAAGTGGTTGGCCATGCCCGGCAGCTTGATTTCCCCGTGCAGCGGCTTGTCGCTCACGCACAGCAAGGTGCCGTAGGGCACGCGAAAGCGAAATCCGTTGGCGGCGATGGTGGCGCTTTCCATGTCCAGCGCCACGGCGCGGCTCTGGCTGAAGCGGCGCTGCGGCTGGTTGCCCGGCAGCAGCTCCCAGTTGCGGTTGTCGGTGCTAGCCACAGTACCGGTGCGCATGAGCTTCTTGAGCTCAGGGCCGCTCATCTGCGTGACCTGCTCTACCGCCGTTTCCAGCGCAAGCTGGATCTCGGACAGGGCCGGTATCGGCACCCACAGCGGCAGCTCTTCGTCCAGCACGTGGTCTTCGCGCACGTAGGCATGGGCCAGCACGTAATCGCCCAGTTGCTGGCTGGGCCGCAGGCCGGCGCAGTGGCCCAGCATCATCCAGGCGTGCGGGCGCAGCACCGCGATGTGGTCGGTGATGGTCTTGGCATTGGCCGGGCCCACGCCGATGTTGACCATGGTGATGCCGCTGTGGTCCTCGCGCACCAGGTGGTAGGCGGGCATCTGCGGCAGCCTGGGTGGCGGCGTGCCTTGTGTGCCGTCGAGCAGGGCGGCAAACGCTTCCGAGCAGCTGCCAGGCGCCAGGCCGCGCCGGCGTGTGACCACGTTGCCCGGCTCGACGAAGGCGATGTACTCGCTGTTCGGGTCGGTCATGGCCTCGCGGCCCAGGCGCACGAACTCGTCGATGTAGAACTGGTAGTTGGTGAACAGCACGAAGTTCTGGCACCAGTCAGGCGCGGTGCCCGTGTAGTGACGCAGACGGTGCAGCGAATAGTCCACGCGCGCCGCGGTGAACAGCGCCAGCGGCTGGGCCTCGCCGGGCTTGGGCTCGTAGGTGCCGTTGGCAATGCCGTCGTCCATGGCGCCCAGGTCGGGCAGGTCGAACACGTCGCGCATCAACGCCCGGCGCTCGGGGCTCATCGAGCCTTCGATGTGATCGTTCTCGGCAAAGGAGAAGTGGATGGGAATGGGCTGCGTGCTGGTGCCGACTTCCAGCTCCACTCCGTGGTTTTCCAGCAGAAGGCGGAACTGCTCGCGGTAGTAGCGGCGAAACAGGTCGGGGCGGGTGAGGGTGGTCTCGAAGCGGCCCGGCCCGGCCACGAAGCCGTACGACAGGCCGTTGACCGCCGTGCCGCGCGAGCTGGTGTGCGTGTGCACCCGCACGAAGGGGTAGCAGGCGCGCACCCGGCCCGGCATGTCTTCCCCGGCCACGAAATCGAGCATGGCATCGCGCAGGTGTTTGAGACCACTCTTGTAGATGCGATCGACCTGTTCGAGGGCAGCGCCGGCATCGGTGAAGCGCTGCGGGGCAATGAATTCGGGCATGTGTGACATATGCGTTCCATTGTGCAACGGGGCCGTGACACGCGGGCGATGACGCGCCCGCGGCTTCGGTCAGCCCACGCTGGGCTCGCGCATGGTCACGAACTCTTCGGCCGAGGTAGGGTGGATGCCGATGGTGCGGTCGAAATGCGCCTTGGTAGCGCCCGCCTGCATGGCCACCGCAAAGCCCTGGACGATCTCGCCGGCCTCGGCGCCCACCATGTGCAGGCCCACCACGCGGTCGGTGGGCTCGTGCACCAGCAGCTTCATGAAGGTGCGCTCGCTGCGGCCCGAGAGAGTGTGGCGCAGGCTCTTGAATTCGGTGGCGTAGACGATGATCTTGTCGCCGGCGAATTGCTTGCGCGCCTGCGCCTCGGTGTAGCCGCAGGTGGCGATGTTGGGGTGCGTGAACACCGCCGTAGGCACGAAGTCGTAGTCCGGCGGCTGGCGCGGGCCGCCCTTGCTCTTGGGGTCGGGGAAGAGTTCGTCCACCACCACCATGGCCTCGGCCAGCGCCACCGGCGTGAGCTGCAGCCGGGTCGAGACATCGCCCAGCGCATACACCCCCCTCTGCGACGTGCGATAGCCTGCGTCGACCCGGATGGCGCCGTTCTCGTCCGTCTCGATGCCCGCTTGCGCCAGGCCCAGCCCCTCGGTGTTGGGAATGCGGCCGGTGGCGAACAGCACCGCGTCGGCGCGCAGCTCCTGGCCGCGGTCGAGCACCACCGTCAGTGCGCCGTCGTCGGCGCGCCGGATCGAGCTCACCTGCACGTTGCAGCGGATATCGATGCCCGTCTTGCCCATTTCGTCCGCGATGAAATGGCGCAGGTCTTCGTCAAAGCCGGTGAGCACGTGGGCGCGGCGCAGCAGCTGCGTCACCAGCGAGCCCAGCCCCTTGAAGATGGAAGCGAACTCGCAGGCGATGTAGCCGCCACCCACCACCACCAGCCGCTGGGGGAAGGGGTCGAGGTCGAACATGGCGTCGGACACCATGGCGAGTTCGCGTCCCGGAAAGTCGGGCACGTACGGACGCCCGCCCGTGGCCACGATGACGTGGCGCGCCGTGTGGCGCTCGCCGTTGACTTCGACGGTGTGCGCATCGCCTTCGGCAAAGCGCGCATGGCCGCGCAGCACCTTCACGCCCGGACCGTTGAGCAGGTTGAGGTAGACGCCGTTGAGCCGGCCGATTTCCTTGGCGCGCGCGTCCTTCAGGCGTTGCCAGTCGAAGCGCGGCGCGGACGTCAGCTGCCAGCCATAGCCCTCGGATTCCTCGAACGATTCGGCATAGCCGGCCGCGTAGCTGTAGAGCTTCTTGGGAATGCAGCCCACGTTGACGCATGTGCCGCCCAGCGCGCCGGATTCAGCCAGCGCCACCTTGGCGCCGCGCGCTGCGGCCATGCGGGCCGCGCGTACGCCGCCGCTGCCGCCGCCGATCACGAACAGGTCGAAGTCGAAGCTGCGCTGCTTCGAGGAAGAAGAATCTGCATCCGTCATCAAGAACCTCCTGCTGCGGCACTGTAGCCGCAGCAGCAAAGTCCTTGGGGCCGACAGTGACGGGCGGATGGGGTAGGGCGGCCCGCCCTGCTACTGGCGCTGGTTGTCGTCGTTCGGGCCGCCGCCGCGTCCGCGGTTGCCGCCTTGCTGTTGCACCTGTTGGTGCTGTTGTTGCTGCTGAGCCCTTTGGGCCTGTTGTTGGGCTTGCTGCGCCTGTTGTTGTGCCTGCTGCAGGGCGCGCTGCTGCATTTCCTGCTGGCGCGCCATCTGCTCGGCCTGGCGCTGCTGCATCTGCTGTTGCATCTGCATCTGGCGTTGCTGCTCCATCTGCTGCATTTGCATCTGCCGCTGGGCCTGCTCCTGCTGCGCCCGTTGGGCGGCCTGCTGTTGCTGCATCTGCTGCATGCGCTGCTGTTGCTCCTGTTGCTGGCGCTGCTGTATCTGGGCCTGGTGTTGGGCCTGCTCCTGCTGGGCGCGCTGCGCGGCCTGGGCCTGCTGTTGCTGCTGCATCTGTTGCGCGCGCTGCTGCTGTTCCTGGTGCTGGCGCTGCTGCTCCATCTGCTGCTGACGCTGTTGTTCCGCCTGTTGTTGGCGCTGCTGTTGCTCCAGTTGTTGCTGTTGCGCCTGCTGCTGCCGCATCTGTTGTTGCTGCTGCTCGGCTTGTTGGCGCTGCATCCATTGCGGGTCTTGCCGTTGCTGGCGCTGGTCCAGCATTGCATCGCGCTGCTGGCGCGCTTGGTCCTGCTGCGCCTGGCGATTGCCTTCCTGCTGCTGGCGCTGCAGCTCCATCTGCTGCTGCCGCTCCTGCTGGCGCGTGATTTGCTGCTGCTGCTGCTGTTGGCGAAACATGTCGTCGCGCCCGGGCCGGTGGTCGCCGCGGTCGCGCTGGAGGCGATCGGGCTGCTGCGGTGGCGTGATGGCGGCCACCGCGGGCGGGGGCACGGCCTGCGAGCGGCGGCCAAAGTACCCCGAATTGCCCTCAGGAGCCGTTCCGCGCCCGGGGCTCGCGGTCGTGGGCCATGCCATCGGCGGCCGCGCCGACGGCTGCGCCGCGGCCACGATGGGCGCGGCCGGGCGCACGAAATCGCGCCGGCCCATCGGCCCACCCTGTCCGAAGCGATCCACCGGAATTGCGGTCACTGCATTGGGCAGCCCGCGATTGGCATAGGCCGGGGCCGGGCGCACGCCTCCAATCACTGTGCGGTTGGCCATTTCGACATAGCGATCGCTTGTGCGATAGGGCGGGCGCCAATGGTCGCCCGGCGCCAGCGGGAACCAGCCCAGGGCGGGCCGTCCCCCCTGCACCACCAGGCTGCTGCCGGCACCACCCAGGAAGGCGACCAGCGCAGGCGAATAGACAGGGCGCGCTTCGCGATGCCCCGGCACCCAGCACCAGCGCGGTCCGATGCGCGTCCAGCGGCCGTAGTGGAAAGGCGCAAAGCCCCAGGGCGCGCGGTCGATCCAGGTGTAGCCCCACGGGGCGACGACGGCCCAGTAACCGTCGCTGTAGGGCGACCAGTCGCTGGCCACGTCGTTGGGGTACCAGACGGCGCCGTAGTTCGGGTCTTGCTGCCATTGGCCGTACTGGTCCAGCTGCATGTAGCCAGGAATTTCGCGTGAGATGTAGCGAGCGGACTGGGACTGGTCTTGCGCCCGGTTGCGTTCCGCCACCCAATGGTCGAAGGCCGATGGCAGCGGTTGCGGCGGGCCGGCCGCCGTGAGGTCTCGGCCGCTGTAGACCGCCTGCTGGCGGTTGCCCAGGTCTTGCGACTGCCCGCCGTCGCCATACACCGTGGCATTGCCATGGGCCACCATGACCTGCGTGGTGTCGGCCTGCTGGTCGGCCTGCACGCGATAGTCGCCCGGAGCGCGCAGCACCACTGCCACATTGCCCGTGCCCAACTCCACGCGCTCCTGGTTCGTGCCGGCATCGCCGCCCAGGCGCAACTGCGCGCGGCCTTGCTGCAGAGTCAGGCGCAGCGTCTGGTCGCTGAGCGCGGAGATCTCGAGCTGGGTCTGCTCGTCCATGCGCACTGCAATGTCGCCCACAAAGAGTTCGGCACGGGCGTTGCGGTCGGTCCAGAGGCGGTCGCCCTGCACGATCGGTCGGTTGGGCTCGGACTCGTACCAGCTGTTGTCGCCGGATGGCGACACGCTCAGCGTGCCCTGCCTGTAGTTGAGGTAGGCCACGCGGCCGGGCGGATCGGCATCTTGCGCAAAGGCAGTCAGCGCCGTGGCGGCCAGCAGCAGCGCGGTCAGGTAGCGCGCGGCAAGGTGCCGCAGCTGCAATGGAAGAGGGGCTCGGTGCGTCATGTGCATCCACAACGCGCGAGCCTCCGAGTTGGCTGTCAGCCGCGGCCTACGAGGCCGCTGTAACTTGTGTCAGCCCCCGTACAGGTACTGCGGCAGCCACAACGTGAGGCCCGGCCAGATGTACATGAACACCATGCACAGGATCACGATGAGCATGTAGGGCATCATCCCCGCGAAGATCTGGTTGATCGTCACGTGCGAGGGCGACACGCCCTTGAGGTAGAAGGCCGACATGGCCACCGGTGGCGACAGGAAGGCCGCCTGCAGGTTCACGAACACCAGCACGCCGAACAGCAGCGGATCGATCTGGAAGTGCGCTAACAGCGGCAAGAAGATGGGAATGAAGATCACGATGATCTCCGTCCATTCCAGCGGCCAGCCCAGCACGAAGATGATGGCCTGCGACAGCAGCAGAAACTGCAGCGGCGTGAGGTTCATGCCCATCACCCACTGCTCCACCAGGCTCTGCCCGCCCAGCAGGGCGAACACGGCCGAGAACAGCGCAGAGCCCACGAACAGCCAGCACACCATGGCGGTGGTTTTGGCCGTGAGGAACACGGCTTCCCTCACCCGCTGCCAGGTCAGCGTCCGGGCCTGCAATGCCATGAGGAAGGCGCCCGCCGCGCCCACCGCAGCCGATTCGGTGGCGGTGGTGATGCCGAACAGGATCACGCCCAGCACCACCAGCGTCAGGATGCCCAGCGGCATGACCGATGACACCAGCATGCGAAGAATCTCGAACTGCTCGGCGTCCAGCTTCCAGTAGTACCAGGCCAGGAGGGCCAGCACGAAGGCGCAGGTCAGCCAGAAGCCGATGTAGAAATCTTGCGGCACCGGCTCGGCGTGCGGTCCGGCCACGGACTCGCCGAGTTGCTGCAACCCGCCGCTGCCGGCACCGGCCGCGGCAGACTGGTCGGGCTCGGCACCCGGAGGCTCCTGCAGGTCGCCGGACGAAGACGACTCTTCCTGCGCGCCCGGAGGCTCCTGCAGCGAGCCGCTGTCGCCCGGTGGCTCGGCCAGCGAGGAGACCGGCGCCACGGTGCCTGCCTCGGCCGGTGCCGTGGCCACGGGCACTGGCGAAGCGGGGTTGCTGTCCTGCTGCGAATAGATCACCACGTACCACCACACCGCGCCCAGCGTGGCGGCGGCCAGCAGCACAGGCGTGAGCGCGCTCACCAGGTAGCCCACCATCGTGAACCAGCCCAGGCGCAGTTCCTTGCCGGCGCTGCGCAGCACGCGCGCGGGTAGCAGCACCGACCACGCGAGCGCAGGCAGCATGCGCGGCCCGGCCTGCTCGGCAATGTGCGCCACTTCCGGCGAGACGGGCGCGCGCTGCTGCTCGATGGGCAGGCGCGGCGCCACCTCGGGCTTGAGCAGGGCCCAGCCGATCACATAGAACAGGTACAGCAGCGCTAGGAAGAAGCCCGGGAACATGGCCGCCGCATAGAGCTTGACCACCGACTGCCCGGCCACCGCCGCGTATACGATGATCATCACCGAGGGCGGAATCAGGATGCCCAGCGTGCCGCCTGCGGTGATGACGCCCGCGGCCAGCCGCGTGTCGTAGCCGGCGTTGAGCATGGGCCGCATCGCGATCACGCCCATCAGTACCACCACCGCGCCTACCAGGCCGCTGGCAATGCCCCAGAAGGTGCAGATGATGAGCGTGGCCACCGCCAGCGAACCCGGCACTCGCCGAAAGGCCAGTTGCACGCTGTGGAACATCTTATCCACCAGCGCGCCGCGTTCCATCACGTAGCCCATGAGCACGAACAGGGGAATCGACAGCAGCGTCTCGTTGGTCATTGCCCCGTAGGTGCGCTGCACCATCAGGTCGAAGACGTGGTTGTCGAACCAGGGCTTGCTGGGGTCGTAGAAGGCGTAGAAGCCAAAGACCATGCCCAGGCCCATGAGCGTGAAGGCCGTGGGAAAGCCCATCATGATCACGACCACGATCAGGCCCAGCATCGTCATGCCAAGGGCGGCATTGCTCATGCTGCACGCCCCCGCTGGCGCGCCGCCTCGTCCACAGCCTTGGCGTTCTCCATCACGTCGCGCCTGGCGCCTTCATCGACATAGGTGCTGCTGGCCAGTTGCTGCTCGACCACGTCCATCTCTTCGGCATCCTTTAGCCGCTCGGGCCATTCACCCGTGCGCAGGCACACCACGCAGCGCAGGATCTCGGCCAGGCCCTGAAGCATCACGATGGTGCCGGCCACCGGAATCACGAACTTGAAGGGGTAGACCGGCAGCGGCGTGGCGTTGAAGGTCTGCTCGCGCATGGCATAGGAGTCGTGGAAGTAGTCCCAGCCGGCCCAGGTCAGCGCGCCGATGCCCGGCAGGAAGAACAGGATGTAGAGCAGCAAGTCCAGCGCGGCCTGGGTGCGCGGCTTCATGCTGCCGTAGAGGAAGTCGCCGCGAACGTGGCCGGCCTGTGCCAGCGTGTAGGCTCCGCACATCATGAACAGCGTTCCGTACATCATGTTGTTGGCGTCGTAGATCCAGGCCGTGGGCGCATTCAGCGCATAGCGCTTGAACACCTCGGCGCACACCACCACCATGAGCGCGACGATGAGCCATGCAAAGGCCTTGCCGGTCCACGTGCTCAGGTGGTCGGCCCAGTTGAGGATTCGCTTTGTGTTCATGCAGTGCTCGGGGAGCTTTGGCGCCTGCGCGAGGCGCGCGTTTCAGGCACAAGACAAGCCTCCCAGCGTGCGCTGGAAGGCTCGGGCCGGCAGGGCTTTTGGCCGCTGCGGCGCGTCAGGTCTTCTTCGGCGCGAAGTAGTGGTTGTAGGCCATCTTGAAGTCGACCATGTAGTCGCTTTGCCACTGACCGGCGGCCTGGGCAAAGACCTTCTGCGACTCCAGCACCTTCTTGAACAGCGCGTTCTCGGCCGACTTCTTGGCAATGGTGCGGTCCCATGCGGCCAGCTGGGCGCGCAAGATGGCGTCGGGCGTCTTGTAGAACTTGATGCCCGCCTTCTTCATCTCGTTGTAGTCCTTGGTGTTGCGGTCGATCGCCTTCCAGCTCATGTCGGCGCTGGCCGCCTGCACCGCGTAGTCGACGATGGACTTGAGCTCCTGCGGCAGCGCGGCGAACTTGGCGCGGTTGAAAAGAATTTCGAACTGTTCGCCGCTCTGGTGGAAGCTTTGCAGCATGCAGTTCTTAGCCACGTCCGGAAAGCCCAGCACGCGGTCGCTCGATGCGTTATTGAACTCGGCCGCATCGATCAGCCCGCGGTCCAGCGCCGGCACGATCTCGCCGCCGGGCAGTGGGTTCACCGCCGCGCCCATGTCGGTGAAGATGTCCACCGCCAGGCCCACGGTGCGGTACTTCAGGCCCTTGATGTCGTCGGCCTTGGCCACCGGCTTCTTGAACCAGCCCAGCGGCTGCGTGGGCATGGGGCCGTACAGGTACGACACCACGTCCATGTTGATGGACTTGTAGATCTCTTCCAGCAGAGCCTTGCCGCCGCCGTAGTAGTGCCACGACAGCACCATGTTCGGGTCCATGCCGTAGGCCGGGCCCGAGCCCCACAGGGCCAGCGCGGAGTTCTTGCCGTAGTGGTAGGCCACCACGCCATGGCCGCCGTCGAGCGTGCCCTTGTTCACCGCCTCCAGCAACTGGAAGGCCGGCACCACCGCGCCGGCGGGCAGCACTTCGATCTTCAGCCGGCTGCCCGCCATGTCGTTCACCTTCTTGGCGAAGTCGTTGGCGAACTCATGGAAGATGTCCTTGGCCGGCCAGGTGCTCTGGAAGCGGAAGGAGGTGGTCTGCGCAACGCTGACCATGGGGGCCGACATGGCGCCTGCTGCCACGGCGGCGCCCTTGAGAAGGCTGCGGCGGCGGTTCGACTGGTTCACTGTCATTGCAACTCTCCAGGTTTGAAGGCAAATCGAAAGAAACCGGTTCGCATCTTTGGGTGCGTGTCTATTCGTGACAAAGAGGGTTTTCACGAAGGACTCACAATTCAATGGGTGCAGGGGCAAACCAATGCGGTCCAAGCCCTTGGCACAAACCCTGAAAGACGACAGAGAGAAGGAAAGGCACACATGACGAAGTTGGAATCGACCATCAGCCCCGAACGCATGGGCGTGCGTGCGGCCGAGGGCTATGCCGGCGATGTGACGCCCGAGCAGGCGGCTGCTTGGGTCGCCTCGGGCGAGGCGGTGCTGGTCGATGTGCGCAGCGATGCGGAGCGCGAGTGGGTGGGCTTCGTGCCCGGCGCCGTTGCCGTGCCCTGGAAGCAGTGGCCCGGCATGGCGCTGAACCCGACCTTCGAGGCCGGCGTGCAGGAAGCCGTGCCCGCAGGCCACAAGGTGGTGCTGCTGTGCCGCAGCGGCGTGCGCTCGATTGCTGCCGCCCGCCGCGCCACTGAGCTGGGCCTGGAGGCCTACAACATCCTCGAAGGCTTCGAGGGCGACGCCGACGAGCAAGGCCACCGCGGCCGCAAAGGCGGCTGGCGCCTGCGCGGCCTGCCCTGGAAGCAGAACTAGCGCGCCACACCTGGTACACGCCAGACCAGCCACGCACCTGGGAACCGGCTTCGCCGGGCCCCAGTTGAGGTCTGCTCCTCGGGAGGTGGCGAATTACGCGGAGCGCCAGCGGAGTGAAAAGCCGGGAGGCTTACATAATCCAGCATGGCATTCCTCGCGATCGACATCGGGAACACCCGGCTCAAGTGGTCCATGTTCGAGGCGGCGCACCCCGGTGCCGCCCTGCTGGCGCATGGCGCCGAGTTCCTGGACCACATCGAACGGCTGGCCGAAGGACCCTGGGCCGAACTGTCCGCCGCCACCTCCATGCTGGGTTGCGTGGTGGCCGGCGACGCGGTGCGACGACGGGCCGAGGAGCAGTTGCACGAACGCTTCGACTGCGCCGCGCGCTGGGTGGTGCCCACCACTTCCGAGGCCGGCATCACCAACGGTTACGACCACCCGACGCGCCTGGGCGCGGACCGCTGGGTGGCCATGATCGGCGCGCGCCATCGCATGCTCCGCGCCGGGCCCGCGCGGCCGATGGTGGTGGTGCTCATCGGCACGGCCGTCACGGTGGAGGCGGTGGACACCGACGGAAAATTCCTGGGCGGGCTGATCCTGCCGGGCCACGGGATCATGCTGCGCGCGCTGGAGTCGGGCACCGCCGGGCTGCACGTGCCCACCGGCGAGGTGGTGGAGTTTCCAACCAACACCAGCGATGCGCTCACCAGCGGTGGCACCTACGCCATTGCCGGGGCGGTGGACCGCATGGTTGCCCACCTGCGCGAACGCACCGGGCAGGAGCCGGTGCGCTACATGACCGGCGGCGCAGGCTGGAAGATGGCGCCGTCCATGTCCAATGACTTCGAGCTGGTCGAGAGCCTGATCATGGACGGCCTGCTCGTCATTGCCGAGGACAGGGCAAGGCGCTAGCCCTGCGTCAGCCCATCGACGGCCTGGAACATCGCCTGCCGCGCCTGGCTGATGATCTGGCCCTTCCAGCTGTCGGTGTCCGTGTAGAAGGCCGGGAGCATCTGCTCGCGAATGCTTGCGGTCAGCTCGGCCGATGCCTTGCCGGAGTACTTGTGCATCCAGTGGTCGGCGCGCAGCGCACCGGTCACTTCCAGAATGGGCAGGGTGCCGTATTCCAGCGCGATGGCGGTGAACTCGGCCTGGGGGCATTCCTCGTAGATCGAGTTCCACATCAAGCCGTTGAGCAGCGCCGAGGTGGACGAGCCGTCGTAGATCGAGGTCACGGCATGCTCCGCACCCCACCATGCGTTGGCCCGGGCGTAGGCGGCCTTGTCGTCCTTGCAGGCAAAGATGCGCTCGCCATGGCCGTTGGGCCCGAGGCCCGTGTGCAGGTCGATCCACGCCATGCCCCGCGCCGCCTGCGCGTGCTCGCGCAGAATGCGGCGCAGGGTCTGGTTGCTCCAGGTGGGCGCATTGCCGCCGAAGAACATGCCGTCGGAGAACTGGTACTGGCCCGCGGTGACGGCAGTCTGGTAGGCCTTGATGCCGTGGGTCTCGATCCAGCCGTCGATGGCATTCTGGTTCTGTGCGGTGGGCGGCCAGGTCGGGGGCAGCAGCAGTTCGTGCAGCTGTGCATAGTCCGCGTTCACCGGCAACGGCTTGGAAAAGTCGAAGAAGTTGCGGTTCAGGTCCACGTTCTCATGCGTCACGCGGCGGCGGTGCGAAAAGCCATGCGGGTTCAGTGCATGCACGTACAGCACCGCCACCCCGGCCTCGCGCGCCTTGCTGCGCCATTCCTGGTCGTGCAGTGCAAACACCTGCACGCCGCTGCCGCAGTGGCCCTCCACGCCGTGGCAGGCACTGCTGACCATGAGCAGGTGCTTCGCGTCGGCCGGCCCGTCCAGCGCCACGTCCATGGCCAGTGCCTCGCCGTCGCGGCCCTTGAGCGGGTGCGCAAAAGCCTGTGCCCGCAGCCCGGCAGCCATGCAGGCCTCGAGGAACTTCTGGCGGGCAATGGCATAGCTGGGCGAAAAGGCTTCGACGACGCCGATCATGCGGTCTCCTTCTTGGTGGGGGGGGCGTTGAGGAATTGCTCGGCCAGTTGAACCCACATGGTGGCGCCCAGCGGGATCAGGCCATCGTTGAAGTCGTAGCTGGCGTTGTGCAGCGTGCAGGGGCCCGCGCCGTGGTGCATGTCGCGGTGCGTGCCGTCGCCGTTGCCGATCCAGGCGTAGGCGCCGGGCTTGGCCTGCAGCATGAAGGAGAAGTCCTCGGCCGTCATGGCGCCGATTTGCGGCAGCACGTTGTCTTCGCCCACGATGCCGGCCATGACGCGGCGCGCGAAGTTGGCCTCGGCCTCGGTGTTGATGGTGGGCGGGTAGGTGCGCACGAACTCGAAATCCAGCTGCGCACCGTGCGCGGCGCAGATGCCTTCGGCGATTTCCTTCATGCGCCGCTCGATCAGGTCGAGCACCTCCAGCGTGAAGGTGCGCACCGTGCCCTTGAGCTCGCAGTTGTCGGGCGTGACGGTGGGCGCCTCGCCGGCATGGAACATGGTGACCGAGATCACGCCGGCCTCGGTGGGCTTCATGTTGCGCGTGAGGATGGTCTGGAAGGCCTGCACCATCTCCGCGCCAATGGGCACCGGGTCGATGCTGGTGTGCGGCAGCGCCGCATGGCCGCCCTTGCCGCGGATGGTGATGTGGAACTGGTTGCTCGACGCCATCACCGGCCCCGGGCTCACGGCAAACTCGCCGGCCTTCATGCCCGGCCAGTTGTGCATGCCGAACACGGCTTGCATGGGGAACTTGTCGAACAGCCCGTCCTTGATCATTTCGCGGGCACCGCCGCCGCCTTCTTCGGCGGGCTGGAAGATGAGGTAGACCGTGCCGTCGAAGTTGCGATGCTTCGACAGATGCTGCGCTGCAGCGAGAAGCATGGCGGTATGGCCGTCGTGGCCGCAGGCGTGCATCTTTCCGTGGATCTTGCTGGCGTGCGCAAAGGTGTTGAGCTCGGTCACCGGCAGCGCGTCCATGTCGGCTCGCAGGCCCACGGCGCGCGGGCTCGTCCCGTTTTTCACGATTCCCACCACGCCGGTGGTGCCCATGCCCCGGTGAATGGGAATGCCCCATTCGGTGAGCTTGGAGGCCACCAGGTCGGCGGTTCGCACTTCTTCGTAGCACAGCTCGGGATGGGCATGAATTTCACGTCGAAGCGTGGCGATGCCCGGCGCCTGCTCGACGAGCGAGTCGATCAATTTCATGGGAGACAGTCTAGTGCAGCGTCTTGATCGAGGTGCCCTTGAAAGCCCCAACCTGCCTCCTCTTGAGTAGGGATGACACGGCGAGTTGGCCGACAATGGGCCGCATGCCCCATCAACTCTCCACGCGCGCCCTGGAAATGGCCCAGACCCTGGTGCGCATGAACACCGTGAGCACCAACAGCAACCTGGAGCTCATCGACTATGCGCAGGGTCACCTGAATGCCCTGGGCGTGCGCAGCCGCCTGACCTGGAACGCCGACAAGACCAAGGTCAACCTGTTCGCCACGCTGGGCGATGGCAAGTCCTCCGGCATCATCCTCTCGGGCCACACCGACACCGTCCCCTGGGACGGCCAGGCATGGACCGTGGACCCGCTGTCGGGCAGCGTGCAGGACTGGCCAGCCGAAGAAGGCCGCGGCGGTCATGCGGAGCAGATCGGCCCGCGCCTGTACGGACGCGGCAGCGCCGATATGAAGGCTTTCATTGCGGTGGCACTGGCCAATGCCGAGCGCTTCCTGGAAAGCGAGTCGCCCTTTGCGGTGCACCTGGCCTTCAGCTACGACGAAGAGGTGGGCTGCTTCGGTGTGCGCGAGCTCATTGCCGACATGAAGGACGCCGGCGTGAACCCGGTGGCCTGCATCGTGGGCGAGCCGACAAACATGGTGCCGGCCATTGCCCACAAGGGCGTGTACCGCTGGCGCTGCTGCGTGCGCGGGAAAGAGGCGCATTCGTCGCTCACGCCGCAGTCGGTCAATGCCATCGAGATGGCCGCGCGCATGGTGGGCAAGGTGCGGGACATGGCCGAAGGCTTCGAAGAGAACGAGGCGCGCTACGAGGGCTTCGACGTGCCCTTCAGCACCGCCAGCGTGGGCCAGTTCCATGGAGGCATTGCCGACAACGTGGTGCCGCGCGACGCGGAGTTTCGCTACGAATTCCGAAACCTGCCCACGGCCGATGCGCTGGCCATGCAAAAGGAAGTGCTGGCCCATGCGCGCAAGCTCGAAACCGGCATGAAGAAGGTGGCGCCCGATGCGGGCATCAGCTTCGAGACCATCTGCGAGATCCCCAGCTTCCTGGGCTCGGCGCGTGACCCAGTTACCCGGCTGGCACAGCGGCTGTCGGGAAATTCGGACACAACGCTCGTGGCCTTTGGCACCGAGGCAGGCCTGTTCAAGAACGCCGGCATTCCCACGGTGGTGTGCGGGCCGGGCAGCATCACCCAGGCGCACCAGCCCGACGAATACGTCACGCTCGACCAGCTGGCCCGCTGCGAAGTCTTCATGCGCGGCCTGGCGTTGGCGCGCGAACTGGGCTGAGCACCAACCCCAAGCCAATGGCGCCGGCGCAGCAGGACTTGCAGGCCAAGCGCCTGTCGCGCATGAAGCGCATCGCGCTGGGCCTGTTGGGCCTGGCCGCCTGCGTATATGCCATTGCCACCGCCATGGACGCCAGGCACGCTGCCTGGGGCTATGTTGCCGCCTTTGCCGAGTCGGCTATGGTGGGCGCCATTGCCGACTGGTTCGCCGTGGTGGCGCTGTTCCGCCATCCGCTGGGGCTGCCCATTCCGCACACGGCCATCATTCCGCAGAACAAGTCGCGCATCGGGGCCAACCTGGCGGGCTTCATCTGCAACAACTTCCTGTCCACGCCGCAGGTGCTGGCCAAGCTGGAGCAGTTCGACCCGGCCGGCCGGCTGGCGCAATGGCTGGCCCAGCCGGGCAACGGCCAGCAGCTGGGGCGCCTGGGCGTGACGGCAACGCGCTACGGCCTATCGGCCTTCGACGATGAGCGGGTGCGCGCCTTTTTGGGCCAGGCGGCGGCGGCAGGCCTGGCCAAAGTGGACTTGTCGAGCCTGGCTGGCCAGTCGCTGGAGGCGCTGACCGAAGGCGGGCGCCACCAGGCATTGCTGGACGACGTGCTGCAGCAGGTGGCCTCGCTGGTGGAGGGCGAGACGGTGCAGGAGCACATTACCGACGCCATCGCCCGTGAGGTTAAGGCGCTGCGCTACGTGGGCCTAGACCAGGTGGCGGCACGGCTAGCCACGCGTAAGGTGGTGTCGGTGGTGGCCAACACGCTGGGCGACCTGGCGGCGCAGCCCGACCACCCGCTGCGCCAGCGTTTCGATGCCTTTACCCGCGAGTTCATCAACCGACTTCAACACGATCCTGGCTTCCAGGCACGCGGCGAGAAGCTGCGCGCCGACCTGCTGGCGCATCCAGCCCTCGGCCGCTACCTGCACGGCCTGTGGGGCGAGTTGCTCGGCTGGCTGCATGCGGATCTGCTGCGGCCCGAATCCTCTGTCGGCGCTCGCATCTCGGACCTGGTGCAGAGGCTTGGCGAGCGGCTGTCGGCTGACGCGTCGATGCGCCGCTGGATCAACGAGCAGATCGCCGCCGCCGCGCCGCTGGCCATTGAGCGCTACCGCGAGGACATCCGCCGCTACATCGTGGAGCGCGTGGATGCCTGGAACACGAGTGAGATGACGGGTGAGCTGGAGCGGAACGTGGGCCGTGACCTGCAGTTCATCCGTATCAACGGCACGCTGGTGGGCGGGCTGGTGGG
>JAFEEG010000044.1:96499-99182 GCA_018241225.1 Pseudomonadota bacterium
CCCCCCCCCCCCCCCCCGAATACTCGAACAATTGTGGCGCGGATCTGGACGAATAGCACGTAGATCGCAAATTAGGGTTTGAGGCTTCAGGCTGGAAATTTTTCACCCGCGCGGAGGTCGCCATGCCTTTTCGCCTCTTCCTTTTCCGAGATATTCTCCAGCCATCATTTAATTGAATTCGGCCAAAGGGGTTCGGGGAATAAACAACTCAAGCGCCAAATTGGTCGATTCCTTGCGAATTTTCTGCCCTCTGCCACCAGTTGCCCACACCGACCTGTACATCTGTATTGTCGAAATTCGTTGAGAATTGAAAGCTGAGGGGATGCTTTGAATTGACGGCGAAAAATTAAAGAGGCATTTTTATCTGGCGCGCGTTGATTGCGGGTTGGGAATGCTTCGCCTTCGAATTTCTTGCGAAGCCAAGGTGATGTCGTGCTTCAATTCTGGTGCGACAGAGATGCGCGGCTAAATGCTGATTTCCGTCACTATTGGTGTGGATGAAATTTGTCCGTTTGACGTTGCGGCGAATTGGCGGTAAAAATCGGAGAGCAGGCGCCGCTTTTAAATGAGATCCGATTTGGACGTTGCTCGCGGGGTAGTATGAACGCCTTGATGTCCAACTGAAGACCTGCGTCCGGGCTGCAGGCGGGTAGGAGGTCGCGAAGAGGTGCCGACTTATCAGCAAGATGCTGGCGAGGTCTGATCGAGTAATCCCGAACCTGGCCATGTATCCAGTGCTCTTGTCTCCGTCAGGGTTACAGAGGTATCAGGATCTCGGTTTTTTTGTCGTGTGGCTGATAACTGCGAGAGATCTTGGTTACAACTCCTGCAAGCAACTGCTGCTTACCATGACTACTCGCAGTTGCCTGCCATCGTGTGCGGGGGATTTCAGAAAAGTGCTCGAGACATCAAACTGATAGTAGCCATGACTACTATCAGTTCGTGGCAAGTCGGAAGAGGCTCAAATTCATGCCGCATAACTGCGATTAGTCATGACTACTCGCAGTTGCTCGCCTTTGTAAAACCACTCGCCGGTACCGCGAGCGCGCACTTGTGGAGCCCTTGCCGCATCCCTTGCGCTGCGATAGAGGGCGCAGAATTCGCGGTCTACAAGACGTCACGCGCCGAAAACCAATTGCACATGGTCTGACCTGCGGCATGTGCCTGCCGCGCGAAAACTTAGCGTGAAGTTTTAAGCGAAATGGCACTAGTCCCGTCCCGAGGCGCCACCGTCATCTTTCGTTGGATCACGTAATTGTTCATGCTAATTTGCATCTGAACTGCGTGTGTGGTTGCTGGCGGTATTTTCGGACTGCGTCTTTGTTGGGTGATTGCGCCTTCCAGTCAAAGGTGCTGGGGCGAAGGACTAAAGGTTGATGTTAGGCCTATTGTGGAGATTATTGAGCCGATGGAAATTCACGAGAAATAGTGCGCCATGACTTGCTCCCGCTCAATCGATGCCGAAGCAATGGCGTCTCTCAGTGCTGAATGCAAGTGTTCGGCAGCCGCCGCTGCTCAATATCGACTGGTCGACTATGGCCGTCTCAACTTTGGAGAGCTCGATAAAGGATTCAAGCAAAAGTAATTGTTTGAAGTCAGCTGCTCCTGTCTGATTCAAAACGTCTTTCATCCCATCACACCTCCCTTGGTCGGCCATCGTGACCACTGGTTGTTACGTGCTGATTCCGCGAGGGCAGTCGCCGCTACATCGCGGAGCGCGTGGATGTCTGGGACACGAAAGAGATGACGGCCGAGTTGGAGGGCAACGTGGGCCGGGACCTGCGGTTCATCTGCATCAACGCCACGCTGGTGTACGGGCTGACATGGCCCGTCTTGTCAAGAGGGCGCGAGGTGTTTCCTCGCGAAGCTTCGCGATAGCGGATGGGACGATGAGGCTAAGAAGCGTCACACCAGCACCTTGGACTCGACGCATGCAGCTTTAGCGACGATGAATCACGCTGATATCCGTGGATTGGGTACCGCACTACATGGCTGCGTCGCGGGGCTGCCTCGCTCTAGTGACGGGGATCATCCGGGGGGGATGCCCACATAGCCCGGTCGAGGGTTCCCCTATCGTGTGCATTCGTCGGGTTGGCGGGTGCGGTGTGAACGCAATCAATTCAATGTTGCTGCGTGGCAGGGCACGCCTGTGGGGGGACCTGGTGGCCCAGATCCCATACGAAGCCAGCGAGCTCTCGGGCGATGGCCACGCACACCTTGTTGGGGTGCATGCCCCGCGCGCTCAGGCGCCGATAGCGCTGACACAAGCGCAGTTGCGCACGCCAGGCAATTGCGCGCACAGCTGCGGGTTGATCTTCCTGGCGCACCTGCAGGATGCGGCTGATGCGGGCAGCGAACCGATAGTTCCAGGCGGCCTCCACGAGCACACGGCGTGCATGCCCGTTGCCGGTCTTGGTAATCTCGCCCAAGCGCCGTGTCGTGCCACTGGAGTGCTCGCTGGGCACCAGACCCAGGTAACCCATGAGATCGCGCGGGTGGGCAAAGCGACGCATATCGCCCATGTCACCTTCCGGCACATCGGAGCCAGTTCGTTTTCGGCGTAATGGAGCCAGTGGATTTCCGCCGTAATGGAGCCACTGCGTTTTCGGCATATTGGAGCCACTTGAGTTGAAGGACACCTCGATCTGAATGGGTTGTTGCGTGCTGAAGTGGGCGACTTGAT
>JAFEEG010000045.1 GCA_018241225.1 Pseudomonadota bacterium
TAGTCATTCAAGATGGTTGCTGTCATGAAACGCGGGCGCCGGTGGAGCCCTACTTCCATCGATGGGCACCGGGTGAGCCGGTTGTGCCGGCCCGCCCGGTGCGTCCCCTGGATGAGGGGAATTGCGCGAGCGTCAGACGCGCTCGAAAATACCTGCCGCGCCCTGCCCCATGCCGACGCACATGGTGACCATGCCGTACTTGAGGTTCTTGCGGCGCAGTGCGTGCACCACCGTGGCCGAGCGGATGGCACCGGTGGCGCCCAGCGGGTGGCCCAGTGCAATGGCGCCGCCCATCGGGTTGACCTTGGACGGATCCAGGCCCAGCGTATTGAGTACCGCCAGCGACTGGGCTGCAAAGGCTTCGTTCAGCTCGTACCAGTCGATGTCGTCCTGCTTCAGGCCGGCATAGCGCAGCGCGGCGGGAATGGCCTCGATGGGGCCGATGCCCATGATCTCCGGCGGCACGCCCTTGCTGGCAAAGCTCACGAAGCGCGCCAGCGGCGTCAGGCCGAACTGCTTCACGGCCTTCTCGCTGGCCAGGATCAGCGCGCCCGCGCCGTCCGAGGTCTGCGAGCTGTTGCCGGCGGTGACGGAACCACGTGCGGCGAACACCGTGCGCAGCTTGGCCAGGCCTTCGATGCTGGTGTCGGGGCGCGGGCCTTCGTCGAGCGTGACGATGCGGCTCTTGGCAATGGCTTCGCCCGTTTCCAGGTTGGCGCTGCGGTCGGTCACCTCGATGGGGGTGATCTCGTCCTTGAACTCGCCGGCCTGCTGCGCAGCGATGGCGCGCTGGTGCGACTGCAGCGCGAACGCGTCTTGCGCTTCGCGGCTGACCTTCCACTGCTGCGCCACCTTCTCGGCCGTCAGGCCCATGCCGTAGGCGATGCCCACGTCGCCGTCGCGCTCGAAGATGGAGGGCGACAGCGAAGGCGAGTTGCCCATCATGGGCACCATGCTCATGCTTTCCACGCCGGCGGCGATCATCACCTCGGCCTCGCCCACGCGGATGCGGTCGGCGGCCATCTGCACGGCCGACAGGCCCGATGCGCAGAAGCGGTTGACCGTGATGCCGCCCACGCTGGTGGGCAGGCCGGCCAGCACGGCGCCGATGCGCGCCACGTTCAGGCCCTGCTGGGCTTCTGGAATGGCGCAGCCGCAGATGATGTCTTCGATGGCCTTGGGGTCCAGGCCAGGTGCCTGGGCCAGGGCGGCCTTCAGCGTGGTGGCCAGGAGATCGTCCGGGCGGGTGTTGCGGAAGTAGCCGCGATGCGAACGGCCGATGGGCGTGCGGGTGGCGGCGACGATGTAGGCGTCTTGAACTTGCTTGCTCATTTGATGTTCCTTGCGTGTCTGCGCGGCGCTTAGTTGCGAACCGGCTTGCCGGTGCTCAACATGCCCATGATCCGCTCCTGCGTCTTGGGGTGCAGGATCAGCGAGCAGAAGGCCTTGCGCTCCAGCGTCATGAGGTATTCCTCGGTCACCAGCGTGCCGGCATCGACGTCGCCACCGGTCAGCACGCCGGCGATCAGGCTGGCGATGTGGAAGTCGTGCTCGCTGATGAAGCCGCCGTCCTTCATGTTGACCAGTTGGCCCTTGACGGTGGCGGCGCCGGAACGGCCGGCCACCTTGAACTTGCGCTTCATGGGCGCACGCCAGCCGGCTTCGCTCATGGCCTTGACTTGTTGCAGCGCCACGTAAAGCAGCTCGTCCTTGTTGGGCACGATCACGTCGCTGTCCAGCAGGTAGCCCAGTTGGCGCGATTCGAGCGCGCTGGTGCCCACCTTCGCCATGGCGGCGGCGGTAAAGCCTTCGGTCAGGAAGGGCAGCAGGTCGTTGCCGGTCGATGCCTCGGCACGCTCTGCCGCGCGACGCGCGATGTAGGTCAGGCCGCCGGCGCCGGGCACCAGGCCCACGCCCACTTCCACCAGGCCGATGTAGCTTTCCATGGCGGCGACGCGGGCCGACGAATGGATGGCCAGTTCGCAGCCGCCGCCCAGGGCCATGCCGCGCACGGCCGAGACCACCGGCACGCCGGCATAGCGGATGCGCAGCATCACTTCCTGCAGTGCCTGCTCCGCGCCTTCCACCGCGCCGATGCCGGCGACCACGAAGGCCGGCAGCATGGCTTGCAGGTCGGCGCCGACGGAGAACTTGTCGTCCGGCGACCAGATCACCAGGCCCTTGAATTCCTTCTCGGCCAGCTCGACGGCGCCAGCGAGCGCCTCGGCCACGTCGGGGCTGATCGCGTTCATCTTCGAGTGGATGCTGGCGATGAGCACTTCCTCATCGAGCGTCCAGACGCGCACGTCGCCTTCGTCGCTGATGGTGCGGCCGGCTTCTTCGGCCTTGGGCGCGTTGGCGCCGCGCACGCTCTCGGGGAACAGCTGGCGCGCATGCACCGGCAGGCGATGCTGCGGCACGAAGCGGCTTTCGGCAGCGCTCCACGAGCCTTCGGGCGTGTGCACGCCGCCAGCGCGGGCCACGGGGCCTTCGAACACCCAGGCGGGCAGCGGTGCGCTCGACAGCGCCTTGCCCGCGTCGATGTCTTCCTTGATCCACTGCGCCACCTGCGTCCAGCCGGCTTCCTGCCAAAGCTCGAAGGGGCCTTGCTGCATGCCGAAGCCCCAGCGCATGGCGAAGTCGATGTCACGCGCACTCTCGGCGATGGTGCCCAGGTGCACGGCGGCGTAGTGGAAGCTGTCGCGCAGGATGGCCCACAGGAACTGGCCCTGCGGCCCTTCGCTTTCGCGCAGCAGCTTCAGGCGCTGGGCAGCCGGCTTCTTGAGCATGCGGCCATACACCTCGTCGGCCTTGGCGCCGCTGGGCACGTACTCGCCCTTGGCCAGGTCGAAGCGCAGGATGTCGCGCCCGGCCTTCTTGAAGAAGCCCGCCTTGGTCTTCTGGCCCAGGTTGCCCTTCTCGATGAGGGCGGCCAGCACCGGCGGCGTGGCGAAGTTGGGGTAGAACGGATCGCACTTCTCGTCGAGGTTGTCCTGCAGCGTCTTCACGACGTGGGCCATGGTGTCCAGGCCCACCACGTCGGCGGTGCGGAAGGTGCCCGAGCTAGCGCGGCCGAGCTTCTTGCCCGTGAGGTCGTCCACCACGTCGGGCGTCAGGCCGAACTTCTCCACTTCCTTGAGCGTGGCCAGCATGCCGGCAATGCCCACGCGGTTGGCGATGAAGTTGGGCGTGTCCTTGGCGCGCACCACGCCCTTGCCAAGCGTGCTGGTGACGAAGGCTTCGAGCTGGTCCAGCACTTCGGGCTGGGTGGTCGGCGTGTTGATCAGCTCGACCAGGAACATGTAGCGCGGCGGGTTGAAGAAGTGGATGCCGCAGAAGCGGGGCTTGAGCTGCTCCGGCAGCGCCTCGCTCAGCTTGGTGATCGACAGGCCCGAGGTGTTGGATGCCAGGATGGCGTGCTTTGCCACATGCGGCGCGATCTTCTTGTAGAGGTCGAGCTTCCAGTCCATGCGCTCGGCAATGGCCTCGATGACGAGGTCGCATTCACCCAGCTTGGCGATGTCGTCCTCGTAGTTGGCCTGCTCGATCAGCTCGGCGTCCTTGGCCACGCCCAGGGGCGAGGGCTTGAGCTTCTTCAGGTTCTCGACGGCACGGGTGACGATGCCGTTCTTCGGGCCTTCTTTGGCCGGCAGGTCAAACAGCACGACCGGCACGCGGACGTTGACTAGGTGCGCGGCAATCTGCGCGCCCATCACGCCGGCGCCGAGCACGGCGACTTTCTTCACTTGGAATCGGGACATGGTGGTGTGAATTTCTTGAATGGGTTACTGCGAGACGCGGTTCCAGGTCTGGGTGCGCCAGAAGGGGCCGAGGTAGCCGCGCACTTCGAGCTTCTTGCCGCCGTCGATTGGCGTGAAGCTGGCGCGGTATTCCTTGCCGTTCTCCGGGTCGAGGATCTTTGAGCCTTCCCAGACGTCTTTGCCCTCGGTCTTGGCGCCGCCGCGGATGATGTTCAGGCCGACCATGGGCTTGCCCTTTCGGTCGTCGGTGCATTCATCGCAGGCGGCGTCAGGCTTGGCGTCCTTGCGCAAGACCTTCTCGATGCGGCCGTCCAGCGCACCGCTCTTGTCGGCGATGCGGATCTGGGCCTTGGCTTCACCGGTCTTGTCGTCGATGCTGTGCCAGACGCCCACCGGGCTCATCTGCGCGAGGGCCGCGGTGGTGCCGGCCAGGAAAACAACTGCTGCAAGACAACGCTTCATCATCATGAGTCGGCCTCCTGGCTCGGCTTGATCGAGGGGTTGGAACCGTGTGCGAGTGATCGATCGATCAGGCCAGGGCGGCCTCGGTGTCCATCAGTGGCTTGGCGCCGGCGCGAGCCGTCAGCATCAGCGTCGCCGTCTCGGGGAAGAGCTTGGCGAAGTAGAAGCGTGCTGTCTGCAGCTTGGCCAAGTAGAACGGGTCCTGGTTGCCGGCAGCGATTTCACGCAGCGCCACCTGGGCCATGCGGGCGAACAGGTAGCCGAACACGAAGTGGCCGGCCACGCGCAGGTAGTCCACCGCAGCGGCGCCCACCTCGTCGGGGTTCTGGAAACCCTTGAAGCCGATCTCGGTCGTGAACTTGGTCAGTTTGTCGCCCAGCACCGCGATGGGGGTGATGAACTCGGACATCTTCTCGTTGACGCCCTCTTCCTCCACCAGCTTGCCCACCAGCTTGCCGAACTTCTTGAGCGAGGCGCCGTTGTTGCCCAGGATCTTGCGGCCCAACAGGTCCAGCGACTGCACGGTGTTCGTGCCTTCGTAGATCATGTTGATGCGGTTGTCGCGCACGAACTGCTCCATGCCCCATTCCTTGATGAAGCCGTGGCCGCCGAAGACCTGCATGCAGGCGTTGGTCGCGATGTGGCCGTTGTCGGTGATGAAGGCCTTCACGATCGGGGTGAGCAGCGCCACCATTTCGTCGGAGTCCTTGCGCACCTTCTCGTCGGGGTGGTTGTGCGCCTTGTCCAGCAACAGCGTGCAGAAGATCTGCAGCGCGCGGCCGCCTTCGGCAAAGGCCTTGGCCGTCATCAGCATCTTGCGCACGTCGGGGTGCACGATGATGGGATCGGCTTCCTTGTCCTTGGCCTTCACGCCGGAGAGCGAACGCATCTGGATGCGTTCCTTGGCATAGGCCAGCGCATTCTGGAAGGCCACTTCGGTCAATCCCAGCGACTGGTTGCCCACGCCCAGGCGGGCGGCGTTCATCATCACGAACATGGCTTGCAGGCCCTTGTTGGGCTCGCCCACCAAGTTGCCGGTGGCGCCTTCGATCACGATCTGCGCGGTGGCGTTGCCGTGGATGCCCATCTTGTGCTCCAGGCCGGCGCAGAAGATCGGGTTGCGGCTGCCCAGCGAGCCATCGGCGTTGACGTTGAACTTGGACACGGCAAACAGGCTGATGCCCTTGCTGCCCTTGGGCGCATCGGGCAGGCGGGCCAGCACCAGGTGGACGATGTTCTCGGCCATGTCGTGCTCGCCGGCAGAGATGAAGATCTTGTTGCCGGTGATGCGGTAGGTGCCGTCGGCTTGCGGTTCGGCCTTGGTGCGCAGCAGGCCCAGGTCGGTGCCGCAGTGCGGCTCGGTCAGGCACATGGTGCCGGTCCACTCGCCGCTGGTGAGCTTGCCCAGATAGGTCTTCTTCTGCTCGGGCGTGCCGTAGGCGTGCAGGGCTTCGTAGGCGCCGTGCGAGAGGCCCGGGTACATGGTCCAGGCCTGGTTGGCGCTGTTGAGCATTTCGTACAGGCACTGGTTGATCACGTAGGGCAGGCCCTGGCCACCGTATTCCGGGTCGCACGACAGCGCCGGCCAGCCGCCTTCGACGAACTTGGCGTAGGCCTCCTTGAAGCCCTTGGGCGCCTTCACCTCGTGCGTGGTCTTGTCCAGCACGCAGCCCTCGGTGTCACCGGAGATGTTCAGCGGGAAGGTGACTTCAGACGCGAACTTGCCGGCCTCCTCGATCACGGCGTTGATCGTGTCCGCATCGGTGTCGGCGTGCGCCGGCAGGGCCTTGAGCTCCTGCGTGACGTTGAGCACCTCGTGCAGAACGAACTGCATGTCGCGAAGGGGCGGGTTGTAGGCTGGCATGCGAAGAACTCCTGGAAAAGATCAGAGAAGAAAAAGGGTGCGAGAAAGGATGACGCCGTCAGGGCCCGCGGCTCAAACCGCGGCCTTGCCGCGCGTCGAGCGGCTTGCGGGTGCGGCCTTGTCATCGGCCGTGGGTGCGGTGCTGCGCGCAATGATGTTGGCGAAGCCCGAGTTCGCCCGGTTGAGCGACAAGGGGTTGCGCAGGAAGCGCGCCTCGTAGTGCAGCGCCAGGATGAGTGCGTGCACCTCGAAGGCGATCTGCTGCGCGTCGGCATCGGCGCGCAGGTGGCCTTCTTCCTTGGCCTGCTCCACCGCGCGCAGCATGGCGGCCAGCCAGATGTTGACCGATTCGGCCAGCGCGTCGCGCACCGGGCCCGGGCGGTCGTCGAACTCCACTGCGCCGCTGATGTAGATGCAGCCCGAGTCGATTTCGGCCGAGGTGCGCTTCATCCAGTTGGCAAACAGCGCACGCAGTCGCGGCAGGCCGCGCTCGGCGGTGAGGGCCGGATAGAACACTTCCTGCTCGAAGCGCACGTGGTACTCGCGCACCACGGAAATCTGCAGTTCCTCGCGCGAGCCGAAGTGGGCGAACACGCCCGACTTGCTCATCTGCGTGACCTCGGCAATGGCGCCGATGGACAAGCCCTCCAGCCCGATCTGCGCTGCCAGGTTCAGGGCCGCGTCGATGATGACGGCCTTGGTCTGCTGGCCCTTTTGCGGGGCGCGGGAGGCCTTGGCGCGGTCAGAGGTGGTGGGCATGAGGCGGGGCTTCAAATAAAACGAACGGTCGTTCTATTTTGCAGTAGTTTGCATGCCAGTGGAAGCAAAAAGACCCGGTAAAGTGCCGGGTCTTTGGGTGGGGGTGGAAGCCGGTGCGAGACCGGCTCCGGGAGCAATCAGAGCTTGAAGGGAACCACTTCCTGGCGCTGCTCGCCCAGGCCCTCGATGCCCAGGGTCATCACGTCGCCCTTCTTCAGGTAGACGGGCGGCTTCATGCCCAGCCCAACGCCGGGCGGCGTGCCGGTCGTGATCACGTCGCCGGGCTCCAGCGTCATGAACTGGCTGCAGTAGGCCACCAGCTTGGCCACCGAGAAGATCATGGTCTTGGTGCTGCCGTTCTGAACGCGCTTGCCGTTCACTTCCAGCCACATCGAGAGCTTCTGCGGGTTGGTGATTTCGTCGCGCGTGACGAGCCAGGGGCCGATGGGGCCGAATGTGTCGCAGCCCTTGCCCTTGTCCCAGGTGCCGCCGCGCTCGATCTGGTATTCGCGCTCGCTCACGTCGTTGATGGTGCAGTAGCCGGCCACGTGGTCCAGCGCCTCTTTCTGCGAGACGTAGCGCGCACGCTTGCCGATGACCACGCCCAGCTCGACTTCCCAGTCCGTCTTCTTGGAACCCTTGGGCAGCATCACGGGGTCGTTGGGGCCCTGGATGCAGGAGGTGGCCTTCATGAACACCACCGGCTCGGCCGGAATGGGCAGGCCCGATTCGGCGGCGTGGTCGGCATAGTTCAGGCCGATGGCGATGAACTTGCCAACGCCCGCCACCGGGCAGCCGTAGCGGGGCTTGCCCTTGACCAGCGGCAGCTTGTCGGTCTTGAGCTTGGCGATCTTGGCCAGCGCCGCATCGCCGAGCTGCTCGGGGCCGAAGTCCTTGACCACGCTGCTCAGGTCGCGCAGTTGTCCGTTGGCGTCGACGAGGCCGGGCTTTTCCTTGCCGGGGTTGCCGTAGCGAACCAGTTTCATTTCCAGTTTTTCCTTGTGATGTGGAGGGTGGTGGGTTGATCAGTAGGTGGAGCGGCCACCCGAGAGGTCGAATGTAGCGCCGGTGGTGAACGAGCAATCCTCGGTGCACAGCCAAGCGACCATGGCCGCAATCTCTTGCACCTGGCCGAAGCGGCCCATGGGGATCTTCGAGAGCATGTAGGCAATGTGCTGCTCGGTCATCTGGTCGAAGATGGCTGTCTTGACCGCTGCCGGCGTCACGCAGTTCACGCGAATGCTCGTGTCGGCCAGTTCCTTGCCCAGCGACTTGGTCAAGGCAATGACGCCGGCCTTGCTCGCGCTGTAGGCGCTGGCGTTGGGGTTACCTTCCTTGCCAGCCACCGAGGCGATGTTGACGATGCGGCCCCAGCCTTGCGTGCGCATGTGCGGCACCACTTCGCGGCAGCAGATGAACAGGCCGGTGAGGTTGACGTCCATCACCTGGCGCCAGGCCTCGACCGGATAGTCCCACACGCTGGTGTTGGGACCGGTAATGCCGGCGCTGTTGACCAGCGCATCGATACGCTTGCCGTGCGCCAGCGTGGCGACCACGGCCTTCGCCACCGAGGGCTGCTGCGACACGTCAACCGCCAGTGCAAAGGCCTTGTCGCCCAGCGAGGCGGCCGCCTTGGCAGCGGCATCGCCATCGCGATCCCACAGGGTGACGCTGCCGCCCGATTCGATGAGCCGCCTGGCAACGCCCAGGCCCAGGCCGGTGGCACCCCCGGTGACGACCGCATGGCGGCCCTGGAAGTCGAGTTGGTTCATATGGTGATGCCGCCATCGGCCGCATAGGCCTGGCCGGTGACGAACTGGGCCTCATCGCTGGCCAGGAAGACGATGAGCGGTGCGATTTCTTCCGGCTGCGCCAGCCGCCCCATGGGCTGGCGCGCGATGAAGGCCTTGCGAGCCTCCACCGGATCGGCGTTCGCGTTGATGCGATCGGCCAGCGAAGGCGTATCGACCGTGCCGGGGCACACCGCATTGCAGCGCACGCCGCGCGTGACGTAGTCGGCCGCCACGCTCTTGGTCAGGCCCAGCACGGCCGCTTTGGTGGTGCCGTACACGCAGCGACTGGGCAGGCCCTTGATGCTCGAGCACACGCTGGCCATGTTGATGATGCTGCCGCGCCCGTTGGCCAGCATGCCGGGCAGCACCGCCTGGATGGCCCAGAACTGCGCGCGCACGTTCAGGTGAAAGGCGAACTCCAGCTGCTCGTCGGTGGCCTGGTCGATGGCGCCGTTGTGCACCACGCCAGCGCAGTTGAACAGCACGTCCACCGCGGGCATGCGTGCCACCAGCACGCCGATGGCGGCCTTGTCCAGCACGTCGAGCCGCTCGGCCCGGATGTTGGCCACGCCCTTGAAGCGCTCCAGCAGCGATTCGTTCACGTCGGTGGCCCAGACCTGGGCACCTTCGGCCGCCAGCGCCAACGCGCTGGCATGGCCGATGCCCTGGCCGGCCGCCGTGACCAGCGCCGTCTTGCCCTTGAGTCTCATGTGATGGCTTCTCCTTGTTGCGCCCCTGCGGGTTAGGCCCGATGGGTGTGTGGCGTGACGCAGCGTATTCTGAATTGGTCTGACCACTTGTCCAATTCAGGACAACCCTTAACAATCCACAACTTCTCTCGTGCCACTTCAAATCGTCGAACCCCAGCGCCTGTACCGCCAGATTGCCGACCAGCTTCGAGCGCTGATCGCCAAGGGCGAATTCGGCGTGGGCGCGCGCCTGCCGGCCGAGCGCGACCTGGCGCGCCAGTTGGGCGTGAGCCGTCCCTCGGTGCGCGAAGCGCTCATTGCGCTTGAAGTCGAAGGCTGGGTGGAGGTGCGCACCGGTTCGGGCGTGTACGTGCTCGAACGCCGCCAGAGCGCCGCCCCGGCCGTGCCGGCGGCTCAGGCCGAATGGGGGCCGCTCGAGCTGATTCGCGCACGCCGCATCGTGGAAGGCGAAACCGCCGCCATCGCAGCGGTGCAGCGCAAGGGCCGCCACATCGACGCCATGACGCAGGCCATCGACGCCATGCGGGGCATGGCCGACGGCGGCGTGATGCCGCTGGATGGCGACCGCGCCTTTCACCTGGCCATCGTCGATGCCTGCGACAACGCGGTGCTGACCGAGACGGTGCTGGGCTTCTGGGACTCGCGCAAGGGCCCCATCTTCACCCGCCTGGGCGGCTACTTCGAAACGGTGAAGTCCTGGCGCAGCGCCATTGCCGAACACGAGGCCATTCGCGACGCCATTGCGGCGCGCGATGCCGACGCCGCACGCGCGGCCATGCACCTTCACATGGACAAATCACACCAACGCTTCTCGGCCAGCTGGCGTCGCGCTAAGCCGGGCGAGCCCCACACAACGTCCTGACCGGGCGAAAGAAAGCCCCCCACATGAATCCATTCATCCGACTCCATCCCGCCGACGACGTGCTCATCGCGCGCAGCCAACTGGTCGGCGGCACCCAGGTCGAGGGCGTCACCGCCCGCGGCCTGATCCCGCCAGGCCACAAGATCGCGGTGCATGCCATTGCGCAAGGCGCGCCGGTGCGGCGCTACAACCAGATCATCGGCTTTGCCAGCCGCCCCATCGAGGCCGGCGAGCACGTGCACACGCACAACCTCGACATGGGCCCCGACAAGGGCGCCGTCACGGAAGGTTTTGTGCGCGACTACGCCTTCGGCGCCGACGTGAAGCCCGTGCCAGCACGGCGCGAAGCCACCTTCATGGGCATCAAGCGCGCCGACGGGCGCGTGGCCACGCGCAACTACATCGGCGTGCTGACCAGCGTGAACTGCTCGGCCACCGCCGCGCGCGCCATTGCCGATCACTTTTCGCGCAAGACCAACCCGGGCGTGCTGGCCGCCTACCCCAACGTGGATGGCGTGGTCGCGCTCACCCACGGCACGGGCTGCGGCATGGATGCGCAGGGCCTGGGCATGCAGATCCTGGAGCGCACGCTGACCGGCTATGCCACGCATGCCAACTTCGCCGGCGTGCTGGTGGTGGGCCTGGGCTGCGAGGCCAACCAGATCAATGCGTGGCTGGCCACCGGCCACCTGGCCGAGGGCGAGAACTTCCGCACTTTCAACATTCAGGACACCGGCGGCACGCGCAAGACGGTGGAAAAGGGCATTGCCCTCATCAACGAGATGCTGCCGCGCGCCAATGCGGTCAAGCGCGAACCGTGCAGCGCCAGCCACATCACCATCGGGCTGCAATGCGGCGGCTCGGACGGGTACTCGGGCATCAGCGCCAACCCCGCCCTGGGCGCCGCGGTAGACCTGCTGGTGGCACACGGCGGCACCGCCATCCTGTCAGAAACGCCGGAGATCTATGGCGCAGAACACCTGCTCACTCGCCGCGCAGTGCGGCGCGAGGTGGGAGAGAAGCTGGTCTCGCGCATCAAGTGGTGGGAGCACTACACCGAGATCAACCAGGGCGAGATGAACAACAACCCCTCGCCCGGCAACAAGGCCGGAGGCCTGACCACCATCCTGGAAAAGTCGCTGGGCGCGGTGGCCAAGGGCGGCACCTCCAACCTGGAGGCGGTGTACGAGTACGCCGAGCCCGTGACGGCGCACGGTTTCGTCTACATGGACACGCCCGGCTACGACCCGGTGAGCGCCACGGGCCAGGTGGCTGGCGGCGCCAACATGATCTGCTTTACCACCGGCCGCGGCTCGGCCTACGGCTGCGCGCCCTCCCCTTCGCTCAAGCTGGCCACCAACAGCACTCTGTGGAAGCGCCAGGAAGAGGACATGGACATCAACTGCGGCGAGATCGTCGACGGCACCGTCTCCATCCAGGAAATGGGCCAGCGCATCTTCGAACTGGTGCTGGCCACCGCATCAGGCGAGCACAGCAAGAGCGAGCAGCATGGCTACGGGCAGAACGAATTCGTGCCCTGGCAAGTCGGCGCCGTCATGTAAGGATCAGCATGTCAAGAACACTCCCCGCATCCCGACTGCGCACGCAAGTCGCCTCCATCATCGAAGGCGCCGGCAGCTCGCCCGCCGAGGCGCGCCAGGTGGCCGAGAACCTGGTGCTGGCCAACCTGAGCGGCCACGACTCGCACGGCATCGGCATGGTGCCGCGTTATGTGGACGCAGCGGCCGAGGGCGGCCTGAAGCCCAATTCAAGCATCAAGGTGCAACTCGACACGGGCAGCCTGCTCACGCTGGACGGCCAGCGCGGCTATGGACAGATCGTGGGCGTGCAGGCCATGCAGATGGGCATCGAGCGCGCCAAGGCGCACGGCAGCTGCATCATGACGCTGGGCCATGTGCACCATCTGGGCCGCATTGGGCACTTTGCCGAAATGGCAACGGCGCAAGGGCTGGTGTCGATGCACTTCGTCAACGTGCTCTCGCGGCCGGTGGTGGCGCCCTGGGGCGGCGGCGACGGGCGTTTTGGCACCAACCCCTGCTGCATCGGCATTCCGCTGGCCGGGGCAGAACCCTTCCTGCTGGACTTTGCCACCAGCCGGGTGGCGCAGGGCAAGATGCGCGTGGCATACAACAAGGGCGAGAAGGTGGGGCCGGGCCATCTCATCGACGAACACGGCGCACCCACCGACAACCCGGGCGTAGTGGTCGTGCCGCAGTCCAACGGCCTCTTCGGTGCGCTCATGACCTTCGGCGAGCACAAGGGTTACGGCATGGCCGTGGCCTGCGAGCTGCTGGGCGGCGCGCTCACCGGGGGCGGAACCTGGCACCGGCCGGCGGACGCGGCACGCACGGTGCTCAACGGCATGCTCACCGTGCTGATCGATCCGGCCAGGCTGGGCACGCAGCAGGGCTTTGAAGCCGAGGCGCACGCTTTTGTCGACTGGCTGCGCCAGAGCCCGCCGGGCGCCGGCTTCGACGGCGTGATGATCGCCGGCGAACCCGAGCGCAAGGCACGCGCGGCGCGCGAGCGCGATGGCATCTGGGTGGACGATGCCACCTGGGCTGAGATCGTGGCAGCCGGCGCCAAGGTGGGCGTTTCGATTCCCGCAGGCGCCTGAGGCAGTAGTTGGCGCGGCCTCAGGGCCGCGCCATGCGCACGCACAGCTCGAAGGCGCGCTGCAGCCCTTCGACGTTGGCCACGCCCTTGCCAGCGATGTCGAAGGCGCTGCCGCTGGCCGAGGTGGCCACCGGCACCGGCAAGCCGCCGTGCAGGGTCACGCCCTGCTCGAAGCCCATGAGCTTCATCGCGATCTGGCCCTGGTCGTGGTACATCGACACCACTGCGTCGAAGTCACCACGCCGCGCGCCGATGAACACCGTGTCGGGCGAGTAGGGTCCGCGCGCATCGATGCCCTGCCCTTGCAGCGCGAGCACAGCCGGCTCGATGACCTCGATTTCCTCGCGGCCGATGGAGCCGCCATCGCCCGCATGCGGATTCAACCCCGACACCGCGATACGCGGCGCCGCCACGCCCGCGCCGCGCAGGGCATCGTCGATGATGTGCACCGCGTCGTGGATGGCAGGCCCGGTGATGAGGGAGGCCACGTCCCTGAGCGGCACATGCGAGGTCACGCGCGAGGTCCACAGCTTGCCGGTGATGTTGAATTCGCAGACAAAGCCGTGCACGTCCAGCCGTTCCTGCATGTGGCGCAGCTCGTCTTCCTGCGTGAGCCCGCCTAGACGCAACGAGTGCTTGTTGAAGGGCGCGAAGACGATGCCGTCCACCTTCTTGCGGCGCACACCGTCGCACGCCAGCTGCAGGGCCTCGAAAGCGGCGCGGCCGGAGTGCGCATTCGACTCGCCCAGCGTGGGCGCCCGGCCCTGCATCGTGTCTTGCACCAGCAGGCTCACGCGGCCCTGCTCGAAGCGCAGCGCATCGAGGCTGTCGAGCCGCAGCACATCGAGCTGGTGCTGCGCAATGCGCTCGCCCGATTGAAGTGCCAGCGGATCGGCAATCAGCAGCAGGTTGGCCGCCTCACGGTTGTGCGGCCTCGCCAACAATTTCACCGCCATTTCGGGACCGATGCCGCTGGCATCGCCCAGCAGCACGGCAATCGTGGGTTTCATCTTGGTCCTTTGACTTGTCGCAGTGCCGCTCACTCGGCGCGCATGCCGGTGTCGCGCACCAGCTTGCCGTAGCGCTCGAACTCCGACCGGTTCATGTCGGCGAAGGGCCCCGTGCCCATCACCTTGATCTCGCCGCCCAGGCCCTTGATGCGGTCCTGCACATCGGGCATGCCCAGGCTTTGCGTCAGGGTGGAGGCCAGTTGCTCGACGGCAGCACGCGGCGTTCCGCCGGTGACGTACAGGCCATACCAGGTGTCGACGTCGGCCCCGCTCACGCCGGACTCGGCCAGCGTGGGCACATCGGGCAGTTCGCCAATGCGTTTGGACGCCGCCACCGCCAGCGCGCGGAACTTGCCGGCACGGATCTGGCCCATGGCCGAGGAGGTGCTGTCGAACATCATCTCGACGCTGCCGCCAATGATGTCCAGGTGCGCCTGCGAGCTGCCGCGGTAGGGCACGTGGATCGCCTTGGTGCCGGTGACGAAGGTAAAGGCCTCCCCCGCCACGTGCTGCGTGCTGCCGATGCCCGAGGAGGCATACCGAAACGCGCCGGGCTTGGCGCGCATGGCCGAAAGAAGGTCTTGCACGCTGCGATAGGGTGCGTCCACCGGCACGATCAACACGTTGGGCATGACCGCCACCAGGCCCACCGGCTGCAGGTCCTTGAGCGGGTCGTACTTGAGCTTGAGCAGGTGGGGCGCCACCGCCTGGCCTGTGTTGGTGGCCAGCAGCAGCGTACTGCCGTCCGGCGGCGCGTGGGCGGCAAGATCGGCCGCAATGGTGTTGGAGGCGCCGGGCCGGTTTTCCACCACCACCGGCTGCCCGAGCGCGGGGCTGAACTTGTCGGCCAGTAGGCGCGCAAGGATGTCGGTGCCACCGCCCGGCGAGGCCCCCACCAGGATGCGAAGCGGCTTGTCCGGATAGCGGGCATCGGCTGCCAGGCCAAGCAATGGCGTGGGCGCCAGCAATATGGCGGCCAGGCCGCGCAGGGCCGCGCGACGCGGCGGGCACGCAAGGGTCATGGGGCTTGTCTCCGTCATGGTTCTTTCTTGTTGCGCTTTCAGCTTAGGGATGTCCGCCATTCCAATCCAATCAATTGTTCTGAAGGATTCATATACGCACGTATATGACAGAGAACATTCCCGGCTTTGCCTCCACACGCCTGCTACTGCGCTTGCGCACGCGGCAATGGGTCTTGCTGGCTCTGCTGGACCAGCACCGCCACTTGGGCCGCGCGGCAGCGGCCATGAACATTAGCCAGCCGGCCGCCACCAAGCTACTGCAACAGTTGGAAGAAACCTTTGGCGTGCCGCTGTTCGAGCGCAAGGCGCGCGGCATGGCACCTACGCCGTATGGCGAGGCACTGGTTCGCCATGCGCGCTGGGTGCTGACCGATTTCGGCGTGGTGTGCGAAGAACTGGAAGCGCTGCGTTCGGGCCTGAGCGGTTCGCTGCGCATCGGCAGCGTGCCGGGCGCGGTGCCCGAGCTACTGGCGCCCGCGCTGGTGGCCTACCAGCGCCAGCACGAACGCGTGGCGGTGAGCGTGGTGGTGGACACCAGCGACGTGATGCTGCGCCAGCTGGCGCGCGGCGAGGTCGACCTGATGCTGGGCCGGCTCACCGAGGACCACAGCGCCGACGACTTCGACAGCGTGCCGCTGCTGGGAGAAGACCAGGTGGTGGTGGTGCGCAAGGGGCATCCGCTGCTGAGGCGCAAGTCGGTCACGCTGCACGAGCTGGTGCAGTGGCCGTGGCTGCTGCAGCCGCCCGGCTCGCCGCAGCGCGGCCGCTTCGAGGCGGCGCTGCGCGAGGCGGGCATTCGCGAACGGCTGCGAGTGACGGAGACCGCATCGCCCATTGCGATGACGGCGCTGCTCGAACATTCCGACATGGCGGCGGTGATGCCCGCCTCGCAGGCCGCGCACTATGCGCGCCTGGGCCTGCTGCAGGTACTGTCGGCGGAGGTGCCGATGCGGGTGCCGCCCATCTACCTGATCACGCGGCGGGCGCACAGCTTGTCGCCGGCGGCGAGCGCGTTCGTGGCGCTGCTTCGGCCCAGCAGCTGAGCCACTCCACGAACTGTTTCAAATGCCGCCATTGCAGCGCAGCGGCGCTGCGCTAAGGTTGGCGGCAAGCCCGTTGCGCATGGGGCGCGCGGGCCGACACCTCAACTTCTCCAGGAGGAAGTATGAACAAGACTGCTTGGCTGCGCACTGCTCGATGCACCCTGCTGGCCGCCTCGGCCTGCGCGACACTGACCTTCGCGCAGGCGCAGAGCCTCGATTCGCTCAAGGGCCTGGCTGGTGGCGCCGGCGGTTCGCTGAGCTCGCTCGGCGGCGTGTCGTCGGGCAGCATGGGTAATGCCGCCGGCATCATCGAGTACTGCCTGAAGAACAAGTACCTGGGCGGCTCGGGCGTGTCGCAGGTCAAGGACGGACTGCTGGGCAAGATGCCAGGCGGGCAGGCCGCCGCCCAGAAGGACAGGGGCTACCTCGACGGTGCCAAGGGGCTCATTACCGGCAGCGACGGCAAGAAGACCGACCTGACCAGCGGCATGACCGACTCCATCAAGAAGCAGGCCTGCGAACTCGTGTTGAAGCAGGGCCAGTCCTTCCTGTAGGACCGGCCCCTCGAACCCGGCCGCCTAGAAGCGGCCGAGGTTCATCACCTTGGTCCAGGCGGCGGCGAAGTCGTCGATCAACTTCTGCTGCCCGTCGGCGCTGCCGTAGACCTCGGCCAGTGCACGCAGTTGCGAGTTTGAGCCAAAGACCAGGTCAGCGCGGGTGGCCGTCCACTTGGCTGCGCCGGTCTTGCGGTCCTTGCCTTCGAACAGGTTACTGCTGCCCGCCGACGCCTTCCACTCCGTGCCCATGTCGAGCAGGTTGACGAAGAAGTCGTTGGACAGGGCGTTCTCCTTCTTGGTGAACACGCCATTCTTCGAACCGCCGGCGTTGGCTCCCAGCACGCGCAAGCCGCCCACCAGCGCCGTCATTTCGGGCGCGGTGAGGGTCAGCAGCTGGGCCTTGTCAACCAGCAGCACCTCTGCAGGCACCGGGTACTCCGCCTTTGTGAAGTTGCGGAAGCCGTCGGCCTTGGGCTCCAGAACCGACTGGCTTTCCACGTCGGTCTGATCTTGCGTGGCATCCGAACGTCCGGGGGTGAAGGGCAGGCTCAGGCTGGCACCCGCGTTCTTGGCGCCCTGCTCGACACCGACGTTGCCGGCCAGCACGATGAGGTCGGCCATCGATACCTTCTTGCCGCCTGACTGCGCACCGTTGAACTCGGCCTGGATGGCTTCTAGCTTCTTGAGCACCTTGGCCAGTTGCTCGGGCTGGTTGGCCTGCCAGTCCTTTTGCGGTGCCAGGCGGATGCGGGCGCCGTCGGCGCCGCCGCGCATGTCGGAGCCGCGATAGGTGGATGCCGAGGCCCAGGCAGTAGATACGAGCTCAGGCACCGTCAGGCCGGAGGACTGCACCTTGTCCTTGAGCGCAGCCGCGTCCTTGTCGTCGACGAGCGGGTGGTTCGTCTTGGGGATCGGGTCCTGCCACAGCAGCTCTTCGCTCGGCACTTCAGGGCCCAGGTAGCGCGCGATCGGTCCCATGTCGCGGTGCGTCAGCTTGAACCACGCACGCGCAAAGGCGTCGGCGAACTGGTCGGGGTTCTCCATGAAGCGGCGCGAAATCTTCTCGTAGGCCGGATCGAAGCGCAGCGACAGGTCGGTGGTGAGCATCGTGGGCGGCAGCTTCTTGTTCGCATCAAAGGCGTGCGGAATGGTTGCGCCGGCCCCCTTGGCCACCCACTGCTGCGCACCGGCCGGACTCTTGGTCAGCTCGTATTCGTAGCCGAACAGGTTCCAGAAGAAGTTGTTGCTCCATTTGGTGGGCGTGGTGGTCCAGGTGACCTCCAGGCCGCTGCCGATGGTGTCGGCGCCCCTGCCGCTGCCGAAGCTGTTGCGCCAGCCCAGGCCCTGCTGCTCGATTGGCGCCCCCTCAGGCTCGGCTTCCACGTGCGTAGCGGGCGCCGCTCCGTGCGTCTTGCCAAAGGTATGGCCACCGGCGATGAGCGCTACGGTCTCCTCGTCGTTCATGGCCATCCGAGCGAAGGTCTCGCGGATGTCCTTGGCGGCCGCAACGGGGTCGGCGTTGCCCCCCGGTCCTTCGGGATTGACGTAGATCAGCCCCATCTGCACGGCACCCAGCGGGTTTTCCAGGTCGCGCGTCGGTGTCTTGGCCGCGGCACCTTCGGCATAGCGGGCTTCGTCGCCCAACCAGGCGGTCTCGCGACCCCAGTACACGTCCTGATCGGGCTCCCAAGTGTCGGGACGGCCGCCGCCGAAGCCGAAGGTCTTGAAGCCCATCGATTCGAGCGCGACATTTCCGGCGAGGATCATCAGGTCGGCCCAGGAAATCTTGCGGCCGTACTTCTGCTTGACGGGCCACAGCAGGCGCCGGGCCTTGTCGAGGCTGACGTTGTCGGGCCAACTGTTCAGCGGTGCAAAGCGCTGCTGACCGCGACCACCGCCCCCGCGTCCGTCACCGGTGCGGTAGGTGCCGGCGCTGTGCCAAGCCATACGGATGAAAAATGGTCCGTAGTGACCGAAATCGGCGGGCCACCAGTCCTGCGAATCGGTCATCAGCGCATGCAGGTCCTTCTTCAGACCCGCATAGTCCAGGCTCTTGAATTCCTTGGCGTAGTCGAAATCCTGCCCCATCGGATCGGACTTGGCCGAGTGCTGGTGCAACAAGTCCAGCCGCAACTGATTCGGCCACCAGTCGAGGTTGGATGTTCCGCGGCTAGTGGTGTGGAAGGGACACTTCCCCTCCGCCTTCTCATTGCTCATGACACGGCTCCTTTTCGTGGTTGGAGCCGGTCATTTTGTCGGGACATTTGCGAAATGAAAATGACGTTTGGCTATGCCCTGCATAGCCAATGCCGTGCCTTCCCGCTTACCGGGCAGCGCGACCCGGCCCGGGCCTCAGAGCATGAGTGCGATTGACGCGTCCAGGTGCTCGGAGGGAAGGCGCTTGAAGCCTGAGCGCGCAAAGCGCTGCAGCCGGCCGACCGCGAAGGCGGTGAGCGCCGAGGCTCGCACCTGGGCATCAACGGTGGGGGTGGCCGAGCCGTCGGCCGTGGCAACTTCGCGAAGGGACTGGCGCAGGGTGGCCTCGACCTTGTCGAAGAACTGGTTCATGCGCTGTTGCAGTCGGTCGTTCTCGAACACGAGCGCATCGCCCACCATGACGCGGGTCATGCCGGGGTTTTTTTCGGCGAACTGCAGAAGCATGACGATGATGCGTGCCGCCTGGCCGGTGCCAACGGCGCGGGCGTCAGCCGCCGGGTCGGCCGGCGGCTGCTCCAGGATCTGGTTGATGAGGCTGAAGACGCTCTGCTCGATGAAGTCGATGAGGCCTTCAAACATCTGGGCCTTGCTGGCGAAGTGGCGGTAAAGCGCGGCTTCGCTGACCTCCAGCCGCGCGGCCAGGGCGGCCGTCGTGACGCGTTCCGCACCGGGTTGCTCCAGCATGGCCGCCAGGGCCTGCAGGATCTGCACGCGGCGTTCGCCCGGCTTGGGACGCTTGCGGGTCGGGGGCGGCGGTGCGTCCTGCGCAGTGGAATTGGAGGCAGGGGCGCTAGTCTGATCGTTCATGGGCGACCACAAAGATGTAATTAAATGATTCTCGCATGGCGCAGTGAGTGCGCGCCTTCCGGGTCAACCCCGTGACATTCGCGCAGAATCTTCTTCTTTTTTGGCGGGAACGAGGGTCCGAATCATGACAAATTGCGTATTGGTGACGGGCGGAGCCGGCTACATCGGGAGCCACACCTGTGTGGCGCTGGCGTCGGCGGGCTTCGAGCCACTCATTCTGGACAACTACGTGAACAGCAGCCCCAAGGTGCTGGAGCGACTGGCGCGCATCAGCGCCGGGCCCGCGCCACGGGCCATCCAGGGTGATGTGCGCGATCGTGCGCTGCTGGATCTACTGTTTTCAGAGTATTCCGTGAAAGCGGTCATTCACTTTGCAGGCCTGAAGGCGGTTGGCGATTCGGTGGCCGATCCGTTGTCTTATTACGACAACAATGTGAATGGAAGCCTGGTCCTGGCTGCCGCCATGAAGTCCGCGGGCGTACGTACGCTGATTTTTTCCTCGTCCGCCACGGTGTACGGCGAGCCGGATCACTCGCCCATTCCTGAAGATGCCCCCACCCGCCCGGCCAACCCCTATGGCCGTTCCAAGCTGATGGTGGAGGAAGCCCTGGGCGACCTGTACCGCTCGACGCCCGGCTGGCGCATTGCCCTGTTGCGCTACTTCAACCCGGTGGGCGCGCACGAGAGCGGCCTGATCGGCGAGCACCCGCAGGGCAAGCCCAATAACCTGATGCCGTTCGTGAGCCAGGTGGCTGTCGGCCAGCGCCAGCACCTGACGGTGCACGGCGGCGACTACCCCACGCCGGACGGCACCGGCGTGCGCGACTACGTTCACGTGATGGATCTGGCCGAGGGCCATGTCGCGGCGCTGCAGCACGCGTTAGCTCACGAAGGCCTGTTGACGTTGAACCTGGGAACCGGCCGGGGCGGCTCGGTACTGGAAGTGGTGACGGCCTTCGAGCGCGCCAGCGGCAAGCCCGTTGCGAGAGTGATCGGCCCGCGCCGACCCGGCGACGTGCCGGCCTACTGGGCCGACCCGTCGGCCGCCAAGGCCGTGCTGGGCTGGGAAGCCAGCCGCAGCCTGGACCAGATGTGCGCCGACAGCTGGCGCTGGCAAAACGGCAACCCCAACGGCTACGGCAACTGACAAGCCAGTTGCCGTGGCCGTTCAGCGGGCCCGGATCATCGTGCCGTAGGCCTGCTCGGTTAGGATTTCCAGCAGCATCGCGTGCGGCACCCGGCCGTCGATGATGTGCACGGCGTTCACGCCGCTTTTGGCGGCGTCCAGCGCGCCCTCGATCTTGGGCAGCATGCCGCCCGAGATGGTGCCATCGGCAAAGAGGTCGTCGATTTCGCGTGCCGACAGGTTGGTCAGCAGGTTGCCGTTCTTGTCCAGCACGCCGGGGGTGTTGGTCAGCAGCATGAGCTTCTCGGCCTTGAGCACGGTGGCCAGCTTGCCGGCCACCACGTCGGCGTTGATGTTGTAGCTCTCGTTCTCTTCGCCAAAGCCGATGGGACTGACCACCGGGATGAAGGCGTCGTCCTGCAGCGCCTTCACCACGCCCGGGTCGATGGCGACGATGTCGCCCACCTGGCCCACGTCGTGTTCGATGGTGGGGTCGTTGCGGTCGGCCATCTTGAGCTTTTGCGCGCGGATCAGCCCGCCGTCACGGCCCGTGAGGCCCACCGCCTTGCCGCCGGCCTGGTTGATCAGGCCCACGATGTCCTGCTGCACCTCGCCGGCCAGCACCCACTCGACCACTTCCATGGTCTCAGCGTCGGTCACGCGCATGCCCTGGATGAAGCTGCCCTTCTTGCCCAGGCGGTTGAGCGCCGCCTCGATCTGCGGGCCGCCGCCGTGCACCACCACCGGGTTCATGCCCACCAACTTGAGCAGCACAACGTCTTCGGCAAAGTCGGCCTGCAGGGCCGGATCGGTCATGGCATTGCCGCCGTACTTGATGACGATGGTCTTGCCGTGGAACTTGCGGATGTAGGGCAACGCCTGCGCCAGGATCTCGGCCTTGTCGCGCGGCGGGATGTTGAGGACGGGGTCGGTCATGGGCGTTGGGTCGGTCAGGTTAGGTAGGAAGGTCGATCAATCGAAGGAGTTCGCAAGGTCGCGCAGCCAGCGCGGGACCTTGAAGCGCACGATCATGAGGTACGCCGCCACGTAGGTGGCGATGAACAGCAAGGTAAAGAGCATCAGCCAGTAGGTGCGATTCCAGAACAACACGGCCGGCACCACCGACAGCCCCGCCAGCGCCCACAGGTAGGGCGAGGTGCGATTGTTGCGTGCCAGCAGTTGCCTGGCCTCGTTGTCGTGAATCACCACGCGCACGATGCGGCGGAAGATGAGCTGGTGAAAGTGCAGCGCATCGGCCATGCCAGGCGACTGGCCGCGGGCCAGCTTGCGGTAGATGGAGAACAGCGTTTCCCACACCGGGTAGATCAGCAGCAGCATGGGGAACCATGGCGAAACCGTGCCGTGGCGCTTGACCAGCATGACGCAGGCCAGCGCGATGACCATGCCCCAGACGTAGGCGCCGCCGTCGCCGGCGAAGATCTTGCCGCGCGGGTAGTTCCACATGAGAAAGCCTGCGGTGGCGCCCAGCAGGCACAGCACCATGGCGGCGAGCTGGCGGTCGCCCAGCTGCAGCGCGACGTGGGCGATGGCCAGACACACCAGCACCGCCACGGTACCGGCCAGGCCGTTGTAGCCGTCGATGATGTTGAAGGCATGCGGCAGGCCGCCAATGGCAAAGGCGGCGAACAACATGCCGGCGTAGGGCACGGCGCGCAGCCAGCCGTCTACCGTCGAAATGCCGGTGCGCTCGAGGCTCAGGTCCAGCACATAGCACAGCAAGAGGGCCGAGCCGATGGTCAGCCCCAGGCGCCAACGCACCGCCACGCGCTGCGTGACGTCTTCGAGGATGCCGCCGAACACCGCCGGCGCCAGGCACAGCAAGGTCACGCCGGACGCCTTGAGCGGCCAGTAAACGTTGAGGCGATCGATGACCCCGGCGGCAAGCCAGGCCACCCCCATGCCGACAAAGATGCCGGCCCCACCGAGCCGCGGCACGTTGCCCGCGTGAAAACGCTGCGGCATATCCTTGCCATAACGCCGGGCATGGCGGCGGGCGCGCCGCATGAAACCGAGCACGGCAATGGCGGCGACAAGAAAGCTGATGACGATCAGAGCGAGCATGAATTGGGGCTGTGGCCGGATTCCCTAGAATTTCCCGGCGAAATTAGACCATGCCAAGCACCACCATCGCCCGCCAACAACAACCGGTCACCGTGTCGATCGTCAGCCACGGCCAGCTGGACATGATCCTGCCCTTGCTGGAGCAATTGGACCGGTTCAGCGCAACGCTGCTGGACAAGGTGGTGCTCACGCACAACCTGCCCGAGCCCGACCTGCTGGCCGGGCGGCGCTTCGGCTTCGAATTGCAGCGCATCCACAACTCGGCTCCCCTGGGATTTGGGGGCAACAACAACCAGGCGTTCAAGCACTGCGCATCGGACTGGTTCCTGGTGCTCAATCCGGACATCCGCTTCGACAGCGAGGTGCTGGGTCCTCTGATCGAGCAGGCCGGCGCGCGCGCGGGCTTGCTGGCGCCGCGCATCCTGGAGCCCGGAAAGACCGAGCCGGAGCAGCACCGGCGCATCATCACCCCTCTGGAAATCCTGACTCGGCGCCGCCCAGGCTACCCGATTCCGTCGCAGCCGGACTGGATTCCAGGGCTGTTCATGCTGTTTCGCGCGCAGGCCTATCGCGAAATCGGCGGCTTCGATGACCGCCGCTACTTCATGTACGGCGAGGACTTCGACATCTGCGCGCGCCTGCGGCTGGCCGGTTGGCAGCTGCAGATCGGCGAGGCCCTGCGGGTGCGCCACGAGGCGCAGCGCGCCAGCCGCACCAGCCGGCGCCACCTGTACTGGCATGTGACCAGCCTGCTGAAGCTGTGGACGTCAGGGCCGTTCTGGCGGCTGAAGCTGGCCCGGGCCCATCAGGGCCGCGGCTAGCTGGCGCCGGGCGTCGGCGCCCTCGCGCAAGCCTGCATCGAAACGATGGCGCGCGGCGGCGCTCAGGCGCTGCCAAGCAGGCTCATCGGCGATGACCTGGGTCGCATGGCCGAAGACTTGCTCGATCGGCATGGCGAGCGGCAGCAGATTGCCGGCGAGCGCCGGGTCGTTCATGAAGGCCTGCACGCCGCCTGAATCGCGGCAGATGGGAACGCACCCCGAGCCCATGGCCTCCAGCGGCGGCAGCCCGAAGCCTTCGTGCTCACTGAGCAGGACGAAGCACTTGCTGCGCTCGTAGGCCGAGCGCATCTGCTCGGCGCTGGGCCGCACGAGAAGCTCTTGCACGCTGCCTTGCATCGACTCGGCGATCTCGTCCTCCGGGGTGATGGCCAGGATGCGAAGTCCACGAGCGCGTGCCAGCTCGATGAAGCGTCGATTGAGGTCCAGGCGCTTGATGGCGCCCTTACGCAGCATCAGCACGAAATCGATGTCTCGCGGTGCATCGACACGCCCACGGAATACCGGATCGGCCCAGATGGGCGCCTCGAACGGCACCTTCAGGCCCTCTGCGGCCAGCTGGGTACTCAGGAATGCGTTGGCCGAAATGATGCGGCCGCTTCGGTACACGCCCAGGACAATCTGGCGCAGCGCGGCAGACGCAAACCGGTTGCGCACGAAGTTCCATTCCACACCCTGGACGAAGAAATAGCGTTGATTGCGGGGAACCAGCAGCGCCAGCGGCAAGGTGGCATAGTGCGTAAAGATCAGCGCGGTCGGCGCTTGTGCACCCTTCCCGTGCAGCCAGCGCGCGAACCGGAACATGAGGAAAGGAAGCTCGAACGCGGCCCGCGCTGCGCGCGGCCGATGCTGCGACAGCATGGACACCGGCACGGGCGACGCCATGGGGTGCGGGCTGTTCCACATCGAGAGCACGCCCGTCGGCAGCCCCTGCTCCTGCAGCTCTTCGCCCAGGCGCAGCGCCTCGCGGATGCCGCCGCTGATCTTCAGGGAGGGCAGGACGATCTGCGCGTCCAAGGCGTCACCCTCTTTCATGCGCGCGCCTTGATGGCCACCTTGAGGGCGTTGAGCAACCGCATGGCCGCCCAGTTCAGGCCGTGCATGTGCTTGTCGATGAAGATGCGCTCCGCAGCGTACTTGCGGCGCAGCCCGGCGGCGCGCGCCCAGCGCTCCTGGGCCGAAGCGCCGCCCAGGTGCGTGAGCTCGACGCTGGGGTCGTACAGCACACGCATTCCGGCCTCTGACGCACGAAAGCACCAGTCCATGTCTTCGGCGTAGAGGGGATAGCTGCAGTCGAGCAGGCCAACTCTCGCGAAGACCGGTTTCTCCGTGAGCATGAATGCCATGATGCCCATGCCGACTTCGGTGGGCTGGGCAATGTCGGCGTAGTTAGGCCTTTTCTGGAACACGCGCGCCAGGCTGCTGACCTCGCCCACACAGTCCTGGAAGCTGCCGTCGGCATTGAGCAGGCGGGCGAAGCGGGCCAGGCCTTCCGTGGGCTTTGAGGCAATGTCGCGCCAAACGTCTGCATTCAGGCCGAAGACGTCCGGGTTGAGCAGCAGGATGCGGTCGTGTTGCGCCCGCAGGATGAGCTGGTTGTTGCCGAAGGAGAAGCCCAGGTTGCGCGGGTCGTGCTGGTAGTGCACACCCGGCTGCAGCCGGGTGGAGAACCACTGTGCCAGGGTGTCGCCAGGAGAGTTGTCGTAGTAGAGGACTTCGTAGTTGTCGAAGCTCGACAGAGACGCCATCAGCTCCTGGTGGAATCGCTGAGTGGTTTCCACCGATTCGTACAGCACGACGCAGATGGACAGATTCAAAGGCTGCATGCGGATGTTGTTGTTGATGACCTTTACGGCGCAATGTCCTGCGAAAGCACGTTGCGCAGTGCGGCGCGCGAAAAGCGAGCGTCGGCAAACGCTCGCCCGCCACCGGCCACGGCTTGCCAGCGGGCATCATCCTGCATCAGCTCGACGATGGCATCGGCAATGACTTGTGCATCATCGGAAACCGGTATGACCTGTTCCAGGCCCTCCAGCCCCTGGGCGCCCACGGTAGTCGTGACCAGTGGCAGCCCATGGTGCAGCGCCTCGATCACCTTGCCCTTGACGCCGGCACCGAAGCGCATCGGCGCCACGGCCACGCCCAGGCTGCGGTAGTAGCCCAGCAGGGCCTCGTCGCTTACATACCCAGTCACCTGCACATCGGGGCCGGCCAAGGCCTTGACCTCGTCGGTGGGCTTGGAGCCCACCAGCAGCAATTGCGCGCCGGGCACACGCGACTTCACGCGTGGGAGGATCTCGCGCACCAGCCAGATGGCCGCGTCGATATTGGGCGCATGCCCGAAGCCGGCGACAAACGCGAACTGCTGCCGCTGCCGCGTTGCCAGGCCGAGCGCGGGCTCTTGCTCGTCGAAGACGAAAAGCGGCAGCGTGTGCGCTCGCGCCTGCGGCAAAAGGGACCGGACCACGGCGGTCTCGGAGGCGGAGGGATAGTAGATGACGTCGCTGGCGCGCCAGATGGATTCCTCGAGCGACTTGAACCGGTTCGACTCGCGCAACAGGCCCTCGTCGCGGGTGAGCTCGTATTGGCTCTGCAGGCGCAGGTGGTGCAGGTCATGGCCGTAGAAGAGGAACTTGGCGCGGCTGTTGGCGCGCACCGGCGCCAGGCACTCCCGCGCCGCCTCCGGGCGGTTGACGAAAACATAGTCGAGTACGTCCGCGAACTGGCGCACCCAGCCGGCGAAGTCGTAGTCTTCACCGTAGAAGACCTCGATGCCTTCCTGCTGCATCTGCTGCGTGTAGACCGGGTCACGCCACAGGCTGGTCGGGCAGAACTTGACCACCAGCCCCATGGCCTGCAGCTCGCGCATGACACACACGATGCTGCGCGATCCGGCGTCGATGTCCGGCTGGGGCATGTAGCGGTCCACCACCAGGACAGTCTTGCGGCCGGCGCTGCGCTCGCGGGCGTGCAGCAACTGCTCGCCCTGCGGCAAGTTCTGCACATCCAGCACCGAGGCCCATCGCTCGCGAAATTTCTTCTGGTTTATCGCCTGGTGCGCCTTCACACCGGAGCCGGTGTCGGTGCCGTGCGAGATGCCTTCGTAGTGCACCACCACCGATTCGGGCTGGTAGTACACCTTCTTGCCGGCAGCACGCACACGCATGGCCAGGTCGGTGTCCTCGTAGTAGGCGGGCAGGTAGTACTCGTCGAACCCGCCCAGTTGATCCCACAGCGCCTTGGGAATGAGCAGCGACGCGCCGGAGCAGTAGTCCGCCTCCTTGACGTAGTTGAAGGCTGGCAATGCCGGATCGTCGAGGCGGCCGAAATTGCCGCCCGAACCGTCGCGCCAGACGATGCCGCCCGCCTCCTGAAGACGCCCATCGGGATAGACCAGCTTGGAGCCCACCATACCGCAGTCGGGCAACTGCCGAAACAGCGCAAGCATGCTGTCCAGACAACCCGCGGACACCTCGGTATCGTTGTTGAGCAGGTAGACGTAGCGCCCGCGTGCAGCCCTGCATGCGGCGTTGGCCGAGCGCAGGAAGCCCAGGTTTTGCGGGTGCACGATCAAACGCAGGCCGGACACGTGGCCCAGGCGAAGGATGTCCGCATCGCCGGAAGCATCTTCTGCCACGATGACCTCCACGCTCGCCTGCGGCAGGTGCTCGGCAATCGAGCGTACGCAATTGAGCGTATGGCCCAGGTTGCCATAGGCCGGAATGACGATGGACACCTCCGGCTGCTCGACCGGGGCGAAGTGCAGGCCGGCCAGCACGGCGTCGAAGTCCTTTGGCGCCACCGGGCCGCGGCCCTGCGGGGTGAGCAGCCGACCATCGCGCTGGCGCTTCCAGAATTCGTAGTGCGGCTCGCCCTTGAAAATCAGCGGACCGGCCAGGCGATAGCCCAGGGAGGCCACGCGCTGCTTGGCGAGGCGGGAAATGGGCAGTGCCCGGTAGGCCTGCCGGGCCCAGCGGACCACGTGAGAACTGATGTTTGTGCCCATGGCAACATGGCTGGCGGGCGCCGCCAGCCTGTCGAATTGATTTGCTGACCCGATTGTCTCTTCTGGCGGGTTCGAATTCGTCCCCTCGTAAAATCTGGGCAAGGCAACATTTCAAAAGGGTTCCGCATGCAATTGCTTTCGGTGGTGCTTTCTGGCGGCTCGGGTACCCGGTTGTGGCCGGTATCCAGGCAGTCCTACCCCAAGCCGTTCATGCATATTGGCGGCTCGACGCTGCTCCAGCAGACGATCGAGCGCGGGCAGGCCTGCGGCACGGGGGACCTGCTGGTGGTTACCAACCAGGACCATCTGTTCCATACGCAGAACGTACTGGAGCAAATGGCCGATGCGCCGGACACGGCCTTCCTGCTTGAGCCCAAGGGGCGCAACACCGGCCCTGCCATCGCACTGGCGGCCTTGCATTGCGAAAAGCACTTCTCGCCTGACACGGTGATGCTGGTGCTGTCAGCCGACCACCTCATCCCGAACGTAGAGGCCTTCGTGGCCAGCGCCACCGAGGCCACTCGACTGGCGCGGCAAGGCTCGATCGTGGTCTTTGGCATTCCGCCCACCAGCCCAGAGACTGGCTTCGGCTATCTGGAGGTTGCGCAGGTTTCCCGCGAGAGCCAGAAGGTGATCCGTTTTGTGGAGAAGCCTGACCTGCCGACGGCGCAGGGCTATCTGTCCACCGGACGCTACTACTGGAACAGCGGCATGTTCTGCTCTACCGCCGCGGCCATGCTGGCGGCGATGGAGTTGCACGCACCCGAGATGCTTGCAGCTGCGCGCAAGGCCATGGACGAGTCGAGCACGCAGGACAAGCGCACCCGGTTCCAATCCCGCACCTTCGACCTGCAGCCCGACATCAGCATCGACTATGCGGTGATGGAACACGCGCAGAACGTTCAGGTGGTGCCGGCCAAGTTCAGCTGGAGTGACGTGGGCTCCTGGCCCGCAGTGGCGGAGGCCTTGCCGGCGGACGCCAGCGGCAACACGTTCGGCCGGGGCGTCGTGGCCATCGACACCAGGGGCACCCACGTGCGCGTGGAAAGCCACCTGCCCAAGATCGTGGCGACCATCGGCCTGCAAGACCTGATCATCGTGGACACACCTTCGGCCTTGCTGGTGGCCGACAAGAACAGCAGCCAGAAGGTCAAGCAGGTGGTGGATATCCTCAAGGCACGCGGGATCGAGTCTGTCTCACTTCCCGATACAGTGCATCGCCCCTGGGGCACATACACTACACTCACGGAAGAAGGCGGCTACAAAGTCAAGCGCATCACGGTCAAGCCGGGCCATGCGCTGTCGTTGCAGTACCACCACCGACGCGCGGAGCATTGGGTGGTTGTGCAAGGCATCGCGAAGGTTCAGGTAGGCGACGAAGAATTCGAAACCCTGCCGGGCCAATATCGCTACATCCCCCTGAAAGAAAAGCACCGCCTGACCAATATCGGCAAGGAGTTGCTCGTGCTCATCGAAGTGCAGTGCGGCGACTACCTGGGCGAGGACGACATCGTCCGCCTGGCCGACACCTACGGAAGAGCATGAGTCAAGTCCACTCCAATTTGCATCGAAGCGCCTGGACCGATTGGTGGGAAGGCACCCGCCGCACCGACATCTGGTGGACCCTGGCGTGGTTTGATATCGTCTTGCGCTATCGGCGCTCCATGCTCGGGCCGCTGTGGCTCACTCTGAGCATGGGCGCCATGATTGGCGGCATGGGGCCGCTGTACAGCTCTCTGTTTGGCACTGAACTCACGAAGTTTTTCCCGCACCTGGCGCTCGGCCTGATTTTCTGGACAACCTTTTCCAGCATGATCACGGATTCGTGCAATGCCTTCATTAATTCAGGGAACTACCTCAAGCAGAGCTATTTTCCGGTCAGCCTGTTTGTTTGGCGCAGCATGTCGCGCAACCTCATCCAGTTCGCGCACCAGATCATCCTCTATGTGCCGGTGGCCATTTGGGCAGGCGTTTCGTTGAAGATGCATGCGCTGCTATTCATTCCAGCGTTCGCTCTCTTTCTCTTGAATGCTCATGCCTTGGGTTTGGTCCTGGGGTTTATCTGCACTCGTTACCGCGACGTCGCTCAGATTGTGATTAGCATCATGCAGATGCTGATGTTCCTGACTCCCGTGTTCTGGCTGCCCGAGAATCTGCCGGATCGCGCCAAGCTTGTGCTGTGGAATCCGCTGGCGCAGATGCTGGATCTGCTGCGCGCCCCGCTGATGGGGGGCGTTTCGGATACGCACAACTGGACGGGACTGCTCATCTGGACGGTGCTCAACCTTGCGCTGGCCTCTTGGCTTTTTTCCAGATACCGCCGCCGAGTGGTCTACTGGCTCTGACTCTGAATTAGGCTCATGCCCAAGATCTCCCTCAAGAACGTTGGCGTCAATTTTCCCATCTATGGGGCAGGCGCCAGTTCCCTCAAGAAATCACTTGCAGCCTCAGTCACCGGTGGCCGATTTGGCAAGGAAACCGGAGTGAACGTGGTTCAAGCCCTGTCGGGCATCAACCTGGAATTGAAGGCTGGTGATCGCCTGGGCCTTGTGGGCCACAACGGAGCCGGAAAGTCGACGCTATTGCGGACGCTGGCTGGCGTGTACGAGCCTTCGGTCGGTGAATTCGTTCGTGAAGGAACGCTCGCCAGCTTGATCGACCCGTCTCTGGGCATCGAACCGGACGCCAACGGGCTGGAAAACATCATGCTGCGCGGCCTGGTGATGGGTCTGAGCAAGCGCAAGATCGACTCGATGGTGGACGAGATCGTCGATTTCAGCGGTTTGGGCGACTACATCAACATGCCGGTTCGCACGTACTCGACCGGCATGATGATGCGGCTGGCTTTCTCAATTTCGACCAGTGTGAAAGCAGACATCCTTCTCATGGACGAGTGGCTCTCGGTGGGCGACGCAGAGTTCACCGAAAAGGCCGAGAAGCGCATGAAGGACGTTGTCTCGGGCGCCGGCATCCTGGTGCTGGCTTCTCACTCGCCTGCGTTGATTGCCAAGGAGTGCAATCGCGTAGTGCACCTGGAGCACGGGCGACTGGTCGAGTCATCCTGAAGACCGGCAATCAGGCCCGCTCAGGAGCCAGCTCGAATCTTCCGAACCAACGGTAGTCTGATTACGGCATCGGCCACCCGCACGATGCCCCGCGAGCCATTCAGGATCAAGCATCGCATGAACCACAAGCGCAGCTTGGGGACACGCCCCACATAGCGATTGGCCAATGCCAAGTCGGCAAATTCCCGGTAGTACTCGATCAGCTCGTTACGGTACTCATTGTCGAGCTTGATCGACGCGATGGCTTGATCGGCAAACAGGCGACCGAAACGAGGCACAAAGCAGTCGCGCAGATAGTAGCGTTCGCGTTGCGGCTCATCGGGAAACATGTCAAACATCTTCTTAAAGTACCGATAACGACTTCGGATCATGCGAATGCTGAAGGAAGTGCTTTCGACGTGAATGCACCAAACCGTCACGGCACGATCCAAGAAGTAGTTGCTAAAGCCCTTTCGAAAGATGCGCAAGAACAGATCGTCGTCTTCGTAGCCCATGAACTGAGGGTCAAACCCTCCAATTGCCTCGAACGCCTTGCGACTGATCAGGGCTGCGGACGGCAACACATGCATGTCATGACGCAAGAGGTTCACGACATCGCGCTTGGGATTTTGGTCGGAGCTCTCCTTCACCATCGACGTGCGTACGATGTTGCCGCCCCCATCAGCCTCATAGAGATCCGCGTAGACAAAGCCAAAGCGCGGGTCTTCGGGAGGAATGCCGGCTACAAGCAATTCGATGTGGTTCTCGAGATAGAAGTCGTCCTGGTCAAGAAAGCAGATGAAATTCGACACAGAGGCTGCGACGCCCGCATTGCGCGCCGAGCCCTGCCCTCCATTTTTCTTGTCGATGATCCGGAAGGGATACCGCTTGGCCAGCTCGCCCAGAGCCTCCCTCTCTTCAGCTCGCGAGCCGTCGTTGACGACGATGACCTCGTCGGCAGGCACCGTCTGCGCAAACACGCTGGAGATCGACCGCTCGATGAAGCGCGACCCGTTGTAGAACGGTATGACAACCACAACGGATGCCTGCGGCGGAGTGAATTTCAGCTGGAGGGGATTCATTGAAAGCCAATTGCTCCTAAGTCAGCAGCTGTTTTCCTGCACAAAGGTGCTCTCGAAACTAGAGTAAGGCAACCACTCGGCTGGCACGGACTCCGCCAACACATCAGGAAGTTCAAGGCCTAACCGCACGGCAAGACCTTTGACGTGTTCACTCAACCAGGTCGGCCCACGCCATTTTCGCAAAAGGAACTGCACCGACGTCAGGAGGGCCTGCGCATCCGAACATTGGGGTTGCAGCTTGCCGTCGTCAAAGAGCGCTGTCGGACAGGCCTTCAGGACGAATCCACGGGCGCGTGCGCGCCACCCGAGGTCGATGCCCATGATGTCGGCACTGAGTTGGATGTCAAATCCCTCGAGCACCTCGAAGGCGGGCCGCGGGATCAACAGGCAGTCTGCGCGAACATCCGGCAATTCGAAGCACAACGGCTCGTAAGGTGCCGGGTGCTTTGCTTCTACAGGTACACCTTCGACAAGCGCCCGGTGAAAATTTGCTGCACTCGCCGTCAGCATGGCCTCTATCGCGCCGCGATGCGGTATGACGCCAGGTGCCAGCGCAATGTAGTGTGTTGCACCGCCGGCAAAAGCCTGCGACATCAGTTCATTGTGCTTTTCAGCAAAACTCTGCGATTGAGTCTGCTCAATGTAGCGAATGCACCCGCTCTGCCCGGCCGCCTCCGCCCGATGCTCAGAGCCAACCAGGACTCGATGCCCGGCGAGGCCGACGTGATCCAGAGCATGAATGACGGCCGCAGCGGCGTCGGTCATCTGTATAGGGTCTGGACCAGCGAGCGGTATTCCCACGGCCACTCGGACGCCGAGATCAGCTTTGCCATCTGTGACTCCAAGCGCCCGCTGCCGAACCCGCAAGAAAAATTCGCCAGAAGGCCCCGAGACCGCCCGCGACTCGCTCCACGCCTCGCGCTTTCCATAGGGAGCTGTCAGCCTGTAGCCATTTGCGCAAAGCCATCGGGACAGGTCTCGAGGCTCCTCCAGACGATCGATCGCCGGCGTGCTTTCGTAGAGTTCTGGTTGCCCGGTCTTGACCCAATCGTATCCCGCATGTTCGCAGGCGAAGAAGAACAGATGCTCGACTGCATGAGCCAGCGTGCCGTCCTGCTGGCCCTTCTCCGGATCAAAGTCCTGATAGCGCAGATCCAAATCGAGGAGTGGCTTCAACGCCGCGGTCCGAGCCCAGAACATCGAGCCCGACGGAAAGTCCAGTGGGCGCCGGGGGTCCAGGTTGAAGCCCATCCGATGCGCAAGAATCTGACTGCGTGCGAAATTGCTTCCCCAGCCGAGCCATCGACGCACTGGCTCAAAGTGCTGGGCCGCAACGATGCCAATTGACGGTTGATTGTCGAAAATCGTGACGATGCTCGTGACAACGTTCTTGGAGCCCAGCAGGCTTTCGAGCGTGAATTGCCGCCAGGGCGCCAGCACCGACGCATGCGTCGATCTCTTCCCGTGCAGAAGGATGACATATTCGTAGTGAGAGTACACGTCCTTGAATGCCACGAGCTTTGGCGCAATGTCTCGTCCGATATTTGGAACGACTCGCACCTCGATGCTTCCATTGCGCCATCCGTTGAATGCGGTCCGAATCAGCTCGGCTTGATGTTGATTGCCAGTGGAAACATATACGTCCACGCTCTCTTCGACGGACTCGAGATATCTCCGGATTTCAATGGCGAGTTCGTCATAGAAAAGGTGGACAACTGCAGCGATTCTGACTCGCCGCGTCTCAGCCTCATTTGCCCAAGGCAGCGGAATCGCAATCGACCGATCGATTTGCAGATCTCTGCCTGCCGACCTAGGTACGAACTCGGCTTGGAGGTATGCCGCCGCGCTGGCGGAAAAGGGGGCAAGCGCGCGCAGCCTCAATCGCCTCAAGGTCCGCTTGAACAACGTGGCCACACGAACAAGGCCGATTCGACGCGCCCGCCCTCCGGACTGATTCAGAAGATTGACTTCGCCAGACCGGGCCTGCAAAGGACCGAAGCGCGCGAGTACACAGGAGAGCTGTAGCGTTTCATCCGCTGCGCTGGAGGCCTCATCAACAGCTGGCATTTCGGCATTCCATATCTGCGGATTTCGGTGAAGTGCGCCCCTTGAGCGCATGCGGGAGCCCTCCGGCGGTCAAATCAAGCAACTCCCAGGGCCTTGAGGATTGCACCTTGTTGATGCTCCCAACTGAACTTCTTCAGCGCGTCCTCCCGTGCGACTGTGGCCATCTTTTCGTATTCATCCATCTGATCGATTGCGCGCAAGATGACTTGCGCCCATTCGTGCGCCTTCGCCAGATAGCCATTTTCGCCGTCCCGAATCGAACCCCGATACGTAAAGCCAGGCGACGCGACACTAAGCGTCCCGACGCTTGCCGCCTCGAAGTACTTGAGTTCCGATTTGCAGTCGGTGAAAGCGTTCGACTGCAAAGGCATCAGATTGAATTCAACGCAGCCCAATAGGCGCTGCAGATTGACGTAGTCATGGAATGGCTGACGACTCACTCGACCTGCAAATTTCTGCATGGCCGCCCCGTGCTCGATGTATCCAACCACCATGACATCGACATCGGGCCGTTGCACCAGCACATCCGCCAGCGCTGGCTCCACGATCGCATAGTCAAGACGATGAGATGGCGAGCCACTGAAGTATCCGAGTGTCTTCTTTCCATCGCCCTTGAACCGGGCCTGCGCCTTGAGTTCGAAGACCCGATTTGCGAGGGACAGTTGCTCCTGGTTCATGAAATTTGGAACAACGGATACAGGGAGACCGGAGAAATCCGCCAGTTTTTCAGCCAGGAACTCGTTAGTGGTGATCGCGCCGTCGCAAAGCTTCAGCGTTTGGCCCATGCGCGCCACCATCGCGAACCAGTCGTCCCAAAGGCCCTTCTGCCTGAAATCCAGGCCCAACGTAGCAACGACCAGATGGGTGTAGTCGGTATCGAAGACAAGGTCATCCACATCGAACAACACTCGCTTGCCTCGAGCTCGGAATTTCGTCACCAAGCCGTTGATCTCGTGGCAATAGCGCGAGCGGCAGATAACCAGCATTTCCGCGTAATCGGCAATTTCGTCGAAGTAGTCGCGATCCGAAAGAAAGAAGTAGCTCGCGGAGACGTCGCCCGCACCCGGCGCGTTCAACACCTGCGCCATGTTATAGGCGCGATAGCGGAAGGTGCTGTTGTTCGGCTCCTCGTAGAAATACGCCACGCGAACGGCGCGTCGATTCAAGGTGGCAAGTCGCTCTGACAGGGGCTGCAGCCAGGGGTCGGAATACGGGACTTGTTGGAGCTGAAGAGAGAACATCAGCGCGCGCTTGTCATTGACTGGAAAATGGGTTCGAACGATGCCGCCCAGTCGCCGCCCAATCCATTCGTACGATAGTTTTGATCGCGCGTTTCCCCATCTTCAGCAAGCTTGATGCCGGACTTGAGGGCGTCGAGCAACGAATCCATTTGAAGATCGGCACAAATGATGTTGCGGGAGTAGCTCTCCAGCGATTGCTTGTTCGCGAACTTGTTCGTCACCACCACGGCACCGCTCGCAGCCAGGTCCAATGGCGGGTAACTGGGATGGGGCGTATACATGAGGCTGACACCGAGATCAATCGTTCCCATCAAATCTGCATAGGCTTTCCAATCGAGCCCCTGCGCACGCTTTGGCAAATAGCCTAAGCCGAAGGCGACGTTCGGAATATTGCTGCCCACGAGGTACACGTCCCAATGCTCAAGATCCAGGATCCCCTCGTTGACCGCGCGCTCAAGCAGCCTCAGGCCTGTTCCGAAAAGATTGCGAGGGTTATTCGGCCTGGCGTAGAAGAAGAGTCGTCGCTTTTCACCGGTCGCTCGCTTGCGCTTGTGAAACAGCTCTGAGGGAAAAGCCGGCTCGAACCATTGCCCCCGCGCACGGATGTTTTCAAGCCCGCTCGCGATCAAGTGGTCATAGAGAAGACGGGTGTTGATGACGAACCTGATGGATCGATTGGAAAGAACCTCTTCACATCGCAAGCGCTCTTCACCGAATGAGTAGAACATCCGCTCGTCTTCCTGAAGCAGATAGATGATTGACTCGTTGGGAACGCTGGGCAATGCAGCGGCGGTGGTCCACCACGATGTCGTGATGACAAGCTCATTCGGGTAGAGATCCAGTCCCGCTGGCGCCCCGCTTTTTTTATCGGGCGGGGCATAGGCAAATTGGACCTCGTGGGTCAGGTCCACCCCATAGGCCGCAAGGACCTGGTGGACATTCTTGGGCATTGGAGCTTCGGTACGAGTCACAACTCGCAGCGATGCGCCAGTACGGTTTGCCAATTGCGCGGCAAACAATAGCGCAGTGCCTACTCCGCCAAAGAGGCTGCCGCTTCCGACGCTATCAGTGACAAGGCTGATGCGAAGCGCCGAGGAGGCCGGAATAACGTAGACGGGCAATGGCCGGACCGCAGGAAAAGCCCAGTGAGCGTACTCGCCGACGGTTGCGGGCCGATCTGTTTTGAGCGCGGGGTTGGGGCTGTTAAATACCCGGCGTCCCGTGAGCGCATTTCCGACCTTTCGAGCTACCAGCCGGACTGCAGCCGCGGCCCCATTTTCGGCCCAGTAGGCGAGGAACAATCTGCCGCGGGTGCTCATGCTAGATTCCCGCGGATTCGAATGCGCGCACCCGGTAGCTCTGTGATTTGCATGTTATCGCTATCAGTGACTTCAAGTCACGAGATTATCGGAGCTTTGGTCACCACCTCGGAAGTCTACGCACCAAGCCGGCGGTCACCAGGCATTCTGCAACTTATGGTCCATAGGCGCGTCAATCGAGGCCTTCTGAACTCCGCCGAAACAGAGAGCTATCCTCTGTCAGATTCGCCCACGCATCCTGGCTACCTGGTGGCGCAACGGCAACAGGCGGCGCCAAAGGCTGCGGGGAATTCGCATCATCCTCTCGAATGGCGACGTCGCTCGGAGCACGCTTTCCGTCATCTGCTCCAAGCGAGCGACTCGAGCGAGCAGCAAATTGATATGTTGTTGCGCGGGTGGCGAAGCCACCTGCTCCAAGTGCGGGATAGAACCGCGAAATGGTGATGCTATACCCAGCGCCAGAACACTCGAGCCAGCCCTCAGCGCCGCCGGTGCGCTGGTTCGAAGCAAGTCCGAGTACTCCGTATGCATGCGCTCAGCGTCTCTGGGTTTGTGAACCATAGAGTCTGCGCGCCGTCGGTAGTGAAAGAACACGTCGGTCGTAACAATGAAGCGAGTCCCCGCCTCACACATTCGCATGTACAACGACCAATCTTCGTAGCAATTCAGATCTTCGTTGTAGGGAAAGGCACGCAAAGCATCGGCCCGAAAGACTGCGGTCGCTGTCGAAAAACGATTGTCGAGCAGACCTGCTACCTTGGCCTCCCCAGTGAAAACTGCATAGTCGACAGCATCCTTACCAGTCCGCATTGCGGGCTCACTACCATCCACAAAATAGGCCGCGGGCGTCACGACCACATTGAAGGTCGGATTGTTTTCAAGCGCAGCCACCGCCATGCCGATGAAACAGTGATCTATTAGATCGTCGGCATCGAGCGTCAACAAGTACTTGCCCTCGGCATGGCGCACCCCGGTGTTGCGAACGGCTGCCAAGCCTATATTGCCTTCGAGGCAGACCATCTTCAATCTCGGACTCTCGACACGCTGCAATGCCTCGATGACACTGCGGCTGTGAGCATCGGTGGATGCATCATCCACCACGATGACTTCGATGTTCTGATAGTCAGACTCGAGAATGCTGCTGAGTGTGGCAGGTAAGTGCTTGCCGAGATTGAAATGTGGAACAACGACCGAGACCATTGGCTCGGCAACAGCCTGGCTCCACCGCTTGGGGACAGTTTCCACGCTCCACGGCCATGGATCCTGTCGCAACTCGACCGATTGCAGTGGGCCGCTTTGCGCAAAACTGCGCTCAAGCGCATCGGTCAGGCCGGAGGCAGTTCCGTCGAACTTGAAACAATTGACCCCGTCGATCCAAGGCGAATGCTCATCGAATGCAGGATTGACTCCGTTGAGAATCACCCGCGCGCCTAGTAACGACGCCTCATAGGCCGCCAGGCAGAAGGACTCGTAGCCGCTCGGGACAACCACGGTGCTGTTTGCAATGACCGCCTCCCGCTCCTGCGCCGAAAGTTTGGGCAGAAACTGAAAACGTGCTCCTTGATCCGGCGGGATCAGATGGCGCACATGCGATTCGTACGCAGCATCATTGCTGTGGGCGCTCAACTGAAACGAGCCGCCGTAGTCGCTACGCCGTCGAGCAAAGGCGCTCGCGCCCCGCACAAAGAGATCGGGACGCTTGACCCGCTGGAGTTTCGACGTGAAGGCGATAGGTTGGTCGGCACGCGCAGGAACGCTGCTTGTCACTGGGTCGCGATGATCCAGCAACACCGGCGGCGCATGGCAGCGCAAACGCGGCTCCCACTCCTCGGGTGCAAATCCGTGGATCTTTCGCGCCGATTCGCCCACGCTTGGCAACTGGGCAATGAGGGTATCGCAGTCGCGAAGGCATTTGCGCTCTAGATCGATCAAGCTCAGATCCTGCCGCGATACAGACCACGCTTCCATATTTAGAAGCACCGTATGCGTCGAGTGCAGTCGCACTGCAATTTGAGTATCGGCGAGGAATCCCGCAAATAGCCGCTCTTGCAGCGTACAGAAGCCAAGCGCGCCCCAGTCGGGAAACTCGAGGTAAGCGATCTTGGTGCCCTTGGCTAATGCCTGGAGCGCGCGAAGGACGACCGCCGACCTCCAGTGTTGAGGAGTGTCGGTATATGCCCATTCGGGGGGATGACAGCGGCCATCCTCGTGACGACCGGCATCGCTTCGGGTATCTACACAAACCAAGCTGGCGCCAGGAAAATCGACTTGGAAGCGGATCGCATCTACAACGACGTCCACCAACACAACCGTGCTACGGCTGCGATCGGACTCATCCATTGCGCGCAGGATGTTGTGAAGAACTCGACCAACTCCGCCAGCGGTATATGGCGATAGTTCGGTACTTACGAATACGAGAGCGGTCATCAGATTTCCAGAAACTCTCGATAACGTTGCACTGCGACTGCATCACTCGCGCACTGATAGTCTTGGGCCAATTCGGTCCGCTCACCACGAGACATGGAAAGAACACGATCCACGGCGGCGCGGATTTCAATGATTGAATTCACGTCCGCCACGGACGTGGCCTGCACGTAGGGATGGGCTTCCAGTGCATCGAGGAACAACGGCCCTCGCAAGCACATCGCTCCCAATGTTTGTGCTTCGATCTGAACCATCGGATGGCAATCAACCAGAGACACGTTCATCGTGAGCGCGGCACAGCGCATCAGGTGAAAAGTCTGCTCTCGACCGCGAAACGGAATGATCCGAATCTTCTGATTTGCCGGATTCGGCAACATCAAGTCAGAACCAAATGCCCATACCTCCGCCACGTTCTCGCTCAACGCGGCAGCCAAAGCGTTGGCCTGAATGTTCTTCCGCCAACCGCTCCAACCCGGGATTAGCACCTTGTCGGAATGGACATCGATGTCGGGCAAAGGACCAAAATCCGGCAAGCGAGGCGACAAGTTGAACAACATGGGGCGATACAGTCGCGCATCGGGAAAGTCAAATCCCGCCTTCATCACGTGCAGTTTTGCAATCTTGCCGTCTCGCGCCAGTTCGAGGCACTGCACGGCGTAGTTGAACTCAGCCTCCGAGAACCATTGTGCGGTTGCACCGTGGAGGACGACAAAGAGCTTGTCTCGCCACCCTTTGGCGGACAGCATTTCCACCAAGGTCTTCATGGTGTCAGACATGCCGTGAATGACGATACGGTCTGGCGCTAGCTCATCAATGTTGCGAACTTGTTGCTGCATTGCCGACGAAGGCGTGTCGCGTTCAGGACCAATCGCCAACTTTTGACCGGGCATAGAACCGGCGGCAGCCCGGATGCCAACCCAGTGCTGCTGGAAAACATGCAAGATATTCTCGAAGTCTGGATGCCTTTGGGCGTAAATCGTGTCCTGCGGCGCATTCCAGTGAAAGGGGGGCTCCGTAACATCGCCCTTCTGAGGCCACTCACCGCTTAGCGCCTGGACCTCTCGCAGAGCACCAAACACCGCGCGACTCAAGCGTGCCCGTTCGAGCGCCACGCCTTCTTTTGCCCCAGGCAAACCATCGTTTCTCATCTACTACTCGCTGACTGCTGCCATCGCCAGGCGTCGAGGCACATCTGGTCTACATCGCGCCTAGCGCGCCAACCCAGCGAATCCTCGGCCTTGCGGACATCAGCAAAGCAGGACGCCACATCACCGGGCCGCCTCGGTACAAGCTCGAAGGGAACCGGCCTCCCACTGGCGCGCTCAAACGCACGCACCATCTCGCGCACCGAAGTACCCCGACCAGTTCCAAGATTCACAACGATGCCACGACGTTGACTTTCAAGAAACTTCAACGCCGCAACATGACCTTCGGCCAGATCCATCACATGGACATAGTCCCTCACCCCAGTTCCATCGTGGGTTGGGTAGTCTTCACCAAACACCTGAAGCCGCGGACGCAAACCCGCCGCGACCTGCGCAACATACGGCATCAGGTTGTTCGGAGTTCCACGTGGGTTTTCGCCAATCAAGCCACTCTCGTGGGCCCCTACCGGATTGAAATAGCGCAGTCTCGCGACGTGCCAAGAGGGATCTGACTGCTCAAGATCGGCCAGCATGTCTTCGACAATCAGTTTGCTTCGGCCATAGGGATTCGTAGCGCCCACAGGAGCTCGCTCAGAGATGGGCATCGTCTTCGCATCACCATAGACCGTGGCCGATGACGAGAAAACGAATCGGCGGCATCCGACCCTTGCCATCGCCTTCAGCACGTGCAGCGAGCCCGATACATTGTTATCAAAGTAGTCCAGCGGGATCCGACCAGACTCCCCCACCGCCTTCAAGCCGGCAAAGTGCATCACCGCTGTGATGCCGCCCCTCGCGAAAACTCGCTCAAGGAATCCCTCATCTCGCACATCGCCTTCATGGAATTCAACCACTCGACCGACCAATCGTTCGAGTCGGCCCAACACGCTCCGACTGCTGTTGCAGAAGTTGTCAACGATCGCGAAGTCCATCCCCACCGCGGCCAGCGCCACACAAGTGTGTGAGCCAATGTAGCCGGCACCCCCAGTCACCAGAATCATATTTTCGAGACTTGCCTGTCCAATTCATCAACTAGAGAATGTAACCCGGAACCCCTCCGGGGGACCCCCTCAACTCATTCGCCCCCGCCCATATGCGCCCCCCTCCTACGAGGTCGGCGACTTTCCCCAGGGTGAAACAGGCGCGAGACGAAGTGGTCCGCCCCTGAGGTGTGCACCGAGCTGTCCAGCTACCCGGGCCTCTGAAAGCTTTGCTGTCTAGGAGCAAAGCCCCCCACTCCTTTCTCATTCATGCCCAACCGAGTCCTTCAGTACGAAACTGGACATCTGGGGCAAAATGGACGATCCAACCGCTGGTCAAGATCTTGATCGAAGCGAATACTCGAGGGACCGAATGGCAAATCTACAGCCGAAACTTACCGTTATCTTGTGCACCCACAATCGACAGGAATTTCTGAAAAAGTGCTTAGCGAGTTTAGCTACTCAAAGCTGCGCGGCAGAGCACTTTGAGGTACTGATTGTCGACAATGCGAGTAGTGACTCAACCTCTGAGGTTTCGGCGGATTTTGTAAATCAACACAGCAACTTTCGCTATCACATGGAGCCAAAACTTGGATTGGCTCGGGCCCGCAATGCAGGACTTGAGCGCACCAACGCACCACTCGCGGCATTTACGGACGACGATGCCATTCCCGCAAATGATTGGGTGGAGCGCATCTTGGCGCGATTTGATGATTTGCCAGAAAATATTGTGCTGCTGGCGGGAGAAATCGATCCAATTTGGGAGTCGGCGCGTCCAGATTGGCTCACCGACAGTCTCCTCCGTCCAATGTCTGCACACCTAGGCTGGGACACCATCGCAAGACCTCTGCGAGGTAATGAATGGGTATGCGAGGTGAACTGTTGCTATCGGACCGAAGTGATAAAGCGTTACGGCGGTTTTCCGGAGGCACTTGGTCGCAAGGGCGAACTTTTGCTTTCCGGCGAAAACTACGTGAACGATCAAATCTTCGCCGACGGCTATCGCTCGTTTTTCGATCCCGCCATCCGCGTTCGACACTTCATTCCTGCCGAACGCATCACGAAGACCTGGCTCATGCGTCGCTCATTTTGGCAAGGAATCACCGCATCTGTTTGTGCAAAATACGATCACCAAGAGGGCAGAAAAGCCGAATACTGGCAAAATGTTCGCCTTCCAGCCAACGCAGAGGATTGGAGATCCATTCTAGATGCATCCAATACTTCCAGGTCCGTCGAGGAAGGCTGTGAGCTAATTACAAACATCGGATACATGTTGGGCATCCGAAACATGGTAATTGGACGGTAACGGAATGGACGAAACGCGAGTGACATTGGTCTTTGCAACAATCGCAAGACCACACTGTGTTCAGCGACTGGTACGTAGCGTGCGCCAAAGGTACCCGCGGATGAAGATTGCCGTGGGTGACCAAGGATTGCCGCAGCGTACGCTGAGCCGCTTTTATGAAGAGCACGATGTCAGGGCCATCTTCTTGCCACATGATGCTGGCGTTTCCCGAGCTCGCAATGCTGCGGTGAGTCAGGTTGATACGGAATTTGTGCTGCTGGCTGATGACGATTTCATCATTGGCCCCGAAACCGATATTTCCATTCCATTGTCAATTCTAGCGGGCGACCGCTCAGTCGACATCATTGGCGGCCTGCTTTACGACATCTATGGCGAGATCGACTTCACAAAAGGGCACCCTCGCCGATGGGAGCGCATGTTCTTCACGGACACGGAGAAAGAGCTATTTGTAGCACTGCCGATGGACATGTTTTTTCCGATCGAAAAAAGAGCCGGAGGTCATTCCTATTTCAGATGCGACGCCGTAATGAATTGGGCCCTGATGCGAACGAAAATTTTCCAACGCGGAGCAACGTGGGACGAGCGATACACATGCAACGGTGAGCACGAAGATTTTTATCTCAATATCAAGCAGAACACCGATATTAAAGTTGCATATTGCAGTGACTTTGTCGCTTTCCATCACCACCCCCCTGATTTTCGCTATTTTGACAAGCGCGAACGCCAAGAGGGCTGGACCCGATTTGGGGAAAAATGGGGCTTTAAACAGTATCAAAATCACCCCTGGGGTCTGCAAAAATTTGCAACTGGGGTTCAGGTGTACCCGGAAGCGAAATCTCTAGAGGACTTCTTAGCCCGGTCACCTGCTTACGTTGCGCCCAGAGCATTTTTGGGCGCAAACATCGACCCGGACGGAAGCGTATGCATCCCTAAACGTGAAGGACCCCAGAATAAGGTTTCAGTATTCGTATCGAATTCGGGCTCGATTCGATTAATCGAAAATGAAAACGCCACCAGCTCGCCCTCCTACGTTGTAACGAAATTCTCGCTTCAAGACTTGATCGATGTGCGAAAGATCTCGGTGCATCTATTTGACGAATCTAGATCGCAGACACTTACCAAGGGGCAGCCAATCAATTTTCAAATGACAGTGCGCAATGAAGGGCCGCCAATTGGAGTTGGAAACGGGCTCCACAAAATTGCAGCCGGAATGCGCATTCGAACCGAATCAGGGGAGTTACTTCCCTTCGCCGAAAATCATTTAACACCCCTGGTGAACGATTTAAATCGCGATAGCTTTCAATACATCAGCACAACACTAGATCTACCTGTCGGCAGATATCTTGTGGCAATTGACCTTTGGGTAGACTCACTAGGTTGGCTTCAAAGAGCGGACCGAACAGAGCTTTGGATTGTTGATAATGAATTAACTCAAGTCACGCCACAAACTGCAGAATGATATGGAGGTCAAATGAAGAGCGAATCGGAATATTTCGTGCCAAATCAGACCGCAAACCAAGAGCTCCTTTGGGCTCGTGTCGCGAACGTCGAACGCTTGGCGTCCGCCACGCTAAAGGAAGTAAAACTCCATGGAATTAGCTTAAACGAGCGCCTCGGAAAGATGGATGGTTTGATTCATAAAGGGAGCGATCTTTCAGAGGAGCGCTTCGGAAAGATGGATGGCTTGATTCATCAAGTGAACGATCTTTCAGAATTACTGAATTCACTTGCGAAATTTCATCACCGGCTCGACGAGATCGAATCCCACTTCTCGGCGGTAAAGCGCAATTTAAATGACCAAGTTGCAGATGTGCGGCGCGAGTTGGCCACTATAAGCATGTCGAGCGACGAAAAATATCGGAATGCCCTGTCATCAATCGAAGCTCGTATAAACCCTGTCGAAGCTCGCATCCCCCCCCTTGAGGCTCGCATCCCTCCCCTTGAGGCACGCATCGCAATCTTGTCGAGCACCACATTGTTTTTGAAGGCCGTGGGGCGTCGATTGAAGATGAGAATTTCACAGCTCCAACATCGCAAGTAGGTAGACATTGACCAATTTCGATGCGGAAAAATTTCCGAAAATAGTGGACACGCGGTCATTGCGCGACTTGAATTACCCCAAGGGCAAAGCAGATGCCGTCAGCGCAACGCATGCCATCGCCGAATTAACATCGCTTCTGAGTCAAATAATAAGAGGCAGGCGCTGTGTTCTCTTGGATTGGCCAAACTACGCAAACATTGGCGATCACCTGATCTGGCTAGGGCAGAAGATCATCTTCAGAAAATTTCTGAATCTGGAAATTACGTACCAAAGCAACTATCTCGAGACGGATTTTGACCGCATTGCACAACTTGATGACACCGTCATTTTGTGTAGCGGCGGCGGAAATTTTGGCGACCTATATATTCATCATCAAAAATTCAGGGAAGATATTGTTTGCAGGTTTCCAAACAGAGAAATAATCTTCCTCCCTCAAACCGTCTATTACCTGGATAGTCGCCGTGCCTGGATGTCAAGCAGCGCATTGAAAGCGCACAGAAATCTCACAATTTTTACCAGAGACTTGGCTAGCTACGAAACACTGAGCTCGATGAAACTGAAAGCCCAGATATATTTGGGCATTGATTCAGCATTTGCGCTGCAGGGATTAATTCCTCGGTTGGCGCACCGATTCTCGACGGATAGGAAGCGCCCCCTTTATCTGCTAAGACAAGATAGGGAGTCAAACTCGGTCGGCATCGAGAGGCCTGCTGATGCCTTGTTGGTCGATTGGGTTGCGGAAGATAGCCTAGACTGGGTAATGTCTGAAGAGGCTACAGTAAGTGTTATCGATGAACTTCAGCTTCAGGATCTGATTGATACGGACTGGGAGCTTCGTTCACTGATTCATTTTGTCAGAGCCATCTGCCTTTTCGCACAAGCGTCGTACGTTATTACCGATAGACTGCATGCCCACATTCTTGCTTTAATGATGGGGATCGATAACGAGGTATACGACAATACCTACGGAAAGATAGGCGCCTTTGCGAAGACATGGACAGACGACGATCCCCTTGTCACATTGCACACGGCCTCTTAGCCTAGACGTTTCAGTTAAGCGGAGAGCGCGTGCATTAGGCAGCTTCAGCTCAAACTCACTGGAGAAATGCGCTCATCCCGTAAGCATCGAAGATGTGGTATCCAGAATGATGCGCCTCGAGGCGCCGCTGAAGCTCCGGAGAGACTTCCTTGCGCGCGTACGGCGCCGCGTTTATTTTTTTGAATCCTGCAAGCTCAAAATAAGTTAGATAGTCTTCGTAGAAAAGTCGATTAATTCGAGGCTGATGATATATCTGCAAGACAGCTCGCTCGGCTCGCAGATCACCATAGGTCCTTCGCAGGAGATTGAACATTGCGGGCGGGCTATGTAACAGATGCCCAAAATCCGGAATCGCACCTTCTACATTGAAATTTATTTCGTCATCGACCCAGATATGATGACCACAATACGATGACCAAATGGGTCCATGGTAGGTAAAAATCCATCCACTCGGAGCCAAGAGCCGCTTCATTTGGGCAAGAGCCGAAGCCAATGCAAGTATATGCTCAAAAGAAGTAATCGACAGAATTACATCAAAGTAGCCAGTTGGTAGATCGCGCGCATTTTCAATTGCTCCATCGAGAATTAGATATTGGCGCTTTCCGAGCATAGACGCCCCTTTGCTGAGAGGCTCAATTCCTTCTCGCTTGTAGTGGGCACTCTGTTGAAGCAACTGGTAGCTTCCTTCAGCAATTATGTCGATCGAGACCCATTCCCTCGCACCGATGGCATCGAAAAGAAGTTCACGAGGCAAGTTACTGCCCCCCACCTCCAAAACACGTTTCTCCTTGAGGTCAATCCGGTCCAGCAATTGGGCCAAAGCTTGTCCCTGATAGGGTGCCACACCTAATCTCGCACAATCACTCTGCAAAGCATCAGAACGATACACCGCGACTCCTCAGCTCAATGAAGAAGTTAGTTCAAGGAAACAATGCCTGGCAGTCTAGCACTCAAATACTTCGGCCTCAGACAAGAGTTGCGCCCCTTTATCTTTGTTGGAAAGAGTAGGGCTGACGTCAAGAGCCGGCCATTCAATCGCTATATCAGGATCATTCCACCGGATGCTTCGCTCATGAGTTGGCGCATAGTAGTCTGAAGTCTTATACAAGAAGTCTGCGGATTCGCTCAACACCAAGAAGCCGTGAGCGAAGCCCTCTGGCAACCACAACTGTCGTTGGTTTGCGGCCGAGAGCTCTACGCCTACCCATCTACCAAATGTTGGCGATGCGCGCCGTATATCAACTGCCACGTCGAATACAGAGCCACCTGTTACTCGCACCAACTTGCCCTGAGGGTTCTGGATCTGATAGTGCAGTCCCCGCAGAACCCCCTTCGACGAACGTGAATGATTGTCTTGCACGAACTCCACGTGCCTGCCAACGGCTTCATCAAAGACCTTCTGATTGAAGCTCTCCATGAAGAAGCCGCGATCGTCTCCAAACACCCTGGGTTCGAAGATGAGTACATCGAGGATGGCGGTAGAAGTGACTTTCACGAGTGCAATTCCTCCCGAAGAATCCGGTTGAGGTACTTTCCATATTCGTTCTTCTGCAGGGGCTGTGCCAGCCGCTCCAGTTGCGCTGCGTCGATGAACCCACTGCGCCACGCGATCTCTTCGGGACAAGCGATCTTCAGGCCCTGTCGATGCTCCAGCGTCGCGATGAACTGGCCAGCCTCCAACAAGCTCTCGTGCGTTCCGGTATCGAGCCACGCATAACCGCGCTTCATGATCTGAACGCTGAGTTGATCGCGGTCCAGATAGGCTTGATTGACGGCCGTAATCTCCAATTCACCTCGCGCGCTCGGCTTTACAGATTTGGCGATATCGACGACTTGGTTGTCATAGAAATACAGCCCAGTTACCGCGTAGTTGCTCTTTGGTTTGGCCGGTTTTTCTTCAATGCTTTGCGCCTTGCCCGCCGCATCGAAGGCGACCACGCCGTACCGCTCAGGGTCGTGGACGTGATACGCAAATACGGTCGCCCCTGTCGCCTGCTTGTCTGCGTCGCTCAGCAAGTGTTGGAAGTCATGCCCATAGAAGATGTTGTCGCCCAGCACCAGCGCACTCGGGTTGTTGCCGACGAACTTGTCCCCAATGATGAAGGCCTGTGCGAGTCCATCGGGACTGGGTTGAACTGCATACTGCAGGTTCATGCCCCATTGACTGCCGTCGCCCAGCAACTGCTCAAAGCGCGGCGTATCTTGCGGCGTACTGATAATCAGGATGTCCCGCATGCCAGCCAGCATCAACGTGCTGAGCGGGTAATAGATCATCGGCTTGTCATAAACCGGCAAAAGCTGTTTGCTGATTGCCAAAGTGGCTGGATGCAGCCGAGTCCCTGAGCCGCCGGCAAGAATGATGCCCTTGCGTTGTGTCGTCGTCATGTCAAAGAGTCTCCCGCAGCATTCTCGCCACGCCCTCCTCCCACGGAGGCAGGACAAGATCAAAGCTTTTCTGGAATCTGGAAGTATCCAGACGTGAGTTGTGAGGCCGCTTGGCGGGCAGCGGGAAGGCGCTGGTCGGCACCGGCTCCACGAACTGAGGGCCTGCCTTGAGTTCGATACCCATGGCCTGGGCCTGCGCCAACACGAAGCGCGCATAGCCGTTCCATGTGGTCACCCCTGCTGCAACCAAGTGGTACCGCCCGGCCTTGCTGGAATCGCGAATCGTCTCGCGAATGGCATGCGCGGTTGCATCGGCCAGTAGCTCAGCGCCCGTCGGCGCACCAAACTGGTCATCGATCACTGTCAACTTGTCGCGCTCTTTCGCCAATCGAAGCATGGTCTTGGCGAAATTGCCGCCCCGCGCGGCGTAAACCCAACTGGTTCTGAAGATCAGGTGCTTCGGGCAGTTGCTCGCCACAAGCTGCTCGCCCTCCAGCTTTGTCTGGCCATACACGCTCAAGGGGCCAGTCTCATCGTCTTCGCGCCAAGGACGGTCGCCGCTGCCGTCGAACACATAGTCCGTCGAATAGTGCACGATGAGTGCACCCAGCTCGTTGGCCGCTTTAGCCAACACACCGGGCGCCGTCGCATTAAGTTTGCGCGCAAGCTCCGGCTCACTCTCTGCTTTGTCCACCGCGGTGTGCGCAGCGGCATTCACGATCACATCAGGGCACAGCGCCCGAACGGTTTCGAATAGACGCTCGGGTTCGCTGAAGTCAGCGTGGAATTCCGTGCTCTCGTGATCCAACGCAACCAACTCGCCCAGTGGAGCCAGGCTGCGCTGAAGCTCCCAGCCAACCTGCCCCCCCTTGCCCAGCAGCAGCAGCTTCATGCCTTGGCCTCGTCCGCCCCGTACTGTTTGCCGATCCAATCGCGATACGCACCGCTCTGAACATTGCGCACCCACTCGCCATTGGCCAGATACCACTCGACTGTCTTGCGAATGCCGGTCTCGAACGTCTCGGCCGGCTTCCAGCCAAGCTCGCGCTCCAGCTTGCGCGCATCGATGGCATAGCGCCGATCATGGCCGGGCCGATCGGTCACGTAGGTGATCTGCTCGGCGTAGGGCATTCCGTCAGCGCGCGGCTTGAGCTGGTCCAGCAGCGCGCAAACAGTCTTGACGATCTCGATGTTGGGCTTCTCGTTCCACCCGCCGACGTTGTAGGTCTCGCCCAGGCGACCGGCCTCGAGGACTCGACGGATGGCACTGCAATGGTCCTTCACGTAAAGCCAGTCGCGCACCTGCATGCCGTCGCCATACACCGGTAGCGGCTTGCCCGCCAAAGCGTTGACGATCATCAGAGGAATGAGCTTTTCCGGGAAGTGATACGGGCCGTAGTTGTTGGAGCAGTTGGTCGTAAGGACCGGCAGGCCGTAGGTGTGGTGCCAGGCGCGCACCAGGTGGTCGCTGGCCGCCTTGCTGGCCGAGTAGGGGCTGTTGGGCTCGTACTGATTTTCTTCGGTGAAGGCCGGGTCGTCCTTGGACAGGGTGCCGTACACCTCGTCGGTCGAGACGTGCAGGAAGCGGAACGCGGCCTTCTTGTCCTGCGGCAGCGCCGACCAGTAGCCACGCACCGACTCCAGCAAGCGGAACGTGCCAACCACATTGGTCTGCACAAAGTCCTCGGGGCCATGAATGGAGCGGTCGACGTGCGACTCGGCGGCGAAATTGACGACTGCACGCGGCTGGTGCTCGGCCAGCAGTCGGTCGAGCAGAGCGCTTTCGCCGATGTCGCCCTGAACGAATACGTGGGCCTTGTTGTCCTTGAGCGAGGCCAATGTCTCGAGATTGCCAGCGTAAGTGAGCTTGTCGACGTTGAGGACGGGCTCTTCGTTGCCCTGGGCAATCCAATCCAGAACGAAATTTGCGCCGATGAACCCGGCGCCTCCTGTCACAAGAATCATGTGATCCCCTGCTTTTGTGTGTTTCGTGGGTAGTCCCAGTCACCGACCGCGGTCGACATGGGCTTAGGAATTATCACATTCGAGATATGTATCAATACTTTTCAAGAGCGTCTGAATTGATGACAATTAAGAATCCTTTGGCACTACCAGCAAGCGAGAATTCGGGGCTGATGTGGCCATCCGCGTGGGTCCGAAGGTGCACGCCACATGTGCGGCATGTGCGACTCGGCATCGCTCACAGGACTGAAGCTCATGAATTGCAAGACTGCGCTAATCACTGGCATCACAGGCCAAGACGGATCGTACTTGGCGGAACTGCTCCTGGAAAAAGGCTATGAGGTTCACGGCATCAAGCGCCGCGCCTCCTCGTTCAATACAAGCCGGATCGACCACCTCTACCAAGACCCGCACGAAAAGAACCGCCGCCTGCACCTGCACTACGGCGATCTGACCGATAGCAGCAGCTTAAGCCGCTTGGTTCAACAAATTCGTCCGGATGAAATATACAACCTGGGGGCGCAAAGTCACGTTGCCGTGAGCTTCGAAGCACCCGAATACACGGCAGACGTCGATGCCCTTGGCCCGCTGCGCCTTCTGGAAGCGATCCGGCACGCCGGCCTGGCCAAACACACGCGCTTCTATCAGGCGAGCACCAGCGAGTTGTATGGAATGGTGCGCGAAATCCCCCAAAAGGAAAGTACACCTTTCTACCCGCGCAGCCCCTATGGCGTTGCGAAGCTCTATGCCTATTGGATCACTCGCAACTATCGCGAGGCTTACGGCATGTACGCTTGCAACGGCATCCTCTTCAATCACGAAAGCCCGCGTCGGGGCGAGACCTTCGTTACCCGAAAGATCACTCGTGGCCTGTGCAATATCGCCCAAGGCCTGGAAAAGCGCCTGTACATCGGCAACCTCAACGCATTGCGCGACTGGGGCCACGCCAAGGACTACGTGCGCATGCAGTGGCTCATGCTCCAGCAGGTCGAGGCCAAGGACTACGTGATTGCAACGAACACGCAGATCAGCGTTCGCCACTTCATTCAATGTGCGGCGGCCGAACTGGGCATCGCCTTGCGATTCGAGGGCACGGGCGTCGACGAACGCGCCATCGTCGAGACGGTGGAAGGCGACCTGGCTCCGGCGGTCACACCCGGCGATGTACTGGTGACGGTTGACCCGCGCTACTATCGACCCGCGGAAGTCGAGACCTTGCTCGGGGATCCGAGCTTGGCCAAGACCGATTTGGGATGGATCCCTGAAATCGGCCTGGACGATCTCATCGCCGAAATGGTCGCTTCCGATTTGGAGAACGCCCGCCGTCAAGCTCTTCTGAAGGCACATGGCTACAAAGCGCTGGTGCCGATCGAGAACTGAAGCCGGGCGTCGCCGTTGAAGATGGAGCGACCCTCATGCCCAAACCTGGCGACAAAGATCCCCCCCCCCACATCAAAGACTCCGCCCAGCAAATCTGGCTGGCCGGCCTTGGCGCCTTCGCCAAGATGCAGGAAGAAGGCAGCAAGGCCTTCGAGGCCTTGGTCAAGGATGGGGCCGGTGTCCAGAAGAAGACCCAGAAGGCCGCCGAAGAATCGCTCAGCCGGGCCCAGGCCCGCATGGCCGGTCTTGCCAGCGAGTTCGGCGCCAAGGCCGCAGGTGGCTGGGGCAAGTTGGAGAACATCTTCGAAGAGCGCGTGGCGCGCGCCCTCGAAAAGCTCGGCGTGCCCTCCGCGCAGGAAGTGGCCGCCTTGCGGGCACGGGTCGAGGCGTTGGAGGTCCAGCTCAAGGGAGCCGCCTCCCCGTCAGCACGCCGCAGAAACAGCAGTGGCAGCACCACCGCCGCCCGCAAGAAGGCCGCGGAGCACAAGACCACGGCTGCGGCCGAAAACGAGGCGTTGCTCAGCAAGAAGCCCTCGCGCCGCGCCACATCGGCCGCCGCCACGAAGAAGCCGTAGCCGGCCCGACGCAAGGCGAAAGGGGGCATCGCGCGCTCGCCGGTGCCCGATTTCTGCCCAGACGCCCCTTTGGGCGCCCTTTGCGCTAGAGTGTTCTGCAGGAGACACAAGCACAAGACGACGCTGCACTCAACGCGCGCCCAACAACAATGGCCACCAGGAAGGCACCACGCCGCACTGCGCAACGCATCCTTGAAGCCTCGCTGGACCTGTTCAACCGGTTCGGGGAACCGAACGTCTCCACCACCCTCATCGCGGCCGAGCTGGGCATCAGCCCCGGCAACCTCTACTACCACTACCCCGCCAAGGACGAGCTGGTCAACCGCCTGTACGCCGACTACGAGCAGGAACTCACCCAGCTGCTGCAGGCTGCCGGCAGCGTGCAGGACGTGGAAGACGCCTGGTTCTTCATGCACAGCCTGTTCGAGCTGATCTGGCGCTATCGCTTCCTGTATCGCGACTTGAACGACCTGCTGAGCAAGAACCGGCATCTCGAAACCCGGCTGCAGCAGATGCTGGCCGACAAGGCCGATGCGATCCGTGCGCTAGTGGGCGGCATGGGCCAGTCCGGACAGCTGGCCATCGACCCGCGCGAAATCGACGCCCTGGCGCACAGCATGGTGGTGGTCCTCACCTACTGGCTCAACTACGAGTACGCCCGCGACCCGCGCAGCGCGCTCGAACCCGAGCAGGCCCAGGGCGCGCTCATGCGTGGCGCCTACCATGCGCTGCGCTTGCTCGCGCCCTATCTCGAGCCCGGGCAGCGCCAGCACCTGCTGGCGCTCAGCGACGTGTACGCCGGCACATCCGGCAATGCCGCCGGCGGAGACACCGGCGGCACGCAGCCTGCGGCCGCCAAGAACTCCCAGCAGCGGCGGCGCTCCTCGCCGCCCTCCTCTTCTTCACCGGCCCTGGCGCCGACCTGAACGAGGCACCGCGCACTATGACCGAACCCAAGATCGGACGCCCGCACTCGCGCTTTCATTCAAGCTCCGACAACGCTGGCGTCCAGGACACGAACTGGACGCGCCTCCGCCTGGCCAATCTGCCTCGTTTCGACGCCGCCTCGGTGCTGGCCCAGTGGCGGCGCCTGCATGCCGGCCAGGGCGACTTCGAGCCGCCTTCTTCGTCCAACGCAACGCTGCTGGAGGGTTGGGCCTGTTATCACGGCGGTGATTTCGAGCGCGCCACCGCCATCGGCCTGCAGCACGGTGGGCGCGAAGGCCTGGCCCTGGCCAACCGGGCCACGGCCATCTACGCCAGCTACGTGGAGCCACGTGAATCCACGCGCCTGACCTTGTTTCGCCAGGTCGCCGACCGGGCGGCCGCGCAGGCCGAACTGGACCCGGGCGACTGCCAGGCCCACTACTGGCACGCCTATGCCCTGGGCCGCTACAGCCAGGGCGTGAGCGTGGCCAAGGCCCTGGCGCTGGGCCTTGGCGGCAAGGTCAAGGGCGCCCTGGAACGGGTGATCGAACTGCAGCCCGCGCATGCCGACGCGCATCTGGCGCTGGGCGCCTTCCACGCCGAGGTCATCGACAAGGTCGGCATCCTGGTGGGCCGCATGACTTATGGTGTGCGCCCCGAATCGGCCATCGAGTTCTTCGAGCGCGGACTGGCGCTCAACCCTCACGCAGCCAACGGGCTGATGGAATACGCGCACGGCCTGCAGATGCTGCACGGCGAATCGCACCACGCGCAGGCCACCCGCCTCCTCGAGCAAGCGGCCGCCTGCGTTCCAGTCGATGCGCGCGAACACCTCGAGGTCGAGATGGCCCGCGCCAGCCTGGCGGACTGAAGGACAATCCGCGTTTCTTCACCTTTTAAAAGAAAAGAGAACGCACCCGTGTCCGACCTGCAGAGCCAATTCGAAGCCGCCGAAGCCAACTCCAAGCTGTTGTCCGAGAAGCCCGACAACCCCACCCTGCTGAAGATCTACGGCCTGTACAAGCAGGCCACGCTGGGCGACAACGCCGAGAAGAAGCCCAGCTTCAGCGACTTCGTGGCCCGCGCCAAGTGGGACGCCTGGACGGCCAACAAGGGCGTGAGCAACGACGAGGCCAAGCAGAAGTACATCGACCTGATCGAATCGCTGCGCGCCTGATCTAGGCCACGACGCCGCGCGCCTTGAGCGCGGCAATCTGCTCCTCGCTCAGTCCTACCTCGCGCAGCACCGCATCGGTGTCCTGCCCCAGCGTTGGCGCATCGCGCCGATGGCTGGCGGGCGTGGCGGACAGCTTGGGCACAAAGCCTGGCAGCAGCAGCGTGCTGCCGTCGGGCCGTGGCATCTCCTGCAGCATGCCGCGCGCAGCAAAGTGCGGATCGACCGCGATGTCGGCCACGGAGTAGATGCGCCCCGCCGGCACGTGGGCGGCGGCCAGCGCCTCGAGCACCTGAGCCACCGTGCGACTGGCCGTCCAGTCGCCGATGGCGCCGTCGATCATTTCCACCTGCGCCACGCGACCGGTGTTGTCCGCCAGCTTGGGGTCGTCGGCCAGGTCCGGACGGCCGATGCAGTTCATCAGCCGCTTGAAGATACTGTCGCCGTTGCCGGCCACCAGCGCGTAGCCGTCGGCACACCGGTAGGCATTGCTGGGCGCGATGCCCGGCAGGGCACTGCCGGCCGCCTCGCGCACCACGCCGAAGGCGCTGTACTCGGGCAGCAGGCTTTCCATGCAGTTAAACACCGCCTCGTAAAGCGCCACGTCGATCACCTGGCCGCGCCCCTTGGGCGCCTGCTCGCTCACCGTGGCATGCCGATGGTGCAGCGCCATCAGGATGCCGATGACGCCATGCAAGGAAGCCAGGGTGTCGCCGATTGACACGCCCACGCGCACCGGCACCCGCCCCGGTTCGGCCGTCAGGTGGCGCAGGCCACCCATGGCCTCGGCCACCACGCCAAAGCCGGGCCGGTCGCGGTAGGGGCCGCTTTGCCCGTAGCCGCTGATGCGCAGCACGATGAGTCCTGGGTTGGCCGCCTGCAGCACGTCAGGCCCCAGGCCCCATCCTTCCATGGCCCCAGGGCGGAAGTTCTCGATGAGCACGTCCGCCACCAGCGCCAGGCGCCGCACGATGTCTTGCGCTTCGCGCTCGCGCAGGTCCAGCGCCAGCGAGCGCTTGTTGCGCGACTGCGCCTGCCACCACACCGACGTGCCGTCGGCTTCCAGCAGGCGCCACTTGCGCAGCGGGTCGCCACCCGTGGGCGGCTCGATCTTGATCACCTCTGCGCCGAAATCCGCCAGCGTGCGGGCGGCAAAAGGGCCGCCGATGAGCTGACCCATCTCGATCACGCGCAGACCCGACAGCGGGCCGCCTCGCTCTTGCTTGTCTTCCATTCGATTCTTCTTCCGAGTCTCGGTCGGTCTCTCTCAGCCGCCCGCGCCGTCGGGCGACTTCTGCGCACCGGCGCGAGGCGGCTCGTGGCCCAGCGTGGCATCGCGCTCGGCCTTGGGCTGCTGCGCAAGCTTCTTCACCTGGGCATAGAAGCGCGGCCACGGGTCGGCGCCCGCTGCGGCCTGCACCTTGAACAAGGCCTCGAAGCCGGGCACCTGCGAATCGTAGGCGGCCTGCGCGCCAAGCAGAGCATTGTTGGCGCGGGCCACCCAGCCGTCGTAAGCGCCCTGGCGCGGGCCGCTCCAGCCCGCGCGCAATTGGGCATAGCGCTCACGAAACTCGTCCATCACGGCCTTCTTGCGTTGCTCCACGGCCGGCCAGTCGCGCGCCGCCGCTTCGCTGGAGCCATACACCGCCTGTAGCCTGGCGCGCGTGTCCAGGGCCAGCGCACGGAAGGCCCGACGCTGTGCGTCGAAGCGCAGGTACTCCTCGCGTGCGCCCGGCGTGGCCTGGGTCGCCAGCCATTGCTCGCCACCCAGGCGCTCGACCGCCGTGGCAAAGGACTCGTTGAAGGTTGTGTCGTCCTGCACGTACACCACCTGGTGCGCCAGCTCGTGGAACAAAAGGCGCGCAAGCTCCCCTTCCGGGTAGCCGATGAAGGACGAGAGCAGCGGATCGCCCCCCGCCCAGTTGAGCCAGCCCAGCGTCGAATAGGCCGGCACCGGGTACACCGCCACCTCCAGGCCCTCGGCGCGCAGGCGCTCGGCCTCGGCCTGGGCCTGCGGCAAGTCGTAGTAGCCGCGATAGCCCACGCAGCCCGCCACCGGAAAGCACCAGGTATGCAGCGTCAGCGAATACTGCGGGGCAGCCACCACGTTCCATAGCGCGGCGGGCCGCTTCAGGTCCGCATATTCGGTGTAGCTCTTGTTGTCCGGCAAGCCCAGTTCGTCGCTTGCATAGCGGCGGATGCGCTGGGTGAGCTGCAGCTTGTCCTTCAGGGCCTGCGAGGTGGCGGGGTCTGCCAGCCACTCGGGCACGGGACGTGCCGCGCGCATTAGGTCGGCATGGCCGGTGGCGGCCTGCCAGTAGTAGCCAAGGTTGGTGCAACCGGTGCAGCCCACCAGCGCAGCCGCAATGACCACCGTCGCAGCAACGACGCGCAGGAAGCTCATCGATCAGCGCCCGGGCGCCTCTTGCGCCGGCGCGGCTTCCACCTGCACCAGGCAGTCGTAGAAGGTGGGGCCGCGGCCGATGTCGGTCAGCTGCTGGCTAGTGAGCTGATTGACGTTTGTGCCATCCAGCCCCAGCTTGCGCCACCAGATGCCCAGGCCATGCACCACGCCCGGCCTGGCGCGGCGCGACACCTCGGCGCGGCAACGGTGCTCGCCGCGCGCATTGAACACGCGCACCACCTGCCCGCTCTCGATGCCGCGGCTGGCGGCATCGTCGGCATGGATCTCCAGCAGCGGCTCGCCCTCGATGTTGCGCAGGCTGGCCACGTTCACGAAGCTGGAGTTGAGGAAGTTGCGCGCCGGCGGCGAGATCATCGCCAGCGGATAGACGGCCGAGCTGCCGAAGGGCTCGTGATTGGCCACATGGTCCGGCAATCCGTCCTGTCCCATAGCGGCCAGCTGCGCGCTGTAGAACTCGCACTTGCCCGAGGGCGTAGGGAAGTTGCCATGCGCAAACGGCGCCTGCGGCAGCGCCAGCGTGGTGAAGCCCTTGGCGTGCAGTTCTTCGGTGTCGATGCTGCCGGCCGGAAAGGCACTGGCCACCAGCGCCTCGTCGTCGTCCGAGAAGCAGGGCTCGGCAAAGCCCATGCGGCGGGCCAGCTCGCGAAATACCCAGGTATTGCTGCGCGCCTGCCCACGCGGCGCCAGGGCCGGGGTGTTGAGCATCACGTCGGTGTGGCCGTAGCTGAAATGCACGTCCCAGTGTTCTAGCTGCGTGGTGGCGGGCAGCACGTAATCCGCATAGTCGGCCGTATCGGTCTGGAACTGCTCCAGCACCACGGTGAACAGGTCTTCGCGCTCGAAGCCTTTCACCACCTTGCCCGAATCGGGCGCCACCGCCACCGGGTTGCTGTTGTAGACCACCAGCGCGTTGATGGGGTTGGCATTGTCCAGCAACGCATCGCCGATCTTGACCATGTTGATGGTGCGCGGCGTGCGCCCCGCCAGCAGGTCGGGCCGCTGCAGCGCGGCCCGGTCGATGGGGTACTGGCCCGAACTGCTCAGCAGCACGCCACCGGCGCGGTGCCGCCAGGCGCCGGTGAGCGCGGGCAGGCAGGCCACCGCGCGCGCCGCATTGCCACCGCCGTGCACCCGCTGCATCCCGTAGTTCAGCCGGATGGCCGCCGGCTTGGTCGTGCCGTAGGCGCGGGCGAGCTCGACGATCTGCGACTCCGGCACGCCGCACACCAGCGCCGCGCGCGAAGGCGGCCAGTGCAGCGCGCGCTCGCGCAGCTGCTCCCAACCCAGCGTGTGCTGCGCGATGTAGTCGTGGTCGAGCCAGTCGTGCGCGATCAGCTCGTGCATCAGCGCCAGCGCCAGGGCCGCATCGGTGCCGGGCAGCAGGGCCACGTGCTCGTCACACTTATCGGCCGTCTCGGTCTTGCGCGGGTCGATGCACACCAGCCGCGCACCGGCGCGCTTGGCCGCCTGCGCATGGCGCCAGAAATGCAGATTGCTGGCAATGGAGTTACTGCCCCAAATCAGGATCAGCTTGGCCTCGCTGAAAAACTCGACCCGCATCCCCACCTTGCCGCCCAAAGTAAAACCGAAAGCCTCACCCCCGGCGGTCGAGCAGATGGTGCGGTCCAGCAGCGACGCGCCGAGCTTGTGGAAAAAGCGACGGTCCATCGACTCGCCCTGCACCAAACCCATGGTGCCGGCGTAGCTGTACGGCACAATCGTTTCAGGATTGATACCAGCCAGGCTCTTCAAACGCGCAGCAATGTCGTCCAGTGCCTCGTCCCAGCTCACCGGTTCGAACTGGCCGCTGCCCTTGGGGCCGCTTCGCCGCATCGGCTGCACCAGCCGGCCCTCGTGGTTGTTGCGCTCGATATAGCGCGAGACCTTGGTGCACAGCACGCCCGCGGTATGCGAATGCTCCGGATTCCCCTGCAACTTGATCGCGACCCCGTCCTTCACCGTGGTGATCAGGGCGCAAGTGTCGGGGCAGTCGTGCGGACAGGCGCCGTGCACGGTGTGCTGGTCTGCGGACGTTGTCGCGGGTGAGGCCACAGCGGTATCCATGGTGGTTTTCTTGTCCAGGTAGCGCGCCCGGGGCAGGCGCAAAGGGGTTTGTACGATGACGCTAAGTCGCAGGCAATTTTCCATCGCGGCGGGTGCCGCTGCACTGGCAGGGTTTCAGGGCGAGGTGCGCGCGCAGGACGGCCCCATCGTGCTGGGCCAGTCTGCCCCCTTCACCGGGCCGGCAGCCCAGTTGGGCATCCAGTTCTACCAAGGCGCCAAGCTGATGTTCGACCAGAACAACGCTCAACCTGGCGCACGCCCGATCGAGATCAGGTTCCTGGACGACGGCTACGAGCCCGACCGCTGCGCGGCCAACACCAGGAAGCTGATCGACGACGACGTGTTCGCCCTGTTCGGCTACATCGGCACGCCCACCAGCCTGGCGGCGCTGCCGCTGGCGGTAAAGGACAAGGTGCCCTTCATCGCCCCCTTCACCGGCGCGATGTCGCTGCGCGAGCCCTTCCAGCGCAACGTGTTCCACCTGCGCGCCTCGTACAACGACGAGACTGCACTCATCGTCAAGCAGCTGACCCACCTGGGCCTGGCGAAGATCGCGTTCTTCCATCAAAACGACGCCTACGGCAAAGCCGGGCTGGACGGAGTGACGTTGGCACTTGCGCAGCAGAATCTCAAACCGGTGGCCCAGGCCACGGTGGAGCGCAATTCGGTGGACGTGGCCTCGGCGGTGAAGTCCCTGGTGGCGGCACGACCCGACGCTGTGGTGCAGATCAGCGCCTACAAGTCCTGCGCCGCCTTCATTCGCGAGGCGCGTAAGGCGGGCTATGGCGGGCTATGGCGGCACCTTCTACAACGTGTCCTTCGTGGGCACTCAAGCCCTGGCCGACGAACTGAGCAAGGACGGCGCCGGCGTGGTGGTGTCGCAGGTGATGCCCTCGCCCTACAACTCGGCCAACGCCATCACGCGCGAGTTTTCCGAGGCCGTGCGCAACGCCGGAACGGGCAGCATCAACTATTCCAGCCTGGAGGGTTACCTGGCCGCCAAGGTACTGTCCGAGGGGCTGCGCCGCGCGCCGGGCCGAGCCGCTTCGCGCGACGGGTTGATTGCCGGACTGGAAAGCATCGATCGCCTGCAGTTCGGCGGCTTCGACGTCGCCTTCTCACCGAAAAATCACGTCGCCTCGAAGTTCGTCGAGCTGTCGATGATCACGGGCGATGGCCGTATACGCGTCTGAGGCCACGCGCGCGAAAAACTGAAAGTGAAATGAAAGATGCCCGCATATCGCGGGCATTTTTCTTGTCGGATGCAAGTAAAGCTCAAGCTGCCTTGGCAGCAGGCTTGGCGCTCTTGGCGCTCTTGTTGTGCGAAGAAGACTTCTTGTGCTTGGTCGACGAGGTCGACTTGTGGGCGCCCGTGCTGCTGTGGGTGGTGGCGGCCGATGCCTGCAGGCAAGCGGCTGCTGCGAACATGGCGATGACAATTGCGACGAGCTTCTTCATGAGATTTCCTGTTGGATGTAGATTTTCGAAAGCCTCCCGAACGACCGGATGGCCCCTGCACAACGGCGCAGCCTCGGGCGCCGTTGACCATCTTCCTGGCGCCCGCAACCATTTGCGTCGCTGCATGGATCGCCAGGCTCACTAGACATGATGGCCCGTCCTCGGAGGCGGGCTAACGGAATTGGGTAGGTCTGCCTCTGCAGGAGTACCGTGGGTTGCGCACCGCGGGGTGCGCCGAGCCACATGCAGAACACCCGAGGGTGTGGTCTGCAGCTTTGCAACAGGAGGCAGACATGGAAGAAGTTAGCACGGTTTTTGTGGGTCTGGATGTCCATGCACAGTCCAAGGCGATCGCGGTGGCGCACGCCGGGCGCGAGGCGCCACGGTTTGTCGGCACGGTCGGGGCTCGCCTGAGCGAGCTGCTCAAGGCGCTGGGCAAGCTGGGCGAGCCCGCGACGCTGCTGATCGTGTACGAGGCCGGGCCCTGTGGCTACACGCTGGTGCGCGAACTACGCGCCAAGGGCTACCGCTGCGAGGTGGTGGCGCCTTCGCTGATTGCGCGCAAGCCGAGAGAGCGCATCAAGACCGATCGGCGCGACGCGCTGAAGCTGGCCGCGCTGGCGCGTTCGGGCGACCTGACGACGGTGAACGTGCCCGACGAATGCGATGAGGCCATCCGCGATCTGTGTCGTGCCCGGGTGGATGCCATGAAGGCGCGGCTGAGGGCGCGCCAGCAACTCAAGGCGATGCTGCTGCGCCACGGGCGCCGCTACACCGGCAAGACGTCGTGGACGGCCGCCCACGAACGCTATCTGGCCGATCTGGGCTTCGAGCATCCGGCCCAGAATATTGCGTTCACCGAATACCGCCAGGCGGTCAGCGAGGCCGATGCGCGTGTGCGACGCCTGACCGAGGCCCTGGCACAGCAGATCGAGAGCTGGCGCATGCTGGCGGTAGTGCACGCGCTGATGACGCTGCGCGGTCTGGACCTGGTGGCAGCCACCACGGTGGTGGCCGAGTTGGGCTGTCACCTTCCGGCGTAAAGGAGC